>NZ_FOSR01000013.1 GCF_900114325.1 Rhodanobacter glycinis
GCGGTGTTGTACGCGGTGGTCACCGGCTTCGCCGCCACGACGGGTGCCGCCGGTGCGCCGACGGTGATCGACACCGTCGCCGGACTGGACGTGCCCCCGGGATTGGTCGCGGTGTAGGTGAAACTGTCCGCGCCACCGTAGTACGTCGCACTCGGAGTGTAGGTCACCACCTTGCCTGACACACTCACCGTACCGTGCGTCGGCGCGGTGCCGATCGTAACCGCCGTGATGTCCACGCCAGTGATCGACGAAGTGAGATCGATGCTCGCCGCTGTGTTGTATGCGGTGGTCACCGACTTCGGGGTGACGACGGGGGCTGCCGGTGCGCTGACCGAGATCGTTACCGTCGCCGGAGCCGAGGTGCCGCCCGGGTTGGTGGCGGTATAGGTGAAGCTGTCGCTGCCACCGTAGTAGGTGGGCGACGGCGTATAGGTCACGGTCTCGCCCGACACGCTGACCGTGCCGTGTGCGGGCGCCATACCGATCGTCACGGCGGTGATACCCACGCCGGTGATCGAGCCGGTGAGGTCGATCGTGGCCGGGGTGTTGTAGGCCGTCGCCACCGATTTTGCGACAACGGTCGGAGCAGCCGGCACGCCGACGGTGATCGACACCGTAGCCGGGGCGGAAGTGCCACCGGGGTTGGTGGCGGTATAGGTAAAGCTGTCGCTGCCACCGTAGTAGCTGGACGACGGCGTGTAGGTCACCGTTTTGCCCGAGATGGTGACGGTGCCGTGCGAAGGCCCGGAGCCGACCGTGATGCCGGTGACATCGGCACCGGTGATCGAGCTGGTGAGGTCGATGGTGGCGGTGGTGTTGTAGGCCGCGGTCATCGACGCGTTGGCCACGGTGGGTGCCGGCGGAGGGGTGACGGTGATCGTCACCGTGGCCGGTGTCGAGGTACCGCCCGGGTTGGTCGCGGTATAGGTGAAGCTGTCGCTGCCGCCGTAGTAGGTGGGCGATGGCGTGTAGGTCACCGTCTTGCCCGAGACGGAGGTGGTGCCGTGCAGAGGTCCGGAGCCGACCGTAATGCCGGTGATGTCGGCACCGGTGATCGAGCTGGTGAGGTCGATGGTGGCGGCGGTGTTGTAGGCCGCCGTCGCCGACGTGTTGGCCACGGTAGGTGCCGTCGGCAGCACGTTGATCGTCACCATGGCGGTGGTGGAGCCGCCCGAGTTGCTCGCTATCACGGTGTAGCTGGACGAAGGAGCGGACACCGTCGGCGTCCCGGAAATCGTGCAGTTGCCCGGACTGATGGACAGTCCCGCCGGCAGCGCCGGACTTGCCGTGCAGCTCGTCATCGAGCCGCCCACGTACGTCGGCGTCGCCGGCGTGATCGCCTGGCCTTGCGTGAACGTGTAGCTACCCGGCGTATAGACCAGGTTCGAGGGTGCCACGTCGTTCACGGTGATCGTTACCATCGCGGTGGTGGAGCCCGCCGGGTTGCTTGCCGTTACGGTGTAGACGATCGGGGCGGTAGACAACGACGTTGGCGTCCCGGAAATCTCGCAGTTGCCCGTATCGATGGACAGCCCTGTCGGCAGCGCGGGGCTCACCGTGCAACCCGTCAACGGGGTGCCGTCGTACGTCGGCGTCGCCGTCGTGCTCGCCTGGCCCTTCGTGAAGAAGTAGTTGGCCGGCGAGTAGGCCAGGTTCGAAGGCGGTGCAGGGCTCACGGTGATGGTCACCGTGGCCGGGGTCGAGGTGCCGGCGGCGTTGGTGGCGGTATAGGTGAAGCTGTCGCTGCCGTAGTAGCTGGGTGCCGGTGTGTACGTCACCGTTTCGCCCGAGACGGTGGCGGTGCCGTGCGAAGGCCCGGAGCCGACCGTGATGCCGGTGATGTCGGCACCGGTGATCGAGCTGGTGAGGTCGATGGTCGTGGCGGTGTTATAGGTCGCCGTCGCCGACTTGGCGGAAGCCGTTGGAATGCCGAGGGGAATCACGCTGTTCGATGCGGCCGATGCCGCGCCGGTGCCCACCCCGTTGGTTGCCGTCACCGTGAAGGTATACGACGTGCCGTTGACCAGTCCGGCCACGGTGCATGGTGACGCGGCGCACGTTCCGGTATTTCCGCCCGAGCTGCTGGTGGCGGTATAGCCAACGATCGGTGAACCACCCGACGAGGCCGGCGGGGTGAAGTTCACCGTCGCCTGCTGGTCGCTCCCCGTTGCCGTGCCGATGATGGGCGCGCCCGGCAGGATCCCGTTGACGGTGAACGACTGGCTGACCTGCGGGGCGGCGGCGTAGGCCCCGTTGCCGGCCTGGTTCGCATCAATGGTGCAGGTGCCGGCCGCGATGAAGGCGAGCGCCCCGCCACTGCTGATCGTGCACACGGTGGTCGTGGTCGACGTAAACGTCACCGTCAGGCCCGATGTGGCCGAGGCCGTGAGAGTGGGCGTGGTGCCGAAATTTTGCGTACCCGGGTTGGCGAAGGTAATCGTCTGTGCCGCCTTCGGCATCACGCTGTTGGACGGCGATGAAGCCGGTCCGGCACCGTTCGCATTGGTCGCCGTCACGGTGAACGTGTAGAGGACGCCGTTGGCCAACCCGGTCATGACATGGCTGAGCGAGGTCGTGCCGGCGTTGGCATCGATACCGCCCGCAGGGCTGGACGTTACCGCGTAGCCGGTGATGGCCGAGCCATTGTCGATGGCAGCGTTGAACGTGACGGTGGCCTGCGCGCTGGTGGTGCTTGCGGCGGCAACGCCGGTCGGTGCATCGGGCACGGTCGATGGCGTGACGCTGTTGGACGCGCTCGATGCTGCGCCTGTGCCGACGGCATTGGTCGCGGTCACGGTGAAGGTATAGGCCGTGCCGTTGGTCAGTCCGTTCACGGTACACGGCGAGCTGGTGCAGTTGCCGCTGAGGTTGCCGGGATGGGAGATGGCGGTATAGCTGGAGATGGCCGCCCCACCGTTGCTGGCCGGGGGGCTGAAACTCACATGGGCCAGGGCGTTGCCGGCGGTGGCGGTGCCGATCGTCGGCGCTCCCGGCACCGTGGCGTTGTTCACCGTCAGGTCGTAGGTATGCGTGCCGTAGTACGTGGTGGGCGCACTGCTGTCGGCTGCCTGTACCACGAAGTGGTAGGTGCCTGCCGTGGTGGGTGTGCCGGACAGCACGCCGCTGCTGCTGAGGCTAAGGTTGGGGGGCAGGCTTCCCGAACTGACGGAGAAGTTGCCATACGGGCTGGTGCCGCCGCTCGCCGTGATGGTCTGGTTGTAGGAGACGCCGACGGCAGGCGATGGCAGCGACGACAAGGTGATGGTCGGCTGGGGCACGTCCAGCGCGTAGCTCTTGGTGGTGCTGTGGCCGGCCGAATCCGCGACCTCGATGCTGACCGAGTAATTGGCCCAGTGCGTGGGCGTGCCGGAGAACGTGCCGCCGGCGAAGGTCATGCCCGGCGGCAGCGAACCGCCGGTCTTGGTATACGTATACGGGCCGGTGCCGCCGCTGGCGATGAGGGTCACGGGGGAATACGCGACACCCACCTGCGGCGTCGGCAGCGATGCCGGCGTTACCGTGATCGGGGATGTCGCTGCGCCGATCGAGACGGTGACGGTGATCGCGTTGCTATCGGGATCGCCGAAGGTAAAGAAATCGGTGGTGGCGCCGTCGCCGTTGTTCGTGTAGGTGACGGTTTCGGCGACGGCGTCGACCGACGCGGTTCCGTGCGACGGAGCCGAGAAGATGCCCTCGATGCCCGCGATGCCGCCGGTCGGATCGCAGGACGAGGCATCGATGGTGATCGTGCCCCCGGAAGCCATCGGTGACGTGGACGGCATGGTATGGGAGTCGGGCACGTTGAAGTTGGGGCAGTCGGCGGCGTGCGCCAGGCTTGGCCACGCGAGCGCAATGCATAACAGGACGAGCGCGCCGCGCCAGTTCCACTGAAGGATGCCGCGGCACGCCATCGCCGGTCCACGCGACCAAGAATACTTATGCATGTTGTCCCCCTGTGTGGCCCGCCCGCTTCATTGCGGTGGCGGGCGCTCCCTGACCAGCCGTCTGCTGTCTGCGCGCGCATCCATGGCCATCGCAATGCCGGAGATTGTGCGCAAAGTGTTAAAACACCACGACGTGCGCCGCATCGTAGGCCAATCATCGCCTTTCGGCCAGTGAGGACTTGTCAAGCCCGGGCGATGGGATCAGAGTTGCAGAAGGCAGCGCCGGGACGGGTCGCATCGCCTTCATCAGGGGGAAACACCATGTCGGATTTTTTTGTCGGGCAGGTCATGCCCACCGGATTCGCGTTCGCGCCCAAGGGCTTTGCCCTGTGCAACGGGCAGGTTCTGCCCATCGCACAGAACCAGGCCTTGTTCTCCTTGCTCGGCACGCAGTTCGGCGGCGACGGTGTCCGCACGTTCATGCTTCCGGACCTGCGCGGGCGCACACCGATCGGCAGTAACGGCGACTATCCGGTGGGCGCGGTCGGCGGCGTCGAAAACGTCAGCCTGACGACGCAGACGATGCCACCGCACCTCCATCTCGGTAACGGCACCACCGCAGCAGGCACCGGGCGCAATCCACTCAATAGCCTCTACGGGGCTGTCGCCGGCGAGCCGTTGTACGCCCCGGCCAGCGGTCCGCAAGTGGTCCTGAATCCCGGCACGCTGTCCAGCACGGGCGGCTCACAGCCGCATCCGAACATGCAGCCCTTCGGCGTGCTCAATTTTTGCATTGCGCTGACCGGCGTCTTCCCTCCGCGCAACTGATCGACTGATATCCGCGTATCGGAGCATTGCCCATGAGTACACCTTTCCTCGGCGAGGTCCGGCTGTTTCCCTATACCTTCGCCCCGGTCGACTGGCAGCTGTGCGACGGCAGCCTGTTGAGCATCGCCACCTATGAGGCGCTGTATACCCTGCTCGGCACCACCTACGGCGGCGACGGCGTCACTACCTTCGCGGTACCGGATTTGCGCGGGCGCGTTCCCGTCCACCAGGGGGCCGGCAACGGGCTCACGCCCCGCGTGATGGGCCAGCTGGGAGGCACCGAGGGCGTCACCGTCACCACCGCGCAATTGCCCGCGCACACGCATGCCTTTGTCGCCTCCAGCAGCATCGCTTCGCTCGATGCACCTGCGGGCACGGCCGAGTTCGGCGGGCTGGACGCGGACACGATGTACTCGGGGACGATCGTCGGCGACGCCGTTTCTACGGCCAACGCCACGGTCTCGCAGGTCGGTGGGAACCAGCCGCACGACAACACCATGCCCACGCTCGCCGCGAATTTCTGCATCGCGCTGTTCGGCATATTTCCGTCGCAGAACTGATTGGCGCGCGCCTTTTATTGCGCGCCCAGGGGACATCCGCATGACTACTCCGTACATTGGCGAAATACAGATCTTCGGCTTCAACTTCGCGCCGTACCGATGGGCGATCTGCGCCGGGCAAATCATGCCGATTTCGCAAAACACCGCCTTGTTCTCGCTGCTCGGCACCACCTTCGGCGGTGACGGCAGAAGCACCTTCGGCCTGCCGAACTACGGCGGCAACGCGGCCTGTGGTTCAGGCCGGGGGCCCGGCCTCGCGCCGCGCACGGTGGGCGAATCGTTCGGCAGCGAGACGGTGAGCCTGCTGCAGTCGGAAATGCCCTCGCACAACCACAACCTGAACCTGCATGGCCAGAAGGACCAGGACTTGCGGCACGGCGTACCGGCGACCGGCGATGCCCTGCTGCTGCCCGGCAATGTCAAAGCTACGCCCTTCGCCGCGCAAACCAGCCCCACCGTGAACTTTGCACCGACCATTATCGGCATCACCGGCCAGGGAATACCGCACGAGAATCGCCAGCCGCTGCTGGCGCTGAACTTCTGCATTGCGCTGGCAGGAGTGTTTCCCCAGCGCCCGTGATGACACTGCCGCTGTCCGGCCTCGCCTTTCCACCGTCGCGCGAGCCATCCACGCGGGTACCCGCGGATCTGCGCAAGCAGGGTTTCGGGGTGCGCATCGCGGAGCAGCGCGACCTGGGCTTCATGCGCGCGCTGTACGAAACGCTGCGCGCCGAGGAGATGGCACGGGTGGCGTGGCCCGAAGGGGCGCGCCAGTCTTTCCTGGATAGCCAGTTCACCTTGCAGCACCGGCATTTCACTACCCAGTTCCAGCACGCGGAATTCCTCGTGCTGGAACACCGGGGCCAAGCCGTGGGGCGGCTCTATCTGCTGCGTGAATCGCCACGCTGGCTGGTCATCGACATCGGCCTGCTGCCGGCATGGCAGGGACGCGGCATTGGCGGCGCGCTGCTCAGGCAGTTGCAGCGGGATGCACAGGGCTCACACGCGCAGGGCCTGGCCTTACACGTGCGGCTGGACAATGGCCGGGCCCATGCGTTGTATGTCCGACTGGGCTTTCGGGAGCAAGGCGGCGTGGAAGGCCTGCACCAGCGCATGCACTGGGACGTACCGACTGCCGTAGCTCAGTTGAACACCGCCTGATAGATGAAACCGTCCTGGTTGCGCGCCACCGGTACCAGGAAGATGCCGAAGCCGCCCATGCGCGGATTCTCCATCTGGTAGATGCGCTGCGGAAAGATCACCGCCGAGGCGTGGTGGAACAACAACGAAAATGGCGCACGCTGCATGCCGCTGACATCGCGCGCCGGCAGCGGCCTTGCCTCGACCAGGGTGAAGGTCGTGCGATCACCGCCGACGTCGACCGCGAAACCCTCGTTGAGCAGCGATGCGAAATCTTCCAGCATCAAAAATGACATGTGGTTGCGCCCCCTTCCCGTCCTCGTGACGGCACGCAGTGTCACATAACGGCATGTTCATCGCGATGACCGCCGGCGGCAGGAGTGGAACAAATTACCGTGGCAGTGACGGCATCCGTTTTGTCAGCTCGCGCTGCCGCCGGATTTCCTCGCGCAGTTGCCGCCGCTTCGCCTTGCGCTCGCGCCGGTCGTGCTGCCACAGGTAGATCGCCGGCGTTGAGAGCAGGGTGAGCAATTGCGACACGAACAGGCCGCCGAGGATGGCGATGCCCAGTGGCTGGCGCATTTCGGAACCCTGGCCGAAGCCGACCGCCAGCGGCAGCGCCGCGCCCATCGCCACCAGGGTGGTCATGGTGATCGGACGGAAGCGCACCAACGCCGCCTCGCGGATCGCCTCCGGTGCGGAGCGGCCGTGTTCGCGTTCGGCCACCAGCGCGAAGTCGACCATCAGGATCGCGTTCTTCTTCACGATGCCGATCAGCATCAGCACCGCGATCACCGACATCAGGGTGAGCTGGGTATGCGTGACCAGCATGGCGAGGAAGGCACCCATGCCCGCTGCCGGCAGGGTGGAAATGATGGTCAGCGGATGGATCAGGCTTTCGTAGAGGATGCCGAGCACCACGTACATGGTCAGGATCACCGCGAGCAGGGTGATCAGCGAATTGCTCAGCGCATCCATCAAGTCCTTGTTGTTGCCGGTGTATTTTTTCTGGATGCCGGCGGGCAGGTTGGCCGCGTAGATGGCCTGGTCGACCAGTTTCAGGCCGTCGCCCTGGGTCACGCCCTTGGCCAGGTTGTAGTTGATCGAGGACGACTCGATCTGGTTGGTGTGATCGATTTCCACTGGCGCGATATGCGGCTGGATCTTCGCCAGCGCGGAAAGCGGGATCATCTGTCCCTGGCTGTTGCGCACGTAGGTATTCAACAGCGTACCCGGGTTCAGTGACTCGGCATTGTCGGCGGTGAGCACCACGCGATACTGGTTGATGTCGGAATAGATCGTCGAGACGACGCGCTGGCCGAAGGCGTTGGCCAATGCGTCGTCGACCAGGGCCATGCTTACGTGCAGGCGCGAGGCGGCGTTGCGATCCACCTGCAGCATCTGCTGCATGCCGATGCTGTCGAAGCTGGTGGTGACATCGCGGAACTGCTTCATGTTGCGCATGATCCGCGCGAGCTTGAGCGTGGGGTCCTGCAGTGACGCACCGCTGGTGCTCTGCAGTTCGAACGAGTACTGGCCGATGCCACTGCCGCCACCACCGCCGCCGCTGATGAACTGCACCGCGCTTACCGACACGTTGATATCGGGAATCTGCTTGAAGTATTTGGTCAGGCGATCCACCACCTGCTGGGCAGAATCCTGTCGATCGCCCTTGTGCTTCCCGATCGGCTTGAGGTCGACGAACATGCTCGACTCGTTGCCCACCGCACCGCCGTTGTTGCTGCCGAGGAAGGCGGAGACGTCGCTGACCGCGGGATCGGCCAGCAGCTTGGCTGCGACCTCCTGGGTGCGCTTGGCCATCGCTTCGGGCGAGATGTTGGCGTCCGCGGTAATGCGGGTGCGCAGCAGCCCGGTGTCCTCCTTCGGCATCAGTCCGCCGCCGGCGGTTTTGGCCACCGCCACGGCCAGCACGATGGTCAGCACCAGCAGGATGATCGGCTGCCAGCGCATCATCCTGCGATGGTGCATCGCCCAGTCCAGTCCCCGCTCGTAGGTGCGCAGCATCCAGCCGTCAAAGCGTTCGGCCAGACGCTCCAGTCGTCCGGGCGAGGGGACAACATCGTGCTCCGCAGTCAGCCAGCGGCCGCACAGCGCCGGGGTCAGCGTCAGCGACACCACTGCGGAGATCACGATGGTGGCGATCAGCGTCACCGAGAACTCGCGCATCAGTTTGGTGAACATGTTGTCGCCGAACACCATTGGCCCGAATACCGCGATCAGCGACAGCGTGATCGAGATCACCGTGAAGCCGATCTCGCGTACGCCGGTGAGCGCGGCAGGCAGCGGTTTCATGCCTTTCTCGATGTGGCGCACGATGTTCTCGATCACCACGATCGCATCGTCCACCACGAAACCCACGCACAGCACCAGCGCCACCAGCGAGAAGATGTTCAGCGTGAAACCCATCACCCACATCACCACCAGTGCGCCGGCCAGCGACAGCGGCACGCTGAACATGGCGATGATGGTGGGACGGGTGCGACGCAGGAACACCAGCATCACCAGCGCCACCATCACGATGCTCATCAGCAGCGCCACTTCCACCTCGTGCAGCGCCGACTCGGTGGTCGGCGTGAGGTCGAAGATCGGCACCATCGTCACGTCGGCCGGCATCAGGTTGCGCAGCTCGGGCAGGCGCGAGCGGATGGCCTTCACCACCGCGACCGCATTGGCCTCCGGGCGCTTGGTGATGCGCATCATCACCGAGCGCTGGCCGTTGAACCACGCCGCGGCGTACTTGTCCTGCTGACCGCTGCTGATCGTGGCCACGTCGGACAGCCGCACCGGCACCCCATTGTGGCTGGCGATGATCAGGCTGGCGAAATCCTGCGGGCTGTGCAGCGAGTCGTTGGCGGTCACCGTCATGCGGGTGAAGCCGTTGCTGAGCGTGCCTTGTGGCGAAGTGACATTCGCCGCGCGCAAGGCGTTGGCGACATCGTTCGCGGTGATGCCGGCGCTGGTCAGCGCGCCGGTATTCAGTGCGATGCGCACGGCATGCGGCGTGCTGCCGCCCAACTGCACCTGGGCCACGCCGGGAATCTGCGACACGGCCGGTTTCAGCAAGGTATCGGTCAGGTCGTACAGCTTGTCCGGTGGCAGGCTGGGCGAGGTGATGGCGACCAGCAGCACCGGGATGTTCGAGCTGTTGGCCTTGAAATAAACCGGGGGCGTGGGTAGCTGCGGCAGGTCGGCAAGCGCTGCGTTGATCGCAGCCTGCACGTCGCGCGCGGCCTTGTCGGTGCTGTGGCTGAAATCGAACTGCAGGCCGATCTGCACCGCACCGTCTGTTGCGGTGCCATTCATTTGCGAGACGCCGGGGATGCGCCCGAGGTGGCGCTCCAGCGGCGCCATCACCGTGGTGGCCATGGTCTGCGCGTTGGCGCCGGGCAGTTGCGCGGAAACGGCGATGAACGGGAATTCGATCGACGGGAACGCCGCTACGCCCAGCAGCAGGTAGGCACAGAAGCCGGCAATGGCCAGCCCGATCGCCAGCAACGAGGTGCCCGCCGGGCGGCGGATCATCGGTGCAAACAGGTTCACGGATGGCCTCCCGCGCGGTCGGCGCAGCGTACATCCGTGTGAAGCGTCGCGTGCAAATGGCGCGCGGCGGCAGGTGCGTCGTGGCAGGGAAACGGGGTCATGCTGCCTTTATGCCTTCATGGCTGGACGCATGAATGTGCCTGAAGTCGGTCCGTGCCGAAAGGCATGGGCGCGGCGGCGCGGGTTTTTGGCCGCTTCGGACGTGACAGGATGAGCGCTTGCGCACCGCTCTTGGCGGAGCGATGCACAGGCGTCTTGCGGAAGGTGATTGGCGTCGAAACTCAGCTGTTTGAAGCCCCTCTCCCCCGAGAGAGTGGTTGGGGAGAGGGTTCGGGCGAAGCGCCGCATGCAGGCCTGCATCGTGCCGGGCACTTCGCTTTGCCCGAACCCTCATCCGCCCCTTCGGGGCACCTTCTCCCAAAGGGAGAAGGGGAAAAGCTGGCTGAGGATCGACACTCATCACTCCCGATGGTTCGGAGGATGGGCGCGCTTCCGGTTCCCCGGTACGCGGGGAAACCGGATCAACCTCAGTGCGCCGCCGGGCTGTAGCGCAAGGTGAGGAACCAGGTGCGGCCGGGCTGGTTGAAGTACCACACCGTTTCGTACTTGCGATCGAACGCATTGGCCAGTCGTGCCGACACCGACCAGTCGCGTGCGAACGCATAGCTGGCGCGCAGGTCGGTGGTGGCGTAACCGCCCAGGTGGTGCCGGTTGGCCGCGTCGTCAAAACGCTTGCCGGCGGCATAGAACGTGGCGCCCACGCCGAATGCGCCGAAGTGGCGATCCAGGTCCACGCGCACGGTGCGCTCCGGCCGGCGTGCCAGCAGCTTGCCGTTGTTCGGGTCGCTGGCGCCGCCGTCGTTCTTCGGCTGCAGCAGCGTCAGGTAGCCCTGCACGCGCCAGCCGGCCAGGGTGGCACCGGCCTGCGCTTCCAGCCCGCGGATGCGCGCCTGGCTGATGTTCTCCGGGTAATAGACGTCGTTCAGCGTGATCAGGTCATGGATGCGCGTCTGATAGGCGTTCAGCGCCCAGTTCCAGCCCTCGCCCTGCTGCGACAGGCCAAGTTCGGCGCTGCGCGAAGTTTCCGGCTTGAGGTTCGGGTTGGCCGAAGCCACGCCGTAATACGGCGGGTAGTACAGGTCGTTGAAGGTCGGTGCGTGGAAGGCGCTGCCGTAGCTGGCGGTCAGGCGCAGGCCATGGTCGAAGCGGTAGCCCCAGGCCACGGCGCCGGTGTCGTGGTTGCCAAACTGGCTGTTGTGGTCGTGGCGCGCCGAGAGCTGCACTTCATTGCGACCGAACGTGCCCTGGTACTGCGCGAACACGCCGGTATCGCTGACGGTGCTGGCCAGGTAGCCGGTGCTGCTGGCGATATGTTCCTGGCGATAGTCCACACCGGCGCTGAGCAACTGGTTCGAGCCGAGGCTGAAGTCGTTCTGCCACGACGCCTGGTTGCGACGCGAGCGGGTGTAGCCGGTGGCCGTGGTGGGGTAGTACATGCCGTAATAGGTGCCCTGGTAGGCGGTCGACGACAGGTCGCGGCTCTGTCCGGCGCTCAACGTGACCTTCCACGGGTCCAGCGGCGCGAACGACAAGCGGGCGCCGGCCACGCGCTGTTCCTCCAGTGCGCGGTTGCCACCATAGGGGCTGCCGCCGTACTCGACGTAGCTCTTGCTGCGCAGGCCGGTCACGGCCAGTTCGGTGCCGTTGTCCCAGCGATAGCCGGCATCGAGCAGGCCATTCCAGTTGCGGTAGGCGTCGTTGCGCGGATCGTCGGCAAAGCAGCCGGCGCCGACCTCGGCCGCACCCATCCGGCAGGTCGGGAAGCCGCTGGTGTATTCGCCGCCCAGGTTCAGGTTGTACCAAGCGTGCGAGTCGCCGCCGGACACGCCGAACTGCCCTCCGGCCAGGCCGTGGCTGCCGGCAGTGACGCTCAGCGACGGCAACGGGTCCGATGAAGGCAGGCCGCCATTGCGCTGGCCGTGTTTGGTGAAGATCTGGATCACGCCGCCGATCGCATCGGCACCGTACAGGCTGGAGCGCGGCCCGCGCACGATCTCGATGCGCTCGATCTGATCCACCGGGATCTGCTCGAGAGCGGCGAGGCCAGCGGTGACCGAGCCGATGCGGATGCCGTCGAGCAGCACCAGCGTATGCGTGGAATTGGTGCCGCGCAGGAACAGCGAGGTCTGCTCGCCGATACCGCCGGACTGGGTGATGGTGACGCCGGGCAGGCCGCGCAGCAGGTCCACCAGCGAAACCGGCTGCAGCCGCACGATGTCGTCGTGGGTGATCACGCTGACCGAGGACAAGGCTTCGTCGGCGGTGATCGCGGTGCGCGTGGCGGTGACGATCACCGGTTCGAGGGTGGCATCCGCCTGGTCGGCGGCAGCCGTGGCCGTCATCGCCAGACCGGCGAGCAAAGCGGTGGCCAGCAAGGTGTTCTTCATCATCATGTCGTGTCCCGCCACGCGTCCCCGCGCAGCACAGGTTGCCTGGGCTGGTGACATGCGAAAGAAGGCGGAACGGCATGCAGCGGCAATCGCCACGGCACGCGATCCAGCCTCGCCCACCGCGAGTCACCAGAAACGTTCGATTCGGGCCGGTCTCCGGGCTTGCGAGCCGCATGGGCCATGGCACATGCCAACGGACGACGCCTTCCCGTGCCGCAGCACAGTGGCTATCCGCCGTCCGATGTTCTCTCGCTTACCGTTGCGGGGGCAGCGCCGGCCTTGCTGCGCTTCGCGCGCAACGCACCGGCTTCCCGTTTCATCCCGTGGGCGAAGGCCCGCAGGACACCCGAAACGGGCGAACTTTAGCGGTTGGGGGTGGGTGGGGGCAAACGAGGCGGCTTGAGATGGAATGGCAGTCCTGCACGTTTCATGGTTCCGCCGGGTGGCCGGACATCAGGTAAAGAGCCTTGTCACGGAAGAAGATGCCATGGCCGTAATGCAGCAGCGAAATGCTCGTGGGCCGGCTGGCGAGACCAACTAAAGAACATTAAAAGAAGTATGCGGTAGATTTCCGCAAAATATTACTACGCGAATTAGTGGAAAGGCGTTTTTCTCCGTGATGCAACGTGGTTCGCCTGACGAGGCACCCGGTTTGCTGATGATTCGCTTGGGTTTCGCAAGAACACTTACTTTAACCGCAATAAATAACGTCTTCATGCATTGCTGGCGTGCTCCTCGGGCGCACCCCACGAACCCTCTTCGTTGTTGCTTTGACTCGCCTCCTAAGTCACTGAAAATTACACACATATCAGGCGACAGGCGATTGAGGCCCTGAGCGACATCTGCCTTTGGAACATGTGCTTTTTGCTGGCTTGATGAGCGGCAGTGATTATCCGGGGATGGTATGCGTCAATATATTTCGAATATGCAAGAAATTACCCCTTTACCGAATATAAAAGCGCCCTTGTAAAAACGCTAAGAAAGTGTTGACAGTCATAATTGTTCAAATTAAGTTCTGGCCCAGTCGGAGGGTTTGTCTGGGCGGTTTTGATTACATTGTTCGTGATGCTGTGCATGAGGGTCACAGTGATTGCGAGACTGTTCGAAAGCCAAGGATCGCCGCGCCAGACCGATGCCCCTGAATCAATTGCTGCAGCAGTCGCGCGTAGCGACTGACAAGGCAGTGTCCATTGCCCGGATTTGGGTTGTCTTTGATGGGGAGAAACACATGAACAAGCGCTATGTGCGGGGAAACCAGTACCGCCGCAACGCCCTGACCGCCGCCCTGGCCTTGAGCCTCGGCCTTACCGGCGTGGCCTATGGCCAGGCCACCACCGGTTCCGTCTTCGGTACCGCACCTGTGGCTGCGGGCGAGACGGTCCGGGTTGTCAGCAATCAGACAGGCCTGACCCGCGAAGTGTCGGTCGGTAGCGATGGCCGCTACTCCGCCAACCAGTTGCCGGTGGGTGAGTACACCGTATCACTGGTGCAGAACGGCAACGTGGTGTCTACACACAACCATGTGCTGGTGAGTGTGTCTGGTGGCGCGCCGGTCATGTTTGCCGCGACTACTACCGGAAAGAACGTTGAGAACCTCAGCGCAGTCACGGTAACGGCCAACGCGCTGCCCGCGATTGATGTGTCCTCCACACGTCAGACCCAGGTGATAACCGCGCAGCAATTGAAGGTGCTGCCGATAGCTCACAGTGCCGAAGACATTGCGTTGCTGGCTCCGGGTGTGAACATGGGTGGTTCCACTCTCGGCAATGGACCCACCGGTACGCCGCTGGTCTCCATGGGCGGCAACAGCGTCGTGGAAAATGCTTACTACCTCAACGGTTTCAACACTACTGATCCGATCGGTGGAGCAGGCGGCGTCGCGCTGCCGTACTTCGCCATTGCCGAACAGCAGACCATCACCAGCGGTTATGGTCCCGAATACGGTCGCTCAACCGGCGGCGTGATCAGCCAGATTGGCAAGCGCGGCAGCAACGAGTGGCATGCCGGCGTGTATGCGTCCTGGCGCCCGAGCTGGGCTCAAGGCAGCTTCGACAACGTGCACTACAACAATCCGCTCACCCCTGTCGGTGCTGATGGTTGGGTTGCTGATCCGAATGATCCGCAGGCGCCCTCTGGTTACAAGTGGGAGCCGTATATGGCCTCCAACCAGGGTACGACGAACTACCTTCCCGGCTACGGCAAGATTCAGAGGGGCAGGAAGCAGAACGAAAACTGGTCGACAGTGTATGACGCCTACCTCAGCGGCCCGCTGATCAAGGACAAGCTGTTCTTCTTCCTCACGGCCGAGTGGCAGCACGACAGCGATAAGGGTGGTTTGGGTACGTTCGGCATCACGTCGCCGCAGGGTTACTACCAGTCGACGGCTACCAAGTCTCCCAAGATTTACGCCAAGGTGGACTGGAACATCAATGACAACAACGTGCTGGAGTTGACAGGTGTCCAAACCAAGAACGAAGAGACAACCAACAACTTCTACAACTACGACTATACGGACCAGAAAGTTGCCAACTTTTACGGTGCCGGTGTAACGACCAAGGATACCTTCAAGATTGGTATCCTCAAGTACACCTCGTACATCACCGACAACCTGACACTCGAAATGCAGTACGGCCTGATGAAGGGCCAGTACTATAGCGGCCTGGGTGGTGAGGCTGTAGCTCCGGTGACCTTCAGCGGGGTTCCCGTGCCGGCGGGTGTTACCGTTCCGAACTTGGTTGATACCACCATTGGCAACCCGGGTCACACCACCAAGGACGCCAACCTGCGCATTGATCTCGATTGGAAGATCACGGCCGACCACGACCTCAAGTTCGGTATCGACAACGTCCGGTATCGGGACGATGACGACGGCACATCCATCCTGGGTGGTGGTGCCTACAACTATGTGCAGGGTGCTCCGGCCACTTTCTCCAATTCGCCCTTTATCGGCAATCCTGGTCCTGGCAATTACGTCGTCGAAACCCTCACACAGCAGAACGTCACGATTGCGGCTCGCCAAAAAGCGCAATACGTGGAAGACAAGTGGCAGGTCACGCCGAACCTGCTGCTCGACCTTGGTCTGCGTAATGACCAGTTCGAGAACACCGGTCCCGGCGGAGAGGCCTACATCAAGGAAACCAGCCCGCAGTGGGCACCGCGCCTGGGCTTCAGCTGGGACGTGATGGGCGACAGCACGTTCAAGGTCTTCGGTAATGCGGGGCGTTACTATTTGGCGCTGCCGGCCGGTTTGGCTGCACGCAACTCTGCATTCGGCTCGATCAACGGCACCATCGTTGGTACCTACACAGGTATTGGCCCGACTGGTTTGCCGATTGGTTTCACTGCGCTGCCCGTGGCAGCGATTCCGGGTGTGTCACTTCCCGCAGGGTACTTCTCGTCGGATGGCGAGAACGGCGTTCCTGGCAATATCAAGGACTATGCCTCGACCAACCTCAAACCGCAGTACCAAGATGAGTATGTGCTGGGCTTCCAGAAGATGCTCGGCAATACCGGTTTGGTGTGGGGTGAGCAGGCGACCTTCGAGAAGGCCGGTAACCTCGTGGATGACACCGACGTCGCGGTGTATGACGCAAGCGGCAACGTCGTCAACGTCATTGCTGGCTTGGTCAATCCGGGCAAGACCAATTACATCCCGCAGCCGGGTGGCGCAGTCGCCTGGAATCCGAACACGGGCTATGGCGTGTACACGCAAGGTCAACCGTTTGTCGGTTTCCCGAAGCCGTCGCGCAAGTACTATGCCTTGGACAGCTATCTGGAACACACCTGGGACGGCAAGTGGTTTGGCAAGATCGACTACCTGTTCTCCAAGTCGTACGGCAGCACCGAGGGTCCGACCGACACGCCCATCGGGCAGATCACGAACCAGACCAACGGCGGCTTCTCTGGCTCCACGACGGCGCAGTGGGACTTCCCGGATCTCATGCAGTACGCCAATGGCGAGCAAGCCAACAGCCATCGCCACACGATCAAGGCTTTCGGTTCGTATGCCATCACGCCGGAGTGGATGATCAGCGGCACCTTCATCATGCAATCGGGTGCGCCGAACGTGTGCCTGAGTGGTTTCGGTGACACCATTTTTGCTGATGCATATAACGGTCCCTATCAGCACTATTGTGGCGGTGTGCCGGGCGGCAACAACCCGACGCTGACGATCGCACCCGATGGTAGCCTCGTGGGTTATGGTGGCCACTCGTCTCCCCCTGGCGATAGCGGTCATACGCCGTGGACGCACCAGCTCAACCTAAGCGTGACGTACACGCCAGACTGGGCGAACAAGCACCTCACTTTGCAGTGGGAAATCCACAACGTACTCAACGAGCAGAAAGCGACGCTTTACTACACCCAATACGCTATTGGTAATGGCGGCGGGGCTGGCGGCGGCAACTCGGGAACGTTCCTTTACAACCCGGTTTACCATACCGCAGCGTCAACGGAAGCACCGCGCTACATGGATTTCAGCGTGAAGTACGACTTCTAAGTCACACCCTCCAACTTCATGCCGCCGCGGGCGGCGGCATGAAGGAAAGAGATACAGAAACGAACAAGGCCGCCGGGCAACCGGCGGCCTTGTTCGTTTCAGTGTGCCAGTTTCTCGCGCAGAGGCTGCAGCCACTCCATATACGGTGCGCTATGCGTCGTATCGGCGCGGATAGGCTCGCGTACCTGCGCTGCACTGGCGGTACTGAGCACTTCGCGTTTGGTCTGGTGCGGCGTCAGGCAGGCGGGATCGAAGGACAGGTCGCAGAAGGCGAGCAGGCGGCGGATCTGTGTTTCCGGTTCCTGCACCAGGGCTTCGTAGGGGAAATCCAATACGTGTTGCGGATGGCGCATCAGCCAGAACGCACTCAGGCGCTCGTACTCGCGGTAGTACTCGGCCATTTCGTCGAGGTCGTAGCTGTAATGCACGCCGTGCCGGAACAGGTGGCGGTAGCAAGAGAAGCAGGTTTCCACCGGATCGCGGTGGCAATGGATGATCTTTGCGCCGGGCAGCATCAGGCGCGCTGCACCCAGCAGCGGCCAATTGGCGATGTTCTTGTCGGTGAAGCGCGGGCGTTGCTCGCGCCAGCGTGCGGTGCGTGCGAGGTAGTCCTCGCCTAGCCGGTGCCAGTCATCGGGTGTGGCGGCGGTGACCCATTGCGGGAAGGGCTGGCCGCGGCGGCGTGATTCGTCCTCGATGACCTGGGGCAGATCGGGAATCTCGTTGGCGCCTTCGACGTCGTGGTGTGTCGCGAGGATGTGCTCGATCAGCGTGGAGCCCGAGCGCGGCATGCTGGCGATGAAAATGACTTCATGGCCCAGTGTGGGATCCATCGGCGCAGGCAGCGGAGCGCTGAAGGCCTCCATGATGCTGTCGATCTGCGCGCGCTCGGCGGCGGCGTCCCATGCCACCTGGCGTCGCTTGTCCGCGTTTGCCTGGCGCAACGCTTCAAACGCGCCGGCGTAGTCATGCTGGTCTTCCAGCGCGCGGAACAGGCTGAAGCCGAGCATCACTCGCGTGTCGGCGGGCAGGTTGGCCTGGCGCAGGGCGCCACGGATCAGGTCGATGTCGGCCGGTCCCAGCGACTCGGTCTTGAGATTGGCCAGCCCGTGCCACGCTTCGGCGCGTTCGGGTTGCTGGCGCAGCACGTGCCGGTACTCGGCCACGGCACGCGGGATGTCGCCCTGCATGGTGGCGATGTCGGCCACGCCGATGCGGGCCAGCACATGCTTTTCGTCCAGTGCCAGCGCGTGGCGATAGGCCTGGTCGGCTTCCGGCAACTGTCCATTCTGTTTCAGCGCCTTGCCAAGGTTGTACCAGGGCGTGGCCTGGCGCGGCGCCAGTTCGCAAGCGCGGCGCAGATGGGTCAGGGCTTCGTCCGTTGATCCCGAGTCATGCAGGGCGCTGCCCAGATACATCTGGACGGTGGCGTCCTCCGGGCGTTGCCGGGCGGCCTTTTGCAGGAAGCTGACGGCTTCGGCGAAATCGCCATGCATGAGGCAAGCGACGCCGTAGAGGATTTGCGCATTGACCTGATCGGGAGCCTGGGCAAGCACCTGTCGCAGCGCCTGTCGGGCACGTTCGGACTGGCCTAGGCTCAGTGCTTTTCCTGCGTCGGCCAGTAGGTGTTGGAGAGCGGAATCGGGCGGAATGGTATGTGATGGCATGGGGTCTGGCGCGAGTTTCCATGGGCGCGGTGACACCCAGCCTCGGTTGAGCGTCGGGACATGTATTAACCTACTTGCTAAAATTAACCTAGTGGGTTAGTCTTCGGGCATGGAGAAAGGGACGCCTCACTGCAAGCTGTCCATCGTAAAGACTCTGCTTGCCGCCGGGAAGGTGCGCTCCACGTTCTCGGCCTTGACGGGCGGTGCCGCCTTGGGTTTCGACTTTGCCGGAATCATCGACGTGGTCGCGTCACTGACCCCGTCCGATTTCTACAAGAGCATGACCACGCATGCGGATCATCGGGTGTGGCAAGACGTGTATCGACCCAATACATCCGCTGGCGAGGTCTACCTGAAACTGACGGTCATGGATGATGTGCTCATCGTGTCCTTCAAGGAGCTTTGATCATGAAGTGTCCTTCCTGCGCAGCCGCGGAACTGGTGCATGACACCCGCGACATGCCCTACACCTACAAGGGCGAGTCGACCCTCATTCCTGACGTCACCGGTGACTTTTGCCCGAGCTGTGGGGAAATGATCCTCGATGCAGCCGAGTCGACGCGCACCAGTACGGCGATGCTGGATTTCAACAAGCAGGTGAACGCCTCGATCGTTGATCCTGGCTTCATTGCCAGTGTCCGAAAGAAGTTGGCACTCGATCAACGCGAAGCTGCCGAAATCTTCGGGGGCGGTGTCAATGCGTTTTCGCGATACGAGAACGGCAAAACCAAGCCACCCTTGGCACTGGTGAAGCTACTCAGGGTGCTGGATCGTCATCCTGATCTGTTGACCGAGGTCAGGGCCGCATAACCGGCGCTTGGATACTTGCCAACCTGACCATGCGAGCGAGCTTTAACCCTTCGGCTCCCGCCACGTCGATGGACTGTCCAGACGCGGCAGCGCTTCGACTTCGCCCGCTGCGTGGGCTACGACGGTTATGGGAATCGGCTGGCCTTAAATAAGTGCCATTCGTTCCAAGGCTCAGTCGGTCTGCAATTCCGCCACGAAATCGTAGATGTCGCCGCGGTACCAAGACGTGGTGAATTCGACCACGCGGCCGTCGTCGAGAAAGGCGCGGCGTTCGATGTTGAGGCCGGCGCTGCCGGTGGGCACGTGCAGCAGGCGGGCGTGGCGGGCGTTCAGCAGCACCGCGCGCAAGCGTTGCAAGGCGCGGCGTGGGCGGCAGCCGCGGGCTTCCAGGGCTTCGTACAGCGAGTCGTGCACCAGCATCGGGTCGGGCAGCACGCTGGCGGGGACCACGGTGCGCTCGATCGCCAGCGGCTCGTCGCCGGCGTAGCGCACGCGGTGCAGGCGGATCACCTGCACGCCGGGCGACAGGTTCAGCGCCATCGATTCTTCCGGGGTCACCTCGCCGACGTCGCGCTCGAAGAATTCCGAGCGCGGGTTCAGGCCGCGCGCGCGCAGATCCTCGGTGAAGCTGGTCAGCCGCGACATCGGCTTGATGATGCGTTCGGCCACAAACGTGCCGGCGCCGTGGCGCTGGGTCAGCACGCCTTCTTCCACCAGTCCGGCGATGGCCTTGCGCACGGTGACGCGCGACAGCGTCAGCAATTGCGCCAGGTCGCGCTCGCTCGGCAGGGTCTGGCCCGGTTCGATGGCGCGTTGTTCGATCACGTTGCGGATCGCCCGGCGCAGCCGCAGGTAGGCCAGTGGCTGGTGCGCGGCGGCATCGCTGCACAGGCGGCGGTATTCGTCGGCGAGGGCGTTTTGCATGGATTGGAAGGGTTTGTCCAAGGTTTCCGCCTTTTCTGCAACGGGTCGAATGAGGATGCGGTGGGCGGGAGCGAGTGGCCGCGTGGAAGCCGTGGCCGCCCTGATGGCCAGCGAAGCGATACCGTCAGATGCAGGCCCGTGACCCCAGACAGGCTGCGCGTACCATACCAATGAAACACCACTGGAACAATCCGCAGTGCGCCATGCGCGGTGGTCTCGAATGGACCGATCGTCATAAGGTCGCTTGCACAAAGGACTGGTATCGTCTGGTATTTCATTGGTACGATCAGTGCCTGTTCACGGCAAGTGGCCTCCTGCTGCCTGCCCCTAGCGCGTTCGAGGTGCGTTGTGACCCCAGCCTCCCTGCCGGTCGATCCGTTCGACCTGGTGATCTTCGGCGGCACCGGCGATCTGGCCGTGCGCAAGTTGTTGCCGGCCCTGTTCCACCGCTACGTGGCCGGGCAGATCCGACCCGCCAGCCGCATCATCGGCGTGGCGCGCGAGCCGCTCGACGACGACGGTTACCGCGGCATGGTGCGCGATGCGCTGGGCAAGGCCGCCACCGATCTGCCGCAGCAGTGCGACGATTTCCTGGCCCTGATCGGCTATCGCCCGCTGGACGCGCGCAAGGACGAGGGCTGGGATGGCTTCGCCGCCCTGGTCGGCGAGCGGCCGGACAACATCCGCGTGTTCTACCTGTCCACCTCGCCCGAGCTGTTCGTGGACATCTGCGAGCGACTGGGCAAATACGGCCTCAACCAGGGCGCCTCGCGCGTGGTGCTGGAAAAGCCGATCGGCCGCGACCTGGCCAGCGCCAACAAGATCAACGACGACGTCGGCCGCGTGTTCGCCGAGTCGCAGACCTATCGCATCGACCATTACCTCGGCAAGGAAACGGTGCAGAACCTGCTGGCGCTGCGCTTCGGCAACGCGCTGTTCGAGCCGCTGTGGAACGCCAGCCACATCGACCACGTGCAGATCACCGTGGCCGAGACGCTGGGCCTGGGTCGCCGCGCCGGCTACTACGACCGTGCCGGCGCGCTGCGCGACATGGTGCAGAACCACATGCTGCAGCTGCTGTGCATGGTGGCGATGGAGCCGCCGGCCTCGCTCTCGCCCGACGCGGTGCGCGACGAAAAGCTGAAGGTGCTGCGCGCGCTGAAGCCGATCGATGGCGACAACGCCGCCCAGCTCACCGTGCGCGGGCAGTATCGCGCCGGCGCTTCCGAAGGTCAGAGCGTGCCGGGCTATCTGGATGAACTGGACGGCGGCAAGTCGAGCACCGAGACCTTCGTGGCTTTGAAGGCCGAGATCGGCAATTGGCGCTGGGCTGGCGTGCCGTTCTACTTGCGCACCGGCAAGCGCCTGCCCGAGCGGGTGTCGGAAATCGTGGTCGCATTCAAGCCGGTGCCGCATTCCATCTTCGAAGGCAGCGTTGGCGCATTGGCGCAGAACAAGCTGGTGCTGCGGCTGCAGCCGGACGAAGGCGTGAAGCTGTGGCTGACCATCAAGGACCCGGGCCCGGGCGGCCTGCGCCTGCGCCACGTGCCGCTGGACATGAGCTTCGCCGAGGCTTTCGGCGTGCAGCAGCCGGATGCGTACGAGCGCCTGATCCTCGACGTGGTGCGCGGCAATCCCACCTTGTTCATGCGTCGCGATGAAGTGGAAGCGGCGTGGCGCTGGGCCGGTCCGATCCTGGCTGCATGGGCTGCCAGCAACGAGCCGCCGCGTCCGTACACCGCCGGCAGCTGGGGCCCGAGCGCGGCCGTGGCACTGATCGAACGCGATGGCCGCACCTGGCACGAGGACAACGACTGATGCCCGACGCGCTGCACCGCTACGCGAATGCGGATGCCCTGGCCGAAGCATTGGCCACGCAGGTCGCCGCGCGGTTGCGCGCGGCCATCGCGGCACGCGGTGCGGCACTGCTGGCGGTCTCCGGCGGCAGCACGCCGGCGCGTTTCTTCGAGCGGCTTTCGCACGAGGCACTGGCCTGGTCGAAGGTGCGCGTGACCCTGGTCGACGAGCGCTGGGTGCTGGAAAGCAGCGAACGATCCAATGCGCGACTGGTGAAGTCGCTGCTGTTGCGCCATGCCGCGGCCGACGCGAACTTCGTGCCGCTGTATGTGGAAGCGCCGACGCCGGAAGCAGCGATTGCCGCGCTGCGCGCGCGGATCGCTACGCTGCCGACCACGTTCGACGTGGTGGTCCTCGGCATGGGTGGCGATGGCCATACCGCCTCGTTCTTTCCCGGTGGTGATCGTCTGGCCGAAGTACTGGACTTGAACGGCACGGCACGCGTGTTGCCGATGCGCGCCGCCGGTGCCGGCGAGCCGCGCATCACCTTCACCCTGCCCGCCCTGCTCGACAGCCGCACGCTGTTCGTGCACATCGAGGGCGAGGCCAAGCGCGCCGTGCTGGATGCCGCGCGCGAACCCGGCAGCACGCTGCCGATGGCGGCGGTGCTGCGTGCCGCGCCGCAGTTGGACATCTACTGGTGCCCGTGAAAGAAGCCATGAAAAACGGTCGGCTCATTGCTCTTGTTCGTCATTCTGGCGCAGGCCGGAATCCAGTAGCGGCAAGGCCGGTTCAAGCCGTACCGTCCCTGGATTCCGGCCTGCGCCGGAATGACGAATCTGATAAGTGGTCGCCAGCCGTTGTTGAGTGGTTCCCTTATCGCATTTCGTGCAAACGGCACCCGATCTCACATCCCCTTGCAGGCCGCGTTGACGTTCGCGCGGCCAGGAGTCACCCATGAACACGCTGCATCCCGTTGTTGCCGAAGTCACCCAGCGTATCGTCGAGCGCAGCCGCCACAGTCGTGACGCCTATCTGGCGCGCATCGACGAGGCATGCAGCAAGGGCGTCTACCGACATCGACTGGGCTGCAGCAACCTGGCGCACGCCTTCGCCGCCAGCAGCGAGGCCGACAAGAGCGCGTTGCGCGGCAAGGTCACGCCCAACGTGGGCATCGTCACCGCCTATAACGACATGCTCTCGGCGCACCAGCCCTACGAGCCCTATCCGCAGCAGATCCGCGAGGCCGCGCGGCTGGTCGGCGCGGTGGCGCAGGTGGCCGGCGGCGTGCCGGCGATGTGCGACGGCATCACCCAGGGCCGCGCCGGCATGGAGCTGTCGCTGTTCTCGCGCGAAGTGATCGCGATGGCCGCCGCGGTGGCGCTGTCGCACGACACCTACGACGCGGCGCTGATGCTCGGCATCTGCGACAAGATCGTGCCGGGCCTGGTCACCGCCGCGCTGAGCTTCGGTCACCTGCCGACCATCTTCGTGCCGGCCGGGCCGATGCCCAGCGGCTTGTCGAACGACAAGAAATCCAAGGTGCGCCAGAGCTACGCCGAGGGCAAGGCGACGCGGGAAGATCTGCTGGAAGCGGAAGCGGGTGCTTACCACGCGCCGGGCACCTGCACCTTCTACGGCACCGCCAACTCCAACCAGATGCTGATGGAGATCATGGGCCTGCACCTGCCCGGTGCCAGCTTCGTCAGCCCCAACACGCCGTTGCGCGACGCGCTGACCCGTGCCGCGGTGTACCGCGCCGTGGCGATCACCGCGCTGGGCAACGAGTTCACCCCGGTCGGCCGGATGGTGGACGAGCGCACCATCGTCAACGGCGTGATCGGCCTGCACGCCACCGGTGGCTCGACCAACCAGTTGATGCATCTGGTGGCGATGGCGCGCGCCGGTGGCATCGTGCTCACGCTGGAAGATTTCGACGCGCTCTCGGCGGTGGTGCCGCTGCTGGCGCGCGTGTATCCGAATGGCAGTGCCGACGTGAACCACTTCCACCACGCCGGCGGCATGCCGTTCCTGATCGGCACCCTGCTCGACGCCGGCCTGCTGCATGGCGACGTGCGCACCGTGTGGGGCGAGGGCATGGCCGCTTACCGCTGCATGCCGACGCTGGACGGGGACGGCAAGCTGGTCTGGAATGAAGTCACCGCCAGCGCCAACCTCGACGTGTTGCGCCCGGCAACGGAACCGTTCCGCCCCGACGGCGGCCTGCGCGTGCTCAAGGGCAATCTCGGCGTCTCGGTGATCAAGGTGTCCTCGATGCCGGCCGATCGCATGGTGATCGAGGCGCCCGCAGTGATCTTCCACGAACAGGAAGAATTGCAGGCTGCATTCAGCCGCGGCGAGCTGGATCGCGACTTCGTCGCCGTGGTGCGCTTCCAGGGCCCCAAGGCCATCGGCATGCCCGAGCTGCACAAGCTCACACCGCCGCTGGGCATCCTGCAGGAGCGTGGCCACCGCGTGGCGCTGGTCACCGATGGGCGCATGTCCGGCGCTTCCGGCAAGGTGCCGGCGGCCATCCATGTCACTCCCGAAGCGATCGACGCCGGTCCGCTGGGCAAGCTGCGCGACGGCGACATCATTCGCCTCGATGCCATCAACGGCACGCTGGAGGCGAAGGTGGACGCCGCCGAATGGGCCGCGCGCGAGCAGGTCCATGCCGACCTCTCCAGCCACCACGTGGGCATGGGCCGCGAACTGTTCGCCTGCCTGCGCAACGCGGTCGGATCGGCCGACACCGGCGCCACCATCTTCGGCAAGCACGATCGCCATCACGCGGCCGACGTGTGATTCAGGAGTGAGGAATGAGAAGTAAGGCGTGAGAGAAAGGCAGAACGCGCTGCCTCGCAAGCTTTCTCTCACTTCTCACTCCTCTCCACTCACTTCTCTTTTCTGCCACTTTAATTTTGCGAGCCGCCCTTCCTATGACCCCACAAGAAACCAAGCAACAGCAACTCGCCGAGATCCTCGCGCTCGCTCCGGTAGTGCCGGTAGTGATCATCGATGAGCTGGTCCATGCCGTGCCAATGGCGCGCGCATTGGTCGCCGGCGGTATCCGCAGCATCGAGGTGACGCTGCGCACGCCGGTGGCGCTGGATGCGATCCGCGCCATTGCCGCCGAGGTCGAGGGTGCGGTGGTGGGTGTCGGCACCGTGCTCGACGGGTATCAGCTGGAAGCCGCGCGTGCGGCTGGCGCGCGCTTCGCGGTGTCGCCCGGCGCCTCGCCGAAACTGCTCGACGCCGCCGATGCCGGCGAGCTGCCGCTGTTGCCGGGTGTGGCCACCGCGGGCGAGGCGATGAGCCTGCTCGAACGCGGTTATCGCCATCTGAAGCTCTTCCCCGCGGTGCCTGTGGGCGGCCACAAGCTGCTCGGCGCCTGGGCCAGTCCGTTGCCGCAGATCCGTTTCTGTCCTACCGGTGGCATCAGCCTGAGCAGCGCGCCGGATTTCCTCGCCCTGCCCAACGTGGCCTGCGTCGGCGGTTCATGGCTGACCCCGAAGGACAAGCTGAAGGCCGGCGACTGGGCCGGCATCGAGCTGCTGGCGCGCGAAGCCGCGGCGTTGCGCACGAACCGTTGATCCGCCAGTCCCGGTCGCGTACCGGGGCAAGCAGGCCATCACGCCGGCTTGTGCCGGCGTAATCGTTTGGCAGTTCCGAATGTTCCACGGGACACGTCAGCCGGAATCCGCTGCCGCCCACGTTCCTGGCCGCCAATGGAGGCAGGGAAAACGCCGATTCGGCGACGCAGCTCTCAATTCAAAAATACCAGCGCTTGTATTTTCAAAAATGCCAGCGCTGGTATTTTCAGAGTTGTTCGCGCTGCCGCAGGATCTTCGCAGCCATTCGACCATGCCATGGGGGAACGGCCGGATCGGCTCGAAGGTCGGCGTGTAACGCACGATGATTTTCCGTTGGCGCAACCCTGACTTGCCCGGTCCGGCTTGCGATCACACCACGACAAGCGGTTTCGGCAAGGAAGCGTCATGGCGACTGTCCCCACATGGCTGCACGGAGCGTGGCCACTCAATCGTCGATATCCATCATTGCTTGTGATTTCGCCCGAAGTGGAGGAGACAACCCATGCATAAGAAGATTGGATCGACGAAATGGCCGATGCTCGCAGTGAGCTCGTTGGGTGCCGCGATCTGCGCCACGCTATCCACGACCGCGCTGACGCTCATGCCGATCCAGGCCGTGCACGCACAAACGACCTGTGCGGCCGCCTGGAATGCTTCATCGGTGTACACCGCCGGCAACACCGCCAGCGAGAACGGTGTGAATTACGTGGCCAACTGGTGGACGCAGGGTAACGACCCGGCCACGAATAACGGCGGCGCTGGCAGCGGCCAGCCGTGGACGGTCACTGGCACCTGCGGCGGTTCGCCGGCACCCAGTCCGACGCCCGCCCCAGCACCCGCGCCAACTCCCGCGCCCGCGCCTGCGCCAACGCCCGCACCCACGGCAACCTATGGCGCCACCGCTCAGGCGGGTGGCCTCTTGCAGTTCTACGCCAATGGCGGTGCCTGGGCCGACGTGCATTACAGCCTCGCGGGCGGAAGCCAGCTCAATGTGCGCATGAACAACAGCGGCACCAGCAACAGCTACCAGATTTCCGGCCTCAGCAGCGGCGAGGTGGTGAGCTACTGGTTCACCATCGGCCAGAGCGATGGCTCGGCGGTGAATACGCCGACACAGACACTGAGTTACGCCGCACCGGCACCCGCGCCGACGCCGACTCCTTCGCCCACGCCTTCACCCTCGCCGAGCCCGGTGTTTCCGTCGGTGGGCACCACGTTCAACCTGATCAACGGCACCCACGGCGCCTATCAGGACAACCAGGTTTACTGGACCATGGTCGGCCAGGATCCGGCTCATCCGGGCACCTTCGTGCACGTCAACTGCGCCGGGGCCCTCATCCCGATGCAGCCCGGCGATGATGGTGCATTGACCAAGGACGGCCAGAACTACGTCAACTATTCGATTCCGCTCTCGCAGTGCAAATCGTTCACGGTGCCGCAGATCCTGTCGGCGCGGATCTACCTGAGCGTGGGTAGCCCGATGTACATCCAGGCGGTGGGCAGTCCGGTCTATGGTTACACCGGTCCGAACATCGACAACCCGAGCGATCCCAACATCGACGTGACCTACGATTTCGTGGAGGTGAACATCAACGCCACGAATTTCTACGGCAACACCACGCGCGTCGACCAGTTCGGTTTCCCGGTGCGGCTGCGGCTGCAGGACCCGAGCGGTTACGACCACACCGTCGGCGAAACGGAAACGCGTGCCGCGCTGTTCCAGGAATTCGTGGCGCAAGTGCCGCAACCGTTCCAGGCGCTGGCCCAGGTGCAGGCGCCGTACCGCATCGTGGCGCCCACGCATGGCGGCTTCGGCAGCGGCGGTGCCAACGCGCATTATCTGGACAGCTATATCCAGTCGGTGTGGAACCAGTATCGCAGCCAGTCGCTGGTGTTCACCGATGCGCAGGGCACCTTCACCGGGCATGTCGTCGGCAACCAGTTCGTGTTCACCGACGGCCAGGGCACGTACTACGTCAACAACATGCCGAGCACGCAGGAAGTGCTGCTGGGCAACGGCGTGTTCAACGATGCCAGCAATGCGGCGCCCGGGGTGGCGACGGCCAAGCAGCTGCAGATCCAGGCACAGCTGGATGCGGCGCTGAACCGCCATGTCGCCGGAAATTCGGCCGATTGGAATACCTCGGCGGACTTCTACAACAGCGGCCCGACCAACTACTACTCCGCGTTCTGGCACACGCACAGCATCAATCAGCTCACCTACGGTTTTCCGTATGACGACGTCAGCGGTTTCAGCTCATCGCTGATCGGTACCAATCCCACGGTGGCGACCATCACGGTGGGTTGGTAAACAGCGGTCGGAAGGCCCCGTTCGACGGGGCCTTCCGACGGCCATGTGCCTGAAGTTTGTTTCAGGGGTGCCGAAAGCTGCCTTCGATCACGCTGACGCAATCGCCGCCGATCCAGATGCGACCATCATCGTCGTGGCTGATCGCCACGCGGCCGTCGCGTTCCAGCACGGTGCCCTGGCGCACGCTGTAGGTGGCGGAGGGACGCTTTCCCTGGGCCTCCAGCAAGCACGCCAGCGCCGCGTTGGCGCTGCCGGTGACGGGGTCTTCGCCCAGGCCGAAATCGCCGCCGCTCATCAGGCAGCGCATTTCGAAATGTGTCGGACCCTCCGCGCCATGCGGCGCGTAGATCGCCACGCCGTGGGTGCCAGCGGCATGCGTGACTGCGGCGAGCGCGGCGGCGTCAGCCTGCACGGCAAGACAGTCGGCGGCCGAGTGCATGCGCACCACCAGCCACGGTGCGCCGTTGTCGACGGCACAGGGCGGTGCACCAAAATCGATCGCCGTGCTGCCTAGCGCATGGGTCAGCGCCGCATGGTGCTCCGTCGGCAGTGGCGTGATCCGCGCCGTTGGTGCGGCGAAGGCCCAGTGGCCGTCATCGCGCTCGCTCAGTTCCACCAGGCCGACACCGCATTGCTGCACCATGCGGCCCGGCTGGCGCGGCTGATAGCCGCTGTCGCGCAAGGCGTACGCGCTGCCCAGGGTGGGATGACCGGCAAACGGCAGTTCACCGCCGGTGGTGAAGATGCGCACGCGGTAATCGGCGTCCGGATGATCCGGCTGCAGCAGGAACACGGTTTCGGAGAGGTTGGTCCAGCGCGCGATGGCCTGCATCTGCGCGGTGTCGAAATCGTCGGCATCGAACACCACCGCCAGCGGATTGCCCTTGAACGGCACCGAGGTGAAGGCGTCGATTTGCCGGAAGCGGACGGTACGAGCCGTGTTCATGGGTGAGGAAACTCCACAGTGGAATGCAGGGAACGTGAGTCGGAGGGGTGGCTCAGCTTTCACTTGGCGCTGCTGCGCCGACCGGCGCGCTGGCCATGCCGGTGCGCGGCGGATGCGCCAGCAGTCGCGCCTTGCGCCAGCCGCCCCAGCGGTAATACACGGCGGCCAGCAACAACATGGTCAGCGAACCCAGCGGGAAGCTCCACCACACCGCATTGGCGCCGAAGTGGCCGTGCAGCAGCCACGCGAACGGTACGCGCACGCACCACAGCGCGATGGCCAGGATCACCAGCGGCGGCATCACCGCGCCGGTGGAACGGATCACGCCGAACAGCACGAAGCCCAGCCCGAAGAACAGGTACGACCACACCACGATCGCGTTGATGTGCTGCGCGATGGTGATCGCCTCGCCGTCGCGCGGCAGGAACAACGCCAGCGCGCCGTGGTTGAACAGGTAGATGATCGCCACCAGCGTGCCGACGAGCAGCAGGCTGTAGCCCAGGCCGATGGCCGCGATCCGGCCGACCCGGTCCCAACGCTGCGCGCCCACGTTCTGCGCCGCCATCGACGATACCGCCGAGCCGATCGCCAGCGCCGGCATCTGCACGTAAGTCCACAACTGCAGTGCGGCGCCGTAGGCGGCGGTGGTCTGCGAGCCGTAGGCGTTGACCAGGCTGATCATCACCAGCGCCGAGGTCGAGATCACCACCATCTGCATGCCCATCGGCAGGCCCTTGAGCACCAGCGCGCGCAGGATGGCGAAATCGGGTTTCAGATAATGCAGCTCGCCGCGATGCAGACAGAGGAAATGCTTGCGCCGGTACAGCCATGCCAGCAGCGCCAGCAACGCGGTGGTCTGCGCGATCAGCGTGGCGGTGGCCGAACCGGCGATGCCGAGCTTCGGAAACGGCCCGATGCCGAAGATGAAAAGCGGGTTCAGGCCAATATCCAGTCCCACCGAAATCAGCATGAACAGGAATGGCGTGTGCGAGTCGCCGGCACCGCGCAGCGTCATCATCAAAAAGTTGTAAAGGTACATCGACGGCAGTGCGAGGAAGATGATGCGCAGATACGCCACCGCCAATGGCAGCGCGTCGGGCGGCGTGCGCATGGCGGCCAGAATCTCGGGCGCGAACGCGTAGCCCAGCGCGGCGACGATCGCCGACAACGCCACGAAAAAGCCCACGCTGGTGCCGACCACGCGCTTGGCCTGGTCGATGTCGCCTGCGCCCACCGCCTGCCCCACCATCAAGGTGTTGGCCATGCTGATGCCGAACACCAGTCCCAGCAGCAGGAACAGCAGCAGGTTGGCGTTGGCGCTGGCGGTGAGTGCCGACTCGCCCAGAAAGTGGCCGATCCACACCATGTTGATCGAGCCGTTGAGCGACTGCAGCACGTTCGCGCCCAGGATCGGCAGCGAGAACGTCAGCAGGGTGCGGGCGATCGGACCCTCGGTGAGCGAGGGGCGACGGGTGGCAGTGGGTGGCATGGTGGCTCTGGGCTGGGGATGGGATGGAGGGAGGCGATGGACGGTCGGAAGGATGGTCATGCGACGGCGAGCGTCGAGCGTAGCCCGAGAGCCCGCCCAAAGTCTTTGCAACGATGGATCGTTCCCCGGCCCTGCAGGAGCCCGCTCGCGGGCGATGCCTTTCAGGCTTTTCGGATGCCAGGGCAAAAGCCTCGCCCGTGGGAGGTATCTACAAACCGTTATCGAGAAGCGAGATGAACTTCAGCGCACGTCGGCCTGTTCATCCCAGGCGATGGTGGCCAGTCGCTGCAGGTGATCGCGGACATCCTGCGGCCACGTCTTGATGCAGCGCGCGAAGACACTGCGCTGGCCACGCCAGAACGCGCGCGAGGCTTCTTCATAGCCGGGCAGGTCGCCGGCCATCACGCGCATGAAGCGGTCAGCGGACTCGCCGGACAGGCGCGCGCGTTCCTTCGCGCCACTGCTGCGTTTTGCATCTTCGACCAGCCGGCGCAACGTCGCCGAGGCACCGCCGGGCTGCTGGCCCAGCCAATCCCAATGGCGCGGCAGCAAGGTCACCTCGCGCGCGGTGACGCCAAGCTTCGGTCGTCCGGGGCCGCGTGCGGCGGTGGGCGTCGGTGCGGCGGTGGTGCGACGAAGTCGGGCCAGCATTTCCTTTGGGGTGCCGCGGAAATCGATTTCCACCGGCAGGCTGCTGGCATCGTCGAGCACCAGCAGCGGCCCTTGCGCGCCGGCATCCAGCGCCTGCCTGGCCGCCAGCGCCACCTCGTCCAGCGGGCCGGAGGCGAGCAGGCGGTGACCGTCGAAGGCGGTGCAGGTGGTGCTGTCGTGTGGCGACATGGCGCGCGTCCATGGGAAAGGTTGGCGCATTATGCCCGGGTAAAAACCATTGTCAATATCACCCGGGTCAAATTCCGGGGCGCGTCACGTGCGGCACGGCGATGTACGCTCGCCGACTGCCTTTTGCCGGAATCGATCCATGGTCTATGTGTGGCTGAGCGTGCTGTGCAGCGTGCTGGTGTCGGTGCTGCTGAAGCTGGCACGGCGTTTCGGCATCGATATCGGCCAGGCGGTGGCGTGGAATTACGCGGTGGCGAGCGTACTCACCACGCTGATGCTGCGGCCGTCGCTGGCGCCGCTGCAGCAGTCCGGCGTGCCGTGGCTGGCGCTGGTTGGCTTGGGCGTGTTGCTGCCAACGATTTTCCTGGCGTTGGGCGCTTCGGTGCGGCACGCCGGCATCGTGCGTTCGGATGCGGCGCAGCGGCTGTCGCTGCTGATTTCGCTGCTGGCTGCGTTCGTGCTGTTCGGCGAAAAGCTGGATGCGCTGAAGGCCGCCGGCTGCGTACTCGGCCTGCTGGCGATGGCCGGCATGGTATGGCGTGCGGAACGCGGTGCTGCGACGAACGTCCTGCTGGCAGACGGGATGCCGCGGTGGAGCTACCCATTGCTGGTCTTCGTCGGCTTCGGCGTGATCGACATCCTGCTCAAGCGCGTGGCGGCGGCCGGACTGGCGCTGGGCACGTCGCTGCAGGCGATGTTCGCGCTGGCGCTGCTGGTGGCGTTTGCCATCGAGATCACGCGTTGCCTGCGCGGACGGGCACGCTTCACCGCGCGCAGCCTGGCCGGCGGCGTGCTGCTGGGCTTGCTCAACTTCGGCAACATCCTGTTCTACCTGCATGCGCATCGCGCTCTGCCGCATGACCCGGCGCTGGTGTTCGCCAGCATGAACCTGGGGGCGGTGGTGCTGGGCGCGCTGGTCGGCCTGTGGCTGTTCCGCGAACGGTTGAGCCGCTTGAATCTTGCCGCGCTGGGATTGGCATTGCTGGCGGTGGCACTGCTCACGCATGGCTGGGAAGTGGCCGCGCATTGACCGCAGCGATGTCAGGAGCGTGGGCGTGACTTCTGGGGGGTGAAGCGACAGGTGGGCGACGCCTAAGCTCGACCGGTTCCCTGCGCTCCGCGCGCCCCACCGTCGAGGAATCCCCACCGATGCGCAAACTGCCCCTGGCCACCGCCCTGGCCGCCCTGCTGCTCAGCACCACCGCCCTGGCCGGCGGCGACAAGCACCACGACAAAACCCCGGCCGCCGATTCGCCACAGGCGATGCTGGTGCCGCAGTCGTCGACAACCAGTGGTTCGGTCTCGGTGGAAGGCAAGCGCATCGATTATCAGGCGGTGGCCGGCACGCTGGTGCTGCACGGCAAGGGCGACAAGGAAAACGAGCCCACGGTCAGCATGTTCTACACCGCCTATTTCAAGAAGGGCGTGGCAGCGGGCAAGCGACCGATCACCTTCATCTACAACGGTGGTCCCGGTTCGGCGACGGTGTGGCTGCACATGGGTGCGTTCGGACCGCGTCGCGTGGTGACCGCGGATGACAGCCACACGCCGGCCGCGCCGTACCAGTTGATCAACAACGACTACAGCCTGCTCGATGCCTCCGACCTGGTGTTCATCGACGCGCCCGGCGCCGGCTTCAGCCGCCTGATCGCCAACGACAAGGACCCGGCCAAGCGCGCCAAGCAGATGAAGGATCGCAAGAAGGCGATCTACGGCGTGGATGGCGACGGCCATGCCTTCGCCCAGTTCATCACCCAGTTCCTGTCCAAGTACGGCCGCTGGAACTCGCCCAAGTACCTGTTCGGCGAAAGCTACGGCACCACGCGTTCGGCGGTGGTGGCGAACGATCTGGAGAACGAGGACAGCGTCGACTTGAACGGCGTGATCCTGCTGTCGCAGATCCTCAACTTCGACCTCAGCATCGACGGCCCCAGTCACAATCCCGGTATCGACCTGCCCTACGAGCTGGCGTTGCCCACCTTTGCCGCCACCGCGTATTACCACCACAAGTTGCCCTCGCCGCCGGCCGACCTGCAGAGCTTCCTCAAGGAAGTGGAGCAGTACGCCACCGGCGAGTACGCCAGCGCGCTGATGGCCGGCGCGACGCTCGATCCCGCGCGCAAGCAGGCGGTGGCCGAAAAACTGCACCAGTACATCGGCCTGCCGGTGGCCTACCTGTTGAAGGCCAACCTGCGCGTCAGTGGCGGCATGTTCGAGCACGAATTGCTGGCCGCCAGTGACGACAGCACCGGCCGCCTCGACACGCGTTTCTCCGGTCCGTCGATCGACCCGATGGGCAAGAGCTCCGAATACGACCCGCAGTCCTCGGCGATCAGCTCGGCCTACGTGGCGGCGTTCAACAATTACGTGCGCAAGGACCTGAAGTTCGGCCAGAACCAGACCTATCGCCTGTACGCCGACATCGACCACTGGGACATGAAGCACCATGGCCACGACGGCTCGCTCAACGTGATGGGCGATCTGGCAATGGCGATGAAGACCAACCCGGACCTGAAGGTGATGCTCAACGGCGGCTATTACGACCTGGCCACGCCGTTCTACACCGCGCAATACGAAATGGACCACCTGCCGATTCCGGAGGCGCTGCAGAAGAACATTTCCTACCATTGGTATCCGTCCGGCCACATGGTCTACGCGCACGTGCCGTCGCTGAAGAAGCTGCATGACAACGTGGCGAGCTTCATCGACAGCACCGACAACGTGTCGCGCTGAGCTCACTGGAACTCGCGGCGGGGGCATGCTGGAATGGTGTCCCCGCCACTCACCAGGAGCCGGCCCGCATGCGCGAGCTGATCGACCGTTACATTGCCGCCTACAACCGCATGGACGTGGATGCCATGCTGGCGACGGTGCACCGCGAAGTGGTATTCGAAAACTACACCGGCGGCCGACCCTCGGTGCGCACGCTGGGCATCGAGGAATTGCGCCGGCTGGCGGAAAATTCGCGCCACCTGTTCTCGGCACGCCATCAGACCATCACCGGCTATCACCAGGAAGCCGGCGTCGCCTACGTGCAGATCTTCTTCGAAGGCACCTTCGCGGTGGACTTGCCCAATGGCGTGCGCGCCGGCCAGTCCATCGCCATGCCCGGCCGCAGCGAGTTCCGTGAGCTCGACGGCTTGCTGATCCACATCGCCGACCACAGCGACTGACATATTCGACACACTGCGCGTCGCACCTCCTGCATCAACATGGATGGCCATGACCCCGTTTCCCTTTGACGCCGTCCTGTTCGATTGCGACGGCGTGCTGGTTGATTCCGAACCGATCGTCAACCGCGTGCTGGCCGAAATGCTGGGCGAGCTGGGCTGGGCGATCAGCGTGGCCGAAACCACGCGCCTGTTCATAGGCAAGATGGTGCGGGACGAGGCTGCACTGATCGAGCAGCGCACCGGCGTGCGCCTCACGCAGGCGTGGCTGGAACAGTTCCGGGCGCGCCGAAACCGTGCACTGGAACGTGAGCTGGCCGAGATCGCCGGGGCGCCCATGGCCGTGCGCGCGCTGCAGCGGATGCTGGATGGACGCATCGCCGTCGCCTCGGGCGCAGACCTGGCCAAGGTGAAGATGCAGCTGGCCAAGATCGGCATCCTCGACTGTTTTGGCGGCCATGTGTTCAGTGGCCAGGATCTTCCGCGCAGCAAGCCGCACCCGGATGTCTATCTCGCCGCGTCCGCCGCGCTGGGCGCAGACCCCACGCGTTGCGCCGTGATCGAAGACACCGTGATCGGCACCATGGCGGGCGTCGCCGCCGGCGCCACCGTGTTCGGCTACAACCCCAATCCCGTGGGCCACGCCGGCAGTGCCGAGCTGCGCCGCGCCGGCGCGGCCCACGTGTTCCGCGATATGGCCGAATTGCCAAGTCTGCTGGCCGGGTGGACCGGCGTTAACTGATGGGGCCGACAAAAAGGCCGGAGATCCCGTTCGCCCTGAGCGTAGCGAAATCAAAGGGTGACCTGATTGGCGACGATGCTCAGCTAAAAAAAAGACCGTTCGCGCTGAGCGTAGCCATGGATGGCTACGGCTTTGAGGAGCGAGGAAGTCGAAGCGCCTGCAGGCGATCACCCTTCGACTCCGGCCCTACGGGCCTCCGCTCAGGGCGAACGGTGAGGCATCGGCTGAACCTTGTCGCTAACCAGGAGGGTGATCGCGCTGTTGTTGTTTGCGGGCCCCCTCGATAATCAGTTGCGCGCGACAGGGTCCGACCGACGCAACAGCGCCTGGCGCCAGCGCTGCTGTTGCGTGGCATCGCCCTCGACCAGCCATTGCGGCTTGTTCGCCACCAGCGCCGCCACCGCGACGCCGTCCTCGTACAGCACGCGCGTGCCGGGCACGGCGGGCAGCTTGTCGCCGGCGAGCACGGTACCGACCAGGTTCAACGGGTCGCTGCCGCAGACGCAGGCCAGCGTGCCGTCGTGCTCGCGCTGGCGGATGTCGCGCAGTAGCGGGATCGCCTCGGGCAGCGCGAACTGCTCGCCGACCAGGCCTTCCACGAAGCGCCCGCCGCGGATCTCGCCGCGCGCCTCCAATCGGCGGTACACACGCAGCAGTTCGCGCCACGTCGGCAGCCACGGCGCCTCGCGTTCCAGCAGCTTCCAGAACATCACGCCGTAGCGAGCGAGCAGCGTGCGCGCGACGTGTTCCACGCTTTCATCTCCCTCTCCCCTTTGGGGAGACGACTGCATGGATGCAGGAGGTAGAGCAATGCATGGAGCGATTGCCGAGGGTTGGGGTGAGGGGACAACCTCGCCTCGATCCGCATTGAAGCCCGCTTTTGGAGAAGCTTCCGCGAGCACCCGCCCCTCATCCGCCCTGTCGGGCCCCTTCTCCCCATAGGGGCGAAGGGGGCGGCGCACCAGCGCCCAACGCCCGGCATCTTCGATGCCGCCAAACTGATGCCTGCGCACCCGTCGATGGCGTGGCGCCTCGCGTTTCGCCGCCGGCAGCAACAGCGCACGCAGGCCGGCGAAACTGTCCGCGGTGATACGGCCGGTGGCGACCAGCTCGCCCAGCGCATCTTCCAGCTCGCTACGCAGCAGGCGCGTGGCTTGCAGCAATTCGTCGAAGAACAGGGCGCCGTGATCGCGCAGCGCGTCGGCGACGGCTTGCGCGCGCGAGGAAAGCAGGCTTTCCTGCGGCGCGTCGCTTGCGGAAATGGACGTCCAGATGGCCATGCTCCGCCGCGACAGCAACACGATCGGGGTGGCACGCACCGGCCCGCTGCCGCCACTGCCCGCGCGCAGGCGGGTCCAGCCGATCCGGCCGGCGCGACACAGGTTGTCCAGCCAGCTGCTGGCGTAGTCGGCGATGCGCGCGGGCAGCAACTCGGACTCCCAGGCGCCGGCGGCCGCTTCATAGCCTTCCAGTTGCGCCAGCACGGCATCGAGTGCGTCCGGTCCGCGCAGGCGCGTGGCCGGCGTGAGGTGCTGCCAGTCGAGCAGGAAACGCATGAAGTCGCGCCGGTTCACCGGCTCGATCTCGCGGCGCAAGCGGCCCAGCGTGTAACGGTGGATGCGCGCCAGCAAATGGCGCTCGCACCACTCGATGTCGATCGCGGCGGGCGTGAAACGGCCCTGTATCACGTAGCCTTCCGACTGCAGGTGCAGCAGGGCGGTTTCGATATCGTTCGGGGTGACCTGCAGTGACTGCGCCAGCGTCGCCACGGTGACCGGCCCGAGCCCGACCAGCCGGCCGCGCACCAGCTCGCGCAAGGCCTCGTCGCGGGTCCACGCCTGGGCGGCGTACTCGGCCGGCGCGGCAATCGCCGGTTGCAGTGTGGCGTCGGCATGAACGGCTTGCCATAGCGGCAGCTTTTCCGCGCAGACCCACATGTCATTTTCCCTTCTCCCCTGAGGGGAGCACGCGGAGAGGGGCCAGGGATGGCCCCGGCTTTGGGGAGCGAGGAAGGTGCCCGGCAGGGCGGATGAGGGGTGGGTGCTCGCGTAAACGCCGCTAGTTGCGTGCTCCGATAAAGACTGCGGCAAGAGTGTCCCCTCACCCCAGCCCTCTCCCCGAAGGGGAGAGGGAGAAAGGCGAGTTGCGCGGTGGTCGTGGGCCAGTGCGTGCAGCTTGTCGTTCCAGCCGTCGTTCGCCGCAGCCTCGTCGGCGGTGACGAAACCGAGCACGTTCAACGCCTCGTGCATCTCGTCGGTGCTGCGCACTTCGGGCCAGGCCTCGGCACGCACCGCGTCGATGGCGTCGGGGTCGAGCCGGCCGAGGTCGTCGGCGTTCTCGATATCGCTGCCGCGTGTGCGCACGATGCGGGTGCGACGTTCTTCCAGCGGCGCATCGTCGAGGAAGGCGTAAGGCGCGGCGTTGAGCACCTCGGCGGCGAACGGGCTGGGCGCGGCAAGGTCGCGCGCGACCACCGTGATCGAACCGTCTTCCAGGCCATGCAGCAAGTGCAACAGGCCGTCCATGTCCATCGCTTCGCGCAGGCAATCGTGCAGGGTCTGCGCCACCAGCGGGTGGTCGGGGATCTGCCGCTCGCCGACGATGTTTTCCAGGCAGGCGACCTGGTCGGGAAAGACCGCGGCGAGCAGGTCCTCGCTCTTCATGCGCTGCAGCTGCGGCGGCACCTTTTTGCCGCCGGTGAAACGCGGCAGCGCCAGGGCGGTGACGGCATTCCAGCGCCAGCGCGCGGGAAACAGCGGTGCATCGAGAAGCGCCTGCACCAGCACGTGCTCGGCGCTGTTCGAGTGCAGGTAGCGCGCCACTTCCTCCAGCGGAAAGCTGTGGCTGGTGGACAGCGACAGCACGATGGCGTCTTCGGTGGCGGCGGCCTGCAGTTCGAAGTTGAACTGGCGGCAGAAGCGCTTGCGCAACGCCAACCCCCACGCGCGATTGATGCGGCTGCCCCATGGCGTGTGGATGACCAACTGGGTGCCGCCGGATTCGTCGAAGAAGCGTTCGAACACCAGCGTCGACTGGGTGGGCAACAGGCCGAGCGCGGCTTTCGCGCGGGCGAGGTAATCGATCAGCTGTTGTGCGGCAGATTCGCCTAGGCCGAGCTCGTCGCGCAGCCATGCAGAAGCGCACCCTGTGCGCGAATGCCCTGATATGGATTCCGGCGAAAGGCTATCGCGCACAGGGTGCGCTCCTACCGGTTCGGCATCCAGCCGTGCACCGATTTCCTCGCGCAGGCGCGACACGCCGAACGACAACTCGTCGCTGCGACCGGGTGCCTCGCCCAGCCAGAACGGGATGCTTGGCGGCAATCCGTGCGCGTCTTCCACGCGCAGGCGGCCCGGTTCCACGCGCTGGATGCGGTAGCTGGTGTTGCCGAGCTGGAAGATGTCGCCGGCCAGGCTTTCGACGGCGAAATCCTCGTGCACGGTGCCGACCACGGTAGCCTGCGGTTCCAGCACCACGAGGTAGTCGGCAGTATCGGGAATCGCGCCGCCGGAGGTGATGGCGGTGAGTCGCGCGCCGCGCCGCGCACGCAAGCGGTGATGCACGGCATCACGGTGCAGGTAGGCGGCGCGCGGGCCGCGGCGGGTGGTGAAGCCGTCGGCCAGCATGCGTACCACTGCGTCGAAATCCGCGCGCGACAATGCGCGATACGGATGCGCCTGGCGCACCAGGTCGAACAGTGCATCCTCGCCCCACTCGCGGCAGGCCACTTCGGCGACGATCTGCTGCGCCAGCACGTCCAGCGGCTGCGGCGGCTGCACCAGCGTGTCCAGCTCGCCGCGACGCACGCAGTCGAGCAGGGCCGCGCATTCGACCAGATCATCGCGGGTGGTGGGAAACAATCGCGCCTTCGGCGTGCCGGTGACGGCGTGGCCGGAGCGCCCAGCGCGCTGCAGGAACGCGGCGATGGAACGTGGCGAGGCAAGCTGGCAGACCAGGTCGATGTCGCCGATGTCGATGCCCAATTCCAGCGAGGCGGTGGCGACCAGCACTTTCAGCTCGCCCTGTTTCAGGCGCTGCTCGGCATCCAGCCGCTGCTCCTTGGCCAGGCTGCCGTGATGCGCGGCGACCACGTCCTTGCCCAGTCGCTCGGACAGATGCCGCGCCGCGCGTTCGGCCAGCCGCCGCGTGTTGACGAACACCAGCGTGGTGCGATGCGCCTGCACCAGCTGCGCCAGCCGGTCGTAGACCAGTTCCCACGCATCATTCGACATCACCGCTTCCAGCGGGACGGGAGGTACTTCGATGGCGAGGTCACGCGGGCGGCTGTGGCCCGTATTTATGATGGTGACGCTGCGCTTCGCGTTCGCTTCCTCTCCCCTTTGGGGAGAGGATTGAGGTGAGGGGCGAGTGCTCGCAGGGTCCCTTCCAAAAGCACGCTCTGGTGTAGGTCTTGGCGAGAGTGACCCCTCACCCCAACCCTCTCCCCAAAGGGGAGAGGGAGCTGGCGCGCCGACCAGAAATTGCGCCACTTCCTCGATCGGTTTCTGCGTCGCCGACAAACCCACGCGTCGCAGCCGTCTTCCACACAGCGCTTCCAGTCGCGCCAGGGTCAGTGCCAGATGCGCGCCGCGCTTGCTGCCGGCAATGGCATGGATCTCGTCGACGATCACCGTGCGCGTGCTGCCCAGCATCTCGCGGCCCGAGGCCGAGCCGAGCAGGATGTACAGCGATTCCGGGGTGGTCACCAGAATGTGCGGCGGCGTCTTGCGCATCCACGCGCGCTCGGCCTGCGGCGTGTCGCCGGTGCGCACGGCGGTGCGGATCGCCACGTCGGGCAGGCCGAGCTTTTCCAGCTCGGCGCGGATCCCTTCCAGCGGCGCTTCCAGGTTGACGTGGATATCGTTCGACAGCGCCTTCAGCGGCGACACGTAGACCACCCGCGTTTCGTCGGGCAATGCGCCGCCGTGTGCCAAACCTTCGCAGACCAGTTCGTCGATGGCGGCGAGGAAGGCGGTCAGCGTCTTGCCCGAGCCGGTGGGCGCGGCGACCAGCGTGTGCTGTCCCGCGCGGATTGCCGGCCACGCCTGCGCCTGCGCCGCGGTGGGCGCAGGGAACGTGTCGTCGAACCAATGGGCGACGGCGGGATGGAATGCGTCCTGCGGGCGAGTATCCGGTCGCATGCTGAAGAGGCGCCGATGCGCGACGGGGAAGAAGATTTGCCGATACTACATGCGGTCGCGCGACCGTTTCGGCAAGCCTCGGCACGTGCCGTGCATGGCCATGCAAATGTCCGGTTCACGTGCCACCATGCGCGGGCATGACCGTGGCGGTGCGGGAAGCCGGGAGGCATCCGGCCGCGGTCATTCCATCAAGGGGACCTATGCGCATTTCATCCGGAATCACAGGGAAGCCGCCGGTGCGGGCATCCGTTTTCGCCCTGCTGGCGCTCGTCGCCTGCGCAAGTTGGGGCATCGCCGGCCCGGCCGTGGCCGCCACGCTGAACCCGGCGGTGCTGCCGACGATCCAGTCGGCCACGTTCGAGGTGGTGGAAGCGAAGCCGGCGAAGGATCCGCTGACCTACGAAAAACCGCTGCCGCTGGATCTGCTGCCGTATCAGGAGCGCACCGACAAATACCACTCTATCGGCACCGCGTTCGCGCTGGGCCACAACCGCTACGTCACCGCCGGCCACGTGCTGCTGGCCGGCATGAACGGCCTGTGGGGACCGCCGGCACTGCGCGACGCCAGTGGTCACGTGTATGCCATCGGCAAGATCGAGAAGTTCTCGCTGCGCAAGGATTTCGTAGTGTTCTCGCTGGCCAGCCCGCCGCCCGGCGACGCGGCGCTGACGGTGGACGCGAAGCCGGCGCTGAACCAGGTGGTGTACGCAGTGGGCAACGCGCTGGGCACCGGCGTGGTGATCCGCGATGGCCTGTACACCTCCGACACGCCCGAGCAGCAGGACGGCCAGTGGAAGTGGATGCGCTTCTCCGCCGCCGCCTCGCCCGGCAACAGCGGCGGTCCGCTGCTGGACAAGGACGGCAAGGTGATCGGCGTGGTGCTGATGAAATCGGCCAACGAGAACCTCAACTACGCGTTGCCGATCAGCGAAGTGTTGAACGCGCCGGACAACGTGGCGGTGATCGACAAGCGCATTCCCTACAGTTTCGACCTGTTCGACAGCATGCTCAGCAACGTGCTGAAGGCACAGTTCGCGTTGCCGCTGGACTTCGCGCAGTTCAGCGCCAGCTACCAGAAGGTGATGGACGACTTCGCCGATGGCCAATTGAAGGCCTTGCTGGCGAAGGAATCGGCCAAGCTGTTCCCGAACGGCGAAGGTTCCAGCGAACTGCTGCACGGCATGCCGTCGATGGGTGACTTCCCCACCCTGATCACGCGCAACAGCAGTGGCACCTGGGCGCTGGCCGGGCGCAGCGGCGGCAAGGTCACCCTGCCCGACAACGGCTACCTGACCCCCGGCATGGCCAACCACACCTTCCTGTTCCACCTGCGCAAGCCCGACAGCATCAGCTCGAAAAAGCTCTACGGCGATCCGGTCATGCTGATGGATACCTTGCTGAAGACCGGCTTCGTCAAGCGCCGGGTCGGTCCCGAGCGGGTGCAGGTCACCTCGCTGGGCAAGCCGACGCAGGACACGCTGTACACCGATCGCTGGCAGCGCCATTGGCAGGTGCGGGTGTGGCCGATGCCGTACGTCAATGCCCGGGTGATCACTTTCGCGCTGCCGGTACCCGATGGCTACGCGGTGATGATGCGCATCCTGCCGGCGGGCTTTGTGCACGATTACATGATCAACCTGCAGGCGATCGCCGATTTCGCCTTCGTCACCTACGACGGCACGCTGGCGCAGTGGAAGGATTTCCTCGGGAACACCGCCTTGCTGCCGGGTGCGTTCGAGCACATCCACATCGGCATCGACTATGGCCATCGTTTCAGCTACGCCTCGCAGCGGTTGAGCTTCGACTTCACCCCGGCCTTGCAGAAGATCGACCCGCAAAGCCTGCTCACCCTCGGCTTCACCTATGCCGACGACCACGGCAAGGTGACCTGGGACGTGGGCGACGTGTGGCTGGCGGCCAGCGCCAGCGATCACTACTGGGTCAACCTGGCACGCAACGTGATGCCCTCGCCCGACCTCGACGACAGCTACCAGAGCGAGTGGAAAAAGCTGCTGCAGCATCGCCACCCGTATGACGGCGTGGTCATCGATGGCGACGACACCACCAAGATCATGCGTGTCGTCGATGTGCCGGCCGGCGTGAAACCCGGGGTGCTCTACACCGCCTATTACGATGCCGAGGGCAGCCACCCGCAGGCGGAGATGAAGACCAAACTCGACCTGCTGATGAAAAACCTGCGCGTCATGGAGCATTGACCGATCCCGCCCGTTGCCGATGTGGATTGCCGGTCGGCGACGGAACCGGGTACGGTTTCCGCTTGGCACGATGTCATGCAGAACAGGAACGAACGTGGATCAGGTGGCAGCGGCGGGCGAGGCGGAACGACACGAGCAGGTGATGGCCGATGGCCAGTCGTTGTGTGTGTACGACTGGCCGCTGCCGGGCGCGCGCGATGCGGTGCTGATCGTGCACGGGCTGGGCGAGCATGCCGGCCGCTATGGCGAGCTGGCCCGCTGGTTTCAGGCGCGCGGTTACGCGGTGCGCAGTTACGACCAGCGCGGCCACGGGCGCACGCCCGGCCAGCGCGCGGCCTTGCGCCAAGCCGATGACCTGCTGGCCGACCTGGCCATGGTCTACGCCATCTACTCCGCCGACCTGCCGCGCCCACCGCTGCTGCTCGGCCACAGCATGGGCGGCCTGGTTGCCTTGCGCACCGTGCTTGACGGGCGCGTGACGCCACCGGCGCTGGTGCTGTCCTCGCCGGCACTGCGGGCACACACGCCAACATGGCTGCAGCGACTGGCGCATGGCCTGGCCCGCGTGTTGCCCAACCTGCCGTTGAACAACGGCCTGCCCGCCGACGGCACCTCGCATGATCCGCGCGTGGTGGCGGCTTACCGCAGCGACCCCTTGCGCACGGCGCAGGTCACGCCGCGGATGGCCGATTTCATCTTCGGCGCGGGTGCAGCCTGCATTGCCGATGCGGCGAGCTTGCGCGTGCCCACCCTGTTGCTGGTGGCCGGCAGCGACCGGCTGGTCGACGCTTCCGGCAGCCGTGATTTCGCCAACGGTGCCTGGGCCACGCAGCAACTCACCACGCGCTTCTTCGACACGCTGTACCACGAGCTGTTCAACGAAGCCGAACCGGGCCGCAGCCAGGTGCTGAAGCAGCTTGGCGACTGGCTCGGGCGCGTGAGGGTCTAGCGCTTGCTAGAGGTCGTGGTCAGTGCGTCCGTACCTCGTTCTCTCCCGACAGGTAAAGGCGAATCGTAGGAGCGGCTCCTGAAAAGACGTTCAACGGGCCGTGAGTCAGGCTGCCGTCGTCCCTTCTTCCTCGCGCAGGCATTCGGTCATGCGGGCGAAGGATTGTGTCGTGGCCTCGTCCTCGGGCACGAAGAAGAACACCACCGCGCCGTCGGCCTTGCCGTCGCGCAGCGGGAAGCGGTTGGAGTGCACGCGTATCTCGCCGAATTCGGGATGGTTGAAGTGCGCGCTCCAGGCACGCAGCGGCGACACCTCGTGGCGCTGCCACAGGTCGACGAACAGCGGACTGGCTTCGCTCAAGGCATCGATCAGCACGTCGAAGCGCGGGTCGTCCGGATGCGCGGCGTGGCTCATGCGGAAGACGCCGAGCAGATTGAGCAGGCCCGGCTCGTAGCTGGGCGCGTACAGCTCGCGCCGCAGCGGATTCATGAACGCGTTCCACAGATGGTTGCGCGCAAAGCGGCCATCGAAGTCGTCGAAGCGGTAGAGCCGGTCGGCCATGGCGTTGAACGCCAGCACGTCGAACACCGGATCAATCACGAACGCCGGCGCCTGATAGAGATCGAGCAGGCCCTGCAGCGACGGCGGCAGCACGATGCGCCGCGTCACCGGTTCCGCGTGGGGCAGGCCGGCCAGATGGAACAGGTAGGCCTCGTCGGTGGCCGACAGTTGCAGCGCCTGCGCGATGCGGGTCAGCGCGGCGGCGGACACGTTGATCGCGCGGCCCTGCTCCAGCCACGTGTACCAAGTGATGCCGACGTTGGCGAGCGCGGCCACTTCCTCGCGGCGCAGGCCCGGGGTGAGCCGGCGTGCACCGCGCGACAGGCCGACCGCTTCGGGCGGCAACGCGGCGCGCCGCGTGCGCAGGAAGGCTTTCAGCTCGGTGCGTTGGCGGGAATGTTCCATGCGTCCTGGGAGCTGGGGTGGTAGTGCGACTACCAGCAGCGGGAATGGTCTGCCCATGGTAGCGCGCAGCGGTTAAGTTTGAGACACCCACTCGATCCAACGGCTACCCCGACCCGTCCAGCACGGAGGTCCAGACGGGCCGGGATATCCCGCGGTTGCGCGCAAGGCGCGACCCTTGGCCTGCCCCCTGGCCGATCCACCCGCTCAATCGCACGAACCGGATTTCCCGTCCGGCGCACTGCCCGTAACGTCGCGGCTCTGTCCGACGTCCTTGTTGCATCGACCCGAAGGAGAACGACATGTCGTTACTGATGACCGACAGCCCCGCCGTCGACGGCGAAGTTTCGGACACCGATGCGCTGACCGATTTCGTGGTCAACGCCCAGTTGATGCTCGACCCGATCACTCCCGAGTCGGTGCGTCGGCAGGCGGAACCGCGCTTGCTGGCGCTGCTGCCCGTGTTGCAGGCGCTGGGTGTGTTCGAGTTGTTCGCGATTCGCGACCCGGCGCTGGCCGCGCTGGTGCGCGACGAACTGGAGGCGCGCCAGGCTTGAGCCGGAGCGGCTGCCATGTGGCGAGGCCGGTCCGGCGGGTCGCCGGGTACTCAGGCGGGGTTTGCCTGGGCGCCATGGATCAGCCGGCCGGCGTGCTCGAAATAGCGCGCCGGCGAGTGGCCGAACGCGCGCCGGAACATGGCGATGAAGGCACTGACGCTGGCGTAGCCCAGGTGTTCGGCCACCACCGCCACCGGTTCGCCTTCGGCCAGCCGTTCCAGCGCCCGGCTGAGTCGCGCCTGCTGACGCCACTGCGCGAAACTCAACGCGGTCTCGGCGCGGAACAGGCGGCTCAGGCTGCGCGAGGACAGGCCGGCGCGCGTGGCCCAATCCTCCAGCGCGCGGTTGTCGTCGGGTTGATCCAGCACGGCGTGCGCAACACGCAGCAGGCGTCGATCGACCGGCATCGGCAGGTACAGCGGTTCGTGCGGCGCGCGCCGGATCTCGTCCATCAGCACCGCCGTCACGCGCGATTGTTCGGCATCCAGGTCCTCGCATGGCGCCCACGCGCTGGCGCGTCGCACCAGTGCGCGCATCAGCTCGTTCACGCCCAGCACGCAGGGGCGGTCGGGCAGGCCGTCGCAGGCGTCGGGTGCAATGAACACGCTCCAGCCGCTCATCGGGCCGCTGATGCTCACCGTGTGCCGTTCCCCTGCCGGCATCCAGCCGGCGCGATGCGGTGGCAGCAGCCACGAACCGTGCGCGGTGCGCACGTGCACCAAGCCGCTTTCGACGCAGTGGAACTGGCCACGGCGGTGGGTGTGCCAGTCGTATTCGCGGATTCCCCGGTCGCCGTATTCGCTGGCGGCGTCGCCGTCGTTCCAGTAGGCGATCAGCGCAGGGCCGTCGGGGCGCTCGATCCAGTCGTAGATTTGCTCGTGCGAGAAGCTCATGTCCGATTCTCGATACTTTTTGACCAAATAACGTTATCAGTAAACGGGCCATCCTGCTTAACCTTGCACGGGTCCGGCGCCGTCTGCGCGTCGAGGCCGTCTGCCGCTGCCGCCGCTCGCGGTTTTCCGCCACCCCAGCCGCTGCCCGTGCGTGGTTGTCGCACCGGCTTTCGCGGTGACACCTTCGGAGAACCCTCATGTTGTCGATCATTCCGCTTTCAGGACCGTCCGAGGCCACGGATTCGCCGATCGAAGCCTTCGTGACCTGTGCCCACCAGATGCTCGATCCGGCCACGCCCGAGACGGTGCGCCGCGCCATCGAGCCGCGCTTGTTGGCGCAACTGCCGGTGTTGCGCGCGCTGGGCGTGTTCAGCCTGTTCAAGTTGCGCGATCCGGCCCTGCGCGCCTGGCTGGACGACGAACTGGCCGTGCTGGGCAAGGGCTTGCGGACGGTGGCTTGAGGCCAATTTTGCCCCGGCAAACACTGCGAAGAATATATTTGCCTTGACAAATATATTTCCGGCAATAGAATGCGCGTCCATGAACACTTCATCCGTCCATCCTGGATCTCCGCGGGAGAGCCTCGGCGTCCTGCTCGGCCTGGTCCGCGCCGAAGTGGTGCGCGCCATGGAAGCCGAGATTGCCGACAAGGGCCTGGACCTGCGTTTCAACCAGTTCCTGATCCTCAAGCGGCTGGCCATGCTGGGGCCGATGTCGGCCACCGAGCTGGCACGCGCGGTGGAGCTGGATGGCGGCGCGATGACGCGCCAACTCGACCAGCTGGAGCGCAAGGGCTATCTGCGTCGCTGCCCGCACGAACAGGACCGCCGCGCCTTGCGCATCGAGCTGACCGAAGACGGCGACGCGCTCTGGCAGCAGCTCACCAGCTGCAACGATCGCGTGCTGGCCGCCGCCCAGCGCTCGCTGGACAAGACCGAGCGCGAACAGTTGCACGCTTACCTGGAGCGCGTGTTGCGCGCGCTTCGCGACAAAGACTGATTCACCCCTCACTACCCCGAGACTGAAACTCATGCGTCTGCATCTACTCGCGGCAGCCGTCGGACTGACCTTCGCTTTGGCTGGATGTGCCAGCAGCGGTGGCCTGCATCCGCAGGGCAAGCCGATCGATCCGTCCTCGCTGGCCACCGGGCAAAGCCTGGGCCAGGCGTCGGCCCCCGATGCCACCTGGCCGCAGGCGGACTGGTGGACCGGGTTGGGCGATCCGCAGCTCGATGCGCTGATCGCCGAGGCACTCAAGGACAACCCGGGTCTGGCCGTGGCCGATGCGCGTGCGCGTGAAGCCCAGGCCGCCGCGGGCGTGGCCCATGCGGACCTGACGCCGGACATCAGCGCCGGCGCCAGCGTGGCCGGCGCGCGCCTGCCGGCCAGCGTGCCGGCGCTCGGCAATGGCCATTTCGGCTGGGCCAAGTACGCCTACGGCAGCTTCAAGTGGAGTCCCGACCTGTGGGGCGGCCGCCACGCCGCGTGGCGGGCCGCGATCGGCAAGGGTCGCGCCGCCGAGGTGGAGGCGCATGCCGCTCGCGTGGAGTTGTCCGGCAGCGTGGCGCGTGCCTACGTGCAGCTGGGTTATGCCTATGCGCAGCAGGACGTGGCGCAGGCCGAACTGCAGCGCGCCAACGATGCGCGCAAGCTGACCCATCAGCGCGTCGATGCCGGCATCGACAATCGCATCCAGCTGGAACAGGCGAATGCCGAGGTGGCCGGCGCGCAGCAACAGGCGGAGCAGGCCTCGCGGGCGATCGACGCGGCGCGTTCGGCCTTGTCCGTGTTGCTGGGCAAGGGTCCCGACCGTGGCCGCGACATCACCCGGCCGCAGCTGTTGCCGCCGTCGATGCTGAGCGTGCCGGCCAACCTGCCGGTCAACCTGATCGGCCACCGCGCCGACCTGGTTGCCGCACGCTGGCAGGTGGAAGCCAGCAGTGAAGACATCAAGGCCGCCAAGGCCGAGTTCCTGCCGAACCTGGGCCTGACCGCGCTGGCCGGCGTGATCGGCTTCGGCGGCAGCAACATCCTGAACCTGCCGTCGCGCTTCTACAGCGTGGCGCCGGCGCTCAGCCTGCCGATCTTCAACGGCGGCCGGCTGCGCTACAACCTGCGCGGCAAGGATGCGCAGTACGACATCGCCGTGGCGCAGTACAACCAGACCCTGGTCAAGGCGGTCAACGAAGTCGCCGACGATGTCGATGCGTTGCAGTCGCTGCAGCAGCAGGCGACTTCCGAGCAGCAGGCGCTCGATGCCGCGCGCAGCGCGTGGAAGCTGGCCGAGCAGCGCTACAAGGCCGGCGTCGGCAGCTACCTGGAAGCGCTGACCGTGCGCCAGCAGCTGCTGGTGGCCGAGCAGCGCATGGCCGCGCTCAAGGCGCAGCAGTCCGACCAGTCGGTGCAGCTGATCCAGGCCCTTGGCGGTGGTTACCGTCCGGCGCACGGGCAGCTTCCGCCCGAACCGAAAGCTACCGCATCGTCTTCCGTTTCCCCCACCCCTGATAACCGTTCCTGAGGCAGCCCCATGTCCAGCCAGATGTCATCCACGGCCGATAGCGCGGCCGCCAAGCCGCCGAAGAAAAACCGGCGGGGTTTCCTGTTGCGCCTGCTCGGCGTGATCGTGCTGCTGGCCTTCATCGGCTGGCTGTTGTGGTACTTCCTCGACGGGCGCTGGTACGAAAGCACCGATGACGCCTACGTCGGCGGCAACGTGGTGCAGATCACCCCGCAGATTCCCGGCACCGTGGTCAGCATCGGCGCCGACGATGGCGACCTGGTGAAGCAGGGCGACATGCTGGTGAAGCTGGACCAGGCCGACGCCGACGTGGCGCTGGCCGAAGCCAAGGCCAACCTCGCCAACACCGTGCGCAAGGTGCGCGGCCTGTACTCCAGCGTCAACGGCGCCCAGGCCATCGTGGCCGCGCGCAAGGTGGCGGTGCAGAAGGCGCAGTCCGATTACAACCGTCGCGTGGCCTTGGCCAAGTCCGGTGCGATCTCGACCGAGGAACTGGCGCATGTGCGTGACGAGCTGACCAGCGCGCAGAGCGCGTTGATCACCGCCCAGCAGCAGTACCAGACCAACAAGGTGCTGGTGGACGACACCGTGGTCGCCTCGCACCCCGACGTGCAGGCCGCCGCCGCGAAGTTCCGCGCCGCCTATCTGGACGACGTGCGCACCACCCTGGTGGCGCCGGTGACCGGCTACGTGGCGATGCGTTCGGTGCAGGTCGGCCAGCGCGTGCAGCCGGGCGCGCCGCTGATGGCGGTGGTGCCGCTGCACGGCGTGTGGATCGACGCGAACTTCAAGGAAACCCAGCTTACCCACATGCGTATCGGCCAGCCGGTGGAGATCGAGTCCGATGTCTACGGTGGCGCGGTCACCTACAAGGGCAAGGTGCAAAGCCTGGGCGTGGGCACCGGCAGCGCGTTCTCGCTGCTGCCGGCGCAGAACGCCACCGGCAACTGGATCAAGATCGTGCAGCGCATCCCGGTACGCGTGGTGTTCACTGACCCGGCCCAGCTCGACAAGCACCCGCTGCGTATCGGCATGTCGCTGAACGTGGACGTGAACCTGCACAACCAGGATGGCCCGATGCTGTCGCAGCAGGCGCCGACCAAGCCGGCTTTCAGCACCGACGTGTACGAGAAGCAGCTGGCCAAGGCAGATGCGCAGATCGCGCAGATCATCCACGCCAACATGGCGGGCGCCGGGAAATGACATAGGAGCCGCCGCCGCCGCGATCGGCAGGGCGCTGGACATGGTGATCGGCATCGTCATGGAAAGCATCACGCTGGCGCGGCGTCGGGCAACGCATGAGCGAGCACTTTCGTCCGCCCAATCTTGCATTGACCACGGTCGGCCTGTCGCTGGCGACGTTCATGCGAGTACTGGACACGACGATTGCCAACGTGTCGTTGCCAACCATTGCGGGCAATCTCGGGGTGAGCATTTCCGAGAGCACCTGGGTGGTGACCTCGTTCGCGGTGTGCATGGCGATCTCGTTGCCGCTGACCGGGTTCCTCACCCGCCGCTTTGGCGAAGTGAAACTGTTCGTGTGGTGCACGTTGCTGTTCGTGCTGAGTTCGTTCCTGTGCGGCCTGGCGCAGAACATGGACATGTTGCTGCTGTTCCGCGCGTTGCAGGGCGCGGTGGCCGGACCGTTGTATCCGGTCACGCAAAGCCTGCTGATCGCGGTGTACCCGCCGGCCAAGCGCGGCATGGCACTGGCGCTGCTGGCAATGGTGACGGTGGTGGCACCGATCGCCGGACCGATTCTGGGTGGCTGGATTACCGACAACTATTCATGGCGCTGGATCTTCTTCATCAACGTGCCGGTCGGCGTCTTCGCCGCCACGGTGGCGATCAGTCAATTGCGCGGCAAGCTGGAGCGGATCGAGCGGCCGCGCATGGATTACGTCGGCCTGGTCACGCTGATCGTGGGCGTGGGCGCGTTGCAGGTGGTGCTGGACAAGGGCAACGATGCGGATTGGTTCCATTCGAACTTCATCATCATCGCCAGCATCGTCTCGGCGCTCGCGCTGGTGGTGTTCCTGATCTGGGAACTGACCGACAAGGACCCGATCGTCGACCTGCGCCTGTTTCGCCACCGCAACTTCAGCGCGGGCACGCTGGTACTGGTGCTGTCGTATTCGGCGTTCTTCGCGATCGGCCTGCTGATGCCGCTGTGGCTGCAGCGCAACCTGCATTACACGGCGACCTGGGCCGGCTTCGCGACCGCGCCGATCGGCGTGCTGCCGGTGCTGCTGACGTTTTTCGTGGGCAAGTACGCCACGCACGTCGATTTGCGCCTGCTGGCTGCCGGCGCATTCGTGGTGATGGGCATGACCTGTTTCATGCGCTCGGACTTCTACATGCAGATCGATTTCATGCATGTGGCGCTGGTGCAGCTGTTCCAGGGCTTGGGCGTGGCATTGTTCTTCATGCCGACGCTGACCATTTTGCTGTCGGACCTGCAGCCGCACGAGATCGCGGCAGGTTCGGGTCTGTCGACCTTCCTGCGTACGCTGGGCGGCAGTTTCACCGCCTCGATCACCACCTTCGTATGGGATCGTCGAGCGGGAATCCATCACGCGCGGCTGGCCGAACACATCAATCCGTACAACCCGTTGTTGCAGCACGCGCTGGCCGGCGACAGCCCGGCCCATCGCACGCATGCACTGGCCTTGCTCGACCGTTCGATCGGCCAGCAGGGCTTCCAGATCGCCTTCAACGAAATCTTCCATGCGCTGGGCTGGATTTTCCTCGGCCTGATCGCCGTGTTGTGGCTGGCGCGGCCGCCGTTCCTGACACGCAGCCGCGCCACCGCCGAAGCCGATTGATTTTCGCCCGGCCCCCTACCCCACCGAGCTTGTCCCCATGAGCACCCATTTCCGTCCACCGAATCTCGCGCTGACCACGATCGGCTTGTCGCTGGCCACCTTCATGCAGGTGCTGGACACGACGATCGCGAACGTGTCGTTGCCGACCATCGCCGGCAACCTCGGCGTGAGCAACGACCAGAGCACCTGGGTGATCACCTCGTTCGCGGTGAGCATGGCGATCTCGCTGCCGCTGACCGGCTTCCTCACCCGCCGCTTCGGCGAGGTGAAGCTGTTCGTGTGGTGCACGCTGCTGTTTTCGCTCACTTCGTTCATGTGCGGCGTGTCGCAGAGCATGGGCATGCTGCTGTTGTTCCGTGCGCTGCAGGGCGCGGTGGCAGGGCCGATGTACCCGGTCACGCAGAGCCTGCTGATCGGTGTCTATCCGAACGAAAAGCGCGGCATGGCGCTGGCATTGCTGTCGATGGTGACGGTGGTGGCGCCGATTGCTGGCCCGATCCTGGGCGGCTGGATCACCGACAACTATTCCTGGCCGTGGATCTTCTTCATCAACGTGCCGATCGGCATCTTCGCCAGCGTGGTGGTGGCCGCACAGTTGCGCGAGAAGCTGGAGAAACTGGAGCGACCGCGGGTGGATTACGTCGGCCTGGTCACGCTGATCATCGGCGTGGGTGCGCTGCAGGTGGTGCTGGACAAGGGCAATGATGCGGACTGGTTCCATTCCAACTTCATCATCATCACCAGCATCGTGTCGGCCATCTCGCTGGCGATCTTCCTGATCTGGGAATTGACCGACAAGGACCCGATCGTCGACCTCAAGCTGTTCCGGCACCGCAACTTCACCACCGGCACCATCGCGATGGTGCTGGGTTACGCGGCGTTCTTCTCGATCGCGCTGCTGGTGCCGCTGTGGCTGCAGCAGAACCTGGGCTACACCTCGACCTGGGCCGGCTTTGCCACCGCGCCGCTGGGCGTGATCCCGGTGCTGCTGACCTTCTTCGTCGGCAAGTACGCCACGCGCATGGATCTGCGCCTGCTTGCTGCGCTGTCGTTCATGGTGATGGGCGCCACCTGCTTCATGCGCGCGGACTTCTACCTGCAGGTCGACTTCTACCACGTGGCGATGGTGCAGCTGTGGCAGGGCCTGGGCGTGGCGTTGTTCTTCATGCCCACCTTGACCATCCTGCTGTCGGACCTGCAAGGCCACGAGATCGCCGCCGGCTCGGGGTTGTCGACCTTCCTGCGTACGCTGGGCGGCAGCTTCTCGGCATCGATCACCACGCTGATGTGGACGCGGCGCGCGGTGACCCACCACGAGCAGCTGGCCGAGCACATCAATCCGTACAACCCGGTATCGCAGGCGGCGATGCAGCACCTGGGCCACGGCAACCCGCAGCTGGCCGGCAGCATGATCAACGGCATGATCACCCAGCAGAGTTTCCAGATCTCGTTCAACGAAGTGTTCTACGTGCTGGGCTGGATCTTCATCGTGTTGATGGGCGTGATCTGGATGGCCAAACCGCCGTTCGTGTCGAAAGGTGGCCCGGCGACGGCTGGCGGCCACTGACGCGCTCGCGGGCAGTGCGCTCGAACCGGGGGCTTGCCGGCGACGGAAGTCCCCCCTTCGTCAGAGACACCGGGGCATCTGTTGCGCGCGCCCGGTGTCACCCCGGGCGGAGCGTACACGCGCATCCGCTTGCATATCGGCCCCGTAGCGTGGCGACAATGACGGCATGAATGCCATGATCCGGCGCTTTGGCGAATCGGTCGCGTGGGGAAACCTGCTGCGCGGCGAGGGCCTGGCGTGGCTGTTCGTGGCCAAGATCATGCTCGCCTCGCTGTCGGCGCTGTGGCTGGCCTTGCGTTTCGGCTTGCCGCAGCCGTATACGGCGATGCTCACCGTGTTTGTGGTGATGCGTCCGCAGTCGGGCCTGGTGCTGGCCAAAAGCTTCTACCGTGCCATCGGCACCCTGGCCGGTGCGGCGGCCATCTTGCTGCTGTACGCACTGCTGCCGCAGCAGCGCGTGCTGTTCCTGCTCGGGCTGGCGCTGTGGGTGAGTGCATGCACGTTCGGCGCGGCGCGTTACCGCAACTTCGCCGCGTATGCCTTCGTGCTGTCCGGCTACACCGCCTGCATCATCGGCCTGCCCGCGGTGAGCGCGCCCACCGACATCTTCGAGGACGCGGTGGCCCGTGTGTCCGAGGTGATGCTGGGCATCCTCTGCGCCGGTGTGGTCAGCGACGTGATCTTCCCGCAGCGCCTGCGCGACGCGCTGGTGCGTGGCGTGCGCGCGCGCTTCGTCGCCTTCGTGCGTTACAGCCATGATGCGCTCACCGGAACCTACGACCACGCCCGCATCGAGGCACGCTGGCGCGATTTCGTGATCGAGGCGATCGGGCTGGAAGCCCAGCGCAGTTCCACCATCTTCGAGAATCCGCAGACCCGGGCGCGCAGCGCGATGGTGCAGCGGCTGAACCTGGAATTCATGGATGCGAATACACGCTTGTTGCGTCTGCATCACTGGATGCACCGCCTGCGCCAGCAGCGTGGCAGCACGGGTGAGGTGCCGCGTGATGCCGCCGTCGCCGCGGTGGTGACGGCGGTGGAAACGCTGTACCAACCGTTGGCCACCGCATTCGACGTGGATCTGGATGCGCATACCGGCGAGCATGCGCGTGATCTCGCGCTGTCGCTGTCGCGCTTCAGCGCCGCCCTGCCCGCGCAGTCGACCCGTTTGCGCGAAGGCCTGCCCGCGCGCGTCCGGCCCGATCTCGACGTGGCATTGACCTTGCTCGATGACTACGCGCGTGCGCTGCGCCGCTACGCCTCCACCTATGCCACCTTGCGCAGTGCGCCGGTGGACAGTGACGCGGCGCCCGCCTCGCGCCGGCACCGCTTCGTGCCGCACACCGACACCTTGGTCGACCTGGTGGCCGGCTCACGGGCCGGGTTGGCGCTGCTGATCGGCGCGGCAATCTGGATCCTCACCGCATGGCCGAGCGGACTGGGCATGGTGATCCTCGCCACCGTGTTCGTGGCGCTGTACAGTTCCAGCCCCAATCCGGTCGCGTCGCTGCGCTATCTGGTCACCGGCTTCCTGCTGGCCTCGGTCTGCGCGCTGTTCTGTTACACCGTGCTGCTGCCGCAGGCCGACGGCTTCGTCATGTTGAGCTGTGCATTGGTGCCGTTCCTGATGGTCGGCAGCTACATGCTGACGCGGCCGGCACTGGCGGCGATCGGCGCGGGCTTCAACATCATCTTCGTCGACGCGGTGGGCGTGCGCGCGCCGCAGGTGTTCGACTGGGCCGGCATCCTCAACGACGTGCTGGCCGACCTGTCCTGCGTATTGCTGGCACTGGTGTTGCTGTCCACCATCATGCCGGCGGGTGGCCGCTGGATGCGTCGGCGCATGTTGCATCGTCTGCGCGGCTATGTGGTGGAGGCTTGCATCGCGCCGCTGCGCGGCCAGCGTGCGCGACTGGAAACGGCGCCGCGTGATTTGCTGCAGAAGCTGCTGGCCCAGCCCGGCGCATCGGCCGAGACCACTGCGCAAACCCTGCGCTGGGCGCAGCTGGTGATGAACATCGGTCGTGGCGTGCTCGATCTGCGCGAGCGGATGCAGGTGGCACCGCCGCCGGCCGTATTGAGCGAACCCTTGCAGCACGACGCGCTGCCGCGCCTGGCCGAGTTGTTCGAACGGCCAGGCGCGGGCACCCACGCACGTGCCCTGGCCTCACTCGACGAGGCCATGCGCATCGCCGTGATGGACGCGCCGCCCGGGCGACGGCCGCTGCTGATCCAGCTCCACCTGCTGCGCACGCAACTGCGCGACGCGGCCTACACGCTGGGCGGCGAACGATTGCCGCCCGCGTAGGCTGGTTCTCAGATGTTGAAGGCCAGGCCGACCAGCGCCATCGTCTCGCCGCGGTTCGGCTCGTGCATGCTGCCGTTGGAGATGTGGCGCAATTGGAAGCTCCAGTGCTTGCCCTGCCAACCCAGCGTGCTGACGAATTCGTAGCCACTGCTCAGCGCCTGTGTGCGGCCGCTGTGATACGCGGGCTGGAAACTGAAGAACAGCGGGCGATACCAAGCATCGGCATCGCCGTAATGGAAGCGTGCGCCGGCGGCCGCCAGCCATACCGAATCGCTGGTGGTGTAGCGCGAGTTGCGGTAACGCGACACGTCGCGGCCGTTGATCCAGCCGACCGACACATCCGGCGACCAGGTGAGGCGGGTGCTGCCGATACGGTGTTCGCCGAACACGCCTTCGAGGAAGGCGGCGTTGCTGCCGTAACCGTCCATGTAACTGCGACCGGCCTGCACTTCGATGCGGGTGGCGGCAGTAGCGGGCAGCGCGGGGAGGGCAAGCAGCGCAAGAACAGCGAGCCGACGGAGGAAGGTGCTTGATCGCATGGGGAACGGGCCTTGGGGAAGGGGGAATGCTTGCTGCACTCGTAAGTTTACTAATTGTGCCAGCCCTTGTGGCTCCTACAAAAGTCGCATGGAAGCAACACAGTGTTGCGCCAGATGCACGTTCGTCGCGGAGCCGCGCAGAGGGGAGAGAACAGGTTTGCAAGCCCGGTTTGGATTTCGCCATTTGCACCAAATCAATTCATTGCCCATAGTGGTGCAATGGAAACGATGCCGTGGCGATCACTGGCGGAGCAAATGGCAACCGGGCTGGCCCTGGTCGACGCGGATTTGCGCGTGCAGTGGCACAACGCCGCGCTGGCCGAATGGCTGGAGCTGGGCTTGCGCAGTGCCATCGGCGTGCCATTGGCGGGCTTGGTGGCCACGCCGGAGCTGGCGCAACAGGCGGCGCGGGCACTGGCCGAGCAGCGGCTGTTGCAAGTGCGGGGCGTGGGCTTGGGCGGGGCCACTGGCGGTACGCGCCGGCTGGACGTCACGTTGCAGCCCTTCGATGCAGACCATCTGCTGCTGGAAGTGCATGCCCTGGCCGAACTGCCGGCCGTGGCTTCGCCGTTGTCAGCGACCTTGCGCGGCTTTGCGCATGAGGTGAAAAACCCGCTGGCCGGCCTGCGTGGCGCGGCGCAACTGCTGCAGCGGCGCCTGCACGATGACGACCTGAAAGCACTGGCGGCGATGGTGCTGGCCGAAACCGACCGGCTGACCACGCTGGCCAATCGCCTGCTGCATCACGATGGCGCGCCACGGCTCGGCGCGGTCAATCCGCACGCCTTGCTGGAGCGCCTGGTCGAGCTGCTGCGGGCCGAGTCGCCGCCGCCGATACTGCGCCACGATTACGACCCCAGCCTGCCCGACGTGCACGGCGATGCCGATCGCCTGCAGCAGATCCTGCTGAACCTGGCGCGGAACGCGATCGAGGCCGGCGCGCGCACGCTTACCCTGCGCACCCGCGCCGAGCATGGCATCCGCGTGGGGGAGCGTGTGTTGCGCAGCGCCTTGCGCATCGACGTGATCGACGACGGCCCCGGCGTACCGGCGGAGCTGCGCGAGACCTTGTTCGAACCGCTGGTTTCCGGTCGCGCCGACGGCAGCGGGCTGGGCCTGGCGCTGTCGCGCGAGATCGCGCATGAGCACGGCGGCGAGCTGCGTTACGCCAGCCGTCCGGGCGAGACCACGTTCTCGTTGTATTTGCCGCTGGAGCGCACGCATGGCTGACGACATCTGGATCATCGACGACGACCGCAGCGTGCGCTTCGTGCTGGCCGAGGCGCTGCGCGATGCGGGCTTGTCCGTGCGCGAATTCGGCGATGCGGCCACGGTGCGCGAAGCCTTGCGCAAGGGGCGGCCGGCGTTGCTGGTCACCGACGTGCGCATGCCCGGCGCCAGCGGGCTGGACTTGCTCGGCGAGCTGCAGGCACGCGAGATCGGCCCGGTGATCGTGATGAGCGCCTACACCGATGTCGCCACCACCGCCGCGGCATACCGTGCCGGCGCGGTGGATTACCTGGCCAAGCCGTTCGACCTCGATCAGGCGGTGGCGTCGGTGCAGCGGGCGCTGGCCGATGCGCCGCAGGCGGATGCACCTGCTCCGGCGGTCGCGCTGCCCAGCCATGCATTGCTGGGCGAAAGCGCGGCGATGCGCGAGGTGTTTCGCCTGATCGGCCGCGTCGCCGCCAGCGATCTCAACGTGCTGGTTACCGGCGAAACCGGCACCGGCAAGGAATTGGTGGCGCGCGCGCTGCACGAGGAAAGCGCGCGCAGCAGCAAGCCGTTCGTGGCGCTCAACACCGCGGCGATTCCCTCCGAGTTGCTGGAAAGCGAACTGTTCGGTCACGAGGCCGGCGCCTTCACCGGCGCGGCGCGCCGCGTGGCCGGCCGTTTCGAGCAGGCTGAAGGCGGCACGCTGTTTCTCGACGAGATCGGTGACATGCCGCTGGCGCTGCAGACGCGCCTGCTGCGTGTGCTGGCCGGCGGCGAGTTCTATCGGGTGGGCGGACGCGAGCTGATCCGCTGCAATGTGCGCATCGTCGCCGCCACCCACCAGGACCTGGATGCGCGGGTGGTTTCCGGCCAGTTCCGCGCCGACCTCAAGCATCGGCTCGACGTGGTGCGTATCGCGCTGCCGGCGTTGCGCGAGCGGCGCAGCGACATCGCGGTGCTGGCGCAGCACTTCCTGGCCACCGCTGCGCAGGAATTGAAGCTGCCGCCGAAGCGTTTCTCCAAGGCTGCATTGAAAGCCGTGGCGCAGCGCGATTACCCGGGCAACGTGCGCGAGCTGGAAAATCTGTGCCGTCGCGTGGCGGTGATCGCCGCGGGCAACGAGATCCTTCCCGCCGACCTCGGCCAGGCGCCGGCCACCGCACATGGCGACTGGACCGATGCCCTGCGCGATTGGGCGAGCCGTGCGCTGGCCGACGACGAAGCCGATATCCACTCGCGTGCCCGCGAAGCGCTGGATCGCGTCTTGCTGGAAGCCGCGCTGGCCGCGCACCAAGGGCATCGCCAGCACGCCGCCGCGGCATTGGGCGTGGGCCGCAACACGCTGACCCGCAAGCTGGGGGCTTCGCGTACGCGCAAAGGCTAGCACCGTAGGACGGCGTGCATGGGACGCTTCGACTTCGCTTGCTTGCGCAGGCTACGCTCAACACAACGGTGAGGTGACGTCCTCGCTGTTATGTCCATCAAGCCATCTGCAAGCGAAACCCTTATGTCCGAACCCACGATCCGCCCGGCCACCCGTGATGACATCGCCCACCTGGTTGCCTGGAACGCCACGATGGCGTGGGAAACCGAGGCGAAGCGGCTCGATCCGGAGGTACTGGCGCGTGGGGTCGCCGGGGTATTCGATGAGCCGCGTCGCGGCTTCTACCTCGTCGCCGAGCGCGATGGCACGGCCGTTGGCGGCCTGCTGGTCACCTATGAATGGAGCGACTGGCGCTGTGGCGATTTCTGGTGGATCCAGAGCGTCTACGTGGAACCGACGGCCCGTCGCGGCGGCGTGTTCCGTGCGTTGCACGAGGCGGTGGTGCAGCGCGCGCGCGATGCCGGCGCGGTCGGCGTGCGGTTGTACGTCGAGACGGAAAACCTCCGCGCCCAGGCCACCTACGAAGGCCTGGGCATGCAGCGCTGCCATTACTTCATGTACGAGCAGATGTTGCGCTGATCCGGCGAATCCGATCATCGGTACGGCTGTGGGAGCCCGCTGGCGGGCGATGCTCTTGCCGGACTTTCGCGGGAGAAGAGCATCGCCCGCGAGCGGGCTCTTACAGCCGCGCTGCGTGGGTCAATGCAGGGGCGTGGCGGGTGCGCCGAGCTGGCCGGCATCGTCCAGCAGCACGCGACCCAGCGCATGCACGTCGGTGGAAATGCCGTAGCGTTCGGCCAGCAGGGTGACCAGCGGGCCCAGTGCGCTGGGTTGCAGCGGATAGCCGTGGGCCAGCGCGCGGGCGCGACCGCCGTCGCCGCGTTGGGCCACGGTCAGCGCGACTACGCCGAGGCCGGGCGCTTCATGGGCGAACAGCGCCGGGGCGTCGTAGCCGGGATCGGCATCGGCGAGGATTTCCAGCAGGTAGCCCTGGCTGGCCGGAGTGGCGTCGTTTTCCAGCTGCAGCGGAATGCGGTGCGCATCGAGCAGGGCGACGTACTGGCGCAGTTCGAACACGAGGCCGGCAACATCGTGCGCGCGTTGCGCGGCATCGTCGGTCGTCTGTGCGGCGAGCCATTGCGTGGGTGGCTGCGCGTGCACCACGCCGTTGGCGTAGCGCAGGGCCAGGCCGCGCGCGCTGAGTGTGGATTCCTCGCCATACGGGGTGAGCAGCGCCGCTTCCAGCAGCGTCCACAACGGCGCCAGGTTCACGTGTTCGTATTGCACGCAGGTCAGCGCGATGAGGTCGTTGCGGCTGAGGTAGCGTGCGTGTTCCAGCTGCACACCGAGTGTGCGCATCAGCCAGTCGGCGGTGCGTTGGCCGGCTTCGCCGCGGCCGACCAGTTGCACTTCCAGTTCCGCGGAAAGGTCGTCGGCCTGTGCCTCGGGCGCCAGCAGCGACAACGGCAGTACGCGCATCGGGCCGTCGGCGTAGGTGGCGTCGGGCTCCAGCGGCTGCGCGGGCATGTGGCCTTCATGGCTGCCGAACGCCACCACGTTTTCCAGATGGCCGCGCGGCACGCGGCGCGCCAGTTCGTCCAGCGTGGCCCAGACCGGGAAGCCGGGGCGCAGCAGTTCCACCGTGTCGAACAGCGCGCCGGCGAGAGCCAGGCGGGCATTGTCCACTTGCGGCACCAACGCGTGCAAATCGGCGGCAACCAGGGCCGCCAGTTCGGCGGCTTCGTCGCAGCTCAGCGTCAGCCGTGCCGGCGTCGCGCCGTGTGACAGCTCCAGCACCAGGACGGCGGGGAGGGCAATCGGCTGCGAACTTTCCACGTGAATGTTTCCGGAAACGGCAAAGCGTCGATTCTACCATTCACGGTTTTGGGCTTTCGCCATACGCCGGGGCAGGGTAGCCTTGCCTTGTCAAGCGTATCTGGATAGCAGAAGCATGGAAAACACCCAAAAGCGCGTCGGTGTGATCGGCGGTATCCGCATTCCGTTCTGTCGCAACAACACCGCGTATGCCGATGTGGGCAACTTCGGCATGTCGGTGAAGGTGCTCGGCGCGCTGGTGGAGCGCTTCGGCCTGCACGGCGAGGAATTGGGCGAAGTGGCGCTGGGTGCGGTGATCAAGCATGCCTCGGACTGGAACCTGGCGCGCGAGGCGGTGCTCAGCTCCGGGCTGGCGCCGACCACGCCGGGCATCACCACGGCGCGTGCGTGCGGTACCTCGCTGGACAACACCATCATCGTGGCCAACAAGATCGCCACCGGGCAGATCGAAGCCGGCATCGCCGCCGGTTCGGACACCACCAGCGACGTGCCGATCGTGTACAGCCCGCGCCTGCGCAAGCGCATGCTGGCGATCAATCGCGCCAAGGGCTGGCAGGACAAGCTGGCCGCCGCCACGCGCGGCTTCTCGTTCGGCGAGCTCAAGCCCTCGTTCCCGGGTGTGGCCGAGCCGCGCACCGGCATGTCGATGGGCGATCACTGCGAGAAGATGGCCAGGGAGTGGCAGATCAGCCGCGAAGCGCAGGACCTGCTGGCGCTGGGCAGCCACCACAAGCTGGCGGCCGCGTATGACGCGAACTTCTTCGAGGATTTGCTGGTGCCGTTCCGTGGCCTGAAGCGCGACGGTTTCCTGCGTCCGGATTCCACGCTGGAAAAACTGGCCTCGTTGAAACCGGCGTTCGACAAGCGCTCGGGCAAGGGCACGCTGACTGCGGGCAATTCCACGGGATTGTCCGACGGCGCCGCCGCGGTACTGCTGGGCAGCGACGAATGGGCGGCCAAACGCGGCCTGAAGGTGCAGGCCTACTTCCGCGATGCCGAAGTGGCGGCGGTGGATTTCGTGCACGGCGAGGGCCTGCTGATGGCGCCCACCATCGCCGTGCCGCGTCTGCTCAAGCGCAACGGGCTGACCCTGCAGGACTTCGACTTCTACGAGATCCACGAGGCGTTTGCAGCGCAGGTGCTGTGCACCTTGCGTGCGTGGGAAAGCGCCGATTACTGCAAGCAGCGGCTGGGTCTGGATGCACCGCTGGGCTCGATCGATCCAGGCAAGCTCAATGTGCATGGTTCCTCGCTGGCGGTGGGTCATCCGTTCGCCGCCACCGGTGCGCGACTGGTCGCCACGCTGGCCAGGTTGCTGGAACAAAAGGGCTCGGGCCGCGGCCTGATCTCGATCTGCACCGCCGGTGGCATGGGCGTGACCGCGATCCTCGAGCGTCCCTGAGCGACAGTGCCGGCCAGGCGGGAGCGAGCGGCTTCAGCCGCGATTCGCCCTGCGCGTGCATAAATGGGCGTCATTGCGGCTGAAAGCCGCCTCTACGAGAAGGCAGGCTGCCGCTACCGTCATGTTCCGTCTGCGCACCACCACCACCTTGAGTCTGTTGGCGATGGCCATCGGCATCGGCGGTACGGCATGGCTCAGCCAGCAGACCGCCGGCTGGGCCGGGTTGCCCGCGCATGCGGCGCGCTGGCCCACCTATCACCATGCGATAGCGCAACGGCGGCATCACTCGCATGCGCCGTGGCTGGCGGTGCATCGGACCCGGCCCGAAGCGACGACGGCGATGGACGTGCAGGCGGCGACGCCGGCACCGGTCGAACTGGTGCCGGTCAGCATGCCGACGCGCCCGGTGCCGTACGCGGCGATGCGCCATCATCTGCAAGGCCAGGTGCTGCTGCATGTGCAGGTGGACGGGCAGGGGCGCGTGACTGCCGCCAGCGTGGCCGATTCCAGTGGCGATGCGGTGCTGGATGCGCACGCCCTGGCCACCGTGCGCGACTGGCGTTTCGCGGTGCCGACCGGTCATCCCGACGGTGCCAGCGGCGAACTGCCGATGCACTTCACCGCAGGCGATGAACGTCAGCTCGCGCAGGTACCTTGAAGTCGCTTCAGCGCCGACCCGACGGGTGCGTGAAACCCTCGCTCAGAGGATGCCTTTCACCCCGGCACCGAACGCGGTGATCAGCCGGGTGATCACCGACTTGGGCGAGAGCGCCACGTCGGGGAAGTCGCCCACCGGCTTGTAGCAGCTGTAGAACGCCGGATCGAACGGCGACATCGGCGTGCAGCCGGGCTTGAGGTCGTAGCTGGTGGCGTAGCGGAACGGCCACAGGTCGAACAGCGGCAGTTTTTCCGAAACGTCGCCGATGAGCTGGCTGATGCCGCCGAGTACCGGCACGGTGGGCCGGCGCGCGCCGATCACCCAGGCGTTTTCCGGCTGGGTATCGCGCAGGATCGAATTGCGCAGTTCGGTGGCGAAGCGCGGATCGTAGACGATCACGCCGGCCTCGGTGTTGTAATGATCCGAGCGCGGGTCGAAGTTGTGCGAGCCGACCATCGCGAAACGATCGTCCACCACCAGCGACTTGGCGTGCAGTGCAAAGCGCCGCCCGGTGCTTTGCAGTGGGGCGGGCCGGTTGCGTCGGCCATTGCTGCCGAACAGTCCGGGGCGACGCGCGGTGCCGGCGAAGTGCCCGCGGTCGTCTTCCGCATCCAGTTTCACGTTCTTGCCGGCCGCGCTGCCGCGATGGGTGCCGTGGTCGGTGGGGGCGAAATCCTCGTCCCGCACGTTCGCCTGCTCGTAGGCCTCGGCGGCGCTGTCGGCATGCGGTTTCAGCTCGTGGATCTCGAAACCGAACTTGGTGAGATAGCGTTTGCGATGCTTGAACGACAGCGCATACACCGCGAAGGCATCGGTGGATGCCAGCGAATTGGTGGAGACGATGATGCGCGGTGGCGGGACGTCCTTGTGCAGGCGCTCGAAGATTTTCCGCGCGTGCTTGCTCATGACCAGGTAGGGCGTCTGCAGAATCACTTCGTGCTTGGCATCGGCGACCATGCGCATCAGGTGCGCCGTGAATATGTGAGCGCTGCGCTTGTGCGGGTCGTCGGTTTTTGCCGGCAGATCGCTGAAATAATCCACCTTGCCGGTGCGCAGGCTGTTGTCGATCAGATGCAATTCGAGCCAGTCGGGGTCTTCCGCCTCGGCCTGCGCGCGGGCTACGCGCGCAGGCCGAGCGTAGTGCGGCGCGGGCCAGGTGGGTGCGCTGGCATCCTCGCGGATGCGCCGGTTGAGGTCGCGCAGATGGGTCAGCGCCACCGAGCGCTTGTGATGCCAGAACAGCTTGAAGCTCGCGGCCATCTCCTTCGCGGTGGGTCCGCCGACCATCACTTCGCGGTCGACGTAATCGAAATTGTCGTCCCAGTTGAAATAGCGGTCCTGGTAATTGCGCCCGCCGGTGATGCCGATGGCGTCGTCCACCAGCAGCAGCTTGTTGTGCATGCGCTGGTTGAACTTCATGAAGCAGCACATGAGGCCGGCGGCGAATTCCAGCGGCGGCGTCTGGGCGTCATGGAAGGTGGGGTTGTACAACTTCACCTGCAGGTTGGGGCTGACCCGGGCGAGGCGATCAAGCAGACCGAGGTCGTCGAACGAGAACAGCTGGTCGGCGAGGATGCGCACGTGCACGCCGCGGCGCGCAGCCTGCACCAGCTCGTTGAGCACGAGCTGGCCGATGTCGTCCTCGTCCCAGATATAGGTTTGCACGTCGATGCTGCGGCGCGCCGCACGGATCAGGCTGATGCGTGCCACCAGCGCCGCCTGGCTGTCGTCGAGCAGGGTGACGGTGTTCACCGGGTGCTGTGGCGTCGAGTCGGCGATCGACTTGTCGGCCGCCTGCAGCAGCGGTGACGGCAGCGCGCAGTGGTCGGCCTGGCTGCAGTCGGTCTGGCGATCCGGGCTGGCCGCGACGATGGCGTTGGCCTGGCGGATATGCACGCGCGAGACCGCACAGCCCTGCAGCAGGGCCGCACACGTGACAAGGAGGAGGGCACACCAGCGCAGACGCATCCGACGGATGATACGGGTTATCGCGGGGTGGTTACGGTTTTTTCGTGGCCTGCGGCGGGTTGTCGCGGGATGGCGGAGCGGTCTGCGTGGCTGGCCGCAAGCTGATCGCGAGGTTCAGCTCGACCCGGTCCGCCAGGGTGGCACGGTGCGCGATCATGCCGAAGTCGGCGCGCTGGACGGCTCCGCTCAGCGAAATCCGGCAGCGCGGCACCACTGCGTTCGTGCAGCGCATCGGGTGCAGCGTGAAGCTCATCGGGGCGGTTACTCCGCGCAGGCTCAGGCGCCCGGGCAGCGGGCCGCCCTGTTGCAGCGTGGCCAATGGCAGTGGATCGGAGACGAAGCGGATGAATGGGTAGTTGGCGGCATCGAAGAACTCCGGGGCAAGCACCCAGCGACGCATGCGCGATGAATCCATGGTCACGCTGTCCACCGCGATGTTCGCGCGCACGACCACGCTGTCGTCTCCCGGGCCCGCCAGTACCGCACCGTCGATATGACGGAAGCGCCCGCTGATTTCGTGCAGCCACAACAGTCGCACGCCGAACACGGCTTGCGACTGGCTGCTGTCGATGCGGTAGCCGACCGGTGGCGTGGCGGCCTGTACCGGCAGCAGGGGAAGCAGCGGCAACAGCCAGGCGGCGAAGGCGCGGGGCGGGCGCTTCGCGCCGATGTGCGCGCAGCATGCGACAAGACCCGTGCGCAGCCAGCCCGTGCGGATGCTGCGGTGTACGGCTGAAACCGCGAGAACCGCCGGGCGGAAAGGTGCGGCGAACCGCACTTTCACCGGAAGGCGGCGCCCGGACGATGGTTTCGGCAAGCGTCGGTCATGGCGACCAGAACGCGCCGAGGCGGGCGCTGCCCGGTTCCAGCGCGCCATCCAGGTGCAGCACCGCCAGGCCGCCGGGGGGCATGCCGCGGAATTCGTCCGAGCGGCCTTCCACCAGCAGCGCGACCAGCCGTTCGATGCCGGGGTTGTGACCGACCAGCATCACCGTGCCGGCATCTTCGTGCTGGTCGAGCAGGGCCAGCAGTTCGCCGGGCGTGGCGTCGTAGATCTCGGTCGCGGATTGCGCGGACGGGGCCTTGTTCAGCGCGGCCAGTGCCAGCTCGGCAGTGGCGCGGGCGCGCTCGGCGGGTGAGCAGAGCACGCGGTCGGGGCGCGTGCCGTGCTGGGCCAGCCACGCGCCGGCGGCACGGGCCTCCTGCTCGCCGTGGCCACTGAGGCGGCGGTGGGTGTCGCTGTCGCCGCTGCTGGCGGGTAGCGCTTCGGCGTGTCGAAGCAGGATCAGTTCGTGCATGGCGTGCTCCGTGGCAATGGCAATACGACAAAGTGTCGGCAACGTGCTTCCCGCACGAGGCCGATTCGGCGCGTCCGGGACAGGCCCGGGCGTGCCTCCGACGGTTCGCCGGCTTGTGCCGTCGAGCCGCGGGCGATCCGTCCATGGATCGCACTGACGGGACAGGCTGTCAGTGCTGGCGCTTGATCCAGCGCAGCAGCGGTGCCCAGTCCTGTTGATGGTTGCGCACCTGTTCCGAAGCGTAGTCGAAAATGCCTTTGCCGAGTGCGCCGAGCAGCACATAGGCCTGGCTGTCGCGCAATTGCGCCACCACCGGGAACGGCGCGGCCTCGGCCAGCTGCGCCACGGCGTCCTGGCTGGCGTGGGTCCACGGCTTGAGCCGGTTGGCCACGATGGCCACCGGCAGCTTGCCGCGCTTGATCCGGTTGATCTCGCGCAGGTGTGCGAGGAAACCCAGGCTGGCATCCAGGTCGAACGACGAGGGCAGTACCGGCACCAGCAGCACGTCGGCCTGTTCCAGGTAGGGTTCGAGTTCGCGTTCGTGCGAGCCGGCAGGCGTGTCGATCAGCGCGACCTCGGTATCCGACGGCAGTTTCTGCAGGCCTCGGCGGCCGCCCTCAAGCCCGAGTACCCCGGGCACGTTGTCCGGCCGAAGCGCGGCCCAGCGATAGCTGGAACCTTGTCGGTCGCCGTCGATGATTGCGGTGCGCTTGCCCTTCTGCGCCCAGTGCGAAGCCAGCTGGGTCACCAGCGTGCTCTTCCCGCAACCGCCCTTGCTGCTTGCCACAAGCACCGTCAGCATCGGCCCACCTCCATTGCGAAAGGTGGCCCCAGACTAGCAGCCTGTCGGACCGATGAGGAATGGGCTGCAAATTCGCCGCCATCAAGCCCGGCAGGCCGCCGGCCGGGTATGGCACGGTTGGGTGGCAGACCGCTTTCCGTCGGCGCGACGACGCCCCGACATGACCGCCGGGGCGTGGCTATTCCGACGCCTTGGGTTGCGCGTCAGCCGGGGCTTCGGTGGGAATGTGCGCGTCGCGCAGTGCGGCCAGGATCAGGCTCATCTGGGAGCCGCCGTTGCGTGCCAGCGCCAGCAGGTGCTGGGCTTCGGCCTTGTTGTTGCGCGCGCGGCTGGCCAGCTGGGCGAAGTTCTGCACCTGCCAGACCAGGTCGCGGCGGGCGTTGCGGGCATCCTGCTGCTGCGCGGGGTCGGAATTCAGCGTTTCGCGCAGATGCAGGCCCAGCGAGCGGGCCAATGCGCTGGAACCCCATTCCAGCGTCTTGCCGAGCTTGAGGCATTCGGCCTTGACGGTGGCATCGTCGGCTTCGCTCTTGCACAGCTCGGCCACCACGCGCAGGCCGGGTTGCGGCTGGGCGGCGGCCAGGCCGAAGGCGATCATCATCTGCACGCCTGCCGGGCCGGCGCTTTCGGCGGGATCGAGCGTGTCGGCCGGTGGCGGCAAGGTGGCCACGGCATAGGCCAGCGCTTTCAGGCTGGTGCCGGCGTAATCGTCGTACAGCTTGGCGTCGGCCGCGCGGGCCAGGTCGGCGTGCGCGTCCTTTTTCTGCATGTTGCGCATGTCCTGGCCCAGCTTGAGCAGCCAGACCGCGGCGTTGTCCGGGGCCTGTGTCACCAGTTTCGCCAGCGCCTTGGTATTGGGGCAGGCCTCGGCCTTGGCGTCGCAATCGGACAATTCCGCCCAGGTAACCGCCGGGCCGGCATCGGATGCCTGCGCGGCGCGGTGGATCAGCACATGGAAGCTGTTGACCTCGGGCTGATTGGTGAGCGGGCGCGCCAGCAGGGCGGCGCCGAGCAAGGGCTGTGCATCGACGCGCGGTGCCAGCACGCTGACCAGATCACGCTGGAAGCCGCGTAGCGCCTTGTCGCGTGCGGCGGCCTTGGCTTCGGCCTTCTTCGAAGCCGCGTGCGTGGTCTTGTGGGCAGGGCTGCCGGCGGCCAGCAGCGGCGTGGCTACCAGGCTGCAGGCGAGGCCGAGGGCGAGAATGCACGATCCACGCATGGGTTGCTCCGACGCTCAAAGCGCCAGCATAGCGGGCTTTGCTTGAAGCGCGCCTGATCCGGGGAGATGCGAGGCACGCTGGGCGCACGAGTCACTTGCTAGCATGACGATTCCCCCCGACCGGGCTCTGCATGGCCCAGGAGACAGCAGGTGGTGACATCGTTCACGATGATGACGGGCGCATCGGCGCCATGGTTCGCCGGCTGGGGCACGTTGGCGCTGGTCAATGCCGGCTTGGCCCAGGGCAAGAACCGCAGCGGCTTGCTGTGGTTCCTGCTGTCGTTGGTGCTCGGGCCGATTGCGACCCTGGCGTTGGTGCTGATGCCGAAGGTGCGGGCGAAGCTGTTCTGAGCATGCGGCAGGAGCGCACCCTGTGCGCGAATACCCTGACGCCTGATCGGAGCCGAAAGCATGCGCGCACAGGGTGCGCTCCTACATCCGATGCGACTGCACCGGACCGTTATTCGCCCAGCGCCTCGCGCATGAATTCCGGCGAGGCCAGCGCGCCCTTGTGGATGTCGGCGTTGTAGTAGCGGGTGGGGAAGTTCTTCGCCATCGCACCGCGCTCGCGGAAGCCGGACAGGTCGCCGCCCTTGCGCGCCATGGTGCAGCTCCACCAGCCGGTGGGGTAGCACGGCTGCGGGAACGGCAGCGTCTTCACCGCGCTGAAGCCGGCGGTGCGCATGGCCGAACGCATCGACTTGATCAGCTCGATGTGCGCGATCGGCGATTCCGACTGCTGCACCAGGATGCCGCCGTGGCGCAGCGCCTTGAAGCAGCTGGCGTAGAACGCACCGTTGAACAGGCCTTCGGCGGGGCCGACCGGGTCGGTCGAGTCGACGATCACCAGGTCCAGCGATTCCGGTTCGGCCTCGGCCATGTACTTGATGCCGTCGATGAACAGCAGTTCGGCGCGCGGGTCGTTGTTCGACTCGCACAGTTCCGGGAAATATTCCTCGGCGAGGCGGGTCACGCGCTCGTCGATCTCCACCTGCACGGCCGACTCGACTTCCTCGTGGCGCAGCACTTCGCGCAGCGTGCCGCAGTCACCACCGCCGATGATCACCACGCGCTTGGCGCGCGCATGGGTGAACAGCGCCGGGTGGGTCATCATCTCGTGGTAGAGGAAGTTGTCGCGGCTGGTCAGCATCACGCAGCCATCGATCACCATCAGGTTGCCCCAGTCGGTGGTCTGGTGGATTTCGATGGTCTGGAACGGGGTCTTTTCCGCGTGCAGCTGTTTCTCCACGCGATATCCAATGGAGGAGCCGGAAGCCAGGTGGGCTTCGGTGAACCAGCGGGCTTCATTGGGCGTGGGTTGCTGCGACATGGCGGGTGTTCCTGATAACGCGTGATGAAGGACAAAGAGGCGTAATTGTAGCCGTTTCGAGGATGAAGGTAGCGCCCCGGATGTCCGCACATTGTCATGGCGTCCCCGTTACAATGGATTCCCTGCCCCGGCCTGCGCTCAGTCGCACCGGGCGGGCAGTCCATCCGGCCCCGCGGCGTGCGAGGCTTCCGGCCGGCGGACCGCTTCACCGTCAAGGCTCGCCGCTGCGACGACATGATCCGTGTGTGCCGCAAGCACCCCCGCACAAGGAGTTTTCATCCATGTCGAAGCCCTGGACTACCGACAGCGCCCGTCATACCTACGCCGTTTCGCACTGGAGCGACGGTTACGTCGACGTCGACGCGGCCGGCGACATCGCCATGCGTCCGCGCGGCGCGCGCGGCCCGTCGCTGCCGTTGCCGGCCATCGTCGAACGTGCCCGTGCCGAAGGCCTCCGCCTGCCGTTGCTGGTGCGTTTTCCCGACATTCTCGCCGACCGCCTCGCGCGGCTGCAGGGCGCGTTCGCCAAGGCCATCGACGAATGGCATTACGCGGGTGGCTATACCGCCATCTATCCGATCAAGGTGAACCAGCAGCGTGGCGTCGCCGGCGAGCTGGTGGCTGCCGGCGTCGAGGGCTTCGGCCTGGAAGCCGGCTCCAAGCCCGAGCTGATGGCGGTGCTGGCGATGGCGCGGCCGGGTTCCATCGTGATCTGCAACGGCTACAAGGACCGCGAATACATCCGCCTGGCGCTGATCGGGCGCAAGCTCGGCCTGCGCGTGCACATCGTGATCGAGAAGTTGTCCGAGCTGGATCACGTGTTCACCGAGGCGAAGGCGCTGGGCGTCGAGCCGTTGCTCGGTGTGCGCGTGCGGCTGGCCTCCATCGGCGCGGGCAAGTGGCAGAACACCGGCGGCGACAAGGGCAAGTTCGGGCTGTCGCCGAACCAGGTGCTGCAGCTGATCGAGCGGCTCGACGCGGCCGGCCTCAAGCACACGCTGAAACTACAGCACTTCCACATGGGCTCGCAGATTTCCAATGTGCGCGACATCGCCAACGGCATGCGCGAGGCGACGCGCTACTTCGTCGAGCTGATCCGCATGGGCGTGCCGCTGGAGATCGTCGACGTCGGTGGTGGCCTCGGCGTGGACTACGAAGGCTCGCGCTCGCGCAGCCACAATTCGATCAACTATTCGATGGAGCAATACGCCGCCACCATCGTGCAGTCGCTGGCCGAGGCGGTCGAGGCCGAAGGCCTGGCCGCACCGCACATCCTCACCGAGGCCGGCCGCGCGATGACGGCGCACCACGCCGTGCTGGTGGTCAACGTGAGCGAAGTGGAACCGGTACCTGATGGCGCCATTCCCGCCCCGCGCGACGACGAGCCGCTGGCGCTGCGCCACCTGCGCGAAGTGCATGCCGAACTCGACCAGCGCCCGCCGCTGGAGCTGTACCACGAGGCCCAGCACCACCTGCACGAGGGCCAGACGCTGTACGCGCTGGGCCAGTTGTCATTGGCCGACCGCGCGAAGCTGGACGAGATGTACTACGCCATCGCCAACGCCGTGCGCGCCCGCCTCACCCCGGTCGAGCGCGCCCACCGCCAGGCACTGGACGAGCTGGACGAGAAACTGGTCGACAAGTACTTCGTCAACTTCTCGGTATTCGAGTCGGTGCCGGACATCTGGGCGATCGACCAGATCTTCCCGATCGCGCCGATCGCGCGGCTCGATGAAGAGCCGACCCGGCGCGGCGTGATTGTCGATCTCACCTGCGATTCGGATGGCCGCATCGACCATTACGTCGATGCCGAAGGCGTGGACGTCAGCCTGCCGCTGCATGCGTTGAACGACGGCGAAAGCTATCGCCTCGGCATCTTCATGGTCGGTGCGTATCAGGAAACCCTGGGCGACATCCACAACCTGTTCGGCGATACCGACGCGGTGAACGTACGCGTGGATGGCGACGGCTACACCTTCGCCCACACCCGTCGCGGCGACACCACCGATCTGATGCTCGACTACGTCGGCTATGACCTCGCCGCACTGCGCAGCAGCTACCGTGAGCGCATCGCCAGCGCGGGCGTGACCGGCGACGAAGCCGCGCGGCTGTATGACGCACTCGATGGTGGCCTCACCGCCTACACCTACCTCGCCGAAGACACGAAATAATTGTAGGGGCGCACCCCGTGCGCGACGCTCTGCGTCACGTGTGCAGCGAAAAGCATCGCGCGCAGGGTGCGCTCCTACATCGCAAATCACCTCGCTACAGGAGCAGCACATGACAAGTCTCAATGGCAAGGTCGCGCTGATCACCGGCGCGGCCAGTGGCATCGGCAAGGCGATTGCCGAGCTGTACGCGCAGAATGGCGCCAGCGTGGCGATCGCTGACATCAACCAGGACGCTGCCGACAAGACGGCGGCGGAAATCAACGCGGCCGGCGGCAAGGCGATCGGCGTGGCGATGGACGTGACCAGCGAGGACGCGGTCAATGCCGGAACCGACAAGGTGGTCGAAGCCTTTGGCGCGCTGGACATCCTGATTTCCAACGCCGGCGTGCAGATCATCAACCCGATCGACCAGTTTGCCTTCGCCGACTGGAAGAAGATGCTGGCGATTCATCTGGATGGCGGCTTCCTCACCACCAAGGCCGCCTTGAAGCACATGTACAAGGGCGACCGCGGCGGCATCGTGATCTACATGGGCTCGGTGCACTCGCACGAGGCATCGAAGCTGAAGGCACCGTACGTCACCGCCAAGCACGGCCTGCTGGGACTGGCGCGCACGCTGGCCAAGGAGGGCGCGCCGCACAACGTGCGCTCGCACGTGATCTGCCCCGGCTTCGTGCGCACGCCGCTGGTCGACAAGCAGATCCCCGAACAGGCGAAGGAGCTGGGCATCAGCGAGGACGAGGTGATCGAGAAGGTGATGCTGAAGGACACCGTCGATGCCACCTTCACCACCGTCGACGATATCGCGCAAACCGCGCTTTATCTGGCCACCTTCCCGTCCGCGGCGCTGACCGGGCAGAGCATCGTGGTCAGCCACGGCTGGTTCATGCAATAAAGTCCCGCTCCAGTCGATCCTGCAGGAGCGCACCCTGTGCGCGATTGCTCTTCGTAATGTGGCAAGAGCATCGCGCACAGGATGCTCTCCGACAGGCGAATGTCAGCCGCGGTGCACCTGCAGACCGGCGGCCGACTGGCTGACCGGCATCACTTCGATGCGGTTGATGTTGAGATGCGGCGGCAGGCTGGCGATCCACCAGATGGTGTTGGCGATATCCGTCGCCGTGATCGGATGCGTGCCGGCGTAGAGTTTGTCCGAGGCGCCTTGATCACCGCCGGTGCGCACCAGGGTGAATTCGGTTTCGGCCATGCCCGGCTCGATCGAGGTCACGCGCACGCCGGTGCCATGCAGGTCGGTGCGCAGGTTCTGGGTGAAATGCGTGACGAAGGCCTTGGTGCCGCCGTAGACGTTGCCGCCCGGGTACGGGTAGCTGCCCGAGATCGAGCTGATGTTGACGATGGCGCCACGGCGTTCGATCAGTTGCGGCAGCAGCAGGTGCGTCAATGTCACCAGCGCGGTGACGTTGACGTCGATCATCTGCTTCCACTGCGCCAGATCCGCCTTTTGCGCCGGCGCGGTGCCCAAGGCCAGGCCGGCGTTGTTGACCAGCAGGTCGATGCCGGTGAAGGCCGATGGCAAGGCCGCGTGCGCCGCGCGCAAGGCGGCTTCGTCGCGGATGTCGAAGGCCGTGGCGTGCACGCGGTCGGCACCGTGCGCGTCGACCAGCTTCTGCAGTCGGTCGGCGCGTCGGCCGCTGGCGATCACGCGCCAGCCTTCGCTCACGAAACGTTCCACGGTGGCGGCGCCGAACCCGGAGGTGGCGCCGGTGATCCATGCTGTCTTGGTTGTCATGCGCAAAAGTGTAACGCCGGTGACGCCGGGGTTGGAGCCGTGATTTCGAAATCAGCGCCTGAAGGTTGGGCTGCGCGCGCCGCGGACGGCAAAGGGGCCGCATTCGCGGCCCCTTGCACAAGCAACGGCAAGACTTCGGGCTAGTTGCCTTCTTTCAGCGCAATCGCCTTGATGCCGGCGGCGGTCAGTCGCTGCTTGACCGCTTCAAGCGCGGTGGCGGAACGATACGGACCAAGACGTACGCGATGGTAGGTCTGGCCGCCCACGCTGACGGTCTGCACGTTGGCGACGAAGCCCTGCAGGGCAAGCTTGGCCTTCAGCGTTTCCGCGTCGGCGGCGGCCGGGAACGCACCGACCTGCAGCAGGTAGCCGTTGCCGGCGGGTGGCTGGACGGCCGATGCCGGTGCGGCGGTGATGTTCTGGCTGACCGCGGCGGGTGCATTCGCCGCGGCTTGGGCGGCGGCCTGCTGCTGCGCCTGTGCCTGTTGTGCCGAGGCCTGCTGTTTCTGCTGCTGTTCGGCCTTGGCCTGGGCGCTGATTTCGGCGTCGGGGATGCGCACTTCCTTCTCCGACAGCACGGAGTAGAAGTCGTACTTGGGCTTGGCCGGGGCGCTGGCGGACGGCTGCAGCCCGGTGTCGCTGTCCTGCTGGGCGGTGGCCTGCGGGTTGGGCTGCGGGCCCTTCTTTGCGCTCATCGGCATCAGCGAGTGGCGCATCAGCATCACCACCACGATGGCGCCGATGATGATGCCGACCAGCAGTCCGGCCCAGCTCGGGAGTCCGCCGTTGTTGTTGCGCACGGCCTGCCGACCTTTGCCCTTGCCCTTGCGTGTTGCCATTACATGCTCTCCGGGGCGCCCAGGCCCAGCAAATCCAGTCCGTTGCGCAAGACCTGTCGCGTGGCCACCACGAGGGTCAGGCGCGCGTCGCGCAGGTCCTTGTCGTCAACCAGGAACTGGTGTGAGTTGTAGTAGGTGTGGAACGCGTTGGCCAGCTCGCGCAGCCAGTTCGCGATCACGTGCGGTTCCAGCCCGGCCGCGGCGGCCTCGACCTGCTCGGGGTACTTCGACAGCTCGGTCAGCAGGATCTGTTCGTGCTCGTTGTCCAGCCGGGCCAGTTGCGCCAGCCCATTATCCGGATCGAACGTGAACCCCTTCTCGCCGGCCTGGCGCAGCACCGAGCAGACGCGGGCGTGGGCGTACTGAATGTAGTACACCGGGTTGTCGTTGGATTGCGAGCGAGCCAGGTCGATGTCGAACACCAGCTGCGAGTCGCTCTTGCGCGAGATCAGGAAGTAGCGCGTGGCGTCGCGGCCCACTTCGTCGATCAGGTCGCGCAGGGTGACGTAGCTGCCGGCGCGCTTGGAGATCTTCACCTCCTCGCCGCCGCGCATCACCGTCACCATCTGGTGCAGCACATAGTCGGGATAGCCCTTTGGAATGCCGCAATCCAGCGCCTGCAAGCCAGCCTTCACGCGGGCCAGCGAGCCATGGTGGTCCGAGCCCAGCTCGGTGATCGCCTTTTCGTAGCCGCGTTGCCACTTCGACAGGTGGTAGGCGACGTCCGGCACGAAGTAGGTGTAGGTGCCGTCGGACTTGCGCATCACGCGGTCCTTGTCGTCGCCGAAGTCCGTGGTTTTCAGCCACAGCGCGCCGCCTTCCTCGTAGGTGTGGCCGTGGGCGGTGAGTTCGCGCACGGTCTCTTCCACCTTGCCGTGCTGGTACAGCGAGGACTCCAGGAAGTACACGTCGAAGGCTACGCCAAAAGCCTTCAGGTCCAGATCCTGCTCGCGACGCAGGTAGGCCACGGCAAAGGCGCGGATGGCGTCGAGGTCGTCAGCGTCCTTCGCTCCGGTGACGGTCTGGCCTTCCACGCCCACGCTGTCACCGGCCAGATAGGCTTTTGCCACGTCGGCAATGTAGTCACCACGATAGCCGGACTCTGGCCAACCCGCGTCATCCGGGGCAATGCCACGGGCGCGCGCCTGTACCGAAATGGCCAGGTTGGCGATCTGCACGCCGGCGTCGTTGTAATAGAACTCGCGCTTGACGTTCCAGCCACTGGCGTCGAGCAGCCGGCTGAGGCAATCGCCGATGGCCGCGCCCCGGCCGTGGCCCACGTGCAGTGGGCCGGTCGGGTTGGCCGAGACGAATTCCACGCCCACGGTGCGGCCGGCGCCCTGGCGGTTACGGCCGTAGGCGGCGCCGTCGGCCATGATCCGGCGCACTTCGGCGTGGTAGGCCTCGGCGGCAAGGAAGAAGTTGATGAAGCCGGGCCCGGCGATCTCCACTTTCGCCAGCAAGCTGTTCTGCGGCAGGGCTGCCACCAGCTTTTCGGCCAGTTCGCGCGGCTTGGCGCGTGCCGGTTTGGCCAGCAGCATCGCCAGGTTGGTGGCGAAATCGCCGTGCTCGCGGCTGCGCGCGCGCTCGATCACGAACCCGGGCAGGTCGAGGTCGGCGGGCAGGGTGCCGTCGTTCCGCAGGGCTTCGAGGGCCTGCAGCAGAAGGTCGCGCAGCGGTTGCTTCATGGGGCGAAAGTCGATGTCTGATGGAACCGCGCATCGTAACAGACCGCACTGCAGCAAACCCGACCCGCCAGCCCGCGGGCGGGGCCTTGCCGGGTGCTGCGCTGCGGCGGGCGAGGCTGTGGATAAGTCTGTGGGGAAAGTTGGCGGCCGTGCGGGGAATGCGGGGTAGCGGCCGCCTTGTCCACTTATTTCACGTAAAAAACATTTTCATATCAATTAGTTGTGGTGTGAACATGATGTCTTCAGCAAGGCATGGGCTGTAAGTGGCGCAAGAGCGTCCGTGTGCATAAGTTTCAGCGGGTTGGGGCCGTCACCGATGTGCCTGCCGCATGTCACGAGGCGGTCATGTGGCGTTGCGACACTGGCCACGTATCCCCCGATCCCTCCCCGTCGGTGCGATACGGTGACGGCTGCACCCTCCCCCGGCAGCCACGGCGCGAACGCAAAGTTCGCGCCGTTTTTTTTTCGGGTCTGGCGGCTTGGCGAGGTGAGCGGGTGTTCGCAGGGGACCGTGCCTGTCCTGCAGGAGCGCGTGCGTGCCCGCTGCGGTACATGACACTCGAACGGACCGGCGGACAGGTCCCCGCGACTCTGGAGTCATGCTTCACGGTTGCCGCAGGATCGACCCTCAGATCAGCCCGCGCGCGGCCATCGATACCGGTTCGCCGCTGCCGATCACCAGATGGTCAAGCACGCGCACCCCGACCAGTTGCAGCGCCTCGCGCAATTCCCGGGTGATCGCCCGGTCGGCCTGGCTGGGTTCGGCCACGCCCGATGGATGGTTGTGGGCGAAAATCACCGCGCAGGCATTGTGCTGCAGGCAGGCGCGTACGACTTCGCGCGGATGCACGCTGGCGCCGTCGACGGTGCCGCGGAACAGTTCCTCGAAGGCCAGCACGCGGTGGCGGTTGTCCAGATAGAGGCAGCCGAAGACCTCATATGGCAGGTGGCGCAGGCGGGCGCGGAGGTAGTCGCCGCTGTCGCGCGGGTTGCCCAGGCTGGGGCGTTCAGCCAACTGTTCGGCGAGGCTGCGCCGGGCCAGTTCCAGCGCGGCGGCAATGCGGGCGCGCTTGGCCGGGCCCAGGCCCACGGCGCGCACGGAGTGGTCGGGTCGGCCGAGCAGGGCGCCCAGGCTGCCGGCGCCGGTCAACAATTCGCGGCCGAGCGCGATGGCATCCTTGCCGCGCACGCCGCTGCCCAGCAGCACGGCCAGCAGCTCGGCATCGGACAGCGTGGCACTGCCATGCGCCAGCAGTTTTTCGCGGGGGCGTTCGCCTTCGGGCCAGTCGCGGATACTCATGCCGGCAGCATGCCCGCCGGGGTGCCGACGCGGCAGCGGCAGCGGGGCATGAATCCGGTAAGCTAACCGTCTGCCCGGATGTCAGAACTTACGTACATGAGTCTTGCCCAACGCCGCATTCTGCTGGGAGTGTCGGGCGGCATTGCCGCCTACAAGTCCTGTGAACTGGTCCGCCGCCTGCGCGATCTCGATGCCGAGGTGCGCGTGGTGATGACCGAAAGCGCCACCCACTTCGTCGGCCCCGCCACGTTCCAGGCGCTGTCCGGCCAAAGCGTGCGCACCAGCCTGTGGGATGAACAGGCCGAAGCCGCGATGGGACACATCGAGCTGGCACGCTGGGCCGAACGCATCCTGATCGCGCCGGCCAGCGCCGACGTGATCGCCCGGTTGGCCCACGGCCACGCCGACGACCTGCTCAGCACGCTGTGCCTGGCCAGCGCCGCCCCGTTGTACCTGGCGCCGGCGATGAACCAGCAGATGTGGGCACATGCCGCGGTGCAGGCCAATCTCGCCACGTTGCGTGCGCGCGGCGTGCAGGTGCTGGGTCCGGCTGCGGGCGAACAGGCCTGCGGTGACGTGGGCTCCGGCCGCATGCTGGAGCCGCATGAGTTGCGCGACGCGCTGCTCGCCTCGTTCGGCGACGGCGCGCTGGCGAGGCTGAACGTGGTGGTCAGCGCCGGTCCCACCTTCGAGGACATCGACCCGGTGCGTTTCATCGGCAACCGCAGCTCCGGCAAGATGGGTTTTGCCGTGGCCGCCGCCGCCGCGCAGGCCGGTGCCCGGGTGACCCTGGTGGCCGGGCCGGTGAGTCTGGCCGCGCCGGCAGGTATCGCGCGGCGCATCGACGTGCGCAGTGCCGCGCAGATGCAGGCGGCCGTGCTGGATGCCTGCGCGCAGGCGGACATCTACATCGCTGCCGCCGCCGTGGGCGACTACCGTCCGGCGGAAGTCGCCGAGCGCAAGCTGAAGAAGCAGGCCGGTGCCGATATGGTGCTGAAGCTGGCGGAGAACCCCGACATTCTCGCCAGCCTGTCGGCGCAACCGACGCATCCGTTCCTGGTCGGTTTTGCCGCCGAGACCCATGAAGTGGCGAACTATGCGCGCGGCAAATTGCAGCGCAAGGGGCTGGACATGATCGCCGCCAATCGCGTCGGCGAAGGCATGGGTTTCGAGACCGCGGACAACGCACTCACCCTGTACTGGGCCGATGGCGAAGTGGAGCTGCCGCGCACCGACAAGGCCGCGCTGGCGCGCCAGTTGATTGCGCACGTGGCCGAACGTTACAAGACGGCACGCGCATGATCGACGTCGAGCTGAAGATCCTCGACCCGCGTCTGGGCGACAGCATTCCGCTGCCCGAGGCGGCGACGGCCGGCAGCGCCGGGATGGACCTGCGCGCGGCGATCGACGAGCCGCTCACCCTGCAGCCGGGCGACAGCATGCTGCTGCCCAGCGGCATCGCCATCCATATCGGCGACCCGGGCTGGTGCGCATTGATCGTTCCGCGTTCGGGCCTGGGTCACAAACATGGCGTGGTCATGGGCAACCTGGTCGGGGTGATCGATGCCGATTATCAGGGCCCGCTGATGATTTCCTGCTGGAACCGCAGCACCCGGCCGTACACCATCGCGGTGGGCGAGCGTGTGGCCCAGTTGTTGCTGGTGCCGGTGGCGCAGGCGCGGCTGAAACCAGTGACGGAGTTCACGCCCTCGGCGCGTGGTGAAGGCGGTTTCGGTTCCACCGGGCGACACTGATGGTTTGCAGCTGAATCAACCTGCGGGGGACAGGGCATGGCGATGAATTTCGCGCGATCGCGACGATCGATTCCGGACTGGCGCAGCCTGCTGCCGCTGGCCGGCGCCACGCTGCTGCTGATCGGCGGCCTGTTCTGCGCATGGCAGACCTGGCTGATTGCCGACCAGGGGCGTTCGCTGGCGCAGGTGCATCATGCGCAGGACCTGGCGGTCACCGCGGTGGCCAGCGCCATCGACCGCGAGCGCACCGAGGTGGCCAAGGTATTGGCCGGCGCCGATCCTGCCGTGGTGCAGAACAATCCGGCGCAGGCCGCGGCATCGCTGCGCCAGGGTTTGCCACAGGTGCAACAGCTGGAGCTCTACAGCGGCAGCCTCAACGAAGTGCTGCATGCCAATTACCGCCAGTTCGGTTACGCCAAGGCGGCGCAACTGATGGCGGCGCAGGATGCCGATGGCGTGCCGCCGATGCAGACGGTGTTCCATGGCTCGAACGAGCGGCGCATGAGCCTGGTCATGCCGCTGGGGCCGGCGCAGCAACCGCTGGCCTGGGCCTGGATCGAGCTGCCGTTTGCGCCGCTGCGGCAGGCGTTCGAGGCGGTGCCGGTGCCCAGTGGGCGACTCGTGTTGCAGCAGGATACCGACGGTGGTGCGTTGCAATTGCTGTCCAAGGGCGCACGTGCGGGCGAGCTGGAGGCCATGGCCAAACCCGTCCCCGGCAGCACGCTGGGCGTGGCAGTGGCGAAACCCGGCGCCTACGTCGTGTTGCCGGACTCGTTGCTGCTGGCGGCGCTGCTCACCCTGCTGGGGCTGGGCGGCGGCGTGTATTTGTTGTGGTGGCGCGCACGCGCGTCGCGTGAAATGCCGATCGAGGAAATTGAAGTGCCTGAACAGACAGACGAGCCGCCGATGATGGCTCGGCCGGACCCCCGCCCGAATGCGTCCAAGCCGGCGGCAAAACCACCCGTTATCAGCCCGGCCGAAGTCGATCCGAGCATCTTCCGCGCCTACGACGTGCGCGGCGTGGTCGGCAAGACGCTGACGGCGGAAGTGGCCAAGGCGCTGGGCCAGTCGATCGGCATGGTGATGCGCGAAAAGGGCTTGCGTGAAATCGTGGTGGGCCGCGATGGTCGTCTGTCCGGGCCCGAATTGGCCGGCGCGCTGGGTGATGGTTTGCGCGCGGCCGGCATCGACGTGATCGACATCGGCGCCGCGCCGACCCCGGTGGTCTATTTCGCCGCCTATCGCTTCAATACCGGCAGTTGTGTCGCGGTGACCGGCAGCCACAACCCGCCCGACTACAACGGCTTCAAGATCGTGATCGGCGGCGAGACGCTGGCCGAGGACGCGATCCAGGATCTGTACCGCCGCATCGCCAGTGGCGCGCTGGACAACGACGGCCTGGGCGGCTTGCGCCATGTCGACGTGGTGCCTGACTACATCGAGCGGATTGCATCGGACGTGCAGACCGAGCGTCAGCTCAGCGTGGTGATGGATTGCGGCAACGGCATTCCCGGTGCGGTGGCGCCGCAGGTATTCGAGAGCATCGGCTGCAAGGTGCTGCCGCTGTATTGCGAGGTGGACGGCAACTTCCCGAACCACCATCCCGATCCGTCCGACCCGCACAACCTGGAAGACCTGATCCTGGCGGTGAAGCAGACCGGTGCGGACCTTGGCGTGGCCTTCGATGGCGACGGCGACCGCCTCGGCGTGGTCACCAAGGCCGGCGAGATCATCTATCCCGACCGCCTGCTGATGCTGTTCGCGCGAGACGTGCTGTCACGCCAGCCCGGCGCCACCATCATCTATGACGTGAAGTGCACCGGCCATCTGAAGGGACAGGTGCTCGACGCCGGCGGCAGCCCGCTGATGTGGCGCACCGGCCATTCGCTGATCAAGGCGAAGATGCGCGAGACCGGCGCCGAGCTGGCCGGCGAGATGAGCGGCCATTTCTTCTTCAAGGAGCGCTGGTTCGGTTTCGACGACGGCATCTACGCCGGCGCGCGGTTGATGGAAATCCTCGCCGGCGATCTGGAAGATCGCACGCCCGAAGATATCTTCGCCACCTTGCCCAAAGGTGTCTCGACACCGGAGCTGAAGATCGAGCTGGCCGAGGGCGAGCACTACCGCTTCATGGAGAAGTTCAAGGCGCAGGCCACGTTCGGCGAGGCCACCCTGGTGACCATCGACGGCGTGCGCGCGGACTGGCCGGATGGCTGGGGTCTGGTGCGGGCCTCCAACACCACACCGGTGCTGGTGCTGCGCTTCGACGCGGACAGCGAGGCGGCGCTCAAGCGCATCCAGCAGGTATTCCGCACGCAGTTGCTGGCGGTCGATCCGGAGTTGAAGCTGCCGTTCTGATCGCGTCTGATTCATGACTTCCCGGCGCGCCATGGCCGGGAGATCATCAGTTGGATTGCGGCAGCTGGGTGATGGCCCGGGCGAAGCCGGCCATCACGCGCTCAATAGCCGCGTTCTTCCTTTTCCTTGGCCTTCAGCGCGCGGAAGTGCAACAACTGCTGCGCCTGCTGCTGCACCAAGGCAGCGCGGTCGCTCTGCTGACGGGCCAGCGTGGCGCGCTGGCCGGCGACGATGTCGCGCTGCTTGGCGATACTGTCGGTGAGGAACTTCGGCACCGGCTTCTTGTTGTTCTCGATGTCGGCGGCGCGAGCGAGCAGGTCGGTCAGCGCCTTTTCCTGGCTGTGCAGATTGATCTTGGTGGTGCCGATCTGCTGGTCGAGGCTGCTCAGCGTCTGCTGCTGCATGCTCTTGTAGGCAGTCTCGTCGGGGTAGGTATTGAGCAATTGTAGGTCGTCGCGCTTCTGCTGCTGGGCAATACGTTGCTGCTCGGCCTGTTGCGCGGCGAGTTTTTGTGCGGCGGCGCGCTCTTGCGGCGTCAGCTGCTTGTGCACGCGCTGCACCACCATGCCCTGGTTGTTCAGCACTTCGTAGCCGGACTTGATCGCGCTGTCGGTGAGGCTGTCGCTGAAGTGCGGCAAGCCCTTGGCATCCACCCAGCGATAGCGGATGCCGCCGGCACCGGTGGTGTGCTGCGCTTGTACCGACAGGCTGAAGGCCAGTGTCGCGAGTGCGATGACAAAAACGTGTTTGTGCATGAATCTCCCCCTTGCCGCCGCAGTATAGCCGGCGGCCGGTATCGGCATGGGAAGCCGGTCACGCCGCGAGGGTTTGGCCTTGGAGAACCGCTCAGGCCTGCACACCGTAGCGTTCGCGATAGGCTTGCAGGCGCGCGTGTTCGCCGGCCAGTTCGGGGCGTTCGCCGGCGTAGGCAAGCACGTCGGCGAGGCTGGTGATGGCGATCACCGGGATGCCGTAGTCGCGGGTCACTTCCTGTGCGGCGGACAGCTCGCCCTGGCCGCGTTCCTGCCGGTCCAGCGCAATCAGCACACCGGCCGGTTCGGCGCCCTGCGCGCGGATCAGCGCCAGCGACTCGCGCACGGCGGTGCCGGCGGTCATCACGTCGTCGACGATCAGCACCCGACCCTTGAGCGGCGCACCGACCAGCACGCCACCCTCGCCGTGGTCCTTGGCTTCCTTGCGGTTGTAGGCCCATGGCAGGTCGCGGTCGTGGTTGTCGGCCAGTGCGATGGCGGTGGCGGCGGCCAGCGCGATGCCCTTGTAGGCCGGGCCGAACAGCATGTCGACCTCGATTCCGGCCTTTGTCACCGCTGCGGCGTAAGCGCGGCCGAGTCGGCCCAGTGCGGCGCCGGAATCGATCCGGCCCATGTTGAAGAAGTACGGGCTCTGGCGGCCGGATTTCAGGGTGAACTCACCGAAGCGCAGCACCTCGCGCTGCAAGGTGAGTTCGATGAAATCGCGCTGGTAATCGTGCATGGAGACTCTCGCTGGTCGGTATCGAAGGGGCCATGGGCCGGCCAAGTCGGAATCCGTGAAACGGTCGGCTTCCGGTCAGCGCAGCGAACGCCACAGCAACAGCTGCGGCCCGGCGCGGCCGCCATGGTACAACCGACCGCTGTCGACGAAGCCGGCGCGCAGGTACAGCGCCACCGCCGTGGTGTTGCTGCGGTCCACCGTGAGTACCAGCCGGGATGCCTCGGGGCGGCGATGGCCGAGGTCATCGAGCAGGGCCGCCAGCGCACGGGTGCCCAGGCCCTGGCCTTGGCGCGTTGCATCGATCTGGAACGAGCGCAGGCCCAGCGCATCGCTTTCGCTGTCGTTCCCGGTCAGCGTGCGTGCGCTGGTTTCGATGCGGTAATAGCCCACCACCGCCTCGCCTTGCAGGATCGCCATCGGCGTGCTGCCGGGACAGCGTTCGGCGTCTGGCAGGGTGATCTCCGGCGGGCTGACGAAATCGTCCTGCGCGGGCTTCACGTGCAGGGCCAGTACGGCCTCGCGCAAGTCGGGCGTGACCGGGCAGACGCGGATGGCTGGGGATGCAGGCATGGTTGTTATGATGCCCCATCGCTTCGGGAGTACGTATGCGCATCATCAGCTTGAACGCCAATGGCATCCGCTCGGCCGCGACCAAGGGCGTGTTCGACTGGTTCGGCCGGCAGGGCGCGGACGTGGTCTGCCTGCAGGAGACCAAGGCGCAGGAAGACCAGTTGTCCGATCCGATGTTTCGCCCCGATGGCCATCATTGCTTCTACCGCGATGCGACCAGCAAGAAGGGCTATTCGGGCGTGGCGATCTACGCCAAACGCGAGCCGGACCAGGTGCTCACCGAGCTGGGCTGGGATGAGTTCGACAACGAGGGCCGCTACATCGAGGCGCGCTTCGGCAAGCTGAGCGTGGTGTCGCTGTATTTTCCCTCCGGTTCCTCCGGCGACGAGCGCCAGCAGTTCAAGTTCCGTGCGATGGAATGGATCGCGCCGGTCTTCGAAAAGTGGCGGAAAAGCGGCCGCGACTACGTGATCTGCGGTGACTGGAACATCGTGCGCAGCGAGAAGGACATCAAGAACTGGAAGTCCAACCAGAAGAACTCCGGCTGCCTGCCGGAGGAGCGCGCGTGGTTCAACGGGATGATCGACGGGCGCGGCTGGGTGGACAGCTACCGCACGCTGCATCCCGAGGGCGAGGACTACACGTGGTGGTCCAATCGCGGCCGTGCGCGCGAGAACAACGTGGGTTGGCGCCTCGACTACCAGATCTGCACACCATCGCTGCGCGAGCGACTGAAAGCCTGCTCGATCTACCGCGACGAACGCTTCTCCGACCATGCGCCGTACACGGTCGATTATGTCGACTGAACCGGTGGTGGCGTCGGCATCCCCGGCCACGGCCAACCCGTCGCGTCCGTCCGTGTGGCGGGCCTTCACGCAGCCGGCCGCATGGACGATGTGTCTGTTCGGGTTTTCCTCCGGTCTGCCTTTTCTGCTGGTCGCGGGTACGTTGGCGTACTGGCTGAAGCAGAACGGTATCCGGCTGAACGACATCACCATGATTGCCAGCGCGGGGATGACGTATGCCCTCAAGTTCGTCTGGGCACCGCTGCTCGACCATCAACGCATTCCCGGATTTGCTCGACTCGGCCAGCGCCGCGGCTGGTTGCTGTTCGCGCAGCTTGGCGTGGTGGGCGGTTTGCTGGCAATGGCGCTGCTGACCCCGCGGCAACTGGTGCCGTTTGTGATCGCCACGCTGGTGGTGGCTTTCTTTGGCGCGACGCAGGACACGGCGATCGACGCGTATCGCATCGAGATCGCGCCGATCGAGGATCAGGGTGCGCTGGTTGCCACCTATTCGCTGGGCTATCGGATCGGCCTGCTGGTGGCTGGCGCGGTGGCGCTGATCCTGGCCGATCATGTGTCGTGGCGTGTGATCTATGTCGCGATGGCCCTAGTCATGCTGGTGCCGATCGTCACGACCTTGCTGGCGCGTGAGCCGGAGGTGTTGCGCGTGCGCCCGGGGGGCTGGCGCGATGCCATGCGTGAGAGCGTGATCGATCCGTTCGCCGACTTCTTTCGGCGCTACGGCTGGGCACTGGCCAGCGTGACCTTGCTGTTCCTGCTGCTGTTCAAGCTGCCCGAGCAGGCCACCATCGGCGGCATCATGAGTCCGTTCTATCGCGACATGCAGTTTTCCCTGACCGAGATCGGCACGATTACCAAGATCTACGGTATCTGGATCGGCATCGTCGGCGTGTTTCTGGGTGGTGCTGCGGTGGCGCGTTGGGGTGCATGGCGGCCACTGGGTGTGACCATCGTGCTGTGTGGATGCAGCAACTTGCTGTATTTGCTGCTGCTGTCCCATCACGGCAACCTGCTCGCGCTGACCTTGGTGATTTCCGCTGAAAACCTCACCTTGGGCATGCTCGGGCCGCCGACCGTGGCTTTCCTTTCCTCGCTGGTCAACCGTGAACACACGGCCACACAATACGCGCTGTTGAGCTCGCTGGTGAACCTGCCGGGCAAGGTGCTGGGCTTCTTCGCCGGCGGCATTGCCATGGCGACGGGCTATGGTGGTTACTTCATCATTACCGTGCTGGCGATCATTCCCGCCATGCTGCTGTTTGCGTGCCTCAGCCCACGATTCCGCCGCATCGAGCGAGCGCAACTTGGCAGGTAGCTGTCGGTGGCGCGCGCTCGAAATGCGTGAATTGTGAGGGCGTTCCGGTCCGGGCACTTGCCCGGGGCCGGTTCCACGGCCACCATGGCCAGATCAGGGGGCATGCGTAGCGCGGGAGCAACGCGGATGCCGGATCTCGTCATACGACACATCGACAGTCTGATGGCCGAGCGGATCAAGTCGCTGGCCAAGGATCGCCAATGGTCGATCAATGATGTGGTGCTGCATGCATTGCGGCACGGCCTCGGCATGTCTGAAAGCAGCAATATCTTCGCCGAGACCCTGCTCGATCCCGGGGCCATGACCGTGCTCAGCGGGCAATGGGACAGCAAGGAAAAGGCGGCATTCCAGGAGGCGCTGCAGGCGCTGGTTTCGGCGCCTTCCGAGCAGTTGGCGCCGGTGAATATCGGCGACCCGATGCTGGAAGGCGAAGGCTGACTCAGCGCGGTGCGGCGTAAATCGCGCCGAGTACCCGCGATCCGCGTGCGCCGGTAACCGCTGGCAGGTTGCCGGGCAATCCGAGCAGGCGCTGGCGGGCCAGCCACGCGAAGGCGGTGGCTTCCAGATAGTCCGGATCGATGCCGAAGGCGGTCGTGCTGGCTACCGTGCGTGGTGCCAGCAGTTCGCTCAGTCGATGCATCAGCACGGGGTTGTGCACGCCGCCGCCGCAGGCCAGTACGTCTGTCGCATCGGCCGCGTGCGCAAGGATTGCCTCGGCGATGCTGCGTGTGGTCAGTTCCAGCAGGGTGGCCTGCACATCGGCTGGCGCCAGTTCGGCGACGCGCGGGTGCGCATCCAGCCATGCGAGATGGAAGTGTTCGCGTCCGGTGCTCTTGGGCGGCGGCAGCGTGAAGTAGGGATCGGCGAGCAGCGACTGCAGCAGTGCCTCGTCCACATGGCCGCTGGCGGCGAAGGCGCCGTCGCGGTCGAAGGCTTTGCCGCGGTGACGCAGACACCATGCGTCGAGCAGGCCATTGGCCGGGCCGGTGTCGAAGCCGAGCACGCGGCCATCGGCGCCAAGCACGGTGATGTTGGCGATGCCGCCCAGGTTCAGCACCACCCGGGTGCAGCCCGGTGCGGCCAGCAGCATGGCGTGCAGGGCCGGCAGCAACGGCGCGCCCTGGCCGCCGGCGGCCACGTCGGTGCGGCGAAAATCCGCCACGACGTCGATGCCGCAGCGTTCCGCGATCACGCTGGGGTCGCCGATCTGCAGGGTGAAGGGATGGGCGCCATTCGGGCGGTGTCGCACGGTTTGTCCGTGCGAGCCGATCGCGCATATCGCTGATGCCGGCGTGTTGCTTTGTTCGAGCAGGCGTTGCACGGCGTCGGCGAAACAGCTGCCGATCGCCACGTCGAGTCGGCCGTAGGCATCCAGATCCAGTCGTGCTTCGTCCTGCGCCACCGCGAGAATGCGTTCGCGCAGCGGGTCGGGCCACGGATGCACGAGAGCCGCGATGCCGTGCGGCGTATCGCCCTCGAAGCGCACCAGCGCGGCGTCGATGCCGTCGGCGCTGGTGCCGGAGATCAGGCCGACGTACAGCGCCCGGGAGTCATCCATGCGCGGGCGGGATCAATCGTTGCTGGCCGGTGCGGCTGCCGTATCCGCACGTGCGAACTGGTAGCGCTTGTCGAGCATCTTCAGTCGCGCCAATTGCGGCTTCACCACGGTGCTTTCGAACTTCGCCAACTGGGTGGCCGGCAGCGGCTGCGGCTTGGGCATGGTCACGGTCAGCGGGTTGACCTGGTGGCCGTCGATGCGCACTTCGTAATGCAGGTGTGGGCCGGTGGCCAGGCCGGTCATGCCGACGTAGCCGATCACCTCGCCCTGGCGCACGTGGGTACCCACGTGCTCGCCGCTGGCAAAGCGCGACATGTGCCCGTAGGCGGTGGAGTAGGTGGCGTTGTGCTTGATCAGGACGAAGTTGCCGTAGCCGCGTTCCCAGCCCCGGTAAACGATGGTGCCGTCGCCCGCCGCATGGATCGGCGTGCCCTTTGGCGCGGCGTAGTCCACGCCCTTGTGCGCGCGGGTGTAGCCGAGGATCGGATGCTTGCGCGCCATGGTGAAGCGCGAGGAGATGCGGGTGAACGCCACCGGTGTGCGCATCAGCGATTTGCGCAGCGGGCGGCCGTCTTCGCTGAACCAGCCCACGTTGCCGTCGGCCTGCTTGAAGCGGTAGGCGGTATAGCGCTTGCCCTGGTTGACGAATTCGGCGGCGACGATGTCGCCTTCGTGCAGGTAGCGGCCGTCGCGGTAGACGTCGTTGTAGATCACCGTGAAGCTGTCGCCGCTGCGGATGTCCTTGATGAAGTCGATGTCGTACTTGAACACGTCGGCCAGCTTGACCACCATCGCGTCGCTCATGCCAGCCTTGGAGGCGGCGCCGAACAGCGAATCCCGGATCACGCCGTGTGCCACGTGCTCCCGCTGCACCAGTTCACGCTGCTGGGTGGTAACGACGGGCTTTGCGTCGGCGAAGCGCACCACGGTGCGGGTGGTTTCGTCCTTGTCGAAACGGAAGCCCTTGAGGACGCCACCCGGGCCGACGAGGAAGTCGAACTCGTCGCCGGGGCGAATCATGCGCAACGGCGTGGGATCGTCGGTGGCCTGGACCACTTGGTGCAGGTCGGCCAGGCTCAGGCCCTGGTCCTGGAAAATGTCCGAGAGCGTCTGGCCGGGCTGTACGTGGACCACGTGCCAGGCTTCGAAGCTGGAGCGGTCGACGGTGGGTGGCGGCAGCTTGGGCAGCGCCAACGGCAGCAGCGTATGCGCAGGCGCTACCGGAACCGGGCGCATCGCGGTGGCCCAGGCCGGGATGAGAAAGCCCGACAGTATCGTGATCAACAATGCAGTGCCGGCCAGCATCCAGCGTTCACGATGCCAGCGGATGGGTTCGGCTTCGCCGTGGGGCGGACTGAACGACCAGTGGGCGCAGCGTTGATAGAAATGGGAATGGCGACGCTGTGCCTTGCGACAGATCGCCCGCTTGCGCATCAAGCGCTTGCCCCGCTTACCCTCGCCCATGTTTGGCCCACCCCCCGCTACAAAGTAACAAACGAGGCGTACCATAACGACCTTGTGTAAATGGCGTCAACGCCTTTTCCATCAATGGTTTGCGTGCCGTTTTGGATTAACGCACAATTAACGCGAACAACGTGACGGCCATCATCCATTGGCTGTCTAGGCAATCAACCATCGAGGAATGCATGAGCGAGCTTGAGCAGGCGCTGGCCACCATCGCGCGCGGCGCGGACGAAATCATCAAGCGGGAAGACCTGGCCGAGCGCCTGAAAAGTGGTCGCCCGTTGCGGATCAAGGCGGGTTTCGACCCGACCGCTCCGGACCTGCACCTGGGTCACACCGTGCTGCTCAACAAGATGCGCCAGTTCCAGGATCTGGGACATCAGGTGATCTTCCTGATCGGCGACTTCACCGGGATGATCGGCGACCCCACGGGCAAGAACGTCACGCGCAAGCCGCTCACCCGCGAGGATGTGCTGAAAAACGCCGAGACCTACGCGGCGCAGGTCTACAAGGTGCTTGATCGCGACAAGACCGAGTTGCGCTTCAATTCCGAATGGTTCGGCAAGATGACCGCCGCCGACATGATCAAGCTGGCCGCGCAGCACACGGTCGCCCGCATGCTCGAGCGCGACGATTTCGCCAAGCGCTATGGCTCGCAACAGCCGATCGCGATCCACGAATTCCTGTATCCATTGGTGCAGGGCTACGACTCGGTGGCACTGAAGTGCGATGTCGAGCTGGGTGGCACCGATCAGAAGTTCAACCTGCTGATGGGGCGCGCACTGCAGGAGCATCACGGCCAGCCGCCGCAGATCGTGCTGACCATGCCGCTGCTCGAAGGTCTCGATGGCGTGCACAAGATGTCCAAGTCGCTGGGCAACTACATCGGCATCGACGAGCCGGCCATCGACATGGTCACCAAGACCATGAAGATCGGCGACGAGTTGATGTGGCGCTGGTTCGAGCTGCTCAGCTTCGATGTTTCGCTGGCCGAGCTGGAAGCGATGAAGCGTGACATCGCCAGTGGTGCGCTCAATCCGCGGGACGCCAAGTTGCGCCTGGCGCGGGAATTGGCCACGCGTTTCCATGGTGCGACGGCGGCCGAGCAGGCGATCGCGGGGTGGCATGCCGTGGTGCGCGGCGAAGGTGATACCTCGTTGTTGCCGCTCAACGAGATCGCCGTGCCTGCCGAAGGACTGCGTCTGCCTGCGCTGCTCACGGCGGCCGGTCTCACGGCCAGCAACTCGGAGGCGAACCGCAAGATCAAGGAGCGTGCCGCTCGCATCGATACCGAGGTGGTCGAAGATGCGCAGCGCGTGTTCGAAGTCGGCTTCGAGGGTGTGCTGCAAGTCGGCAAGCGCAACTTTGCGCGGGTGCGCCTCACGGCATCCTGACTACGGCGAGCGAGCGATGCGGTTGTTGCGGAAGAGACGAAGCGAGCATGCTCAACGACTTGCGTGGAAGAAGAAAAAAACTTCACGAAAGTGCTTGCCAAAAAGCGGGGTGGTGCCTAGTATTCGCCCCCCGCCGCTGGAGATCTTCAGCACGGCAACCCGGCAAGAAAAAAGATTGCTTGCAGGTGTTGACGGACCGAAAGATCGATGTAGAATGGGCGGCTCACCCGGGACGAAACGTCTCGGGGCAACTTGAAGAAAGAGTTGCAAGTAATTGATCTTTGACAGTGTGCGCAGGTGACTTGTGTGGACGCCTTGCAGTGGACGGAGAGACTGTCCAAAAAATGCAAGGGTCCAACGCAAAGTCAGCAATGACGTTTTACGTTGGGACAACCCTTCAGAAAGACAGATCATCTTCGGATGGTCGAAAACTTAAGTGAAGAGTTTGATCCTGGCTCAGATTGAACGCTGGCGGCATGCCTAACACATGCAAGTCGAACGGCAGCACAGCAGAGCTTGCTCTGTGGGTGGCGAGTGGCGGACGGGTGAGTAATGCATCGGGACCTACCCAGACGTGGGGGATAACGTAGGGAAACTTACGCTAATACCGCATACGTCCTACGGGAGAAAGCGGGGGACCTTCGGGCCTCGCGCGGTTGGATGGACCGATGTTCGATTAGCTAGTTGGTAGGGTAATGGCCTACCAAGGCGACGATCGATAGCTGGTCTGAGAGGATGATCAGCCACACTGGGACTGAGACACGGCCCAGACTCCTACGGGAGGCAGCAGTGGGGAATATTGGACAATGGGCGCAAGCCTGATCCAGCAATGCCGCGTGTGTGAAGAAGGCCTTCGGGTTGTAAAGCACTTTTATCAGGAGCGAAATACTATCGGTTAATAACCGGTGGGGCTGACGGTACCTGAGGAATAAGCACCGGCTAACTTCGTGCCAGCAGCCGCGGTAATACGAAGGGTGCAAGCGTTAATCGGAATTACTGGGCGTAAAGGGTGCGTAGGCGGTTAGTTAAGTCTGTTGTGAAATCCCCGGGCTCAACCTGGGAATGGCAATGGATACTGGCTAGCTAGAGTGTGTCAGAGGATGGTGGAATTCCCGGTGTAGCGGTGAAATGCGTAGAGATCGGGAGGAACATCAGTGGCGAAGGCGGCCATCTGGGACAACACTGACGCTGAAGCACGAAAGCGTGGGGAGCAAACAGGATTAGATACCCTGGTAGTCCACGCCCTAAACGATGCGAACTGGATGTTGGTCTCAACTCGGAGATCAGTGTCGAAGCTAACGCGTTAAGTTCGCCGCCTGGGGAGTACGGTCGCAAGACTGAAACTCAAAGGAATTGACGGGGGCCCGCACAAGCGGTGGAGTATGTGGTTTAATTCGATGCAACGCGAAGAACCTTACCTGGCCTTGACATGTCCGGAATCCAGCAGAGATGCAGGAGTGCCTTCGGGAATCGGAACACAGGTGCTGCATGGCTGTCGTCAGCTCGTGTCGTGAGATGTTGGGTTAAGTCCCGCAACGAGCGCAACCCTTGTCCTTAGTTGCCAGCACGTAATGGTGGGAACTCTAAGGAGACTGCCGGTGACAAACCGGAGGAAGGTGGGGATGACGTCAAGTCATCATGGCCCTTACGGCCAGGGCTACACACGTACTACAATGGTCGGTACAGAGGGTTGCGATACCGCGAGGTGGAGCCAATCCCAGAAAGCCGATCCCAGTCCGGATCGAAGTCTGCAACTCGACTTCGTGAAGTCGGAATCGCTAGTAATCGCGGATCAGCTATGCCGCGGTGAATACGTTCCCGGGCCTTGTACACACCGCCCGTCACACCATGGGAGTGAGTTGCTCCAGAAGCCGTTAGTCTAACCGCAAGGGGGACGACGACCACGGAGTGGTTCATGACTGGGGTGAAGTCGTAACAAGGTAGCCGTATCGGAAGGTGCGGCTGGATCACCTCCTTTCGAGATAGGCAGCCTTCGTTGCTGCAAGACGTCCACACAAGACACCTGCACATCCGCATGCCACAAGGCATGAAGGGCCTTCGGGTCCATAAGCTTTATGGGTCTGTAGCTCAGGTGGTTAGAGCGCACCCCTGATAAGGGTGAGGCCGGTGGTTCGAGTCCTCCCAGACCCACCACCATTGGGGCCATAGCTCAGCTGGGAGAGCACCTGCTTTGCAAGCAGGGGGTCGTCGGTTCGATCCCGACTGGCTCCACCAGTTAGACGGATGTGTAGTGCACACGAAAGATTTTGAAAACGAGACGGCATAGAGGCCGTTCTTGTGATCTTTGAAAACGTAAACGAGTGACAAGCGTTTTGGTTCGAACGAACCGAGATGTGTCGTTGAGGCAAATATAGCGAATGCGTTGTTTGGCGAATCCCAATGTTCCTGAGGAGGAACGGGAGTAGCCCCGAGGCGACTTGGGGTTATATGGTCAAGCGACTAAGCGTATACGGTGGATGCCTTGGCAGTCAGAGGCGATGAAGGACGTGGCAGCCTGCGAAAAGTGTCGGGGAGCTGGCAACAAGCTTTGATCCGGCAATGTCCGAATGGGGAAACCCACCTCGCAAGAGGTACCGTGCACTGAATACATAGGTGTACGGAGCGAACCCGGGGAACTGAAATATCTAAGTACCCGGAGGAAAAGAAATCAACAGAGATTCCGTAAGTAGCGACGAGCGAACGCGGATCAGCCCAAAAGCGCACAGTGTTTTAATCGAAGAGTCTGGAAAGGCTCGCCGTAGACGGTGATAGCCCGGTAGGTGAAAGGGCACCGTGCGTGAAATTGAGTAGGGCGGGGCACGAGAAACCCTGTCTGAACATGGGGGGACCATCCTCCAAGGCTAAATACTCCTGACTGACCGATAGCGAACTAGTACCGTGAGGGAAAGGCGAAAAGAACCCCGGAGAGGGGAGTGAAATAGACCCTGAAACCGTATACGTACAAGCAGTGGAAGCCCGCAAGGGTGACTGCGTACCTTTTGTATAATGGGTCAGCGACTTACTGTCAGTGGCGAGCTTAACCGTCTAGGGGAGGCGAAGGGAAACCGAGTCTGAATAGGGCGCATAGTCTCTGGCAGTAGACCCGAAACCGAGTGATCTATCCTTGGCCAGGTTGAAGGTGCGGTAACACGCACTGGAGGACCGAACCCACATCTGTTGCAATAGATGGGGATGAGCTGAGGATAGGAGTGAAAGGCTAAACAAACTCGGAGATAGCTGGTTCTCCTCGAAAGCTATTTAGGTAGCGCCTCGTATGTATCTTCCTGGGGGTAGAGCACTGTTATGGCTAGCGGGTCATCGCGACTTAGCAAACCATGGCAAACTCCGAATACCAGGACAGACTGTACGGGAGACACACGGCGGGTGCTAACGTCCGTCGTGAAAAGGGAAACAACCCAGACCCGCAGCTAAGGTCCCAAAGTTCTAGCTAAGTGGAAAACGATGTGGAAAGGCATAGACAGCCAGGAGGTTGGCTTAGAAGCAGCCATCCTTTAAAGAAAGCGTAATAGCTCACTGGTCGAGTCGGTCTGCGCGGAAGATTTAACGGGGCTAAGCTAGACACCGAAGCTCGGGGTGCATCATTTCGATGATGCGCGGTAGAGGAGCGTTCTGTACGCCTGCGAAGGTGGATCGTAAGGTCTGCTGGAGGTATCAGAAGTGCGAATGCTGACATGAGTAACGATAATGGGGGTGAAAAGCCCCCACGCCGAAAGCCCAAGGTTTCCTCGCGCAACGTTCATCGGCGCAGGGTGAGTCGGCCCCTAAGGCGAGGCAGAAATGCGTAGTCGATGGGAAGCAGGTTAATATTCCTGCACTTTTCCATAGTGCGATGTGGGGACGGAGAAGGTTAGGTCTACCGGGCGTTGGTTGCCCCGGGGAAAGGCGGTAGGCATGGGTCTTAGGCAAATCCGGGACCCTTTATGCCGAGCACCGAGACGAGTCCTATTGGACGAAGTGACTGATACCACGCTTCCAGGAAAAGCCACTAAGCTTCAGCTATGGAAAAACCGTACCGTAAACCGACACTGGTAGGCAGGGTGAGAATCCCAAGGCGCTTGAGAGAACTCGGGTGAAGGAACTAGGCAAAATGGCACCGTAACTTCGGGAGAAGGTGCGCCCTTTTTGGTGGCTACATGCGTAGCTGAGCTGAGAAGGGTCGCAGTAACCTGGCCGCTGCGACTGTTTATCAAAAACACAGCACTCTGCAAACACGAAAGTGGACGTATAGGGTGTGACGCCTGCCCGGTGCTGGAAGGTTAATTGATGGGGTCAGCCGCAAGGCGAAGCTCTTGATCGAAGCCCCAGTAAACGGCGGCCGTAACTATAACGGTCCTAAGGTAGCGAAATTCCTTGTCGGGTAAGTTCCGACCTGCACGAATGGCGTAACGACAGCGGCGCTGTCTCCACCCGAGACTCAGTGAAATTGAAATCGCTGTGAAGATGCAGCGTTCCCGCGGCAAGACGGAAAGACCCCGTGAACCTTTACTATAGCTTTACATTGAACGTTGAGTTCTTCTGTGTAGGATAGGTGGGAGGCTTTGAAACCAGGACGCCAGTCTTGGTGGAGCCATCCTTGAAATACCACCCTGAAGTGCTTGACGTTCTAACCTAGATCCGTAATCCGGATCAGGGACCATGTATGGTGGGTAGTTTGACTGGGGCGGTCTCCTCCCAAAGAGTAACGGAGGAGCACGAAGGTACGCTCAGCGCGGTCGGACATCGCGCACTGTGTGCAAAGGCATAAGCGTGCTTGACTGCAAGATCGACGGATCAAGCAGGTACGAAAGTAGGTCTTAGTGATCCGGTGGTTCTGTATGGAAGGGCCATCGCTCAACGGATAAAAGGTACTCCGGGGATAACAGGCTGATACCGCCCAAGAGTTCATATCGACGGCGGTGTTTGGCACCTCGATGTCGGCTCATCACATCCTGGGGCTGTAGCCGGTCCCAAGGGTATGGCTGTTCGCCATTTAAAGTGGTACGCGAGCTGGGTTCAGAACGTCGTGAGACAGTTCGGTCCCTATCTGTCGTGGGCGTTGGAGATTTGAGGGGGGCTGCTCCTAGTACGAGAGGACCGGAGTGGACGTTCCGCTGGTGTTCGGGTTGTCATGCCAATGGCATTGCCCGGTAGCTACGAACGGAAGTGATAACCGCTGAAAGCATCTAAGCGGGAAGCACGCCCCAAGATGAGATCTCCCGAGAGCTTGACTCTCCTTAAGGCACCATCAAGACCAGGTGGTTGATAGGTCAGGTGTGGAAGTGCAGCAATGCATTGAGCTAACTGATACTAATGAGCCGTGAGGCTTGACCATATAACCCCAAGACGCTTCGCATGTGCAGATCCCTCTG
>NZ_FOSR01000017.1 GCF_900114325.1 Rhodanobacter glycinis
AGCGGTGAAGATCCAGATCCTCACCGCCCTGGTGGCCTATCTGCTGGTGGCGCTGGCCCATCGCGCCAGCACCTCGGCCACCACGCTGTGGCTCTTTCTTGCCGAGCTCCGCGCCGGCTTGTTCCAACGCCCGGTCAGCGCGGTGCCGGGACGTAGACGCGACCGGCGACGAAAGACCGTCCACCCCGGCGAACCGTGGCAACCCGGGCTGTTCGCATGAGTCCGCTCGACATGAGACTGAACGAGTCGGGGACTAGCGAATTTATTCCGGACAGCAGTGGGCCTGCGCCGGGATGACGAGCCGGAGAGGTGGTCGCTGCCAGAAATGGAGTCGCTCCCTTGTTGCATCTCGCGCAAGCGGCGCAGGTATTCACTCTCGAAGGACATCCCAGGATTATTCCGGACAGCAGTGAGCGAAGGCTGGAATCCAGTGCCCTGCGCCACGGAGTCAGAGCCCCCGGTTCCAGCTTGCGCTGGAATGGCAATGCTCGACCTCGAAGCATCGAGTCGCACCGTGGTGGCAACGCAGACGGCTACGCAGGCGGCTACGCGTCGACGAACACCTTGCCCGGATTGAGGATGCCGTTAGGATCGAACACCTTGCGCACGCCGCGCATCAGCGCGATTTCCGCCACGCTGCGGGTGCTTTCCAGGTACGGCCGCTTGACCAGGCCGATGCCGTGCTCGGCCGAGATGCTGCCGCCATGCTCCTTCAGCGTGGCCGCCAGCAGCTTGGTCGCCCGCTCGCACTGTGCGATGAAATCCGCGTCAGCCATGTCGGCAGGCTTCAGCACGTTGATGTGCAGGTTGCCGTCGCCGATATGGCCGTACCACACCACTTCGAGCTGCGGGTACTCCTGCGCCAATCGTGCCGGCATCACGCGCAGGAACGCCGGCACTTCGCCGATGCGCAGCGACACATCGTTCTTGTAGGGTTTGTACGGCACCAGGCTCTCGGTGATGCCTTCGCGCAGGCGCCACAACGCGGCGGCCTGTGCCTCGCTCTGCGCGACCACGCCATCGCTGACCCAGCCCTTCTCGACGCAATGGCCGAAGACCTCCAGCGCACGTTCCTGCGACGCCTCGTCGACGGCATCGAACTCGGTGACCACGTAATACGGATGCTCGCCATCGATGGCGCGCTGTGCACCGTTCGCCAGCACATGCTTCAACGCCACGTCGGTGAAGAACTCGAAGGCCTGCAACGAAAGCTTCGCGCGGAATGCCGCAAATACCTGCGTCAGCGCATCCAGATCCGGCAACGCCAACAGCATCACCTGCGACGACGGCGGCGGATTGGTGAGCTTCAGTGTCGCCTCCACCACGATGCCCAGCGTACCTTCCGAGCCGATCAGGAGGTGGCGGAAGTCGTAGCCGCTGGAGTTCTTGACCAGGCCACGGTTGAGTTCCAGCAGCTCGCCATTGCCGGCCACCACCTTGAGCCCGGCGATCCACTCGCGCGTATTGCCATAGCGGATCACCCGGATGCCACCGGCATTGGTGGCGATGTTGCCGCCGATCGAGCAGGAGCCGCGCGAGGCAAAATCCACCGGGTAAATCAGCCCGTGCTCGCGGGCGGCGGTGTGCACGGCTTCCAGCGCAATACCCGGTTGCACCGTGAGGGTCCGGTCCACGGCATCGAAACCCAGCACGCGGTTCATCCGCGCCAGGCTCAGCACCAGCTCGCCATTCGCCGCCACCGCACCACCGGAAAGCCCGGTACGGCCGCCCGAAGGCACGATCGCCACGTGGCGCTCGTTGGCCCAGCGCATGATGTCCTGCACCTCCTCGATGGTCGCCGGCAAGGCGATCGCCAGCGGCGCGGGCGTCCAGCGGCGAGTCCAGTCGCGGCCGTAGTGCTCCAGGTCGCCAGCATCGGTGAGCAGGCGCAATCCGGGCAGGCGGCGGGCAAGGTCGGTCAGGGGGGTGGTCATGGCTACTCCATCGTCGTTATGACCAGACTGCCATTTGGATGTCCAAACGTCCAGTGTTGCAGCGCCACATTTCTGGCATAGTGTAGGTATCGTTCGCCAAGGAACCGCCATGAAGACCTCGTTTCCCAAGCAAGACATCCGGGTATTGCTGCTGGAAGGCGTAAGCCAGACCGCAGTGGATGTCTTCCAGCGTGCCGGCTACAGCCAGATCGAGTACCACAAGAAATCGCTGCCGGAAAACGAGCTGAAGGAGCGCATCGCCGAGGCGCATATCGTCGGGCTCCGCTCGCGTACCCAGTTGACCGCCGACGTGCTGGAACATGCGCGCCGGCTGATTGCGGTGGGCTGCTTCTGCATCGGTACCAACCAGGTCGACCTGGGCACGGCCGAGCGGCTTGGTGTTCCGGTATTCAATGCGCCCTACTCCAACACCCGCAGCGTGGCCGAGCTGGTGATCGCCGAAGCCATCATGCTGCTGCGCGGCATTCCGCAGAAGAGCATGCAATGCCATCGCGGCGGCTGGGCCAAATCGGCCAACGGCAGTTACGAGGCGCGCGACAAGGTACTGGGCATCATCGGTTACGGCCATATCGGCACCCAGGTCGGCGTGCTGGCCGAAAGCATGGGCATGCACGTGATCTTCCATGACGTGGAAACCAAGCTGTCGATGGGCAACGCCCGCGCCGCCGCCAGTCTGCAGGACCTGCTGCAGCGTTCCGACGTGGTGACCTTGCACGTCCCCGAAACGCCGTCCACCAAGATGATGTTTGGCGCACGGGAAATCGCCGCCATGCGCAAGGGCGCGGTGCTGATCAACGCCTCTCGCGGCAGCGTGGTCGACATCGAGGCACTCGCCGAAGCGCTGCGTTCCGAGCACCTGGCCGGCGCCGCGGTGGATGTGTTCCCGACCGAACCCAAAAGCAACGACGACCCGTTCGTGTCGCCACTGGTCGGCCTGGACAACGCGATCCTCACCCCGCATATCGGCGGCAGCACGCTGGAGGCGCAGGACAACATCGGCATCGAAGTGGCCAGCAAGCTGGTGCGTTACAGCGACAACGGCTCCACCCTGTCGGCGGTGAATTTCCCCGAGGTATCGCTGCCCGAACACCCGAAGAGCCGCCGCCTGCTGCACATCCACAAGAACGTGCCGGGCGTGTTGTCGCGCATCAACGAACTGTTCTCCGCCGGCAACATCAACATCGATGCGCAGTTCCTGCAGACGGACGCGGAAGTGGGCTACGTGGTGATCGACGTCAGTGCCGGCGAGGATCAGGCCGACGAGCTCAAGGCAAAGCTCGCCACCATCCCGGGCACGCTGCGCAGCCGCGTACTGTACTGATCATCGAGAGTGACCAGCCGCAGCGCGCTGAAACGCGCGCTGCGGCAGCATGGGCACCCAAGCGCTCTCGCGCCTTCCTTTCCGGGCGTCCTAAAGCTCGGCTGCGATCGACTGCGGCACCTTGATCGTCAAGTCGAGCAGCATCTGTGCCATGCCCTTGCCCAGCGGATCCATGCGCGGCGATGCCGGACCACCGCCGGCCAGCGCGTCATGCAGAACCAGGTTCAGCGCTGCAATACCCGGCAGGTAATGGCGTTCGACGGGGCCACTGCACGCCGGCCCAATTCAACGCGCTGGTCGACGCCCTGACATTGATGACCTGGAATTCGCTGTACACGCCAAGCCAGGCGTGACCGAGCACGCCCTCCGCAAATACACGAGTGTTTCAGGTACTCGGCCCGGCCGCGACAAGGGCGCCAATGCCGGGCTTACGACAACGCGGCAGCCGTTGGGATGGCAGGTCACGCGTTCGCGACTTTCCCGTCATGACGAACGACGGAAGTCCCGCCCGGCATGTCAGCCGAACGATCCGGCTCGATCCAGGGGATAGCCATAAAGTGCCTGACAGACCCATGACAAAAAACCGCGCCAAGGCGCGGTTCGTGTGACATTCCAAGTTGTCTGACAACACCGAATTGGTCGGGGCGGCCGGATTCGAACCGACGACCCTCTGCCCCCCAGGCAGATGCGCTACCAGGCTGCGCTACGCCCCGACGAAACACGGCGAGTTGGCGAGTTTAGCAGCTCGCGAAACACTTGCGGAAGACTCCGCGTCGATCGCGTCGCTCAGCGACGCAGCAGGCCCAGCACTTCTTCCAGTTCCATGCGCACCTGGCGCACGATCTGGTGCGACATGCTCGCTTCCACGCGCGCCTGCGGGCCTTCCAACCGGGCGCGGGCGCCGGTGATGGTGAAACCCTCGTCGTACAGCAGCGAACGGATCTGGCGGATCATCAGCACGTCGTGACGCTGGTAGTAGCGGCGGTTGCCGCGGCGCTTGACGGGATTCAGCGCCGGGAATTCCTGTTCCCAGTAGCGCAGCACGTGCGGCTTCACGCCGCACAATTCGCTGACTTCGCCGATGGTGAAGTAGCGTTTTGCCGGGATGGCAGGCAGCTCGGTGTTATTCCCTTGGTCCAGCATAGCTTTCGACTCTCACCTTGAGTTTCTGCCCGGGTCGGAACGTTACCACGCGACGGGCGGAGATGGGGATCTCCTCGCCAGTCTTGGGGTTGCGCCCCGGACGCTGGTTCTTCTGACGCAGGTCGAAGTTGCCGAAACCGGACAGCTTCACCTGCTCGCCGTGCTCAAGAGCCTCGCGCACCACCTCGAAATAGGCGTCCACGAATTCCTTGGCTTCCCGCTTGTTCAGGCCCACCTCGAGAAACAGGCGCTCGGCCATCTCCGCCTTGGTCAGCGCCATCTTATCCTCGCAACCGTGCCATGCATGTTTTCTCCAGCGCCGCGACTGCATCGCGCACGCAACGATCTGCATCGTCGTCGGTAAGGGTGCGTGAAGCGTCCTGTAAAATCAAGCCCATAGCGACACTCTTGCGCCCGTTTTCGACGCCCTTGCCGCTGTAACGGTCGAACAGGCGCACTTCCTTGAGCAGCTCGCCCAGCGTGCTCCGAACGGTCTGCTCGATCCGTGACCAGCTCACCTGTTCAGGCAATTCCACGGCAATGTCGCGACGCACCGACGGGTGCCTCGGCACCGCCCTTGCCTGCGGCATGCGACGGGTCAGCAATGGCTCCAGGGCCACCTCCAGCACATGCACGTCCGGCCCCAGGTCCAGCGCCTTGGCCAGCTGTGGATGCAGCGCACCGAGATGACCCACCGTCACGCCGTCGCGCAACACGCGCGCACTGCGACCAGGATGCAGCCAGCCCGGCAAGTCGTCGGTCTGCAGGCTCCAGCGCCGTGGCTCGCCACCCCACGCGATCATGGCATCCAGATCACCCTTGAGGTCGTAGAAGTCGAGCGCGCGCGACGGCTCGCCCCACTGCTCGGCGCGCGCGGTGCCGCTGGCGACGATGGCCAGGCTCGGCGTTTCGACGGGCGGATCGCCCGCCGCGAACACCCGCGCAACTTCGAACAGACGCACGCGCTCCTGCTGCCGCGCACGGTTGTGCCGCAGCGATTCGACCAGGCCCGGCAGCAAGGCGGGGCGCATTACCGCCAGGTCCGCCGACAGCGGATTGGCCAACGCCACCAGTCCGTCGTCGAAACCCCAACGCGCCAGCAGCTCGGCCGGCACGAAGGACAGGTTCACGGCCTCGTAATAGCCGCGCGCCGCCAGTTGCTCGCGCAGAGCCAGTTCGCCAATGCGTGCCTCGGGCTCGACTGCCAGGGTCAGCGCGCCGGCCGGCGTGGCCGTGGGGATATTGTCGTAGCCGAAGATCCGCGCCACTTCCTCGATCAGGTCTTCCTCGCGCACGATGTCGAAACGGCTGCTCGGCGCCACGACCTGCCAGCCCTCGGCCGTCGTCGTGACCTGCATGCCCAGCGCGGTGAAGATGCGCGCCACCTCGGCATCGGGCACGGCCACGCCCAATACGCGGGCCAGCCGCGCGCTGCGCAGCGCGACCGGCGCGGGTGGCGGCAAGTCGGCCAGGTTCTCGGCCATCGATATCGGCCCGGCGTTGCCACCGGCGATGGACAGCAACAGCTCGCTGGCCCGCTCCAGCGCGCGACGCGGCAGTTCAGGATCGACGCCGCGCTCGAAGCGATGCGACGCATCCGTATGCAGCCCGAGCTTGCGCGCACGACCCATGATCGCGGCTGGTGCGAAATGCGCGGCTTCCAGGAAGATGTTGCGAGTAGCGTCGGTCACCCGCGAATCGTATCCGCCCATCACGCCGGCCACGGCCAGCGCCACCTTCTGGTCGGCGATCAGCACGAAACCCGGGTCGAGCTTCGCTTCACTACCGTCGAGGATCTTCAGCGTCTCGCCCGCACGCGCATGACGCACCACGATGTCGCCCTCGAGCTTGTCGTTGTCGAAGGCGTGCAGCGGCTGACCCAGCTCCAGCATCACGTAATTGGCGACGTCGACCACGGCGCTGATCGGACGCAGGCCGGCACGGCGCAGGCGCTCGGCCAGCCACAACGGCGTGCGCGCGGCGGGATCGATGCCTTCGATGATGCGCCCCAGGTAACGCGGCGCATCCTTGCCGGCTTCCAGGCGAATGCCGCGCTGCGCGTGGCCGGTCACCGCGACGGCAGGCTGCTCGCCCACCTTCACATGGCTGTCGAACAGCGCGGCGACGTCGTGGGCCAGACCCAGCATGCCCAGGCAATCCGGGCGGTTGGGCGTGAGATTCAGCTCGATGCTGGCGTCGGGCAGTCCCAGGTAAGCGGCCAGCGACTGGCCGACCGGCGCATCCGCCGGCAATTCGAGCAGGCCGGAAGCATCGTTGTCGATGCCCAGCTCTTTCGCCGAACACAGCATGCCGAACGATTCCACGCCGCGCAGCTTCGCGGCCTTGATTGCAATCCCGCCCGGCAAGCTGGCGCCGACCGTGGCCAGCGGCACCTTGATTCCCACGCGTGCGTTCGGCGCGCCACAGACGATCTGCAACGGCTCGCCCTGCCCCGCATCGACCTTGCACACCTGCAGACGATCGGCCTGCGGATGCTTTTCAGCGGCCACAATCTCGGCCACCACCACGCCGTCCAGGCTCTCGCCCAGCGGCGTGAGTTCTTCCACTTCCAGCCCGGCCATGGTCAGCGCATGGGCCAGTTGGGCACGATCGGCCTTGATCTCGACCAGTTCGCGCAGCCAGTTCTCGGAGAATTTCATCGTGGTTTTCCTTGCCGGCTTATGCGAACTGCTTGAGGAAGCGCAGGTCGTTCTCGAAGAACGCGCGCAGGTCGGAAACGCCATAGCGGAGCATGGCAAAGCGCTCCACCCCCAAGCCGAAAGCGAAGCCGGTATAGCGCTCGGGATCGATGCCGCAATTCTTCAGCACGTTCGGATGCACCATGCCGCAGCCCAGCACCTCGAGCCAGCGCGAGCTGCCGTCCTCGGCCTCCCAACGGATGTCCACTTCGGCCGACGGCTCGGTAAACGGGAAATGGCTGGGGCGCAGTCGCATCTCGAAATCGCGCTCGAAAAACGCGCGCACGAACTCGGCCAGCGTGCCCTTGAGGTCGGCGAAGCTGGAGGTCTCGTCGACCAGCAGGCCCTCGATCTGGTGGAACATCGGCGAGTGGGTCTGGTCCGAGTCGCTGCGGTAGACCTTGCCCGGCGCGATGATGCGGATCGGCGGCTGGCGTCCCTTCATCGAACGGATCTGCACCGGCGAGGTATGCGTGCGCAGCAGGCGCCCGTCGCCGAAATAGAAGGTGTCGTGCATGGCGCGTGCCGGATGGTGCGGCGGGAAATTCAGCGCCTCGAAGTTGTGCCAGTCATCCTCGATTTCCGGGCCGTCGACACGCTGGTAGCCGAGCCGCGCGAAGATCGACGCGATGCGCTCCAGCGCGCGGGTAATCGGATGGATGCCGCCGCGCTCGCCATCGCGGCCAGGCAGCGAGACATCGATCGTCTCGGAAGCCAACCGGCGGTCCAGCTCGGCTTGCTCCAGCGTTGCCTTGCGCGTGGCGAGGGCCTCGGCAAGACGATCCTTGACCCGGTTTACTTCGGCACCGCGCGCCTTGCGTTCATCCGGCGCCAACGCACCGAGCGCTTTCAGAGCGGCGGTGACGATACCGCTCTTGCCCAGCAGGCCCACGCGCAGGGCGTCGAGCGCATCGAGTGAGGCTGCGTTCTCTATGTCAGCCAAGGCTTGGCTGATGCGGCTATCCAGATCGTCCATCGGTGCGAGTTCCGCTTTGGCTGTCAGCTCCCTCTCCCCTCCGGGGAGAGGGTTGGGGTGAGGGGCACTCTTGCGTTGGCGTCGGGAGTGAAGCGTGCTTTCGGTGCAGGTTGTCGCGAGCACCCACCCCTCACCTCAATCCTCTCCCCCGGATTCAACAAGAGACGGGGAAGAGGAGGCCAACGCGAAAAGCGACGTTATCAAATAAAAACGGGGAGAAGGCGTTGGCCTTCTCCCCGCTTGCTTTACATCATATCGTGCTGGCGCCGTAGCGCCCGACGATCAAGCGGCCAGACTGGCCTTCGCTTTCTCGGCGATGGCGCCAAACGCCTTGATGTCGTTCACGGCGATATCAGCGAGAACCTTGCGGTCGACGGTGATACCGGCCTTGCTCAGGCCATTGATCAGACGGCTGTACGACAGGCCGAACTGACGGGCGGCAGCGTTGATGCGCACGATCCACAGCGCGCGGAACTGACGCTTCTTCTGCTTGCGACCGATATAGGCGTACTGACCGGCCTTGATGACGGCCTGGTTGGCGACGCGGAAGACCTTGCGACGGGCGTTGTAGTAGCCCTTCGCGCGGCCGATGATCTTCTTGTGACGACGACGGGCGGTGACGCCACGCTTTACACGAGCCATGGTCTATCTCCTTACAAGTACGGCAGCATGCGAGCCACACCCGGGGCGTCACACGCCTTGAGGTGGTTCGGGGCACGAAGACCACGCTTCAGCTTGGTCGACTTCTTGGTAAGGATGTGCGACTTGAACGCGTGTCCGCACTTGATCTTGCCGGAAGCGGTCTTGCGAAAACGCTTCGCCGCCGCCCGGTTGGTCTTGATCTTGGGCATGGTGATGCTCCATGAGTGGGGATGAACCCCGGTTTCTGACGGATTCGGCGGTGACCCGGGAGCCACGCTTTCCTTCCTGCCGACATCGGTGCACGACCCATCCTGGCGGGTCGAACGGGTGATTATACGGAAGAAACCAGCCTCACGCCAGCCCGCGCGCCCTACTCCCTCTCACCATTCGGGAGAGGCATGAGATGAGGAATGGGTACTCGCGAAACACAGCCCAAAGCCTGCAGCAGGCTCCGCAGCCCGCCCGCCCCAGCCTTCGAGCAGGCACTGCCGGCCATACGAAACGGCGGCCCTGAAGGCCGCCGCTCACGTCACTGTTTCTTCTTGGGGCCGATCATCATGACCATCTGTCGGCCTTCCAGCCGGGGCCACGACTCGACCTGGCCGTTATCGCCCACGTCTTCCTGGATCTTCTTGGCCAGGTTCTGGCCCAGATCCTGGTGCGACATCTCGCGACCGCGGAAACGGATGGTGACCTTGACCTTGTCGCCCTCTTCCAGGAATCGCAGCATGTTGCGCAGCTTGATCTGGTAGTCGCCCACGTCCGTGACCGGACGGAACTTCACTTCCTTGATCTCGACCTGCTTCTGCTTCTTCTTGGCGGCCTGCGCCTTCTTCTGGGCTTCGAACTTGAACTTGCCGTAATCCATGATGCGGCAGACCGGCGGGTCGCCATTGGGCTGGATCTCGACCAGATCCATGCCGGCTTCCTGTGCCAGTGCCAGCGCCTCGTCACGGGTGAGAATGCCCAACTGTTCCGAGTCTGCGCCAATCACACGTACACGCGGCACGCGGATATCTTGGTTACGACGATTGCCCTTATTGTCGGTGGTAGCGATACCACGATCCTCCAGAAGTGTTGACAGAATGCCGAGAAAACGCGTTCCTGCGCCCTTTCGGCTAGCCGATTCCGGCATATGCCCGGAATCGGCTCCGACGGATCGGGCAAGCCCGAACCGCGTGCGGCGCATCCTGCACCGCTTGAATCATGACCGCTGCGGCATCAACGCCGCGTGTCGGTTTCCAGTCGCTCGATGAAGCTGGCCAGCGGCATGCTGCCCAGATCCTCGCCTGAACGGGTACGTACGGAAATCGCGCCATTCTCCTTCTCGCGGTCACCGACCACGAGCAGATAAGGCACTTTCTGCATCGTATGTTCGCGGATTTTATAGCCGACTTTCTCGTTGCGCAAATCCGATTGTACCCGGAAACCTTTGTCGACAAGGGCTTGCGTCACCTGCCTGACGTAATCGGCCTGCGCATCGGTGATATTGAGGACCACCGCCTGCACCGGGGCCAGCCAGGTCGGCAGCAGGCCGGCGTGATGCTCGATCAGGATGCCGATGAAGCGCTCCATCGAGCCCACGATGGCCCGATGCAGCATCACCGGATGCTTTTTCTGCGAATGTTCGTCGACGTATTCGGCGCCCAGGCGCTCGGGCATCATGAAATCGACCTGCATGGTGCCGACCTGCCAGTCGCGGCCGATGGAGTCATGCATGTGGTACTCGATCTTGGGACCGTAGAACGCGCCCTCGCCCGGCAGCTCGGTCCATTTCACGCCGGCCGCCGACAACGCGCCGCGCAACGCGGCTTCGGCGCGATCCCACACGCCATCGTCACCGATGCGCTTTTCCGGACGCAGCGCCAGCGCCACGTCGATGTTCTCGAAGCCGAAATCGGCATAGACCTGCATCGCCTGCGCGTGGAACGCCGTCACTTCCGACTGGATCTGCTCGGGGGTGCAGAAGATGTGGCCGTCGTCCTGGGTGAACGCACGCACGCGCATGATGCCGTGCAGCGCGCCGGATGGCTCGTTGCGATGGCAGCCACCGAATTCGCCGTAGCGGATCGGCAGCTCGCGGTAGCTATGCAGGCCGGTGTTGAACACCTGCACGTGGCCCGGGCAATTCATCGGCTTCAACGCGAACGTGTGCTTCTCCGACTCGGTGAAGAACATGTTCTCCTGGTAGTTGTCCCAATGACCGGACTTCTTCCACAGCGACACGTCCAGCACCTGCGGGCAACGGACTTCCTGGTAGCCACTCTTGCGATACACGCCGCGCATGTACTGCTCGACCTGCTGCCAGATCGCCCAGCCATTCGGGTGCCAGAACACCATGCCCGGGCTTTCCTCCTGCTGGTGGAACAGGTCGAGCTGCTTGCCGATCTTGCGATGGTCGCGCTTCTCGGCCTCCTCCAACTGGAACAGATAGGCCTTCAGATCCTTGTCGTTGAGCCACGCGGTGCCGTAGATGCGGGTCAGCATCGCGTTGTTCGAATCGCCGCGCCAATAGGCGCCGGCCACCTTCATCAGCTTGAACGAATGCAGCTTGCCGGTGTTCGGCACGTGCGGGCCGCGGCACAGATCGGTGAACTCGCCCTGCGTATACAGCGACAGATCCTGGTCGGCCGGAATGCCTTCGATGATCTCGGCCTTGTAGGTCTCGCCCAGGCCACGGAAGAACGCCACCGCCTCGTCGCGCGACTTCACGCTGCGCGTCAGCGGCAGCTTCTCCTCGACGATCTTGTGCATCTCCGCCTCGATCTTCGGCAGATCATCGGGCGTGAACGGGCGCTCGTAAGCGAAGTCGTAGTAGAAGCCGTTGTCGATCACCGGGCCGATGGTGACCTGTGCGCCCGGGAACAGCCGCTGTACGGCCTGCCCCATCAGGTGCGCGGTGGAATGGCGCAGGATCTCCAGCGCCTCGGGGCTCTTCTCGGTGATGATCTGCAGGCTGGCGTCGTGCTCGATCGGGAAACTGGCGTCCACCAGCTTGCCGTCGACCTTGCCGGCCAGGGTGGCCTTGGCCAGGCCGGCGCCGATGGAAGCGGCCACATCCTGCACGGAAACGGGGTGTTCAAACGGCCTCTTGCTGCCGTCGGGTAGCGTAATCTGGATCATGTCGGTCTGGTCTGCTGCATCGCCCTGCACGGGCGGACGAACGGGGAAAAGGCGGGCCGAAGCCGGCCAACAAAAAAGGGCGCACAGCGCCCTTCGACAAGCTCAGGCCTGGCACCGGAATCAGCTGGGGAATCGGCTAGTGTCCATGTCGCACGCTCGACCGGCAGATGGCTGCGGGTCACCTTTTCGCTGGTGTCGGAGAGAAGCAGAAAACTAGCCCGGCCGAGGCGGGCTGTCAACGGAGGAGGTGATCCGAGGCCAGGCCTTCCGCTCGCCATTCCTTTCGCACGGGACTCGAACTTCGGCGCCACCAGCCCATCGATTGCCGTCATCCCAGCGAAAGCTCACTGCTGTCCGGAATAACCCGGGCATGGCTCCGAGGAACGAAGGCGTGGCGATGTTTGCCCGGAATGCAGCAAGGAGGTGACTCCACATCGGCAGGCGATGACCTATCGTGCTCGTCATCCCGGCGAAGGCCGGGATCCAGTGACGACCACGCTTGCTCAAGCCACACAGTCACTGGATTCCGGCCTTCGCCGGAATGACGGGCAAAAACCGATTTCGGCATATGCCACCGCACGACTGCGGGTATTCGAAATTATTCCGGATAGCAGTGTACGAAGGCCGGGATCCAGTACCTCCAGGTTGTCGCGAGGAAAGTCGCTGGAATGACGAGCAGAAGCCCTCTCCCTAGAAGTAATACCCGAAGTTGATGTTGAAGCGATGCTCCACCCCACCGTTGCCGGCCATGCTGCCGCCGATGAACGGCTGGTTGCGTGCGGTGACGAAGTCGAAATAGGTGAACAGGCCGCCCGCCGCCATCGACATGCCGGTGATGTTCATCCACGTATGCGGCAGGTGGCCGGACTTGTGGTTCACCAGCGAGTAGTCGTTGTAGAAGGTGAGCGCAGTGATCGGCCCCCATGACACCGGCAGCTTGTAGGCCACGTTGCCGGTGTAGCTGTGCGCCCGTGCCGCGATGGAATCGTAGAAATCGTACGCGCCCACCGCCAGGCGATCGGCACCATCGTTGACATGATAGGCATAGCGCGCCGCCTGCAACTGCAGGTTCCAGCGACCGATGTCGGTGTTCATGTGCAGCGCTTCGGCGTCGTAATGGCCTACCCGCTGCGTGCTGCTTTCCAGGCTGCCGCGCAGGGCGGACGCGCCCACCTCGACCGAGCTGTGCTCGCCCGGGCGGAAGGTGTAGGCCATCCGCGCCGCACCGGTATCGGCCACGCCGATCGGGTGCGCCGGATCGTCGAAGTTGCCTTCGCCAGGCAACCGGTAGCCCACCACGTTGTAGGTGTAGCTGTCGGCTCGATTGCTGACGAAGCCGTCGACACCGCCCATCGAATCGTTCTTGAAGAAGCCGATCTGCACGTTCCACGGATCACCACTGTGCACGTACAGCGCACCCATCTGGTAGCTGTCTTCCAGCCCCAGGTAATAGTTGGAGCTGAAGAAATAGTTGTGCGAGTCGAACGGCTGGTTGCCGAACGGCACGCGGGTGAGGCCGAGCTGGCCTTCGTCCTTGTCGGTGAACTTGTAGCCGACCCAGGCGTGATGGATCGCGCTCATGTACTGGAACCAGCGGTACTGGGCGGACAATTCCACATTGCCGATCGAACCGTTGAGATCGAGCCGGAAGATGTCGAAATCCATGTCGCCACGGCGCTTGCGGTTGCCCTTGTTGTAGCCCTCGCGGCTGTACTGGAAGCGCACCGCGCCACCCAGCTTGATGCCGTCCTTGCTGGCGCTGGCGGCCGCCTGGCGGCTGTCGTCCGACTTGGCTTTCGTGTCGGCCACCGCCACCGTTTCGGCACCATCTGTTGCCGTGTCGGCATCCGTCGCTTTTGCGGACGTCGCGACCGTAGCCTGCGCCGGGTGCTGCTTCATGCTGTCCAGCTCGCGCTGCAAGGCATCGATCTGTGCCTGCATCGCGGCGATCTGGGCGGGGCTGTAGTGCTGCGTGGCGGACGCATCCTGCTGCGCTGCCTGCGCCGGCATGGCCAGGCAAGCGCCCAAGCCGATGGCGATGGCGCAGGCCAATGGTTGGAAGGTCATGGGTTTCATCCTCGTGAACAAAAATGGCCGCGCGTCGCGGCGCCACGCGCCGGAATTGGCGCGCAGGCGCCCGCGCTGCCCGAACCGGGCAACGGGAAACGATGCGGACGAACATCAGGTCCGGCGCCTGGGCGCCGGACCCGGGATCAAGGCGTGTCGGACACCCAGCCGGCAACCTTCTGCGGATGCGCCTTCACCCAGTCATGGGCATCGGCCGCCGCATCGGCGCCCTGCTTCTGGTCTTCCGCCATCACCTGCTGCATTTCCTCGGGCGACCAGTGGAAGCCGTCGAGCACGCGCCAGGCGCCGGGCATGTCCTGCTTCAGGCCCTTGCGCGCCAGCGTGTCGATATCCTCGGCACCGCCGAACACGCCCTTGGGATCGGACAGGTACTTCAGCTTCCAGCGCGCCCACATCCAGTGCGGCGTCCAGCCGGTGACCACAATCCACTGGTGGTTGTCGATAGCACTCTTCAGCGCCGCCGTCATGGTGGCGCCGCTGCCGTCGACCAGCTTGAGCGGCAGCTTGTAGGCTTCGATGGCCTTCTGTGTGATGCCCATCTCGCCGGCACCGGGATCGATGCCGACGATCCGGTCCTGGAACTTGTCGGCGTTGGCCGCCAACTGGTCGATCGAATCGATGCTGACGTAGTCGGGCACGACCAGACCGATCTTGGTACCGGTCATGTTGGGACCGAGATTGTCCAGCTTGTCCTTGGTGCGCGCGTAGTAATTGGCATGGGTGCTGGGCAGCCATGCGCATACGGTGGCATCGGCGTCGCCATTGGCAATCGCCGAATACATGGCTGCGCCGCTTACCGACAGCGCCTTGACCTTGTAGCCCTGCTGTTCCAGCACGGCCTGCACCACGTGGGTGGCCGCCGTGCAACTGGCCCATTCCACATAGACCAGCGTCACGGTCTTCGAGGCGTGGTCGCCGGTCGCCGGAGTAGCCGCATTGTCTTGCGCGGCGCCCTGTCCGGATGGCGAACAGGCGGCCAGTGCAACGGCGGCCAGTGCGCCGACAACCGCCGTGCGCAAACGATTCTTCTGGATTCCCATGGCTTTCTCCTGTGGCTGTGCCGCGATCACTTCGCGGCCTTGGCGGACGGGTTGCGCCCGATTCGTTGGGTGACCCGGTCGAGGATCATGGCGAGGATGACGATGGCGATGCCGGCCTCGAAGCCCTTGCCGGGCTCCAGCCGCTGGATCGCCTGCCACACCACGCCACCGAGGCCGCCGGCACCGATCATGGCAGCGATCACCACCATCGACAGCGACAACATGATGGTCTGGTTGATGCCGGCCATGATCGTCGGCACGGCCATCGGCAACTGCACCTTGAACAGTTTCTGGCGACGGGTGGAACCGAACGCATCGGCCGCTTCGATCAGGTCGCCGGGCACCTGGCGGATACCCAGCGCGGTGAGCCGGATGGTCGGTGGCGTGGCGAAGATCACCGTGGCCACGCTGGCCGACACTGCGCCCAGACCGAAGAACGGAATCGCCGGAATCAGGTACACGAAGGCCGGCATGGTCTGCATGAAATCGAGGATCGGCATTACCACTTTCGAGGCGCGCGTACTGAGCGCCGCAAAGATACCCAGCGGCAAGCCGATGGCCACGGCGATCGCGGTGGAAATCAGCACCAGGGTGAAGGTTTCCACCGTGGCCGACCACAGTCTCAAATCCCACAGCAGCAACAGGCCGAGCAGGCTGAACACGGCTACGCGCCAACCGGCGGCGCGCCAGGCCAGCAGCGCCACGATGATGATCAGCAGCCACGGCGGCAGCCACAACAGGCCATGCACCAGGCCATCGATCAGGATCGAGATGATGTGACTGAAGGCCTTGGTGATGAAGGCGATGTGCAGCGTGAGCCAGTCCAGCGCCACGTCGATGCCATGCGCCAGCGGCAATTTCGGAATGGTGAAATTCATGCGTTCGCGCTCCTTTCATCCGACTCGGGCGCGGCATCGGCGGGATGATTCGCACTGCTCTGCGCCAGCGCGTTGATCACGCGCGGCCGGGTGACCACGCCCAGCAGCTTGCGTTGCTCGTCCACCACCGGCAGACGGTAGGGCCAGGTGGCCATGAGGTTGATGATGTCGGTCAGCGGCGTGTCGGGCGCAATGGTGGGCGCATCGTGCTGGATCAGCTCGGCAATGCTCTTGCGACCGTCCTGCACCGCCTTGCCCAACTCGTCGAGCGTGACAGTCCCCACCAACGTGTGATCGCGTTCGACCACCAGCATGCTGGTGTCGCTGCCCTCGGTCATCTTGTGCAATACCGTGCGCGGACCGTCCTGCGGGAACGCCACTTCGCGCGCGCGTCCCATCACGGTACGTGCCGTCAGCACCCGCGACATGTCCACGTTCTCCACGAAACGCTCGACGTAGGCATTGGCCGGGTTGTTGAGGATGTCCTCGGGCGTGCCGATCTGCACCACGCGGCCGTCCTTCATCAACACGATGCGGTCGCCGATCTGCAGCGCCTCGTCCAGATCGTGGGTGATGAACACGATGGTCTTCTTCATGCGCCGTTGCAGCGACGCCAGCTCCTGCTGCATGTCGCGGCGAATCAGCGGGTCGAGCGCACTGAATGCCTCGTCCATCAGCAGGATGTCCGACTTCACCGCCAGTGCGCGGGCCAAGCCCACGCGCTGCTGCATGCCGCCGCTGAGCTGGCCGGGGCGGGAATCTTCCCAGCCTTTCAGGCCCACCAGCTCCAGCGCCTCGAGCGCACGCTGGCGACGCTCGGCGGCGTCGACGCCCTGCACTTCCAGCCCGTAGGCGGCGTTGTCCGCCACGCTGCGATGCGGGAACAAGGCAAAGTGCTGGAACACCATGCTGATCTTGCGCCGACGCAGATCGAGCAATTGCTCATGGTCGAACCTGGTGATGTCCTCGCCGTCGATGAAGATGCTGCCGCGGCTGGACGGATTGAGACAGTTGAGGCAACGCAGCAAGGTCGACTTGCCGCTGCCGCTCAGCCCCATGATGACGAGCAGCTCGCCCTCTTCCACGTCGAAGGACACGTCGGCGATGCCGACCGCATGTCCCGCCTTGCGGATATCCGCGTTGCCCACACCCTGGTCGAGCATGCGCAATGCCTGCTCCGGATGTGGCCCAAAGACCTTGGTGAGATGTTCGACCTTGATTTTCTGCATGGCTCCTTTGCCTGGATGATTGCCGCAAAGCGATGGCGACATCGCGCGACTGCGCTTCAAGCGAAGCGCCGCGGGCAAACACTGGGCAAAAGGACACTAGGGGTCGGAGGCATGCAGCGCATGCCGGCCCAGGTTCGGGAAGGGTGATCGGCTTATTCTACCTGAACGGAGCGACTATCTCAAACACGTGCGCGATGCAATAGGCCAATCCCCCGCGTTTCAGCACGACATTTCGCTTCCGCTCAGCAAGCAAATTCGCCCCGACAGTGAAGCCCGTCGTCCACCATGCTTACCGCAATGAAGCCTCGCACGCGGCAGGCCGCTAGAATGATTCGCCCCGTCACACCTTCGGAATCACCCATGCGCATCCTCGTCACCGGTACCGCCGGCTTCATCGGCGCCGCACTGGCGCAACGACTGCTCGACCGCGGCGACGAGGTGCTGGGCATCGACAACCACAACGATTACTACGATCCCTCGCTGAAAGAAGCGCGCCTGGCACGCTTCGTCGATCACCCGGGTTACGCCCACCGGCGCGCCGACCTGGCCGACGCCAGCGCGGTCAACGATGCCTTTGCCAGCTTCAAGCCGCAGCGCGTGGTGAACCTGGCCGCGCAGGCCGGCGTGCGCTATTCGCTGACGAATCCGCAGGCCTATCTGCAGAGCAATCTGGTCGGTTTCGGCAACATCCTCGAAGGCTGCCGCCACCACGCGGTCGAGCACCTGGTCTACGCCTCCTCCAGCTCGGTGTACGGCGCCAATCGCAAGATGCCGTTCGCGGTGGAAGACGCCGTCGACCATCCGGTCAGCCTGTATGCCGCCAGCAAGAAAGCCAACGAACTGATGGCGCACAGCTACAGCCACCTGTACGGTTTGCCCACCACCGGCCTGCGCTTCTTCACCGTGTATGGCCCGTGGGGCCGACCGGACATGTCGCCGATGCTGTTCGCCGACCGGATCAGTCGTGGCGAGCCGATCGACGTGTTCAACCACGGCAACCACAGCCGCGACTTCACCTATATCGACGACATCGTCGAAGGCGTGATCCGCACGCTCGACCATCCGGCCGAACCCGATCCGGGCTACGACGCGGAAGCGCCGAATCCCGGCACCTCGAACGCGCCCTATCGCGTCTACAACATCGGCAACGACCAGCCGGTACAGCTGATGCGTTTCATCGAACTGCTGGAACAAAACCTGGGGCGAAGCGTGGAGAAGCGCCTGCTGCCGATGCAGCCCGGCGACGTGCCGGACACCTGGGCTGACGTGTCGGCGCTGCGCCGTGACGTGGGCTATGCGCCGGGAACGTCCATCGAGGACGGCGTGGCGCGCTTCGTGGATTGGTATCGGGAGTACTTCAATCGCTGACTATCCGGTAGGAGCGCACCCTGTGCGCGAATGCTCTCGGCCAGACCTCGCAAAAAGCCTTTCGCGCACAGGGTGCGCTCCTACACGCATCGTCAGAACGGCTTGGCCAGCACCAGGTAGACCACGCCCAGCAGCAGCAGCACCGGCAATTCGTTGAGCCAGCGCAACGCCTTCGCGGACGGCAGCGCGATGCCTTTGCCGCTGCGCTTCAACAGGCGCCCGACCCACACGAAATAGACCAGCAGCAACGCCACCAGGGTCAGCTTGGCATCGATCCAGTGCATGCCCGCCACCACGTTGGGCAACGCCGATGGCCACAGCCGCCATCCCTGCCACAGCGTCAACCCGAACAGGAAGGCGATGCCGAACATGTTGTGGCCGAACTTGTACAGCCGCCGCCCCATCAACAACAGCCGCGCCTTCACCGCCGGCTCTTCGCCGGCTTCGGCAAGGTTGACCAGGATGCGCGGCAGGTAGAACACGGTGGCCATCCAGGCGATCACGAACACCACATGAAAGCTCTTGATCCACACGTAAAGCATCGCCGGCATCCGCGTCAGAAGATGTCGGCGATTCTTGCACAAAGCACACGGCACCAAGCTGCCTGCGCCTGAGGTGCGACCGCCGGCCGCACCTGGGTGAGCGTCAGAAACGTGCGCGCAGGTAGAGCGCAGGACCGTCGGACTTGAGATCCAGCTTGGCAGTGGCGTCGCGGTATTTCTTGTTCAGGTGCAGGCGCGAGGCGGAATACTCCAGCGCCAGGCCCACGTTGTGCCATGGGAACCATTCGACGCCGAGCGAAGCATTCCAGATATGCCCGTTGAGGTCGCCGCCATTCTTTTTGACGCCGGCCACGTCAGCATACATGCGCCACTGATCGCTGAAGGCGTGCCGCCAGCCCAGCGTCAGCATCGGCGCCCATTCGCTGTCGTTGTAGCTGGCCGAGGCAGTACCACTCTCGGACCCGGCGTGAGCCGAGCCGTCCACACGGAAATCCACCTTGTAGTACGCCGCACCCAGGCCCACGCCAAACACGTCGCTGGAGTGGCCGAACCACCACTTGTACGAGGCCGAACCGAAGTCGTAATTCACCGTGCCCTTGATGTGCGCACCCACGTCAGTGCCCAGCGCGGGAATCGGCTGGTAGTAATCGCCAGTGCGGTTGCGGTGGATCTGGTAGTAATCGAACGAGAATCCCTGGCTGTCGCCGATCAGGAAATCCGCACGCACACGCGGGTCGACGCTGCGCTTCTTCAAGCCAAGGTCGTGCTCGAAATTCAGCTTGCCATCGAGACCCGAATAGGCATCACGCCCCTGCGCCGACAGGGTCGTGGTGTTGTTCGAGTAATAACCGCCCAGCCACAGGCTGACGCGATCAAGTGCAGGAGACTGCTGGGCAAACGCCCCCGTACTGGCCATGCCAAGCGCCACGGCCGAGGCAAGCAATGGAAGGGAGCGGGAGCGGAGCAAGCGGTGCGGCATGTTGGAACCTCATCGTCGGGGATCACGAGGGCACCACTATCGCGACCCGCGAGTCGCCTCCCGGTGAACGACATACGCCCGAGCATGGACGCAATATTGATGCTCGTGACCGCGCTCTGAATGGAGCCTGCGCCTGCCTTTACGCGCCCTGGAGCCGGGGCGCTTGTGGCAGCTCGACGAGTCACCTATACTGCGCGGCTCGCGCGGCAGCTTGCTGCGGGAATCGGGCGGTTAGCTCAGCGGTAGAGCACTACCTTGACATGGTAGGGGTCACAAGTTCGATCCTTGTACCGCCCACCAATTCGGTGAAACAAAGGCCACCCTCGCGGTGGCCTTTGTCTTTCCGGCGCACGCCGCCATGCAGCCCCGCTCAACGCAGCGACTGCTCGCGCAGTTGGTGGATCTCGTCACGCAACTTCGCCGCATCCTCGAATTCCAGGTTCTGGGCGTGCTTGTACATCCGCGCTTCCAGTTTCTTGATCGCGGCCGCGGCCTGGGCCGGGTCCATCGAGGCATACGCTGCCGTCGGCTCGGCCACGGCGCGCGTCTTGCCACGACTGCCGCGCCCGCGTGCCGGCGCCTCGCTGCGCGCACCTTCCATGATGTCGGCAATCCGTCGCACCACCGTTTTCGGGGTGATGCCGTTGGCCTCGTTGTACAGCATCTGCTTCTCGCGGCGCCGCGCGGTCTCGTCCATCGCCGCGCGCATCGAACGGGTCACCTCGTCGGCGTAGAGGATGGCCTTGCCGCGCACGTTGCGGGCGGCGCGGCCGATGGTCTGGATCAGCGAGCCGGTGGAGCGCAGGAAGCCTTCCTTGTCCGCATCGAGCACCGCCACCAGCGACACCTCGGGCATGTCCAGGCCTTCGCGCAGCAGGTTGATGCCGACCAGCACGTCGAACTCGCCCAACCGCAGATCACGGATGATCTCACTGCGTTCGACCGTCTCGATGTCCGAGTGCAGGTAGCGCACTTTCACGTCGTGCTCGGCCAGGTATTCGGTAAGGTTCTCGGCCATGCGCTTGGTCAGCGTGGTGACCAGCACGCGATCGCCCATGGCAATGCGCTTGTGCGCCTCGCCGAGCAGGTCGTCGACCTGGGTGCGAACCGGGCGCACTTCCACTTCCGGATCGATCAGGCCGGTCGGGCGCACCACCAGCTCGGTCACCGCGTCGCCGGACTTGTCCAGTTCGTAGGCGCGTGGCGTGGCAGAAACATAGATGGCGCGCGGCACCCGCGCTTCCCACTCTTCGAAACGCAGCGGCCGGTTATCCATCGCCGACGGCAGGCGGAAACCGAATTCCACCAGGGTTTCCTTGCGCGAACGGTCGCCCTTGTACATCGCGCCGAGCTGCGGCACGGTGACGTGCGATTCGTCGACCACCAGCATGCCGTCGGCCGGCAGATAGTCGAACAAGGTCGGCGGCGGTTCGCCCGGTTCGCGCCGGGTCAGGTGGCGCGAGTAGTTCTCGATGCCCTGGCAATAACCCACCTCGGCCATCATCTCCAGGTCGAAACGCGTGCGCTGCTCCAGCCGTTGCGCCTCGAGCAGCTTGTTCTCGCGATACAGGTATTCCAGCCGTTCCTTCAGTTCGACCTTGATCGTCTCGATGGCGTTGAGCACGCTTTCGCGCGTGCTGGCGTAATGGGTGCGCGGATAAACCGTGTAGCGGGGAATCTTGCGGATCGTCTCGCCGGTGAGCGGGTCGAACAGCGCCATGTTCTCCACTTCGCCATCGAACAGTTCGATGCGCAACGCTTCGGTTTCCGACTCGGCCGGGAACACATCGATGATCTCGCCGTGCACGCGATAGGTACCACGACGCAACTCCATCTCGTTGCGGGTGTACTGCAGCTCGGTGAGCTGGTGGATCAGCTTGCGCTGGTCGATGCGCTCGCCCTTGGCCAGAATCAGCCGCAGGCTCAGGTAATCCTCGGGATTGCCCAGGCCGTAGATCGCCGACACCGTGGCCACGATGATCGAGTCGCGGCGCGACAGCAGCGCCTTGGTCGCCGACAGCCGCATCTGCTCGATGTGCTCGTTGATCGAGGCGTCCTTCTCGATGAAGGTATCCGACGCCACCACGTAGGCTTCCGGCTGGTAGTAGTCGTAATAGCTGACGAAGTACTCCACCGCGTTATGCGGAAAGAACTCCCGGAACTCGCCATACAGCTGCGCCGCCAGCGTCTTGTTCGGTGCCATCACGATGGTCGGGCGCTGCACGCGCTCGATCACGTTGGCGATGGTGTAGGTCTTGCCTGAACCGGTGACGCCAAGCAGGGTCTGCGATGCCAAACCGGCCTCGAAACCCTCGCTGAGGCGTTGAATGGCCTCGGGTTGGTCACCCGCGGGCTGGTAGGGCGCGACAAGTTCGAATCGATCAGTCATGGATGACGATATGCGGGCACGAACCCGCATATTAAATCGCCCCTGCTGACAAGACATGTCAGCAGCGACCGACACGATGAGGGCATTTTCGCCGCAGACGCCGCTTCCAGCGCGATCTAGCCTGAATACAGGCGATGGCAGGAGGCCGGATCGTGCGCATTTCGGGGCAGCGTACCCAAACAGGAATCAGCCTGATCGAACAGGTCATGGTCGTCGCGGTGGTCGCGGTCCTGGCGTGCGTCGCCATGCCGTCGCTGGGGAAACTGGTGCAGGGGCATCAGTTACAGGCAACCCAATTCACCTATCTCGCCACCTTGCGCTACGCCCGCAACACGGCCATCACGCACAACAGCCGCATCCTGTTCTGTCCCAGTGTCGATGGCCGGCACTGCAGGGACACTGCCGACTGGACCCAGGGCTGGCTGATTGCCCGCGACCGCGACCGCGATGGCCAGCCGGATGGGCCGCCACTGCGTACCGGTCGCGTACCAAGGCGACTGACCGTGCTGGGCACCGCCGGACGCAAGCACGTGCGCTTCCTGCCCGATGGCACCGCGCTCGGCAGTAACCTCAGCCTGCTGTTCTGTTCATCGGGCGATGATCGGCAGGCCTTGCGCGTGGTGGTCTCCAACGCCGGCCGGGTGCGCGGGGCGACCGCAACGCCGGAGCAGTCAGCCATCTGTGCCGCGGCGGCTGGCTCGTGAGAACGCGCGTGGAATCTTTCCGGATTGACAACTGTAGGAGCCCGCTCGCGGGCGATGCTGCTGCTCTGGCTCACCATCAGCAGTTGCAAAAAAAGCATCACCCGCGAGCGGGCTCCTACAGGTCGCAAAGTGGGCGATCGGATGCGCCCTTGAACAGGCGCTCAGAGCAGTACCGGTCGATCCGGCAACTCGTCGAGTCGTTCCGCACCATCGCCCGGGAAATGCTGCCGCAACAGGCCATGCGCATCGGCAATGCCCTGCAACGCGCCTTCGCGCCATTCGCCACGCGCGAAGCGGTCGCGCATGCGCGTACAGAGCGCATCCCATTCAGCCGCTGTCACCCGCTGCGCGATGCCGCGGTCAGCCACGATCTCGATGCGGTGTTCGGCCATCAATACGTAGAACAGCACACCGCAGTTGTGTTCGGTATCCCATACGCGCAGGTGGGTGAACACCTGTCGCGCGCGGGTCGGGGCATCCAGGCCCTGCAGTACCGCCCACGGACTCAGGCGCGACTCGAAGGCCACGCGTACCTCGCCCTTGTGGGTTCGCTCGCCGGCCGCAATGGCATCGGCGATCTCATCCAGTACGCGCGCGGGAAAACGCCGGCGCAACTGGAACCAGCCATCGAACAGATTCGCGCCCAGGCGCTGGAAACGACTCATCTCACCAGCCCCCCGACGCGCCACCGCCATTGAAACTGCCGCCACCACCACTGAAACCGCCGCCACCGCCAAAACCACCGCCGCCACCGAAGCCGCCACCGCCGCCCCAGCCGCCGAAACCACCCCAGCCACCGCCGCCGATCGAGCGTCCCGCCCCACCCGGCAGCAGCATGAACACGGCGCCAATCACGCCGCCAAGCAAACCGATGCCAGCGGAAGCCAGCAGCCACATCAGGCCACCGATGACCAGGCCGCCCACCGGTGCGCGCACCAGCGCATGCGTCCGCCCCAGCACGCCGCGCAGGAACATCGCGGCGAACAATCCGACCATGAAGATGCCCTGGAACCCGTTGCCATGACGCTCGTGCGTCGCACCTTGCACCGGCGGTGGCAACGGCTCGCCGTTGATCAGCAGGGTGAGCGCACCCACGGCATCGCTGATGCCGCCGAAGTAGTCACCGGTACGGAATTTCGGCGCGAGGTATTCGCGGATGATGCGTGCAGCCGCCGCGTCGGGAATCGCCCCTTCCAGTCCCGCACCTACCTCGATGCGCACCTGGTGGTCGTTCTTGGCGATCAACAGCAGCACGCCGTCATCGATCCCCTTGCGGCCGACCTTGTTGGTCATCGACACGTCCAGCGAATAGCTGTCGATGGGCTGCGGCTGGGTGGTACCCACCATCAGCACCACCAGCTGCGCGCCCTTGGCCTTTTCCAGTGCCACCAGCTGCGTGTCGAGCTGGTCGACCTGCTGCGCGGTCAGTGTGCCGGTGAGATCGGTGACGTGCCGGGTCAGTTTCGGCACGTCGGTGGCATGCAGCCAGGCCGGTGCCAGCAACGCCAGCACCAGCACGCACAGCAGGCGACTCAGGCGCACCTCAGTGCCCGGCCGACGTGGCCGGCGCCGGTGTGCTCGTGCCGAAATTCACGGTCGGCGCGGTGGAAATCGCCTTCTCGTTGTCCACGCTGAAATTCGGCTTCACCGTGTAGCCGAACATCTTCGCGGTGAGGTTGTTCGGGAACGTGCGGATCATCGAGTTGTACTGCTGCACCGCCTGCACGTAACGCTGGCGCGCCACGGTAATGCGATTCTCGGTGCCCTCCAGCTGCGCCTGCAGGTTCTGGAACAACCCATCGGCCTTCAGGTTGGGATAGTTCTCGCTGACCACCATCAGCCGCGACAGCGCGCCGGTGAGCTGGCCCTGCGCTGCCTGGAACTGCTTCAGTTTCTGCGGATCGTTGATGGTGTCGGAATTCACCTGGATGCTGCCTACCTTGGCACGCGCCTGGGTCACCTCGACGAATACCTTTTCCTCGTGCTGGGCGTAACCCTTCACCGTGTTGACCAGGTTCGGCACCAGGTCGGCGCGGCGCTGGTACTGGTTCAGTACCTCCGACCACGAGGCCTTGACCGCCTCGTCCTGCCGCTGGATGGCGTTGTAACCGCAGCCGGTCACCGACACGGCAAGCAACATCAGTACGAGGTTGCGAAGAAACTTCATGACGACACTCCTGATCGTGGATAGCCCATTGCAACACCCATGCGGCACGGGCGCAATTGCGGCACGCCACCCTGCCCGGGAAAGGCTCCATCGACACACCGTAGCTTGCCAATCATCGCCGCCCCGGAAATCCGGACCCTTCAGATCCAGCGCGGCACCAGCACCAGCGCCCAGCACAGCGCGGTGGCCGCCAACAGCAGGAACACTGCCGCCGAGCCCAGGTCCTTGGCCCGGCCGGCCAGCTCGTGGAAGCCCGGGCTGACCAGGTCCACCACCGCCTCGATCGCGGAATTGAGCAGTTCGGCCGACAGCACCAGGAAGATCGGCAGGGTCAGCGCGATCTTCTCCAGCGCACCATGCCCCAGCCACAGGCCCACGGGTACCAGCACGATGGCCAGCAAGGCTTCCAGGCGGAACGAAGCCTCGTGCCGCCAACCGGCGCCCAGGCCTTTCATCGACCAGCGAAAGGCGTTCCAGAGCTGACTCGGGTTACCGCGAAATCCGCTGCCGGGCATGGGTGGGAGATCTCCGTGGACAACCGCCCGTGACGGGCGGCAAGGCGCGCATGATGCCACAAGCCTCTCGCGGATCGCGGAGTGCATCCAGCCGGCCCGTCATGTCGCAGCGCAGCGAAGCGATCCGGACGGATGGGTTACCCTTCGTTGATTGTGGTGCCGTTCAGCACCGCTGCACGCCGGCCGCGCCACGCGCGGCCGTTGTTTGACTCGTCAACGGAATCGATGCATGGCAATCCAGAATCCACCCGTTTCGCAAACCCGGTCGTTCAGCACTGTCTTCCTCATCGAGATGTGGGAGCGGTTTGGCTACTACGGCATGCAAGCGCTCATCGTGTACTACATGGTGCAGCGCCTGGGGTTCCCCGATGACAAGGCCAACCTGGTCTGGAGCGCTGCCGCTGCATTGATCTACGTGGCGCCGGCCATCGGTGGCTGGGTGGGCGACAAGGTGCTGGGCACGCGCCGCACGATGCTGATCGGCGCCACCATCCTCGCCGTCGGTTATGCGCTGATGGCCGTCCCGGGCGAAAGCGTCGGCTTCCTTTACTTCGCGCTGGGCGTGATCGTGGTCGGCAACGGCCTGTTCAAGCCGAATGCCGGCAACCTGGTGCGCAAGATCTACGACGGCGACGACTCCAAGATCGACAGCGCCTTCACCATCTACTACATGGCAGTGAACATCGGCTCGACGATCTCGATGCTGCTGACGCCGTGGATCAAGGACTACGTCAACGCCAAGTACGGTCATGAACTGGGCTGGCATGCCGCCTTCGCCGTGTGCGCGTTCGGCCTGCTGGTGGGCCTGACCAATTACATGGTGATGCGCCACACGATGCGCCACATCGGCTCGGCCCCGGACGAAAAGCCGGTGCATGTCGGCAAGCTGGGCGCGGTGCTGGGTATCGGCGTGCTGGCCGTCTTCGCCTCCGCCTACGTGCTGGCGCACGAGTCGGTGGCGCGCATTTTCGTGTACGCGGCCGGCGTCGTGGTGCTGGGCATCTTCGCCTACCTGATCAGCCGCAGCGAGCGCTCCGAGCGCGCCGGCCTGATCGCCGCGCTGGTGCTGACCGTGCAGACGGTGTTCTTCTTCATCTTCTACCAGCAGATGTCGACCTCGCTGAACCTGTTCGCGCTGCGCAACGTCAATCCCAGCTTCGACATCTTCGGCTTCCATCTGTGGAACTGGGCGCCGGCGCAATTCCAGTCGTTCAATCCGATCTGGATCTTCATCCTCAGCCCGCTGCTGGCCTTCATCTACAACGCGGCCGGCCGCAACGGCAAGGACATCTCGATCGCCACCAAATTCGCGCTGGGCTTCGCCGCCGTCGCGCTGGGTTTCTTCATCTACAGCTGGGCCGATCATTTCGCCGTGGCCGGCAAGACCAGTTCCTGGGTGATGGTCTGGGGCTACGGCGCCTCGTCGCTGGGTGAGCTGCTGGTCAGCGGCCTGGGCCTGGCGATGATCGCGCGCTACGTTCCCGAGCGCATGGGCGGCTTCATGATGGGCGCGTACTTCGTGGCATCCGGCATCTCGCAGTATCTCGGCGGGCTGGTGGCGAACCTGGCCAGCGTGCCGCAGGACATCACCAATCCCGTGCAGACCATGCCGATCTATACCTCGCTGTTCGCCAAGCTGGGCTGGGCGGGCATCGCCTGCACATTGATCGCGCTGGCGGTGCTGCCGCTGATGCGCAAGCTGTCGGCGCAGCACCAGGCCCACAACAAGGCCACCGACGCGCCGCTGCCCACCATCGGCTCCGAGCAGTAAGACCTGCCATGGGCCCGGCTTGCTGATCGAGCCGGGCCACTGATGGGCTGAACATCCACATGTCGCAACATCACCATCAGCAGCGGTTCGGCCCGGTCGCACTGATCCGCACGCTGACCTGGCTGCGGTTATGCGCCATCGTCGGCCAGAGCGGCGCCGTGCTGGTATGCGCATGGATAATGCACCTGGACATCCCGCTGGCGCCGTTGCTGATCGGCATCGATCTGCTGGCGGTGTTCGCCGTGCTGGCTGCCTGGCGCCTGCACCAATCGCGCGCAGTGCACGAGTGGGAAGTGGTCGGCCATATCGCCTTCGACACGCTGGGCCTCAGCTACCTGCTCTATTTCACCGGTGGCGCCAGCAATCCGTTCATCACCCTGCTGGTGGTGCCGATCGCGCTTTCCGCCGCGGCACTGTCGGTGCCGGCAATCCTTTCGGTGGCGATCTTCGCCGGGCTGGCCTACCTGCTCCTGCTGCGCTGGTACGTGCCATTGCCGATGCCCTCGTATGCCGAGGGTTTCTCGCTGCACGTCGCCGGCATGGGCGTCAACTTCCTGGTCACTGCCATGCTGCTGGCCTTCTTCATCCACCGGCTGGCCCGCGCCGTGCGCCTGCAGCAAATGGAAGTGCAACGCGTACGCGAACGTGCCTTGCGTGATGAAGGCATCCTCGCCATCGCCACCCAGGCCGCCGGTGCCGCACACGAGATGAACACGCCGCTGTCGACCATGCGCACGCTGCTGCCGGAGGTTCGCCGCGAACATCCCACGGACGGCCCGCTCAGCGACGACCTGGCCCTGCTGCAGGATCAGGTGGAACGCTGCCGCACGATCCTGCGCGAGATGGTGGCTTTCGGCCAGGCGCAACTGTCGCAGGAACCGGAGCGCGCCACGCTGGCCGCGTTCCTGCACGGCTGCGTGGAACGCTTCCAGTTGCTGCGCCCGGAAGCGGAGCTGGACCTTCAGGTGGACGAGGCCACCGACGGCATCGTGCTGCGCACGCCGCCCGGCTTGCGTCACGCCCTGCTCAACCTGCTCAACAATGCCGCCGACGCCTCGGCCATGCGCGATTCGCAAGCCGTGCAACTGCAGGTGCTGCGGCAAGGCCATTGGCTGGAGCTGCGGGTGCGTGACCACGGCCCCGGCTTCACCCCCACCGGCGCACCGGCCGTGCTCGGCCAGACCGGCAAGCAGGCCGGCCTGGGCATCGGCCTGGCGCTGGCCGAAGCCACCGCCGAGCGGCTGGCTGGCGAACTGACTGCCAGCAACACCGACAGTGGCGCGGAAATGTGCCTGCGCCTGCCGCTGGCCACCATTGCCGAGCACTAGGAGCGTGGGTGGCAGAAACTTTCGAGGCGAAAAAGTGGCTGCGTGAGGACAGATTTTCGACGATTCGCCGGCCCATAGTGGTTCTATGGGCCAAGAAGCGACGGACATATGGACCACACAGACACTTTTGCAGTCCGGAAGATTTCTGCCGTCCACGCTCCTAGGCACCGGTCGGTTTCCGCCCTGCGGCAGGCAGCGACGCGCCATATCCGGCAAAATGGCCGGCATTGCTGCAGGAATTCCTCACGATGAACGATTTCACGCCCCCCGCCGCGGCCCCACGCCCACTGTTGATCATCGACGACGACGCGACCTTCGTGCGCGTGCTGGCACGGGCCATGGGGTCGCGCGGCTTCGAGGCCATCACCGCCACCAACATCGACGAGGCCCGCATGCTGGCCCGGCGCCACCAGCCACGCTACTGCGTGCTCGACCTCAAGCTCGGCGAGGAAAACGGCCTGCGCCTGATCCCCGAGTTGCAGGCCCTGGTGCCGGACATGCGCGTCCTGCTGCTCACCGGCTATGCCTCCATTGCCACCGCAGTGGAAGCGATCAAGCGCGGCGCCCACGACTACCTGGCCAAGCCGGTCGACGCCGATGCGGTGGTGCGTGCGCTGCTCGACGGCGATGGTCCGGCACCGGACGACGACGACGTGCCGGATGCGCCCGAGGCGCCGCTGGCCCTGCGCCGGCTGGAGTGGGAGCACATCCAGCGCGTGTTGACCGAATGCGACGGCAACATTTCCGAAACCGCCCGTCGCCTCGGCATGCATCGGCGCACCCTGCAGCGCAAGCTGAGCAAGCACCCGGTACGCGAGCGGCCCGAAAGCGAGGACTGACCGCGCAGCGTCTCCTGGCGCGACGTCCGCTGCGACAACGCGCCATCTACCGCCCGGCCACGGCAGCGCTATCCTTGGAACCCTAGACCCACGTCCAAGGTTTCACGTGAACCGCCCCGCTCCCCGCAGTCTCTGCCTGCTTGCGCTGGCCAGCGCCTGTACCTGCGCACTGGCCACCGAGCCACCCCAAGCCACCACGCTGGCGCCGATGTCGGTGCATGCCACCGACACCCAGGTGATGGGCATTCCCACCGTGGCGGTGCGCATCACCCGCGCGCACATGCAGCAGCAGAACATCGCCGACAGCGCCGATGCCCTGCGCTACGCGCCGAACCTGCAGATCCGCCAGCGTTACATCGGCGATCCCAACGCCACCATCAGCGGCCGCAACTCGGGCACCCTGCAAAGCGCCCGCAGCCTGCTCTACGCCGATGGCCTGCTGCTCTCCAACCTGATGAGCAATGGCTGGCAGGGCGCGCCGCGCTGGGGCATGGTCGCGCCCGAGGAGATCGGCGCGATCGACGTGCTGTACGGCCCCTACTCCGCGCTGTATCCCGGCAATTCGATGGGCACCACGGTGCTGATCCACACGCGCCTGCCGGACCGGCTCATTGCCAGTGCCAGCGCGCAATACATGAGCCAGGATTATTCGGACCACTACGGTGCGAGCGGCCACTACGACGGCCATCATCTGGCCGCGCTGCTCGGCGACAAGACGGGCCGCTGGCGTTGGCTGCTTTCGCTGAATCAGCTCGACAACCACGGCCAGCCGATGCAATACGCCACCGCCAGGGCCGGCGGCAATCCGGCCACTGCGATCCCGGTGACCGGCGCCACCGCCGACCACAATCCCAACGGTTCGCCGCGGCTGGTCTACGGTGCCAACACCATCGAACATACCCGGCAAACCCAGGCCAAGCTGAAGGTCGGCGTGGACATCACCGACCATGTCACCGCGTTGCTTACCGTGGGCTGGTGGCATAACCACGCCTTCGACAGCACGCGCAGCCTGATCCGCGACGCCAATGGCCAGCCGGTCTACGGCGGCAGCATCCTCGTCGACGGAAAAACCTGGACACTGCCGGCCAGCGGCCTCGCCCAGAGCGCGTACGACCAGACCCACGTGCTGTACGGCGCCGAGTTCAGCGGCCACCTCGACAACGGCTGGCGCTGGGAAGCCGTGGCCAGTCGCTACGACTACCAGCACGACCTGGAACACGATGCCGCGTCAGCCTCGTCCACCAGTGCGCTCGGCGGCGCCGGTTCGGTCGCCGACATGAGCGGTTCCGGCTGGCGCACCTTCGACCTGCGCAGCTCCGGCCCACTCGGCGACGAGAACCTGCTGTACGTCGGCGCACACCTCGACCGCTACCAGCTCGACTCACGCGTGCGCGCCGCCAGCGATTGGCGCGGCCCCGCCGACGGCCCGCTGGTCACCGCCTACGGTGGTCGCACGCAAACCCGCGCGCTCTATCTGCAGGATGTCTGGAGCTTCGCCCCGGCCTGGGCACTGACCGCAGGCGGGCGCTGGGAACAATGGCGCGCCTCGAAGGGCCTGCTGGCGAATGTCGCGACCTCGCAGCACTACCCCAACCGCTCGCGCAGTGATTTTTCGCCCAAGCTCGCGCTGAACTGGGATCTCGCCGAGCGCTGGCAGTTGCGCCTGTCCTTCGGCAAGGCGGTGCGCTACCCGACCGTGGAAGAACTGTTCCAGGGCTCGCTCTCGGGCAACACCATCGTCAACAACGACCCGAACCTGCAACCCGAACGCGACTGGTCCACCGACCTCAGCCTGATCCACCAGCTGCCGCGCGGGCACTGGCGCGTGTCGCTATACCAGGACCGCGTTTCCGACACGCTTTACTCGCAGACCGACATCACCCTGCCGGTGCCGGTCACCAGCGTGCAGAACATCGGCAAGGTGCGCACCCGCGGCGTGGCCGGCGAGCTGGTGGTGAACGACGTGGGACTGCGCGGGCTCGATCTCAGCGCCAGCGTGGCCTGGAACGACGCCATCAGCTTGCGCGATCGGCAATACCCCAGCGCCGACGGCAAGCGCTTCCCGCGCATTCCGCGCCTGCGCGCCAGCGTGTTCGCCGACTATCGCTTTGCCCCCGGCTGGGATGCCTCGCTGGGCGTGCGCCGCTCCGGCCGTCAGTTCAACAGCCTGGACAACAGCGACGTGGTGAACACCTACGGCGCCACCAGCAGCTTCACCGTCGCCGATGCCAAGTTGTGCTGGCGCTTCGCGCCGCAGTGGACGGCCTCGCTCGGCGTGGACAATCTCACCAACGAACATTACTGGGTCTACCATCCCTACGCCGGTCGCACCTGGTTCGGCGAGCTGCGCTGGGAACTGTAGGCCACCGTTCTCCATCTCATCGGAGACGGCACGTCATATCCCTTCCGGCTCGCCCGGGAGACCGCAGGTGAAGTCAGTCGCCCGCCACGGTCTCGCCTTCCACAGCCTTCTTCCACATGCGGAGGAAGGCCACGTTTCAGGCCACGTCCATCATGCGCAAGTTGATCCTCACCCTGCTGCTCTGCCTGCTGCCCGTCGCCGTCATGGCCCACGACATGTCCGGCATGGCCATGTCCCACGAACCCGAACTGGGCGCCAGCGCCGCCTTCGATGCGCACGGCCGGCTCTGGGTGGTGGACGCGGCGGACGGTCACATCCGCGTGCGCCATTCGGACGACTTCGGCAAGACACTGAGTCCGCCCGTCATCGTGAATCCCGTCGCCGAACGCATCTACGATGAGGGCGAGAACCGTCCGAAGATCGCCTTCGGCCCCAAGGGCGAGCTGTACGTGAGCTGGTCGCAACCACGCGCGAAGCCGTGGACCGGTTACGTGCGTTTTTCCAGCTCGATGGATGGCGGCCGGCATTTCTCCACGCCGATCACCGTGCAGCACGACCTGGCCGACATCACCCATCGTTTCGATGCGTTGGCCGTGGACGGCCACGGTCGCGTGGTCATCGCATGGATCGACAAGCGCGATCAGGAAGCGGCCAAGGCCAAGGGCCAGCCCTATCTCGGCGCCGCCGTGTACTACAGCTGGTCGGACAACGAAGGCCGCAGTTTCGCGCCTGATCACAAGCTGATGGAGCACAGTTGCGAATGCTGCCGCATCGCGCTGGCACGCACGCCTTCGGGCGAAGTGGCCGCGTTCTTCCGTGGCGTCTTCGGCGACAACATCCGCGACCATGCCTACGCTTTGCTGCCCACCACCGGTGCACCCGCCCATGCCGAGCGCACCACCTTCGACGACTGGCATATCGCCGCATGCCCGCATCAGGGGCCCGGCCTCGCCATCGGTGCCGATGGCGTACGCCATGCGGTCTGGTACGAAGCAAAGAACGGCCCCACGATCTGGTACGGCCAGCTTGATCCCGACCATCCGGCGAAGCACAAGCTGAAGATTGGCGGCCCCGGTGCCGGCCATGCCGACGTCGCCGTGCATGGACACACCGTGTGGCTGACGTGGAACCAGGTCAGCGCAAAGGGTTACACACTGATGCTGCGCCGCTCGACCGACAACGGCGTGCATTTCGATGCCGCCCGCGCGATCAGCCAGACCGACGGCGCCGCCGGTTCGCCACAACTGCTGCTGTGGCAGGCGCAAGCCTACGTCGCATGGAACACCAGCACCGGCTTCCGGCTGGTACCCGCCAAGGCCCAGTGATCATGCGCCGCCCTGCACTGCTCGCCCTGCTCGCACTAACCCTGGCGCTACCCAGCTTCGCCCAGGCGGACACGCTCACCGCGCTCACGGCCGCCGAGGTACCCGCATTGCTGAAACCACCCGCCCATGGCGAACGCATCCTCGCGATCTGGGCCCTCGATTGCGCTTACTGCGAATCGAACATGCAAGCGCTGGCGAAACTGCAGCAAGCCCACCCGCACGAGATCACACTGGTCACCATCGCCACCGACGACATCGCGCAACGCCAGGCCATCGAGCAACGCCTGCGCCACGCAGGCCTGAACAACTACCCCGCCCGCGCCTACGCCGCCGCCACCCCAGACCGCCTCAACTTCCTGATCGATCCGAACTGGGGCGGCGAAACCCCGCGCACACTGCTGATCCGTGCCGATGGCACGCATCTGGGGATCAGCGGCGAATTGACGCCGCAGCAACTGCAGAAGCTGCATTGACGGCCCAGTACACGCCACGGAACAAGGACGTGCCAATTGTTGCCATCACTGCGGTTCGAAGCGCACCTTCCAGCCATCGAACACCGCTTTTTCCCCATCGATTTCGGCAATCAGGCGGAGTGCGCGATCGCCAGGCACTGCATCGAAATTGAAGGTGACCAGGGCATTGTCCAGCGCCTGCGGATTGACCAGTTCGAAGCCTGTCTTCGAGGCGATGGTCTGCGCCGCCTGACGTGCGGGAACCTTGCTCAGGTGTTCACTCACCACGTGACCTGCAGCGCGGGCCGGACAACCGGCCAGCGGTATCACGTCGACGACATAGCTGCGCTTGCCATCCGCGCCCGTAGCGGTCACGCGCGACGACTTGCCCAGCCTGACACGCAACTCGCGACGCGCAAGTGGCGCATGGCCGTCTCCCGTCATGACCAGACGGATACGCACGCCATCGCGTCCCGAGGGCTCGGTGACTGCATCGATTTTCCAGTCGGGAAAGCTTGCCGTGGTCGTCTTCCCCGCCGCCGCGCAAAGCGCCAGCGAAGTGCGTTCGGCATGATGATGATGAGCCTCGTCCGCAGCGGTTTCGATCTTCATGTCCAACTGGTACGTCTGCCCATCGGCAGAGGAACCTTGCCCGGATGCGGCCGGCACGCTGGCGGCATAGACCGAGCCCGCGACAGCCAGTACCAGCGCCGTGCCAGTAATCGTTCCGGCCATCCGCCGCTGGCGGTTGGGTGAAGACAATTTCAACATGGCGATACGCTCTGCAAGTGGGTGATGAGGCAACCAGGGACATCCCACCGGCAGCGCCAGAGCCGCCGACTGGGTTTTCAACATCGCATTGGCATAGGTGCGGCGCTGCCTGCCGTGTTCACGCATCACGGCGGCATCGCATGCCAGCTCCATGTCCTGGCGCATGGCACGCAAGGCCAGCCACGCCAACGGATGGAACCAGCACAGCGCTGCGCTGATCCGGGCCACCAGGCTCCACCAGCCGTCGCCACGCCGTGCATGCACCTCCTCGTGAGCGAGGATCAAAGCGCGTTCGGTCGCGTCGTAACGTTGTTCGAAATCGGCTGGCACGACAATGCGCGGGCGCCATGTACCGACCAGCGCCGGCCCGACATCCACGTTTGCCGCGCGCCATACCGGCCAGCGCAACGGGCCGCCATCCATCGGCGCCGCGCCGTCAAGACGCGCGTACCAACGCCATTGCGCGAACATGGTCAGCACCGCGCTCAACAGCACGCCGGCAAACCAGACCAGCATGCCCCACGCGTACCAGGCAGCGCTCGTTGGCATATCAGCATGCGCTGACAGCGCGCCACCAGCCGAGGTAATCGTGTACACCACCGCGGGCAAGGATCCGGCAGACGTTGCCGCATGCGGGCATTGGCTGGCCAGCACGGCGAGTGGCGGCAACAGCCAGAGCTGGAACGCGCGTTCGGCGCCGAACCACCGACGACACGGGCGGCGCAGAAGGCCCACCAGCAGGATCGCGGCGGTGAAAGCCAGCAGCATGATCCAGCCACGCGCCAGCCATGGCGCCACCATCGCGTCGAGGCTATTCATCGCCCAGCTCCTCCAGCAACTTGCGCAGCTCGGCAATGTCCTTCTTCGACAGCTTGCGCTGTTCGGAGAAGTGCGCCACCAGCGGCGCCACGCGACCGTCGAACAGGCGATCGAGCAATCCCTTGCTCTCTTGCGAAACGTATTTCTCGCGACTGAGCAGGGGCGTGTAGAGATAGCGCCGACCGTCGCGCTCGGCCTTCACCGCCTTTTTCTTCAGCAGGCGGTTGAGCAGGGATTTAACCGTGCCTTCCTGCCACTGCTGCGCCGGACCGACTTCGGCGAGGATGTCTTCGGCCGTGCGTGGCGCGGAATGCCACAGCACATCCATGATGATCGCTTCGGCTTCGCTGATGGCCATGGTGTATCGTTCACATGTGTAATCGTGTGCTTATGTTTACGCACGTAAACGTTACATGTCAAGCATCGACATGGCACCACGCCGCCCCGGCAACACTCCGTACCCTTCCGCACGGAAGCGCCCTGCGACCTCCATTCCCATGGGTCCGACGTCAATCCGTCGTATCCTAGGGGTCTGGCTCTCACTTCACGAAGGCACAGTAATGGACAAGGTGTATGCAAGCGCGGCCGCCGCGCTCGACGGGTTGCTGTTCGACGACATGACCATCGCCGCCGGCGGCTTCGGCCTCTGCGGCATTCCCGAAAACCTGATCGGCGCACTGCTGGAGGCAGGTACCAAGGACCTGACCATCGTCGGCAACAATGCCGGTGTGGACGACTTCGGCATGGGCCCGCTGCTGAAAACGCATCAGGTGAAGCGCGTGTACGCCTCCTACGTGGGCGAGAACAAGGAGTTCGAGCGCCAGGTGCTGGCCGGCGAACTGGAACTGCACCTGACCCCGCAGGGCACGCTGGCCGAGAAGCTGCGCGCCGGCGGCGCCGGCATTCCCGGCTTCTACACGCGCACCGCATTCGGCACCAAGTTGGCCGAGGGCAAGGAAACCAAGGCCTTCCACGGCAAGGAATACGTGCTGGAAGAGTCCATCACGGCCGACCTGTCGATCGTCAAGGCATGGAAGGGCGACGCGCACGGCAACCTGGTGTTCCGCGAGACCGCGCGCAACTTCAACCCGATGATCGCCACCTGCGGCAAGGTCTGCGTGGCCGAGGTGGAGCATCTGGTACCGGTGGGCGAACTCGACCCGAACAACATCCACGTGCCGGGCATCTACATCGATCGCATCGTGCAGGGCGCGAAGTACGAAAAGCGCATCGAGATCCGCACCCTCGCCGGCGCCAATACCGGCAAGGAAAACCCCACGCGCAGCGCGATGGCGCAGCGCGCGGCGAAGGAGCTGCGCGACGGCTTCTACGTGAACCTCGGCATCGGCATTCCCACCCTGGTGGCCAACTACATCCCGGCCGGCATCGACGTGGTGCTGCAGTCGGAGAATGGCCTGCTCGGCATCGGTCCGTTCCCCACCGAGGACCAGGTCGACCCCGACCTGATCAATGCCGGCAAGCAGACCATTACCACCCTGCCCGGCTCGGCGTTCTTCTCCAGTGCCGATTCGTTCGCGATGATCCGCGGCGGCCACATCGACCTGTCGATCCTGGGTGGCATGGAAGTCTCGGCCACCGGCGATCTCGCCAACTGGATGGTGCCCGGCAAGATGGTGAAGGGTCCGGGCGGCGCGATGGACCTGGTCAGCGGCGTGCGCCGTGTGGTGGTGCTGATGGAGCACTGCGCGAAGGACGGTTCGCCGAAGATCAAGCAGCAGTGTGACCTGCCGCTTACCGGCAAGCAGGTGGTGGACCTGGTCATCACCGACCTGTGCGTGTTCGAGGTGGAGAAAGGCAAGGGCCTGACCCTGATCGAACTCAACGACGGCGTGACCGTGGACGACGTCAAGGCGAAAACCGGCTGCGCGTTCAAGGTCAGCCCCGCGCTGGGCTGATCACCACCGGCGACAGGCTCCTGCAAAAAGCCCCCGAGCGCGCACCGCGCGTCCGGGGGCTTTTTCATGCCGCGTCATTCCGTGACCGGGACCGTGTGCGGGAAGCGCACGCGGATAATGCCTTCATGGTCGTCACCGCCCCATTCCAGCGGCCAGGCGAAACGCTCGCTGATACGCCGCGCAATCGCCAGCTCGAAGCCCTGTTCATGGCTCGCGTCATTCGTGGCGCGACCGATACCCGAACCGCTCACCTCGACCGCCCCGGGCAGCACACTGATCTTCACCTTGCCCTGCCCCGCGGCGTGCTGCCCGGCGTGTCGCACCAGTTGTCCGCACAGCACCGCGAACACCCGCGGTGCGCCGTGCAAGGCGAATCGGGCCGGCTCATCCAGTTGCAACGTAATCGCCCTGCCGTGCAAGCCTTCGCGCGCATCCTCCAGCACGCGGCGCAGCACGTCATTGACCACGAAATCGTGTTCGCCCTGGCCATTGTCCGACTCTCTGGCAAGGATCAGCAGCGATTCCACCACCGCCTCCAATTCGCGCGTGGCGCGCCGGATGCGTCCCAGCGAGCGTTGCCCGCTCTCGCTCAACGCCGGCTCGTCGGACAGCATGTCGGTGGACATCTTGATGATCGTCAGCGGACTGCGCAGCTCGTGGCTGGCATCGCGTGTGAAGTAGCGTTCGCGCTGGTTGTAGTCGGCGACGCGGCTGGCGAAAACGTGCAGCCCGCGCGCCAATTCCGCCAGGTCGGCATCGGAATGGCGCGGCAGGCGCTGTGGTTCCAGCGAATCCAGGTCCGGCTGTTGCTCGTTCCAGCCGCTGATCACGCGCGCCAACGCACTCACCGGCCGCCACTGGCGTCGCGCCGCCAGCCAGGCCAGTACGCTGGTGATCACGATCAACGCCAGTACCGCGAGCGGCGGCGCGACGTCGTAAAAACCCATCAGGCAGGCAATCACCACCGCGACCAGTTGCAGTCCGAAGATCAGCACCAGCCGGCGATGAAACGCGCCGCGTCGAAACGCGGCGCTGGATGACGACATGCCCCTGTCAGTCATGATGATGGTACGGCCCTCCGATCAGGCCGGTTGCGTGGCTGACGCCACCTCCGCGGAGAGGTCCGCCAGCCGATAGCCGGCCGAATGGATGGTATGTAACAGGGGATGCGCGAAGGGTTTGTCGATGACCCGACGCAGGTTGTAGAGATGCGAACGCAAGGTATCCGAATCGGGCAAGGTATCGCCCCAGATCTCGCGCTCGATGTCCCGGCGACTGACCACGCGCGGCGATTCGCGCATCAGGATCGCCAGCAGCTTCAAGCCGATCGGCGACACCGTGAGTTCCTGCCCGCCACGGGTGAGGCGCAGCGTGGCGGTGTCCAGGGTCATGTCGCCCACCGTCAGCACCTCGGTGGACACCTGGCGGCGATCGCGACGGATCAGCGCACGCAGGCGGGCCTCCAGCTCACGCACTTCGAACGGCTTCACCAGGTAATCGTCGGCGCCGGCTTCCAGGCCGACCAGCTTGTCTTCCAGCGTGTCGCGTGCCGTCAGCATCAGTACCGGGGTGGATTTCTTGGCGTCGCCGCGCAGCTTGCGACACACGTCCAGCCCGTCCATGCCCGGCAGCATCAGGTCCAGCACCAGCACGTCATAGCTGTTGGAAACGGCCAGATGCAGGCCACTGACACCATCGGCGGCGTAATCCACCGAGTAGCCACGGCCTTCGAGGAACTCGCCCACCATCTCGGCGATCTGGCGATTGTCCTCGACCAACAGGATCAGCCCCGCGTTCTCTTCACGTGCGCTCATGAGCGACTCCCTACTCCGTTTCACATTTGTGAAAGGCTACTGGCGCGACCTGTGATCGAGGTGTGAAGACTCCACGCCATCGTTCAGATTCGTCTCAGCGAAGCAGCGGCTGCAGCTTGCCCCATACGGTGTCCAGCACGATCGGCTCGCCCGCGGCAAGGGGATGCAGTCCATCGTCCTGCATCAGCTCCGGCTTCAACGCCACGCCAGCGAGCAGAAACGGCACCAGCGCCACGTGCTTCTGCCGCGCCAGATCGGCGTAGATGGCGCGCAGGCCATCACGGTATTGCGGGCCATAGTTCACCGGCAGCTCGATGCCGAGCAGCAGCACCTTCGCCTTGGCCGCGATGGACTCGTCAATCATCGCCGCAAGGTTGACGCGCAGGTCAGCCAGCGACAGCCCCTGCAGGCCATCGTTCGCACCCAGCTCGATCACCACTACTTTCGGCCGGTACTTCGCCAGCAGTGCCGGCAGGCGATTGCGACCGCTCAGCGACGTCTCGCCACTGATGCTGGCATTGATCGCCGTCCATGCCGGCACCATCTTGCCAAGACGGACATCCAGCAGATGCACCCAGCCCTGGTCCGTGGCTATGTTGTGTGCGGCGGACAGCGAATCGCCCAGTACCAGCACGGTCTTCGTCGGCGCGGCCTGCACCGTGGCGACCATCGCGAACAGGGATAACAGCAGCCACAGGATTCGACGCATGAGCGGTACACCCCGGTTTCTTCTCGATGTGCGCGATGTTAGCAAGTCGGTACAAGGCCCCGAGGGGCGGCTGGATATCCTCGATGGCGTAAGCCTGCAGGTGGCGACAGGCGAGAGCTTCGCCATCGTCGGCGCGTCGGGCTCGGGCAAAACCACCCTGCTCGGCCTGCTCGCCGGACTGGACACCCCCAGCGCAGGCAGCATCCGTCTCGACGGCCACGCGCTGGAAAACATGGACGAAGAGGCCCGGGCCGATCTGCGGCGGCAACTGGTCGGCTTCGTGTTCCAGTCGTTCCACCTGTTGCCGGCACTCAGCGCCGAAGAAAACGTGATGCTGCCGCTGGAACTGGAGGGCGATCGCCTCGCCCGCACGCGTGCGCGCGAAGCCTTGGCCTCGGTTGGCCTGGAGGCACGGCGTCGCCACTACCCGGCGCAGCTGTCCGGCGGCGAGCAGCAACGCGTGGCGATCGCGCGCGCTTTCGTGCATGGCCCGCGCGTGTTGTTTGCCGACGAACCCACCGGCAATCTCGATCAACGCACCGGCCATCACATCATCGACCTGCTGTTCGCGCTGAACCGCGACCACCACACCACCCTGGTGCTGGTCACCCACGACGCCCAACTGGCCGAACGTTGCGTACGCCGGGTGGAACTGGAAGAAGGCCGCCTGCGCGCGCACTCCGGGGAAGCGGACGCATGAACCTGCTGCGGCTGTCCCTGCGCACTTTGCGCCGCGAATGGCGGCTGCCCGAATTACGCACGCTGGCCGGCTCGCTGGTGCTGGCGGTGGCGGCACTGGGCGTGGTCGCCACGCTGTCGACGCGGGTGGAACGCGGCGTGCTCGCCAGTGCGGCGGAACTGATCGGTGGCGACATCGGCGTGTCCTCGCCGCAACGTTTGCCTGACGACTTGGCCACCCGCGCCACCCACGACGGCTTGAAGGTCAACCGCAGCGCCAGCTTCCCCAGTGTGGCTTTTGCCCACGGCCGCAGCCAATTGCTTGATGTGCTGGCGACCGATACGGCCTATCCCCTGCGCGGCACGCTGGAACTTCGCGACGCCCACGGCCATACGCAGACGGGACACGGACCGGCAGCGGGCAACGTCTATCTCGATCATCGCGCACTGGTCGCGCTGCAGCTGCAGGTGGGCGACATGCTGCAACTCGGCGGCCGCGAACTGCACATCGCCGCCGAACTGGTACGCCAGCCCGATGGCGGTCAACTGATCGCACTGGCCCCGCGCGCGGTGATGAGCCTGACCGATGCCGAACAGGCTGGCCTGCTGGGTATCGGCAGTCGCGCCAGGCATCGGTTGCTGCTGGCCGGTGCGCCTGCCGCAGTCCACGACTGGCGCGATTGGGCGCAGTCGACCACCCTGCCACAAGGCGCGCAACTGATCACCCCGGAACAGACCCGCCAGCGCATGCGCAGCGCCTTCGATCGTGCCAGCGCCTTCCTGCGCCTCACCGCCTTGCTGTCGGCCCTGCTCGCCGGCGTGGCGATCGCCCTGGCTGCGCAACAGTACGCGCGACGCAAAACCAGCGAAGTGGCGTTGCTGCGCGCCCTGGGCACCCCGCGACGGCGGGTGTTCGGCCTGTTGATCGGCACCTTGCTGGCACTCGCCGTACCCGCGTTGATCGTGGGCGTGGCGCTGGCCCTGGGACTGGCACAGGCTGCCTGGCTGTTTGCCAGCACCTTGTTCGCCGGCGTGCCGACGGTGCTGCCGTGGGGCCCCGCATTGGCCGCGGCCGGCATCGGGCTTGCAGTGCTCGCCGGCTTCGCCCTGCCGCCCTTGGCGCGGCTGGCCGAGGTATCGCCGGTCGCGGTTTTCCGCGACAGCGTCACGCGACGGGTACGACGTTTCGACGGTCTGTACCTGGTTCCGGTGCTGGTCGCGCTGGCCCTGATCTGGAGCCAGAGCGGCTCGGCGCGGCTGGCTGGCATTCTTGCCATCAGCCTGTCCGGCGTGGCCGTGGCAGCCGCCCTGCTGGCGTGGGGCTTGCTGTGGCTGGCGCGCCGCGTGGCACCGGGTGCGCATCCCGCGCTTCGACTGGGGCTGGCCGCGCTGGCCCGGCGCCGCGGGCTAAGCGTGATCCAGGCCACCGCGCTGGGCATGGGCCTCACCGCGCTGCTGGTGCTGGCGATCATCGCGCCCTCCATGCTCGACGGCTGGCGCAGCGAATTGCCCTCGAACACGCCGAACTGGTTCGTGCTGAATCTGCAGACCAACCAGCGCGACGACTTCAGCAAGGCACTCGCGCGACTCGGCGCGGACCAGCTCAACATGCTGCCGCTGGCGGTCGGCAAGCTGGTGGCCATCGATGGCCATCCGATCGACGGCCTGCACTTCAACGACCCGCGCGCGAAAGACTGGAGCGACCGCCAGTTGCGCTTGTCCTGGGCCGGCACGCTGCCACCGGCCAACCGGGTGATCGCCGGCCACTGGTTCACGCCGCATCCGGCGCAGGCGGAAGTGTCGGTGGACACGATGTGGCGCGACATGTTCGCGCTGAAGCTTGGCGACACGTTGAGCTTCGACGTGGGTGAAGGCCGGCTCGACGCCAGGGTCACCAGCTTCCGCCAGGTCGACTGGAGTTCGTTCCGCGTCAACTTCTTCCTGTTGCTCGACCCCGCCCACGCCAGTGCGCTGCCGCACACCTGGCTGGCCAGTTTCCACTTGCCACGCGGGCACGCGACGCAGGTGGCCACGCTGTCGCGCGCCTATCCCAACCTGAGCCTGGTGGATGTGGACGACCTGCTCGACCGCATCCACCAGATCGTCGATCGCGTAAGCGGCGCGGTGCGTTGGGTGCTGGCTTTCAGCCTGCTCGCCGGCGCGCTGGTGCTGGCCGCCGCGCTTTCCGCCAGCGCCGCCGAACGTCGCCACGAAGCGGCGCTGTTGCGCACGCTGGGTGCACGGCGCGGGCAGCTTCGCATCGCGGCTGCCTGCGAGTTTGCGTTGCTCGGTCTGATCGCCGGGCTCACCGCCACCGCGGGCGCGGCCGGCGCCGGCTGGTGGCTGGGACGGCAGGTGTTTCACATCGAGCACTACGTGCCACCGCTTGGGTCACTGGCCTTGTCCGCGCTGATCGCCGCGGTCGTGGTGATGCTGCTGGGGCTAGCCGGCACGCGCAAGGTGACGCGTACGTCGCCGATGCGGCTGTTGCGGGAGGGCTGAGCAGACCCCAGACTGGCGCCACGACCCTCCAGACGGAAACACGTCCATGTCTACTCCCGAAAAGCCCGATACGCCCCGGCGCCGCCGCAACATGGGCGCGGGCATCGCCATCGGCATCGGCCTCGGTTGTGCCTTTGGCGTCGCGCTGCACAACCTGGCCGTGGGCATTGCCCTGGGTGCCGGCATCGGGATCGCCATCGGTGCCGGCAGCACTCGCTCCTGCCGTCGCCGGGGCGACGACGAAACGCACTGACATCGCCACCGCATGCCGCGTACGTCCGCCGTTATCAGGCCTTGGCTGCATCGACTGAAAAGCGAGTGGCTGTTGCTGCTGTTCGCCATCCTGGCCATCGCGCTGGCCCTCATCGACCCGCAACCACTGGCGCAATATCGCCGCTGGTTGCAACTGCCCACACTGGCGGGCCTGCTGGGCTTGCTGATCGCCATCCAGGGCATCCGCGACAGCGGCCTGGTGCAACACGCTGCCAGCTTGTTGCTGGCACGCATGCATTCGCTGCGTGGGCTGGGCCTGTTGCTGGTGGCACTCACCGCGTTGCTGTCGATGGTACTGACCAATGACGTAAGCCTGTTCCTGGTCGTGCCATTGACGCTGGCAGCCGGCAGCATTTCGAATCTGCCGGTGGGCCGCATGGTGGTGCTGGAGGCACTGGCCGTGAATGCCGGCAGCACGCTGAGCCCGATCGGCAACCCGCAGAACCTGCTGCTTTGGCAGCACGCACAGGTGTCGTTTTTTCATTTCGTCGCGGCGATGTTGGCTGTTGCCGCGGTGATGCTCGTGCTGCTGGGCGCATTGACGTGGCTATGGCTTCCGCGCGAACGCGTGGCGCTGACCGCGGAACGCCTTGATGACAGCATCGCGTCGCCCCGATTGGCGCTGGGCGCCGTGCTGGCACTGGTCGGCATGGTCGTGGCGATGGAATACGGCCACGCCCTGACAGGCGCGCTGTTGCTACTGCTGTTGTTCGTGCTGCTGGCGCGACCCAGCCTGCGCCGGATCGACTGGCTGTTGCTGCTCACGTTCGCGGCAATCTTCCTCGGGCTTGGCCATTTCGCCGAATTGCCGGTGGTGCGGCATCTGCTTGGCCACCTCGACTTGCACCTGCCACTGATTCTTTACGTCAGCGGCATCGTCGCCTCGCAGCTGATCAGCAACGTGCCGGCCACCGTCCTGCTGCTGGATCACGCACCCGACGCACTGGCGCTGGCCGTGGCGGTCAACGTGGGTGGTTTCGGACTGGCGATCGGCTCGATGGCGAACCTGATTGCGCTGCGACTGGCGAAACAGCCGCACGGCTGGCGGCTGTTTCATGCAGTCTCGGTACCTTTCCTGCTGGTGTGCGCACCGCTGGTGTACCTGGCATGGCGCGCGTTGGGATGAACCCCCAGCGCGTGCCCCCGCCATAGGCATGCTCAGTCGTCGCTGGGCACGCTGACCTTGCCCTTCACCCCGCTGTGATCGACATCGCCGCTACCCACCGCACTCACGCTCAGATTGCCCTGCACGTCCTTCACCGACAGGTCGCCCGAACCCAACGTGCTGGCCTGCACGCTGCCAGCCACCTGGCGCAGCGTCACGTCACCCGAGCCGATGCTGCCGATGTGCACATCGCCACGGATGTTGCTGGCCTTGACGTCACCCGAGCCTACCGAGCCCAGTTCCAGGCTGCCGATGTCCTCGGCGTCGACATCCCCCGAGCCCACGCTGCTGCTGAGCTTGCCGGTGATCCGGCGCACGTCCAGATCGCCCGAACCGACATGACTGGCAAGCTGCTGCAGATCGCTGACGTGGGCATCGCCCGAGCCCACGTCCAGCGTCACCGGCATGCTGGAAGGCAGTTGCAGCCTGAGATCGAGATAGGCGTAGGAGCTGCCGAACAGGTTGATGTTGAACCAGCCTTCCTTGTTGCCGATGTCGACGATCAACTGGTCGCCTTCGCGGCGCGAGGTAACCTGCAATTTGTCCAGCAGCGACTGGTCCGATGCGCAGGCGCGACCGCTCAGCTGCAGGTCGGTCGCACTGCCATTGCCGAGGAGGTGCAGATCGTGGCTGTGCACTTCGATCTGCACGCCATGCACACCGGCCAGGTCGAGCTTCAACGCGCGCGGCGCCTGGTATTTGCATTGATCGGTGGCGGTAGCCGCCAAGGGCAGCAGCAACAGGGCGAGGACGAGGATTCGACGCATGATGTTCTCCGCAAATGGATGAGACGGCCCTGCCAGGAGCGTGGGCGGTAGAAACTTTCGAGGCGAAAAAGTGGCTGCGTGAGGACAGATTTTCGACGATTCGCCGGCCCATAGTGGTTCTATGGGCCAAAAAGCGACGGACATATGGACCACGCAGACGCTTTTGCAGCCCGGAAGATTTCTACCACCCACGCTCCTAGGATGCAGCCCGGACAAAAAGGGTTGCAGGCCGGCTCGAACATCGCCGGATCCTGTCACTTGCCCTTTTCAGCCGCCTTGACGCGTTGCCACAGTGCCTCTTGTGCGGAAAGATCATGCGCAGCCATGCCGCGCCCTTCCGCACGGGCCAACGCTTCCATGCCGCGGAAACGCCGCTCGAACTTCGCATTGGCATGGCGCAGCGCACGCGAAAAATCCACGCCGGCATGGCGCGCCAGGTTCACCATCACGAACAGCACGTCGCCGATCTCGTCTTCGAGCCGCGCCGGATCGGCGCCGGCGTCGAATTCCGCACGCACTTCGTCGACTTCCTCGGCCAGCTTGTCCAGCACCGGGCGATGGTCCGGCCAGTCGAAGCCCACGCCGGCCGCACGCTGCTGCAGCTTCAGCGCACGCTTCCATTCCGGCAAACCGTGCGAGATGCCGGCCAGCGCGCTGTCATCGTGGGCATCGCCTTTCGCCGCGCGCTCGGCCGCCTTGATCTCGTCCCAGGCGCGCTTCTGCGCATCCAGGTCGTCGTAATGCGTGTCGCCGAATACGTGTGGATGACGGCGAATCATCTTGTTGCTGATGGCATCGGCCACGTCGGCGAAATCGAACAACCCGCGCTCCTCGGCCATGCGTGCATGGAACGCCACCTGCAGCAGCAGGTCGCCCAGTTCGTCGCGCAAGTCATCCCAGTCGCGCCGGTCGATCGCATCGACCACCTCGTAGGCTTCCTCGAGCGTGTACGCCGCGATGCTGTCGAAATCCTGCTGCACATCCCACGGGCAACCGTGTTCGGGATCGCGCAGGCGCGCCATGATGGTGAGCAGGTCAGCGAGAGTGTGGCGGGTGATGGTCATGAGAGAGGAGTGAGGGAAGAGAAGTGAGGCGTGAGAGAAGGCAAAAGCCTGCCGGCTGCGGGGTTTTCTCTCACTTCTCACTCCTCATTTCCCACTCCTCGCCTTATGGCAAGCCGGCGTCGCGCAACTTCCGCGTCCAGTCGATACCGCTGTCGCCTACGGCGATGAACTCGGGGTTCAGCAGCGATTCGCCACGGTTGTAGCGGAACGGCTGGCCATGGAGATCGAGCACCGCGCCACCGGCTTCCTCCAGCACGCACTGTGCCGCGGCCGTGTCCCATTCACTGGTGGGGCCGCGACGCAGGTAGACATCCGCCGCGCCGCGCGCGATCAGGCAGAACTTCAGCGAGGAACCCAGCGGCTGCAATTGGTAGTCGTCGCCCAGCATGTGGCGCAACGTGTCTTCCTGCGCACCGCCATGCGAACGGCTGCCGGCCACGCGTGCCGGCCGCGCTAGCGCACGCGTGGCGATACGCTGCCACGCCCCGCCTTCATGCGCCTGTTGCCACGCGCCGTGCCCTTGCGCGGCCGCGAACAGTTCGCCAGTCACCGGCGCCAGCACCACGCCGAGCACGCTGTGATGGTTCTCGATCAAGGCGATGTTGACGGTGAACTCGCCGTTGCGCTTGACGAACTCGCGGGTGCCATCGAGCGGGTCGACCAGCCAGTAACGCGTCCATTGGCGACGCTGCTCCCACGGCAATTGGCGCGCCTCTTCGGACACGATCGGCCACACCGGATCGAGCGAGGCCAGGCCAGCGGCGATCACCTTCTGCGCGGCCAGGTCCGCAGCGGTCAACGGCGAATGGTCGGCCTTGAACTCGACCTCGAAATCCTGCCGATAGATCGCCATGATCGCGTCGCCGGCGCGCCGCGCCAGCGCGCCCACCTGCTCCAGCAAGGCGTGCCCAAGAGCGCCGCTCACGGCAATTTCCAGCGGCCGGCGAGATACTCGCGCGCCATGAACAACGCGGCGATCGAACGTCCTTCGCTGACCTCCTCGCGTCCGATCAGCTCATGCAGTTCGGACAATTTCCACGGCACCACTTCAAGCTCTTCCGGCTCGTCGCCAGGCAGGCGTTCGGGGTACAGATCCTGCGCCAGCACCACATGAGCCACGTGCGTCATGTAGGCCGGCGACAGCGTCAGCGCATGCAGGTTCTTCAGCTTGCGCGCGCCGTAACCGATCTCTTCCTTCATCTCGCGATCGGCGCCCTGCTCGGCCGTCTCGCCGTGATCGAGCTTGCCCTTGGGCAGGCCCAGCTCGTAGCGGTTCACGCCTACGCTGTACTCGCGCACCAGCAGCACGGTCTCGTCATCGAGCATCGGCACGATGATGACCGCGCCGGGACCGCGCCCCTTGAGACGCTCGTAGGTGCGCCGTTCGCCGTTGGAAAATTCCAGGTCGACCTGCTCGACATGCAGGAAATGGCTGGTACCGGTATCGCGCGTGGCGTGGATGACGGGGAGCTTGGGCATCGTTCGATTGTAGCGCGCAGCCGCCTCAGCTGACGGCCGGAAGCACCAATCGGCGCAATGCCTGCGCGTGAATCTCCGGCGTGCCGGCCAGAACGCTGCGCGTATCCAGCGTCAGTGGCAGGCCTTCCAGATCGGTGAACACGCCGCCCGCTTCACGCACGATCACCGCCAACGCAGCAATGTCGAGAATGTTCACGTCCGATTCGACCACCAGGTCCAGCGCACCGCGCGCGAGCAGGTGGTAATGGCAGAAATCGCCGTAGCCACGGATCCGGTTGCTGTCGCGGATCAAGGCGCCCATGGCATCCCAGCGCGCGTCGCCGGTGAGTGTTTTCACGTTGCCGGTGGAGATCGACGCCTGCGCCATGTCGCGGGTATTCGCCACGTGCACACGCTCGCCTTCGAACCATGCGCCGCCCCCGGCATGCGCCCACATCGTTTCGCCATACACCGGTGCGCTGGACACGCCCAGCACCAATTCGCCGCGGTCCATCAGCGCAATCTGGGTGGAGAAAAACGGCGTTCGGCGCACGAAACTCTTGGTGCCATCCAGTGGATCGACCAGCCACAGCAGGCCATCCCGCGCACCGTCCAGGCCAAATTCTTCGCCGTAGATCGAGGCTTCCGGCAGCGCCGCGTGCAACACCTTGCGGATCGCCTGCTCGGCCTCGCGGTCGGCTACCGTCACCGGCGTGGCATCGCTCTTGATCTCCACCTCGACGCCACGGCTCCAGTAATGGCGGATCACTTCCGCGGCCGCCTGCGCCGCCTCGCGCGCGGCAGCCAGTGCCGCTTCCAGTTGCATCGGGGTCATCATTGCTCCATCCGGGAAGTGAGTCGGGCCAGGCCACCGCTGCCGTGCAATTGCAACGAACCGTCCGGCGCGAGTTTTCCGAAACCGGCCAGCCACTGGCGCAGCACGGGATCGTTCGTGCGCGGCTTCAACGCCAGCATGTAACGCCAGCTCAGCGGACTCAGCGATGCATGGCCTGTGGCCTGCAGCGGCCCCGTGCCAGCATCGCCAAGCTCCAGCTGAATGACTCCGCCATTACCCTGCGCGTGCAGGTGAAAGTTTCCCAACATCACGCGCCGACCGTTTTCATCCACCGACGCGTTCTGCCATTGCGCATCCGCATCCAGCTGCATCGGCCAGATGCCCTGCACGCGAGCGTCCACGATATGGACGTTTAGCCGTCCATGCAAGCTATTTCCGCGCACCCAGGGCAATCCGTCGAACAACGCCGCATCGGCCTGCAGCCGCACATGACTCCAGTCGACCACACTGGCGGAGAGGCGATGCAGCGTGCCATCAAACGTCACGCCGGGCTTCTGCAACGCCAGTTGCAACCGGACATCACCCAGCAAGGCACGCCGCGACAAGGTCCACTGCACCTGGCCAATATCCATGCCATCAGCCGAAAGCACCCGCCCGGCGCGCCCATGCCAGACCAGGCCATCGACTTGCTCAAGCCGCATTCCGTGCAGGCGCGGCCCCAATGCGGCCACCGCCCAACGCGCCGGCATGAACCACACCAGCAAGGCCAGTGCGAGCACCAGCGCGGCCACGCCCATCACCATGATCCGCAGGATCTTCAAGCACTCATCCTCGTTCGCGGGGTTTGTCGCATGCAGGCGACCGGTCACGTGACGGATGATAAAGGGCGCCCGGGAAAACCGTCGCCCTCTCCAACGCTGGCGGCAGTGTGCGTTCAGCCGCGGAACCGGCGAGAACCGCCATCCGGTGCGGGATCGACCAATGTCCGCTCACGCGGATGCCCGGATCGAGCCGTCCCAAGCACTACCGCTGTTCCGGCCATGGCCAGGAGCGTTATGCTGGCAAGCCGTTTCAGCGTCCCATGTCATGCGCACCATCCGCATCCACGTCGAACAGCCACTGGCCATTGGCTGCGAATTGAGCCTTCCCGCCCAGGCCGCCGAACACGTCGCGCGCGTGTTGCGCATGACGGCAGGCGCCCCGCTCACCGTGTTCAACGGCGACGGCCATGACTATGACGCAGTCATTCTCGCCGTTGGCAAGCGCGAGATTTCCCTGCGCGTGGAGCAAGGTCGCCGCATCGACAACGAGTCGCCACTGCGTCTGACCCTCGCGCAAGGCGTGGCGCGCGGCGAGAAGATGGACTTGATCGTGCAGAAGGCCACCGAGCTGGGCGTGAGCCGGATCGTGCCGCTGCTGACCGAGCGCTCCGAGGTAAAGCTGGATGCCGCCCGCGCCGAAAAGCGGCTGACGCACTGGCGCGCCGTGGCGGCCAGTGCCTGCGAGCAAAGCGGACGCGCCCGCCTGCCTGAAATCACTGCCGCCACGCCCCTGCAGGCGTGGCTGGACAACCTTCGCGGTGACGAGGCCCTGCGCCTGGCGCTGCTGCCGGAAGGCACGCAACAGGCGCGCGCGCTGGACTTCGGCGACGCCGGTGGCTTGCTGGTGGTGGGGCCGGAAGGCGGCCTGGGCGAACGCGATGTCGCGGCCCTGGTCGATGCCGGCTTCGCCGGCTTGCGGCTGGGGCCGCGTATCCTGCGCACGGAAACCGCCGGCCTCGCCGCTCTGGCGGCGCTGCAGGCCTTGCACGGGGACATCTAGGAGCCTGGTCGTGCAAAGGGCGGCGACAGTCACCCGCCGCCGGATCGGCTTCAGGCAGCGCCGGCCTCTTCATCCAGATCCAGCAGGCGGGCCAGCTCGGCCTCGATACCTTCCAGATCAGGGATCACCGCCACGTCGTCGCGCACCAGCACCTGGGCCTTGACGCCCGGCGGCAAGGCATTGCCGTCATGGGTGGGGATGATCAGCTCGGCATTCAACGTGGTCAGTCGCGGGAAGCCCTGGGTGACCACGGCCACGAACGGCATGCGCGAGTTGCCGCCCAACGCCTTGAGCACAGCCACGCGCACGGCAAGATCGGCGTCGCCCTCCTTCGCACCGGCGAGCCTGGTGAAGGCCACCAGCGGCACGCGCCAGCCGCGCCAGGCGATACGGCCCAGCAACCAGTCCGGCGCGCCCTCGACCGTTTCGGGCGTGGGCATCGTGATCACTTCGGCCACGGTGGCATTGGGCAGCAACAGACGCAGGTTGCCCACCGGGACCAGCACGCAGCGGATTTCGCGCGGCAGTTCTTGTTCGCTCATTGCCGACCTTCCATCTGGAACTCTTCGACCAGGTGCGCCGCCAGCTCGTGCGGCGTACCGGAAAATTGCGACAGGTGCTCGGCCATGACGCCGCTGACCATGTCGGCGAAATGCTCACCGGACGAGGCTTCCACCCAGACCTTGCCGCCGCGGTCATGAATGGCCTGACAGCCGCCCACCGCATCGGTGGAACTGCCGGCGAACACGATGGCCACCGCATCGCGACCGAATACGCTGGCCGCCATGGTGAAACTCACGTCGATCGACGGCGCCGAAGTGGATGTCCCGCCGATCGGCTGCAATTCGATGCTGCCGTCGCGCAACAGGCGCACCTGCCGATCGGACGGCACCACCAGCACTTCGCCGATCCGCGCGCGCAAGCCGGGCTCCACCAGCCGCACCGGCAACGCACAATGCTGCGCGAGGTATTCCACCAGCCCATCCGCCGGTTTGCCAGCCAGGTGCTGGGTATGCAGCACGGTGACGCGCAATCCGGCCGGCAATGCGGACAGGAAGCGGCACACCGATTCGGTGCCTTCGGTAGTGGCGCCGAGCACGACCAGGCGGCTCAGTGCACTGCCCAGGTCATCCAGCATGAATTCATTCGGCTCGTAGTGTTGCGGCGCGATGGCTTCCTCGATGGAGAGCAGCTCCAGGCTGAGGCCCGGCTCCATCGGCGAAACCTCCAGGCCCCCGTTCGCATCGGGTGCCAGGAAATCGGCCGCACTGACCTTTTCAATGCCGAAATCGGAGGCGTCATGACGGACCGGGGCCTCGGCTTCGGGCGCGGTAGTGACCGCCGCATCCTGGTCCAGCAAATCCCACGCAGGGGCCGCCGGCGCGGTCACGTCGGCATGCTTCGATGCCGAGGCCAACGGCGGCGCATCGTCGTCATTCGCCAGCAGCGAAAGATGGTCGAGATCGAATGTCGGCGCCGCCGGCTTCGCCTCGGCGTGCCCGGCCGGTGACTCGGAGGCATCGGCGAAAGCCAGCTCCGGCCCGGCCGCTACCGCCTGATCGGAAGCGGCATCGGAAACGACCGGCTGCGCATCGCCATGGTCAGCCAACGGCGCGGAAAAGTCGCCGTCATAAAGCGGTGGCAATGTCGCATCCGCATCAAACGCGTTGTCGGCACCGGTATCGGCCGACTCGGAATCCTGCTGTTCATCGGCAGCGAGCAAGGCTTCGAGCTCGGCTGCCAGGGTTTCCGACTCGGCGACCGTATGCTGCGACTCCGTGTCGTCGGAGACCGCGGCCGGCGACGGCAACGGCGGCGGCATGGCGACCGCCTCGGCCACCGATTCGGCAGCAGCCGGCGACGATTCGACAGCTTCCGCCGCGATCGGCGGTGGCATCACCTCAACCGCGGAGTCGGCAGCGGGAACCGCCGCCGCTTCGGAGGCCACGGCCTCCGTCCCCATGGTCTGGATATCCACCTGGCGCGCATGTTCGGGGCGCGGTGGATCGATATCCCCCTCGGCCATGACCTTGACCGCGAGATGCCGCGCCCAGCGTGCGCGGTCCCAGCCGTCGAGACCCCGACTGGCCTGGGCATCGTTGAAAACCACCCGCGGCCGGTCACCATCGAGCATGCCGTAGAGCCGGTCGAGCGCCTCGTCATCGGCCTCGTCATCGAGGTTGACCACCACCACGCTGGCGCCTGCGTCGAGCAGGCGCGCATGATCGAGATCGGCCAGCGTCCCCTCGTGCACGATGCGCGCGCCGCGTTCGCTCAGCGCAGCCCGTAGTTGGCCGCCCAGCTCGGCATCATCGAACAACAGGGCGACGGCAGTACGGGTTGAATCGTTCATTGACCGGCCTCCATGGCCCGTTGTTCCATCATTTCGCCGATTTGCGCGAGCAGTTCCGCTTCCTGGTACGGCTTGCCGAGATAACGTTCGACGCCGATGTCGAAGGCGCGCTGGCGATGCTTTTCGCCAGTACGCGAGGTGATCATGATGATCGGCACCTGGCGCAGGCGCGGATCGGCCTTCATGTGAGTGGCCAGCTCGTAGCCGTCCATCCGCGGCATCTCGATATCGAGCAGCATCAGGTCGGGCACGCGTTCGGCCAGCTTCTCCAGTGCGTCGACGCCGTCCTTCGCGGTGACCACTTCGTACTCGTGGCGCTCCAGCACGCGACCGGTGACCTTGCGCATGGTGATCGAGTCATCCACCACCATCACCAGCGGCAGTGCGCGGACATCCTCGATGGCCGGCATCTGCACCACGTCGAGGCCTTCGGCAAGACGCTGTTCGCGACGGCCGATGCCATGGCGAACCAGCGGCGCCAGGTCGAGAATGACCAGCACCGAACCGTCGCCCATGATGGTGGCACCGAGGATGCCCGGTACCGAGCTGACCTGCGGACCGACCGACTTGACCACGATTTCGCGCGAACCGATCACCTCGTCGATGCGAATCGCCGCACGCAGGTCGCCCGAACGGGTCAGCAGCAGCGGCAGCTGTTCCTCGTCGCCGAAGTGCGGCACCGGCTGGCCCAGCAATTCGGCCAGGTCGTGGATGCCGTATTCCTCGTTGTTGTACTCGAAGGAGGGATCGTGCCCGGCCATGCGCCGGACCAGCTCGTCCGGGTTGATCCGCGCCACACCCTGCACCGAGGTCATCGGGATGGCGAAGTTGGACTCGCCGATGCGCACCAGGATGGCCTGGGTCACCGCCAGCGTGAACGGCAGGCGCAACACGAAGGTCGTGCCCTTGCCCTGCTGCGAATCGATCGCCAGCGAACCGCCGAGCTGCTTGATCTCGTTGGCCACCACGTCCATGCCCACGCCGCGACCGGCCAACTGGGTCACCTTGTCGACGGTGGAGAAGCCGGTCTGCGTGATCAGGCCCAGCAACTGTTCGTCACCGGGCTTGGCATCTGCGGAGAGCAGGCCACGCTCGACCGCGCGCTGGCGGATCGCTTCGCGATCGAGGCCACGACCATCGTCGCTCACGCGCACCACTACCTCGGTGGCTTCGCGCGCCACGCGGATGCGGACCGCACCTTCCGCCGATTTGCCCGCCTTGCGACGCTCGTCGGGTGACTCGATGCCGTGGGCCACCGCGTTGCGCAGCATGTGCTCGAACGGCGCCTTGATGCGATCGAGCAGGTTGCGGTCCATTTCGCCGTGGGCGCCTTCGACGTGGAGCTGGGCACTCTTGCCCTGCTCCTGCGCGGCCTGGCGCAAGGTACGACGAAGATTCGGCACCATCGTGTCGAACGGCAGCATGCGCGTGCGCAGCAAGCCTTCCTGCAGCTCCGAACTCACGCGCGACTGCTGGATCAGCAGCGTTTCGGCCTGTCGGGTCAGTTCATCGAGCATGCTCTGGATGGACACCAAGTCGGATACCGACTCGGCCAGCGCACGCGAGTACTGCTGCAACTGCGAGAAACGATCCAGCTCGAGCGGGTCGAACGTGGCCATGCCGGCCTCGCGATGCTCGTGCTGGTAACGCGCGATGATCTGCGCCTCGGTTTCGATTTCCAGCATGCGCAGCTGACTGCGAAGACGCTGCACGGTCTGGTCCAGTTCGACCAGGTTGAAACGGTAACCGGACACCTGCTGTTCCAGGCGCGAGCGGTAGATGGCCACCTCGCCGGCATGGTTCACCAGGTTGTCGAGCAGTTCCGCGCGAACGCGGATCTGTTCCTGCTGCGTGCCGGGGAAGAACTCTTCGGGCGCGCTTTCGTCGGGCAGCAGCGAAGGCAGTTCCGCCGCCGGCGCGGCGTGGGCCGCCGAGCCGGTCGCTTCGCCGGCTTCCGTGGCGACCGGCGCCTTGCCGGTCCAGGCCAGCAGGTGATCGATCATCGCCTGCGGATAGACGATCGGATGACCGTGGGTGACGCGCTGAACCAGGTCATGCAGCCGGTCGAACGCAACCTCAAGCGTGGCAATCAGCAGCGGCACCTGCGGGGAACCCGCTTCGGGCGGATGCTCGAGCACGGTTTCGATGGCGTGTGCCAGATCGCCGACCGGTGCCAGGCCAGAGATTCGCGCACCACCCTTGAGCGTGTGCAGGTCGCGCAGCAGGCTCGCCACGTGGGCGGACTCGTCGGGCTCGACGCGCCACTGTGCCAGCACCGCATCGGACTGATCGAGGATCTCGTGTGCTTCCTCGCCGAACACTTCCAGCAGATCGGGATCGATCTCGCCGAAGCTGATCTCCGGACCGGTTTCCGCCGGTACCACGACCCGGGCGGTCACGACCGGAGCGGCCGGCACGGCAGACGGCTCGGCCGGAACCGCGGCGGGTTCGACCGGCGCGTGCTCGTGTTCGGCCTCCGTCGGAGCGGTCGTTGCGGACGGCTCCGTGATGTCCGAGGCCACGTCGGCGACATCGTCGACCGGCTCAGGCTCGGATGCCACTTCCTCGACAGGCTTCGCCGCATCGGAATCGACGGTTTCGGCGGCGGCAACCACGGGCTCGTGGATGCCGTGATGCACGGCTTCGGATGGCTCGGCTTCCGCGGCGATCTCGTCCGGCGCGGAGGGCACCTCCGCCGCCACGGCGGATTCGTCGAGCACCGTTGCCTCATCCGCTGGTGCGGAAATTTCCGCAGCGGCGTCAGTCAGCTCGCCGGCATCGGCTGCCTCGACATCGCGGGCCTCGACCGGGGTTTCCGCATCTGCTGTCGCTTCATCGTGCGCTTCGCCTTCGCCCGCATGCGCGTCGAATGCCTCCAGCGCCGGCGTCGACGCGGCGCCGTGGCCCGCAGGCTCCAGCACTTCGTCCAGACTGGCCAGCAACGCCGCAAAATCCTCGTCATCGGCATCTTTCGACTGCGCGGCAGGCGATGCCGGCAACGGCTCGGCGGTGTCGATATCGAACCCGGCCAAGGCCGCTTCGAGATCGGCGGCATGATCGTCGTAATCGGACTCGTCGTCTCGCACCGGTTCGTGCGATTCCGGCGCTTCCGGCCCGGCCTGCACCGTGTCGACGGCCGCGATCTCATCGTCCTGTGGCTCGAACACCACGTGCGCCACCTGCGGCTCCGGCTCCTGGTCGCGCAATTCGGCGAGACGTGCGGTCAACGCGTCGGCATCCGGCAATTGCGGCTGCGCGGCATCGAACTGCGCCATGACCTGGTCGACCACATCGGCGCTGCGGCCGAGCAGGCGCACACCCTCGGTGGATAGCGGATGACCCGCGCCGCGCAGACGCTTGAGCAGGCTTTCCAGCGGTGACAGCAGGCGCGTCAGCAACGGAATGTCGACCATCGCGATGGCGCCGTGCAGGGTATGCACCGCACGCAACAGGCCATCGTCCACCACCAGCTCGCCATCGGCGCGGGCCACGGCCGTGCGAATGGTCTGCAGGTACTGGGCCACTTCGCTGCGCAGGATTTCCAGCAACACGGGATCCACCGGCGGCAATACCGGACCCGGCAGTGTCTCGTCGGCCGAGGATGCCGACGCTGGCGCCGGCGCGGCCTCGACCCCGGCCAGGCTGGCCGCGGGAATGGCGTTGGCGGCGATCTGCGCACGCGGCACGCGGCGCTTCACCATGCGGCGCACGGTATGCATCGCGCCCACGAGTTCCTCGACGCGAGCCGTGTCCTGGCCTTTGCCCAGGCGCTCGGCGGTTTCCATGATCGCGCTGAACGGTGCATCCGGCGTGCCGTTGCCTTCAAGCGCTGTCAGCAACTGCGGCAACGCGGCGATGGCGTGACGCACCAGTGCCTGCACGCCTTCGTGCGGCTGGATGCTGCCATCCAGCACGCGGTTGAGCATGTCCTCCACCTTCCAGGAGAACTCGCCCAGCACGCGGGCGCCGACCAGGCGACCGGAACCCTTGAGGGTGTGGAACGAACGCCGGATCGGCGTCAGCGAGGCCAATCGTTCGGGATCAGCCAACCAGGCTTTCTCGCCCGCCTGCAAATTGGTGATCTCTTCCTGCATTTCCTCCAGGAAGATCTCGCGGATCTCGTCGTCGATGCCATCGGTACCCGCCTGGAAGCCGGCATCGGCAGCCAGCGGATCCACGGCGGGTGCCTGCTCGACAACCTCTTCCTCGATTTCGACCCAGTCGTCGGCTTCGCCGCTCTCGTCGCCGACCGGCGCGGGCGGCGCCAAGGCTTCGGTTTCGACCAGGTGCAAGCCGCCGACATCGTGCGCAGCAGCCGGAGGCATGTCGTTGTCGCCGATGAAAAGTGCGCTGGAGTCCTGCCCGTGGGCAAGACTGACCGTCTCGGAAAGAGCCGGTTCCGTCGTCACCGGCGGGGCCACCGGGACCACCTCCGCCGCTTCGCTCGCGGCACGGGCGGCCGGCGGAGGCCAGTAACCCAGCTCGCCGAGACCATGCTCGGCCACGTCGAGGATGTGTTCGAGGCCGCCGCGATGCTCGCGCGCGGCTTCAAGGTAATACTCCAACGCCGCCAGCGCATCGGCCAGCTGGTCCATCTGCACGCTGGTCGGCACGCACTTGTCGGCCAGCAACTCATTGCCGATGAAACGGCCGATGCCTTCGGCGATCTGGCCCGGGCGCGGCGAGGACAACATGCGCATGGCGCCTGCCACCTCGTCCATCAGGGCGGGGGCATCGGCCAACTGGACATGCTGCCAGCCCGACTCGACGAAGGCCACGATGGCGTCCTTCACCTTGCCGGTGTTGGCGATGGCCTCGTGCATCAAGGTCGCCAGGATGTGCCGGGCTTCGCTGCGTGGCAGCAACGTGGCCGGCGCTTCCTCGGCCTGGCCGCCTTCGGCGCCAAGGCTTTCGATGTGATCGTCCAGCGAGGCTTCGACGTAGAGCAGCGCACCGGCCACGTCGAGCAGGGTCTCCTCGTCGGCCGGGCGGACGCGATTGGCGATATCGGCCAACACGCGACGCTGCTCGGTCACCACGCGACGCGGCACGGCCAGCGCCAGCATGCCGAGCGTATCGCCCACGCGGTCGAGCACTTCGGTCTGTTCGGCCAGACGTGCCGGATCGGCGTCCTGCTGGCGCAGGAACAGGTCGAGCGCATCCTTCACACGCAGCAGGTCATCCTTCAACGCGCGCGATACGGAGTCGAGCAAGGCGCGGTTGTGGCCAGCCATCGAGCCTCGCGCGTGTTCCAGTTCGCCAGCATCGGGCAGCAGGCCTTCGAGGCCATACGTCTGCGCCAGCAAGGTCATCTGCGGACTGCGCTGCTTGGCCTGGGCCACGATGTACAGCAGCTTGCGGGCCAGGTCGTCGGCATCGCTGTCGCGCAGGCTTTCCTCGCCATGCTCGATCAGCTGGCGAATGCTGCGGTCGACCTTGCCGATCAACTGCCGCACTTCGGCGGCATGGCTCTTCAGCACGCCCTGGTCGAGGCCTTCGAGCACGCCCGCGGCGATCCACCAGAGACGGCGACCGGGAACCGTGGCGCAACGCGCGGCAATGGCGTGCAGCGTGTTGCGCATGCCGGCCAGTTGCTGCTGCGTGCCCTGTCCACGAAACCAGGCCAACAACTGCTGCTGGAAGCGCAGGCGCAGTTCGGCGATCTCGCCACGATGCTGCGCGGCGTCTCCGCTACTGGCGGCCGGGGCTTGTGGCGGCAGCGGCGCATCCAGATTCGGGGTGAACAGCGCCGATTCGCTCAGTGCCTCCTGCTCGCGGCTGGCGCGCAGTTCGTTGAGCAGCGGCAACAGCACCACCGGTACATCACGGTGCCCGCTGGACAGGCGCTCCAGATAATCGGGCAACTGCATCAGGCCGCGCATCAGCGCGGCATACGCTTCCTCGCGCTGGGCGACATGTTCCTCGAGCAGTGAGATGGCAAGCGTCTCCATCTCCTCGGCGACCATCGCCGCGCCATACAGCTCGACCATGCGCAGGGTGCCCTGCACCTGGTGCAGGCTGTCCGCGCACGAGCGCATGACGTCGCGGTCGCCCGGATTGTCGACGTAGGCTTCCAGCGCTTGGCGGGCAACCCCCAGCGTCTCGTCGAGCTCGGGCTTGACCCACTGCAGCGTGGTGAAATTGATGTTGTCTTGAAGTCTCATGCGCCCCTCACAGCGGTTGCGCAACAGCGCATCGCGCAACCGTCGAGGTTGCCCCCTGTCGTGTGACTGTCATCAGCCCGGTAGCTTGAAGTGGGCCACCGAACGCCGCAGGTCGCTCGCCAGCTGGGCCAGGTAGCCGATCGACTCGGCCGTCTGGCTCGCGCCCTGCGAGGTTTGCGAGGTAATTTCCTGAATCGCGTTCATCGATTGCGAAATGTCGGTCGCCGCCGCGGACTGCTGACGCGCCGCGGTGGAGATGTTCTGAATCAGCGACGACAGATCGTGCGACACGCGCTCGATGTCACCCAGTGCGCTGCCGGCGTCCTCCGCCTTGCGTGCACCGGCGACCACCTCGGCGGTGGTCTGTTCCATCGAGTTCACCGCTTCATTGGTATCGGACTGAATGGTCTGCACCAGCGTTTCGATTCGCTTGGTCGCGCTGGCCGAGCGTTCGGCCAGTCGCTGCACTTCGTCCGCCACCACCGCGAAACCGCGGCCCGCCTCACCGGCCGAAGCCGCCTGGATGGCCGCGTTCAGGGCGAGGATGTTGGTCTGCTCGGCAATGTCGTTGATCAGTTCCACGATCGAGCCGATCTCCTGCGAGGATTCGCCCAGCCGCTTGATGCGCTTGGAGGTTTCCTGGATCTGGTCGCGAATGGAGTCCATCCCCGAGATCGTCTCGCGCACCACGCCGGCACCGTGCGAAGCGATTTTCACCGAGCGCTCGGCCACGTCGGCCGACTCGGCGGAATCCTTCGACACGTTATCCATCGAGCTGGCGATCTGGTTGATCGCGCTGGTGGCCGTGCTGATCCGCTGTGCCTGCTGCTGTGCCGCGTCGGCCAGGTGGCGCGCGGTGGTCTGCGTTTCCTGCGCCGACGAGGACACCTGCTCGGAGGTCTCGTTGATCGTGGTCACCAGGGTGCGCAGCTCGTCGATGGCGTAGTTCACCGAGTCGGCGATGGCGCCGGTGATGTCCTCCGACACCGTGGTCTTCACGGTCAGGTCGCCTTCGGCCAGCGAGCCCATTTCGTCCAGCAGGCGCATGATCGCCTCCTGGTTGCGCTGGTTCAGCTCGGCACTGCTGGCGAAACGGCGGCGCTGATCGCTCACCAGCGAGATCACCAGCAGCAGTGCGAAGAGCACCGCGGCCACGGCGCCGATGACGCCCCACCACACGTTCGGGAAGATCCGGCGCACTGGCAGCTTGCTGATCTGGTCGGCCAGGTCATTGGCGCGCAGCAGCACGTTCTGCGAGTCCAGCGAAGCCTGGTTGCCTGCGCTCTTCACCTCGGCGAGATTGGTGCCTGCGGCGACCAGCTTGGACAGTGGATCGCCCAGCTTGCCCCAGCTGTCCTGCATGCCATCGAGGATCTTGCGCGCATTGGCGTCCTTGATCTCCTTGATGCCGATGCTGGAGTTGCCTTCCTGCAGGCCCTTCAGCACTTCGCCGTAGGACTGCGCGTCGCGCGCCAGGCCGTCGGCGGCCGCCTGCTCGGAGTCGCCGCCCTGCAGCACCTCCTGCACGCGACGGATAATGCGGTCAGCCAGCAACATCTGGCGCGACGTACCGAGCATCTGGTCGGGACTGCCCTTGCGCTGCTGCAGGATGTTGACCACCTGCTCCATTTCGGAGTTGAGCAACGGCAACTGCTTGGAAAGATCGTCGGCGCGCTGGTTGGAGTCGAGCACCACGGCCTTGTTGGACAGGATCTTGCCGATGTCGCCATCGAGCTTTTTCCATGCCCCGGCCAGCTTGTCGACCGCGCGGCCCGCTGCCGTGGCCGCCTGGCCCGACTTGTCCGAATACGGGTGCATGCCGCTCTTGGGGTCGCCCTTGACCAGTCGCTGCACGGCCGAGTCGATGGCGTCACGCGTACCTTCCAGCTCGGCGAACGAGCCGGCATTGCCGCCCGACGATTCGATGGCGTATTTCGCGGTCTGCTGCGAAAGCACCTGGATCTGCGTGGTCAGCGCAATGGCCTGCCGATCCTCGTTGTTCTTCACGTTGAGGAAGTAGAAATCCAGTGCCGCGAAACCGATCGCCGCGACCAGCAAGACAATGAGGAAGGTATACCCCCTCTCCTTGCCGACGCCCCCTGTTGTGCTCATGTGCTTCACCTCACCCGTCTACAACGACATGCCACGCAAGACTTTCCGCGTCGGCCCGGGGCCATGCTGCCCCTTCATTTTCCGGCCACAGAAGGCACCGGCCATGTGATCTTTGCCCGCCGTCAGGCCGCCGCCTGGCGGAAATCCGGGGCACGTACCAATTTGTTCATGCTGAGCAGCGTGAATTGCTGTTCGCCCACGGCCACCTTGTCATCCGCGAAGCGCGACAGGCGTGGGTCTTCCTCATGCTCGGCATGGCTGCGCTGTTCGGCATCCACGGTGCGCTGGCCGAAGACCTCGTCGACCAGCAGCGCCACGTTGCCGCCGCCCTGGCGCACCACCAGCAAGCGGGTGCGCTCGGACATCGTGGTGCGCTCACCGAACAGGAACCGCCCCAGGTCGACCACCGGCACCAGGTTGCCGCGCACGTTGGCCACGCCAAGCAGCCACGGCAGCGTGCCCGGCACCGGGGTAAGCCCCGGCACGGCGAGCAGTTCGTTGATCTCGTCGATCGCGCTGACGAAGGTGCGATCGCCCGCGCGGTAACCGATGCCGCGCCACAGCCCCGGAGCCTCCAGGTTTTCCGGCGTATCGGAGGCGTGCGCCAGCGACAGTCGCTCGTAGCGGGCCAGGATCTCGAACGGAGAGTGGGCAGCGTTGGTCATGATCGCCTCATGCCGCGTTCGGCAACAGATCGTTGATGCATGCCAGCAGGTCCTTCTCGTTCACCGGCTTGGTGATGAAGGCCTTGGCACCCTGGCGCATGCCCCAGACGCGATCGGTCTCCATCGACTTGGTGCTGATCATCACGATCGGCACGTTCGCAGTGACCGGGTCGCGGCTGAGCGTGCGAGTGGCCTGGAAACCGTTCATGCCGGGCATGATCACGTCCATGATCACCAGGTCGGGCTGTTCGGCGCGCACGCGTTCGATGCCTTCCTCGGCGGTACCCACGGACTGGACGGCATGACCCGCCCGCTCGAGCAGCGTGGTGAACACGCGAACGTCGGTGGGTGAGTCATCGATGATGAGGATATTGGCCACAGGTCCCCCTTCAGACGCTGCAGTCACTGGCTTCAAACCGTGCTGACATGGCGGTGGATGGCACCAAGCAGCTCGTCACGAGTGAACGGCTTGGTGAGATATTGCTCGGCACCGACGATGCGGCCGCGGGCCTTGTCGAACAGGCCGTCCTTCGAGCTCAGCATGATGACCGGCGTGGCTCGAAACTGCGGGTTGTTCTTGATCAGCGCGCAGGTCTGATAGCCATCGAGTCGCGGCATCATGATGTCGACGAAGATGATGACGGGCCGCTGGTCGGAAATCTTCGCCAGTGCCTCGAAGCCATCGACGGCGGTAAGCACGTCGCAGCCTTCCTTTTTCAGCAAGGTCTCTGCCGTGCGGCGGATGGTCTTGGAGTCATCGATCACCATGACTTTCAGACCGGCCAGGCCGTTATTGCCTACGTTCAAGTTCACTCATTCCCCCCTGCGACCTGCCCCAGGCTCAGGTGCGGCGCAAGACTCCGGCCAGAGGCCGTCAGCTTGCGCAGATAAAAAACGGATTGCAAAAACCCTATCGTGCGCCCGTGCCGTGCCGGAACGCCTCCAAGCCTTGCTGTTTACTGCCTGACTGTCCATCCGTCAAGGATCAATTCAGCTTGGGTGCCATTGTCCGGGCTTCGCACCTGCCTGCGCAACACCTTGCCGCACAAGGATCAACTCGGCGACCATCAGCAGTCGGCGACACCCGCTTGGCACACCCTTCACCGGAGTACACGATGGCCCTTTCGATCGCGATGCTGATGGACCCCATCGGCGCCATCAAGCTGGCCAAGGACACCAGTTTCGCCATGTTGCTGGAAGCCCAGCGCCGTGGTCACGCCCTGTTCTACATGGAACAGGGCGACCTGGCCCTGCGCGACGGCGTGCCGTTCGCACGCCTTGCGCCACTCACCGTGAAGGACGACCCCGCCGGCTGGTTCACCTTGGGCGAACGGAAGTGGCGCGACCTGCGCGAGATGGACGTGCTGCTGCAGCGCAAGGACCCGCCGGTGGATGCCCAGTTCATCTACGACACGATGGTGCTGGAAGCGGCCCAGCGCGGCGGCGTGAACGTGGTCAACGACCCGCGCGCCCTGCGCGACTGCAACGAAAAACTGTTCGCGCTGCAGTTCCCGCAATGCATCGCGCCGACCCTGGTCTCGCGTGACGCCGGCGAGTTGCGCCGTTTCGTGGCCGAACACGGCGAGGCCGTGCTGAAGCCGCTGGACGGCATGGGTGGGCGCGGCATCTTCCGTGTGAAAGCCGGCGACAGCAACCTCAACTCGATGCTGGAAACCCTGCTGGCCGGCGGCCCGCATGGCGAAGGGCGCCAACTCACCATCGCCCAGAAATTCATCCCGCAGATCAGCGCAGGCGACAAGCGCATCCTGCTGATCGACGGCGAACCGGTGCCCTACGCGCTGGCCCGCATTCCGCAGGGCGACGAATTCCGCGGCAACCTGGCCGCCGGTGGCCGCGGCGAGGGCGTGCCGCTGTCCGAGCGTGATCGCTGGATCGCCGCCCAGGTGGCACCGGAACTGCGTCGGCGCGGACTGCGTTTCGTCGGTCTGGACGTGATCGGCGACTACCTGACCGAGATCAACGTCACATCCCCGACCTGCGTCCGCGAACTGGACGCGCAGTTCGGGCTTAATATCGCCGGTCTGCTGTTCGACGCCATCGAGAAAGCTCCAGCGTGAGTACTGTCGTTCCCCGTTCCAACGCCGACCCGATCGGCGCCACGATCCTGTTTTCGCTGCTGCTGCATGGCGTGCTGCTGCTGGGCCTCACGTTCCACTTCGCCAAGCCCAGGCCCGGCTTGCCGACGATGGACGTCACGCTGATGAACGTGGCCAACCAGCAGGCGCCGGACAAGGCGGACTTCCTCGCCCAGGCCAACAACAGCGGCGGCGGCAACAGCGCCAAGGCAGCACGCCCGTCGGAGCTGTTCTCCGGCCTGCTGCCCAAGCCCGACCCCGGTACTGCACCACGGCCGGTGAGCGCCAGCACGCCCAAGCCGCAACCGGCCACCCCGCAGCGCATGCTGACCACCAGCGGCCACGGCGATTTCACCGTGGACAGCGACAACGCCCATCCCGAACGCGACACGCCGGACACCGCCAGCGCCGATGACGCCCGCCTGCAGCAGGAAATGGCCCAACTGGCTGCCGAAGTACGCAACCAGACCGAGGCCTACGCCAAGCGCCCGCACAAGAAATTCATCTCGGCCAATACCCGGGAATACGCTTACGCCGCCTACATGCGTGGCTGGGTCGATCGCATCCAGCGCGTCGGCAACCTGAACTACCCGGACGAAGCGCGCCGGCGCAACCTGCATGGCGACCTGGAGCTGACCGTAGGCCTGAACCGCGACGGCAGCATCCACAGCATCGACGTGATCCGCAGTTCCGGCCACGCGCTGCTGGACAAGGCCGCCGAAAACATCGTGCGGCTGTCCGCCCCCTTCCCGCCACTGCCGCACGACAAGCACCGGGTCGACATCCTCTACATCACCCGCACCTGGCAATTCCTGCCCGGCAACGTGCTGCGCAACCGCTGAGAATACGTCAACGAGGCAAGAGCAGACTCTGCCGCGGCGAGCCCCTGGACGATGTCAATCCGCGCCTGCGCCCTCGGCGATATCCTCGCGGAAAAAAGCGGCAAGTTCGGATGTGACTGCGGCGGGTTGTTCTTCCGGTAGAAAATGTCCGCAATCTGCAAGGGTGACGCCACGAACATTATCAGCGAAGGCTTTTAGCGGCGTAGCCATGTCCGGAATGGATCCCTGATCGGAACCCAGCGTCAACACGGGCATGGCAAGCTTTCCCATTGCGGCAAAAGCCCGGTTCTGACGTGCCGATTCCGGCGCCGACCGATAGTAAGCCAAGCCGGAACGCAAACCACCCGGCAACATCAATGCACGCAAGTACTCAACCACATCCTCATCCGAAAAAACGGATGGGTCGGCAGCCTTTCGACGCAGGAACCAGGCCAGATATTCACGCTCGTGACCCGCGATCAGCAATTCCGGCAAATCCGGAATCACGTGAAAGGCGAAATGCCAGGTTCGCCATGCCAGTTCCGGAGCAATCGGTAATGCATCCGGCAGCGTCACACCAGGAATGCCTGCATCAAGAAGCGCCAATCTTCGAACTCCCGTGCCGTATTGCCGGGCAAAGGAATAGGCAACCCACGCCCCCACATCATGCGCCGCCAGAACATGGCGTTCGATACCGAGCCGTTGCAGCAGGCTGTGCAATTTTGTCGCGAGCGACCCGGTGTCGTAACCATCGCCAGGGCGATCGGAATCGCCCTGCCCGGGTAGATCAACCACCACGACATCATGCGTTATCGCCAAGCCTGGCATGACCTTCCGCCACGCGTACCAGCTTTGTGGAAACCCCGCCAGAAGAACCACGGTCTCGCCGCCTGGCCGCCCTCCCCGAACGTAATGCAGCCTGATGCCTTCAACGGTTGCAAAGTGATGCGCAAAACCATGTGGTACCGCATGAAAGCCGAATGAGGACGTCGGCGCAGCCATCCGCGCGTCCGCAACGGGTCGCATGTCATTTGACTGATCGTGCATGGGATATACCTCTTGGAATAATTTGGAAATATTTATTTCCAAATAGTGCAAAAAAATTTCAGTCGAGTATCTTCATGGCCAACTCGACAAGAGCGTTCATGTCATCGCGCGACCTGCCGGTTTTGCCGACAACCCGCATGCCCTGCAAAATGCAAAGCATCAGGCCGGCAGACGCACCACTGTCGATGGCAGCATTGATCGACCCATCCACCTGCCCCTCCCGGATGGTCCGGACAAGCAGTTGCTCGGTGCGGGCATGCGCAGCCTTCACCTGCCGCGCAGTGGCGGCATCCATGGTCGCCAATTCGATCGTGCTGCCAGCCACCAGACAGCCTCGCATTCCTTCAGCTCCGGAGGACGCATTCGCGTAAAGGCCAAGCAGGCTCTTGAGCTTGTCACGCCCATTGCCACCGTTCTGGAATGCAAGGCGCCGAAGTGCATCACCTTCCTCGACATAGCGATCAAAAGCCGCCAGAAAAAGTCCGCGCTTGTCCTTGAACGCCTTGTAGATGCTGCCCGCGGCAAGTCCCGTCGCCAGAGAGAGATCAGCTATCGAGGTTGCGTTGTAGCCTCGCTCGCGGAAGATCCGGACGGCTCCGTCGAGCACCGTAGCCACGTCGAATTCCCGTGGTCGCCCGCGACTACGGGGGCTTCGATCTTTCGGGGATGGGTTGGAAGTACGCATGTCTTATTTTGGAATTATTCATTTCCAAAATCAACATGCCATCGCCTTTTGCCCGAGCCCATTCAGGCAAAAGGCCCCGAGAGCCCGGCGGACACGCCATCCCGACCACGCACTACAACGCGCATGCACGCACACCGACTGCCGATGCGCAAAGTCACCCATCCGGCACGCCAGGGAAATCTCGGGCATGCACGCGGAATACACGGCGACGAGACAGGCGCCAGCGCTTACAATGGCGGCATGAGCGAACGCCGTTCTTCCACCCTCGCCGGGCATTTCCTGATCGCCATGCCCGGGCTTACCGATCCACCGTTTTCGCGTGGCGTGGCGCTGTTGTGCCAGCACGACGAGGATGGCGCGATCGGCCTGCTGGTGAACCAGTTGTCCGAATTCCGCCTCGGCGACGTACTGGCGCAGATGAAACTGGGTTGTGAAGACCCGGAACTGGCCGACGCACCGGTCCTGATCGGTGGCCCGGTGCAGCAGGAGCGCGGCTTCGTGCTGCATCGCGAACCCGGCCATTGGGAAGCCAGCTACCGCATCAACGACGCGTGGTCGGTGACCACTTCGCGCGACATCCTGGTCGCGCTTGCCGCCGGCGAAGGCCCGCGACAGGTTCTCATGGCCCTGGGCTATGCGGGTTGGAGCGCCGGCCAGCTCGAACAGGAAGTGCTCGACAACGCCTGGCTCACCGCTGAAGCCAGCGAACGGGTGGTTTTCGATACCCCGCTGGAAGAACGCTGGAGCGCCGCCGCCGGCCTGGTCGGCGTCGACCCGCTGCAGTTGCCCGGCTACGCGGGCCACGCATGAGCTGCGCCTTCGGCTTCGATGTCGGTAGCAAACTGATCGGCGTGGCCGTGGGCAACAGTTTCACCGCCAGCGCTCGCGGCCTGTCCGTGCTGGCCATGCGCGAGGACCAGCCCGACTGGCCCGCCCTCGACGACCTGCGCGCGCAATGGCTGCCCGACACGCTGGTGGTCGGCCTGCCATTGACCCTGGATGGCGCCGAGCAACCCGCCAGCCACCGCGCCCGCCGCTTTGCCGAACGACTGCACGCACGCTACGAACTGCCCGTGCTGCTGGTCGACGAGCGCCACAGCTCGCAGGAAGCCGCGCAACGCTTTGCCCGTGCCCGCGCTGCCGGCCTGAAGCGCCGGCGCGATGCCGCGCAGATCGATGCCGAAGCCGCCGCCGTCATCCTCGAACGATGGCTGACCGGCGCCCCCGCCCTCTCCTCTTCTTCCGCCACCGCCACCCCGCCATGACCGCACGCCTGCGCCACCTCACCACCCTGGAAAACCTGCCGCGCGCCACCATCGAGCACCTGCTCGATCGTGCCATCGCCATGCGCGATGCCTGTGCGCACGGCACCCGCAAGCTGGATGTGCTGGCCGGACGCACCGTGCTGAACCTGTTCTTCGAACCCTCCACGCGCACGCGCACCTCGTTCGAACTGGCCGCGCGGCGACTCGGCGCCGACGTGGTGAACTTCGACATCGGCTTCTCCTCCACCGCCAAGGGCGAGGCGCTGTACGACACGCTGCACACGCTGGAAGCCATGCACCTGGACGCGATCATCGTGCGTCACAAGGTGTCCGGCACGCCCGAGGAACTGGTGCGCCACGCGATGAGCGGCGTGTCGGTGATCAACGCCGGCGACGGCAATCGCGCACATCCCACCCAGGGCCTGCTCGACGTCTTGACCATCCGCCAGCACCGCCCGGACTTCGACAATCTCGTGGTGACCATCTGCGGCGACATTCGTCATTCGCGCGTGGCGCGCTCGGACGTGCATGCACTGACCGCGCTGGGCACGAAGGAAATTCGCCTGTGTGGCCCCGCCGCACTGCTGCCCGAGGCGGAGGAATTCCCGCAGTGCCGCTTCATCACGAATTTCGATGACGCCATTCAAGGTGCCGACGTGGCGATCATGTTGCGCCTGCAGAAAGAGCGCATGGCCGCGACCGAACTGCCTGACGAGGCCGCCTACTTCCGCCAGTACGGCCTCGACTGCAAGCGCCTGGCGCGTGCCGCGAAGGGCTGCCTGGTGATGCATCCCGGCCCGCTCAACCGCGGCATCGAGATCGCTTCGGACGTGGCCGACGGCGCACAGTCGCGGATCCTCGAACAAGTCGCCAATGGCGTGTTCGTGCGCATGGCAGTGCTGGGCGAAGTCCTGGCGCGCTGAAGCTTTCAGGAGGCGTCAACACGGGCCTCCACCGCCGCGGGAAGCGGCGCATAATGGCGGCTGCAACACCACCAAACCTGGGGATAACCATGCGATTGACGACGCGCGTGTTCGCGCTGGCGCTAGCCGGCGCGCTGCTGGCTGGCTGCGGACACAAGGACAAGAATGCACCACTGGCGTTCGTGCCGGCGGACACGCCGTACGTCGCGGCCAATCTGAAGCCCATCAGCGACGACGCGCGCCAGGCCATGCTGGCCCAGGCAGACCTGCAACTGCCCGCGCAACTGGCCCAGATCAACGACGCGGCCGATCGGGTGGCATCGCAGAACCCCGCCGCCGCCCGCCTGCTGCATGCGCTGGCCGCTTCCTTCAAGGGCAACACCGTCGAGGGTTTCGCGCACGACGCCGGCGTCGACCTGAAGGGCCGTTTTGCGTTCTACGGCCTGGGCCTGTCGCCGGTGCTGCGTCTCGAACTGAGCGACCCGAAAGCCTTCGATGGCTTCGTCACCCGCTTCGAAACGGCCTATGGCAAGCCCTTCGGCAACGCCAGCGTGGGTGGCCAGAGTTATCGCAAGGCGGTGTCCGCCGAAACCCATACCGAGCTAGTGATCGCCACGGTCGACAAGCAGGGCGTGATTGCGCTGCTGCCCGCCGACGTGTCGCCCTCGATGCTGCGCGAAGCGCTGGGGCTGGATCGTCCCGCGCACAGCCTGCAGGACAGCGATGCACTGGCCGACCTGGCCAAGGCCAAGGGTTATCAGCCGTGGCTGATCGGCAAGCTGGACGTGCAGCGCCTGTTGCCCTTGATCGCCAGTGGCAAGGACCCCCTGTTCACCACCCTGTTCACCGCAGGTGCCGAACGCGAGTCGGCGAAAACCGGCGAGCCGCTGGCCAACCTCACGAAGATCCCGCCGAGCTGCCCGGCCGATGCGGCACGCATCGCCGCGCGCGTGCCGCAACTGAGTTTCGGCTATACCCGGCTCGACGCCAGGCACCAGGATTCGCGTCTCGACGTCTCGCTGGCCAGCGACATCACCCAGGCTTTCGACGGCCTCAAGGTGAACCTCCCGGGCCTTGGCGAGGATGCCAGCGCACCGTTCGACCTGAGCCTGGCGCTGCCCATGCTCGAAGTCCGCGATTTCTGGCAGGCGCAGGCCGACGCGGTGGCTGCCAAGCCGTTCGCCTGCCCCGCGCTGGCCGATCTCAATGCCGGCTTCGGCAAGCTCGGCCTGATCCTGCAGAAGGCCGCCACGCCGCCAGTCGGCGACCTGATCGGTCTGCACCTGGCGCTGGACGAGTTCAGCTTCGCTCCCGGCGCCCCCCTGCCGAAAATCAGCGGTCGCCTGCTGCTGGCCACGCGCAACCCGGCCGGGCTACTGGGCATGGGCCAGATGGCGTTGCCGGCACTGGGCCAGGTGCGCGTACCCAATACCGGCGTACCCGCTCCGCTGCCGGCGAACCTCACTACCGCGCTGGGCGAACCGGCATGGGCCGCGATGAACGATCACGCGCTGGCGGTGGCCGTGGGCGCGGGTGAGGATGGCAAGCTGGCCAGCATGCTCAACGCTCCCGTTGGCGATGCCGGACGCCTGATGCGCATGCACTTCAATGGCGACATGTATGTTGCGTGGATCAAGGCGATGGCGCAGAAGATCGACGCGATGGCCGACCAGCAAGCCGCCATGGCCGCACAGGGCGCCCAGCCGGGCACCGTCACGCCTGATCGGATGGCGGGACTGAAAGCCCGTTTCGCTGCACTGGAGGCCCAGGCCGCCCATGTGGACAGCGCGAGCGCCGAAGTCCACATGGACAGCCAGGGCCTGGTGATCAGCAATCACCTGACACTGAAGTGATCCCACTGCGGGCCGGCGCTGCGAGGCACGATCGTGTTCTCGCAACGCCGGCCGTAACAGCCAGCCAACATCCCGGCGACACCTGTTTCATCATCGTAATCGCCCCCTGAACCGGGGCCCGGCGCAGTCGCGCAAAGTTCACGAACGGCCTGCTTTCCTGTGTCCCACGCAATCGCCACGTCGACTGCGCTCTGTCCAACCCGACAGATTCCGATGCCACAAGGAGACACATCCATGCTTACGACTCATTCGTTCCGCAAGCGCCTGCTGGTGGCAGGTCTGGTCACCGCCTTCGCCGCCATTCCGATGGCCCAGGCCGCTGCCCAGGGCAGCCCCGCGCAACAGGCCATGAGCCAATCCGAGAGCAACCGGACCGTGCCGGACAAGGTGGCCGACACCTGGATCACCACCAAGGTGAAATCCGAATTCGCCGCCTCCAAGCACGTCAAGGCCACCGACATTTCGGTGAGCACCACCGACGGCGTGGTCACCCTGACGGGTACCGTGGCCACGGCCAGGGAGAAGAACAAGGCGATCCACATTGCCCACAAGATCAAGGGCGTGAAAAGCGTCAACGCCAGCGGTCTCACGGTGGGCAGCACCAAGTCCTGACGTGACAGGGGACGATCAGCCGACGGCCGAAGCGGGTCTTCGCCGAGGTCGCGGATGATTGAAGATCGCCCCGACGAAAAAGGAGCCGAACGGCTCCTTTTTCGTTTCCGCGTGTGTCACCGTGCTCAACGCTGCAACAGGCCACCATTCATGCCGCGGCCTTCGCGCGTCTCCTCCACTTCCACGCCCTCCAGTCCCTGCGACAGGGTATGCGCGTCGCCGCCCTGGGCCAGCTTGATGCGCAGGCGCACCTCGTTGGAACTGTCGGCGTGGCGCAACGCGTCTTCGTAGCTGATCTCGCCGGCGTGGTACAGCTCGACCAGGCTCTGGTCGAAAGTCTTCATGCCCAGGTTGGTGGATTCCTTCATCACTTCCTTGAGCTTGTGGATATCGCCCTGGCGGATGTAATCCTGCACCAGCGGCGTGCCCAGCATCACCTCCATCGCCACCCGACGCGCCTTGCCGTCCGGGGTGGGGATCAACTGCTGCGCGACGATGCCCTTGAGGTTCAGCGACAGATCCATGAACAACTGCTGGCGCCGATCCTCGGTGAAGAAGTGCAGGATGCGGTCGATCGCCTGGTTGGCGTTGTTCGCGTGCAGGGTGCACAGGCACAGATGGCCGGTTTCGGCGAAGTTGATCGCGTACTCCATCGTCTCGCGCGTACGCACCTCGCCGATCAGGATCACGTCGGGTGCCTGGCGCAAGGTATTCTTCAGCGCGTTCTCCCAACTGTCGGTGTCGATGCCGACCTCGCGCTGGGTGATGATGCAGCCCTCGTGCTTGTGCACGTACTCGATCGGATCCTCGATGGTGATGATGTGGCCGGTCGAATTGGCATTCCGATAGCCGATCATCGACGCCAGCGAGGTGGATTTGCCGGTGCCGGTGGCGCCCACGAACATGATGATGCCGCGCTTGGTCATCGCCAGCTGCTTGATCACCTGCGGCAGGCCCAGCTCATCGATCGAGGGGATCTTCGACTCGATCCGGCGCAGCACCATGCCCACGCAATTGCGCTGGTAGAAGCACGACACGCGGAAACGGCCCACGCCCTGCGCCGAAATCGCGAACTGGCATTCGTGGGTCTTCTCGAACTCCTCGCGCTGGCCCGGCGTCATGATGTTGACCACCATGTCGCGCGACTGCTGCGCCGACAACGGGCTTTGCGTGATCGGCACAACGCGGCCCTGCACCTTGATCGACGGCGCCACACCCGCCGTGATGAACAGGTCCGAGGCCTTCTTGTGCACCATCAGCTTCAGGAAGGAGGTGAAATCGAAATCGCTCATGGGAAACCTCCGGCCACGAGGGCGCGGTGTGAGTGACGCAGGTGCCGGCACCCGACGTCACGTAATGTCATGCGTTCAGATCACGCTGCGGATCGCGATGCCGCGGGCAACCACCCGGCGCACCGGGCCATGTCCACGCTATTCACCGCAAGCCGCCATCACTTGAAGATGTCCTTGTTCTTGGCATAGCTCTGCGCCTGCTGGCGCGCGATCACGCCGCGCTTCACCAGGTCCTGCAGGTTCTGGTCCAGCGTCTGCATGCCGTATTGCTGGCCGGTCTGGATCGACGAATACATCTGCGCCACCTTGTCCTCGCGGATCAGGTTGCGGATGGCGGGAATGCCCACCATGATCTCGTGCGCCGCCATGCGGCCGCCACCCACCTTCTTCAGCAGGGTCTGCGAGATCACCGCGCGCAGCGACTCGGACAGCATCGAGCGCACCATCGGCTTTTCGCCGGCGGGGAACACGTCGATGATGCGGTCGATGGTCTTGGCGGCCGACGAGGTATGCAGCGTGCCAAACACCAGATGGCCGGTCTCGGCGGCGGTCAGCGCCAGCCGGATGGTTTCCAGGTCGCGCAACTCGCCCACCAGGATGAAATCCGGATCCTCGCGCAACGCCGAGCGCAAGGCTTCGTTGAAGCCGTGCGTGTCGCGATGCACTTCGCGCTGGTTGACCAGGCACTTCTGCGAGGTATGCACGAATTCGATCGGGTCCTCGATCGTCAGCAAGTGGCCGTATTCGGTCTTGTTGATGTGGTCGACCATCGCCGCCAGCGTGGTGGACTTGCCCGAGCCGGTCGGCCCGGTCACCAGGATCAGGCCCTGCGGCTGTTCGATCAGTTCACGGAAGATCTTCGGCGCACCCAGGTCTTCCAGCGACAGCACCTCGGACGGAATGGTACGGAACACCGCACCCGCGCCGCGGTTCTGGTTGAACGCGTTGACGCGGAAGCGCGCCAGGCCGGAGATCTCGAACGAGAAGTCGGTCTCCAGGAATTCCTCGAAGTCGCGGCGCTGCTTGTCCGACATGATGTCGTAGATCAGCGAGTGCACCTGCTTGTGTTCCAGCGCCGGGATGTTGATGCGACGCACGTCGCCATCCACGCGGATCATCGGCGGCAGGCCCGCGGACAAATGCAAGTCCGAAGCCTTGTTCTTCACCGAGAAGGCAAGCAGTTCGGCAATATCCATCGGAAATCCCCCTGAAACCGGTCGTCAGATACGAATAGGCGCCGCACGACGATGGAAGATCCCGCGGACACCTCGCATCGCGTCGCGATGCCAATCACAGTCCGGCCGAAGCCCCCCGGTTCCCCTTGCAGCCGAGCCGATACTACTCGCGGCGGCGCCCGCCCGACCAGTCTTTCATGGCCAGGTGAACCAAACTGTGGCCGCGGTCTGCGTAACCCGTCACCAAACAACCCACGGGCCGCCGAAGGAAGGTCCGATCACTCGGCGTTTGCCCGTCATTCCTGCGCAGGCACACTGCTGTCCGGAATAAATTCGCTAGTCCCCGACTCGTTCAGTCTCATGTCGAGCGGACTCATGCGAACAGCCCGGGTTGCCACGGTTCGCCGGGGTGGACGGTCTTTCGTCGCCGGTCGCGTCTACGTCCCGGCACCGCGCTGACCGGGCGTTGGAACAAGCCGGCGCGGAGCTCGGCAAGAAAGAGCCACAGCGTGGTGGCCGAGGTGCTGGCGCGATGGGCCAGCGCCACCAGCAGATAGGCCACCAGGGCGGTGAGGATCTGGATCTTCACCGCTCTCTCGCTGCGACCGAGGAAGCGCCGTAACCGCAGGTGTTGCTTGATCCACTTGAAGAAGA
>NZ_FOSR01000002.1 GCF_900114325.1 Rhodanobacter glycinis
GCTGAAGATCTCCAGCGGCGGGGGGCGAATACTAGGCACCACCCCGCTTTTTGGCAAGCACTTTCGTGAAGTTTTTTTCTTCTTCCACGCAAGTCATTGAGCATGCTCGCTTCGTCTCTTCCGCAACAACCGTGTCGCTCGCCCGCCACGGTCAGGACGCCGTGAGACGCACCGGCATGACGCGGGCTGGAAGAGTCGCGGTCTTGCCGCGAGGGCCCGGCGCTACACTCGAGCGATCATCAGCTGTCGGACACCCATCATGTCGAAGCGACCGATGCTTTCCCTGCTACTTGCGATGGCGGCATGCGCCTGCGCACATGCGAAGCAGCCAGATGCGCCCACGGCATCTGCCACCCTGCACGACACCCGCATCACGGTGGAGTTGGCCACGAATGCGGCCAGCCGCGAGCATGGTCTGATGGGGCGCACCCGGCTTGCACCGGACCACGGCATGCTGTTCGTGTTTCCCGACACGCAGCCGCGCTGGTTCTGGATGAAGAACACGCTGATCCCGCTCGACATCCTCTATTTCGACGGCCACCGCAAGCTGGTGTCGATGCAGCTGGATGTGCCGCCGTGCAAGGCTGACCCGTGTGCCACCTATCCCAGTGACATGCCGGCTCGTTATGTACTGGAGTTGGCCGCGGGCGAAGCGAGGCACATGGGTGCGCGGGTGGGCGACGTGCTGGCGATCGACGCCGACCTCGGCGCAGTGCGCTGAACCGGCGCGGCGGCCGGGAGTGGCTTCTGCGCGTCAGCCAGCTCGATATGGAAGGGGATCAGCGCCGACAGATCCAGCTTGTCCAGCGCGTCCCAGTCGTCCTCGAAGGGAATGAACTGCTGCATGATGCCTCCTCGTGCCGTTGGCGGAACTCGGTAGCATCAAAGCAAACGGCCCGGCCACCACGCTGATGGAATCGGGCCGTTTGCGGGCATGCCGGGGGCATTCAGTCGATTTCGACCATCTCGAAATCTTCCTTGGTCGCGCCACAATCCGGGCATGTCCAGGTGTCAGGCACGTCTTCCCAGCGCGTACCTGGTGCAATGTCTTCCTCGGGCACGCCCAGCGCCTCGTCATAGATGTAGCCGCAAACCACGCACATCCATTTGCGCAGGGTGGTATCGGTGGTGCTCGGACTCATTAGCAGTGTCGCTTGATCGGTGTGAATGCGCCATTCTCGCAACTCATCCCTTTCGGCGAAAGCCTCCACACCCCATCTTCCGCAGCATGACCCCATTTGCCACTCGCGGCTTGTATGCCATCACCGACGGTCCGCGTGACGACTTGCTCGATGTCGTCACCCAAGCGCTTGCCGGCGGTGCGCGCCTGCTGCAATACCGCGACAAGACCACGGACCATGCCCGGCGCCGCGCCGAAGCAAGCGCCCTGCAGCGGCTTTGCCGTAGCTGTGGCACGGCGTTGATCGTGAACGACGATGTCGCGCTGGCCCAGGCCATTCACGCCGATGGCGTGCATCTGGGCAGGGAAGACGGCGAGCTGGCTGCTGCCCGCGCTGCACTGGGCAGCCAGGCCATCATCGGCGTCTCCTGCTATGACTCCATCGATCGTGCCCGCGCGGCGGTTGCCGCCGGCGCCGACTACATCGCGTTCGGTGCGTTCTTTCCGTCCCCGACCAAGCCCCATGCCCCACGCGCCACGCCCGAGCTGCTGCGACAGAGCGCCACGTTTGGCGTGCCGCGGGTGGCGATCGGCGGAATCACGCCGGACAATGCCCCCTCGCTGGTTAGCGCCGGCGCGGATTTCCTGGCCGTGATTTCGGCGGTCTTCCGTGCGCCCGATGTCCGCGCCGCCGCGCAACGCTTTGCCCATTTCTACCCATCTGATCGAGATCCCCGATGAGCACCAACCACGAACTCTTCCAGCGCGCCCTACCCCTGATGCCCGGCGGCGTGAACTCGCCGGTACGCGCGTTCAAGTCGGTCGGCGGCGAACCGTTCTTCACCGCACGCGCCGACGGCGCCTATCTGTGGGACGTGGAAGGCACACGCTACATCGACTACGTGGGTTCATGGGGACCGATGATCGTCGGCCACAACCACCCGGCCGTGCGCGAAGCGGTGGAGCGGGCGATCAGGAACGGCCTGTCGTTCGGCACGCCGTGCGCGGCCGAGGTGACGATGGCCGAAACCATCACCCGACTGGTGCCGTCGATGGAAATGGTGCGCATGGTGAACTCGGGCACCGAGGCCACCATGTCGGCGATCCGGCTTGCCCGCGGCGCCACCGGCCGCGCGCGGATCGTGAAGTTCGAGGGCTGCTACCACGGCCACGGCGACAGCTTCCTGGTGAAAGCCGGCTCCGGTGCGCTCACCTTCGGCGTACCCACCTCGCCAGGCGTGCCCAAGGCGAATGCCGACCTCACCCTCACCCTGCCCTACAACGACCTAGACGCCGCCAAAGCCCTGTTCGCCGAACACGGCCAAGACATTGCCGGCCTGATCATCGAGCCGGTTGCCGGCAACATGAACTGCATTCCGCCGAAGGACGGTTACCTGCAAGGCCTGCGCACCCTGTGCACGCAATACGGCGCCTTGCTGATCTTCGACGAGGTGATGACCGGCTTCCGCGTGGCACTGGGCGGGGCGCAGGCGCTGTACGGCGTCACGCCCGACCTCACCACCTTCGGCAAGATCATCGGCGGCGGCATGCCGGTGGGTGCTTACGGTGGTCGGCGCGACCTGATGGAACAGATCGCCCCGGCCGGCCCCATCTACCAGGCCGGCACGCTCAGCGGCAATCCGGTAGCGATGGCCGCGGGACTGGCGATGCTGGAGCTGATCCAGGCGCCGGGTTTCCACGACACGCTGGCCGCGCGTACGCGACTGCTTGCCGATGGCTTCCAGTCGGTCGCCGACGGCGAGGGCGTGCCGTTCAGCACCAACCGTGTCGGCGGCATGTTCGGCCTGTTCTTCAGCGCGCAGAAAGTGGAAAGCTTCGCGCAGGCGACCGCCTGCGACACGGCGCTGTTCAACCGTTTCTTCCATGGCATGCTGAAGCGCGGCGTGTATCTGGCACCCAGCGCCTTCGAGGCTGGCTTCATGTCCAGCGCCCACTCCGACCAGGACATCGCCGATACCTTGCAGGCCGCACGCGAAGCGCTGCGCGAGGCGAAAGGCTGATCCGCGGCGAGCGTCACCCGACATGGGTGGCGCTCGCCGCAACGCTTACCAGTTGCCGGTATTCGGCATCGAGGCCCACGGTTCCTGCGGTGGCAGATGGCCGTCCTGCAGCAGTTCGACCGAGACCAGGTCGGGAGAGCGCACGAAAGCCATGTGGCCGTCACGCGGCGGCCGGTGGATGGTGTAGCCCATCGACTGCAGGCGCGCGCAGGTGGCGTAGATGTCCTCCACCCGAAATGCCAGGTGGCCAAAATTGCGCGCGCTGCCGTAATCCTCGGTCGAACCCCAGTTCCAGGTCAGTTCGACTTCCGCCTCGGGGCTTTCATCCGCGGCAAGGAAGATCAGCGTGAACTTGCCTTCGGGCACCTCCTTGCGGCGCACTTCGCGCAGGCCCAGGCCCTCGCAATAGAAACGCAACGAGGCGTCGAGATCGCGCACGCGCACCATGCTGTGCAGATATTTCATGGGGATTCACCGGTGACTTCGATGGGGGCTGCCATGATACCAACCCCGCCGAACATCAACCCTGCAAGCGCTGACGCGACACCCCGGCCAGCGTGTCGCCATCGGCGATCAGCCGACGGGCTCCCGCTGCAATCTCGCCGAGCAGGCAGCCCGCCGCGCTTACGCCGCGACGAAAGCGGTCAATGCCGCACGCAGGCGCTTGAGGCCTTCGGCGATTTCCTCGTCACCGATCGTCAGCGGCGGCACGAAACGCAGCACGTCCGGGCCAGCCTGCAGCAGCAGCAGGCCGTGGGCGGCGGCGTGATCGAGAATCTCGCCGGCCCTGCCCTTGTACGCCGCGGCCAACACGGCACCGATCATCAGGCCGCGCCCGCGCACCTCGTCGAACAGGTGCAGATCGTGGTTGATCCGGGCAAGTCCCTCGCGCAAGTCGTTCGCCTGCCGCTCCACGTTCATCAGCACTTCGGATGACGCCAGCTTGCGCAGCGCCACCCGCGCCACCGCTGCGGCCATCGGGTTGCCACCAAAAGTGGTGCCGTGCGCGCCGTACTGCATCACCTCGGCCACCTTCGGACCGGCCAGCATCGCGCCGATCGGGAAACCGCAACCCAGCGCCTTGGCCAGGGTCACGATATCCGGCTTCACATGATCGTGGCTGTGCGCGAACAGCGCGCCGGTGCGACCCATGCCGCACTGAATCTCGTCCAGCACCAGCAAGGCCTCATGCGCATCGCACAATTCGCGCACGCGCTTGAGGAAACCGGGTGCCGTCGGCACCACGCCGCCTTCGCCCTGCACCGGCTCCAGCATTACCGCGGCGACATCGCCTGCGGCAAAGGCCGCTTCCAGCGCCTCGGCGTCATTGAATGCGAGATAGCGGAAACCTTCGGGCAGTGGCTCGTAGCCAGCCTGATACTTGGGTTGCGCGGTAGCTGTGACGGTGGCCAGCGTGCGTCCGTGGAACGAGCCCTTGAAGGTGACGATGACCCGCCGCTCCGGCGGCCGCCCCTGCGCTGCGGCCCACTTGCGCACCAGCTTGATCGCCGCCTCGTTCGCCTCGCCACCGGAATTGCACAGGAACACGCGCTCGGCGAAATCCGACGCATTCACCAGCTCCTCGGCCAGGCGCAGCGGCGGCTCGGTGTAGAACACGTTGCTCGCGTGCCACAGCTTGCCCGCCTGGGCGGTCAACGCTTCCAGCAGGTCCGGGTCCTGGTGGCCCAGTGCATTCACCGCGATGCCGGCGCCGAAGTCGATGTAGTCGCGGCCGTCGGTATCCCACACGCGCGCACCCTTGCCATGGTCGAGCACCAGCTCGCGCGGCTTGTACACCGGCAGCCAGTAGCGCTTGCCGAGGGCGGTGAGGGATGACACGGACGAATCCTGCGAATGCATGGTGTGCTCCGGGCATCACCGCAACGGCCATGCCATGGGAAAACGTGAATCAGCGAGTGTTGCGCATCCTAGCCAGCCCCCCGTCGAAACACCAGATTCCACCGCAACACCTGTTGCATGGCACACCGGGTGTATCAGCACCGTTACACCCCCGGGCAGCCCGCGCAACCACAAGGCTCCAACCGCCATGTCGGCAAGCTTCGTCGCCGCGGATGTAACACCGCGCAACGCGCCACGCCCGGGACAACAACGCAACAACGGCCCGCAAACCCTTGTCCTGCCCCATTTGCTCTCGTTGGCACGTCGATTGCTGAGTCAGGTCCAGGGATTGAGGAACGCTCCATGGAATTTCGCACTCGCCATCAGTTGAACATCGGTACGGGCCGTTTCCCCGGGCGGTTGATCGCACTGGCCATCGCCCTGCTGCCTTCCGCCATGGCATTTGCCGGCGACGATCTCGGCGCACGTGCCGGCGTGAAGGCCAAGCCTGGCGAGATTGTGCTGTTGCGCGACGTGGCGACGCGCCCGGCCTATCGGCAACCGCTGTCGCCAGGTATGGCCCTTATCGTCAATCCGTCCCCACGCCAGCAGATCGACAACTCGCTCGGACTCGGCCAGGGCGAACTCTCCGACGCGGATGTCGCCAACCTCGGCGCCACGCCGCGACAAGGCAACACGGCGATCGGTCGCGTGCTTGATCGGGCACTTGGCACGAACCTCGGCCATTCGGCCAGTGGCAATAGCGGCATGGTGGCCCGCAACGGCGTGAGCAATGTGGTCGACGGTTCGACCGGGTCGATCGGCCCCGCCACCCGGGGCATCGGCGAGCAAGTCACCAGCGCACTGTCGCAATTGCCGCTGTCGACCGCCGCAGCCGGCATCGGGCATTGAGGTTGCGGACGATGCACGCGCACCGCACCTTCGCAATGCTCGCACTGCTGTTGCTGCTGACCTGCAGCGTGGCTTACGCCGGCGACGACGGCAAAGCCGATGGCGCCAGCTATGCGTCGATGCTCGGCTATCTCGACAACAGCCGCATCGGCGGACAAGCCTTCCAGGGCGTGAGCGGGGCCACGGCCATCAACCTGTCGGCCGGCACGCTCAACCAGCAATCCAATCTGCGTGCGTTCGCCGTGGGCGCCACGGCACAGACGATGATCCGGGTGCGACAGTTGCAACGTGGCGACGTGACCGCCGCACCACTGGATGCCAGCGCACGCATCGGCGATCACGCGTTCGAAAACGGGCGCGGCATCGTTTCCATCAATCAAGCCAGCGGCAACGGCAACGCCGAATTCAACGCCGTCAGCACCGCGCTGGCATCACCGGGCATACGCGAGGCGACGGACAGTTCCCTGTCCGCATCCGTCTCTGCGTCTGCAGGGGGGCAGCCCCCCGCCAATCCAGGCAGCACGTCGCCGAAAGGGTCGCGCAGCGTCGCGGTCGAATCGTCCGCCATGCATGGATTTCGGGGTTTGCTGCAACTCAACCAGATCGCGGGATCGGGCAACGCCACCAGCAACAGCTTGTTGCTCTCGGCCACGTCCGCCCCGCGTTGAGCGCAGTCGCTAGTCAAAACATGAACTGAGGAAACACCATGAACGCAAACATGAAACGGACCCTGATGGCTCTGGCAGTTACCGCCCTGTTCGGCACCTCTGCGGTGTATGCGCACAACGACGACCACGGCAAGGGCAATTCGCACAGCAACAGCGTGACGATCAGCAAGCATGTCTCGCTGGGCTCGGACGTGAGCATCAGTGGCGATCCCAAGCTGAGCGGTGCATTGAACATCAACGCAGCGGCCGTGGCGATCGAGGAAGGCTCGCAATCCAGCGTCGGCAACGCGGTGCTGAACCAGGATGCCACCAGCAACACCAGCACGATCAATGGCAAGGTGGGCAGCAAGAGTTCCGGCAACATCGGCGCGAACGTCGCATCCGGCGACAACAACGCCCAGGCCAACTCCGCCGCGATTGCCGCGGCCGGGGCGGGGGCAGGTACCAGCACGCTCTCGACCCAGAACTGCACCAGCCACGACTGCAACAACGGTGGCGATCCGTCCGCCAACTCCGGCGGCATGGCTGATGCCGAAGCGTTTGCCGACCAGGCGGCCGCCTTCGACATGAGCGGCAACGCGGGCACCACCAACAGCTCGCATGTCGGCGGCAACGCCTTCAAGGGAGCCTCGGGCAACATCGGCGTCAACGTGGCATCCGGCGATGACAACCAGCAGTTGAACGGCCTTGCGGCATCGACCACGCTGAACAACGTGTACGCCACGGCTACCGCATCGACCGACCAGCATTCGCTCGGCAATTTCACTGCCAACGAAGCCGGCGGCCTGAACTACTGCGACGAGCAGAGCACCACGAACACGGCCAGCCTGTCAGGCAGTGCCTTCGCCAATGCCAGCGGCAACATCGGCGTGAACGTGGCGGCCGGCACCGGCAACATGCAGGCCAACACCCTGTCGATGGCCGTCGCGGGCCAATAAGGATCAACGCCGCCGAACGCGGCAACGAGGGCGGTATCCCGGCACTCCTTTGCCGGGGCACCTGTGGAGCCCCCGGCCCGGCCCCTGCGGGCCGGGGGTCTTCCCTTGCACCAGGATGTCCGTGATGCGACACCTCGAACCACTCCTTGCCCTGCTGGGCCTTGGCCTTGCCTGCAGTGCCGGTGTACGTGCCGGAAACGTGCGCTTCGATGGCGTGCTGCCCAACGGCGCCCCGTATATCAGCCATGTCGAGAGCATGCAGGAATCGCGCTATCGCTACATGGTGCGCCAGCACACCGACTACAGCTGTGGCGCCGCGGCACTCGCCACCATCCTGCGCTATGCCTACGACCTCAACGTGGATGAGACCACGGTGATCCAGGGCATGATGGGCGTGGCCAACCCCGCGATCGTCAGGCAACGCGGCTTTTCGATGCTCGACATCAAGCATTACGTGGAAGCGCTTGGCATGCGCGGCCACGGTTATCGCGTCGACGAGGCGCGTTTGCGTACGCTGCGCATCCCGGCGCTTGTGCTGATGAACGTCAACGGCTTCACCCATTTCGTGGTGCTGAAGCAGGTGCGCGACGGAAGCGCGGAACTGGCCGACCCCATGCTCGGCAATCGCAGCGTGCCGCTCGCCGATTTCATCAAGAGCTGGCCATCCCGCGTCGTGTTCGTGGTGATCGGCAGCGATTTCGACCGCAACACCGTGTTGTTGCGTCCACTGGACAAGCCCAGTGCGCGCGCCTTGTTCGCTCGCCAGGGACCGGTCACCAATGCCGAACTGCTCGACTTCGGCTTCACCCAAGCCGATCTTTTCTGAGGACGCCCGCCATGAACGGCAAGCATTTTCTTGTGACGATGATCGGCGTGGGCTTGCTCCACTGGGGTGCCCCGGCGTTTGCCGCCGATACCCACGGCCACCGCAGTTTGCAGGAAGTCTCCGACACCGACCTCGGCGCCATGCGCGGCCGCTACACCATCGGCAACAATGCGGTGGCGTGGTTCGGCGTAAGCATGATCTCCACCTGGCGCAGCAGCACCGGCCAGCTATTGCAGGGCACGCTCACGCTGGGCATGGATTTCAGGCATGACCAACCGCAAGTCAGTTTCACCCCCACGGTAAGCATCACGGCCGCCCAAGCACTACCCGCGGGCTCGCCCAACGACCCGAACCGCAGCGCAAGCAACCAAGGCCTGGCCAATATCGGGGGTATGGTGCAAAGCGTGCAGGTAGCCGGCGACGGCAACCTTGCCAGCAACCTGACCAGCCTGGTCATCCGCGACGGCGGCACGCCGCCAGGCGGCAGTTCCGGCAGCGGTATCCCGCTCGGCACGAGCGCCGATGGCGCCACCGTCAGTGCCGGCTACGCCAACGGCGTGGCGCAGGTGCTGCTCGACATTCCCGGTCAAGGCAGCCTGCGGCAATGGATACAGCCCGGCAGCCTCGGCCAGAGCGTGCAGCTCACCTCCGACAACCAGTGGGTGAGCAACACCATGCAGATCGAACTGATCCGCCAGACGACAGCCGGCAACCTCCAGCTCATGCAAGGCGTGACGCAAGCCCTCGGACTCACCCGAGGCATCGGCAACCGCTGAGGATCGCACCGCCCGGCGATTCTTCCGCAACAGGGGAACCATCATCATGCAAAGAAAACTCCTGGTCACCACGGTGACCTGCAGCTTGTCCATCGGCATGCCCGCTTGCGCCCTGGCCCAGCAGACCCAGGCCGCGCAGGCCACACCGTCGGCGCAAGACCGGAACGACGTCCAGGCACTCAATCGCGAACTGCAAACGCTGAAGGCAAGCTACGCGCAGCAGGTACGCCAACTGCGCGAACTGGACATGCAGGTGCAGGCACTGCAGGCACGGATCGCCGGCAAAACCGCAGCCATCCCGATACCCGCCGTGGCGTCCGCTTCCGGATCGACCACACCCAACCCGTCGCCGCCGCAAAACACCATCAAGCCACAAGCCAACGCAACCGCCGCGGAAAACGGACAGGCCGGTAGCCACGCCGCCGAGCAACAGGCCAGGCAAAGTCCATCCACGCGCAGCCTGCAGGATGCCCTGCAGCAGAACACCTCGGTCTTCACGCGCAAGCTGACGATCGAAAACGGCCTCACCTACGCCTGGTACGACCGCAAGCAACTCACGCTCAACGGCTTCCTGGCGCTGGATGCCATCTTCCTCGGCAATATCGCGCTGCAAGACGTGAAGTCCGATCTGCTGACCTACGACCTGACCACGCGCTACGGCGTCAGCCAGCGCATGACGCTGAGTCTGGATGTGCCCTACCTCGCGCGCCGAACCGCCTATTTCCAGGGAGGTGCCGGTGGTTCGGCCGCGGCCACCCAGGAGGAAGCCACCGATGGCAAGGGCATCGGCGACGTCAGCTTCAGCGCCAACTACGAGCTGTTCACCGAGACGGCGCATCGCCCGGGTACGGTATTGACGTTCGGTGTCGTGGCGCCCACCGGGCGCGCGCCCTACGGCATCGACTGGAGTACCCCCGGCGGCCCGGGCAGCGACAATGCCACCCATGGAAAATTCGCCGTGCCGGTACGGCAGCCGACCGGCAACGGACTGTGGCAGGCCACGTTCGGCGTCTCGGTGGTCAAGACGATGGATCCGGCCATCGTGTTCGCCAACCTGGCCTACACGCATGCGTTCCCGCGCAGCTTCGCGGACATCGACACCGACCCGCAGACCACCACCCCCGGCAGCGTGAAACTGGGCGACGCCTACACGTATGGCGCGGGCGTGGCGTTCGCCTTCAACGAACGCACCAGCCTCAGCCTTTCTTTCAGCGACAAGCTCAGCGCCAAGGCCTCGTTGCGCGCGCCGAAGGGTCGCTGGGCCAAGGTGACCGGCAGTGACGCCAATGCCGCTGCGTTCAACATGGGGGTGACGTACGCTCTCAGTCGCCATACGACACTGGTCACCATGCTGGGCATCGGCCTGACACCGGATGCGCCCAACTTCACCCTGACCTTCAAGATTCCCTACACCTTGTGAGACATGGCCAGGCCATCATCCGGCATGGCCGACCAGGAGCGTGGGCGGTAGAAACTTTCGAGGCGAAAAAGTGGCTGTGTGAGGACAGATTTTCGACGATTCGCCGGCCCATAGTGGTTCTATGGGCCAAGAAGCGACGGACATATGGACCACGCAGCCACTTTTGCAGCCCGGAAGATTTCTGCCGCCCACGCTCCTAGCGCATTTCCGCCAGCGCCAGGCGATGCTTCTTGCACAAGCGGTACACGGTGACGCGCGACACCTTCAACCGTCGCGCGCACTCGCTGATGTTGAAACGGCTGGCGCGCAGGCACGCCACCACCGTCTCGCGCTCCACCTCCACCCGGGCCCGGTCAAGCCCGGCAAGCGGTGACGGATCGGTGGCGGACAGATCGAGATCGGCCACGCTGATCAGTGCGTCCTCGGCCAGCACGGCGGCGCGTTGCACGCGATTGAGCAACTCGCGCACATTGCCGGGCCACGCGAACCCGCGCATCGCCTGCAAGGCCGAGCGGCTGAAGCCGCGCGCCAGGCAACGATGCTGTGCCCGGAAACCTTCGAGGAACTGCTGTGCCAGCAACTCCATGTCATCCTCGCGTTCGCGCAAGGCGGGCATGCGCAGGCGCAGCACGTTCAACCGGTAATACAGGTCTTCGCGAAAGCGGCCCTGCGCCACCGCCTTTTCCAGATCCACATGGGTCGCCGCCAACACCCGTACGTCGGGCCGGATCGGCTGGGTGGAACCGACCCGCTCCAGCGTCCCTTCCTGCAACAGGCGCAGCAGGCTGGTTTGCGCCTCCGCCGGCAGGTCGCCGACTTCATCGAGAAACACGGTGCCACCCGCCGCCGCCTCGAAGCGCCCGGCATGCCGCGCATTCGCGCCGGTGAATGAACCGCGCTCGTGGCCGAACAACTCGGACTGCACCAGGTTCAGCGGCAGGGCGCCGCAGTTGATCGCCGCAAACGGTCGCTCGCGGCGCGACGACTGCTGATGCAGCGCGCAGGCGGCCAATTCCTTGCCGGTCCCGGTTTCGCCGGTAATCAACACCGGCAGGTCCACCGGCGCGTACTTGAGGATGCTGGCCATCACCAGCTGGATGGCCTGGCTGTGCCCGGTGAGGCCGGCCACGCAGGGCATCATGACGGCCCAGCGACCGTCGCGAATCGCCTGCAACGTCGTCGACAACTGCTTCATCTCGAACGGCGCGGTGAAGGATGCCGTACAGGCCGAAAGCACCGGTTGCACCAGCGGGTCCTGCACCTGATCGGCGTCCGTCATCAGCAACAGCCACGGCAGCCAGGGATGGTCGGCAACCAGGTTGCGCAAGGCCGGCAACACTTCGGCATCGCATCGTCGCAGATCGGCGATCGCTACCACGATGTCGCCGTGGCGCATGCCGATGCCGTTGCCGTCCTGCGCGTCGGTAACCCGCACGCGCCAACCCGCCTGCGCCACGCCATCGACCTCTCCCGCCGACGGCTGCCCGAACCACACCACGCAATGTTGGGGTGTCTTGCTGGCCATGCTTGCCCCCTGTCCCTGTTTCCGCGATCCATCCGGCGAGACCGCCGGACGGCTGCGAATCCCGGCATAACTCCCACCCCGCACAGGGTGGTTTGCCTTTGACGATGCATTCCAAACATGTCAAAAGTGTGATGTACATCACACTTTATACACCCGCATTCCCTCCGTATGCCAGCGCCTCACGCAAGGGGGCAACAGCCGGAATCAGTCCAGGAACAGGTCCGGCAACAGGCGGGAACCCGCCTGCACGGCGTAATGCCCGAAGTCGGTGACGCCGGCCTCGCGCAGCACTTCGTCGTCGATGGCGAAATGACCGGTGTAATCGCGGGCGGGGCGGGTCAGGATGGCGTGCGCGGCATCGGCCACGATGTCGGGGGTCCGGCAATGTTCGGGCTTTACCCCGTCGATCATCCCGATCGCCGCGGTGGCGATCACCGTACGCGGCCACAACGCATTCACCGCGATGCACAGCGGCGCGAACTCGGCGCTCATGCCCAGCACGCACAGGCTCATGCCGTACTTGGCAATGGTGTAGGCGGTGTGCGGCGCAAACCATTTCGGGTCGAGGTTCGGCGGCGGCGAAAGCATCAGCACATGCGGATTGGCCGCTTTTTTCAGGTACGGCAAGCAAGCCTGGGTGACCAGGAAGGTGCCGCGGGTGTTGACCTGGTGCATCAGGTCGAAGCGCTTCATCGGCGTGTCTTCGGTACCGGCCAGCCAGATCGCGCTGGCATTGTTCACCACGATGTCGATGCCACCGAAATGCTCCGCCGCCTGGGCCGCTGCGGCATGCACCTGCTCCTCATCCCGGATATCCGTCTTCAACGCCAGCGCGTTGCCGCCCGCGGCCTCGACCTCGGCCGCCGCCGTGTGGATGGTGCCTGGCAATTTCGGATTGGGCACGCCGCTCTTGGCGGCAATCGCCACGTTGGCGCCATCACGCGCCGCGCGTAGCGCAATGGCCAGGCCGATGCCACGCGAGGCACCGGTGATGAACAGGGTTTTGCCAGCCAGGGTTTGCATGCCAGGTTCCGTCGCCGAGGATGAACGCCCAGTCTACGCGGGACGATGGCCACCGCCACGCGCGCAGCCCGAAGCGATCGGTGGCGCTCAGGCTTTCTGGAAACGCGGCAGGATATCGCGCAGTTCGGCCAGGCGATGCAGGGGGTCGACCAGCTCCAGCATCCGCTGCTGTTCGTCCCCCGCCAACGGCAGCAGCTCGGCCAGGCGGAAACCCAGCCAGCTGGCGTCTTCGTAGGCCTCGCGCGGCGCATCCTTCCATTGCGGCGCCATCGTCTCGATCAGCCGCTCAAGAATCGTTTGCAACAATGCAAACTCCACCGGCACCAACTGCGCCAGTTCCTCCGGCAGCCATTCCACGTCGCCGCGCAACTGGCCGTCGGCGCGCACCCGCGTACGGCTGACGCGAAAGCGCCGGCTGCCTTCGGCGGAAATGCCGAGCAAGCCGTCCGCACCATGGTGGAAATCGGTAATCCGCGCCAACGTCCCCACCGCAGCCGGAACCGCCGGCGCGCCCACCTCGTGGCCTTCCAGGATCAGGCACACGCCAAAGCCGCAATCGTTGCGCGTGCATTCGCGCACCAGGTCCAGGTAGCGCGGTTCGAAGATGCGCAGCTGCAACTGGCCGCCCGGATACAGCACGCTGGACAGCGGGAACAGGGGCAGTTCGACGAGGTTGGAAGGGCCAGCCATCGGCCAAGTGTATCCGTCGACGACATGCCCCGTCCCGGCAGCGTTCACGCTTCCGACTCGGGCCGGAGGCTGTCCACCGGACATGCAGCACGCGCAAGACTGGACGCCGACCGGGCGCCGGCGTCACATTGGCGACTTCCAGCCAAAGGGAATTCGGAGATGCCCGTGCTTGACCAGGAATCGACACTCGCCACCGATCTCGCTCGACCGCCATCGACCGATACCGCGCCGGTGGTTCGCGTGCGTGCGCTGCGCAAATCCTTCAAGAAGCGCGAGGTGCTGTGCGGCATCGACTGGGACGTGCCGGCCGGTCGCGTGATCGGCCTGCTCGGCCGCAATGGCGCCGGCAAGACCACCCTGCTGCGCTGTCTGCTCGGTCTGTCACCGATCGATGGCGGCAACGTGGAACTGTTCGGCGAACCGATGACCGAGCCGGGTGGCGAACGCATGCACCGCATCGGTTTCGTGCCGCAGACTTTCGACCTGTTCCCGTGGATGAAAGTGCGCGCCTACCTCGACTTCACCGCGGCGTTCTACGCGAACTGGAACCACGCGCTGACCGACCGCCTGCTCGCCGACTGGCAACTCGACCCGAAGCAGAAGATCGGCGAGCTGTCGCAGGGCCAGCGGCAGAAGCTGGCGATCGTGCGCGCGATCGCGCCCGAGCCCGACTTGCTGGTGCTGGACGAACCGGTGGCCAGCCTCGACCCGCAGGCGCGCCGCGCCTTCATGGGCGAGCTGCTGGAACTGATGCGCCAACCGGGCAAGACGGTGATCTTCTCCACCCACATCACCGCCGACCTGGAACGCGCCGAGGCCGACATCACCTTGCTGCGCGACGGCGCGATCCAGTTCACCCGCCCGCTGGCCGAACTGCGCCAGCGGATGCGCCGCGTGGTACTCAGCCGTCCGGGCGGCTGGACCGAAGCGCCGGTAGTCGCCGGCCTGCTCAAGGCCACGGTGAAAGGCGGTGAGGCGCAATTACTGGTGGAAGATCCGAGTGTGGAAAGCCTGCACGCGCTGGCCGAACGCGAAGGCGCCGAGCTGCGCATCGAAACGCCCACGCTGGAAGACCTGTTCGTGGAGCTGGCATGAAGGCGGTCTGGCAACTGTGGCTGCAGCCGTGCCGGCAGACCACGCTGATCGCGGTGCTGGTTCAGCTGATGTGGTTGGGTGGCGCGGTGGCGCTGGGCTTGATGCCGGCCATGGGCAATGCCGCCGCTTCGGGCGCCGCGATACTGTTCGGCGGTGGCACGTGGCTGTGGTTCATGATGATCGGACAGTGCCTGCGCGGTCTGTGCCGACCGGAAAGCTTCCTGCTGCCGGATTTCCGCCGCCACTTGGCCTGGGGCGGCGCGCTGGAACTGGCGCAATGGGTGCTGCTGCCGACCCTGGCTGCGGCTGTGCTCGGCGCACCACACGTGTGGCTGGCCGGTACGCTGATCCTGTTGCTGGCGGCGATCGGACTGGCCTCCGGCACCGAGCGTTACATCAACCTGATGATCTGGGGCGTCTTCGTGCTGGCCGGCTGGAAGCCCGGGCTGGCGTCGCAAATCGCGCGCGCGGCCGCTGCATCGCCATTGACGATACCGCTGCTGTTGCTCGTGGCGGTGCTGCTCGTACGGCTGACGCTGCGATCGATGCTGCGTATCGAGGATCGCGAGGCAGATGTTTCGCCGCTGTCGAACACCCAGCTCGGACGCTCGCGCATGCGCCCCGTGGACGGCAGACCGGCGCGCCGCGGCAAACTGACCAAGGTCATCACTGCCTGGTTCGACGGCACCTCGCAACGCGCGATGGAATCCGCACTGGCCCGCTATCGGCAGCGGCCATCGTGGCGATTGCGCGCAGTGTTGGTGCGCCGCCTGCTGCTGCCACACGACAATCCGCAGGCAATCGCGCTGCGCCTGTTGCTGGTGGCGGTGATCGTGTCGTTCTACGTCATTGCGGTGATGCATCGCCAGCGCTTCAACGCCGAGATCGTCGGCGCCTACGCCATCCTGCTGTGCCTGTCACGCTTCCCCCAACTGGGCCGCGGCATGCGCCGGATGCAACCGAACCTGGCCGACCTCTACCTGACGCTGGCCCCGCAAACCCGCGCGGATTACCAGAAGACGCTGATCGACGCGCTGCTGATCCTGGTGCCGATCAGCGTGCTCAGCGCGCTGGCGTACACCGCGCTGGGGGTGGTACTGGTGCACGCGACCGAGCCGGCACGCATGCTGGTCGACGCCGCCATCGTGGCGGCACCGGCCAGTCTGGTCGCGCTGGCGGTACACCTGATCGGTCCGGAAGGCACGTTGGGCCGTTCGTTGGTCGACATCGTGGTGACACTCGGCGCGATGGCCGTGTACTGGGGTGGCTACTGGCTGCTTGGCGCGCTCGGCTTCGCCCTCGGCGGTCTCGTGTTGGTGATCGTCACGATGAGTTTCGGCTTGACCGTATGGGTTGCCGCGCAACGCGAATACCAGCGCCGGCCGCCATGCTTCGACGCGCCGCTGACTTGATGCTTTTCTCCCTCTCCCCAAAGGGGAGAGGGGGTTTTAGATGCCGAGCAACTCGACAAACCGCCGTGGCGCACCCTCGAAACCACCGTTGGACATGAACACCACGTGGTCGCCGGACTTTGCTTCACTACGCAGCGCTGCGAGCAACGCGTCGACGCTCGGCTCGGTGCGGCCACGCCCCGCCAGCGCATCGGTGACGCGATGCGCGTCCCACGGCAGTTCCGGGCGATGCAGGAACACCACGGTATCGGCGTCGGCCAGTGACGGCGCCAGTGCGTCGGCATGCGCGCCCAGTCGCATCGAATTGGAGCGCGGCTCCAGCGCCACCAGGATGCGCGCCTCGCCCACGCTGGCGCGCAAGCCGGCCAGGGTGGTGGCGATGGCGGTGGGGTGATGCGCGAAATCGTCGTACACGCGCACGCCGTGCACCTCGCCCACCACTTCCATGCGCCGCTTCACGCTGGCGAAGTCGGTGAAGGCCGGCAACAGCGCGCGTGGATCGGCACCGGCGGCCGTCGCCGCGGCCAGTGCGGCCAGGGCATTCATCACGCTGTGATGTCCGAGCAGCGACCACTGCACTTCGCCGACCAACTCGCCACCACGACTGACCTTGAAGGCCGAACCATCGGCTTCGATCAGCTCGGCCTGCCAATCGCCGCGACCGATACCGAAGCTTTCCACCGGCGTCCAGCAGCCCATCGCCAGCACTTCGGCGAGGCGCTCGTCGTGCGCGTTGACGATCAGCCGGCCATTGCCCGGCACCGTGCGCACCAGGTGATGGAACTGGCGCTGGATCGCCGCCACGTCGGGGAAGATGTCCGCGTGGTCGTATTCGAGGTTGTTGAGGATCGCGATGCGCGGACGGTAGTGCACGAACTTGCTGCGCTTGTCGAAGAACGCGGTGTCGTATTCGTCCGCCTCGATCACGAACGGGGAAAAACCGGGGTCGGGGTCAAAACCGGGGTCAGAGTCAGTTTTCCGAATTCCTCGGTGAGAGTCGGATCGTGCAGAAAACTGACTCTGACCCCGATTTTGACCCCGGTTTTTCCCCAGCCGCGCGGACACGCTGAAGTTGCCGGGCACTCCACCAATCAGGAAACCCGGCGCCATGCCGGCGCTCTCGAGCAGATGCGCCAGCAAGCTGCTGGTGGTGGTCTTGCCGTGGGTGCCGGCCACCGCCAGCACTTCGCGCCCGGCCAGCACGGTCTCGCCCAGCCACTGCGGACCGGAGATGTAGCGCAGCTGCGCGTCAAGCATGTATTCCACTGAAGGGTTGCCGCGCGTCATCGCGTTGCCCACCACCACCAGGTCCGGCGCCGGCTTGAGGTGTTCGGCGGCGTAGCCGTCCATCAGGCGAATGCCCAGCCCTTCGAGCTGCGTGCTCATCGGCGGATAGACATTGGCGTCGGAACCTTCGACGGTGAGTCCAAGCTCGCGCGCCAGTGCGGCGACGCCGCCCATGAAGGTGCCGCAAATGCCAAGGATGTGCAGACGCATGACAGTGAGTTCCTTCGTACCGCTTCTTTGCTCTTCCCGTTCCCGCCGGGAGGGGCGGAGGCGAAAATGCGGGACTCTCGCGGGCTTTCAAAAAAAAGCGGAAAGAAGGCTTGGAAACGAGGTAGCCCCCGCTTCGCCCGATCCTCGCCTCGCAGCTCTGCAGTCGGCGCCATTCATGGCGCCTCCTCGCGGGGAGAGGAGAAAGCAGCCTCAGCCGTTGGCCGCGGCAGATTCGCCTTCCAGCGCGCGGCGCACCCGCGCGGTGACGTCGGCCAGCTCGCCCACGCCATCCACCACCTGCAGCTTGCCGCGGCGGGCATAAAAATCAGCGACCGGCGCGGTCTGCTCAGCGTAGATGGCCAGGCGCTTGCGCACGGTGTCGGGGTTGTCGTCGGCGCGGCCTTCCGCCTTGAAGCGGATTTCGCAGCGACCGATGATCGCCTCGTTCGGCACCTCCAGCTTGATCACCGCATCCAGCGGCTGGCCGATGCGGGTCAGCAGATGGTCGAGCGCGTCGGCCTGCGCCAGGTTGCGCGGGTAGCCGTCGAGGATGAAGCCGGTGGTGGCATCGGGCTGGGCCAGGCGTTCTTCCAGCATGGCAAGCAGGATGTCGTCGGAAACCAGTTGGCCGGCATCCATCACCGCCTTGGCCTTGAGCCCCGTGGGCGTACCCGCAGCGACCGCTGCACGCAGCATGTCGCCGGTGGAAATATGGGGAACGCCCAGATCGCTTTTGAGGCGAGCCGCCTGGGTTCCCTTGCCTGAACCGGGTGCACCGAGTAGCACGAGTCGCATATGGCTCCGCATTGCCGGCAGCATGCCGACGATTCCATGAAAAATGGAGCCCACGGTAGCGTTTGCGGCCAGTTATAGTCAAACGATGATCGCGCCATAGCGCGCTGGCACGGCCGCTGGCGCCCATCCGCGCGATACTGTTGCGCCATCTTTCGGAGATCTGCCGCCATGCCCTCACGCCAACCCGTCCAAGGCAAATTGCTGTACGCCCAGTCCGGCGGCGTCACCGCCGTGATCAACGCCACGGCAGCCGGGGTGATCGAGGCGGCCCGCGCCAGGGGAGTGAAGGCTTACGCGGCCCGCAACGGCATCCTCGGCGCACTGCATGAGGACCTGATCGACACCTCGAAGGAATCGAAGAGCGCCATCACCGCGCTGCGCCACACTCCGGGCGGCGCGTTCGGCAGCTGCCGCTACAAGCTGAAATCGCTGGACGACAACCGCGCCGAGTACGAGCGCCTGATCGAGGTGTTCCGCGCCCACGACATCCGCTGGTTCCTCTACAACGGCGGCAACGATTCGGCCGACACCGCGCTGAAGCTCTCGCAGATCGGCAAGACGCTGGGCTACGACATCCGCTGCATCGGCGTGCCCAAGACGGTGGACAACGACCTGGCCGTCACCGACTGCTGTCCCGGCTTCGGTTCGGTGGCGAAATACACCGCCATCTCCACCCTGGAAGCCAGCCTCGACGTGGCCTCGATGGCCGAAACCTCAACCAAGGTATTCATCCTGGAAGTGATGGGCCGCCACGCCGGCTGGATCGCCGCCGCCGCGGGTCTCGCCGGCGAAGGCGCCGATGCACCGCCGCATCTGATCCTGTTCCCCGAAAACGTATTCGACGAAGCCGCGTTCCTGGCCAAGGTGAAAGCCACGGTGGAACGCGTGGGCTGGTGCACCGTGGTGGCTTCCGAAGGCATCCGCAATGCCGAGGGCCGCTTCCTCGCCGAAGCCGGCACGCGCGACGCCTTCGGCCACAGTCAGCTCGGCGGCGTGGCCCCGGTGCTGGCCGCCCTGGTGAAGGACAAGCTCGGCTACAAATACCACTGGGCGCTGCCCGACTACCTGCAGCGTTCGGCACGACACGCCGCCTCGCAAGTCGATGCCGAGCAGGCGTATGCCGTCGGCAAGGCGGCCGTGGAGTACGCGCTGGCCGGCATGAATTCGGTGATGCCGGTGATCGTGCGTACGTCCGACGCACCGTATCGCTGGAAGATCGAGCCCGCACCGCTGGCGAAGGTCGCCAATCGCGAGAAGAAGATGCCGAAGGGCTTCATCAGCCGCGACGGCTTCGGCATCACTGCAGCGGCACGGCGTTATCTGGCGCCGCTGATCGCCGGCGAGGCGCCGTTGCCGTACGGCAAGGACGGGCTGCCGCGTTACGTGCGACTGAAGAACGCGGGAGTGCCGACCAGGCTGCCTGCGTTCGGGCGCTGATCAGAATCTCGAACCCGCGCTCTTTTGTAGGAGCGCACCCTGTGCGCGAATGCTCTTGCTGGATGGAGCCTGTTGAAGAGCATTCGCGCACAGGGTGCGCTCCTACATGGGGCCGGCAAGGCTTCGACCATGCGCGTCAGGCCGCGCTCTCGCGATCGCGATCCTTCTGCCACTGCTGATCCTGCATCGAATAATCCATGGCTGCGGCGACGATGCGTTCGGGGAAGTCCATCCGCGCCAGCACGCGGATCGCGTTTCGTTCGCGGCTGGCTCCCGGCCTCAACCGGTAGTCGAAAAAGCCCTCGATCTCGGGGTTTTCGCGGAAGTGGCAAAGTGCGTAGTGCTGCTTGAGGGCGGGCTGCAGCTCGACATCGTGCGTGGTCACCAGCACCAGCGCATGCCGCGCCAGATGTTCCAGCACGGCCCGGGCCAGCGCCACGCGCTCGCATGTGTTGGTGCCGCGGAACAATTCATCGATCACGAACACCGGATGGCCACCTTTCTCCGCCGTCGTGATGAACGAACGGATCGCCTCGACCTCGGCGAAGTAATGGCTCTTGCCGGATTCCACCGAATGCTCGCTGCGGATCGACGTCATCACCTGAGTCAGCGGCAAAGTAGCTTCCGACGCCAGGCAGAAACCCATGGTCCGGCCCAGGATGAGGTTGATCGACACCATCTTGATGAAGGTGGTCTTGCCGGCCATGTTCGAGCCGGTGATCAGCAGCGACTGGCCATCCAGTTCCAGTGAATTGCTGACCGGATGCGCTATCAGCGGATGGTAACCATCGACTATCCGCAGCAACGCACGATCCGCGATCGTCGGCTGGCAATGGGTCGGGTATTGCTGGAGATACGAGGCCGTGGCGATCGCCGCGTCGAGCTCGCCGATCAGCTCGAAGGTCGACGCCAGCGCCGGGCGGATCTTCGCAAACCGTCCGATCGAAAAGGCGTATGCAATCGGCTCGGCCAGAAAGAGCAGGGTCAGCCACATCGGTATGCCCAGTTCCTCCAGCGCCTTTTTCTGCAGCAACGCCATCCAGCGCAATGCGCCAAGCGCCTGCGTCCGCTGCGGGGCTTGATCCGCCAATTGTTCCAGCGGCGACAACCCCGTGCCGCGCAAGCGGGCAAGGCCATTCCCTACCCGCAGCATGCGCACGCAGGACTTCAAGGTGGCCGTGTTGCGGAAGATGCGCCACATCGACCGATACGCAATGACGGCATTGACGGCCAGCATGCCCAGCCAGATCCAGATCGGCCACGCCAAGGCGATGGTTGCGGCCAGCACGGCGATGGAGGCCAGTCCCCACAGCGCCAGCAGCCAGCGGTGTTTCGGTGGCGCCGGTTCCGGCCCGAAGACAAAGTCGGCGATATTGGCGTGGGTTTCCTCCTTCAACGCCATCAGCTGCTGCTGGATCTGTTCGCGCAAGGCCTGCTCCGAACGCAGTCGATCGCACAGCGCATAACGCCGGGCGGATTCGTCCGCCGTTCGCGCATACGTACGCAACTGCTTGAACAGCACCTGGCTGCCGATCGGCGTCAGCGTGGTATCGAAGCGGGCGAAGATCCGCGGAAACTCCAGGTCGCCCCAGGTGCGATCGTCGACATGCACTGCATCCGGCGCATCGCGCACCCGGTCGAAGTACCAGCTGGCAAGAAAGCTTCGCTCCCCGGCACCCGGCTGCCCCCAGTTCGCATGCAGCTCGCGTTGCAACTTCCGGCCCGGCAGGAGGCGATCGATGAGCTCGTCACGGCATTGCATGCCCAGTACCAGCAGACTCATGGCGTGAACTGCCGTGGCGCCACGCTGTTGATATGCGGCTTCATTCGATTCCCCCTCCATGTCAGCGTGAATGGCGGCGGCCATCGACACACGCGAAACTCGATGATGGGGTCACTCTGGCGAAATCCCACCTCCCTCGCGAAAACCCCATGCAATCAAGAACCTGCAGGCCGGCCTCAAAATATCCTGACTCTCGCATGAAAATACGCTGCACGGCGCGCAACTGCCGTTCAGCCATGGATTCCTACGCTGGCTGCATCGGGCACCATGTTGCCCGCTGACGGAGACGACCATGAACAAGACACTACGCAACCTGGGCATCGCGCTGGTTCTTTGTGGCGCCAGCAGCCTGGCATTGGCTGCTCCGGCTCCCTACGACCATGACCACGGCCATGATCATGATCACCATGGGCACTACGACCACCGCGACCACGACCACCACGACCGCGGATACGGCCATTACGACCACCACGACCGCGGCCGTCATGAAGGCTGGCGCCGCAGCGAGCGCTGGCACCGCTGGGAGCGTGGCCGTCGCTATGGCGGCCCGGTCTACGTCGTCCGCGATTACGGTTACTACCACCTGCGCCGGCCGCCGCGCGGCTATCACTGGGTGCGCGGCGATGCCGACAACTACCTGCTGGTAGCCATCGCCACCGGGATAATCCTGGACATCGCCACGCACTGAGGCGCGTCGCCGCCACGGGGTCAGAGTCAGTTTTCCATGCGATGGCGCTTTCGCGAGAGGCCCCAGAAAACTGACTCTGACCCCAGTCCCATCCGCTGCGCCGCACAACAGGCTGCACGGCAAGGTCTGCCTATACTCGTGACGGCCGCCCGTTTTGGGCGGCCGTCACAACTCATGGGGAGGCACCGATGCTGCAGCAATACGGCTTGTGGATCGCGTTGGCTTGTGCGGTCGTGGCAATCATCTACGGGGCAATCTCGACACGCTGGGTGCTGGCGCAATCGCCAGGCAACCCGCGCATGCAGGAGATCGCCGCCGCCATCCAGGAAGGCGCACGCGCCTATCTCAATCGACAATACGGCACCATCGCCATCGCCGGCGTGGTGCTGTTCGTGCTGATCGGCTTCTTTCTCAACTGGGCGACGGCGATCGGTTTCGCCATCGGTGCGCTGCTGTCCGGCGCCACCGGCTACATCGGCATGAACGTATCGGTGCGTGCCAACGTGCGCACCGCCGAGGCGGCGCGCAGTGGCATCAGTGCCGCGATGAACGTGGCGTTCCGCGGCGGCGCGATCACCGGCATGCTGGTGGTGGGCCTGGCCCTGCTGGGCGTGGCCGGCTACTACATGATCCTGCCGCACTTCGGCTATACCGGCGAGCGCGCACTGCACGCGCTGGTGGGGCTGGCCTTCGGCTCGTCGCTGATCTCGATCTTCGCGCGCCTGGGCGGTGGCATCTTCACCAAGGGCGCCGACGTGGGCGCCGACCTGGTGGGCAAGGTCGAAGCCGGCATTCCCGAGGACGACCCGCGCAATCCCGCGGTGATCGCCGACAACGTGGGCGACAACGTGGGCGACTGTGCGGGCATGGCCGCCGACCTGTTCGAGACCTACGCGGTGACGGTGATCGCCACCATGCTGCTGGGCGGACTGGCCTTCACCCGCAATCCCGATGCAGTGCTGTATCCGCTGGTGCTGGGTGCAGCCTCGATCATCGCCTCGATCATCGGCACCTTCTTCGTGCGGGTGAAGCAAGGCGGCGGTTCGATCATGGGCGCGCTGTACAAGGGCGTGCTGGTGTCGGCGGTGCTGGCGGCGATCGCGTTCTGGTTCATCACCCGCGCGCTGTTCCCGCAGGGCCTGACCGGCGACGACGGCAACCTGATCGCCGGCAACGCGCTGTTCGGTTGCGCGTTGATCGGCCTGGTCCTGACCGGTCTGATCGTGTGGATCACCGAGTACTACACCAGCACCGACTACAAGCCGGTGCGGCACATCGCACAGGCATCCACCACCGGCCACGGCACCAACATCATCGCCGGCCTGGGCATCTCGATGAAGGCCACCGCGTGGCCGGTGCTGGCGATCTGCGCGGCGATCTGGGGCGCCTACCATTGCGGCGGCCTGTACGGCATTGCCATCGCGGTGACCGCGATGCTGTCGATGACCGGCATGATCGTGGCACTGGACGCCTACGGCCCGATCACCGACAACGCCGGCGGCATTGCCGAAATGGCCGAACTGCCCGCCGAAGTGCGCAACATCACCGATCCGCTCGACGCCGTGGGCAACACCACCAAGGCGGTGACCAAGGGCTACGCGATCGGCTCGGCGGCACTGGCCGCGCTGGTGCTGTTCGCCGACTACACGCACAACCTCGACGTGGCGGCGCGCGCCAGCGCCACCGCGGCCGGCGTGGCGTACCAGCCGTTCACCTTCGACCTGTCCGACCACATGGTGATCATCGGCCTGCTGATCGGCGGCCTGATTCCCTACCTGTTCGGCGCCATGGCGATGGAAGCGGTCGGCCGCGCCGCCGGTGCGGTGGTGGAAGAAGTGCGCCGGCAGTTCCGCGACATCGCCGGCATCATGGAAGGCACCGGCAAGCCGCAATACGACAAGGCGGTGGACATGCTGACCAAGTCGGCGATCCGGGAAATGATCATCCCGTCGCTGCTGCCCGTGGTGGTACCGATCCTGGTCGGCCTGATCCTGGGGCCGAAGGCGCTGGGCGGTGTGCTGATCGGCACGATCGTCACCGGCCTGTTCGTGGCCATCTCGATGACCACCGGCGGCGGCGCCTGGGACAACGCCAAGAAATACATCGAGGATGGCAACTTCGGCGGCAAGGGATCGGAGGCGCACAAGGCCGCCGTCACCGGCGACACCGTGGGTGACCCGTACAAGGACACCGCCGGTCCCGCGGTGAACCCGCTGATCAAGATCATCAACATCGTGGCGTTGCTGATCATTCCGCTGCTGGCGGTGCACTGAACTCGTTGGGCAACGGGGCCGGGGCCGAACGGTACTGGCCCCGGGAAAACCGGGGTCAGAGTCAGTTTTCGACGTTTCCGGCGAAAATCCTGGTGTATGGAAAACTGACTCTGACCCCACTCGCTCGTCAACCGGCAAGGACTCTCCATGACCTCGAAGACTTCCCTCTGGCTCGCGCTGGCGCTGGGCGCCACACTGGGCGGCATGACTCCGACCCACGCAGCCACCACCGGCGCCCAAGCGACCAGCGACGATCCCTATCTGTGGCTTGAAGCCACCCACGCGCCACGCGCGATGGATTGGGTGAAGGCGCAGAACACGATCACCGAAAAGGCCTTTGCCAGCTCGCCCGAGTTCACCCACACCTACGACCAGGTGCTGCAGGTGCTCGACTCGGACGCACGCATTCCCTACGTCGAGCGCATGGGCGATTTCCTGTACAACTTCTGGAAGGACAAGACGCACCCGCGCGGCGTCTGGCGCCGCACCACGCTGGCCGAGTACCGCAAGGCCGAGCCGAAGTGGGACGTGCTGCTGGACGTGGACGCATTGAACAAGGCCGAGGGCAAGCGCTGGGTGTTCAAGGGCGCGCAATGCCTGAAGCCGGCCTATACGCGCTGCCTGATCTCGCTGTCGCCGGACGGTGGCGACGCGGTGCAGGTGCGCGAATTCGACACCGCCACGCGCGCGTTCGTGAAGGGTGGCTTCGAGCTGCCCGTCGCCAAGACCCAGGTCGGCTGGATCGACCAGAACCACCTCTACGTCGGCACCGATTTCGGCCCCGGCTCGATGACCAAGTCGAGCTACCCGCGCATCGCCAAGGAGTGGACGCGCGGCACGCCACTTTCGTCCGCCGTCACCATCTACGAGGGCAAACCCACCGACCTGGCCGTCGGTGCCTACCACGACCGCACGCCGGGCTTCGAACGCGACTTCATCACCGTCGCCAAGGATTTCTTCCACACCGAAAACTTCCTCCGCAAGGGTAACCAGCAGGTGAAGCTGGACATTCCCAGCGACGCCAGTTTCGACGCGCATCGCCAGTGGTTGCTGGTGCAGACGCGCTCGCCGTGGACGGTGGGCGGCACAACCTGGCCATCCGGCGCCCTGCTGGTAACGAAGTTCGACGACTTCATGGCCGGCAAGCGCCACTTCACCGCCCTGTTCGAACCGGATGCGCACACCGCGCTGTCCAGCTACGCATGGACCCGGCACCATCTGATCCTCGACGTGCTGAATGACGTGAAGAGCCGCCTCGACGTGCTCACGCCGCAGGACACCGGCGCATGGCCGAGCAAGGCATTGCCCGGGGCGCCCAGCTTCAGCACGGTCAGCGTGGTCGACACCGATCCGGACCACAGCGATGAGTACTGGCTTTCGGTCACCGGCTTCCTTACCCCGTCGTCGCTTGAACGCGGCGTGCTGGGCAAGCACCAGGCCGAGACGATCAAGCACGAGCCGGCGTTCTTCGATGCCGCGAAATTCGACGTCAGCCAGCACTTCGTCACCTCGAAGGACGGCACCCGCGTGCCCTATTTCGAGATCGCGCCGAAGGACATCAAACTGGACGGCAGCAACCGCACGCTGCTGTACGGCTATGGCGGCTTCGAAGTCTCGCTGTTGCCGTTCTACAGCGGCAGCATCGGCCGCGCGTGGCTGGAGCGCGGCGGCGTCTACGTCATCGCCAACATCCGCGGCGGTGGCGAGTACGGTCCGCGCTGGCACCAGGCCGCGTTGAAGGCGAATCGACCCAAGGCCTACCAGGACTTCGCCGCGGTGGCCGAAGATCTGGTCAAGCGTGGCGTCACCTCGGCGAAGCACCTCGGTGCCGAAGGCGGCAGCAACGGCGGCCTGCTGATGGGCAACATGCTCACCGAGTATCCGCAGTTGTTCGGCGCGATCGCCTGCGAAGTGCCGCTGCTGGACATGAAGCGCTACACCCACCTGTCCGCCGGTGCGTCGTGGATCGCCGAATACGGCAATCCGGACGATCCAAAGCAATGGGCCTTCATCAAGACCTTCTCGCCGTACCAGAACGTCAAGCTCGGCGAGAACTATCCGCCGGTGCTGTTCTACACCACCACCAGCGACGACCGCGTCGGCCCGGCCCAGGCACGCAAGATGGCCGCGAAGATGGAAGGCATGGGCTACAAGAAGGTGTGGTTCTACGAAAACACCGAAGGCGGCCACGGCGCCGGCGCCGACAACAAGCAATCGGCACACATGCACGCGATGGTCTACGACTTCCTGTGGAACGAGTTGAAGTAAGTCGCCGCCGAGAGGCAGCACACGCGCGAGCCGGCTCGATGCCGGCTCGCGTCGTTTTCAGGCGAAGCCTCGGCTACCCGTCGACGGAATGCTTCCAGCCGCTGCACTGGCATGCATCTTGTTCGGCATCTTTTTCGGGATGGATGGCTGCACAGCCGCTCGATTCCAGCAGCATTTGATGCCGCCTGGTGCAAGCAGACACGCCTAGTGCACGGTTTTTCGAAGGACCACGCTGAAGTAAGCTGGTCTGCGCACGAACGGCGTTGCGGCGCCGCCCCATCATCTGCAGGCCATCCGCTTTCCCATGCGCTCCCACACCCCGATCACTCCCGAACTGCGCCAGTGGATCCTCGAGACCACCCGCACCGGCCACAGCCTCGGCGACGTGCTGCGCTTGATGCACGACAGCGGCTATTCGCAGCACGACAGCCGACGCATCGTCGCCGCCGTGCTGGACATGCCGATGACCGCGTTGGAAGCACGTCTGCGCCCGCACCGCCCGAACGGCGCCCACGTCCTTCTGCCGGACGGACCACATGTCGTGATTGGCGAGCGCAGTGTGCGCGTGATGCTGGCCGCCGAAACGCCGCCGCTGCGCGTGTTCGATGGCTTGCTGTCCGACGACGAATGCGCGGCGCTGATCGAACTGGCCAAGCCGCGCCTGCAACGCGCGCGCACCGTGGCGGAGGATGGCGCCCAGCAGATCGACGAGCATCGCACCAGCGACGGCATGTTCTTCGGGTTGGGCGAACAACCGCTGATCGAGCGTATCGAGGCGCGCATCGCCGCCCTGCTCGGCATGCCCGTCGACCACGGCGAGGGCCTGCAGGTGCTGCACTACCTGCCGGGCCAGCAATACGAGCCACACCAGGACTGGTTCGATCCCACCCAGCCCGGCTACGCCGCGATCACCGCCACCGGCGGCCAGCGCATCGCCAGCCTGGTGATCTACCTCAACACGCCCGACGCCGGCGGTGGCACCGCGTTCCCCGAGATCGGGCTCACCGTCACCGCCCTGCGCGGTTCGGCCGTCTGTTTCACCTACGAAAGTGGCGACGCGGCCTCGCTGCACGCCGGCCTGCCGGTGACCCGCGGCGAGAAATGGATCGCCACCAAGTGGCTGCGCGAACGGCCTTACCGGGAACCTGCCGGCCCACGTTGAACTGCGCTGCGGCACCGGCATTCAGCCTCTGCTGCTGCAACGCAACAGCCAGTGGCGTATCCTTGCGGTTTTTCCTCCACCGAAATCGCGCAAGGACAATCCATGGGTCTGGATCAGGTCAAAGCCGGCCGCAACGTGCCGGACGAAATCAACGTCATCATCGAAATCCCCAAGGATGCCGAGCCGGTCAAGTACGAAGTCGACAAGGAATCGGGCGCGATCTTCGTCGACCGCATCCTGTCCACGCCGATGCGCTACCCGTGCAACTACGGCTACGTGCCGGGCACGCTGGGCGGCGACGGCGATCCGCTGGACGCGCTGGTGATCCTGCCACTGCCGCTGACCGTGGGTTCGGTGATCCGCTGCCATCCGGTCGGCATGCTGAAGATGACCGATGAAGCCGGCAGCGACGAGAAGCTGGTGGTGATCCCCTCGCCCAAGGTGTTCCCGGGCTACGCCCACATCAACGACATGAAGGGCGTCTCGCCGCACTGGCTGGAGCGCATCGGCCACTTCTTCGAGCACTACAAGGATCTGGAGAAGGGCAAGTGGGTGAAGGTGGAGGGCTGGGTCGGCGCCGACGAGGCGAAGGCCGAAATCACCGCCGGTATCGCGCGCCACGTGGCAAACAAGGCGTAATCCCCGTACCCGGGTGAATCCACGGCGCGTCGCTGCAAGGCGGCGCGCCGTTTTCATGCGCCGCGCTTGGCGGATGCCGGTCGTCCTGGTCGCACGGGCTGCGCCGTGCGTGTCGCCGGACCACGTTCCCACGGCGACGGATCGCCAAGCCGCTCGGCCAGAAAGTCCACGAACGCGCGCACCCGTGGCGGCACCAGGCGACGCTGCGGCATCACTGCGTGGATGCCGGTCGTGGCGATCGGATAGTCCGGCAGCAGCACCTGCAACTCGCCACGGGACAGTTGCTCGTGGACATGCCAGACCGAATGCATCGCGATGCCGAGCCCGGCCATCGCCGCATCCCGCAACAACGCACCCTGGTTGCTCTCGAAGCGCCCCTGCACCCGCTGGACGATCTCGCGCCCCCGGCGGTCGCTGAAATGCCAGATGTCTTGCCGTCCCTGGCTGCCGACCAGCAGCAGGCAATCGTGTGTCGCCAATTCGGCCGGCGTACGTGGCGTGCCATGTCGTTGCAGGTAGTCCGGCGATGCGCACAGCACGCGCCGGTTGCTCGCCAGCTGGCGCGCCACCAGGCCGGAGTCGCCCAGCGCGCCGACGCGGATGCCCAGGTCGAACCCGGAGCCGACCAGGTCCACGATCTGGTCGTCGAGATTCACGCTGAGCTTCACGCGCGGATGCAAGGCCAGGAATTCCGGCAGCAGCGGCGAGATGTAGCGGCCCCCGAATGCGGCCGACATGGTCACCCGCAGCGTACCGCTGACTTCGGTGGCGCTTTGGCGCAGGCCGCCGGTGAGCGATTCCAGGTCCTCCACCAGCGCCCGGCCCTGCTCGGCCAGCAGCATGCCTTCGGGCGTCGCGTGCAACCGACGCGTGGTCCGGTGCAACAGGCGCACGCCCAGTTCGCGCTCCAGCCGCTTCAGGCGCTGGCTGGCCACCGCCACCGACAGGTCGAGGCTGCGCGCGGCCGCACTGATCGAACCAAGATCGAGCACGCGCAGGAACAGCCTGAGGTCACCGATACGGTCCATGACTATCAATTATTTGTTGATAATGATTAGCCATGTTGATGGTTTTTGAATAAAAGGCAAATCCTTAAGCTGGCGCCTCGTTTCTTCAGGATTGCCGCCATGCACTCCCCTCCCGCCCGACCACGCACCCCGTTGGCGCTGTATGCGCTGACCGCGGGCGCCTTCGGCATCGGCACCACCGAGTTCGTGATCATGGGCTTGCTGCAACAGGTCGCCGCCGACCTGCACGTCAGCATCAGTGCCGCCGGCCTGCTCATCTCCGGCTATGCGCTGGGCGTGTTCGTGGGCGCGCCGCTGCTGACCCTGGCCACCCACCGCATGCCGCGCAAGGCCGTGCTGCTGGCGCTGATGGCGATCTTCACGCTGGGCAACCTGGCCTGTGCCATCGCGCCAAACTACGCCACGCTGATGGCGGCGCGGGTGCTCACCTCGCTGGCCCACGGCACCTTCTTCGGCGTGGGCGCGGTGGTGGCCACCTCGCTGGTGAGCGAGGATCGCAAGGCCTCGGCGATCTCGATCATGTTCACCGGCCTGACCGTGGCCACCTTGCTTGGCGTACCGGCCGGTGCCTGGCTGGGCTTGCATTTCGGCTGGCGTTCCACGTTCTGGGCGGTGGCCGTCATCGGCGTGCTCGCGGCCAGCGTCGTCGCCCTGCTGGTGCCGCCGGAAAAAGGCGATGCCACGCCGATGGCGCTGCGCGCCGAATGGCATGCGATCAGCCGAGCGCCGGTGCTGCTGGGCCTGGCGATGACGGTACTGGGTTTTGCCGGGGTGTTCCTGGTGTACGCCTACATCGAGCCGCTGCTGACCCGCGTCACCGGCTTCGCGGATACGGCGGTGTCGCCGATCCTGCTGGTGTTCGGGGTCGGCATGATCGCGGGCAACATGCTGGGTGGACGCCTGGCTGATCGCCACCTGCCGTCCTCGCTGCTGGTCACGTTGGCGGCGTTGGTGGTGGTGCTTGGCGCAATGGGTTTCGTGCTGCACGACAAGACGCTGATGGTGCTGTTCGCCGGCCTGCTCGGCGTGGCGGCATTTGCCACCGTGTCGCCCTTGCAGCTCTGGGTGCTGCAACAGGCGGCCGGCGCCCCCAGCCTGGCGTCCAGCCTCAACATCGGCGCGTTCAACCTGGGCAATGCGCTGGGTGCGTGGCTGGGCGGCGTGGTGATCGCGCACGGCGCCGGCCTCACCGCGCTGCCGTGGGCCGCTGCGCTGGTGGGCGTGGCCGGATTCGCACTGGCGCTGTACGCGCTGCGCAACGCGCGCGCGGCGCGGCTGACGGCCACGGTAGCCTGCCCGCAAGCCTGACCCGCCTCTGCCCGAATCATCGCAGAGCACGTGCATGGCATGTCACTCTGCAGTCACCACCAGCAACATCGTGCCGCTCTATCCCTACTACGCTTGCTGCAACGATTCGTTCGTCGAACGCGATCCGCCACCGATGAACGCCATCCATCCCGCCCCCACGGAGTCGAACCCATGAAAGCCGTCGCCCTCACCCGTTACCTGCCCATCGACGATCCGCAATCGCTGCTCGACGTGGAGCTGCCGCAGCCGCAACCCGGCGAACACGACCTGCTGGTGCGCGTGGAAGCCGTGTCGGTGAATCCGGTCGACACCAAGGTGCGTTCGCCCAAGCCGCAGGTCGAGGCGCAGCCGAAGGTGCTCGGTTACGATGCCGCCGGCGTGGTCGAGGCCGTGGGCAGCCGCGTCGAGGGTTTCCGTCCCGGCGACCGCGTGTATTACGCCGGCGACATCACCCGCTCGGGCAGCAATGCCGAGTACCACCTCGTCGACGCGCGAGTGGCGGCGGTGGCGCCACGCTCGCTCGATGCCGCGCAGGCCGCTGCGCTGCCGCTTGTCGCGATCACGGCGTGGGAACTGCTGTTCCAGCGCATGCCGTTCGACAGCGAACACGGCGGCAAGGGCAAATCGTTGCTGGTGATCGCCGGTGCCGGCGGCGTCGGTTCCATCGCGATCCAGTTGGCGCGACGCGCCGGTTTCACCGTGATCGCCACCGCCTCGCGCCCCGAAACCGTGGCCTGGTGCAAGGAGATGGGCGCGCAGCACGTGATCAACCATCGCGAACCGCTGGCAGCACAACTGCAAGCCCTGGGCTTTGCGCAGATCGACGCGGCCATCAACCTGGCCGACACCTCACGCTATTGGGACGTGCTCGGCGAACTGCTGATCCCGCAAGGCCATGTCGGCCTGATCGTGGAGCCGTCGGAGGCGCTGAAGATCGGCGATCCGTACAAGTTCAAATGCATCGGAATCCACTGGGAAATGATGTTCGCGCGTCCGCGCTTCAAGACGCCGGACATGGCCGAACAGGGACGCATCCTGGCCCGCGTGGCCGAGCTGATCGATGCCGGTGAACTGAAGAACATCCAGCGCGAGCAACTGGTGCCGATCAACGCAGCCAATATGCGCGAAGCGCATCGCCGGCTGGAGTCGGGCAGCACGATCGGCAAGCTGGTGCTGGCCGGCTGGTAACCGCGAAAAATCCCGGCGGGGCGGTTTGAGCCGCCCCGCCGGGCTGTCATCGACAGAACGCGATCAGCTGCGCTTGTGCGCGGCGGTCTTGCCGCCGGTGGTCTTGCGCTGCGGCGCCGACTTGGCCGGCTCGCCCTTCTTGCCCAACTGCTCCAGCAAGGTGTTCATGTCCTCGGCGTGCTCTTCCTCCATCGCCAGGATGCTTTCCAGCACGCGGCGCGTGGTCGGATCGGCACTGCCGACGTAGTCGATCATCTCGCGGTAGCTGTCGATGGCGATGCGCTCGGCGACCAGGTCTTCCTTGATCATGTCGACGATATCCTCGCCTTCCACGTAGTCGGAATGGCTGCGCGAGAGCAGGCCCTCGGGCGACAGGTTGGGCTTGCCGTCGAGCTGGGTGATGCGTTCGGCGATCAGGTCGGCATGCCCCTGCTCCTCGTTGGCATGCTGCAGGAACTCTTCCTTGATCGCCTGCGAATGGATGCCCGAGGCCATGTAGTAGTGGTACTTGTAGCGCAGCACGCAGACGATCTCGGTGGCCAGCGCGTGGTTGAGCAATTTGATCACGGTGGTGCGGTCGGCCTTGTAGCCGGCCGTCATTGCGCCCTTGTCGATGTCCTGGCGCGCACGCTTGCGGATGTTCTCGATATCGCTGACGAAGGGCTTGGCTTTCGGCATGGCTGGCTCCTGCGGGCTGGGTCGGACAGCGACGCTTGGCCGCTGCGGATGTGAAGTCCGCACAGCCTAGAAACAGCGGTGGAAAGGCCAGGTGAAGGAAAGCCGCCGCAAAATGCCCCGGCCACTTCCTGACATGCATCAGGGCGATCGGGCGCCGGCTGCGGGAGACTGATGGCCATCCTTCCCGGCACGCGTCTCATGTCCAGCCACTCTTCCATTCACGACGGCAGCAAGTTCATCAGCCCGCAGGGCACCCGTGCAATCAAGGGCGGCATTCGCCCGAACGCCGGCAGCGGTTTGCCGGACGTGGAGCGCAAGCCGCCGTGGTTGCGCATCAAGCTGCCCAGCGGGGCACGTTACGAAGCCGTGCACGAGATCGTGCGCAGCCACAAGTTGAACACCGTCTGCGCCGAGTCGAAGTGTCCGAACATTGCCGAATGCTGGGGCCGCGGCACGGCCACGCTGATGCTGATGGGTTCGGTATGCACGCGCGCGTGCCGGTTCTGCTCGGTCAGCACCGGCAATCCGCAGGGCTGGCTCGATCCCATGGAGCCGCTGCAGGTCGCCGATGCGGTGGCCTTGATGGGACTGAAGTACGTGGTACTGACCTCGGTCGACCGCGACGACCTGCCCGATGGCGGCGCCGCCCATTACGCCGCTTGCGTGCGGGCAATCCATCAACGCTCGCCGCAAACCGCGGTGGAAGCGTTGACGCCCGATTTCGCCGGCAACCATGACGCGGTGGCCCACGTGCTCGACGCCGGCCTGACCACCTATGCACAGAATCTGGAGACGGTGGAGCGGCTGACCCATCCGGTGCGCGATCCGCGCGCCGGTTACGCGCAGACGCTGGACGTGCTGGCGTTCGCCAAGCGGCACGCGCCGCAGACGCTGACCAAGACCAGCCTGATGCTGGGCCTGGGCGAGACCGACGCCGAGATCGAACGCACGCTGGACGATATACGCGGTGCCAACGTCGACGTGGTTACCCTGGGTCAGTACATGCGTCCCAGCCCGCATCATCTCGCGGTGCAGCGCTTCGTCACCCCGGACGAGTTTCGCGAGTACCGCCAGCTGGCGCTGGGCAAGGGCTTCGTGGAAGCGGTCGCCGGACCGCTGGTGCGTTCGAGTTATCGCGCCGAACGCGTGCTGGAGCACAACAACCTGGGGCTGTAACCCGCGCGCGACGGGGCAGCCGATTTTCGGATGTCGGACGACATCAGGAGGAACTGCCATGTACGTCTCGCTGCCGCAACACGTTCCCCGCCACACACTGGTCAGCCCCGCACCCGTTGCCACCGCCCCCGTGCCGGATGACGCCGCCGCCGTGCGTGCGCGCGAGCAGCGTATCGACGCCGAACTCGCGCAGAGTTTCCCGGCCAGTGACCCGCCGAGCTGGGTGCACGGCACGGTATCGGCACAGGACTGAACGTCGACTTTCGAGGAGAACCACCATGGACCATACGATGTATCCGCCGTCGAGCGCGGAGCTGGCGCGCATGCGCCGCGAACTGGCACCCAAACCGCTGGAGGCGTTCAAGGCATTCAGCGCGGCGGTCTTTGCCGACGGCGCACTGCCGAACGTCACCAAGCAACTGATCGCGGTGGCGGTGGCGCACGTCACCCAATGCCCGTACTGCATCAAGGGGCATACCGCCGAGGCGCTGAAACAGGGCGCCAGCGAAGCGCAGATCATGGAAGCGATCTGGGTGGCCGCCGAGATGCGCGCCGGCGGCGCCTACGCCCATTCGACGCTGGCCCTGGACAGCATGCGGCACGCGCACGGCGAGGATTGACACGCCGCGCGCGCCGTCACATGCCCGATCGGCCACGCCGCGCGCGCAGTGCGCCGAGCCTTGCCGCACAGGCGGCCGGCCTTTCGCCGCCATCAGGCCTTGCGATACACCTCCGCGCCCTGCGCGCGGAATTCGGCGGCCTTTTCCTCCATGCCTTCGGCCAGCGCCTCGATCTCGCCGGTGCCGTGCTCGGCGGCGTAGTCGCGCACGTCCTGGGTGATCTTCATCGAGCAGAACTTCGGACCGCACATCGAGCAGAAGTGCGCGCTCTTGTGCGCATCCTTCGGCAACGTCTCGTCGTGGAATTCCTTGGCTTTCTCCGGATCGAGGCCGAGGTTGAACTGGTCGTCCCAGCGAAACTCGAAGCGCGCCTTCGACAACGCGTTGTCGCGCACCTGCGCACCGGGATGTCCCTTGGCCAGGTCGGCGGCATGCGCGGCAATCTTGTAGGCGATGATGCCGTCGCGCACGTCCTGCTTGTCGGGCAGGCCCAGGTGTTCCTTCGGCGTCACGTAGCAAAGCATGGCGGTGCCGAACCAGCCGATCATCGCCGCGCCGATTGCGCTGGTGATGTGGTCGTAGCCGGGCGCGATGTCGGTGGTGAGCGGCCCCAGCGTGTAGAACGGCGCCTCGCCGCACTTCTCCAACTGGCGGTCCATGTTCTCCTTGATCAGTTGCATCGGCACGTGGCCGGGGCCTTCGATCATGGTCTGCACGTCGTGCTTCCACGCGATCTGCGTCAACTCGCCCAGCGTATCGAGCTCACCGAACTGCGCCGCGTCGTTGGCGTCGGCCACGCAACCGGGGCGCAGGCCGTCGCCGAGACTGAAGGAAACGTCGTACGCCTTCATGATCTCGCAGATGTCCTCGAAGTGGGTGTAAAGGAAATTTTCCTTGTGGTGCGCCAGGCACCATTTGGCGAGGATCGAGCCGCCGCGGCTGACGATGCCGGTGACGCGCTTGGCCGTGAGCGGCACGAAGCGCAACAGCACGCCGGCGTGGATGGTGAAGTAGTCCACGCCCTGCTCGGCCTGCTCGATCAAGGTGTCGCGGTACAGCTCCCAGGTGAGGTCCTCGGCCACGCCGCCCACCTTCTCCAGCGCCTGGTAGATCGGCACCGTGCCGATCGGCACCGGCGAGTTGCGGATGATCCACTCGCGCGTTTCGTGGATGTGCTTGCCGGTGGACAGGTCCATCACCGTGTCGCCGCCCCAGCGGATCGACCACACCATCTTTTCCACTTCTTCGGCGATGCCGGAGCTCACCGCGCTGTTGCCGATGTTCGCGTTGATCTTGGTGAGGAAGTTGCGGCCGATGATCATCGGCTCGCTTTCCGGATGGTTGATGTTGGCCGGGATGATGGCGCGGCCGCGGGCCACCTCGTCGCGCACGAATTCCGGCGTGATCAGCTTCGGCAGCGACGCGCCGAACGACTGCCCCGGATGCTGCGTGCGCAGCGCGCTGTCGCCCAGCGCCTCGATGCGCTGGTTCTCGCGGATCGCGATGTATTCCATCTCCGGCGTGATGATGCCGCGCCGGGCGTAGTGCATCTGGGTGACATTGGCGCCAGCCTTCGCTCGCCGTGGCACCGGCAGTTGCGGAAAGCGGATCGCCGCCAGTTCCGGTGCGGCGGCATGGCGCCGGCCGAATTCGGAACTGCGTCCTTCAAGCGGCTCGCTGTCGCCGCGTTCGGCGATCCACGCCGCGCGCAAGGGCGGCAGGCCGGCGGCCAGGTCCACCCGATGCGCCGGATCGGTGTACGGACCGGAGGTGTCATAGACGGTAATCGGCGGGTTCTTTTCCACGCCGAACATCGCCGGCGTGTCGGCCTGCGCGATCTCGCGCAACGGCACGCGCAAGTCATCGCGACTGCCCGGCACATGGATCTTGCGCGAGCCGGGAATCGGACGGGTAACGGCTTCGGAAAGTTCCTGCGCGGCACGCGCAAGATCGGTCAGCTGGGCATTCATGGTGGGATATCCGGCTTCTGTGGCAGACCCGCACGCAACGTGCGGTTTGCGCGAGGATTCGCGCACAGAAGCGACGGCACCGGACACACGGATGGACTCCGTGCATCGAAGCTCCCTACACCGGTACTAACCGGATCAGGTTCGAAGGGACTCTCTCAGCCGACTGCCGCCGGCACCCCCGCTCCAAGCCACCATTCAAGCATGAAAGCACCGGGATAATCGAGTGCGGCCACCCGAACCGGCGGCGGCAATGCCATCAAGTGATTCGGGCGCGGCTGACGCTTGAAAGCCCGCGGCAGGCGAGCCACCGCGACGACCACGCCACCCGCCAGTCAATCAGCGCGGCTGATAAGCGCGCAGGAACATGTCCACGCCGGCGCGCGCATTGGCCTCGATTTCCGCGGCGTAACTTTCGTCGCACTCCACGCAACCGAACATGCGCCGCATCATCAGGTTGCCCTTGATCAGCGCCATGAATTGCACGGCGGCACGCGGCACGTCGGCAATCTCCAGTTGGCCAGCGTCAACCGAGTGTTGCAGCAGGCGTTCCATCAGGGCGTGCGTACGCATCGAGCCCTCTTCCCACATCAGCCGGCCGTAACGGGGATTGCCCTGGCGACAATCGCTGAGGATGGCGCGGAAGGTGCCGACGGTCTGCCGGTCGCAGTCGAGGCTGGCATGTGCCTGCGCCACGCGCAGCAAGGTCTCGCGAACGTCGGCGGCGGGTTCGAAGCGGTAGGTGTCTTCCGGCAGCAGATCCTGGATATGCGAACGGATCACTTCGCGGAACAGGTTGTCCTTGTCGCCGAAGTGGCTGTAGACGGTGAGCTTGGACACCCCGGCCTCGGCCGCGACGGCATCCATGCTGGTGCCGGCGAAGGCGTTGTGGATGAACAGCGACTTGGCCGCTTCAAGAATAGCCGCCCGCTTCTCCATGTCCTTGGGGCGGCCGGGCCCGTGCGGCTTGGTTTGCGGGATCGAGTTCATGGAAGCACCTTCACAAATCGGGGATTCGACTTTATTATACGGCAGAGTTCAATTATTTGCTGAACGCTACCCACTACGTATTTATGGCCACTGCCGCAGAACTTGTCCTCAGCGCAACCTATCGCGAAGCCCAGCGTACACTGGCCGCATGGTTGGAGCGCAACCACCGCGAAGCGCGACGCACTGCCTTTGCCGCGCGCGCCGCTGTCGCGGGCCTGACCGCCGTCGAGCGGCACCGTCTCGCGCGCTGGCTGGCATGGTTGTGTGCCTCGACCGGGCAGCGCGGTGCCGCGCCGCTGGTGCGCATCCATCATCTCGATGGCGCCCTGGGCGATGCCACGGCCGCCGCAGTGACCCAGCTTCCCGGTGGTTTCGCGCCAGCCCGCAGCCTTCCGCGCGAGCATTGGAGCATGCCCACGCGGCTGGGGGCATGACTTGCGTCAGGTCGCCGCGATGACTTCCGGCACTTCGTGCGGCCCCGGTCAGGCCGCAGGCTAGTCATTGTCGGGACAGGTCACAAACCCTTATCCTATCTGACCTTTTTCGATCCGTACGGGACATGAGCACAATGGCGATGAACTTCGATCAGGCGCGAATCAACATGGTGGAAAACCAGGTGCGCCCCTGGGAAGTGCTCGATGCCCGCGTGCTCGAGGTGCTCGGCCGCGTGCGCCGCGAGGATTTCGTTGCCACCGAACACCAGCAACTGGCCTTCGCCGACCTGTGCCTGCCGCTGGGCCATGGCGAAGTGATGATGAAGCCGGTGGTGGAAGGTCGCGTACTGCAGGCACTGGAGTTGAAGCCGGAGGATCGCGTGCTGGAAATCGGCACCGGCTCGGGTTTCCTTGCCGCCTGCATGGCCAGCCTGGCCGGCTCGGTGGTCAGCGTGGACATGCATGCCGACTTCACCGCCACGGCCGGTGAGCGCCTGCGCGCGGCCGGCATCGGCAACGTCGAGCTGGCGACCGGCGAAGCCGTCATCGAGTGGCAGCCGCAAGGCCAGTTCGATGTTGTGGTGGTCACCGGAGCGGTGTCCAGCGTTCCCGAACGTTTCTTCGGCTGGCTCAAGCCCGGCGGCCGTCTGCTGGCCGTGCGCGGCGAATCGCCGGCGCAACAGGCCGTACTGATCACCCGCGAAGGCGAAGGCCGTTTCCGCGAGGAAACCCTGTTCGAGACCGACCTGCCGTACCTTGCCCACGCCAAACCGCCCCGCCCCTTCGTTTTCTGATTTCCGATCCCCGACCCCACGAGGCGAACCCATGCGCTTGAAGCTTCTGACCCTTGCCCTGACCCTGGCTGCAGTGTCCCTGCCCAGCCATGGCGAGGACCTGATGGACGCATACCGTCAAGCGCGTGCCAACGACCCCGTGCTGGCGCAGGCCGATGCGCAGCGCCTGGGCACCCATGAAGGCATCAACCAGGCACGCTCGGCGCTGCTGCCGCAGATTTCGGCCGGCGCCAAGCTCAGCCAGGCCAGCTCGGGCGGTTCGTTCAACGCCGGCCTGGAAGGTGATGGCCGCGGCCACACGCGTGATCGCAGCATCTCCGCCACGCTGACCCAGAGCGTGTTCAACCTCAGCCAGATCGCCAACCTGCGCGCCGCCCATTCCAGCGCCAGCGCGCAGGACGAGCTGTATGCCGCGGCCGAGCAGAATCTCTACGTCCGCGTGGCCACGGCCTACTTCAACGTGCTGACGGCGGAGGATCAGCTGTCCTACGCCCAGGCCAACGAGGACGCGTACAAGCAGCAGTACGAGCAGGCCGACCAGCGCTTCAAGGTCGGTCTCTCGGCGATCACCGACGTCTACCAGGCCAAGTCCTACTACGAAGGCGCCAAGGCCCAGACGCTGGGTGCCCAGAACACCCTGGACGATGCGCGCGAGGCGCTGACCCAGATCACCGGCAAACCGGTAGGGACGCTGAAAAAGCTGCGCGACGAGCTGCCGTTGAAGGCCCCGGTGCCGGCCGATCCGACGGCATGGGTGCAGAAGGCCCTGCAGAACAACCCCAACGTGTTGTCGCAGCAGGACAACGTCGCCGCCGCCGACCACAGCATCAACGCCGCCCGCGCCGGCCACCTGCCCACGCTCAGCGCCTCGCTGTCGCGCGGTAAGGACACCACCTGGCTCGAACACGGCTCTGCCGCCGGCATCGCCGGCAACGGCCGCTACGGCACCACCGTCGGCCTGACCCTGACCGTGCCGATCTTCTCCGGTGGCTACACGCAGTCCGTGGTGCGCCAGTCGATCGACCAGCGCGATTCGGCGCAGGACTCGCTGGAAAGCCAGCGTCGCCAGGTCCGCCGTGCCACGCTCAACTACTACCGCTCCGTGCTCGCCGGGATCAGCCAGGTGCAGTCGGGCAAGGCCGCGGTGGAATCCGGCGAGAAGGCGCTGGACGCCACTCGCGCCGGCTTCCAGGTCGGCACGCAGACCATGACCGACGTGCTGCTGGCGATCCAGACCCTGACCTCGGCCGAGAGCACCTACTCGCAGAACCGCCACCAGTTCATCCTGGACAAGCTGCTGCTGGAACAGGCTGCCGGCACCGCCGACCTCAAGGATCTGGAAAAGATCAACGCACTGCTGCAGTAAGTCGCTGGCGCGCATCGCGCCGCCTCGACGTTGCAACGAAACAGGCCGGGCGCAAGCCCGGCCTGTTTCGTTGTGGCGCGGCCCTTCCGGCCGCCCTGCCGGAAGCGACGGCTATTCCTCCAGCAAGCCATCCACCAGCCGCATCACCCGACCCACGGCACCGCGCTCGCTGTCGAACACCATCCGCGCGCGTCGCCCCATGCGTTCGCGCCGCGCGCGATCGCTCAGCAGGCCCAGCACCTTGGCGGCAAGATCGGGGCCATCGGCCACGCGCTCGCCGCCGCCTTCACGGACCAGGGTCAACGTGATCTCCTCGAAGTTGTAGGTGTTCGGGCCTACCAGCACGGGCCGCGACAAGGCCGCCGGCTCCAGCACGTTGTGCCCCCCGATCGACGCCAGGCTGCCGCCCACGAAGGCCACGTCGGAAGCGGCGAAGAACGGCATCAACTCGCCCATCGAATCGATCACGAAGACCCGGTGCGCGACACCGGGCACGCCGTCGGCGCTGCGCGAGGCGGTGGCGAAGCCGAGGCCGCGCGCCGCATGCTCGACCATCCGGAAACGCTCGGGGTGCCGTGCCGCGATCAGCAACAACGCATCCGGCAGGCGTTCGAGCACCTTCAGGTGCGCCTCCAGTGCGGCCTGCTCCTCGCCTTCGTGCGTGCTGGCGGCAATCCACACCGGCCGCAATCGTCCCCACCCCTGGCGCAACTCCTCGCCAATGCGCACCGCATCGTACGGCACCGGCATGTCGAACTTCAGGTTGCCGCTGATCGTGATCAGTTCGGGATCGGCGCCCAGCAGGCGATAGCGCGCCGCATCGGTGCGCGATTGCGCCGCCACCCGCACACCACGCAACGCCGAGCGCAACAACGGCATCAAGGGTCTGTAGCCGCGCAGCGAGCGTTCGGACAGGCGCGCATTGACGATCATCAGCGGAATCCCGCGCCCGCGGCAGGCAAAATACAGGTTCGGCCAGATCTCGGTCTCCACGATCAGCGCCAGACGGGGGCGCAGGCGTTGCAGGAAGCGCTCCACCGCGAATGGCAGGTCGTAGGGCAGGTAGACGTGGAACACCTCGTCGCCGAACAGCTGGTGCACGCGCGCCGAGCCGGTCGGCGTCACCGTGGTCACCACCAGCGGCGCGTGCGGATAATCCGCGCGCAACGCCTTGACCAGCGGCTCGGCAGCATTCACCTCGCCCACCGACACCGCATGCACCCACAGGCAGCCGGGCATTCCCGCCGGTGGCTCGAACACACCGAAGCGTTCCGGCCAGCGCCGGTGGTAGTTGCCATAGCGCATGCCCCGCGTCAGCAGCCGCAACACGATCAACGGCGTGACCAGGTACATCACCAGTATGTAGAGATAGCGCAACACGAACTCCCTGACTGACGCGGCAGTATACGAGAGCATGCCTGCGGGGCCAGATCCGGCGCGTTCTCGTCCCGCTTTGCCGCCTCCACTACAATGGGGCCGATGCCCGGCATGCCACGCCCCACCTTCTCCCGTTCCCTGCTCGCCCCGCGTCACTGGCCGGCCTGGCTGGGCGTGGGCGCGCTGCACCTGATCGCCCGCCTGCCGCGACCCGCGCTGATGGGATTGGGGCGACTGCTCGGCGCCATCGTGCAACGCTTTCCGTCGCCACGCCGGCGCATCGCCGAAGCCAACATCGCGCTGTGTTTCCCCGAGCTGGATGCCGCTGCCCAGGCCGCCCTGGTCGACGCCCACCTGCGCGACATCGGCCTGATGATGGTGGAATTCGCACTCGGCTGGATGGGTTCGAAGCGCGCCATCGCCCGCACGCCAATCACCCTCGAGGGCTTGGAGCACCTGGAAGCCGCCCGCGCCGAGGGTCGCGGCGTGCTGCTGGTTGGCGGTCACTTCTCGCACCTGGAGCTGTGCGCCCGGCTGGTCTCGCAGCGCATCCGCATCGCCGGCATGTATCGGCGCATGGACTCGACCGTGTTCGAATGGGCCGTGTTGCGCGCGCGCCTGGACTACGCCGATGCGATGTTTGACAAGGACGACATCCGGGGCACCGTGAAGTACCTGCGCAGCGGCGGTACGCTGTGGTACGCGCCGGACCAGGACATGCGCAGCAAGGACAACGTGTTCGTGCCGTTCTTCGGAATCCCGGCGGCCACCATCACCGCCACCCACCACCTGGCACGCATGGGCAACGCCGTGGTGATCCCGTTCTTCCATCGCCGCCTGCCCGGCAATGCCGGCTACGCATTGCGTCTGGGTGCCCCTCTGGAAAACCTGCCCAGCGCCGACGTGCTGGATGACACCGCCCGCGTCAACGCCTGCATCGAGCAGATGGCGCGCGCCGCCCCCGAGCAATACCTGTGGGTGCACAAGCGCTTCAAGACCCGGCCGGAAGGCGCACCGGACGTGTATTGAAATACTGAACCGCTGATGACCCCGCGTTGCCCGTGACAGGCCAGCGTCAGCGTCGACCGCTAGAAAGTGCGACAGGCCCATGGAGGTGCCATCCCCAATGTCGCTACCGTATTTCCGCCGTTCACTGCATGCCCGCCGCGATTGGAGTGGCGGCCTGGTCAAGCGCGCCCTGACGGCATCCAAGTATGTATTCCGCTGTGCCCTGCACTGGCGGCACCAATCCGCATGGTTGCGATTCCTGCATGAGACGCCGCGCATGTCGGCCATGCTCCCGCACGACTCGCGCCTGCACGAAAGGCCGCTGCACGCCTACATCAACCGCTTGCTCCCGCTGGCGCGTCGCTACGCCATCATCGAAAGCCACTACCGTTATCTCCTGGCGCATTGGCCTGCGCACCTGATCGATCGGGTGTACCGCGAAGGCGCGGCCTCGCTGGGTCGGCTCGTGCTCAAGAACGACAGCGTGGCCGAACTGCAGTTGCGCCGCCCGTTGGGCCGCGGCCGCGAAGGCGAGCTGGCGCTCTATCTGCTCGACGCCGAGGGGCGCCCCCTGTCGTCGGTGATCTTTACCCTTGCCGACGAAGGCCGCACCGTGTTGATCGGCTGCCTGCAAGGTGCCGCGGCCGGACTGGGACGGGAGGCCGTGCGCGAATTCACCAAGCAGGCACACGGCCTGCGCCCGAAAAACCTGCTGCTGTCGATGCTGTACGCGCTGGCCCAGGCCATCGGCGCATCGCAAATGCTCGGCGTCGGCAACCGTGCCCATCCGTTTTCGCGCAACAAGGGCAAGATCAAGGCGGACTATGACGGCTTCTGGGCCGAGTGTCTGGCCCAACCCCGCCCGGACGGCTTCCACGCCTTGCCACTGCACGAGCCCGCCCGCGACGAAAGCCTGGTGGAAAGCAAACACCGCTCGGCCTTCCGCAAGCGCGAAGCCCTGCGGCACACGGCATGCAGCCTGCTCGTCCAGGCCGTGAATGGCACCCGCCAGGACGCTGCAAACACCGAGTACGGGCCGTCAGTGGCGGCTTGACCGTGATTCGCGCCGCCGTGCCTCGTGCAGCTTGGCGTATTTCAGGAACGCGTAGAACGCGCCGGTGACGCTGGCGATGAAGCCGGCCCAGCCGTTGAGGAAATAGCGCTTCACCAGGTACTGGCGCAGGAAGAACAGCGGCGGATACAGCACCATGCGCAGGCCGGTGAAGCGCTGACCCTTGCGCAACTTGTACGCCACCATGCCCGAGGTGTAGCGGTTGATCTTTTCCACACGGGTGGCGATGTCGCCGTCGCCATCGTTGACGAAATCCGCGCGGCGCAACGTCCTGGTCGGACCGCGCACTTCCACCGCAGCATGCACGTCCACGTCGTTCATGCCGCCACGGCGGCGGTCGAACAGGCGCAAATGGCCGTTGCGATGGCTCCAGCGATGCTGCACCGTCCAGAACATCCGCTCGCGTCGCGGCAGGCGGAAACCGGCGTGCCGCGGATCGACCAGTGCCTGCTCGATCACCGCACGCGTGCCCGGTGACAGGATCTCGTCCGCATCCAGGTTGAGGATCCAGTCGTGGCTGGCCATGTCGATGACGCGCTGTTTCTGCGGGCCATAGTCGTCGAACGGGTGCGTCGCCACGCGCGCGCCGTGTCGCCGTGCAATCGCCACGGTGTCGTCGCTGGAACCCGAATCCAGCACCACGATCTCGTCGGCCCAATCCACCTCGCGCAGGCAGGCGTCCAGGGTGTCGGCATTGTTGAAGGTGATCAACACCACCGACAGCGGCTCACGCGGCATCGCGATGCTCCAAGGGAAGTGCTTTCTTGAAAAGTTCGGCATGGATGCCGGGCTCTGCTTTGCCGGCAGGGATGCCGGCAACAAACAAACCTGCACACCACAGTGCCAGCAGCCAGGCGAACAACAATCCCCACCACGCCGAATAGAAGGCCAAATGGCTGTTCAACGGGAACAGCATCACGCCCAGCGCCAACGTCGCCGGAAACGCGTGCATCCGCGCAGCCGTTCCCGCCTGACGCCACGCGCGCAGGGCCCATGCCAATCCGGCCAGCCACAGCAGCAGGCCAACCACGCCGGTGCCAGCGAGGACCTCCAGCATCCACTGGTGCGGATGGCATGCCCCCTGACCCACGCCACACGATTCGGCCACCACGAAGTGGTCGTTCGCCGGCGCGTAATGCGGATAGGCGTAGCGGAAGCCACGCACGCCCACGCCATTGAACGGATGCGCCGCGATCATCCGCGCGCTGACCCGCCAGATGTCCAGCCGTCCGGTCAACGCCGCATTCAGGCCTTGCTCGCCGCCATGGAACACGTCCAGCGTGCGCTGCATGCGGGCATCGAAACGCGCCGACGTCTTCCACGCCACGCCACCCGCCAGCACCAGCAGCACGGCACCAGCGGCGCACAACCCGAGGAAGCGCCGTGTCGTGCCGGCCTCGCGCCAGGCAAACGCCAGCGCCACCAGCGCGTAACACAGCCACGCCGAGCGCGAGCCGGCCAGCAACACCGGCCCCAGCAACAGCAGGAACGCCACCAGCAAGCCGCGCCCGCCCCAACGCATCCGCGCCGCCCACAGCGCGAACGGCGACAGCACGGCCAGCGTGGGGCCGAACTTCAGATCATTGCCGAACAGGCCGGTGAGGTATTCGCCGGTGGCCACACCACGCGGACTCCAGCCCGTCACGATCTGCAGCCACGCCACCAGCACCCACAACGCCAGCACCACGGCCACGCCGGCGTACAGCGCATACAGGCGATCGGTGCGACGAATCACCAGGCAGGCGTACAGTCCCAGCGGCACATAGCGCAGCAGACCGGCCACGCTGGACCAGCTTTTGGCCGGCGCCACCGCGTCGAACGCCGACCACAGCGCCGCCCCGACATACGCGGCCAGCAATACCAGCAGCAGGGTGGCCCCGCGCCGGTCGCGCCACGGCGCCATCCCATGCCGGCACTGCCACAGCAGGCCGATCAGGCACAGCAAGGTGCCCAGCTCGGCGCTACGCCCGAACGGCAGCAGTGCTACCACCAGCCAAAACGGCGTCAGCGGCGAGCACAGGATGGCCCTGGACGTGGCGGCGAAGGAAGTCATGCGGAGCCCGAATGAGATACCCGGGCATTGTAGGGGAGCTACTCAGCGTGCACGTCGCGCCGAAGCCGGTAGCCTGGCAAGCGGATACCGACTCAGCCGGCCACGTCGGTATACAAGGCCAGCACGGCGGCCTGCATGTCGTCCAGACGGTAGCTCTGCAGCGGCGCGATCGGTGGCGCCACGCGCAACAGCTCGGCGGCGCGTTCCACCAGCCGCTCGCGATCGCCCGGTACCACGCGGCCGGCGGGGTACAGTTCGGCCAGCAATTCACCCACGCCACCGTGCGCATAGCCCAGCACCGGACGGCACAGCGACAAGGCCTCGACCACGGTGCGACCGAACGATTCGGGCTTGTTCGACAACTGCAGGATCAGTGCCGAAGTCGCGTAGATATCGCGCACGTCGGTGCGCGGCGGCGTCATCACCACCTTGTCGGCGACATCGCAGGCATGCACCAGATCCTGCAGTTCCCGGGCATAAGCCTCGCGGCCGGGCTCGATCACGCCCAGCAGCAGCAGGCGCGTGTCGATGCCACGGTGCTTTAGCGCCGCGACCAGCTCGATCGCATCGTGGTGCCCCTTCAGCCGCGTGCCGCGCGCCGGCAGCGTCAGCAGCGGCGCGCCCGCCAGGCTCGGATACTCGTTGAAGAAGGCCTTGCGCCAGGCATCATCCGGGCGATGACCATAGGGAAACGCCTCCGGGTCGATGCCACGCGGAATCACCTTCACGCGGGCCGGATCGAGCCACGAATAATGGCTCAGCACGTAATCGCGCAAGGTCTGCGACACCACCACCACGCGCTCGCCGCGCAGCAGGATCGCGCTATAGGAGCCGGGCGAGTTCAGCCCGTGCACGGTGGTGACGAAGTGCGGCCGCGGCGTCAGGCCGCGAATCGCCCACCAGCCCAGCCATGCGGGCAGGCGCGAGCGCGCGTGCACGACGTCGGGCTTCAGTTCGCGCAACGTACGACGCAGCGCGCCGATCCGCCCCAGGGTACGCAGGGATTTGCGGCCGATATCCAGCGTGATGTGTTCGCTGCCTTCGGCTTCCAGCTGGCTGGCCAGCCGCCCGCCGGCCGAAATCACCACCGAGCGATGTCCCGCCTGCACCAGCGCGCGCGCCACTTCCAGCGCCGAACGCTCCGCGCCGCCTGAATGCAGCGCGGGCAGCAGCTGGACAACGGTCAGCGTTCGGATAGGCGTGGCCATGATCGACATCGGCCCCTGATTGAACATCTTCATCCCTGAACACAAGCAGTAATCGTGCCGTCACGCCCGTCAGTTCGGCGCAAGCCGTGCGTCGACCCGGTCGGGATCAGTCGCGCAGCGTGTAATGCGCGCCACAGTAAGGACAAGTGCTCTCGCCGCCGTCATCGACGATCGGCAGATAGACCTTCGGGTGGGCATTCCACAGGGCCATGCCGGGCATCGGGCAGGACAACGGAAGATCCGCGCGCGTCACTTCGTAACGATTTTCGGCACTTGCCGGGATCGGCTTTGCTGCCGCGGGAAGAGGACCCGACATGGGCTGGGCTCCGAACAGGACTGGGGCCGACGATCATAGCAGGCCGAGGCCTTCGCCAGCGCCCCGTGGCAGGCCTCGGATGGCTACCCGAGCCCGGAAAGACACTCGCCGGACCTGGCAACGCGAAGGCCCGCATCGTCGCCGACACGGGCCTTCGGAAACCGCCAGGTACCAGCCTTACTTCGCCTTCGGCACCGAGCCCTCAGTGGTGATGCGCAACTGGATCTCGTTGCTGACCATCGGCACGTAGGCGCCCACGCCGAAGTCCTTGCGCATCAGCGTGCCGGTGGCATCGAAGCCGATCGACTGCGCCTTGCTCATCGGGTGCGGGCCCACCTTGTTCAAGGTGGCATCCAGCGTCACCGGCCGGGTCACGCCGTGCACGGTGAGGTTGCCGGTGACCTTGAAATGGGTCGCGTCCACCGGCTGCACGCGGGTGCTCTTGAAGGTGATCACCGGATACTTCGCGGCATTGAAGAAGTCCGCTTCCTTCAGGTGCTTGTCCAGCGCCGGCACGTGGGTATCGAGCAGGCTCATCGGCATGCTCACGTCGACCGACGACTTGGCCGGATCCTGCGCGTCATACACCAGCGTGCCTGCGGAGATGCCCATGTCGGCGGTGGGATGGGAATAGCCGAAGTGGCTCCAGCTGAACAGCACCATGGTGTGGCTCGGGTCCAGCTTGTAGGTCACCGGTGCGGCCTGCACCGACAACGCGGCACCGAGCAACCCGGCCAGAAGTACATAACGAAGCGTGCGCATGGGAATCTCCAGAACTAATCAGCGGGGGGATGCACCGTGCCCGGTGCGGGTTCGAGCAGCACGGCCTGCAAGCCTTCCAGCTTGCGCAATTCCTCGGCCAGTGCCAGCAATTGGGTGTCGCGCACGGCGGTATCGAACAGCAGGTCCAGACGGTCCTCGCCATCCTCGTGCCGGCGCAGGATCATCTTGCGCAGTGGCAGATGCTGGCGGGCGACCAGCGCCTCCACCGCCGCCAGCGGGGCCGCGGCTCCCAATCGCAGGCGCAACCGCGGCACGCCACGCAGGCGACGCGCGAACAGGCGTCGCTCCAGCGGCTTCAGCGCGGCCAGGATCAGCCAGATCACCGCCGTGGCCATCGCCGCCGCCAGATACAGACCGCTGCCGGCAGCCAGGCCGATCGCCGCGGTAGCCCACAAGCCGGCCGCCGTGGTCAGGCCACGCACCACCTGTTCGCGTTGCAGGAACAAGATGGTGCCGGCGCCGAGAAAGCCGATGCCGCTGACCACCTGCGCCGCGATGCGCGACGGATCGAGCACCACGTGCTCATGCATCAGCACATCGTTGAAACCGAACGCCGACACGATCATCGCCAGCGCCGCGCCCACGCTCACCAGCATGTGCGTGCGCATGCCGGCGGCCCACTCGTGGCGTTCGCGATTGATGCCGATGACCGCGCCAAGCACGGCCGCCAGCGCCAGGCGCCACAGCATGTCGAGTGGGCTGATCATCGACTCATTCGACCCGGCAGGCCTCGTCGAACGTCAGCCGCGGGCTGCGCGGGAACAGGTCGCGGCTGGCATCGCCGTAGCCGATATTGATCATGAAATTGGAGCGGATCTGCGTGCCGGCGAAGAACGCCGCGTCCACGCCGGCGTTGTCGAAGCCGGACATCGGCCCGCAATCCAGCCCGATCGAGCGGGCGGCCAGCATCAGGTAAGCGCCCTGCAGCGAGGCATTGCGAAACGCGGTGATGTCGATCAGCGGCTGGTTGCCGTCGAACCAGCTCTTCGCATCCGCATGCGGGAACAGCTGCGGCAGCTTCTCGTGGAAGGCGTGGTCGGTGGCGACGATCGCGTTCACCGGTGCCGCCATGGTCTTGGCGCGGTTGCCGTCGGACATCAGCGGCGACAGCTTTTCCTTGGCCGCCTTCGACTTCACGAACACCACCCGCATCGGCGACGAGTTGGCGCTGGTCGGGCCGAACTTGGCCAGATCGTAGAGCTGGTGCAGTTGCTCGTCGCTGACGTCCTTGGGCAGCCACGCATTGAAGGTGCGGGCTTCGCGGAACAACTGGTCGAGGGCGGTATCGGAAAGCAACTCGCTCATGGGTATCCTTTGCTGGCTTGGCGTTATCGTGGCGCAACGGCACCAGTGTAAACGCAGGCGCCATCCGGCAGGGTCTCGACAGGGGAACGCAGCGTGCCATTCGCGGAAACAATGCCAGCGGTTACCTCCGCATGCTGAACCCGCGCCACGAGTGCTGGGCGATCACCGACCATGCCGCCGGCAACCAGCGCCAGGCGCTGGCGCTGGCCGAGCGGATGGACATGCCGGTACGCCATCTGGTGCTGGAACCGCGCGCGCCGTGGTCCTGGTTCGCCCCGCGCCTGCTGCCCGGCAGCGACCGCGCATTGCCGCTGGCGCAACGCGTCGCCTTCGCGCCACCGTGGCCGCGACTCGCCATCGGCTGCGGCCGCAGCGCCGCACTGTTCACGCGGATGCTGCGCGAGCTGTCCGGTGGCCGCTGCCACACCGTGCAGATCCTCGACCCGCGCATCGACCCGGCCCACTGGGATACGGTGATCGCCCCGCGCCATGATGGGCTCACCGGCCCCAATGTGCTGAACCCGCTGGGTTCGCTGAACGGGGTCGACGACGACTGGCTGGCCGATGGCCGCGAATCCTGCCCGCAATTCGACGAACTGCCGCAGCCGCGCAGCGGTGTGCTGATCGGCGGTCCACGTCGCGGCATCGCCATCGACAGCGGCTACGCCGGACGCCTCGCCGAGCGCCTGCGCGCACGCTGGCAGCACGAAGGCGGCAGCCTGCTGGTACTCGCCTCGCGGCGCACCCCCGATGCGGTCATGGACACGCTGCGTACTGCGCTCGACGGTATCCCCGGCCTGCGCTGGGCCGGCCCCGACGACGGCCGCAACCCCTACCCCGGTGTGCTCGGCTGGGCCGATCGCCTCGTCGTCACGCCCGATTCGGTGAACATGCTCAGCGAGGCCTGCGCCGTCGGTTGCCCGGTCGAGACACTGGTCGACGCGACCTTGCCGGCGAAACTGGAGCGTTTTCACCGGTCGCTGCATCAGGCCGGCCTGTTGCACGCATTGGGTGACCCTGTCCCGGCCTCGCAACCGCCATTGCGCGAAACGGCAGATATCGCGGCCCAATTACGCAAGCGCCTGGCAGCATCGGCACCCGGCCACGACGACCACCAGCCTCGGCGGTAACGATCAGGTCGGCAGACGTCCTGAGCGGGTAGACGGCCTGGCCACGCCTTCAGTCGAACGCGAAACCCAACGCACGAGTCACACCCGTCACTTCCTCGCAAAGGCCTTCCAGCGCGGCATCGCGGGGCGCGACGCGCGAACGCAGGTCCAGCGTGCAGGCCAGCGCACGTTGCAACAGCTCGGCGTGGACCCGCACCAGCGTGGCCGCTTGCGTGGCATCCAGCAGGCCGGCATCGCGACACGCCGGGATCAGCCGTGCATTGGCGGTGACGCCGAGCAATTGCGGCTGCTGCGCGGCATGTGCCAGCACCAGGCCTTGCAGGGCGAATTCGATGTCGAGCAGGGTGCCGCGGCCTTGCTTCAGATCGAGCCGAGCGGTGTCCGAACGATCACGTTCGGCGCGCCAGCGGCGACGCATCTGGCTTACCGCATCGAACACGGCGGTCGCCTCGCGTGGCACTGCCAGGATGTCGCGGCGCACCCCGGCCAGCGCGGCATTGAGCACGGCATCGCCGGCCACCGGCCGCGCGCGCAACAGCGCCTGGTGCTCCCACGTCCATGCCCGGCTTTGCTGGTAGGCGATGAAGGCATCCAGGCTGCCGACCAGCAGGCCCTTGGAACCATCCGGGCGCAAGCGCGTATCCACTTCGTACAGTCGCCCGGCGCGGGTCTGCACGGTCAGCCAGTTCATCACGCGCTGGGCCAGCCGCTGGTACCAGCGCGAGCCTTCCAGCGGGCGCGGACCATTGCTCATCGCCTGCGTGCGCTTGCCGTCGTAGACGAACACCAGATCGAGATCGGAGGCAAAGCCCAGTTCCTCGCCGCCGAGGCTGCCGTAGCCCAGCACGGCGAAGCCGGAGCCTTCGCCCGGCAGGCGGCCGTGTTGCGTCACCAGTTCGCGCTCGGCCAGCGCGGTGACGGCAATGATCACCGATTCGGCCAGCATCGCCAGCCGTCGCGCCGTGGCGACCGCATCGGCACGACCGTCGTTGAAGGCCAGCCCCAGCCGGAACGCGATGGACGACTTGAATTCGGTGATGCGTTCCAGCTCGGCCTCGGCCTCGCGCTCGTCCAGCGTGGCCAGCACGCGGGTGAGCTCGGCGCCGATGTCGGAACGCTTCAGCGGCAGTTGCTCGATGCGCGGATCGAGCACGTCGTCCAGCAGCAGCGGCTGCGCGATCACTCGCTCGGCCAGGAAGGCGCTGTCGGCGAACAGCTTGGCCAGCCGCTTGCGCGCCGCCGGCTGCTCCTCCAGCAACGCCAGATAGGATGAACGCCGCGCCACGGCCTGGGTCAGACGGCACAGGCGCAGCAGGCACGGCACCGGCGCATCGGTGGCGCGCGCGGCGGCAAGCAACTGCGGCATCAGGCGATCGAGTCGTTCGCGCGAACGCGCCGACATGGCGCGCACCGGCGAGGCTTTCGGCAGTTTCAACAGCGCTTCGGCCGCCTCCGGCCCGGGCACGAAACCGCTGGCTTCCAGCGTGCCGGCATCCAGCTCCTCGTCGCAGGCCTGCCGCCACAAGGCGGCATCCTCGGCCGGCACGCTGGCGGTGCGGCCACCTTGCGGCATCAGCACCGCGGCGAACTCGTTGGCGACGATCTCGCGATGCTTTGCCAGCTCCTCGGCCAGCGGCTCCCATGCCGGGTAATCCAGCCCGCGCGCAATCCGCTCGCGGCTCAGCGCATCGTCCGGAATGTCGTGGGTCTGCGCGTCGCGCAGCATCTGCACGCGGTTTTCCAGCTTGCGCAGGAACACATAGGCCTCGCGCAATACCTTCGCCCGCGCCGAAGGCAGGTGGCCGCGCGCCTCGCACGCCGCCAGCGCAGGCAGCAGGCCGCGCACGCGCAGGCTCGGCTCGCGCCCACCGCGGATCAGCTGGGTCAGCTGCACGATGAATTCGATTTCGCGGATGCCGCCGGGCCCGAGCTTCAGGTTGTCGGCCAGGTCCTTGCGGACGACTTCCGCGTCGATCAGCGACTTCATTTCGCGCAAGCCGGCAAAGGCGGTGTAGTCGAGGTACTTGCGATAGATGAACGGGCGCAGCAGTTCCTGCAGCTCCTTGCCGGCGTGCTGGTCGCCGGCCACCGGGCGGGCCTTGATCCAGGCGTAGCGTTCCCAGTCGCGGCCTTCGCGCTGGTAGTACTGCTCCATCGCGCTGAACGACAACGCCAGCCGGCCGGCATTGCCGAACGGGCGCAGGCGCAGGTCGACGCGCGCGCAGATGCCGTCGGCGGTGGGTTCGTTGAGCAGGCGCACCAGTTGCCGCCCCAGCCGCACGAAGTACTCGCCGTTGTCGAGCACGCGCGCACCATCGCTCTGGCCGCCGTGCGGGTAGACCAGTACCAGGTCGATGTCGGAGGAGAAATTCAACTCGCTGCCGCCGAGCTTGCCGAAGCCGACGACGATCAGCCGCTGCACGCTGCCGTCACGGCCGCGAGCGTGGCCGAAGCGCGTCGCCAGCAGCCGTTCGGACCAGCCCAGCGCCAGCGCCAGCAAGGCCTCGTACAACACGCTGGTGGCCGACAGGGTTTCCGGCAACTCGTCCAGTCCGTTGACATCGCGAAACACCAGCCGCAGCGCCTCGGCGTGACGGAAGCGGCGCAACGCCGCCAGCGTGGGAATCTCGTCCTCCGGCAACTTCAAGGACTCGATGCGCGCCGCGGCGTCCGCATTGGAGCGCAATCGATCCAGCCCTTGCGGTGACAGCAAAGCCGGCTGGTTACGCCACACTTCGAAGGCGAAATCGCTGGCCATCAGCGTGCGCCGGATACGCTCGGCCACGCCGGCGTCGTCGTGCAACGGCACGCCGGCCGCGCGGCAACGCGCGGTCAGCTCGGCGTAACGGTCATCGATCAGGGTGCGCAAGGCGCTGGACTCGGAAGACGGCTGGGTCATGCCGTCATTATGCCGGCTCGCGCCCCTGCCCCGCTGGCCTGCCGTGCGGGCGAACGCCCTGACCGGACAGCCAGCGCCCATGAGGACCCGGCATAACCGCATGCCATCCCATCCTTTCCGGCCAGCCGAAGGCCCGCCTAGCATGCTCTTACGAATGGACGTCCAAACGCCCGCAACAAGACCATCGTCATGACCGCCGCCCCGCTTTCCCTGCTCTCCGAAGACAAGCAGCAACTGGCCAACCGCCTCGCCGAGGGGCTGGATGCGCCTTCGCTGCACTGGCTTTCGGGCTATCTCGCCGGCCTGGCCGCGCTGCGACCCATCGGCAAGGCGGCCGGCAATGAAAGCGCGCCGCGCAAGGCCGTGGACGCACAGGCGCGCCTTACCGTGCTGTACGGCAGCCAGACCGGCAACGCCAAGCGCGTGGCCGAACAGTTGGCCGAGCGTGCCACCGCGGCGGGGCTGGAGGTGCGCCTGCTGCGTGCCGATGCCTATCCACTGCAGGAGCTCAAGAAGGAACGCCTGCTGTACGCGGTAGTCAGCACCCACAGCACTGGCAACGAGGTTGAACCACCGGACGATTCGCGCGGCTTCTTCGAGCACCTCGAAAGCCGGCGCGCGCCGCGCCTGCCCGAACTCAGCTACGCCGTGCTGGCGCTGGGCGACACCAGCTACCCGGACTTCTGCGGCATCGGTCGACGCCTCGACGAACGGCTGTCAGCGCTGGGCGCCACCAGCCTGTTCGCACGTGGCGAAGCGGACGTGGATATCGAGACGGTGGCCACGCCCTGGGCCGACAACGCCCTGGAGCAGGCCCGTACCTTGTTGAAACTGGCCCCGGGCCAGCCGTCGCCTGTGCCGACCAGCGGCGTGGTGACCCCGCTGCATCCGGCCCGCCAGGCGTGGTCGCGCCAGCATCCCTTCCACGCCGAGGTGCTGGCCAACCAGCGCATCGTCGCCAGCGACAGCGGCAAGGACGTACGCCACATCGAGCTGTCGCTGGAAGGCAGCGGCCTCACCTACCAGCCCGGCGACGCGCTCGGCGTGTGGCCGACGCAGTCACCCACGCTGGTCGATGCCGTGCTGGCGACGCTGGGCCTGGATGGCAACCGGGAGGTGGATTTCAACGACGAACGCCTGCCGCTGCAGCAATGGCTCGGCCAGCGCCGCGAACTGACCGGCCTGACCCGGCCTTTCCTGATCGCACATGCCGAGCGCGGCGACCACGCTGCCCTCAAGGCCCTGCTGCAGCCCGATGCACGCGCCGAACTCGGCGCCCTGCTCGACGGCACGCCCCTGCTGGACCTGTTGCGCCGCTATCCCACCGCGTGGGACGCCGATGCCCTGGTCGCGGCGCTGCGCCCGCTGGCGCCGCGCATGTACTCCATCGCCTCCAGCCTGAAGCAGGTCGAAAACGAGGTGCACCTCACCGTCGACCGACTGCACTACCGCAGCGACGGCGAGGAGCGCTGGGGCGTGGCTTCGCATCATCTGTCCGCACTGGACGAAGGCGACACGGTACCCGTATTCATCGAAGCCAACGACCGCTTCCGGCTGCCGGCCGAGCCGTCGCGCGACATCATCATGATCGGCCCCGGCACCGGCGTGGCGCCGTTCCGCGCCTTCGTGCAGGAACGCGCCGCCGCTGGCGCCAGCGGCCGCAACTGGCTGTTCTTCGGCAACCCGTACCGGCGCACCGACTTCCTGTACCAGCTGGAATGGCAGCAGGCGCTGCGCAACGGCACGCTGAGCCGGCTCGACGTGGCGTTCTCGCGCGACCAGGCGGACAAGGTCTACGTGCAGGACCGCCTGCGCGAGCAGGGCCGCGAGTTGTGGGCGTGGTTGCAGCAGGGCGCGCACCTCTACGTCTGCGGCGATGCCAACCGCATGGCCCCCGACGTGCATGCGACCTTGCTCGACATCGCCGTGGCACACGGCGGCAAGTCGCACGAAGACGCCGAAACCTGGCTCAGATCCCTGCTGGACGAAGGCCGCTACGTCCGCGACGTGTACTGAATCCCCACTTTGCCGAAAGGCCATCACGGCCGGCGCCCAACGCCAGCCGCCTCCCCATGAAGCCCGCGCCATGACCGACAAGCCCCTTTCCGCGATGGAACAGCTCAAGGCCGACAGCCGCTACCTGCGCGGCACCATTGCCGAGAGCCTGGCCAATCGCACCACCGGTGCCATCAGCGATGACGACACCAAGCTGCTGAAGTTCCACGGCAGTTACATGCAGGACGACCGCGACCTGCGCGACGAACGCCGGCGCCAGAAACTGGAGCCGGACTACCAGTTCATGGTGCGCGTGCGCCTGCCCGGCGGCGTGCTGACGCCGCGGCAATGGCTGGACCTGGACCAGCTGGCCCGCGCCCACGCCAGCAGCGGCCTGCGCATCACCACGCGGCAGACCTTCCAGTTCCACGGCATTGCCAAGGAACATCTGCGCGACATGATCGGCGGCATCAACGACACCGGCCTGAGCACCCTGGCCGCCTGCGGCGATGACGTGCGCAACGTGATCTGCTCGGTCAACCCGCGGCTGTCCCCGGCCCACGCCGAGGCGTACGACTGGGCGCTCCGAATCATGCGCCACCTGGAGCCGCGCACTTCGGCCTACAAGGAACTGTGGGTCGACAAGCTGGAACGTACTAGCGACGGCAGCCAGGACAGCGAACCGCTGCTGGGCAAAACCTACCTGCCGCGCAAGTTCAAGATCGGCATCGCCATCCCGCCGTACAACGACATCGACGTGTTCGCGCAGGACCTGGGCCTGATCGCCATCCTCGACGAACACGGCCAGTTGGCCGGCTTCAACCTCGCCCCCGGCGGCAGCATGGGCGCGAGCGCCGGCAACCCGGCCACCTACCCGCAGCTGGGCGACCTGATCGGCTTCGTCGAACCCGGGCAGATTCTCGACGCGTGCTGGCATGCCATCGCCGTGCAACGCGATTTCGGCGACCGCGTCGAACGCCTGCATGCGCGCCTGAAGTACACCATCGACGACCGCGGCCTGGACTGGTATCGCAACGAACTGCAATCACGACTCGACTTCCCCCTGCAAGCACCGCGCGACTACCACTTCGAGCACAACGGCGACCGCTACGGCTGGACCGAAGGCAGCGACGGACGCTGGCACCTGACCCTGCAGATTCCCAGCGGTCGGCTGCTGGACACGAAAGGCCACACGCGCCAAACCGGCCTGCGCGACATCGCCCGCATGCACACCGGCGAATTCCGCATGACCTGCGACCAGAACGTGATCATCGCGGACGTGGCCGCAGCCGACCGGGCCGCCATCGATGCGCTGGTGGAACAACACGGCCTGGATGACTACAAGCGCGCCAGTGGCGTCCGCCAGCACGCCATCGCCTGCGTGGCGCTGCCGACCTGCGGCCTGGCCATGGCCGAAAGCGAACGCTATTTGCCGACCATCCTGGACCGGCTGGAAACCGTGCTGGACAAGCACGGCCTGCGCGACGAACCGATCCACTTCCGCATGTCCGGCTGCCCCAACGGCTGCTCGCGTCCGTACCTCGGCGAGATCGCCCTGATCGGCCGCGCCGTGGGCCGCTACGACCTGCGCCTGGGTGCCGATCATCGCGGCGAGCGGCTCAACGCCCTCTACCGCGAAAACATCGACGAAGCCGCCATCGTCGCCACGCTGGACGAACTGTTCGGCCGCTTCGCCAGCGAGCGGCAAGGCGATGAACGCTTCGGCGATTTCATCGCCCGCACCGGCGTGGTCGAACCGCCACGGCGCCGGCCAGCACTGGACTTCGCGTCATGAGCGTGCGGGCCGTCGACACCTCGCAGTTCGACGGCGCCGAGCGCATGCTCGAATCGCTGGATGCCGTCGAGCGCGTGCGCTGGGCGCTCGAACACCTGCCCGGCCCTTACGTGCTGTCCTCCAGTTTCGGCGCACAGGCTGCGGTCATGCTGCATCTGGTGACCCGGCAACGGCCGGACATTCCGGTCGTGGTCATCGATACCGGCTACCTGTTCCCCGAGACCTACCGCTTCATCGACCAACTCACCGAGCGACTTCAGCTCAACCTGCACGTGGCCCGTCCTTCGCTGTCGCCCGGTTGGCTCGAAGCCCGCCATGGCCAGTTGTGGAAGGACGGGCGCGACGGCATCGATCGCTACAACCGACTGGCCAAGGTGGAGCCGCTGCGCGAAGCGCTGGACCAGCTCGGCGCCGGCACCTGGTTCGCCGGCCTGCGCCGGCAACAATCGCACAGCCGCGCGGATGCCCCGGTGCTGGAGCGCCGCCATGTGCGCTGGAAGGTCCATCCCATCGCGGACTGGACCGACCGCGACGTGGGCATGTACCTCAAGCGCCACGAGCTGCCTTATCACCCGCTGTGGGACCAGGGCTACGTGTCGATCGGCGACACCCACACCACGCGCCGCTGGGAACCGGGCATGCGCGAGGAAGACACCCGCTTCTTCGGCCTCAAGCGCGAATGCGGCATTCATCTGGACGTCTGAACGCCATGCATGACCACACTCGCGAGCACGCACCGCGCTGGATTCTGCGCCCACGCCAGCAACGCTGGCTGGAACGCCTGCTGGACAACGAACTGGCTCCGTTGCACGGTTTTCTCGGCCGCGCCGACTACGACAGCGTGCTGGCCGCGATGCACCTGGCCGACGGCACGCCGTGGCCGTTCCCGGTGACACTGGACGTGGACGAAGCCTTCGCCGCCACGCTCGACGCAGGCGCGCGCATCGCGCTGTGCAGCCCGCATGGCGAACCACTCGCACGGCTCGACCTCAGCGACATCTACTACCCGGATCATTTGCGCGAGGCGCGTCTGTTGTACGGGCACATGGATCGCCGGCATCCGGCGATCGTGCAGCTGTTGCGGCATACGGGGGCGGTTTATCTGGGTGGACGGGTACACAATTGGCGCGGTGTTGCGGCACCGCGGAGGCCGCTTGATGACGCCGTTGGAACGGTGTCCTCGTCGCACGATTTGTGGGGTGGCAATGGAAGCCTCCATGCGATCGAGCCGGTGGGGGCCTGCGTGAGTCATTTGCTGCACTGACTCGCTACTGCTGCGAACTTGCCTGATCGCCAGATGGCTCGCCTGTGGCGGGCTTTTGCTCGTTCTGACGTGGTCGGTGGGTGGCTCGCCTGCGGCGGGCTTTCGAGCGCCTACCGGCGCCCGAGTTACCTCTCTTTGCTGGCCCAAAGAGACGTAACCCAGAGAAATGGCCTATGGGACCCGCCGACCCTACAAGCCTTGGCGATCGAGGTGTTTGGAACTTGCGTGGCTCTTCCTGTTACACGGGCGGCCACACCGCGCCGTCACCGAAAACTGAGGGTTAGGAAGAGCAGGGGCGTGTGGTCGAGCTTGGCGCTGTGGTGTGCGGCTTTTTCATCCCCCTTCGAGAAGCGGCGCACGGCGGAGGATCAGGCCCGCAGGGTGGCCGGCAGGGATGCCGGCCAGTTCGACGCCAGGGCAGGAAGCCCTGTCGGCGAACCCCGCAGCCGGGCGCGGACCCGCCGGCTCGTAGAGCCGGTGGGCGCGAACGCAGGGTGCCCCTCTCTTGGGTTACTTTCTCTCGGGCAAGCGAGAGAAAGTGACTCGGCCACCGGCAGGTGGTCGAAACCCCGGCACCATAGGTGACGGCAGGTTGCCGAAACCATGGGTCAAGACGCGCCGCCCGCAAGCCGTGCGCAACACGTAAACCCCACCCTCCACGAATACTGCCGCCACGCGGCAGAACTCACCTCAAGCCGCGTGCAACGCCGCCGCACGCTTGCCGCGCCGGCCGGTCTCGCGCCACAGTGGCGCTTTCGGCCATGCCGGCTCGGCGTGACCGGCGACGACGCGGCGAAGTTCGGCTTCGTCGAGTTGCGGGGCGACCAGCGTGGCCAGTTGCGCGACGTAGCTGCGCAGCACGCGATCACGACGCAGGACCAGCCAGCTGGTGCACTCGGGCAGCAGCGGGTCGATGTCGAGCACCACCAGTTCGCGCGCATCGGCATCGCCCAGCGCCATCTCGGCGAGGATACCCACGCCCAGGCCGGCCAGCACGTAGGTCTTGATCAGGTCGGCATCGGCCGAGGTGCAGGCAATGCGCGGCTCGATGCCGACCGAGCTGAAAGCCCGGCGCAGCGAGGAATCCGGTTGCAGCGAGGATTCGTAGCTGACCAGCGGCAGATCGGCCAGGTCGGCCAGGCGCAGCGGTCGCTTCAGGCGTGCCAGCGCATGGCCGCGCGGCACGATGGCGCGTCGATGCCAGCGATACAGCGGTACCGCGATGCCGCCTTCCGGCTGCGCGCCGCTGGTGCTGACGATGGCCAGGTCGACCTCGCCGCTTTCAAACAGGCTGATGACACGACTCTCGCCCTGCGGGCGGATGTGCACGCTCAGATCGGGATACTGCTGCTTGAGCCGTGCAATCGGCTCGGGCAACACGAAGCGGGCCTGGGTGTGCGTGGTGGCCAGTGCCAGCTCGCCGTGCGATTCCTCGCGCAGGTTCGCTGCCAGCGCGCGGATGTTGTGCGATTCGTTGAGGATGATGCGCGCGCGCTCCAGTACCTGGGCACCGGCGGGCGTGATCGTGTCCAGGCTCTTGCCGCGACGGGTGAACACCTGGAAACCGAGTTCGCCTTCGAGTTGCTTGAGCTGCTTGCTGATGCCCGACTGGGTGGCGTAGACGTTCTCCGCCGCGAGCGTGATGTTGAGACCGGCGTCGGCGATGGCGACGATGTAGCGCAGTTGGGTGAGCGTCATGATGTCCTGCCTTGGGGTGTACGTGGATGGCGAGCGTCAATGCACGAAGCACGACACGGACAGGGCATGTTTTCCGCCGAACGAATCTGCTTGATGTTGAGCATGACCAATCTCCACACACCGGCACCATGCCGGGTCGACTGCACGCGACCTTAACACACGAATGTTTTGGACGTCTATCCATCCATTCGAATACGTCGGAAGTCATGCACCACCACATCATGCCAGGTCGGCATAACCTCGGTCGCAGCCATCATTTCCAGCCAAACCCCGGCACCGTTAGCGTGAATCCATCCTTCCCGACACGTGCCCTCGACCGCCATGCCGCTTTATCCGCTCTTCGCCGATCTTGTCGACCGCCCCGTCCTGGTGGTGGGTGGCGGCGTGGTAGCCGAGCGCAAGGCCGAGGCATTGCTGGCCGCCGGCGCCCGGGTGCGTGTCGGCGCCCCCGCGCTCACCGCCACCCTGCACGAGTGGGTCTCGCAGCAACGCATCACCTACCTGCCGGGCCGCTATCGCAAGGAATGGCAGAACGGCGCATGGCTGGTGATCGCCGCTACCGGCGACCCGTGGCTCAATGCGCGCATCGCTGCCGAAGGCACCGCGCGGCGACGACTGGTGAACGTGGTGGACGATCCCGCGCTGTCCAGTTTCCAGGTGCCGGCGGTGATCAACCGCGCGCCGTTGCAAGTAGCCATTTCCACCAACGGCACGGCACCGGTGCTGGCACGGCGGTTGCGCGAACGCATCGAGAGCTTGCTCGACCCCGCATTGGGCCCGCTGCTGCAACTGGCCCAGCGCTACCGTCCGCATATCCGCCAGCGTCATCCGGACATGGCCCATCGCCGACGTTTCTATGATTGGCTGCACGATGGCCCGGTCCGCAATTTATTGCGTGCCGCGCAACCCGCCCTGGCCGAACATGCCTTGCAGGTGGCGCTGGATGCCGCATCGACACCCGCAGCGGTCGGCTCGGTGGTGCTGGTCGGCGCCGGCCCCGGCGATCCCGGCTTGCTCACCTTGCGCGCGCTGCGTGCGTTGAACGAGGCCGACGTGATCCTGCACGACGCCCTGGTGTCGCCCGCCGTGCTCGAACTGGCCCGGCGCGATGCCGCGCGCATCGCCGTGGGCAAGCGCGGCGGTGGCACGCATACCGCGCAAGATGCCATCCACGCGCTGCTGCTGGAGCACGCCCGCGCCGGTCGCCGCGTGGTTCGACTGAAGGGCGGCGATCCGTTCGTGTTCGGTCGCGGTGGCGAGGAACTGGAATTCCTGCAACGCCATGGCATCGCCTTCGAAGTGGTGCCCGGCATCACCGCGGCCGTGGCCTGCGCCGCCTTCGCCGGCGTGCCGCTGACTCATCGCGAACACGCCCAGTCGGTGCGCATGGTGACCGCGCACTGCCGCGATTCGCTGGACACGCTGGACTGGGCGGCGCTGGCCCGGGAACGCCAGACGCTGGCGTTCTACATGGGCGTAGGCCAGCTCGACACCGTGTCGCGGAAACTCATTACGCACGGACGTGCGGCATCGACGCCCTTCGCGCTGGTGGAAAACGGTTCGCTGCCGCAGCAACGCACGCTCACCGGCACGCTGGACGAATTGCCCGCGCTGGCACGCCAGCATGCCATCGCCGCGCCTGCGTTGCTGATCATCGGCGAAGTCGCGGCACTCGCCCATCGCCTGCACTGGCATGGCGAGCTGCTGGAAAGCTGTCGACGCCCCGCCCGCTCGTCCCACCAGCCGTCCGCCGCCCTGGCCGACGCTGCCTGATCCATCCGCATCCCGCATCCCGCAATCGCTCGTCGAAGGAGACCATCATGAGCCTGCAACTGGGCGATACCGCCCCCGACTTCACCCTCGATTCCACCGAAGGCCAGATCCACCTGCACGATTACATCGGCAAGCAGTGGCTGGTGTTCTTCTCGCACCCGAAGGATTTCACCCCGGTGTGCACCACCGAGCTGGGCGCCTTCGCCCGCCGCAAGGGCGAGTTCGCCCAGCGTGACACCAAGCTGCTTGGCCTGTCGGTGGATTCGGTGGCCGACCACAAGGGTTGGTCGAAGGACGTCGAGGACGTCACCGGCGCCGCGATCAACTATCCGCTGCTGGCCGATACCGAGCTGAAGGTGGCGAACCTGTACGGCATGATCCACCCCAAGGCCGACCCCAAGGTCACCGTGCGCACGGTGTTCATCATCGATCCGCAGAAGAAAGTGCGCCTGACCCTGACCTACCCGCCGAGTGCCGGCCGCAATGTCGACGAGGTGCTGCGCGTACTCGACTCGCTGCAGCTCACCGACGGCCGCAAGCTCACCACGCCGGTGGACTGGCAGCCGGGCGACGACGTGATCATCGCGCCGTCGGTCTCCGACGAGGACGCCCGCAAGGAATACCCGCAGGGCTGGAAGACCCTCAAGCCCTACCTGCGCCTGCTGAAGGTGACGGACGCGCTCAAGAAAGCCGTCAACGCCTGATCCAACCCTGCTTCAGCCGCGTCCCGCAACGGGCGCATTCGGGCCGGCGTGCCATGCGCCGGCCCTTCTTTTTTGGGTAGACGTGGAAGAAATGAAGTCACGCGACTCGTCATGCCCCCGTGCTTTTTCTTGTCATCCCGGCGAAGGCCCACTGCTGTCCGGAATAAAAATGCGCGATGCGTGGAAGGCCCCGAGCAGTACAACTTTGCAACCATTGAGTTTGCATGAGACCCAAATTTCAGAGTTATCGACCACGCCCCGTCTCGTCATCCCAGCGAAAGCTGGGATCCAGTTAAGATGCTGTGCGAAGCACACTCAACTTCTTGTTTTTGTGTGCTTCGCACGCATGTTCGACTGGATTCCAGCTTTCGCTGGAATGACGGATTCGGCTGCCGTCATGCCTTCGCAAAATTATTCCGGACAGCAGTGGGCGCAGGCCGGGACGACGGCCAAGGCCAATAACCTGGAATCACCCGACCGATGAACCCGGGGCAACACGCGATATTCACCTGACAACGCGTTCATGTCGCCCGCGTTACAGTCCGCAGCTTGCCTGCGACCAGGCCACCGGACCGCCATGACGACACGCCTCGCCCTTCCCCAGTCCCGCCTTGCCCGACTCGCCCTGTTGGTCGCGGTAGCCATCCTCTTCGTCCTGCTCACCGGCTTGATCGACGGGCACAAGGGCGTGGCGCCGTTGCGATTGCTGATCCAGCCGAAATTCCCGCTGGCCAACGCCTTGCCCGGGCTGCTGCTGGGCGGCCTGTTGCTGCTGCTGAGCCGACGCCTGTTGTGGTCGTTCGGGCTGGCGTACCTGCTGCAGGCCGTGCTGTATGGCGTCAACGCGCTGAAGGTGGAAAACCTCGGCACGCCGCTGATGCCGGCCGACTTCCGCATGGTCGGCCAGTTGCGCAAGGGCGGCTTCCACCTGCTCGCCGGTTATCTGCCGCACAGCCCATGGCCGTACCTGGCCTTGCTGGCCGGCCTTGCCGCAATCATCGCGTTGTGGCACTTCGAGCCGCCGCTGTTCGCGCGCCGCACCCGCGGCAAGCGGCTGGTCGGTGGCGCCGTGCTGGCCGTCACGCTGGGCAGCCTGCTCGCCGGCAGTTCGGCCTGGGCCGGTTTCTACAACGGTCGCACGCTATGGCTGGAACCGTGGTCGGCCGCTTCCACCACCATCCACTCGGGGCTGGTCAGCTCGTTGCTGATGTTCCACATCCAGTACGGCCACGCCAAGCGCAAGGCCGATCCGGCCGCGGTGAAACAACTGCTCGCACAGAACGAACCGGCGCTGCAGCAGCACATGCAGATGCCGGCCACGCCGGCGAGCGCGCTGCCGGACATCGTGGTGATCCAGAGCGAATCGTTCTTCGATCCGTCGACCCTGCGTGGCTACGAACACGCCGACCTCACCCCCAACCTGCGCCGGCTGCAGGCGGAAGGCACCAGCGGCCCGCTGTACGTCCCCACTTTCGGCGGCGGCACCATCCGTACCGAGTTCGAAGTGCTTACCGGCCTGTCGCTGCGCTACTTCGAGGACATGCAGTTCCCCTATCTGCAGATGAACCGCAAGCTGGTGCCGAGCATGGTGCGCGCACTGAATGCGCGCGGCTACGAGACCGTGGCCATCCACGGCAACGATCCGGCATTCTGGAACCGCACCACGGCATTCAAGGCGCTGGGTTTCGACCGTTTCGTCTCGCGCACACAATTCCCGGCCAACGCGGCGATGGACGGCAAGTACATGGCCGACAGCGCGATGACCGACGAGATCATGGACCAGCTGAAGGACAGCGGTCCGCCGCAATTCCTGTTCGCGATCAGCATCGAGGCGCACGGTCCGTACGATGTGGAGCCGGCGAACACCGCCGAGCGCGATGCCATCCGCGTACCCGCCGGCATCGAGGGCAAGGAAAAGCTCGAGCTGCAGGATTACATCTATCACATCCAGCATGCCGACCATGAGCTGGGCCGGCTCGCCGCGTTGCTCGCCAAGCGCAGCCGCCCGACCCTGCTGCTGTTCTACGGCGACCACCTGCCCGCACTGACCAATGTCTACCACACGCTCGGTTTCGTCGACGGCGGCAACATGCTGAGCGAACCGGGCACCTGGCTGCTGGTCGACCCGGCCCATCCGCGCAAGGCCGTGCACGAAGACATCGCCTCGTGGATGCTTCCCGGCAAACTGCTCGACACCGCCGGCATCCACGACGACGCCTACTTCGCGCTGACCCAGCTGCTGGTCCCGCAGCTGGCCAGGCTCACCCGGGCCCCGGGCGCTCCCTTGTCCGACGAATCTTCCGGGCAGCAGCAAGTCGACACCGACATGGCCAGCGTCGCCCTGCTGCGCATGAAGGGCAAGCTGGAAAAATTGCTGCCTGTCAGCGCTCCCGGCACTCCGTCGAACTACGCCGGCCAACCCGCGGCGATGTCGACCAGTGCGGGCACCGCGCACTGAGCCTGGCCTATATCCCCGTTGTTCCGCGCCGGCGCTCCAGGTCGCGGAACAACGGACGATGGGAGACCGCGCCGGAAACCCGGCCACGCGCAATTACGGCAACCATTCAGCCAGCTGTCCGCTGCCAAAACGCCCTCCCCCCGGATTCAGGCACCAGCCAGAACCGCACGCCTAGCGTGATGACCACTGCGGCGCATGCCTGCCCGCAGTTCCATCATCGAGGAGTCCCACCCATGCGCAAGACCGTGATCGCCACCATCGTTGCCACCAGCTTCGCGCTTTCCATCCCCGCCTTTGCCCAGGTGGCCGTGGGTGGTGGCGGACGGCTTGGCGTTGGCGTACAAACCGGCGGACTGACGCACAGCGCCATGCAGACAGCCGGACACGCCGGCATGCAGGCGGACCAGACGTTGCAGCACACCGCCCACCGTGCCCGCCACGCCACGCATCGCGCCGAAAATGCCGCGCACTCCCGCAGCCATGCCCGGGTCGATACTCGCACCAACGCCTCGATCCACGCCGGTGCGGCAGGCGCGAATACCGATACCAGTGCAAGCATGGGTGCCGGACTCGACACCTCCGCGGCTGCCGGCAAAGCCGGCGCAGCCGGTCGCAGCGCAGCCGGCCAGGTCCGCGACACCACCCACCAAGCCCTGCAGTCCGGCGAGCATACGGCCGGCGCCATCGGCCATGCCGCAAAGGGTATCCATGCCGGCGGTTCGGCCAGCGCCCAGGTACACGGCCACTAAGCCCTAGGAGCGTGGGCGGCAGAAATCTTCCGGGCTGCAGAAGTGGCTGCGTGGTCCATATGCCCGTCGCTTCTTGGCCCATAGAACCACTATGGGCCGGCGAATCGTCGAAAATCTGTCCTCACGCAGCCACTTTTTCGCCTCGGAAGTTTCTACCGCCCACGCTCCCAGGCGTGAATGTCACGAGCCCCGCCGATCCGTCGGGCTCGACCAGAAACAAGCCACAAAAAACCCCGCCGAAGCGGGGTTTTTTGTGGTTTGCCCTTCGACGCCGCCGCCATGCGGCAACGTCTGGGGCGAACGGCTGGGGCCGGATCAGAAATCCATGCCGCCCATGCCACCCATGCCGCCGGGGGCGCCGCCGTGGCTGTGCTCTTCCTTCTTCGGCAGCTCGGCCACCATCGCTTCGGTGGTGATCGCCAGACCGGCCACCGACGAGGCGTACTGCAGGGCCGAACGGGTGACCTTGGTCGGGTCCAGGATGCCGAACTCGATCATGTCGCCGAACTCGCCGGTCGCGGCGTTGTAGCCGTAGTTGCCCTTGCCTTCCTTGACCTGGTTGACGACTACGCTGGGCTCGCCACCGGCATTGAACACGATCTCGCGCAGCGGCGCTTCGAGCGCGCGGCGGGTGATCGCGATGCCGAGGTTCTGGTCTTCGTTGTCGCCCTTCAAGCCTTCGACAGCCTTCAGCGCGCGGATCAGCGCCACGCCACCACCGGGGACCACGCCTTCTTCAACGGCCGCACGGGTTGCGTGCAGGGCGTCTTCGACGCGAGCCTTCTTTTCCTTCATCTCGACTTCGGTAGCGGCACCGACCTTGATGACGGCCACGCCGCCGGCCAGCTTGGCCACGCGTTCCTGCAGCTTCTCGCGGTCGTAGTCCGAGGAGGTCTCCTCGATCTGCGCCTTGACCTGGCCGATGCGCGCCTGGATCTTTTGCGCTTCGCCGGCACCGTCGATGATGGTGGTGTTTTCCTTGGTGATGACGACGCGCTTGGCACGGCCCAGATCGTTGATCGTGGCCTTCTCCAGCTGCAGGCCGACTTCCTCGGAAATCACCTGGCCGTTGGTCAGGATCGCGATGTCTTCCAGGATGGCCTTGCGACGATCACCGAAGCCCGGCGCCTTGACGGCGGCGACCTTGACGATGCCGCGGATGGTGTTGACCACCAGCGTGGCCAGCGCCTCGCCTTCCACTTCCTCGGCGACGATCAGCAGCGGCTTGCCAGCCTTGGCGACGGCTTCCAGCACGGGCAGCAGCTCGCGCACGTTGGAGACCTTCTTGTCGTGGATCAGGATGTACGGGTCGTCCAGCTCGACCTGCTGGCTCTGCTGGTTGTTGATGAAGTACGGCGACAGGTAGCCGCGATCGAACTGCATGCCCTCGACCACATCGAGTTCATTGTCCAGGCCCGAACCCTCTTCGACGGTGATCACGCCTTCCTTGCCGACCTTCTTCATCGCGGTGGCAATGATGTCGCCGATGTTGGTGTCGGAGTTGGCCGAGATCGTGCCGACCTGGGCGATCGCCTTGTCGTCGGCGGTGGGTTTGCTCAGGCTCTTCAGCTCGCCGACGGCGGCCACCACGGCCTTGTCGATGCCGCGCTTCAGATCCATCGGGTTGATGCCGGCGGCCACAGCCTTCAGGCCTTCCCGGATGAATGCCTGCGCCAGCACGGTGGCGGTGGTGGTGCCGTCACCGGCGTTGTCGGAGGTCTTGGAGGCGGCTTCCTTGACGATCTGCGCGCCCATGTTCTCGTAGGCGTCGGCCAGCTCGATTTCCTTGGCGACGGAAACGCCGTCCTTGGTGATCGTCGGCGAGCCGAAGCTCTTCTGCAGCACCACGTTGCGACCCTTCGGGCCCAGCGTGACCTTGACGGCGTTGGCGAGCGTGTTCACGCCCTTCAGGATGCGCGAACGGGCGTCTTCGCCGAAGCGGACTTCTTTAGCGGCCATAAAATTTTTGCCTCAAAAATTTTGAAATAAGGAAAGGGGGTTTGTCGTTTCGAGAGCGTCGCCGAAGCAAGCTTCCGGCAACGGGCGAGCGCGGTGACGCGCTCAGCCTTCGATCACGGCCACGATGTCGTCTTCCTTCAGGAACACGAGGTCTTCGCCGTCGATCTTGATTTCCTGGCCGGCATACTTGCCGAACAGCACGGTGTCGCCTTCCTTCAGCGACATCGGACGGACCTTGCCGTCAGCCATGATCAGGCCGGTGCCGGCAGCCACGACCTTGCCACGGGTCGGCTTCTCGGTGGCGCTGTCCGGGATGACGATGCCGCCGGCGGAAATACGCTCTTCTTCCAGACGCTTGACGATGACGCGATCGTGCAGCGGACGCAGTTTGCTCATGACGACTCCAGCTAGGTTATGTGGATTGAGAAAGGGGCGACCCGGGTGCCGTTGTTAGCACTCTGGGCCAGTGAGTGCCAATTGTAATGACGCAGAACGCCTCTGCAAGGGGGCTTGTACCGCGTCTCTGGCTCTGACATGGAGCGTTCAGCCGACATTTCAAGGGGCGACACGCTACCCTCGGCAGCGTCCCTGCCGCCCCGACTTCGCGATGCCCGACCCCGTCCTGCTTTGCTATTGCACCTGCCCCGATGCCGCCAGCGCACAGGCCATCGCCGAGGCGCTGATCGGTGAGCGGCTGGCCGCCTGCGTCAACCGCCTGCCAGGCGTGGCATCCACCTACTGCTGGCAGGGCCAGGTGACCACGGACGCCGAGGAACTGCTGCTGATCAAGACCGTCGCCAGCCGCTTCGAGGCGCTGAAAACCCGTCTGCTGGCACTGCACCCCTACGAGTTGCCCGAATTGATCGCCGTACCGGTGGAACGCGGCCATGCCGCCTATCTGGACTGGATTCGTCACTCTGTCGGCGACTGAAGTCCCGGATCCAGGTAACCCAACGGTTCACACCGACGAATACTCTGATGGTCTGCCGGCAAGCGGAGGGCGTCAGGGCAGGGCCTTGCCGACTTCGGCCGGGCATCCTGCCGCATCCCCAAACCGCCCGCGACGGCTGGGCCATAATGCCGTGTCGCCCGCGCGCGACCCGATCGATGTTGGAGCTGCCATGCGTTTTTCCCTGCCCCGCCACTTGGCCGCCTGCCTGCTGGCCTTGTCCGTCCTGCTACTCGCCGTGCCCGTGGCCCTGGCGCAGGACAACGGCATCCTGCCCGTCACCGAGGCCTACCAGCTCAAGGCCGACGCCAGCACGCCCGGCGTGCTGAAGCTGCACTGGACCATCGCGCCGGACTACTACCTGTATCGCGGCCGGATGAAGTTCACCGCCGGCGAGGGCGTGACGCTGGGCCAGGCGCAACTGCCGGCCGGCGAGAAGCACGTCGACCCGTACCTCGGCCCGGTGGAGACCTACCACCACGCAATCGATGCCAGCATTCCCTACACCGTGGCGCCCGGCACCACCCGATTGCGCCTGAGCGTGCAATTCCAGGGTTGCCACGAAGTGGAGCCGAAGATCTGCTACCCGCCGCATACCGAGCAGCTCGACCTGCCGCTGCCGGCAGCAACCACAGCCGATGCCGCCGCGCCGAGCGACCACCCCGGCAGCAACCCGCTCAGCAGTGCGCTACACCAGCTGGGCAGCGCCCCCACCAGTGGCATGGATGGCGCCGCGTTGCCGCCCGAACAGGCGTTCCGCTTCGCCGCGCTGGCGCAGGATGCCCATCACCTGCTGCTGCAGTGGACGATGCCGAAGGGCTACTACCTGTATCGCGACCAGACCACGCTGCGCCTGAAAGACGCCGACGGCCTGAGCCTTGGCACGCCCGAGTGGCCGACCGGCACCGCACACCAGGATGCGCACTACGGCCACGTCACCGTGTACTTCGGCCAGCTCGAATTGCCGGTGCCGATCAAGGGCGACCTCGCCGGCCGGCACCAGCTCACCGTGGAAGCCAGCTTCCAGGGCTGCCAGGACGGCGGTCTGTGCTATCCGCTGATGACGCGTGACGTGACGGTCGATCTGTCCAGCGGCGCAATCGCCTCCGGTGTCGCCGCGGCAACGCCCACACCACCCGCCGCGCATGCGGACACCGCATCGGCCGCGACCACCGCCACGCCACCGGCGACCGCACCGCTGCGCACCAGCCTGTTGGCCGCCCTGCTGCTGGCGCTCGGCGGCGGGCTGGTGCTGAACCTGATGCCATGCGTGTTGCCGGTGCTGTCGATCAAGGCGGTCAGCGTGCTGGAAAGCGGCGAAAGCCCGGCCCGTCGACGGCGCCAGGCACTGGCCTATACCGGCGGCGTACTGTGTTCGTTCGCGGTCGTCGGCATCGCCATCGTGGCCTTGCGCGCCAGCGGCCATGCGCTGGGCTGGGGTTCGCAATTGCAGCAGCCGCTGCTGGTCGGCGTGCTGGCTTGCGTGATTTTCGCGGTGGGACTGTCGATGTCCGGCGTCGTGCAGTTCGGCGCCTCGCTGGGCAATACGGGGGCCGCACTGGCCAATCGCGGTGGCGCGGCCGGCGACTTCTTCACCGGCGTGCTGGCGGTGGTGGTGGCCAGCCCCTGCACAGCACCATTCATGGGCGGCGCACTGGCGTACGCGTTTGCCGCCTCGAAACTCGCCGCGCTGCTGGTATTCCTGATGCTGGGCGTGGGCCTGGCACTGCCGTTCCTGCTGATCGGCTTCGTGCCCGCGCTGGCCCGCTGGTTGCCACGACCCGGTCGCTGGATGGAAACGCTGAAGCAGATTCTGGCGTTCCCGATGTATCTCACCGCCGTATGGCTGACCTGGGTGCTGGCGCATCAGCGTGGCGCCAATGCGGTGGGCCTGCTGCTGGTGGCGATGGTGCTGCTGGCGCTGACCTTGTGGTGGTTCGAGCGCAGCCGCGCACACGGCACGTTCGGTCGCGCGCTGGTGGTGCTGCCGGCCGTACTGGTCCTCGCGTCGCTGTACTACCTGGGACAGGTGCCTGCACCCACACAGGTCGCCCAGACCCAGACCGGCGTGGTGGCCTACAGCCCGCAGAAGCTGGCGGCCTTGCGTGCTGCCGGAACGCCGGTGCTGGTGGACATGACCGCCGACTGGTGCATCACCTGCCAGGCCAACGAACACGCCGTGCTGGATACCGCCTCGTTCCGCGACCTGCTCAAGCGCACCGGCACGGTCTACATGAAGGGGGACTGGACCAACGAGGACCCGGCGATCACCGCCTTCCTGCAGCATTACCACTCGCCCGGCGTGCCGTTGTACGTGATGTTCCCGAAGGGCGGCGGCGAAGGACGGCAACTGCCGACCGTGCTGACCTCGGCGCTAATGACCCGGACGCTGACGGCCACCGACTGAGATGTTCACCCGGCAGACCTGGCTGATTCTCGCCATCGCAATCCTGGCCGCCGCGGCCGGTGGCTGGCTGCAGCACCGCAGCCGGCTGGCGCATGTGCCGGCCGGCGTGCAGGTGGCGAACGTCGGCGATCTTCGCCCGGATCTGGCCCTGCCCGACCCGGACGGCCAAACGCATCGGCTCTCGGATTACAGCGGCCGCCGCGTCCTGCTGAACTTCTGGGCCACCTGGTGCGGACCCTGCCTGGACGAGATGCCCCTGCTGGACCAGGCACAGGCCGATTACGGTGCTGGCGGCGTGCGCATTGTCGGCATCGCGATGGACGACCCGGCCCACGTGCGCCGATTCCTCGCCGCGCATCCGCTGGATTACCCGGTTCTGATCGGCCAGTTGGACGCGCCCAGCACCTCGCTGCGGCTCGGTGACACGGCCGAAGTGCTGCCCTACAGCGTGCTGCTGGACGCCACCGGACGCGTGCTGGCCGTGCGCCGCGGCCCGCTGCAGCAGGCGCAACTGCACGCGTGGCTGGCCCCGGGCAAACCCTGAGGCGCCACCCCGCGACATACGTCACCGCACGGTTTAACGCGCACTTCTCCGCCAAACATCGCCGAACTGCGGCGAACTGGACAATATGAGTGAGTGCGCGCACACTGCGCGCGTTCCGACTTTCCCGGACGCTGTCGCAAGGTCGTCGTGTGGCGAAGATCCTGGTCCTGCACGGACCCAACCTCAATCTGCTGGGCGTGCGCGAGCCGGATATCTACGGCCATGGCACGCTGGCCGACATCAACGCGCAGCTGGCCGAACAGGCCCAGGCGGCCGGACACGAGCTGTTCTGGTTCCAGTCCAACGCCGAGCACGAGCTGACCGGCCGCATCCACCAGGCCCGCGACGAACGAGTGGCGATGATCCTGTGCAACGCCGGCGCATTCACCCACACCAGCGTGGCCCTGCGCGACGCCCTGGCCGGCGTGGCGATTCCGTTCATCGAGGTGCACTTGTCCAACGTGTTCGCCCGCGAGCCGTTCCGGCACCACTCGTATCTTTCCGACATTGCCGTCGGCGTGATCTGCGGCTTCGGCAGCGACAGCTACACGCTGGCGCTGGACGCCGCGCTGCGGCGGTTGTCGGCGGTCTGAGCCGCCCACCCCATTCATTATCCTGCCGCCGCGCGCGGCATCCACGAACTGTAAAAGAAGGCCGATCCGATGGATTTGCGCAAAATCAAGAAGCTGATTGATCTGCTCGAGGAATCCAACCTCGCCGAACTGGAAATCAAGGAAGGCGAGGAAGTGGTGCGCCTGTCGCGCGTGCCCAAGGGCAACGCGGTGATGGCCGCCCCGGCTCCCGTCGCCGTCGCGCCCGCCCCGATCGCCGTTGCAGCCCCGGTGGCCGCCGCGCCGGCCGATGCCGCCCCCGCCGCCGACGCATTGCCCGCGGGCCACGTGGTGAAGGCGCCGATGGTCGGCACGTTCTACGCCTCGTCGTCTCCGGGCGCCGCGCCGTTCGTCAAGGTCGGCCAGCAGGTCAAGGCCGGCGAGACGCTGGGCGTGATCGAGGCAATGAAGATGTTCAACCAGATCGAAGCCGACGTGGCCGGTACCGTGCAGGCCATCCTGGTCGAGAACGGCCAGCCGGTCGAATTCGACGAGCCCATGTTCGTGATCGCCTGACCATGCCCAAGCTCGAGAAAGTCCTCATCGCCAACCGCGGCGAAATCGCCCTGCGGGTGCTGCGCGCCTGCCACAGCCTGGGCATCAAGACCGTGGCGGTGCACTCCACCACGGACCGCAACCTGAAGCACGTGGGTCTGGCCGACGAGTCGATCTGCATCGGCCCGGGCCCGTCGGCGGACAGCTATCTCAACATCCCGCGCATCATTGCTGCGGCCGAGATCACCGACGCCAACGCGATTCATCCCGGCTACGGTTTCCTTTCCGAACGCGCCGACTTCGCCGAGCAGGTGGAAGAGTCCGGCTTCATCTTCATCGGCCCGACCGCCAAGGTGATTCGCCTGATGGGCGACAAGGTGGAAGCCATCCGCGCCATGAAGGCGGCCGGCGTGCCGTGCGTGCCAGGCTCCGGCGGCCCGCTCGACGACAATGTCGAAGCCAGCATGAAGATCGCCCGCGAAATCGGCTATCCGGTGATCATCAAGGCGTCCGGCGGCGGCGGCGGTCGCGGCATGCGCGTGGTGCGCACCGAGGCACACCTGGGCAACTCCATCGTGATGACCAAGCAGGAGGCCAAGGCGGCCTTCGGCAACGATCAGGTGTACATGGAGAAGTTCCTGGAAAATCCGCGCCACGTGGAAATCCAGGTGCTGGCCGACGGCCAGGGCAATGCCATCCACCTGGCCGAGCGCGATTGCTCGATGCAGCGCCGCCACCAGAAGGTGGTCGAGGAAGCGCCGGCACCGGGCATCACGCCGGAACTGCGCGCCGAGATCGGCAAGGTCTGCGTGGATGCGTGCATCCGCATCGGCTATCGCGGCGCCGGCACCTTCGAATTCCTGTTCGAGAACGGCCGCTTCTACTTCATCGAGATGAACACCCGCATCCAGGTGGAACATCCGGTGACCGAGTTCATCACCGGCGTGGATCTGGTGCGCGAACAGCTGCTGATCGCCGGCGGCGAAAAGCTGTCGATCCGCCAGGAAGACATCCACGTCACCGGCCACGCCATCGAATGCCGCATCAACGCCGAGGACCCGGACAGCTTCCTGCCCTGCCCCGGCACGGTGAAGCGCTTCGAGGCCCCCGGCGGCCCCGGCGTGCGCGTGGACACGCACCTGTACGACGGCTACCGCATCCCGCCGAACTACGACTCGATGATCGGCAAGCTGATCGTGCACGGCCCGGACCGCGCCACCGCCATCGCGCGCATGCGCCTGGCCCTGGCCGAGACGGTGATCGAAGGCGTGAAGTGCAACATCCCGTTGCAGCAGCGGATCATGGCCGACGTGGGTTTCCAGCAAGGTGGACAGAACATCCACTACCTGGAAAAGCGCATGGCCGAGCAGAAGGAACACAAGGTGGCCGGCGAAGCCAAGGAGTGAGTGAAGAGGAGTGAGGAGTGAGAGAAAGCGCTCACTCCGACCACTCGCCGCCACGCATTGCCTGCTCTCACTCCTCACTTCTCGATCCTCACTCCTCTCCCTCCATGCCCTTCCTCGAACTCACCCTCACCGTCCGCGTCGAACAGCAGCCCCGCACCGAGGAGGCGCTGGACGACCTCGGCGCCATGTCGATCACGCTGCGTGACGCCGACGCGGAAACGCCGGACGAACAGGCGATCTTCGAGCCGGGCGTGGGCGAGCTGCCACTGTGGCCCACGCTCACGCTGAGCGCACTGTTCGATGCCGACAGCGATCGTCGCGGCCTGCTCGAAGCGCTCGGGGAACTGCTGCCCTGGCTGGAACCCGACCAGCTCGGCTTCCAGGAAGTGGCCGACGAGGATTGGGAGCGTGCGTGGATGGACCAGTTCAAGCCGATGCCATTCGGCCGCCGGCTGTGGATCTACCCGTGGAACATCGAGCCGCCGGAAGACGACGCGCTGGTGGTGATCCGCCTCGACCCCGGCCTCGCCTTCGGCAGCGGCACGCATCCCACCACCGCGCTGTGCCTGGAGTGGCTGGACGGGCTGGAACTGGCCGGCAAGTCGGTGATCGACTACGGCTGCGGCTCGGGCATCCTCGCCATCGCCGCGCTGAAGCTCGGTGCCGCGCAAGCGGTGGGCGTGGACAATGACCCGCAAGCACTCACCGCCTCGGCCGACAATGCCGAACGCAACGGCGTGGCCAGCCACTTCGCGCTGTTCCTGCCCGAGGACCACGTGGTGGAGCCGGCCGATATCTTCGTCGCGAACATCCTCGCCGGCCCGCTGGGCGAACTTGCACCCACCTTCGCCGCCGCCGCCAAACCCGGTGCACCGTTTGCCATCTCCGGCATCCTCGCCGGCCAGCAGGATGAGCTGCTGCAGCGCTACGCGTGCTGGTTCGACGAACTGCGCGTGGACACGCGCGAGGATTGGGTGCGCATCAGCGGTCGTCGTCGCATCCATTGATACCGTGCCGGCGCGCACCGGTTCGATGCGCCGCCAGCGCCTGCTAAGCTTGCGGCGATTCGACCGAAACGACCCGCATGTACACGCAATGCCCTGAATGCCTCTCCGTATTCTCGCTGGATGCGCGCACGCTCGCGCAGGCGCACGGCTACGTGATGTGCGGGCATTGCAGCGCCGGTTTCGACAGTCTCGCCACGCTCACCGAACAATTGCCGCCCGAACCGTTCCGCGAACTGCCGCCGAACGAGCCGGCGTTCGAGCCGCCGCATCTCGACCTGGTGGTGTACCGGCCGCGCTCGACGGAGCCCGAGCCCACGACCACCCCGACGCCCGAACCGGAAGATTTCGCCGGACTGTCTTTCGCCCCCCGCTTTGCGCAACCACGCGAAGCGGGGCCGCGGCGCTGGCCGTGGATTGCCGTCTGCGTCCTGCTGACACTGCTGCTCGCCGCCCAGCTGGGCTGGGCATGCCGCGACACGCTGATCGCGAATCCCGCCACGGGCAACCTGTTGCGCCAGACCTGCAGCGTGCTCCACTGCCGCCTGCCGCTGGTGCGCGACGTGCACAAGCTGCAACTGCTTGCGCGTGACGTGCAAACCCATCCATCCGTGCCTGGCGCACTGTTGATCAGTGCCACCGTGCGCAACAACGCCGCCTTCGCCCAGCCCTGGCCGACGGTGGCGATCACCCTGCTCGACGTGAACGGCAAGCGACTGGCGATGCGCCGGCTGCGTCCGTACGAATACCTTGGCGACCGTGCCGAGCAGCAGCAAGGCCTGGCGCCCGGCGCGACCACGGCCCTGGTGTTCGAGGTGGACGACCCGGGCCAGCGTGCGGTGACCTTTTCGCTGGATTTCGAGTAGGACGCTTCTGTTTTTTCCGAACGCCGCACTTAATTTTGTCGCCCCGCGCGGGTACACTCGGTAGCCCCGCGCGATCTTTCGGCGCGGGTTGCACATTCGCCGCAGCACGCGGCAAAGACATAAACTCAGGCGATGGCCCATGCAGCCGTCGCGTCAGCTCGTGAGGGGACATGCCCGTGAACGCCGTCAGACTGCCTGCCAACGGGGCGAACAGGGAAGCCTTGTCGCAGGGCCAGAGCGCGCTGGGCGAATGCGTCAGCCGCACCGTGCGCCGCTATCTCGCCGACATTGGCGATGCGGACTGCGGCGAAGGCCTGCACGCGCTGGTGATCCGCGAGGTCGAAGGCCCGCTGCTGCGCGAGGTGCTGGCGTTCCATGATGGCAACCAGAGCCGCGCCGCCGCCGCGCTCGGTATCAATCGCGCCACCTTGCGCAAGAAACTCACCTCGCTCGGCCTGCTCTGAGCCGCTTCACGTTTGGCCATCCAAACGCGCCGGCGGCGCCAGGCCAATCCGGCTATAATGTGCGGCTTTCCCCCTACGGAAACCCGCCATGCCCGCCCCCGCCGTCACCTCCATCCGCCGCGCACTGCTAAGTGTTTCCGACAAGACCGGCCTGATCGAACTGGGTCGCCGGCTTGAAGCGGCGGGCGTGACGCTGCTCTCCACTGGCGGCAGCGCGAAGGCCCTGCGCGAGGCTGGCATCGCGGTGACCGACGTCAGCGACGTCACCGGCTTCCCCGAGATCATGGACGGTCGCGTCAAGACGCTGCACCCGAAAGTACATGGCGGCCTGCTCGGCCGGCGCGGCACCGACGACGCGGTGATGGCCGAACTCGGCATCGCACCGATCGACCTGCTGGTGCTGAACCTGTACCCGTTCGAGGCGACGGTGGCCAAGCCCGACTGCACGCTGGAAGACGCCATCGAGAACATCGACATCGGCGGTCCGGCGATGCTGCGCTCGGCGGCGAAGAACTGGAACGACGTCGGCGTGCTCACCTCGCCTGATCAATATGCCGAGGCACTGGCCGAGATCGAGCAGCATGGCGGCCTGTCGCGCGCCACGCGCTTCAAGCTGGCGGTGACTGCATTCAACCGCGTGGCCAACTACGGCGGCGCGATCAGCGATTTCCTGTCAGGCCTCAAGCTCGACGATGCCCACGAAGCCATCACCGGCCACGATGCCTTCCCAGCGCAGGTCAACAGCCGCTTTGAGAAGGTGATGGACCTGCGCTACGGCGAGAACCCGCACCAGAGCGCCGCGTTCTACCGCGACCTGTGCCCGGCGCCCGGCACGCTGGCCACCTTCGAGCAGCTGCAGGGCAAGGAGCTCTCCTTCAACAACATCGCCGACGCCGACGCGGCGTGGGAGTGCGTGCGCAGCTTCCACAAGCCGGCCTGCGTGATCGTCAAGCACGCCAACCCGTGCGGCGTGGCGGTCAGTCTCGACGGCGTCGGCAAGGCCTACGACCTGGCGTACCAGACCGACCCCACCTCGGCCTTCGGCGGCATCATCGCCTTCAACCGCGTGCTGGACGGTGCCACCGCCGCCGCCATCGTGGCGCGCCAGTTCGTGGAAGTGGTGCTGGCGCCGGGCTACGAACCCGCCGCGCTGGAGGCGTTCAAGAAGAAGGGCAACGTGCGTGTGTTGGTGATCCCGCCGCCGCCCGGCGCCGACCTGGAGCACGGCGGCCTGGCCACCGCACATCCGGGCATGAACTCCAAGCGCGTGGGTTCGGGCCTGCTGTTGCAGAGCGCCGACACCGGCATGGTCACGGCGGCTGATCTCAAGGTGGTGACCAAGCTCGCCCCCACGCCCTCGCAGATCGATGACCTGATCTTCGCCTGGAAGGTGGCCAAGTACGTCAAGTCCAACGCCATCGTCTATGCGAAGAACCGTCAGACCATCGGCATCGGCGCCGGCCAGATGAGCCGCGTCTACAGTGCGAAGATCGCCGGCATCAAGGCCGCCGACGAGAAACTCGAAGTGCGCGGCTCGGTGATGGCCTCGGACGCTTTCTTCCCGTTCCGCGACGGCATCGACGCCGCTGCCGAAGCCGGCATCAGCGCCGTGATCCAGCCCGGCGGCTCCATGCGCGACGCCGAAACCATCGCCGCCGCCGACGAACACGGCATGGCCATGGTATTCACCGGGATGCGGCACTTCCGGCACTGAAAGTGGCGGAAGTAAATCAAGCACTCCGTCACTGAAAGCGACGGAAATAAATCAGGCGCTCCGCCATTGAAAGTGGCGGAAGTAAATCAGGCGCTCCGCCATTGCTCTTGGTAGGAGCGCACCCTGTGCGCGATGCTTTTCGGTCTTTGCCGAGGAAGCCATCGCGCACAAGGCGCGTCCTGCCATGTCGACTCAATCCGCCTGCGCGTCATCCAGTGACGCATCAAGCGACACACTCTCCGCAGCAGCAGTGTCGTCGCGTCGCGCATACTGCCGCGCCAGCACCGCGCAAACCATCAACTGGATCTGGTGAAACAGCATGATCGGCAGCACGATCATGCCCAGCGGATGCCCGGCGAACAGCACCTTGGCCATCGGGATGCCGCTGGCCAGGCTCTTCTTCGAGCCGCAGAACACGATGGTGATCTCGTCCTGCTTGCCGAAGCCGAGCGCACGCGAACCGTAGCGGGTCAGCAGCAACGCCAGCGCCAGCAACACACCGCAGATCACCAGCAGGCCGCCGAGTACCGGCAGCGGCGTGTGCTTCCACAAGCCCTGCAACACCGATGCACTGAACGCGGTGTACACCACCAGCAGGATCGAGCCCTGATCCACCACGCCGACCAGCGCGCGATGCCGCTGCACCCAGCCACCAATCCAGCGCTGCGCCACCTGCCCGGCCACGAACGGCACCAGCAGCTGCAGCACGATCTCGCCCACCGCATCCCACGACAACTCGCCGCCACCGTGCGATTCCATCATCACGCCCACCAGCAGCGGGGTGATGAAGATGCCGAGCAGGCTCGACGCCGATGCCGCGCACACCGCCGCCGACACGTTGCCACGCGCCATCGAGGTGAAGGCAATCGACGACTGCACGGTCGACGGCAACGTGCACAGAAACAGCACACCCAGATACAAACCCGGCGTCACCAGTGGCGACAGCAGCGGTCGCAGCAACAGGCCCATCAGCGGGAACAGCACGAACGTGCTGGCCAGCACGGTGAGATGCAGCCGCCAGTGGGTGATGCCCGCCAGCACCGAGGCGCGTGACAGCTTGGCGCCATGCAGGAAGAACAGCAACGCGATGGCGACATCGGTCAGCACGCCGAACGCCTGCGCCGTCACGCCACGGCACGGCAACACGCTGGCCAGCAGCACGGTGCCGAGCAGCGCGCAGGTGAAACGGTCGGGCAGCAAGCGACGCAACATGGAGAAAGGGATCTGGCGGGATGGATGGCTATTGCAACGTCCGCCCATTGATAAATCAAATCGTTTTATCTGATCCACTGATACACTAATGGCATGAATATCAGCCTGCGCCAGTTGCGCGCCTTCCTGGCGGTGTCGCGTCAGCGGCACTTTCGCCGCGCGGCCAACCAGGTGCATCTGACCCAGCCGGCGGTGAGCCGGCACATCGCCGAACTGGAAGCGGAACTGGGCGTGCGCCTGTTCGATCGCAACACCCGCGAGGTGGTGCCGACCGAAGCCGGACGCTACCTGTACCACGCGGTGGAACGGGTGCTGGACGAACTGGAAGGCGTGCTCGCTTACGTCCATTCCGAGGGCGAAAGCCGCCGCGGTACGGTGCGCGTGGCCGCCGGTCCCACGCCGTCGGCCGAACTGTTGCCGCAATGCATCGCCGAATGCGCGCGCGACTATCCAGAACTGAGCCTGCACCTGCGCGACCTGACCCAGACCCAGGTGCTCGACAGCGTGCGCGGCGGCGAAGTGGATTTCGGCGTGGCGATCGATCCGCCCGACAGCGGCGAGTTCGCCCGCGAAACGATCATGCATGACCCGTTCGTGCTGGTCTGTCGCCGCGACCATCCGCTGGCCCGGCTCGAACGCATCCCGTGGAAGAAATTGCAGGGCGAGCCGATGGTGCTGCTCGACTACTCCTCGGGCAGCCGCCGGTTGATCGATCAGATCCTCGACGACCGCCACATCAGCGTCGAGGTGACCCAGCAGACCAACCACACGCACACCGCCTTCCGCATGGTCGAGGCAGGATTGGGCAGCAGCATCACGCCCGGTCTGTCGCTGCCCGAATCCCCGCAGTTGGTGACGCGGCCGCTGACGCCGGTGGTGAAGCGCGCGATCACCCTGATCCACCGCCGCCAGCGCTCGTTGTCGCCGGTGGCCGAACTAGTCTGGAATCGCCTGCGTGAAGTGGCCACTGCGCGCGAGCGGCGTGCCCGGCGCTGATCAGCGCGAAACGGCAACCGACGCTGGACAGCCAACGAGCGGCGACCCGCCCTCCGGCATCACCTGACCCGGTGTCTCAGTTGCCGCCCGACGAGGAAGCTTCGGCCGGCTTGCTCTTGCCCCACTCCAGGATCTTGTACATCACCGGCTGCACCGGCGGCGCGCCGTTCTGCGCGTGGAAGCGGCCCTGCGGGTCGACCATGTAGGTCTGTGGCACACCATGCTTGGGCCGCACCACGACCATGTAGACGCGACCGTTCTGCTTGAATTCCTCGACGGTGTTGTCGCCCTGCTGGTGCACGCTGACATCCGGCGGAGCCTGGCTGGCGGCAGGCGTGGACGTGTCACCCGGCATCCGCGGCATCGGGATCGGCTTGCTCGGATACGTGCTCGGGGTCGGTTCGGCCGGAGTCTCGGCCGGCGCCGGCGCGGTGTGCGCAGGTACCGGCGCGACCGGCTGCACACCCGGATCGTTCATCCCCGGCGGCGGCGGCGCGGGGGTGAAATGCGGCTTGGCCGGAGCGGTCGACTGCGCGAAAGCCGGCAATGCGGCAAAGGCGGCAAGGGCGAACAGGCAGGTGACGGATTTCATGGCGGCATTCTCGGTGGGGAAACGGAGCATAACAGCGCCGGCGATGGCGCCCCGTGAACCGGCGGCAAGCGTGCGAGAATCGCCCCCATGGCAAAGCTCACCCTGATCGACGGTTCCTCATACCTTTATCGCGCCTTCCACGCGCTGCCTCCGCTCACCAACGCGCAAGGCGAGCCCACCGGCGCGCTGTTCGGTGTGGTCAACATGTTGCGCGCCACGCTGAAGGCCCGGCCCGACTACGTCGCCTTCGTCAGCGACGCCTCCGGCCCCACCTTCCGCAACGACATGTACGACCAGTACAAGGCGAACCGCCCTCCGATGCCCGACGACCTGCGCGCGCAGGTCGAGCCGATGCTGGCCATCGTCGGCGCACTCGGCTTCCCGATCCTGCGCGTCTCCGGCGTGGAAGCCGACGACGTGATCGGCACGCTGGCCGTGCAGGCGCATGCGCAAGGCATCGAGGTGGAGATTTCCACCGGCGACAAGGACATGGCCCAACTGGTACGCCCGGGCATCACCCTGGTCAACACCATGACCAGCACCACCATGGACGACGCCGGCGTGGAAGCGAAGTTCGGCGTGCCACCGAACCGCATCATCGACTTCCTCACGCTTACCGGTGACAGCATCGACAACGTGCCCGGCGTGCACAAATGCGGTCCCAAGACCGCCGCCAAGTGGCTGGCCGAATACGACTCGCTGGACGGGGTGATCGCGCACGCCGACAAGATCGGCGGCAAGATCGGCGAATACCTGCGCGAGGCGTTGCCGAACCTGCCGCTGTCGCGCGAGCTGGTAACGATCAAGACCGACGTGCCACTGGACGCCGGCCCCACCGAACTGGCCCTGCGCGAAGCCGACACCGCGGCACTGCGCGAGCTGTACACGCGCTACGACTTCAAGGCGGCGCTGAAGGAGCTGGACAGCACATCGGCGCCCTTGCCCCCCTCTCCCCTCGGGAGAGGGGCCGGGGGAGAGGGTCCGTGCGAAGCGCAAGGCCCGGCCGAACCCTCACCCCAACCCCTCTCCCGAGGGGAGAGGGGCTCCGAGCTCTCAGCCCCGGGCGAATACGAGCTGGTCACCACCCAGGCGCAACTCGATGCGTGGCTGGAAAAACTGCGCGGCGCCGAGCTGATCGCCTTCGACACCGAGACCACCGGCCTCGACCCGATGCTCGCCGATATCGTCGGCCTCAGTCTCGCGGTGGAACCGGGCAAGGCCTGCTACATCCCGCTGGCGCACGACTATCCCGGCGTGCCGGCGCAACTGGGTCGCGATGCAGTGCTGGCTGCGCTGAAGCCGATCCTTGAGGATGCCGCCCGTCCCAAGCTCGGCCAGCACGCCAAGTACGACATGAACATCCTGTCGAACTACGGCATTGCCGTGCAGGGACTCAGGCACGATTCGATGCTGGAATCCTACGTGTGGAACGCCACTGCCACGCGCCACGACATGGATTCGCTGGCGCAGAAATACCTCGGCTACCAGACCATCAAGTACGAAGAAGTGGCTGGCAAGGGCGCCAAACAGATTCCGTTCTCGCACGTGGACCTGAATACCGCCTGCCGCTACGCCGCCGAAGACGCCGACATCACCCTGCGCCTGCACCATGCGCTGTGGCCGAAGCTGGAAAGCGAACCGACACTGCGTGGTGTGTACGAGGACATCGAGATCCCGCTGGTGCCGGTGCTCGCCGGCATGGAACAGCGTGGCGTGCTGATCGACGTCAACGAACTGCGCAAGCAGAGCCAGCAACTGGGCAAGCGCATGCTGGAATTGCAGCAGCAGGCCTACGACGTCGCCGGCCGCGAATTCAATCTGGATTCGCCCAAGCAGTTGCAGGCAATCCTGTTCGACGAACTGGGCCTGCCGGCCAAGGTGAAGACGCCCAAGGGCCAGCCATCCACCAACGAGGAAGCGCTGGAAGCGATCGCCGACGCGCACGCGCTGCCACGGCTGATCCTCGACTACCGCGGCCTGGCCAAGCTGCGCTCTACCTATACCGACAAGCTGGCCGGCATCGTCAATCCGCGCACCGGCCGCGTGCACACCAGCTACCACCAGGGATCGGTGGCCACCGGACGCATCTCCTCGTCCGATCCCAACCTGCAGAACATCCCCATACGTACCGAGGAAGGCCGCCGCATCCGCCAGGCTTTCGTGGCGCCGGAGGGCTGGCGCGTGCTGGCCGCCGACTACTCGCAGATCGAACTGCGCATCATGGCGCACCTGTCCGGCGACGAAGGCCTGCTCAAGGCCTTCCACGAAGGCGGCGACGTGCACCGCGCCACCGCCGCCGAGGTGTTCGGCGTGCAGCCCGAGGAGGTCAGCGCCAACCAGCGCCGCGCCGCCAAGGCGATCAACTTCGGCCTGATGTACGGCATGAGTGCGTTCGGGCTGGCCCGCCAGCTCGGCGTCGACCGCGGCGAAGCCAGCGACTACATGGCACGCTACTTCGCCCGCTACCCCGGCGTGCACGCCTTCATGGAAGCCACCCGCGAGCAGGCGCACCGCGACGGCTACGTGGAAACCCTGTTCGGTCGCCGGCTGTATCTGGATAACCTCACCTCGCGCAACCAGGGCCTGCGCCAGGGCGCCGAGCGCGCCGCCGTGAACGCCCCCATGCAAGGCACCGCCGCCGACATCATCAAGCGCGCGATGATTGCCGTGGCCGCCTGGCTGGCCGACCGCGACGACGCGCACATGCTCATGCAAGTGCACGATGAACTGGTCTTCGAAGTGCGTGCCGACGCGGTGGAAACCGTGCAGGCCGCTGTCACCGAACTGATGTGCGGCGCGGCGAAGCTGGACGTACCGTTGCTGGTCGGCGTGGGCGTGGGCGCGAACTGGGACGAGGCGCACTGAGCACGGCGGATCGCGCAAAGAGCTACCCCCTCCCAGCCTCCCCCTGCTCGCAGGGGGAGGAGCAAAGCTCGCAGAACCCAGCCTGCTTTGCCTCCCTCCCCTGCTTGCAGGGGAGGGCCGGGGAGGGGTGCTCTTCCAGCCCGATTTGTTAGCTTTTCGTGACCATGAATCGCCACGAAATTTTTCGCGCCCGGCGTGCAACTTTTCCGCGAAACCGCGTTCCAATCCATCGGATGCACGCAACGGCACCCACGGCGCTCACCTCCCTGAGTTGCCACCCGGAAACGAACCTCTCCCCTGGGCTTCGTTTCCCCGGCCCCGAGGACCCCCCCTAAGTCCTCGGGGCCTTTTTATGCGCCCGACCCCGCAATGCACTCACACCGCCACCCGACTGGCATCGAAACCCACCCGCGCCCCGTGCCCTGAGCGTAGGCCCGCAGGGCTGAAGTCGAAGAGGCTCCTCTTCCTCGCGCCTCAGCGTCGTCGCCATCCGCGGCCGAGCACAGTCACTTATCGGATATCCCCACGCTGACTCCACGTACACATGTACAGCCGGCATACTCGAGCGCACATACAACAGGAGGAGGCAATCCATGCGCGTTGGACTGATCATCGTGGGCATCATCTTGCTGGTCGCCGGGCTATGGGTGGTACTGGGTCATGGCAGCTACGAGCAGACCGACACCCTGGTAAAGGTGGGCTCGGCCAAGCTCACCGCCACGCACGACAAGCTCGTGCCGCAATGGGTCGGCATTGCCGGCATCGTGGTGGGCGCCGGCCTGGCCATCGCGGGCTTTGTCAGGAAGAACTGATCCGCAGACCGGATCGACCCGAAAACCGCCGCTTTCGCGGCGGTTTTCGCATCCGCCCCGCTACAATGGGTGCAATGGATGTCTCGCACCTGATCGACACGCTCAACGACGCGCAGCGCGAAGCCGTTTGCGCCCCGCCCGGCCACTATCTCGTCCTCGCTGGCGCCGGTTCCGGCAAGACCAGCGTGCTCACCCGCCGGATCGGCTGGCTCACCCAGGTGGAACACGCGCCACCGTGGGCGATCCTCGCCGTCACCTTCACCAACAAGGCTGCCGGCGAAATGCGCGCGCGGCTGGAATCGCTGATCCCCGGCCAGACCCAGGGCATCACCGTGGGCACCTTCCACGGCATCGCGCACCGCCTGTTGCGTCGTCACTGGCAGGAAGCCGGACTGCCGGAAGGCTTCCAGATCCTCGACGCCGACGACCAGCAGCGGCTGGTGAAACGCGTGGTCACCGGACTGGGGCTGGACGAGGCCCGCTTCCCGCCGCGCCAGGCCACCTGGACCATCAACGGCTGGAAGGACGAAGGCAAGCGCCCGGGCGATATCGAACACCACGATCATCCGGTCACCCGCACCCTGGTGCAGGTCTACCAGGCCTACGAAGACGCCTGCCGCCGTGCCGGTCTGGTCGACTTCGCCGAATTGCTGCTGCGCGCGCACGAACTGTGGCTGAAACACCCGGCCGTGCTGGAGCATTACCAGCAGCGCTGGCGTCATCTCCTGATCGACGAATTCCAGGATACCAACGCGCTGCAGTACGCGTGGATTCGCGTGCTCGCCGGCGCCACCAACAAAGTCTTCGCCGTCGGCGACGATGACCAGTCGATCTACGGCTGGCGCGGCGCCAAGGTGGAAAACATGCAGCAGTTCCTGCGCGATTTTCCCGGTGCGCGCACGATCAAACTGGAACAGAACTACCGCTCCACCGCCACCATCCTGAAAGCCGCCAACAGCGTGATTGCACGCAACGGCGGCCGCCTTGGCAAGGAACTGTGGACCGCCGGCGACGACGGCGAGCGCATCGCGCTGTACGCCGCCTACAACGAACAGGACGAAGCACGATTCGTGATCGAGCGCATCCGCGAATACGTCGCCGAATACGGCGACGCGAAGGATTGCGCCATCCTCTACCGCTCCAACGCGCAATCGCGAAATTTCGAGGAACAACTCACCCAGCACGCCATCAAGTACCGCGTCTACGGCGGCCAGCGCTTCTTCGAGCGCGCCGAGATCAAGGACGCACTGGCCTATCTGCGGCTGACCTCCAACCGCCACGACGATGCCGCCTTCGAGCGTGCGGTGAACACCCCGCCGCGCGGCATCGGCGACCGCACGCTGGACGTGCTGCGCCGTCGCGCGCGCAGCGACAACACCTCGATGTGGGAAGCCGCGCTCGGCGAACTGGCCAGCAGCGAGCTGGCCGGTCGCGCGAAGAATGCGGTGAAAGCCTTCCTCGCCCTGATCGACCAGATGGCCCACGATTTTTCTCCCTCTCCCCCGCGGGGAGAGGGTCGGGGTGAGGGGCCGGGCTTGCCGGAAACTTCCGCTCCGGACAACCCCTCACCCAACCCTCTCCCCGCAGGGGAGAGGGCTTCAACGCTACCCCTCGCCGAACAGATCGAACACGCCATCACCCACACCGGCCTGCGCGATCACTACGAAAAGGACAGCCGCGGCAATGGCGAGGCCCGCGTGGAAAATCTCGACGAACTGGTCAACGTGGCCAGCCGTTTCGAGCTCACCCAAGACGATATCGACGCCGGTCTCAGCGAGCTCTCCGCCTTCCTCTCGCACGCCGCGCTGGAAGCCGGCGAAGGCCAGGGCGAAGCGTGGGACGACTGCGTGCAGCTGATGACGCTGCACTCGGCCAAGGGCCTGGAATTCCCGCTGGTGTTCCTGGTCGGCATGGAAGAAGGCCTGTTCCCCAGCCAGCGCTCGGTCGATGACGAAGGTCGGCTGGAAGAAGAGCGCCGGCTTGCCTACGTCGGCATCACCCGCGCCCGCGAGCGACTCGTCGTCACCCATGCCGAATCGCGTCGCATGCACGGCACCGAAATGCTGGCGCGCCCCTCGCGCTTCCTCGGCGAGATTCCGCCCGAACTGATCGACGAAGTACGCCCGCGCGTGCACGTCACCCGCCCGATGTACGCCGGCCGCCCCGGCGGCGCTGCCACCTCGTGGCAGGAAGAACCACCGGTGAAACTCGGCCAGCGCGTCAGTCACCCCAGCTTCGGCGAAGGCATCGTGATCGCCGCCGAAGGCAGCGGCCCGCACACGCGTTTGCAGATCAATTTCGAGGATGCCGGCAGCAAGTGGCTGGTGGCGGCCTATGCGAACCTGACATCGTTGTAGGCCGCGCCTATTCAACGTCAACAATCGGCCAGAAGTGTCGGTCGCCGCGCCTATCCAGTGGGCAGGTAGTGCCCGGCCATGGCATGCTCTGTTGGCTCTGACTGAACAGAGCGGAAGCCTGATGACGATGCCATCTTGGATGGTGACTACACAACGTATGATGGGCCGGGCAGGACCGGGCAAAGTCAAGAATTACGCTTTGGCATCACCTTCGGGGCACGCACCGCGAGATATGTTAACCGGCCCTACAGGTTCGCATATTCAATAGTCGGATTTTGAAAGCCGCGCTGCACAAGGAAAGCCAATGGCAGGACACGTTCACGAATGGTTCGACGACTTCAGGATCTTCATAGGTTCATGGTCGTGGAAATCAATAATGATGTGGGCTGTTACCTTGGCAGCCGCCGCCGCCCTCATAGTCCGCACAGTCAAACAGCCCACATCGCCGCCGTCATCGCCGCGGCCAGCAGTTGTTGTGTCCTATCACTTTACGCCGATGAGTGGGGGCTGCGGCATCGGCGGCGTAGAAGCTTGGGTCCGCTTGAATAACGGTCAGATTGTCAGCGCGGCAACATACCAGTACGGGTACGATATGGTTTACGATGGCGCGCTTGTTACGGTGCAAAAGTTCCGGGTGCTCTGCGGGCCGGCACCCTACACGATCTTGCATGGCGGTCCACCGGACGCCTCAAACCAGCGAACGAGCTACGCGCGCCGCTGATTGCACCTGCCCATACGATCGCGGCGCCATGTGCTCATCGCGCTCACTGATCGCGATCGGCATGTCACACAAAGGCGACCGATATCACGCTGGTTGCGTCTCACACCCAAGGAGTGGACCGGGCTTTATATCCCGACCCACGCAAGCAGGCCAGCAGCGACAACACCGCTGGCCTACCACTGTCTCATTTCGCCCGCAGAGCCTTCACTTCATCGGCGGTGATCTGCTTGCCCTGGTTTCCCCAGGAGGTGCGTTCGTGATTGATGATGTCGGCGATCTGGGCGTCGTTCAATGAATCCTTGAACGGTGGCATCGGGGTAGCGTAGGTCACGCCGCCGATGTTTTCGCCATGCAGGCCGTTCAGTACCACTTCGATGTGTTTCGCGGGGTTGGCATCCAGCACGGCGGCATTGCCCTTGAGTGGCGGGAATGCACCGGGTAGGCCCTGCCCGGTGGGCTGATGGCATGCGGCACAGTTGGCGCCGTACAGGGCCGCGCCCTTGGTCGCATCGAAGTGGTACGGACCCAGCGCGACTGATTCCGCAGCCATGTCTTTCGCCGGCGCGGCGGGTGTTGGTTCCGGCGCAACTGCTTCCGGTTCCGGTGGCGGCGCGCCATCGGTGCCACGGACTTCGAGCACGCCGATCGCACCGAGCGACGCGTGCGCCATATCGTGATCGACGAAGGGATACTTGCCCGGCTCCGGGATCACCAGGTCGAAGATCGCACCGGCACCCGGACCCACCGAGTAGGTGGACACGCCGCTTTGCGCGTGCGCGGTATCCGCATCGGTATAGACCTTGTCAAAGATGGCGCCGATGACATGAAACGAGCTCCACAGATCCGGGCCGGCGTCGACCACGTAGAGGCGAACGCGCTTGCCTGCCTCGGCGATCAGCGGATGGTCGCGGTACTGGAAGGCCGAGCCATTGAACACCACTTCATCCGGCCGCTCTTCGGACATACGTTCGAAGTTGGGCCCCATCAGGTGACCTGACACCTGCTGGGTATACCACTCGCTTTGCACCAGCACGTAACTGTCGGCAGCCGGCGGCAACGGCGTGGCCGGATCCACCACAATCACGCCGTACATGCCGTTGGCGATGTGCAGCAACACCGGCGGCGTGCCGCAGTGATAGAGGAAAGCACCGGGCACGTTCGCCACGAAGGAAAACTTGATCGACTTGCCGGGCTGGACCTCGATGTAATGCAGGCTGGGCGGGGTGATCGCGGCATGGAAATCGATGGAGTGCTGCATCGTGCCGTGATTGGTGAAAGTCACGTTGACCGTCTGGCCCTGCCGTACGTGGATGATCGGACCAGGCACCGTGCCGCCAAATGTCCACGCCTGGTAATTGACGCCATTGGCGATGGATACCGTGTGGTCCGACGCCTCAAGATGCACGTCGACGCTGTCGCCGGTGCCAATCAGTGGCGGCAGGCGCGCATCGCGCGGCTTTGCATCCGGCGTGCTGGAAGCCAGCGATAGCGGCGATACGGCAGCCGCCGCCGATACCGGCGAAGCGGCCTTGACGTGCAAGGTGCTGTGCAGGCCGCCGATCAGGAAAATCACCAACACCAGCACAGCCAGCATGGCGGGAATCTGCACGCCCCACGGCAGGCGCTCGGGTTCGCGCTCGATCACCTTGTGACGACCCCATTCTGCAAACCGGCACCAGCCCGGCCAGCGCTTCTCGATGAAGTAGTCCACGCTGTAAGGGTTGTGACCACCGCGACTGTCGATACCGATCAGGGCCACGAAGATCAGCACGTAACTGATCGCGGTTCCCATGTTGGTGGCGCCTACTGTGTAGGGACCACCAAAACCTTCGGCGGTACTCCACACCAGCAGGCTGAAAAGCACACCGACCACGTACAGGGTCTTGCGCGCAAAGCCGGTGAGCAGAGCCAATGCAATTACGCTTTCGACGATCCGCGTGAGCCAGGTGAACAACACCGCGTGCGGTGTTACCAGACCGATCCATAGCTGGAACCAGCCTGCCAGCCAACCGGGCTGTCCCTGCGCCGCATTGTGCAGGTAGCCGACGTAGTGAACCGCGAAATCAGGCGACCATGTCAGCGCGGCGCCTACCGCCCAGATGACACCGAAGGCGACCCGCAATGCGGCAGTGGCGATAGCCGGCCAAGCATTGGGGGTGATGCTGTGATGCTGAACCTGCGACATGCGGTGCTCTCCTTTATTCGATCCAGAACAAAACGAGCTATCAGCGGCTATGTAGATCTGAATTCCCCAACCAGGCTGCGGCATGACATCGCAGTCATGGCCATGGATCTACAGCCTCACCCGAAAAGGAAACCACGGCGACATCCGGGTGCCCTAGCCGCCACTTATAACGTACCTAAAAAATCTTATTTCCCCAGTCGTGGCATGCCGTGTGCGTCACGTTCTTCGACGGCGATGGCGCTGGTATCGACGGTTCCCGCCGGCGCAGCCGATGGACGCTGCGCGATTTCGCCGCGCACGGCAGCCAGCGCGTTGCGATAGCAGCGCTGCGCCTGGGTCGCATCACCCTGGTCGGCGCAGGCATCGCCGAGCGCTTCCCACGCACCGGCACTGGGCGCCAGCGCGATCGAGCGTTCCAGGTATTGCCGCGCCTTGCCCCACAGCTTGAGGCGCACGCACATGCGGCCCAGCGCCAGCAGCAGGCTGGGGTCGTTGGGGTGGGCGTCGAGCCAGCCTTCGGCGCGGCGCAGGCGCGATTCCAGGTCGCCACCGGGCAATGCGCCCCAGGTTTCGACCAGGGTCGGCGACCACTCGCGGCGCAGCGCGGATTCCACTTCGTCCATCGCCGGCAGCACCAGGCCGAAGCCCGCGGCGCGACGGGCATAGGCATCGATCACCAGCGGCACGCGGCGCTGGGCCTTGGGCAGCTGCGACCACAGTGTGTTGACCGCGGCGCCATCGGGCGCGGCGTCGATGCTGGCAACCAGCACCTGTGCCTCCAGCGCGGACTGGCCACGCGTGCCGAGCGCGCCGCTTTTCTGCAACGGTTCCAGTGCTTCGCGGGCACGCCAGGTGTCGCCACAGGCCAGTGCGGCGAGCGCGAGTTCGCGCCAGCCACCGGGGGTGAGTTTGTTGGCGTCAGCGTCCGGTGCCAGCAGGGCCACGGCTTCGGCCGGCTTGCCGTCACGGCGCAACACGCGCGCACGCAACACGCGCGCGGCTTGCGGTGCGACCTGGGCCGCCTGGTCGAGGGTTTCCAGCGCACGGGCATGCTCGCCGCGACGCGAAGAGGCTTCCGCCGAAGCCAGCAGCGACGGGCCACGCAATGCCGGCAGCCGCGAGGCGCGGTTAAGGTCGCGCTCGGCATCGCCGTGGCGTCCTTCGGTCAGCGCGACCAGGCCTTCGCCCAGCCGCTGGTGGCTGAGCCGGCGATGGCGCCGCGACAACGCGCCGAACGGCCAGCGCACCAGGCGCCACAGGCCGACCAGCACGGCCCACGCCACCAGCACGATCACCACCGCGGCCAGCAGCGAGGTTTCCACCTGCCAACCGCGGATGCGCACCAGCACGTAACCCGGATCGGCCGCCACCCAATGCCAGCCGAACGCGGCCAGCGCGGCGACGATCACCAGCAACAGGATCCAGCGCCACAACCTCATGGCTGGGCCCCGTGGCTGGACGAAGCGGGCGCCGGCGCCGCGGTTGACGGCGACGTGTTGCTGCCAGCCAATGCATGCACCGAACGCAGGTTGCGCAATTCACTCAACGCAGCACCCAACTGCACTGGCGCGGCAGGCTTGATCTGCTGGAGCAACGTGGCAATTTGCGCGTGCGCCTGCTTCACCTCGTCGGCCTGGGCATCGAAGCTGGCGACAAGGCTGGCATCGGCGCGCTTGAGCGCGGCATCGGCGGCAGCGGCATCGCGCGCCAGCAGGGCGGCCTGCGCCTGGGCCAGGTCGAGCCCGAGCAATTCACGCACCAGTCCGGCATCGGCCACCGCCAGCGGCGCACCGTTGTCGCGGTGGATGCTGATGACGCTGGACAAGGCCCGGCTCACGCGCGCCCACGCGCCCTGGTCCGGCGTGGCGTCGCTATCCAGCGGCTTGAGCGGCAGCTTCACCGCATCGGCGCGCAACTGCGCCACGCTGGCAAGCATGGCATCGCGACTGGCCGGTGCGCTCTGCAGCAACGCGTTGCGCTCGGCCTCGATGCTTTGACGCAGGCCGGCGAAGGCCTGGTCGTCCACCGCCGCCAGCGTCTGTTCGGCCAGCGCATAAGCCGCCGCCGCGCCACGTGCGTCGTGGAACAGCTCGTAGCGCTGCTGGCCCATGCGCAGCAGCGATTCGGTGTTGTCCAGCAACATCGCGTCGTGACCGGAGAGGGTTTTCTCCGACAGCTTGCCGACCGCGCTTTCCAGCGCGCGCAGGCGATCGTTCTGCCCCAGCAACTGCTCGCGCAGGGCGTTGTTGACCTGCTCGGCGTCGTTCAGGCGCTGCTGCAACGAGCTGCCGTTGCTGCTGACGCCGGCCAGCGTGTGCTCGAGCACGCTGACGCGTTGCTGCATGTCGGTCGCGGCACGTTCGCTGGCGCCGCGATGCTGCATCTGTCGCCATTGCTGCCAACCGACATAGCCGGTGCCGGCGATCGCCAGCAAGGCCAGCAACAAGGCCAGCGTCAGCGTGCCACCGCCGGAACGGCGCGGCGGTGCGGCGGCGACTTTCGCGCGGCGGGAATCGGAAGGCGCGCCCGTAGGCGCGGCGGGGTCACGGGTGAGATCGTCCTGGCTCATGCGCGCATGCTACCAGCCCGCGCACGCGGCTTCGTTGTCGTCGGGTGAAGAGCACTCACATGGCCGCAGCGGCGAGCAGATCGACGCCGCGCGCCGAGGCCGCCTTCTGCACCCGGCTGAATCCCGCGGCATCGGCAATCGACGCGAGCCGCTCGCTGCTGACCACCGCCAAAGCCATACACAAACGCCGCCAGAGGGCAGGCGCCAACGCCGCCTGCAGGTTCTGCAAGGCTTCGGCGCTGGACAGGAGGACCCGTGCATCGGCGGGCAGATGCCGCACGAGCTCCAGGTGCCGCGGCCCCAGCCGGGGTGGCACGCGCTGGTACACCTGCACCTCATGCAGATGGGCACCGCGTGCGCGCAGCTGATCGCGCAACAGGCCGCGACCACCGGGGGCGCCGACCAGCGCCACGCGCCGCCCTTGCAGCGATTGCAGCACCGGCAGCGCCAGCAGGCCTTCGCTGTCCTGCCGCTGTTCGGGCGCCTGCGCCGTCAGCCCATGTCGATGCAGGGCGCGCGCCGATCCTTGCCCCACGGCCAGCACGCTGGCCCGGGTTTCCAGCGGCAGCAGCGCGGCGGCAAAGCGCACCGCAGCGGGGCTGGTGAACAGCAGCAGCTCGGCATCCAGCGCCTCGCGCAGGGCGGCGCGGGTGGCGACCGCATCATCCGCCGCGCGCAGCGACAAACTCGGCAGCAGTACCGGCACGCCACCGCGCGCACGGATTTGTCGCGCCATGGCCCCGGCCGTACCCACCGGACGGGTGATCACCAGCGTGCGCCCGTTCAGCGCCCTGGCCTGCGATGCGGGTTGTGTTGCCACGCCGGGACCTTCCATCAGGGAGTCCGATGCAGTGTAGCGTCTACACTTCGGGTCCCCACCCCCGCAACACGAGCTACCGATGGTTTCCACCGCACCCTCTCCGACCGACCGGCACGAGGCCGCGCAGGCACTGGTCGATTTCATCCATGAAGGCATTCCGCTGGCGCGCGACATGGCGCTGCAACTGCACCACTACGATGGCGAACAACTGACCCTGGCCGCGCCACTGGCACCCAACGTCAACGACAAGGGCTGCGCCTTTGGCGGCAGCCTGGTCAGCGTGATGACGCTGACCGGCTGGGGCCTGGTGGAACTGGCGCTGCGCGCACGCAACGAGGATTGCGACGTGTTCGTGGGCGAATCCACCGTGCGCTATCTCAGCCCGGTATGGGACGACTTCCTCAGCGCGGCACAATTGGCCCCTGAAGCCGACTGGGCCACGTTCTTCGGCACCCTCGCCGCTCGTGGCAAGGCCCGCATCGAGGTAACCTGCGCGGTGCCGGGTGATGAGGGCAAGCCAGCCGCGACGCTGTCCGCCCGTTTCGTGGCCAAGCGTCGCGCGCACCCGCGCACGGACGCCGCCAGCGCGAATGCGGCAAAATGATCGCTTCCATCCGGGGGAGATCGTCCATGCGCCGCACCATCACCTGCCTTGTTGCACTGAGTGCACTCCTGCTGGGCGGCTGTGCCGCCGACCAGCGCAGTAACGCGCTGACCGAGACCCTGCTGGCTTACGCCAACGCCGTGCGCTGGGACGGTTTTCCCAGCGCGTGGCAGTTCGTCGATCCCAAGGTGCGCAAAAAGCACCCGCTGACTTCGCTGGACCAGGCCCGTTTCCAGCAGGTGCGGGTCAGCGATTACGACGATGGCAACGGCGCGGTTCCCGACGGCAAGAACCAGGTGACCCAGGTGGTCAAGATCAGCCTGATCAACCGCAACACCCAGTCCGAGCGCAGCGTGATCGACCACCAGACCTGGTGCTACGACCCCGTGGCCAAGCGCTGGTGGCTGGAAAGCGGCCTGCCGGACATCACCCAGTAGGCGCGCGCTCGACCGGGCTGGTCAGATCGGGCCGGAGGCCGTACGCATGCCGTATAATCGACGGTTTACCCGGATCCGCGCGGCCGTGCTGCGCGAAGTGGACGCGCGATGAACGATTTTCTGCACAAACTGCCCCAGTTCGTGAACCATCACCTCGCGCTGTCGGCGCTGTTCGTGATCCTGCTGCTGGCGGTGATCGTCACCTACGTGGCCGTGCTGTTCCGCAAGTACAAGGAACTCACTCCGGCCGCGCTGACCATGCTGATCAACCGCGAAAGCCCGCTGATGATCGACCTGTCGGCCCGCGCCGATTTCGAGAAGATGCATATCCCCGGCGCGAAGCACGTGGCGATGAGCCAGTTCGATCCCGAGAACAAGGACCTGGCCAAGGCGAAGGACTTGCCGGTGGTGGTGATGGACAAGGACGGTCGTGGCAACTCGGCGAAGGCCGCGCCGCGCCTGGTCAAGGCCGGCTTCGGCAAGGTCTACGTGCTGGGCGGCGGCGTGCTGGGCTGGCACGCGGCGCAATTGCCGGTGGCCAAGGGCGCCAAGTAGGAATCCGCGTGCGGGCGATGCTTCTTGCATGACGCCCGCACGCCCGCAAGGCATCGCGGCTGAAGTCGCGCCTACGGGTGCAGCCCGGCCCGGCCAGCCATGATCTGCGCCAGCACGTCGGGCGCATAGTCGAACGAGTCGTAATACAGCCGGTCATCCGGCAGACCCGCATCGGTGAAGCGATGGCGGGCAGCGTCGACCATCGCCGGCGGTCCGCTCATGTAGACGTCGTGACCGGACAGATCCGGGTGATCGGCCAGCACCGCCTCGTGCACCAGTCCCTCGCGCAAGCCCGGGCATTGCGCCTGGTCCGGCTCGGACAACACCGGGTGGAAGCGCAGGTTCGGCAGCCTGGCTGCCCAGCCCTCCACTTCTTCGCGCAGGTACAGATCGGCCGCGTTGCGCGCGCCCCAGTACACATCCATCTCGCGACGCGTACCCAGCTCGATGAAATGTTCGACGATTGCCTTCACCGGTGCGAAACCGGTGCCACCGGCCATGAACACCATCGGCCGCTCCGAATCCTCGCGCGCCACCAGCGTGCCCAACGGGCCCTCGATGCGCAGCGTGTCGCCCACCTGCAACCGGTCCGCCACCCACGAAGTGAAGCCGCCGCCGGCGACATGGCGCACATGCAATTCGATCGCGCCGTCGGCCTGCGGCCCGTTGGCAATGGAGAACGGCCGGCGCCGGCCCTCTTCCAGCAGCACGTCGAGATACTGCCCGGGCAGCCAGCGCAGGCGCGGCACGCCTTCATCCGGCAACAGGCGCAGACCGGTCACGTCGGGCGCCAGCGTCCATTTGTCGGCTACGCGCACGCGCAACTGCCGGCGCGCGATGTCCTCCACCGAGGTTACTTCACGCGCTTCCAGCAGCAGGTCGCTGGCCGGCACCGCCTGGCACAGCAGCACCGCGTGATGGGCACGCTCGTGCGCATCCAGCGCGGTGGGCGGATTGCGCGGGTAGACGCAGCGGCCAGCCAGCAAGGTGGCCTTGCAACTGCCACAGACCCCGGCACGGCACGAATACGGCAACGCGATGCCGGCTCGCTGCGCGGCCTCCAGCACGGTCTCGCCAGCGGCCACGTCGAAATGGCGGCCGGAACTTTTCAGGGTTACGGTGAACACGCATGCATTGTCGCCGCGATGGCACTCCGTCGACAATGCGACCTTTCGCATGAACCATCCAAAGAGTATCCGGCCATGAGCATCTGGAAGCAGGACATCGACCTCGAGCACATCAACAGCTGGCGCGCCAACACGATGCTGGAATCGCTCGACATCCGCGTCACTGCCGCGGGCGACGACTGGCTGCAAGGCACGATGCCGGTGGACCATCGCACGCACCAGCCCTACGGCCTGCTGCACGGCGGTGCCTCGGTGGCGCTGGCCGAAACGCTGGGCAGCGTCGCCGCCATGCTTACGCTGGATCCTGCACGCGAACGCGCGGTGGGCCTGGACATCAACGCCAACCACGTGCGCGGCGTACGCGAAGGCATCGTCACCGGCACCGCCAAGGCATTGCATCTGGGGCGCTCCACCCAGGTCTGGGAAATCCGCATCGAGAACGAAGCCGGCCAGCTGGTGTGCATGTCGCGACTGACCATGGCGGTGGTGCCCGTTGCGGTGGTGGGCAAGTGAGATCGCAGCTTTCTCCCACACGGAGGGAGAAGCCTCACGTTTCCCCCTCTCCCTTTTGGGGAGAGAGTGAACGCATCGGGCAAGTTTGCATGCCTTTTACGCCCTCTCCCCGCCGGGGGGAGAGCTGGGGTGAGGGGACACTCTTGCGTCATGGCCGCTTCGAAGCGGCTTTCGATGCGTGCTGTCGCGAGCACCCGCCCCTCACCTCAATCCTCTCCCCAAAGGGGAGAGGAGGCGAACGTGCCGTGCGGGTTCGCATGCTTTTTACTCCCTCTCCCCGCCGGGGAGAGGGCTGGGGTGAGGGGACACTCTTGCGTCATGGCCGCTTCGAAGCGGCTTTCGATGCGCGCTGTCGCGAGCACCCGCCCCTCGCCTCAATCCTCTCCCCGGAGGGGAGAGGAGGCGAGCGTGCCGTGCGGGTTCGCACACTTGCGCGCCCCGGATACGCGCGCACCTTCGGGGCATGGGGCTTCGCATGATTGATGCCCCCTACGCCAACCTCACCCCGGACCTCGTGCTCGACGCCGTAAGCGCCTGCGGGCTGTGGCCGGACGGCCGCCTGCTGGCGTTGAACAGCTACGAGAACCGTGTGTGGCAGGTGGGCATCGAGGACGAAGCGCCAGTCATCGCCAAGTTCTACCGCCCGGGCCGCTGGACCGATGCGGCGATCCTTGAGGAACACGCCTTCGCGCAGGAACTGGCCGATGCCGAGCTGCCGGTGGTGGCACCACTGGTCTTCAGTGGCCGCACACTGTTGCATCACGGCGGCTTCCGCTACGCACTGACGCCACGCCGCGGCGGACGCGCGCCCACGCTGGAATCGACCGAGCAACTGGAATGGTTGGGGCGACTGATCGCGCGCATGCATGCTGTCGGCGCGCGCGAACCCTTCGCGCACCGTGGCCGGATCGATCACGCCACCCTGATCGAACAACCGGTACAAGCCGTGCTGGCCTCGTCGCTGCTGCCCGAGTCGCTGCACGCAAACTATCGCAACGCCGCGCAACGGCTGGATGCGGCGGCAGCCGCACGCCAGGACGCTGTCGGCCCCGTGCGTTCGCTGCGCCTGCACGGCGATTGCCACCCCGGCAATCTGCTGTGGACCGACGCCGGCCCGCATTTCGTGGATCTCGACGACGCCCGCGGCGGCCCGGCCGTGCAGGACCTGTGGATGCTCGCCCACGACGAGCACGCCATGCAGTCGCTGCTGGATGGCTATACGTCCATGCGCGATTTCGACCCGGCCGAACTGGCGCTGGTGCCCGTGCTGCGCGCGATGCGCCAGGTGCACCATGCCGGCTGGATCGCCCAGCGCTGGCACGACCCCGCCTTTCCCGCCGCGTTCCCGTTTGCCGCCGAACCCCGCTGGTGGGAGCAGCACATCGCCGACCTGCACGAGCTGGCCGACGAGCTCGAATAGGCTTCGCGCCACCTTTCCCGGCGCCGCGCGAACTGAGACACTTCGCCGACTGATTTCACGGAACGAAACCATGAAGCGATCCCGCACCGCCGTCCTGCTCGCGATGGGCGCCACACCCCTGCTGCTGAGTGCCTGCAACAACGAACCCGACGCCACGCGCAGCGGCCTGTACACCTCGGTGGAGGCCTGTACCGCCGCCACCCACGATGTCGCCACCTGCAGCGATGCCTACCTGAAAGCGCACCAGGAGGCCGAAGCCGAAGCACCACACTACGCCACGGCCGCAACATGCGAAGCCGACTTCGGACTCGATCAGTGCATCCAGCGCGGCAGCGGCCAGCACAGTTTCTATGGTCCGCTGATGACCGGCTTCTTCCTGTCGCAAATGATGCACCACGGCCGCGCCGCCAACGGCTTCAACAGTGCACCGGCTTTCCGCGACCGCTGGAACAGCTGGCGGCGCCCGGCCGATGACAAGCGCCCGGACAATCCCGCTGGTGGAAGTTATGGCGGCAGCGGTTACGCCGGCGGCAGCTACGGCGGCGTATACCGCAGCGGCACCGGCCGGTCGATGACGCGGGTCTCCGCCACGCCGGACCGCGCGATCACGGTCAGCCGCGGCGGCTTCGGCCGCTCCGGCGGATCGCACGGCTTCCACGGCTTCCATGGTTTCGGCGGCTGATGCGCCGCATCGTCAGCGCCGAGCGCCCGGACTGGCGCGCCAAGGCCGCCGCCTGCGGCTTCGGCTTCCACACCATCGACGATGCGCCGTATTGGGATGAAACGGCGTACTACGCCTTCAACCTGCGCGAGATCGAAGACGACATCGAGGCACCCACCGAAGAGCTGCACGCGATGGCGCTGGACATGGTCGAGCGCATCGTGCGCGACGAGGCCGCACTGGCCCGACTCGGCATTCCCGAACATTACCGGGACTGGATTGCCCGGAGCTGGGAGACGCGCTCGCCGCACCTGTACGGACGCATGGATTTCGCCTACGACGGCACCGGCCCCGCCAAGCTCTACGAGCTGAACTACGACACGCCCACCGCGCTGTTCGAGGCCGCCTTCTTCCAGTGGCAATGGCTGGAGGACCTGCTTGCCGGCGACCGGTTGCCACCCGACACCGACCAGTTCAACTCGATCCAGGAAGCGCTGGTGGAAGCCTTCGGCAGCATCGCGCGCACCATCCGGCGTCCGTTCCGCTTCGCGGCCGTACGCGATTCGGAGGAAGACCGCGGCACCGTCGCCTATCTGCGTGACTGCGCGCTGCAAGCCGGCATCGATGGCGAGTTCATCGCCATCGAGGATATCGGCCGCACCGTCGACGGCCGCTTCACCGATCTTGACGACCGCGTCATCGGTTGCCTGTTCAAGCTCTATCCGCTGGAAGACCTGTTCCAGGACGCGTTTGGCCGCTACCTGCCCGCATCCGGGCTGCAATTGATCGAGCCGCCGTGGAAGGCGCTGCTCAGCAACAAGGGCATTCTCCCGCTGCTGTGGGACGCCTACCCCGGCCATCCCAACCTGCTGCCGGCTGCCTTCGATGCCGGCGGCGAGCTGCCGCGTGGCTGGGTGCGCAAGCCGCTGCATTCGCGTGAGGGCGCCAACATCGCCATGCACCTGGCCGACGGTCGCGAGCTGGCCACCGAAGGCCCTTATCGCGGCCCGTGCATCCGCCAGGCCTGCCACCCGCTCACCGCATTCAACGGCCACTACCCGCTGGTCGGCAGTTGGGTGGTGGGCGACCGTGCCTGCGGCATCGGCCTGCGCGAGGACGCCACCCTGGTCACTCGCGACAGCGCGCGCTTCGTGCCGCACGTCATCCTGGAGGAGCCGCGCGGCATCCTGCTGGCCTGAACACGGGCCAGCGGCGTGGCTGGCCCACGCTGCGGTGGTGGCTCTATGCTTGCGTCCCTTTCGAACGAGGCTTGCCGCGTGCGTACCGTTTTGTTCCGCCTGATCGGCATCCTCGAAGTGGCCGGTGGCCTGTACGGCTTTGCCACCATGCTGCGCCGGCTGCTGCCGCCCGGCTCGCTGCACAACGCGCTGCCGGCACTGATCGCGCTGGCTGCCTACGCTTTCGTGATGGTCGCCGGCGTGCTGCTGCTGGAAGGCAGCGAGCGCGGCATCCGTCTGTCGAGCTGGGCCCAACTGCTGCAGCTACCGTTGATCGCCACGCCGATCTTCAGCTACGCCATGCACTGCGGTGCTTACGTCGACGTGTTCGCCACGCTGCACCTGCCGGTACACCCGGGCATCACCTGGCGCCTGGGCAGCGAAGGCTTCGGGCTGGCGCTGGCCGGTCCGGCAACCTCGCGACTGGGCCTCAACCTGCTGGCGCTGTTGTCCTGGCTGGCGTTGCGGCTGCGCTGAGCGAGAGTCCACGCCGAAGCCAGCTATCATGGGCGGATGAATACGCCCGTCGCCCATCCTCCGATCCGCCTCAAATCCGACCGCACGCCCGGCCATCCGTGGATCTGGTCCGCCCAGGTCCACAAGCCGGAAGCGCGCATCCCGCCGGGCAGCGTGGTGGAAGTGCGCGATGCGAAGAATCGCTTCATCGGCCAGGCATTCTGGAACGGCCATGCGCGCATCGCGCTGCGCCTGCTGACCAGCAACCCGGCCGAAGCGATCGATGCCGAGTGGATCGCCGCGCGCATCCACCGCGCCGTGCAGTTGCGCCACGAACTGCTGCGACTGGATGACGCCAGCGATGCCTGGCGTGTGGTGCACAGCGAGGGCGACGGCCTTTCCGGGCTGATCGTGGACCGCTACGCCGACATCCTGGTGATCGAATACTTCGCCGCCGGCATGTGGAAGTTCCGCGACACCATCCACGCCGCGCTGCTGCAACACTTCCCCGGCGCACGTTTGTACTGGTTTGCCGAAAGCCACGTGCAGAAGCAGGAATCGTTCGACTGCCGCGCGGCCGACGTGCCCGACGCAGTAGAGGTGCACGAGCACGGCCTACGCTTCCACGCGGCGCCCGGCTGCGGCCACAAGACCGGTTTCTTCGCCGACCAGCGCGACAACCGCCGTCGCTTCGCCGAACTGGCCAAGGGCCGCCGTGTACTGGATCTGTGCTGCAACGCCGGCGGCTTCGCCGTGCACGCCATGGCCGCGGGCGCGCGCGAAGCGGTCGGCGTGGACATGGACGCGGGCATCCTCGATATCGCCCGTGCCAACGCCACCGCCAATGGCGTCACGGTGGATTTCCAGCAGGCCGATATCTTCGACTGGCTGCGCGCCGCCGTGGCGCGTGGCGAGCAATACGACGCGGTGATTCTCGACCCGGCCAAGCTCACCCGCGACCGCAACAAGGTGTTCGACGCGCTGAAGAAATACTTCGCGATGAACCGGCTGGCGCTGGACGTGATCCCGCCCGGCGGCCTGCTGCTCACCTGCTCGTGTACCGGACTGGTCAGCGAAGCGGACTTCCTGGAGATGCTGCGCCGGGTGGCCCTGAACGCCGGCCGCGAGATCCAGGTACTGGAAGTACGCGGCGCCGGCGCCGACCACCCGGTGCGCACCGACGTACCGGAAAGCCGTTACCTGAAGGCGGTGTTCTGCCGGGTGGATTGATCCCACGTGGCTGTTGTAGGAGCGCACCTTGTGCGCGATGCTCTTGCTTCAAGTGTCGATAAAAAGCATCGCGCACAGGGTGCGCTCCTACAGATATCCCGGCAGTTTTATCCAGGTGCCAGGTGCCCGCCACCTCATGAAGATCCGCACGCCCCTGCTCACGATTGCAGCATTCGTGCTCTTCTACTTCGTTGCAGGAGCATGCTTTTTTCGATTCGGGGTTGAATCGCTGGTATTGCCACACGTTGCCCTCTCCGCACAAACAACGGCACCGCTGTTCTTGCGCATCGGCGGTGATGACGGCAATGCCATTCTGGTTCGGCGCTACGGAACACCGAAGGTGGGCTGCGTCGTCTTCTTTCCCGGCCAACATGGCAACATCTCTGCGTACATAAGGAACCTGTTCCCTGCATTCGTCGCTCATGGCATTGCCGTTCTGGCCGTCGCCTACCCGGGGCAAAATGGCGCCCCTGGCACACCTCATCATCTGCACGAAATCATGGTGCTCGCCACGCAGACAGCCGAGGCTGCCCAAGCTACATGTCCGGGCCACCGAATAGTGCTGTACGGTCGCTCCCTGGGCTCCATGGTCGCAGCCTACGCTGCCGCAAAAACTCATCCCGCGGGACTCATTCTCGACAGCGCAGCACGCTCGTTCTCTTCAGCGATTCGCCTTCGCCTAAACGCCCGCTGGTATCTGGCACCACTGGCATTGCTGCCTGTTCCAAGGCTCCTCGCGCATGACTATTCGCTTGCTGAAGCGCTGTCGAGCATGCGGGATGTACCAGCCGTCGTATTTCAGGGTACGGCGGATAGAGAGACTCCGCTCTCGGATTTACGAGCGGCGGGCATGCCCGGCAACCTGAAGCTTGTCGTGGTTTCGGGCGGGACGCACTCGACCACGGACCTACTGGCGCGGGATCGGACCATGCAGACGGCCTTGACCATGCTTCGAGCACCTCGCACCTGACAATCAGGGGAGGGGAGTCGCCTTTGACACGCCACGCATTTCAGGTGCTGTGCGGCAAGCGCCCGCGCAACGACGACGCGTCGAACGGCCCCGCTTGCGCAATCAACTCGCGCGCCGCGTCCACCTGGTCCCAGGTATTCCACAGCAGCACGCCGCGCACGCGGCCACCGTCGAGGTAATACACCACGCCTTCGCGGCACGGTTCGCGCCAGTCCTCGACCACGTCGAGGTGGCTGTCGAGCAGGCCGACGGCTTCATAGCCCAGGTCGAACAGGTCGGAGTAGAAGAACGGCAGCGTGTCGTATGGCTCGTCGATGCCGGCCATCACGCGGCCGGCGTGCTTGCCCATGCCGACGGCGGCGTCCTCGTGTTCCACGCGCAGGCGTCGATCCAGCGCCGGGTTGCGGAAATTGGCGATATCGCCGGCGGCCCAGATGTCGGCGTCGCTGCTGCGCAGACGGTCATCGACGACAACGCCGTTATCGACTTTCAGCCCGGCCTGTTCCGCCAACTCGGCGTTCGGCGTCACGCCAATGCCCACCGCCACTGCATCCACGCGCAAGGTCTCGCCATCGGACAGCGCCAGTTCCACGCCCTCACCAACTGCCTTGCCATCTACCACGTTCACGCCGGCAGACACGGTCACGCCATGTTCGCGGTAGTAGTCGTCGAGGAAATGACACAGCGCATCGGGATAGCGACCCGCACCGATCGACGGCCCGGGGAACAGCATTGTCACCTTGCAGCCCGCGCCCGCCAGCGAGGCGGCCAGTTCGCTGCCGATGAAGCCGCCGCCGACCACCGCCACGTGCGCGCCCTTGACCGCGAAGCGGCGCAATGCGCGATAGTCGTCCAGCGTGCGGAAATGGATCATCCGTTCGCCGGCATCGAAAGGCAGTCGCCGCGGCGTGGCGCCGGTAGCCAGCAGCAATCGACAATAGCGATAGCTGTTGCCATGGTCGTCGCGCGCGAGGTGCGCGGCACGATCCAGTGCCACGATGCGCCGACCACCGTGCACCACCGCTCCGCTGGCGGCCGTATCCAGGTCGATATCGCCCGGCGACTTGTCGCCCTTCCACAACGCCTTGGACAACGGTGGCCGCTGATAGGGCGGCGCTGCCTCGTCGCCCACGATGCCGACATCGGCAGCGGCATCGATCTCGCGAATGGATTTGGCGGCGGCATCTGCGGCCATGCCGCCCCCGACGATCAGATAGTCATGACTGCATTCCACGACAGGCTCCACGTTGGACGGATTGCACCATCTTTACCTGCCACTGGATACGACAGCGTGAAATCACCGCCGCCCATCTCCGGTTGCCATCCGGCACGGAGTCGGAAGCGCGCGGAGGGCACCGGTTCGCGCTTGTGCGCCCGGCTCATCCAGCGGGTGCCCGTCCGTCGAGTTTCCGGGTCATGTAAACACTGTTCGGATCGCGTTTGTAACTTCCAAAAGGCGCACACGGTTCGAACCCGAACGATGCATACAAGCGCCGTGCAGGCTCGAAGAATGCCATCGAGCCCGTTTCCAGACTCAGCCTCGAATAACCGCGGGTGATGGCCTCTTGCACCAGGTGCCGCAACAGCATGGAAGCGACGCCACGCCGCACATGCGAAGCGGCGGTGCGCATGGACTTGATCTCGGCATGCGATCCGGTCAGCTGCTTCAGCGCCCCGAACCCGGCCAGCGCCTCGCCATCCCAGACACACCAAAAGGTGACGTCGGCACGACGCAATCCCTCCAGATCCAGTGCGTGGCGACTCTCTGCCGGCGCGGTCGGCGCCAGCGAGTCGAGATGCTCGCGAAGCAGTGCAAGAACCGCGGGGCTCTCCAGCTTGTCGATCCGGATCTCCAACCGTCCCCTCCCGAAAAATCCTGCCCGTGGAATGACCACGATGACTCAGGCAGGCGGACCGCATGAACTCAGCCGGTGCCGGCGCCCGCATCCTTCGTCGTCTCGCCTGCTGCCTTCGCCGCAGCGGGGAGCAGGCCATCCTTCCGGAACATTGCCTTGATGCCGCGCACCGCCTGGCGGATGCGATCCTGGTTCTCGATCAGGGCGAAGCGCACGTGGTCGTCACCGTAATCACCGAAACCCACGCCGGGCGACACGGACACCTTGGCCTCGGCCAGCAGCTTCTTGGCGAACTCCAGCGAACCGAGCGACAGGTACGGCTCGGGAATTTTCGCCCAGACGTACATCGACGCACGCGGGTTCTCTACCATCCAGCCGGCTTCATGCAGCCCCTTGACGAGTACGTCGCGGCGCAACTGATATTGATGAGCAATGTCGCGCACGCACTGCTGGTCGCCTTCCAGTGCAGCTATCGCAGCCACTTGCAGCGGGGTGAAGGTGCCGTAATCGTGATAGCTCTTGATCCGTGCCAGCGCTGCAACCAGCTCGGCATTGCCGACCATGAAACCGATGCGCCAGCCGGCCATGTTGTAGCTCTTGGACAGGGTGAAGAATTCCACCGCGATGTCCTTCGCGCCGGACACCTGCATGATCGATGGCGCCTTCCAGCCGTCGTAAGTGATGTCGGCGTAGGCCAGGTCGTGCACCACCAGCACGTCGTACTGTCTGGCCAGCGCAATCACCCGCTCGAAGAAGTCCAGCTCCACGCACTGCGCGGTGGGGTTCGACGGGAAGCCGAGAATCATCATCTTCGGCTTCGGAATGCTCTCGCGGATACCGCGCTCGAGCTCGGCGAAGAAATCGATGCCCGGCGCCATCGGCACCGAACGGATTTGCGCGCCCGCGATCACCGCGCCGTAGATGTGGATCGGGTAACTGGGATTGGGCACGAGCACGGTGTCGCCGCGATCCAGCGTGGCCAGCATCAGGTGCGCCAGGCCCTCTTTCGAGCCGATGGTGACGATGGCCTCGCTTTCGGGATCGAGCTCGACGCCATAGCGATCGGCATACCAATGCGCGATCGCGCGGCGCAAGCGCGGAATGCCCTTCGATGTCGAATAGCCGTGCGTGTCCGGCCGCTGCGCCACCATGCACAGCTTCTCCACGATATGCGGCGGCGTGGCGCCATCGGGGTTGCCCATGCTGAAGTCGACGATGTCCTCGCCGCGCCGACGCGCCGCCATCTTCAGCTCGGCGGTGATGTTGAAAACGTAGGGCGGAAGACGTTCGATGCGCGCGAAACGGCGCGGAGAACCGGGCTCGGTCATGATGATCTCGATGGTCGTAGGCGCCCGGAACCGTCCGAGCGACGCCGGCCGCCATGCGGCCTGTCACGGCATGTGGCGCCGCGATACGGGCAACCATATCGCCACGATCGGCCCGACGTCCAGCGTTGACGCGCCGTCCCGGAAACTGAGACGCCAGCGCGTAAACTTGTACCCTTGAATCCGCGGAAACGATCCATGCCTATCACCGACATTCTCCTGCTGGCCGTGCTCGTCGTGCTGGCATTGCAGGTATTCATCCTGCTGCGCAAGTCCGGCAGCCACGAGCTGGGCGCCCGGCTCGATGCCCTGAAGGACGACAACGAACGCCTGCAGCGCACGCTGCGCGAGGAACAGCGCGCCGGTCGCGAGGAGCTGCAGCAGGGCTTCGATCGCTTTCGCAACCACGTCGGCGAGCAGCTGACCGGCATGTCGCGCCAGCAGGCCGAACGCATCGACGGCTTCGGCCAACGGCTCGCCGCGCTCACCGACAGCACCAGCGCCGGGCTGCAGACGCTGGCACAACGCCTGGCCGATGACGCACGCAAGAGCCGCGAGGAACTCACGCTGGCGCTGAACCGCTTCGGCGAACAGCAGCAGCAGCGGCTGGGCGCCCTCACCGCCGACAACGAGAAGCGCATGGGCGAAGTGCGCGCCACGCTGGAGGCCAAGCTCGGCGCGATCCAGCAGGACAACGCCGCCAAGCTGGAACAGATGCGCGCCACCGTCGACGAAAAGCTGCAGAGCACGCTGGAAACCCGGCTCGGGCAATCGTTCCAGATCGTCACCCGCCACCTCGAAGCCGTGCAGCAAGGGCTGGGCGAGATGCGCAACCTCGCCACCGGCGTCGGCGACCTGAAGCGCGTGCTGACCAACGTGAAGAGCCGCGGCATCTACGGTGAAGTGCAGCTGGGCGCCCTGCTGGAGCAAATGCTCACTCCCGACCAGTACGAATCCAACGTGGCCACCGTGCCGGGCAGCAGCGAGCGGGTGGAATTCGCCATCTGCATGCCTGGCCAGCAGGACGGCGGACGGCTGTACCTGCCGATCGACGCGAAGTTCCCGGTCGAGGATTACCAGCGCCTGCTCGACGCACAGGATGCCGCCGATGCCGATGCCGCAGCGCTCGCCGGGCGCGCGCTGGAACTGCGCGTGCGCGAGGAGGCCAAGCGCATCGCCGGCAAGTACGTGGCACCGCCGCACACCACCGACTTCGCGGTGCTGTTCCTGCCCACCGAGGGGCTTTACGCCGAAGTGATCCGTCGACCGGGCCTGTTCGAAAACCTGCAACGCGACCACCGCATCACCATCGCCGGCCCGACCACGCTGAGCGCCCTGCTCAACAGCCTGCAGATGGGCTTCCGCACGCTGGCCATCGCCAAGCGCAGCAGCGAGGTATGGAGCGTGCTCGGCGCGGTGAAAACCGAGTTCGGCAAGTTCGGCGACGTGCTGGACAAGGTCAAGAAGAAGCTCGACGAGGCCGGCAAGCACATCGACGCCACCGGCGTGCGCACCCGCGCGATCGAGCGCCGGTTGCGCAGCGTGGAATCGTTGACCGAGGACGAGGCCGACGACCTGATCGGCGCCGTGCTGCCATCCCCCGGCACGGATGACGAGGAAGACAGCGAGGCCTGACGCCCATGCCACCCGATGCCACGGCGGTCCTGCAGGCGCGCATCGCGGAAATCGAACGCGATGACTCGCTGCAGCGCCCGGAGCGACTGCGCGAACGCATCGAGGCGATGGACCGGCTGGATGCCCTGCTCTTCGACGACGTGGCCGATGCGGTCCGCCGGCACGCCAGCGCGTTGATGCGGCAGCTGGAAACCGTCAACCACACGGCTTACCTCGCCATCCGTGCAGCCATTCGTGACGGCGAAGGCAAAGCCGTCATGCGCCACTGGCTGCAGGCACTCGCCGCACCGGCTGACACATCGCCGGATGGCCAGGCCTACGACGCCCTCGACAGCGTGCTCGCCGGTGTGCTGCCGTTCGACGAACCCGCTGGTGACGACGATGCGTTGCCGGCCGAGATGGTGTTCTACCAGCCCACGCCGGCCCGCCACATCCTCGACATGATCGAGCGCACTCGCCTCGACGCAACGGACGTGCTGGTCGACCTCGGCTCCGGCCTCGGCCACGTGCCGCTGCTGGCGACGATCTGCACGGGCGCGCGCTGCATCGGCATCGAGCGCAACGCGGCTTATATCGCCTGTGCCCGCCGTTGCGCCGAAGCACTGGCGCTCACGGGCGTCACCTTCGTCGAACAGGATGCCCGCGCCGCCGATCTCTCCACCGGCACCGTGTTCTACCTCTACACGCCGTTCACCGGCACGGTTTTGCGCAGCGTGCTGGATCGGCTGCAGCGCGAGGCGTCCGCCCGTCGCATCCGCGTGGCCACGCTGGGCCCGTGTACGGCGATCGTCGCGGGCGAAGCATGGCTGGTGCCGCTCGAACCGCCGCAACCGCACCGGGTCACCGTGTTTTGCTCCATCGCGCCGCGGCCGGCTTGAACCGCACCCGTCGCCGCCGGATTCGGCGGGCGCTACACTGGCAGACCCGCGCCGTCCCCCAGGAACCCGCATGAGCGAGCCGAACCACCCCACCGACGTCACCCGCGAACAAGCCGAGGATGCCGTGCGCACGCTGCTGCGCTGGGCCGGCGAGGATCCTTCGCGCGAAGGCCTGCTCGATACGCCCAAGCGCGTGGTCAAGGCGTATCGCGACTGGTTCGCCGGCTATGCCGAGGACCCGGGCGACTACCTGCTTCGCACCTTCAAGGAAGTCGAGGGCTACGACGAGATGGTGGTGTTGCGCGACATCGAGTTCGAAAGCCATTGCGAGCATCACATGGCGCCGATCATCGGCCGCGCCCACGTCGGTTACCTGCCGACCAACCGCGTGGTCGGCATCAGCAAGCTGGCGCGCGTGGTGGACGGTTTCGCCCGGCGTTTCCAGGTGCAGGAAAAGCTCACCGCGGAAATCGCCCACTGCATCCAGGAAAACCTGCAGCCGGCCGGCGTGGCGGTGGTGATCGACGCCAGCCACGAATGCATGACCACCCGTGGCGTGCACAAGCGTGGCGTGTCGATGGTGACCAGCCAGATGCTGGGCTCGTTCCGCGACGACGCCCGTACCCGCGCCGAGTTCCTCGAATTCATCGGCCTGCACGGCAGCGTGCGTTCGCGCTGAGGCCGGCGCGTTACCGGCTGGCGTGGTTCAACCCAGGCCGGCCAGCCACTCGTCGTCGGAGCCTTCAACCACGCCTTCGAGCAGGAAGGTGGACAGGTAGCGTTCGCCCGTGTCCGGCAACATCGCCAGGATCACGCTGCCCGGCTCCGCCGTCTTCGCGTAATCCAGTGCCGCCGCCACCGTGGCGCCGGCGGACACTCCGACGAAGATGCCTTCCTCCGTGGCCAGCCGGCGTGCGGTATCACGCGCGGCGATGTCGTCCACCGGCAAGTCCACGTCGAACACCTTGCGATTGAGCACGCCGGGCACGAAGTCCGGCGTCCAGCCCTGGATCTTGTGCGGCTGCCACTCCTTGCCCGCCAGCATCGACGCCACCGCGGGTTCGGCGACCACGATCTTCACCTCCGGCCGCGCCAGCTTGAGCATCTCGCCCACGCCGGTCAGCGTGCCGCCGGTACCCCAGCCGGAGACGAAGGCGTCCAGCCGGCGACCGGCAAAATCACTGAGGATTTCTGCGGCCGTCGTGCTGCGGTGGTAAGCCGGGTTGGCCGGATTGTCGAACTGGCGCGGCAGGAACCAGCCATGCTTCTGCGCCAGTTCTTCGGCGATGCGCACCATGCCGGTGCCGCGTTCGGCCGCCGCCGTGAGGATCACCTTCGCGCCGTAGGCGCGCATCAGCTTGCGGCGCTCCACCGAGAAGGTCTCGGCCATGACGGCAACGAACCCGTAACCGCGTGCCGCGCAAACCATGGCCAACGCCACGCCGGTATTGCCCGAGGTGGCTTCGATCACGGTATCGCCGGGCTTGAGCAGGCCTTTGCGCTCGGCGTCCAGGATCACCGCGATGGCGAGGCGATCCTTCACCGAACCACCGGGGTTGAACGCCTCCACCTTGGCGTACAGCGTGACGTGCGCGGGTGCCAGCCGGTGCAGCCGGACAACCGGCGTACCACCGATGGTGTCGAGAATGCTTTCGTAGATCATGGCGACCTCGAAAATGGACATCCGGGCCGGTTACGCTAAACCTGTTCACCGGCAAAAGCCATCGCTTTTTCGCCACCGATCCGGGCCGCGTGGCACCGGGCGTGCGGTCGGTCTCGCCGCGCCTCATCGACATGCCGCACACTACGGCCCATGCCATCGTTCATGCCCTTGCGCCGCTCCGGATTCGCCCTGCCGCTGATGCTCGCCTGCGCCACGCTGGCCGCCCAGGGTTACCCGCGAACGCCATCCGACTATCTGCGCCAGATGGACAGCAATGGCGATGGCCGGATCAGCATGGCCGAATACGTCGCCTACATGAGCCAGGGTTTCCATCGGATGGACAGCAACGGCGACGGCATCCTGGAAGCCAGCGAGCTTCCCGGTGGACACGGCCGCCCGGTGACGCTGACATCCTGGCAGGCCAACCTGCGTCGGCAATTCCATCGCCTGGACCGGAATCACGACGGCTATCTCGACGCACGCGAACTGGCCGCACCGCCGCGCTGAACCCCGCCGAAGCCGAACGCCACGGACGCGAGCCGGGTGACTTGTTTCCCGCGCCGGCCCTCGGCAGATGCGCTATCGTGCCCACCCCACCTGCCCTCGCTTCCATGGACGCATCCAAGCCGTCACCCTCGCGCCACGCCGCGCTCGCCTTCATCTTTGTCACGGTGACGGTGGACATGCTGGCGTTCGGCATCATCATCCCGGTGTTGCCGCACCTGATTGTCGAACTGATCGGCGGCAGCATTGCGCAGGCCGCGGTGTGGGTGGGCGCGTTCGGCGCACTGTTCATGCTGATGCAATTCGTGTTCTCGCCGGTACAGGGCGCGTTGTCGGACCGTTACGGTCGCCGCACGGTGATCCTGATTTCCAGCTTCGGACTGGGCATGGATTTCATCGTGATGGCGTTGGCGCCGGTGTTGTGGCTGCTGTTCGTGGGCCGTGCGATATCGGGCATGTGCGCTGCCAGCTTCACCACCGCGAACGCCTATATCGCCGACATTGTGCCGAAGGAAAAGCGCGCGGCAGCGTTTGGCACGCTGGGTGCGGCGTTCGGCATCGGTTTCATCGTGGGCCCGGCGCTGGGTGGCTTTCTCGGCCATCTGTCGATCCGCCTGCCGTTCTGGGTGGCGGCCGGATTGTCGCTGGTGAATTTCTGCTATGGCTGGTTCGTGCTGCCCGAGTCGCTGCCGCCGGAGCGCCGCAGCAAGCGCTTCGAATGGCGCCACGCCAACCCGCTGGGCGCCGTCATGCTGTTGCGCCGCTATCCGCAGGTGTTCGGGCTGGCGGCGGTGTTCTTCCTGATCAACCTGGCGCAGTTCTCGCTGAACTCCACCTACGTGCTGTACACCGACTACCGCTTCGGTTGGGGACCGCAGGTGGTGGGTTACACGCTGGGCCTGGTCGGCCTGTGCAGCGGGCTGGTGCAGGCCGTGCTGGTGCGCCGGTTGATGCCGTCACTGGGCGAGCGACGGATGATCCTGCTGGGACTGGTGCTGTGCATTGGCGGCTACGTGCTGTTCGGCCTGGCGCCGACCGCCTGGCTGTTCCTGCTCGGCATCCCGCTGCTGTCGCTCGGCGGGCTGGCCGGCCCGCCGGCGCAAGCGCTGGTGACGCATCAAGTCGACGCCCACGAACAGGGTCGCCTGCAAGGTGCGCTGAGCAGCCTGGCCAGTCTCGCCGGCATCTTCGGCCCGGCCTTGTTCGCCAATCTTTTCGCGCTATTCATCAGCAACCACGCGCCGGTACACCATCTGCCCGGCGCCGCGTTCGTGCTGGCTGCGCTGTTGCTGGCCGCCGCCACCCTGGTGGCCGTGCGCGCCACCCGTCCCTCGCAAACCACCGTGTCGGCCCCGAACGACGAAGCACCCATCGCCTTCCCCGGCGAGACGTCGCCCCTGGCCGCTCCCGTCGCCGACATGCTTCCCAACGAACCACCGGAGTCATCCCCATGAGCCTTTCCATGTATCAGGCATCCGTCCCCGTCTTCGTGCGCGCGCTGGGCAACCTGCGCCACGTGTTCCAGAAGGGCGAGGCGCATGCGAAATCGAAAAATGTGACCGACGAAGTGCTGCTGCAGACGCGGCTGATTCCCGACATGCTACCGCTGGTGAAGCAGGTGCAGATCGCCTGCGACATGGCCGCGCGCGGTGCCGCCCGACTGGCCGGCGCGGAGCCGAAGAGCTTCGAGGACAACGAGACCACGCTGGCGCAGGTGTATGCACGCATCGACGCCGCCATCGAGTACGTCAAGAGCTTCAAGCCCGAGCAGATCGACGGCAGCGAAGCCCGCGAAGTCCACATGAAGACGCGCAACGGCGAGGTGACTCTCAGCGGCCAGGATTACCTGCTCGGCTTCACCCTCCCCAACCTGTTCTTCCACTGCACCACCGCCTACAACCTGTTCCGCGGCATGGGCGTGGAGATCGGCAAGAGCGACTTCATCGGCAGTCCGTAAGCCCGCCGTAGCACCACCTTCACCTGTTCGCGCTGAGCGTCGCTCGCGTTGGCGAGCAGAGTCGAAACGCCTGGTGTCCTTCGACGCCAGCCCTTCGGGCCTGCGCTCAGGGTGAACGAGAGGGCGGGAAGGCAGCCATTCGCGCCGCCTTCCCTGCCCGGCATGCGAAAATCGCTTTCCACCTCTCCACGCCTTCCACGCATGCTGCGACTGACCGACATCAAGCTCCCGCTCGACCACGCCGACGAGGCGCTGGCAGCGGCCATCTGCGCGAAGCTGGGCGTGCCGCGCGACGCATGGCGCGATTACACCGTGTCCCGCCGCGGCTACGACGCGCGCAAGCGTGGCGCGATCGCGCTGATCTACACGCTGGATGTGGACGTGATCGACGAGGCTGCCCTGCTCGCACGCCACGCCGGCGACCCGCACGTGCAGCCCACGCCGGATACCACTTACCACTTCGTGGCCCAGGCCCCGGCGAAGATCACTCACCGTCCGGTGGTGATCGGTTTCGGCCCGTGCGGCCTGTTCGCCGCGCTGATCCTGGCGCAGATGGGCTTTCGCCCGATCATCCTCGACCGCGGCAAGGAAGTGCGCGAGCGCACCAAGGACACCTGGGACCTGTGGCGCAAGCGCAACCTGCATCCGGAGTCGAACGTGCAGTTCGGCGAGGGCGGCGCCGGCACCTTCTCCGACGGCAAGCTGCACAGCCAGATCCGCGATCCGCTGCACCACGGCCGCAAGGTGCTTACCGAATTCGTGAAGGCCGGCGCGCCGGAGGAAATCCTCTACGTCAGCAAGCCGCATATCGGTACCTTCCGGCTGGTGACGATGGTGGAGAACATGCGCGCCACGATCGAATCGCTGGGCGGCGAAATCCGTTTCAGCCAGCGCGTCGACGACCTGCTGATCGATACCGACACCGCCGGCGAACGCCACGTGCGCGGCGTGACGCTGGCCAGCGGCGAGCAGCTCCGCGCCGATCACGTGGTGCTGGCGCTTGGCCACAGCGCGCGCGACACCTTCGAGATGCTGCACGCGCGTGGCGTCTACCTGGAGGCCAAGCCGTTCTCGATCGGCTTTCGCATCGAGCATCCGCAATCGGTGATCGACCGTGCGCGTTTCGGTCCGCAAGCCGGCCACCCGATCCTTGGCGCGGCCGATTACAAACTGGTGCATCACTGCAAGAGCAGTCACGCCGGCAACGGCCGCTCGGTCTACAGTTTCTGCATGTGCCCCGGCGGCACCGTGGTGGCGGCCACCAGCGAGCCCGGTCGCGTGGTCACCAACGGCATGAGCCAGTACTCGCGCAACGAACGCAACGCGAACGCGGCGGTGGTGGTCGGCATCGAGCCATCCGATTTTGTGCCGTTCGACGGCCGGCTCGAAAACGGCCAGCCCAGTCCGCTCGCCGGCATCGCGTTGCAACGCGCCCTGGAAAGCCACGCCTACGTCCTCGGCGGCGAAAGCTACAGCGCCCCCGCACAACTCGTCGGCGATTTCCTCGCCGGCCGCCCCTCGCGTGAATTCGGCGACGTGCAACCGTCCTACCAACCCGGCGTGACCCTGGGCAGCCTCGACAGCGCGCTGCCCGACTACGCCATCGCCGCCATCCGCGAGGCGCTGCCCGCATTCGAGCGACAGATTCGCGGCTACGCCATGTCCGACGCCATCCTCACTGGCGTTGAAACCCGCACGTCATCACCGGTACGCATCAAGCGCGACAACGACAGCCTGCAAAGCCTCAACACCCGCGGCCTGTATCCCGCCGGCGAAGGCGCCGGCTATGCGGGAGGCATCCTTTCCGCCGCTGTGGACGGCATCAAGGTGGCCGAGGCACTGGCGTTGAGCATGGCGGAAAGCTGATAACCCAGGCAAAGCCTGGACTTGCGAGAGATTGTCTACGTACGACGACATGCCTATAATGTCGCCGTACGTGGACAATTCATCATGTCGCCGTATGGCGACATCGAGGTTATGATGCTGATCAGGACTCCGCAGGATATTGGCGCCTTGCTACGCGAGCGGCGCCAAAAAGCCGGCCTCGATCAGGCCGAGCTGGCCCGGCGCGTCGGCGTCAGTCGGCAATGGCTGGTCGAGGTGGAGCATGGCAAGCCACGCGCCGAGATCGGCCTGGTATTGCGTGCGCTCAACGTGCTGGATATCCCGCTGGAAGTCGGCACACCTCGCTATGCCACGGGCGTAGCCGACACTCCGGGGATCGATATCGATGCCATCGTCGATGCTGCACGCAAACCACAATGAGCGCGCAAAGTCTCGTCGTCCTGATGAACGGCACGATGATCGGTGAGGTCATCCGTGATCGCAGCGGCCGTTCGCGTTTCGTCTACGCCAACGCCTGGCGACAGCAGCACAATGCGATCCCGTTGTCGCTGTCCATGCCATTGGTGCGTGCCGAGCATCCGCACGCCGCCATCGACGCTTTCATGTGGGGATTGCTGCCGGATAACGAGCAGACCCTGACGCGCTGGGCCAACCGTTTTCACGTCTCCGCCCGCAACGCCTTCAGCTTGCTCAGCCATATCGGAGAAGATTGCGCGGGCGCCGTCCAGTTCGTGCCGCCGGAACGGCTCGATGCAGTACAAGTGACCGCTGAAGAAGACATTGTCTGGCTGAGCGAAGCGGATATTGGCGAGCGACTGCGTGCCTTGCGAAACGATCCTTCCGCTACCCGCCGCGCCGGCGACCACGGCCAGTTCAGCCTCGCCGGAGCGCAACCCAAAACCGCCCTGTTGCTGCGCGATGGCCGATGGGGCGTCCCCGCCGGGCGCACGCCGACCACGCATATTCTGAAACCGCCCAGCGATGCGTTTGACGGCCACGCCGAAAACGAACACTTCTGCCTGACCCTGGCCCGTCGCCTCGGGCTGCCGGCCGCGTATTCCGAAGTACGGCGGTTCAACGGTGAGGCCGCCATCGTCGTCACCCGCTTCGATCGCATCGAGCACGACGGCCAACTGCTGCGCGTTCATCAAGAGGATTTCTGCCAGGCCCTGGCCATCTCGCCCACGCGCAAATACCAGAATGAAGGTGGCCCAAGCCCCGAGGCCATCGTCGATGCACTGCGCACTCATTCCAGCGCCCCGGCGCGCGACGTCGACACCTTCATCGATGCGCTGGCATTCAACTGGCTGATTGCCGGCACCGACGCCCACGCGAAAAACTACGCGCTGCTGTTCGGCGGCGGCGGTCGCATCCGCCTTGCGCCGCTGTACGACCTGGGCAGCGCGCTACCCTATCCATCACTGCGCCAGGACAAGCTGATCCTGGCGATGAAGATCGGCAACACCTACCGCTTGCGCGACATCCACCGGCATCATTGGGAAAAGCTGCTGCGCAGCGCCCATGTCGATGTCGATGCCGCACTGACACGCATCACCGCCATGGCCACCGCGTTGCCCGACCACGCCAGCGACCTGTCGCGCTTCATGCGCAGCGAAGGTGTCGGCCATCCCATGCTTGAACGCCTGCCGTCGCTGCTTGCCATGAGCGCACACGACAAACTGGCACGGCTGTCCCGGACCGACAACAGTCACGACGATGCTTGAACGCCAACGGGATCAACCAGTACGAGTCCATAGCGACTCTGCCTCAAGCAAGCGCGATTGATTACTCCTCTGCATGCCCGCATGTGAGATGGGGTCCACGGCAATTGCCGCAACCTAACGTACGCGCCCATGACTACCCCACGCGAATCCACCCCCATCCGCATCGACTTCGTCTCCGACGTCTCCTGCCCGTGGTGTGCGGTGGGACTCGCTTCGCTGCAGCAGGCATTGAAGCATCTCGACGGCGAGGTCACGGCGGACATCCACTTCCAGCCGTTTGAACTGAATCCGCAGATGCCGGCCGAAGGCGAGGACGCTACCGAGCACCTGGTGCGCAAGTACGGCAGTTCCGCTGAGCAGATCGATGCCAACCGCGAGGCGATTCGCGCGCGCGGGGCCGCTGTCGGTTTCACCTTCAACATGGACCGGCGCAGCCGCGTCTACAACACCTTCGATGCACACCGGCTGCTGCATTGGGCCGAGCTGGAAGGCCATCAGCTCGCACTGAAGCAGGCGCTGCTGCGCGCGTATTTCACCGAGGGCGAAGACGTCAGCGCGCACGACACGCTGGTGCGGATCGCCTCCGACGCCGGGCTGAATGCCGACCGGGCACGACAGATTCTTGCCGGCAGCGAATTCGCCGACGAAGTGCGCACGCAGGAGGAATTCTTCACCTCGCGCGGCATTCACTCGGTGCCGGCCACCATCGTCAACGGCCAGCACCTGATTTCCGGCGGACAGCCACCGGAGGCGTTCGAGCAGGCCTTGCGGCAGATCGCCGCCGCAGGCTGAGCCATCCACCGCTCCGGCCGTGGGACAATGGCCGGATGCTTACCGACACCACCAAGGACGCCATCCGCGCCGCCTATGCCCGCCTGAAAGACGGTTTGCCGGGTTTTCGCGCACGCGGTTCGCAAGGCAAGATGATTGCCGAGGTGGCCAAGGCGCTCAGCCGCAGTGGCGGCGCGGCGGCGATCGAGGCGCCCACCGGCACCGGCAAGTCGATGGCTTACCTGATCGCCGGCGTGGAAGTCGCGCGCTTCCAGAAGAAAAAGCTGCTGATCGCCACCGCCACCGTGGCGCTGCAGGAACAGCTGGTCCAGCGCGACATTCCGCTCTACCTCAAGCTCAACGGTATCGAGGCGAAAGTGGCGCTGGCCAAGGGGCGCGGCCGCTATCTGTGCCCGCGCAACCTGGCCATGGCCCGCAACAGCATGAACGACTCGGGCCAGATGGGACTGGCCGGCTTCGACGCCGACCTGGCGCTGTGGGCCAAGCCGCCGCAACCGCGCGACAAGCAGGCGTTGGCCCAGCTCGGCGCCAGCTTCGACAGCGGCGAATGGAACGGCGACATGGATAGCGCGCCGGAACCGGTCAGCGACCTGCTTCGCCCCATGCTCACCACCAGCGCCGGTGGCTGCACCAACCGCAAGTGCGGCTTCTTCATGACCTGCCCGTTCTTCAGTGCACGCCGTGCGGTGGAAGATGCCGAAATCATCGTGGCCAACCAGGATCTGGTGCTGGCCGACCTCACCATGCCCGGTGAGGACGAAGGCTGGGGCGGCGTGATCCTGCCGCGTCCGGACGAGACGCTGTACATCTTCGACGAAGGCCATCACGTGCCCGGCAAGGCGATCGATCGCGGCGCCTCCGAGGTCTACATGAACGCCACCGTGCGCCAGCTGAGCCGGCTCGGCCGGCAGGTGCATGCGGCGTATTCGCTGACCGACAAGGAAGTGCTGGGCAAGCTCACGCTGGATGTCGGCGACGCCAAGCTGCAAGAGCTCAGCGACGCGCTGGAAGAGCTGGAAAAAACCATCCGCCTCGGCTGGCTGCCCGATCCGGGCGAAAACGAGCCGATGTATCGCGGCTCGCTCGGCCAGCTTCCGGAGGCATGGGTAGAACACGCACGCATGCTCAGCCTGCTCACCGGCGAAGTGCAGCGCTGGCTGACCGCCGTGCGCCGCGCGATCGTCGAGATGACCGACGGCGGCCCGACCCAGGAAGCCTTGTCGCGCGAGCTGGGCATGGCCCTGGAACGCATTGGCAAACAAGCCGCCTGCTGGCGCGCCTGGGCCAGCGACGATCCCGACAACGCCCCGCCGCTGGCGCGCTGGGTCACGCTGGGCGGCGACCAGCAACTGGTCTGCCACGCCTCGGCGGTTTCCGCCGGCGGCCTGCTGCGCACCGTACTGTGGGGCAACGCCAGCGGCGTGGTACTGACCTCGGCCACGCTCAGCGCCGGCGGCAATTTCCGCGGTTTCGCCGATGCGGTGGGTCTGCCCGATGATGCGGTGACGCTGAGCCTGCCCTCGCCGTTTGATCTCTCCGCCCAGGCACGGCTGGAAGTGCCGCTGATGCGCTCGATGCCCGACGCACGCGAAGAGCACGCGCAGGAAATCAGCGACTGGCTGGCCGAATATCTCGACTGGGATGCCGGCAACCTGGTGTTGTTCACCTCGCGCGCCAAGCTCGACCGCGTGCTGCAGCGTCTGCCGATCGACAAGGTGCGCAAGGTGCGCGCGCAGGGCTCGCTGGCCAAGGCGCAATTGCTGGCCGAACACAGCGCCGACATCGAATCCGGCAAGGGCAGCACGCTATTCGGACTGGCCTCGTTCGGCGAAGGCGTCGACCTCCCCGGCAAGCTGTGCGAGACCGTGGTCATCACCCAGCTGCCGTTCGCGGTGCCCACCGACCCGGTCGGCGCCACCTACGCCGAGTGGCTGGAATCGCGCGGACGCAACCCGTTCATCGAGGTCAGCGTGCCCGAAGCCACGCGCCTGCTGACCCAGTATTGCGGCCGCCTGATCCGCAACGAAACCGACACCGGACGCATCGTGCTGCTGGACCGCCGCGTGGTCACCAAGCGCTATGGCGCGGGCATGCTGCGCGCGCTGCCGCCGTTCGAACGGGTCATCGAGCGGGTGACATGATCACCGTCTCGAACCATCGCCCCCTGCACGCAGGGGGAGAAGAAAAGCAACGCCTTCCGCACCGTGAGCTGACCCTCCATGCCCATCATTCGCCTCGATGATTGCCTCGCCCAGCCATGGAAAAATGGCCTCGGCCGTACCCACGAAATAGCCGTCCATCCGTCCAATGCAGGCATGGACGATTTTCTGTGGCGCATCAGCGTAGCCGAGGTGGACAGCGCCGCGCCGTTCTCGATCTTTCCCGGCATCGACCGTGTCATCACCCTGCTCGACGGCGACGGTTTCAACATGACGCTGGATGGTGAGCGCACGCATGCCCTCACCACGCCATGCGCACCGTTTGCCTTTGCCGGCGAGGCGCAGGTCGCGGTGACCTTGGCCGGCGGCCCCACCCGCGACTTCAACCTGATGGTGCGGCGTTCGCAAGTGCGTGGTGACGTCCGCGCCTGTCGGGATGCCGGCCCCCTCACCGCCGATGATGCCGTGGTGCTGGTGTATTGCGCACGCGGCATGATAGCCAGCGCCGAGGGCACGCTGCGTGCGGGCGACGCGTGGCGACCGTCGCCCCACGCTGCCCCACTGTTTGTGCACCCTGACGCGGTGGCGCTGGTTGTTCGGGTTGAAGTCGCCACCTGACTAGCCCAGGAAACATCGAGGCATCCTGGAGAGGGGCACCGGTCGCCCAACCCGACCAACGCACGCGATCCTCGCAGGCACCCCAGTCAGAACGAGCTTGCCGGCTTGAAAGACCACAGAACGGCGCTTTCCGCCTTCCTGCAACAGGTCGCGAACGCCGCGTACGCAAGCCGCCTATACTCGGCCTTCATTGCCGCTATCGGAGCTCCGCGATGTCCATGCTGATTCTCGGCCTGGTGATTTTCCTGGGCATGCATTCGGTGCGCATCTTCGTCCCCGACTGGCGCGAAAAACAGGTTGCCCGCCTGGGCGTGCTGCCCTGGAAGGGCCTGTATGCCACCGTCTCGATCATCGGTTTCGTGGTGCTGATCTGGGGCTTCGGACTGGCGCGGCAGCACCCCGCACTGCTGTACATACCGCCGATGTGGCTGCGCCATCTCAATGCGCTGTTCACCCTCGTCGCCTTCGTACTGCTTGCTGCGGCCTATGTGCCACGCAACCGGATCAAGGCCAGGCTGGGTCACCCGATGCTGCTGGCGGTCAAGGTGTGGGCTCTCGGCCACCTGCTGGCCACCGGCATGTTGCGCGACGTGGTGCTGTTCGGCGCGCTGCTGGCGTGGGCCATCGCACTGTTCGCCGTATTGCGCCGACGCGATCGCCTCACCGGCACGACCTATCCCGCCGGCACCCTGCGCGGAGATGTGACGACCGTGCTGATCGGCGTGGTGGTCTGGGCGATATTCGCATTCTGGTTGCACCAGGCGCTGATCGGCGTGAACCCGATGGCCTGAGATTTCGGCCGCCCACGCTCCTAGACATCGCCAATAATGGCACGGCGTTGCCGCTCGTATTCTGCTTCGGTCACCAGACCGCGCGCTTTCAAGGATGCCAGCTCCCGCAGCCGCGCTTCGGTGGACGGCGCCGGACTGGCCCCTCGTGACAGACGCCGCACCAATCGTACGATCAGCACGATGATCGCCACAGGCACGGCCAGCACGATAACCAGAATCAACAAGTGCCAGATACTGTCAAATCCCATGTTCAATGATTCTCACGTTGCCAAATGTCGAGCACCGAGTCTTGCGTGAAGCGCTGTTCGACCTGACGTCGGACTCCAGATGCCATTCCCTGCAAAGGGTAAACGTGGATACGGTGGTGCGTCTGTCGGCGCGGGCCTACCTGGGCGCTCATGTACGCAGCGACATCACTGCGCTAGAGTCCGCTGCACTCCTTCCACGAGGTCGCCACATGGCTGCTTTCCTGCTCTGGATGTTGTTGCTGGTGTTCTGCTGGCCGCTCGCGTTGCTGGCCCTGGTGATGTACCCGATCGTGTGGCTGCTGTGCCTGCCCCTGCGGCTGGTCGGGATCACCGTGGGTGCGGTGTTCGCCTTTCTTGGCGCGGTGTTGATGTTGCCCGCACGCGTGTTGCGCGGGCGACCGGCCTGAGAGGCTTTCGGGCCTCGCGATGATCGCCGTGCAACACGGCATGTCGACTTCGCGGTAAAAAGACGGCATGCGATCGATCGATACCCTGACACCGTGCCCGTGCGGAAACCCTTCCGGTTACACCACCTGCTGTGGCCCGCTGCACGACGGCGCCGCGGCTACGAGTGCCGAGCAACTGATGCGCTCGCGCTACAGCGCCTACGTGCTGCAACGCGAGGACTACCTGCTGGCCACCTGGCACGCCGAAACGCGCCCCGCCTCGCTGCGACTGGCTGCGCAACACCCGCAGCCCACCTGGCTGGGACTGGAAATCCGCGACGGTCGGCTGATTGACGACGACCACGCCACGGTCGAATTCATCGCACGCTACCGCCTCGGTGGCGGCCGCGCACAACGCCAGCACGAGCTCAGTCGTTTCGTGCGCGAGGATGGCCGCTGGTACTACGTGGATGGCGAGCTGAAGAACTGACGCCAACGCGCGACGTGGCCCGGCGCGCCATCACACCCACGCTCAGAATCCCTGCACGCCGGCACCATGCAATTGCACCGCCAGCGCCTGCATATCCGGCTGGTGGACGAACGCCAGCAGCCGTCGTGCGCGACTCGCGCTCATGCCTGTCGCCTGCCAATCGGCAAGGCTTCGCGATTGCAGCACTTGCCAGTTGTTTGCTTCAGGCGGTATGCGGCCGGGCAGGCCCAGCGCATGCAGCCAGCGTGCAAACGAGTGCTGGCGCGCACGGGCAAAGGTGTGCGCAATGGCCTCTGCGCGACCGGCACCGATGCCCGGCACGCCGGCCAATTGTTCTGGCGTCAGCACCAGCCAGTCGAGCAGGTGGCGCACCTTCCCGGCGTCGATCAGCGCCTGCCACGTGGCGGTGCCCACGCCACTGAATTGCAGGCCTTGCCGACTTCCCAACCATTCCAGCCGCGCGAGGAATTGGCGCCGGCAGTCCGGCGCGACCTGCCAGCAGGTGGCGGCATCATGCGCATGCGGATCGGGCACCTCGACCGGGGCGCGTTGTGCCGTTCGCCACACCACCGCCTGTAGCCGTGGAATGGTGAGACCGGCCAGCGCAATCTCCACCTGATCTCCAGGGCGGATATCCAGCTCACGCCAGCGCCGCAGCGAACCCACGCCGACCCGCTGCACGCGATGGTCGCCCAGTTGCACCGGGACCAGTTCCAGCACCGGCGTGATGCGCCCCGTGCGCCCGAGAGTGAAGTCGACGGCGCGCACCTCGGCCAAGGCCTGCGCGGCGGGATACTTCCACGCCACCGCCCACGCCGGTGGCGCGGGCTCCCATTGCGGGCCGGGTGGGCGATGACCCTGGCGCACAACCGTGCCATCGGCAGCGAACGGCATCGGGTGGCGATACCACTGCGCGCGCCAGCGCTCGACCTGATCGATGGAAGTCGCCGGGTGCGTGTAGTCCGCGCTGTCGCCCAGCCCCATCGCGCGCATGCCGGCCAAGCGCGCCGGCATGTCCGCCGGACCATTGGGCCAGTCCCACACGAACAGGCCGATATGCGCAGCGGTCGCATCGTCCAACACCGCGCGCGCCAGCGCCCCGGCCACCGCCGAACGCGCGTTGACGCCACCATCGCGCGATTGCACGTGATCGGCCAGCCGCCAGTAGATCTCGCCCTGCAGGATGACGCGCGCCGGCGCGTGCAGCAGTTGCTTCGGGATGGCCGCGATGCGCATGGCCTTGGCGGTCCAGTCCGAACCGTGCACGCCATCGCCGCGACTGATCGCCTGCTGCAAGCGGCCATCCACATAGACCAGGGTCACCGCCACGCCATCGGCTTTCGGCTGTACCCACAAGTCGCGGTTGCCACGAGCGCGCATCCAGGCCGCCAGCGCTTTTGCATCCGGCAATTTGGCCAACCCGGTCTGCGCCACCGGCGCGCGAACGGTGCCGCTGGCATCGGCCAGATGTCTGGGCATCGGCGGTGCCTGTTCGGGAAAGCAGCGCGACCATTGCGCGAGCCGCGCCAGCGACTGGTCGTAGACCGCGTCGTCCACCGCCGACTGGCCGTTGACGCGGTAGTCATGATTCCAGCGATCGAGCCGGTCGTGCAGCGCGGCCAGCTCCTGCTTTGCCTGCGTGGGCGACCAGGCCGGACAACTGTCTGCCAAGGCGACCTGTGCCACCGCCATCAATACACAAAGCACCCATCCCTGCCGTTGCCTGCGCATCTCGCGCTCCCGCTGCGTCCATGAAACCTCACGCTATGCGATGCCCGGGACGAACGACAGGCGGGACGGGCGACCAACGGCGTAGGCCTGTGCCGCATCGAGCGCGCGGCATCGCTGCCGATACGTGTAGGAGCGCACCCTGTGCGCGAATGCTTTTGGCTCGATACCGCGAAAACCTTTCGCTCACGCCCCTAGGAGCGTGAGCAGGGTGCTCCTACGGCAACACGAGACGGGTTTCGCCATCGAAGCGTCCATGCGGCCCGAAGCGTCGTTCCACGATCACACCGCGGTCATCATGGCCGATCGCCACGACCGTGCTGGCGCGGGTGCCGTAGTGTTCGCCGCGAATGAAGGCCGGTGACAGCATTCGCTCGCGTTCCAGCCCCACGCCGGTGTCCGGCAATTCGTCGTCCGGGGCCTGATGTTCATCGGCCAGCGCGGCGAACAGCGGCGCAAAATCGTCGGCATCGGCGGATGTCGTCCATCGCTGCAGCCGTTGCATCAAGGCCCGCGTCTTCGGCCACGGGGTATTGAAGTCCGCATTGGATAGGCCGTGCACACCCGGGGTTACTGCCTGCGCACGCGCCTCGGGACGATTGCCGAGATAAAACGCGTCGTGCGCATCGAAGGTAAGCAGGTTGAACGGGCGATAGTCGGCTGCGCAGGCGCGCAACGCTTCGGCATGCGTGGCAGCGTCGGCACTTCCACCCAGATAATCGGTCAGCAGCAGTCCCCGCGACTGACCCCGCTGCGGGTCACGCGGATCGCGCACATTGGTCACCACGCCGCAACGTCCATCCCCGGTCACACCCAGCCAGGTACCGCCGGCCTGCAGGTCGCGGCCGGCGATGATCGGCAAGTCGTCCCAACGCGCCAGCGGTGCACTGGGCCGCGCGTGGAATTCGTCGCGATTGCCCGCCAGCAGCAGACGCCAGCGCGGATGTGCTTGCCAGGCGAAGGCGATCAGGCACATGAGGGCAGGCGTGAGTGGAGAGGAGTGAGGAGTGAGAGTGCCGCGCGCGGCATGCCAGCGCGACTCATCTCGGATTCCCGCACGGAAACGTCACCTTGCACGATCTTGCTCTCTCTCACTTCTCACTCCTCTCCACTCACTTCTCGCTTCTGACCCGCGCCGCTTCGGCCCAGCGCGCCGCCACGCGCGGCGAGGTCATGCACACGGTTTCATCGGTGCGCGTGGTCACCGCGCGTTCGAGCAACTGGATATCGGCCTCGTGCTGACGTGCCACGTGCGGATCCTCGAAGAAGATCGCACGCTGGCAGCGGCGCTCCAGCACCAGGTCGGCAATCTGCGCGTCACCGCCCATCGGGCCGCTCTGGTAGCGGTCCACCCACTGTTGGCCTTCCGGCCAGCCGCGACTCCAGGCCAGCTCGTTGAGGCGCTGGCCGGTGGTGCCGGTGGCCACGCGACGGGCGAAACGCGACAGCAGGTCGAAGTGCTCCGCGGCGTAGGCCAGCATCTGCGGTTTCATCGCATCGTGGGCAATCAGCGCCAGCGTGCGTGTCTGCGTTGCATACAAATCGTCGGCGCCGGGATCGGGCGCCAGCCCCGCATGGATGCGTTCCATCTCCACCCAGTCGCGGGCCGAGGCCACGGTGGAAATGAACGGTTTGGCGTGGATCACGCATTGTCGCTTCAGTGCCACCGCCTCGGGAAACACCGAGGACGGATCGACCGGATCGATCAGGTAGATCGCCCCGTCCAGCGTGCGTTCCGTCTCGTCCAGCCCCACCACTTCGGCCACCAGTTTCATCAGGCCGCCTTCGCGGCCATACGGATAGCGGCGCAGCGGCGCGTAGCCCACCAGCATGTTCGCGCGCACGATCGCGTCATGCGTGCGCCCCACGGCGTGCAGGCCGAGTTTCAATTCGCGGATGCCTGCCTCGCAGGCGCGCAGCCAGCGGAACAGCGCGCCATCGTCGTGACTGTGGTGCAGTTGATTGGCGGCCAGGCCCATGCGCATCGCATCTGTCTCCTCGATCCGTGTTCGAAACGCCTGCATCTCGGCACACGTCGCGAATCGGGTTACGTGCATGTCGTGCGGGCCAGGAGTCTGCATTCTCGGCGACATTGCGCGTCACGGCCAGCGTTGCGCTAGTCGCATACGGCATAAAGCACACGGCGCGCCGGCAAGCCGGCGCGCCGTGTCAGACGCGGTAAAAACCGCCTGTTTGGCTAGAACTTCACCTTCACGCCCAGGTTGTAGAAGCGGCCGACCAGACCCGCCTGCGACCAGGTCGGGTTGTAGTTGAGGCCACCACCCGCGTAGTTCGCCGGATCGAATGGCGGCTTGCGGTCGAACGCGTTCATCACCGACGCCGTCAGGCTGAAGTGATCGTTGAACGCATAGCTGCCGGTGAGATCGAAGTCGTAGAACGCGCCGACGCTGCAGCTCGACGGGAAGTTCAAGCCAGTGATCGGATTGGTGCTCAAGCAATCCCCGTTATACAGCCCAAGCGTGCCCACATCCGCGGCAATCTCCCTGTACCCGCTGGTGTAATACAGCGTGCCGGTGACGGTCAGCGGACCGGCTACCAGCGTGTTCGACCACGAGGCGCGGCTGCGCGGCGTACCCGCACCGGACGACAGGTTGTACGGCCCCTGGGTACCCACGTAGGACTGCGTGGAACCATCGGCCAGGGTTTCCTTCCACTGGAAGATCTGCGTGCCGGTCAGCTCGCTGATGTACTGCCAGTTGTTGGCAAACTCGAAATGGGCCTGCAGGTCCACGTCGATACCGGTGGTCTTCAGCGAGTTGGCGTTGAGGTACGAGCCGATGATTTCGGACGGCCGCGCCAGCGCACCCGGATGATCCGGATCGGGCAGATCGGGGATCACCGTCACGCCGGGTGCCTGCGGCAGGCCCGCGTAGTAGTTGGCCAGCGCCGAAGACGTATCGGCCGCCACGATGTTGTTGGTCTTCTTGATGTTGTAGTAGTCGACCGAGGCATTCAACCAGCTGGTCGGCTGCAGCACCACGCCGAAGGTGAAGCTGCGCGCCTTCTCCGGCTTGATGTTCTTGTTCGCCAGCGTGTATTCGGAAAGGCTGTACGGCAGCACGTAGGCATCATTGCCGTGCGCCGTCTGGAAGGCCGGCGGCGGCGTGTGGGTGACGAAGCCCTGGGTCGAGCTGGAGCCGTTCTCGGCGAACGACGGCGCCCGGAAGCCCTTCGAGTAGGTACCGCGGAAGGCCAGCCAGTCGGTGGCCTTGTACTTGAAGCCGATCTTGGGCGAGAAGTTGTTGCCCGCGTCGGTGTAATGGTCGAAACGACCGGAAGCATCCACCTCCAGCGAGTCGAGCAGCGGCATGTCCACTTCGGCGTAGATGCCGCTGACTTCGCGGCTGCCCTTGGTCTGCGCGTTGCCCAGGCCCTGGAACTCGAAGTTCGGGTTGAGGGTGGGATCGTTCTGCGCTTCATGCCGGATCTGCGCACCGATGCCCAGGCCCATCGGGCCACCCGGCAGGTCCCACAACTCGCGGTTGGCGCTGAGGTCCAGCGTATCCAGGTCGCTGGTCGAGGTCTTGTTGTAGCCCGGCGCCAATGCCGAGCGAATCGCCGCCGAGTTGGCCGACGGATTGGCAAAGTTGTAAGTGCCCTTGGCGACGGCATCCATCAGTGCCGCATAGCTGATGTAACCCTGCTGGGTCGAATCCAGCCACTCGTGGTTGAGCACCAGCGCGGCGTCGTAGTTCCATTCGCCCACCTGGCCAGACACGTCACCCACGATGCGCGCATTGTGGTTGTCGTAATTGAAGCCGACCGGGATATCGCCGAAGTTGTAACTGATCAGCGCCGGCACCACGAACGGGTTGGACGGATTGCCCACCGGCAACGCGATGTTGTTGGTGTTGTTCGGCGTGCTGCTCTGGATCGAACGAGGTGCGCCCCGGGTGGTGGTCTTGGCCTCGTTGTAGCTGGCCGACAGATACGCGGTGGTGGTGTCGTTCAACTTGACCGTGAAGCGGCTGTAGATGCCACCCTGCTCCATCGCCGGCTGCACCTGCGCGTAACGGTTTTTCGCATCGTAACGGCACCAGCTGCCATTCTTCGGATCGGTGATCAGTGGCCCGGTGGTGCAACCGTGCAAGGGCTGCCACAGGCTGCCGGCGGTATTCGGGCGGATCGCTCCGTCGGTACCGGCCGCATGCCCGGGCGCACCGCCCAGGCCTGGCCCGCCCAGCGAGCTGAGGTCGCCCGTGTTGTACGGGAAGCCACGCTGGCTGGCCATGATCGGGTTGTCTTTCTGGTATTGCACGCTCAGGTAGGCGTTGTAGTGATCCTTTTCCAGATCGCCGCCACCGGCCAGGAAAGTGGCCTTGCGGGTGAAGCCACCACCATGTTGCGAGGTGCCCACGTCAGCCGTGGCTTCCACGCCCTGGAAACTGCGGCGCAGGATGATGTTGACCACGCCGGCGATCGCATCGGCGCCATACAGCGACGAGGCGCCGTCCTTCAGCACTTCGATGCGCTCGACCGCCGCCAGTGGAATGGTATTCAGGTCCACGAACGAACGCTGGCCGTCGTCGGACACCGGGTAATTGGCGTTGCGATGGCCGTCGATCAGCACCAGCGTGGAATTCACGGTAAGGCCGCGCAGCGCCACGCCGGACGAGCCGGCGGCGAAGCCGTTGCTGAAGGCATTCGGGACCGAGCCGCTGTTGTCGGCCGATACCGCGCGTACCACGTCGGACAGCGTGGTCAGGCCGCTGCGAGCGATCTGCTTCGCGGTGATCACGGTCACCGGCGAGGGTGTCTCCACGTCGATGCGCGGCAGCGCCGAACCGGTGACGGTGATGGTTTGCATCTGCTTGGCGTTCTGCACCGACGTGCCGTTCTGGTCTTGTGTGCCGGAACTGGATGACGACGTGCTTTGTGCATGGACAGCGCCAATGGCGGGCGTCAGCAGCAACGCGGCCAGGGCAAGCGAAAGCTTGTTGCGATTCATCGAAATAACCTCCACCCCAAAAGGGAGACACTACGATTCGCTCGAATTGTTTTGCGTGGATGCACCGGAGGGGACCGGCTTTGAAGGGGAACGGGGGATCCCTTCGGTGGGTACAGGCAGCCGCTTGAGCGGGGATAGCAGCTTCCTGCGGCGACATTCGTAACATCTCGACCATGTCTTCACAAGTCCATTACGAATGGCATACATTTTCTTTACGAAAACCTTCGCGAGACTGACGAAAAAAACAGGCCGCAAAAATCTTTATTTGGACGTATAGACTTCCAATTGCCACGACTCATCGAAAGCACAGGGGGCGTCCACTTTCCCTCGCGACCACCACTGATCCGCTTTCCCGATCGAGGCAATGCCGGCCCTCGATGAATCTTCTGCGTGAAGGCACAGCCATCCGGGTGGATTCACCGCATGCAACAGCCCGATCCGGTGCAAACGCCGCTCACGGCCAAACAGGGCAGCAGACCCGTGATTCGGCGTACCGTCGCGCCCGGCTCGCGGCCGCGCCGCGGCTCGGTGATAATCCCCGCATGCCCAAGCCCACGATGCTCCGCTCCGCCTCCCTCGCCTTCGCGGCCCTGCTCGCCTGCACCGCCTTCGCGTGGCCCGTTGCCGCACGTCAGACCGACAAGCCCCAGGCCGAACAGGCCCAGGCGCAGAAGAAGCTGGCCGAGATCCGCGACAAGATGAAGGCGCTGGCGCAGGAGCAGGCGCAAACCGCCGCGAAACGGGACACTCTTGACGCCGCCCTGGCCAAGCAGGCCAATGCCCTGGCCGCCGCCGCCAAGGCGGTCCGCGAAACCGACGCCCAGATCGCCGCCAAGCAGCAGCAGCTCGACCAGTTGCAGCAGCAGCGCAACGATCTGCAGCAGAAATTGCACGACCAGCGCGCGGCGATCGCCGACCTGCTGCGCGCCACCTACGCCCTCGGCCGCGGCACCGACATGCGAGTGCTGCTGGGTGGCGAGGACGTTGCCCGCATCGCGCGCGCGCTGACGTATTCGAAGTACTTCCAGCAGGATCGCGTGAAGAAGGTCAACCAGCTGATGGATGACCTGGCCAAACTGCAGGCGCTGGAGACCTCCATCACCGCCGAGCAGCAAGCGCTGCAAGCCGTCCGCGCCCAGCGTGAGGCACAGGCCAGGACCTTGCGCCAGCAACGCGCCGCGCAGCAGAAGCTGGCCAGCCAGGTCAACGCGCAATACAAGAGCCAGGGCCAGAAACTGGCGGCGATGAAGCAGAACGAGCAGTCGCTGAACCAGTTGCTCGACAAGCTGCAGAAGGCCATCGACGAGGCCGCCCGCGCCGCCGCGGAAGCCGCCAAGGCAGGCCGCCACGAAACCGGCGTGCCGGCGGGCAAGATCGCCAACACCCGCGGCAATTTGCCATGGCCCGCATCCGGCCCGGTGCACGACTACGGCAACGGCGTGCTGATCGCGGCACCAGCCGGCAGCGAAGTGCACGCGGTGGCCGCCGGCCGCGTCGTCTACGCGCACTTCCTGCGCGGCTACGGCCTGCTAATCATCGTCAACCACGGCAATGGCTGGATGAGCATGTACGGCAACAACGAAACCCTGCTGCACAACGTGGGCGACGCGGTGAAGGCCGGCACCGTGTTGGGCACCGCCCTGCCCAGCACCAGCAGCAGCACCGGCGTGTATTTCGAACTGCGTCACAACCGCAAGCCGGTCAACCCGCGTTCGTGGCTGCGACAACAACGTTGACGCCACGCCAGCACCATCACCGGCTAGGATGGCGTAGTTTCGGCTCCCCATCCTTCGGCCCGTTGAATTTCAGCGCTTGCCGGTGGTCCAAGCCGGATGCTGCCCCCTTCAGTTCGCGGAGTCGTTCCATGCGGTTTTCCCCCTTCAGCCTGATCGCCCTGCTGCTGGCCTCGCCGCTCGCGTTTGCACAGACCGGCCCGGCGCCCGCCGCCAGCAGCGATGCCCCGGCATCCGCCAGCTCCAGCGCGACAGGCAACCAGGTCGACACGGACGACATCCGCCGCTTCGCCCGCGTCTACGAAATCATCCGCCAGGCCTACGTCGAACCCGTGGGCAACAAGGCGCTGATGAACGACGCGATCAAGGGCATGCTGGCCAACCTCGACCCGCACAGCGCCTATCTCGACAAGCAGGGCCTGCAGGATCTGGACGAGGACACCAGCGGCCAGTACAGCGGCCTGGGCATCGAGGTGCTGGAGGACAACGGCGTGCTGCGCATCGTCACGCCGATCGACGACACGCCCGCCGCCCGCGCCGGCATCAAGCCAGGCGACATCATCCTCAAGGTCAACGGCAAGCTGGTCGACGCCGACAATATCGACGGCCTGTTCCAGGAATTGCGCGGCAAGCCCGGCAGCAAGATCGCGCTGTCGATCCTGCATGCCAAGAGCGACAAGCCGGTAGACATGACGCTTACCCGCCAGCTGATCACCGTCAGCAGCGTAAAGGTACGCGAGCTGGAACCGGGTTACGCCTACATCCGCATCAGCCAGTTCCAGGACGACACGGCTACCGACCTGGAGAAAAAGCTGGGTGAGCTGATCGCCAAGAACGGTCCGCAGAAAGGCGCCATCCTCGACCTGCGCAACAACCCCGGCGGCCTGGTGACCGCCGCCGTGGCAGTCAGCGACGACTTTCTGAATTCCGGCACCATCGTGACCATGCGCGGCCGCCTGCGCGACGCCAACCTCAGCTTCTCGGCCCATCCGGGCGACCTGCTGAACGGCGCGCCGATGGTGGACCTGGTCAACAACGGCACCGCCTCGGCGGCCGAGATCGTCTCCGGCGCGCTGAAGGACAACCACCGCGCCTTGATCGTGGGCCAGCGCACCTTCGGCAAAGGCGTGGTGCAGACCGTGCTGCCGCTGGACGCCGACCACGCGGTGAAGATCACCACTGCGCGCTACTACACGCCCAACGGCACCTCGATCCAGGCCGAAGGCATCAAGCCCGACATCGCCCTGGGCGACCTCACCGCCAGCGTGGCCGACACCCCTGCCATGCCGATCAATTCCGAAGCTGACCTGCCGCACCACCTGGCCAACCAGAACGCCGATGGCAGCAGCAATATCGACAACGACGGCAGCGCGCAGAGCACCAAGCTGGCCACGCAGGACTACGCGCTGTCGCAGGCGTTGAATATCCTCAAGGGGCTGGCGCTGAATCACGCCGCTTCAACCAAGTAAAAGCGCTTCCCGCATTCGCATCCTCTCCCCAATGGGGTACGCGGGGAGACGCCATGGATGGCGTCGGCTTTGAGGAGCGAGGAGAGGATTGAGGTGAGGGGCGGGTGCTCGCGGTAACGCCCGGCCCCGTCACGAACAGTCCTCCCACGGTGCCTCTCAGGAAACCCCCTATGAGCGGGTCTGGGTGAGGGTTCAGCCAGAGCGCGGCAATGATGCGTCCGCCAAGCCTGCAAGGACTCGCCCCGCCCGTACCTCATCCGTCGCTGCGCGCCACCTTCTCCCACAGGGAGAAGGGAAAGCCATCACCATCCGCTCGACCGGAATCCTCGATTCCCGCTCGCCCTGAGCGTAGCGCCGCAGGCGCGGAGTCGAAGGGTATTGCCTCAGTGCTTCGACTTCGCGCCTGCGGCGCGACGCTCGGCATGAACGGTACACGGGGCCCATCCGGTCAAACCCGGCGCCGACTCACTCCATCTCGTCCGATGCTCCCACCACCCGAGCCGGCACCAGCCAGCGCACCGCCAGCAAACCCAGCTCGTAGAGCAGGCACATCGGGATGGCCAGCATGATCATCGAGGTGATGTCTGGCGGGGTGATCAGGGCGGAGATGGCGAATGCGCCGACGATGGCGTAGCGTCGGGCGTTGCGCAGTTTCGGCAGGTCGACCACGCCCACCGCGGCCAGGATCACCACGGCCACCGGCACCTCGAAGCACAGGCCGAAGGCGAAGAACATCAGCATCACGAAATCGAGGTAATGCGTGATGTCGGTCATCATCTCCACGCCCTGCGGCGTCACCGCCGTGAGGAAGCGGAACGCCGCCGGCAACACCAGGAAATACGCGAAGGCGCAGCCGAGGTAGAACAGTGCCAGCGCGGCCACCAGCAGCGGCCGTGCCAGGCGTTTTTCATGCTTGTACAGGCCCGGGCTGACGAAGGCCCACAGCTGGTACAGGATCACCGGCATGCCGATGAACAGCGCCGCGTAAAACGCCAGTTTCAGCGGAGTGAGGAACGGGCTGGTGACCTGCGTTGCGATCAGGTGCGCACCGTGCGGCAGGCGCGCCACCAACGGCGCGGCCAGCTCGCTGTAGAGACGGTTGGCGAACGGCACCAGCGCCACCAGCACGATCAGCACGGTGGCCACGCATTTCATCAGGCGCGAACGCAGTTCCAGCAGGTGCGAAAACAGGCCTTGCTGCAGATCGTCGCCCAGGTTTGATTCAGGCTCGGCCATGCGATGACTCCGGCTCCCGCGCGGCGGGCTGAGGGGCGGGCTCGGCGGCGGGCTCGCCCAAAGGCAACTGGGCCTGCGCTTCGTCGGCGCCGGTGGCGGCGTCCGCGACCGGCGCCGCAGGCGACTCCGGCGCCCCGCCAGAAGCCGCATCCACCGCGGGCGCGCCAGCAGACTTCATCGTGGCCACGGCTTCATCCAGCGGCTCGCGCACCTGCTTCACGCCGGCCTCGACTTCCTTCTGCACGGCCTCGGCCTGCGCGGCAGCTTCACGCGCGGTGCGGCGAATTTCTTCCACTTCCAGCTCACGCTCCACTTCGGCGCGCACGCTGTCCCAGCCATTGCGCACGCGACGCAGCAAGGCGCCGGCGGTACGCGCCGCGCCGGGCAGTTTCTCGGGGCCGAGCACGATCAACGCGATCAACGCCAGCAACACCAGTTTGCCGAAGCTGATCTCGATCATCGCCTGCTCCACCCCTCTGCGGGATGCGTGGAGACCATGCGCAGACTCTTACTTCGACTCGGTGGAGTCGCGCTGTTCCTGCGTGGTGGACTGGGTCGAAGCCGGCGGCGGATCGGCCTGCAGCTTCTCGGCCGCCGCCTTCGCCTTCGCCTTGGCCTCTTCCTCGTCATCACCGTGCATGGCCTTCTTGAAGCCACGCACGGCATTGCCGATATCCGGTCCCAGGTTGGTGATCTTCTTGGTACCGAAGATCAGCAGCACCACCACCAGAAGGATGAGCCAATGCCAGATGCTGTCAAAACCCATGATTACCCTCGAGGCATGCCCGGGCGGAAACGGCTCCACCCACGGGAACGCCGATCTTCGCACATGACGATCACTTTGAAGTGTACTCCTCCAGCGCATCGCGGAAGCTCACCACTGGCGCCGGCACGTTGCTCACGCCGCCCTCGAAGATGCGCCGCGGGGTGATGCCCGCGCCATACACCGCCGTATTGGCGTCGTAGTCGATGCGCATCACGCCGCCATCCAGCGCCACGCCGGCGAACAGGCCGCGTGCGCGCGAGTAGGAATAGATCTCCGCATGCAGCTTGCCGTCGGTGGCGGCACTGGCATTGCGTCCCACCGGGCCGGCCGCGGCACTGGCATCGGCGCCAATGGTGAACTTGCCGTTGACGATGGAATCCACGCCACGCTGGGTGGTGAACACCAGCACCACGTCGGTGGAGGACACGCCAATCTGGAAGCCCACGCTGGCTCCGGTCAGGCTGATGAAGCTGGGGTTGGACCAGGTGCCATCCGGCCGCTTCACCGAGATCAGACCTTCGCCACGCCGGCCACCGAAGACGAAACCGGCCTTGACCAGGTCGGGAATCACCGCGATCGCATGGGCCTGCTTCAGCAGGTCGGTGGGAATGGATTTGTCCGGCGCCTGCTCGATATCGTTGAGCACGCGCACCGCGTTCTGCGCGCGCACCAGCGGCGGATCCTCGGCATGCGCGGCCATCGCGGGCAACAGCAGGAGCATGGCAACGGGCAAAAGTCGACGCAGGGAGGCTTTGATCATGGATGTCTCCAGGCAAATGATGGGCAAACGGAAGGCCGGCATGGCTTGGATGCGACCAGCGGTCGCAAGTTCATCCCGCGGCATCCACGGCAGGTTATGGCAGACTTGCGGATCGTTCCAGCCGCCGGCACCTCCATGTCACGCAGCCACTATACCGGCCTTGCCGATTTGCCTCATGACGCGCATGCGCCCGCCGTTCAGGCTGGCGTACTGCTGGTCAACCTGGGCACCCCGGAGGCGCCCACGGCGAAGGCGGTACGCCCGTATCTGGCCGAATTCCTCTCCGATCCGCGCGTGATCGAACTCCCGCGCTGGCTGTGGTGGCTGGTGCTGCACGGGATCATCCTGCGCACACGCCCGGCGCGTTCGGCGCATGCCTATGCGCGCATCTGGGAAGAACGCGGCTCGCCGCTGCGCTTCGGCAGCGAGGCGCTGACCGATGCATTGCAAGCCGAACTGGGACGTCAGCGACCGGGACCGATCAAGCTGGCACTGGCGATGCGTTACGGCGCACCGTCTGTCGCGCAACAGATCGCGCAATTGCAGCGCGCCGGCGTGCGTCGACTGCTGGTCTTGCCGCTGTACCCGCAATATTCGGCCACCTCCACCGGCTCGGTGCTCGATGCCGTGGCCGATGCGATCAAGACGCTGCGCTGGCCGCCGGAATTGCGCATCGTCAACGATTACCACGACGACCCCGGGCATATCGACGCACTGGCGAACAGCATCCGACGCTGGTGGGAAACGCACGGCCGCGGCGACAAACTGCTGCTGTCGTTCCACGGCATCCCCGAGCGCTACCGCGATGCCGGCGATCCGTATTTCTGCCAGTGTCATGCCACCGCACGACTCTTGCGCGAGCGCCTGGGGCTGGATGAATCCGAGGTCGTGCTCAGCTTCCAGTCGCGCGTGGGTCGCGAGCGCTGGCTGCACCCGTATACCGACGAAACCGTGCGGCGCCTGGCGTCCGAGGGTGTGAAGCGGCTCGACGTGGCCTGCCCCGGCTTCGCGGTGGATTGCCTGGAAACGCTGGAGGAAATCGCGATGCAGAACCGCGATTTCTTCACCGCCGCCGGTGGCCACGAATTGCGTTACATCCCGGCGCTCAACGACAGCACCGAACAGGTCGCCAGTCTCGCCACGCTGATCCTCCGCCACACCCAGGGCTGGCCGGAATTCGCCATCGACTACGACGCAGCCACCGCGCAAGCGCAACAGACCGCCGCACAGCAGCGTGCCAAGACCCTGCGCAGCGACGCCCCCGCATGATCGAACCGACGGAGCAACGCATCGCGCTGGGTCCGCTCACCCTCGCCGCGCAAAGCTGGGGCGACCCGGCCGCCTCGCCGCTGCTGGCCGTGCACGGCTGGCTGGACAACGCGGCCAGCTTCGCGAAGCTCGCGCCGTTGCTGGCCACGCGTTTCCACGTGATCGCGCTGGATCTTCCCGGCCATGGTCACGCCGACCACTTGCCCGCCGGCACGCATTACCACTTTCCCGACTACGTGCGTGTCGTGCTGGCGGCGGCTGACGTGCTGAAGCTGCAGCGTTTCGCCCTGCTCGGCCACTCACTGGGCGCCGGCGTTGCCTCGCTGACCGCGGCCGCAGCGCCCGCGCGAATCGAACAGTTGTACCTGATCGAAGGCCTGGGCCCGCTCGGCGACGACGGTACGCAAACCCTCGCACGCTTCCGCAAGGCACTCGCCGCGCCGGCCGCCAGCGACAAGTCGCTGCGCCGCTTCCGCGACATCGACCAGGCCGTCAGCGCACGCGCCATCGCCAGCGGCCTGCGCGCCGAACTGGCCCGCCCCATCGTCGAACGCGGCCTGCGCCAAACCGACGATGGCTGGCATTGGCGCAGCGACCCGCGCCTGACCCGCCCCACCGCCATCCGCCTGGCGGAAACGCAAATTCATGCCCTGCTCGCCGGCATCACGGCTCCCACGTCACTGCTGCTGGCGCGACCGTCCACGCCGTACCTGCCCGACACCATGATGCGTGGGCGCGCCACCTGCGTGCCGCATATCGATATCGAATCGATGGACGGCGGCCACCACCTGCACCTGGAACATCCGCAGGCGGTAGCGGCGTGGATGCTGCAACACATCGCTCCGCAAGCATCCACGCTTGCCTGAAGATGCAGCCCCTTGCGTACAAGGGGCTGCATCCGCATCACGCCGAGATCGCCAGTCGCTCGGAGCGGTAGACCCACACTGTCGCCAGCGTAACCAGCAACGCCACCACGAAGCCGCTGACCAGGCACATCATGACGTGGGGCATGCCCACCGCACCGCCGCGCAACAACTGGGTAATGCCCACCTGCTGGCCGAGCAGCGGCACCGCATACATCCAGCCGACGGTTTTCACCGGCATGAAGGTGAGCAGCATCGAGGGCAGCATCGGTACCACCATCAGCAGCGACAGGTAGGTCTGCGCCTCGCGGTAGGTCTTGGCAAAGCCCGCCACCAGCGTCTGCAGCGCCGCGAACAGCAGCACCAGGGGCAGCATCAGCAGGAAAACCCGGCCAGCAAACGCGAAGCCCAGATTCAGCGTCATGCCCATCTTGTCGGTGGGCAGGAAACGCCCTGCCACGGCAAACGCCACCACGCAGATCAGCAGGCTGGCCAGCGAGAACGTGCAGATCGCACCCAGCTTGCCGAGCAGGATCTTCCAGCGCGGCAGCGGATTGGCGAACAGCGGCTCCAGCGACTGCCGCTCGCGCTCGCCGGCGGTGAAGTCGATCGCCAGGTACATGCCGCCCACCAGCACGGTGATGACGAAGAAGTACGGCAGGATGCCGAACATCATCCCGGCCCGCGACTGCGGCGTGGACTGGTCGCGGGCATCCACCCGCAACGGCATCATCAGCTCCGGCGACAGGCCGCGCGCCACCAGCCGCATGGCACCCTGGGTGCCCGCATACGTCTTGAGCATGCCGGCCAGGCGCCCTTCGGCGGCATTGGCGTCGCGTTGCGAGGAGTCGTAGATCAGTTCCACCTGTGCCACTTCGCCCTTCGTCCAGGCTTTGCCGTAATTCGACGGGATGCGCAGCACCACATCGGCATCCTGGTTGCGCACGGCAGCATCCGGATCGGCCGGCGGCGACTGCAGCACCAGCCCTTGCTGCTTCAACGCATCGATCAGGTGCGGCGCGTACTGCGCGCCGATCACCGGCACCTTCAGCGGCTGGTCGGCCCTGTCCATCTGGTGGTTGATGGTGGTACTGATGAGCATCACCATGACGATCGGGCCGATCAGCGGACCGTACAGCAGGGCGCTGAGCACGGTGCGCTTGTCGCGCAGGCTTTCCTTCACTTCCTTGAGGAAGACGGTGAGCGTTTTCATGCGGCCAGGCCCTCCTCGCTGCCGATGATCTTCACGAAGGCATCCTCCAGGTTGGTCTCGCCGGTTTGCGCACGCAGCGCGTCGGGGGTTTCATCGGCCACCACGCGACCGTGCGCGATCACCACGATGCGGTCGCACAGCGCCGCCACCTCCTGCATGATGTGGCTGGAGAACAGCACGCAGCGGCCCTCCGCCTTCAGCGCCTGCATGAACTGGCGCAGGCCGCGCGTGGCCATCACGTCGAGGCCGTTGGTGGGTTCGTCGAGGATCACGTTGCTCGGATCGTGGATCAGCGCGCGGGCAATCGCGGTCTTCACGCGCTGGCCCTGCGAGAAGCCCTCGGTGCGACGGTCGAGGATGTCGCGCATCTCCAGCGCATCGACCAGCACATCGCTACGCGCACGCATCCGCGCCGGCTCGATATCGTGCAGGCGCGCGAAATACTCGATGTTCTCGCGCGCAGTGAGGCGCTTGTACAGCCCGCGCGCGTCCGGCAATACGCCAAGCAGCCGGCGCACGCCGAGCGGGTCGACCGCCGCATCGATGCCATCCACCTTGACCTGGCCGCTGTCCGGCTTCATCAGCGTATAGAGCATGCGCAGCGTGGTGGTCTTGCCGGCGCCGTTGGGGCCGAGCAGTCCGGTGATCTCGCCATCGCGAGCGATGAAACTGACGCCGTCCACGGCCTTCACCGTGCCGAACGTCTTGCGCAGGTCGCTTACCTCGATCATGGCGTGGCTCCGTTGAAGTCGATGAAGGTCGGGGTGGAACCGAGCCGATCCAGGCAGCTGGCGTCCAGTCCCTTCGGGTCGGCCTTGTCGATGAATTGGGTGAGCAACTTGGGCATGCAGCCGCGGCTCAACTCACTATGACCCTGGCCCTTGAACAGCAACTGCCGCGCATGGCCCAGGCCGGCGAGAATGGTCTTGCCGTAGGCCGGCGGGGTCACCGGGTCGCGCTCGCCGTCGAGGATCAGGATCGGCTTGTCGCTCTTCAACGGCGCATGGAAATTCGCCGGGCGCGTGCCGTGCGGCCACACCGAGCATTCGGTCTTGATCGCGTCGATCAGATGGTTGCCGAGGATGGTGTTGGCATCTTCCGGACGCGGCTTGAGCAAGTCGGCGTCCTCGCTGCAGATCACGCTCATCGACATGCCGTTGTTCATGTCGCCACTCAAGTCACCGCTGAGCAGCTTGGCCTGCCCCAGCAACGGAGCAACATCCCCGTGCGCGGCCGCGTCGATGGACAACGGCAGCAACGCGGCCGTTTCCGCCGTGTAGGCGAACATGCGCACCACGCCGGCCAGCGCATACTCATTGAGTGGCCGCGTCACCGTGGCCCAGGTCTGCGGGTCGCGGAAGCTGACCGTGTGCGGATTGGCCCGCAGTGCGTCGCGCAACTGGTACAGCGTCTGCATCGGATCGCCGAAGCGTTTCTTGCATGCCGGATTGGCCGTGCACTGCGCGAAGTCCAGCTTCAACGCGTGCTCCAGATTCGCCGCAAAATCCTCGCCCAACACGGTCTGGTTCGGCACCGGCGAATCAAGCACCACGCTGCGCACCGCATCGGGGTGATGCATCAGATACTGCTGCGCCATGCGCGTGCCGTAGGACACACCCACCAGGTCGAACGTAGGCGCGCCCAGTGCCTTGCGCACGTCTTCCAGATCCTGCACCGCCACGGTGGTGGTGTAGTAACGCGGGTCGGCACGCTTGCTTACCTCGGCCAGGCAGGACTGCACTTCCTTGCGCAACTGGTCGAGGTCCGGGCCGGCGACACGGGTGTCGTCGCCATCGTTGTCGGTGGAGGTGCAGCTGAGCGGATTCGAGCCGCCGGTGCCGCGCTGGTCGAGCAGCACCACATCGTGGTGCTTGAGCACGCCGTCGAACGCCGGCGCCACCATCTGCCACGACGCCGTAGCTGCCTCGCCGGGGCCGCCGGCCAGCAACACCACCATGTCCTTGTCGGCCACGGCGGCATCGCTGCGTACCAAAGCCAGCTTCAGACCGATGATGCGGCTGTGCGGATCGGCGCGGTTTTCCGGCACCTTGAACGTGGTGCACCACGCCTCTTTGGTGATGCCGCTGCCTGGTCGGCCCAGTTCGCAATCGTGCAACGTCAGCGAACCGACCTTCCAGGTTTTCGGCTTCGCCGGCGGCAACGGCTTCGCCGGTGCGCTGGCGGCGGCTGCCGGAGCCGATGCCGTGTCTGCCTGTGCCAGCGGCTTTTCGTGCGAGTGGATATAACGCCAGCCGAACCAGCCGACCGCCGCCACGACCACCACGATGCGCAATACGTTGCGTCCTGACATGCTCATGTTCCGCTTACCCCCCGTTTCCCGCTATGAATGGCGCGAGCGTCTGCCACAGTACGCGCGCCACCGCGCAACTGGATGGAGCATCGCACTCGACGTTCAGATGCAGACCCATGCCGGCAAGATGCCATGACGGCACGGCCATGGCCGTATTTCGTGACGTGCCTGCGCTGCCGTGCGCCGATACGACCACGGGAACGCGGATCAATGCCAGCAACGCCAGTGTCACGACGCATGCGGCCAGTACTCCCCTTTTTTGCCTTTCGTGTTTCATCGTAGTCACTCCATGTCATTACAGCAGCGCCCAGTAGCGATAGCGCAGGCGCGCGCCGATCTCGCACACCGCGTAACAACCGATCATCACCAGAGGCGCCACGTCGATCGAAACGGTCAGCAGCTTCAAGGCATGGGCGAAAAGCAGGACAAGAAAGATGCCGAAGGCGGCGATAAAGGCCTGCATCAGCGCCTCCAGTGCCAAGCGCCGACGCAACTCGTCGCACATCCTCAAATGACGGAACTCGACCCAGCCGCACCAGCCATAGCAGGACATCAGCACCACCAGGAAAGCGACTTTCCCCGGCGCACCCAGCGACGGTCCGAAATGCATCATCAATGCCGCCACCACCAGGGTCAGCAGCAACGGCGCCAGCGCATCGCGCAGATAACGCTTTACCGGTTGGTCTCTCATCACACTCTCCCGTGTCATTCGGCCGGTTCGAAAATCGACTCGATCGCCAACTCGAACAGTTTTGCAATCTTGAAGGCCAGCGGCAGGCTGGGGTCGTACTTGCCCGTCTCGATGGCGTTGACGGTTTGTCGCGACACATCCAGCTGTACCGCCAGGTCCGCCTGCGACCAGCCGCGCTCGCCGCGCAATTCGCGTACCCGATTGTTCATGCGCAGCGCCGCCCCGCTCCACGCTGCACCCGCATGGAAAAGTGGTCCAGCCATGCGCAAGGTACCTGCATGTCAGTCCTCCCGTTCCTGCCCTGCACGCACTTGCCGCACGCGGGCCCGGATCGCCACCACCACGAAGAACACGGCCGTGGCCACGAAAACCAGGGCGTCGCCGCGAAGGTGATGCCACCATGCGTTGAATCCGAACCCCGCCATCACCAGGGCGAGCAGCACGAAATACCACGGCATCCACGCACTGCCTTCGCCCGTGCACAAATTGCCCATGCCGTAGCGGCGGGCCACTTGCCTGTAGGCAATCCCATAGCCCGCCATCAGCATCGGAAACACCCAGATCAGCACACCGCCGCCCCAATGCAACACGCCACCAGCCACCAGGAACCCCACCACCATACTGAGCGCGGACACCAACGCCGTCGCCACGCCCAGCGCCACCAGATGGGTGCGCTGTTCCAGTTCATCACTGTCGCGGACGCGCCACCACATCAGCGCGATCACGTAGAGCATCGGCAATACCGGTGCCACGGCCAGCAAGGCCTTCAACGGCAGGTTGGTGGCAGCGCGCAACAACGGGCCATCCGCGAACAGCACGGCCATGTACACCAGCATCACCAGCATCAGCCGCTGTTCGTAGTGCTTCTGGGTCAGACGTGCCATTGCAACGACCTCACAACGCCTTCAGGAAGCCATCCAGCGTCTGCTGGAATTTCACCGGCTGGTCGAGCATCACGAAATGCCGCGATGGCGAAACCGACACCACCTTCGCCTTCGGCGCGTTGGCCAGCAGGCTCTGGTAATAGGCCGCCTTCTGCGCCGCGTCCGGCACCGGCTGCTTGCGCATGGCCGCGTACTGGCGGGCATCCGACGCGTAGTACGGCACGACTTCCATGATCGGCACGTTCGCCTGCTTCAGGCCCGGGCGGTAATCGGCCGCCATGTCGGCCGCCATGTACTCCGCGGTGGCCTTGGCATCGCTGCGACCAACCAATGGCGCCACGCGGGCGGCCTCGTTCGGGTCAATCACGCCAATGTGCTGCATGTAGGGAAGCGCTGCCGCCTTGAATTGCGCCGGCGTCATCGCACCCACGTGCGCCTGCACCTGCGCCGCAGCGGCCTGTCGCTGCGCTGCACTCATCCGGTCCATGTTCGGAAACACCGGCAAGCCATCCACCGCCACCACGCCCGAGAGCAGCTTCGCGTGTTCGCCGGCAAAGCGCAGCGACAACGTGCCACCGATGCTGTGACCCACCAGCACCGGTTTGTCGATGTGTTTCGTCTCGATCAACTTGAGCAGCGAGGCGTCGGCGCGATCCAGCAGCGTGCCGGCCTTGGCATCGGGCGCCGGCGGCGGCACGCCGTCGAAGCCGGCCAGGGTCACCGCGTACACCACGTGGGTCTTTTCCAGATCGGCAATGGTCCGCTGCCATACCCACGGCCCGCATTCCAGGCCGGGAATCAGGATCACCGGCCGACCATGGTCACCATGACGCTGCACCTGCAACGTGCCGACACGTTCCACCGGTGCACTTTCCGCCGCCATCGACGCCCCGGCAAAACCGACCAGCGCCACCACCAGGACAAACCCCCAACCGCGATGCTTCCCCATGACACCCTCCCGTGCATTCAGTGCGATGTAAAGCAAGCTTTACACGTCTTTTTATGTAAAGCAAGCTTTACATCGCATGGACGGTGAATGAGTAATCCCGGTTGCCAGCGCTGTCATGCGCATTTTTGGGAATCGTCCTAATGCCGGCGCCAAAACGGCGCTCTATCATGGCGCGCGTCCAGTCTTGCTCGCGCACTGGACTGACACGGATCGGAGAATCCGGACCTACAGTTGCCCTGTTGGTCAACTGTCACCTTGCACACTTCACATCCGGCGGCGTGGCGACAGATGCCCACCCCGGCTGCACAGGGAGAAGGAAAAAAGGGGGGCGCGTCCAATGATAAATAAGACATTCGACGCTGCGTGTCATTTCTAGACAATACGCACGCGTATGCGTCGCACCAAGCACATCAAGACAGCTCACGTCCATTGGACCTGCGGCCAGATGACGGCCGCGCGCGCGCCTTAAATGTGATGTAGATCACGTATTGGCACGATGATTGCTCCCTCCCTCTCCGACGGCGCGGCCTGATCGTCCGCTGGGGAGCGGGACCGGCTGGCCCGTCGCAAGTACCCGCACCACCAACGCTGTACTCACCAACCACTGTGGAAACCTGAGGAAACACCATGAACAAGCTGCTTCTCACCTCCGCGCTCGTCGCCGCCTTCGGCGCCGCTGCGCTCGCCCCGCAGGCCGCCAATGCGAACGACGGCACGATCAACATCAACGGCGCCGTCACCGGTTCCACCTGCACGGTCAAGATCAACGGTGCTGCCGGTCCGGCCACCATCACCCTGCCCACCGTCTCGACCACGGCGCTTTCTGCCATTGGCGACACTGCCGGCCAGACCGCGTTCGCGATCAACCTGTCCGGCTGCGCCGGCTCGCCGACCGCCACCAAGGCCTCGACCTTCTTCGAGAACGGCCCGAACGTGAATGCCGCAGGTCGCCTGGTCAACACCGGCACCGCCACCGGCGTCGACGTGCAGCTGGTCAACAGCGACAACAGCGTGATCACCGCCGGCAGCGCGGCCCCGACCACCGGCGCCGGCGTGGCCACCATCACCGCCAACGCCGCCACCCTGAACTACTACGCCCGCTACTACGCCACCGGCACCGTTGGCGCCGGCAGCGTGGCCAGCAGCGTGCAGTTCTCGGTGATCTACCAGTAATACCGCCGTACCACGCGAGCACCGCGACCGGCCATGCCGTGTCGCGGTGCCGCGCCCCGCTCCTGTCAAGCAACTGCTTCGAGGTCGCCCCCGTGAAACATTCCATCCACGCCTTGGCTACGGCGTTGCTGCTGCTTTGCCTGAGCGTTCCCGCGGCACAAGCCAACGTCGTCATCGGCGGAACCCGAGTGGTGTTTCCCGCCCAGGACGGTGAAGTCACCGTGCGGCTGACCAACAACAACAAAACGCCGGCTCTGGTCGAGGCCTGGATCGACAGCGGGGATGAGCATTCCACGCCGGACAAGGTCAACACGCCGTTCCTGATCACGCCGCCCATCTTTCGCATGGATCCGCACAAGGACCAGAGCCTGCGCATTCTCTACACCCAGAACAAGCAACCACTGCCGACCGATCGCGAATCACTGTTCTGGCTCAATGTGCTGGAAATCCCGCCCAAGCCCAGCGGCAAGGCATTCGCTGGCAAGAACCTGTTGCAGTTCGCGATTCGTTCGCGTCTCAAGCTTTTCTATCGTCCGGCCCACCTGGCTGGCGATCCGGCCAAGGCACCTTCGCTGGTGACCTGGACGAGCGTCCCCGATGGACAGGGCTATGCGCTGGAAGTGCACAATCCCACGCCGTACCACGTCACCATCGTGCAGGCCACGATCACGGTCGGCGGCAAATCCTATGTCAGCGATTCCGGCATGGTCGATCCTTTCGGCAAACTTGATTTGAAGGTCAAGAACCTTGCCACGGCGCCCGCATCCGGCACGCCGGTCACTTACGACATCGTCAACGATTACGGTGCAACCACGCCACTCAAGGGCAGCGTGGCGCCGTGAAGGCAAGGCATGCTACAGACCGGACGGCACCACCGCGCCGGCATGGAGCATGCCGGCAGGCGTTGCTGAGCGCGGCGATTGCGCTGGTGCTTGGCGGCTGGAGCATGATGGCCGCGGCAGGTGCCACGGCGGCGGGTGCTGCCGACGCGGCGCCGGTCGCCAGCCCCGCATCGTCCGGTGCCGACTCTGCCAGCAGCAGTGCGGACGCCGGCCCTGCCAACGGCAGCGATGCCGACGGCAGCACGACCTTTACGTTCGATCGCAGCCTTCTGGCTGGCGCCGGCGACAACACCAGCGACCTTGCCCGCTTCGAGCACGGCAACCCGGTGTTGCCCGGCTCGTACAATGTCGACATCTATCTCAACAATGGCTGGGTCGGCCGGCGCGATGTGCGTTTCGCATCGGCAACGCCCAATGCCAGCGCCACCCCATGCGTCGATCGCCAGCTGCTCGACCAGTTGGGGCTGCATCCGGCCAACCTGTCCGCCGAACTCGTCAAACAACTGGTGGATCCGGCCGCCTGCGTCAGCATGGGCAGCCTGATACCCGATGCGTCGATGAGTTTCGACATGGGCAACCTGCGGCTGGATACCAGCGTGCCGCAGGCCTACATGCAGCAACGTGCGCGCGGTTACGTCAGCCCGGAATACTGGGACGAGGGCGTGCCGGCGGCGTTGCTCAACTACAACTTCAACAGCTACCGCAGCAGCAGCCACGGGCAAACCCAGACAACGTCCTACCTGGGCCTGAATGCCGGCATCAACCTCGGTGCCTGGCACTTCCGCCAGGATTCCACGGTCAACTGGCAGTCCGCCACCAGCGGCACGCGTGCGCGCAAGCGCTGGCAGAACATCGACAGCTACGTGCGGCGCGACCTGCCGTCGCTGGGTGCGCAATTGACGCTGGGCGACAGCTATACCGATGGCCAGGTGTTCGACAGTTTCGGCATCCGCGGCGTGCAACTGGCCACCGATGACCGCATGCTGCCCGATTCGCTGCGCGGCTATGCGCCGGTGGTGCGCGGCGTGGCGAACACCAACGCCAAGGTCACCGTGAGCCAGAACGGCGTGCAGCTCTACCAGACCACGGTGGCCCCCGGCCCCTTCGTGATCAACGATCTGTATCCGACCGGCTACGGCGGCAACCTTGACGTGACCGTAACCGAAGCCGACGGTCACACGCATACGTTCTCGGTGCCGTATGCCTCGGTCGCGCAGCTGCTGCGCCCCGGCACCACGCGTTTCGACGTCGCCGTCGGCCAATTGCGCAATACCGCATTGCTGAGCCTGCCGAATGTGGTGCAGGCCACCGTGCAACACGGCTTCAACAACCTGCTGACAGGCTATGCCGGCATCGAAGGATCCCAGGGCTATGCCGCACTGCTGCTGGGCAGTGCCATCAATACGCGCTACGGCGCGTTCGCCCTCGACGTCACCCAGGCGCGCACGGCCACCCCGGGCTACGACAACTACAACGGGCACAGCATGCGCCTGAGCTACAGCAAGATCCTGCCGGACACGCAGACCTCGCTGACGGTCGCCGCCTACCGCTATTCCACCAGCGGCTTCCTGAGCCTGACCGATGCGGCACTGGCCCGCGACTACGCCCGCCGCGGACTGAATGCCTTCAGCTACACCGCTCCAACCGATGTCACCCTGATCGACGGCGTGCCGCTGCAAACCGGGCTGACACCGGCGCAACAGGCGGCGCTGGCCGGCCACAGCTACAACCCGATCATCAATCCGACCGGACTGCAGCGGCAACGCAATCGTTTCGACCTCACCATGAACCAGCGCCTCGGCATGCGTGGTGGCTCGCTGTACGCCAACGTGTCGGCCAGCGACTACTGGAACCGCACCGGCACCGACACGCAGTTCCAGGTGGGCTACAACAATTCTTTCCATCGGCTGAATTACGGCATCTCCGTCACCCGCACGCGCGACGTCTTCGGTCGCTACGACAACGAATACCTCGCCACCTTCAGCCTGCCGCTGGGCAACAGCGCGCACGCACCCAGCCTGATGCTCAACCTGACCCATGACCGCAACGGCGGCAACCAGGATCAGGCCATCCTGAACGGCTCGTTCGGTGCCGAGAACCAGTTCAACTACGGCGCCACCGTCGCGCACAACAGCGGCAATGACGCCGGCGGCAGCAGCGGCAGCGTCAACCTCGGCTACCGCAGCCCGTACGCCGTACTCAATGCCAGTGCCGGCAGCGGCAACGGTTATTCGCAGGCATCGTTCGGCCTAAGCGGTGCGATCGTGGCCCACCCCGGCGGCATCACCTTCGGCCAACCGATCGGCGATACCGTAGGCATTGTCTACGCGCCCGGTGCAGCCGGTGCGCGGCTGAACAATGCCACCGGCGCACGGATAGACCACTCCGGCTACGCCATCGTGCCCTATCTCACGCCCTACACCCTCAACACCATCGAGATCGATCCCAAGGGCCTGCCGCTGAACGTGCAAATGGACGCCACCAGCGCCCAGGTCGCACCGTACGCCGGCGCCGTAGTGATGCTGAAATTCAAGACCGAAACCGGCCGCACCCTGATCGTACGCGCACGCCTCGCCAACGGCGACGCGCTGCCGTTCGGCGCGCAGGTATTCAATGCCAAGGGAACACCGCTGGGAGTGGTTGGGCAGGCAGGGCAGGCCTTGCTGCGCGGCGTCCAGCAAACCGGCCAAGTCAGTGCGCGGTGGAATGATGAAAATGGCGTGGCACAAGCCTGTTCATTCACCTACGCGCTACCCAGGCACGACAAGGCCGCCTACCCGCAGATCCAGGCTACCTGTGTTGCGAGCAGCGCCACGCCATCATTGCCGAAAAAGAGCGGAACATGACTTCTACGCTGCTCACATCGCTGCCACGCCGCGGGCACCGCCACGCGGCAAGAGCCACGACTCCCACAGTCATCCGCTCGCAACCATGGCACGGCATCGGTTACAGGCCGTTGATGCTGTTGCTGCTGGCCTTGCTGCTGGCCCTGTCCGGCCGTGCCCATGCCGATTGCACCAGTACCAACAATCCCGGCTCTGTGACGTTCACGCCACCCGGTGGCAAAATCATGCTGTCGAACACCGGCGCGGCCATAGGCACCGTTGTGTGGACGTCAGGGCAAGCTACCCCTGCAAACTATCCCACCCTCGTCTGTGCGGGTACCACCAACAATGGCATCGTCAGTAGCTACGGCCCCCCCGTAGGCAGCGACGAAACGCTCTATCCGACCAATCTTTCATGGTTGTCCTTCCGAATCTTGCACCCGGACGCAAACACGCTCTTGTCGGCCTATCCGTACAACGCGTCCGTACCGCCCAACACAGCAGGCACGGCCTTCAGCGTTGCTTCCGCATTGCAACTGGTGATCACTGGCACCATCCCTTCAGGCCTGCAAGGCACCTCGCCACAATTGACTATCCCGGCAGGAAAGCTCGCCCAGTGGAATGTCGACATGACGAACGGCAGCAATCCCGTTGAAATCTTCTATGTCACCAACATCCAGTTTGTCATTCCCACCTGCACGACGGCGTTCGACCCCACGACAGTGACGCTTTCTGCGGTACGTGCCACAGCCCTTTCTGGTAGAGGCAGCACTGCCGGCCAGCAGTCGTTCCAGGTGCAATTGAATTGCGTCGCAGGTGCCAGGCTCCGTATCACCTTGAACGCAACCAACGGCAAGAACAAAGGCGTGATCTACAACAACAACGTCGGCGGCGCCAACAACAACCCCGGCGCGGGCTACGCGCGATATGTAGGCGTGCAGATCCTCCAAAGGGACGGCAGCACTCCTGTTACTTTCGGCAATCCAATTACCATCGGTGCCACGCAAACCGGTACCATGAACCTGCCCTTCTACGCGCAGTACTATCAGACGAGTAACAGCAACGTGACTATTGGTGACGTCAGTGCTACGGCCACCTACACGCTGAGCTACTACTGACCTGAAGCAGAATCACCGTGCGGTTGGAAGCGACCCTGCTTGCTGTCCAGCCTCGACTTTGCAGGGCACTGGATCCATTTGCAGGCACGCATTGCCAGATAACGCCCCTTCACCGATGTCGAAGAACACCATGACATACCGGCGACTGAACCACGCGTATCGCATCGTACGACAGTGCGCGGGAATGCTCGTGGCCTGCCTGGCCATGGTCACGGCATACCTGGTACTGGTCATCACACCCTCCGCCCAGGCCGCCGTCCCCCAGCTTGCCGCTGCCGCGGCCGTTGCACCGGCGTGTGTCGCGTCACCATCACCGGCCACTCTCAGCCTGGGATCCGTCACGGTTCCGGCAGGCACCGCCAACGGCGTGGTACTCGGTTCGCCGACTTCCGTGTCCGTGACGTTCAGTTGCACGGGAACGAATTTCTTCGACACGTTCAACATCCTGACGGGCAACCTGGCCGCACTCGACTCGTCCAACACCTCACCGGGAGGCGGCATCCTGTTTGCCAGCTCGCTGCCCGGCATCGACATCCAGCTTACCGCGACGCCCACTCAGGCCGGCAGCGGCAACAACGGACCCAATGGCACGCGCGGCTGGAACATGGGACAGGTCAACTGCTTTATCTTCTTTTGCAACACCGTCACGACCAACTTCACCGCACAACTGGTCAAAGTTGGTCCTGTCGCGCCCGGCACCACCAGCACGATCAATCTGCTGCAGTTTTTCGACACGAACTCGAATTTCACCGGCCCTTCCCCGGCCTTTGGCACCCTGGTGCTGAACCCGGTCACAGTGACCGCGGGCAGTTGCACGGTGTTCCCGTCGTCGAAGAATTTCTCCGTGCTGCTGCCCACCGTGAGTGCCAGCGCCTTGAACGGCACGGGTCAGCTCGCCGGTACCACGCCATTCAACGTCCAATACACCTGCAACCCCGGCAACTCTCTCTACATCACGCTGAACACGAACACACCGGGAACAGCGACAGGCGTGATCCTGCCACCCGCTTCCTGCACGACGGGTACGCCGGCAGCCAACGTGGGAGTGCGCCTGCTGCAAGGCAACTACCAGGCGGTGAACTTCGGCATCGCGCAATCGCTTGGCCCCTCGCCCAACGGCACGCTCACGGTTCCGTATTACGCGCAGTACTACGCCACCGGTTCGCCGGTCGGCGCCGGCCCGGTCTGTGCCACGGCCACCTTCACCATGTCCTACAACTGATCGCTACAGACACGCGTGTCCCGAACCTATTCGTAGGTCCGCGTAATCAGCATCGGTGCCGCGTCGGCTCGACTGGCGCTGACATAACCGTCAAAGTAATTCAGCACGCGATCCGGCTCGGCATGGGTCAGTCGCCTTGCGGTCACGATATAGGCCGACACGGATGATTCGACCGGACCATGGCCGGCGCAGTTTTGTCGATAGCGACGTTGCAGGCGAGCCGGAACTCGTGTGGATGCAATGACCTCTGCTGTCGTATTGCATGTCGGCACGACGACAGCGCCGCTGAACGTGATCCGTCCACCATCAGCCTCCGCCGGTCCTGCCGCAAGCAGGCCACACAGCAGACAGGCCGAAACCATCACGCGAACCGAGCCATTCATACTGCCTCCCGTCGTGCCCGAAAAACGAACGGGCGCCAAACGTGATAGCGGCAGTTGGCGGTGAAACTTCAGTGGCGAGCGGGATCACCCGTGGCCACGCAAAATCCTGTACCCCCTGCCACCATACCCCGGCCGCATCGTGCGGCGAGGCATTTGGACAGCGCTGTCATGCGCATGTCAGCGGGGATACTGCAGCGTGTGTCACGAAAACGTGAGGCACACGTGATGCGGCCTGAGGCGTCTTCGCGAACTGCTTATATTGTGATGAACATCACGTTTTAACCAAAGACCTGGCTCGCCTTGGCCAGCGCCAGCAACCGCGCACTGATGCTGTTCACACGAAGCATGCCGCATGGGCGGCTCAACGTTCGAGTGCGATCACCTGCGCTGCTCGCCAGGCACAAGGACAACGGTTTTCTCGGCAAAGCTGTCCCGGATGTGGCAACGATCACCGCGACGAGACGTACTTCTCGCGCCGAATCTGCTTCACCGGCAAACCGAACTCCTGCAGCGCGGTGAAGGCCGCGTCGACCATGTTCGGGTTGCCGCACAGGTAGGCGATGTCGCGGTCGGCGTGCGGTTGCAACTCGGCAAGGACGTTTTGCACGTGTCCGTTGCGATCATGCGGGCGCGGCACCGCGCGCGGCTGGCGGCTGAGGCAGCCGTGGAAGGTGAAGCCGGGGTGGCTTTGCGCGAAGGCTTCGAATTCCTCGCCGTAAAGCAGCTCGGTTTCGTTGCGGGCGCCGTACAGCAGCACCACTTCGCGACCGCCGGCGGCGAGCAGTTTCTCGAATCGCGGCAGCATGGCGCGATACGGCGTGACGCCGGTACCGGTGGCCATCAGCAGGTAGCGCGGGTGGGTGTCGGTGTCCTGCAGGCAGAAGCGGCCGTACGGGCCACTGGCATCAATGAGGCCGCTGATCGGCAGTTCACCCAGCAATTTGGTGGCCGCGCCACCCTCGACGTAGCTCACCGCGATCTCGACGCGCTGCACCGGCGAGCTGCCATCGCCCACGGTGCCCACCGAATAGCTGCGCTTGGTGGCGGTGCCGTCGTCGTAGTGGAAGTGGACCTGCAGGAACTGCCCGGGCACGAAGGCCAGCGGCTGCCCATCGGCGCGTTCGAACGAAAGATGGCGCACGGTGGGCGCCAGCATGTGGCTTTCGACGAGACGGAGCTGGAAATGGTCGGCCATGGGGGTCCTGATTAACGATGCGTACTGAAACAGTGTGTACTTCTGGCAGGGCCAGACGATGGAGGCTAGCTCGCTATAATAAGAGGCTCGCCCCGCTTGGTGCAGCCCATGTCCCCGCAACACCCCGAAACAGCCCCCGCCCTGGTGGTCGACAATCTGCGCAAGACCTACGGCAACGGCGTGGAAGCGCTCAAGGGCATCAGCCTTACCGTGCAGCAAGGCGACTTCTTCGCCCTGCTCGGCCCCAACGGCGCCGGCAAGTCCACCCTGATCGGCATTCTCTCCTCGCTGGTCAGCTCCACCGGTGGCGATGCGCGCATCTTCGGCATCTCGGTCAACCAGCAACGCAACGAGGCCATGAAGCTGATCGGCCTGGTGCCGCAGGAGATCAACTTCAACCAGTTCGAGAAGCCGTTCGACATCTGCGTGAACGAAGCCGGTTTCTACGGCATCCCACGCAAGATCGCCGCCGTGCGCGCGGAGAAGTACCTGAAGGAATTGCGCCTGTGGGACAAGGCGTATCACCAGGCGCGCGAGCTCTCCGGCGGCATGAAACGGCGCCTGATGATCGCCCGCGCGATGATGAACGAGCCGCGCCTGTTGATCCTGGACGAGCCCACTGCGGGCGTCGACATCGAGATCCGCCGTTCGATGTGGCATTTCGTCAGCGGCATCAACGCCGCCGGCACCACGGTCATCCTCACCACGCATTACCTGGAGGAAGCCGAGCAGTTGTGCCGCAACATCGCCATCATCGACCACGGCACCATCGTGGAAGACACCACGATGAAGCGCCTGCTGGCCAAGCTGGACGTGGAAACCTTCGTGCTGGATACCGCCGAACCCGTTTCCACCCCGCCCACCCTGGACGGCATCGCCCTGCGCCGCGTGGACGAACGCACGCTGGAAGCGGAGATAGCGCGCACGCATGACCTCAACTCGCTGTTCGCGGCGCTGTCCGCGCACGGCATCACGGTGACCTCGATGCGCAACAAGACCAACCGGCTGGAAGAACTGTTCGTGCGACTGGTCGAAGGTGGCCGCAATGGCGCGAAGGAGCAGGCCGCATGAGTAACCTGTCCGCCAACCTCGTCGCCTACCGCACCATCGCCCGGCGCGAGATCGTGCGCATCCTGCGCATCTGGACGCAAACGCTGATCCCGCCGGTGATCACCATCACGCTGTACTTCGTGATCTTCGGCAAGCTGATCGGTGGCCGCATCGGCACCATCGAAGGCTTCACCTACATGCAGTTCATCGTGCCCGGCATGGTCATGATGAGCGTGATCAACAACAGCTACATGAACATCTCCAGCTCGTTCTTCGGCGCCAAATTCCAGCGCTCGGTGGAAGAGATGCTGGTGGCGCCGATGTCGAACTGGGTGATCCTGGCCGGCTATGTCACCGGTGCAGTCGCGCGCGCGCTGGCGGTGGGCGTACTGGTGCTGGTGGTGGCGCTGTTCTTCACCAACCTGCACCTGGTGCACCCGCTGATCGCGCTGGTCTCGGTCACGCTGGGCGCCATCATCTTCGCGCTGGCCGGCTTCATCAACGCGATGTACGCGAAGAAATTCGACGACATCGCCCTAGTCCCCACCTTCATCATCACCCCGCTCACCTACCTCGGCGGCGTGTTCTATTCGATCAAGATGATGAGCGAGCCGTGGCAGACGATTTCACGCGCCAACCCGATCCTGTACATGGTCAACACCTTCCGCTTCGGCGTGCTCGGCATCAGCGACGTGTCCGTCGGCCCGGCCCTGCTGGTGATGGTGGGCTTCGTGATCGCGCTGGGCGTGCTGGCCGTGCACCTGCTGAAGCGTGGCGTGGGCCTGCGTTCCTAGCCACCTGTAGGAGCGCACCCTGTGCGCGAGTGCTTTGGCCTTGATCAACGCCAGAGCATTCGCGCACAGGGTGCGCTCCTACACGTGCCATACCGAGGCTTCACTGCGTTATCGAAACCGCCAGCAGCCGGACATGCGATCATGTCGCATGACCGCTTTCCAGACGCTTCCGCTCAAACCCGCGCTGCTCGCCAGCGTGGAAACCCTCGGCTACACCGGGATGACGCCGGTGCAGGCGCACAGCCTGCCGCCGCTGCTGGCCGGGCGCGACGTGATCGCCCAGGCGCAAACCGGCAGCGGCAAGACCGCCGCGTTCGGGCTGGGCCTGCTGCAGGCGCTGGACGCCGACACGATCCGGCTGCAGGCGCTGGTGCTGTGTCCGACCCGCGAACTGGCCGACCAGGTCAGCAAGGCGATCCGCAAGCTGGCCGCGAACATTCCCAACGTGAAGCTGCTGACCCTGTGCGGCGGCATGCCGCTGGGTCCGCAGCTGGCCTCGCTGGCGCATGACCCGCACATCGTGGTCGGCACGCCCGGTCGCGTGCAGGAACATCTGAAGCGCGGCAGCCTGCACGGCGGCGGCATCAAGGTGCTGGTGCTGGACGAAGCCGACCGCATGCTCGACATGGGTTTTTCCGACGCCATCGACGACATCGTGAGCCGCATCGCCAAGCATCATCAGACGCTGCTGTTCTCGGCTACGTATCCCGAAGCGATCCGCGCGGCCAGCAAGCGCCTGCAGAGCGATCCGGTGGAAGTCACCGTGGAAGCACCTGCCACTGCGGAAGCCGCGATCGAACAGCGCTTCATCGAAGTGGAACCGGCGCACAAGCTGGATGCACTGGCGCAACTGCTTGCCGGCGAACGCGGCCAGCAGACGCTGGTGTTCTGCAACATGCGCCGCGACGTGGATGCGGTAGCGCAGGAACTGGATCGCCGCGGCTTCTCTGCCCTGCCGCTGCATGGCGACATGGAACAGCGCGACCGCGACGAAGTGCTGGTGCGCTTCGCCAACCACAGTTGCGCCATCCTGGTGGCCACCGACGTGGCCGCGCGCGGGCTGGACATCGCCGCGCTGCCGCTGGTGCTGAGCTACGACATCGCGCATGACCCGGACACCCACACGCACCGCATCGGCCGCACCGGCCGTGCCGGACAGGCGGGTATGGCGATCACCTTGTGCACGCCGCGCGAGCGCCCCAAGGCCGCCAACATCGAGGAGATGCAAGGCGCCCCGTTGCCGTGGCGCCCGCTGAAGCTGGCGCCGCCACGCGGCAAGACGCTGAACCTGGCGCCGATGAAAACCGTGGTGATCGATGCCGGACGGCAGGACAAGCTGCGCCCCGGCGACATCCTCGGTGCCCTCACCGGCGACGCCGGCCTGGACGCGAAGGACATCGGCAAGATCGACGTGTTCGCCACCCGCGCCTACGTGGCGATCACCCGCGCGCTGGCGAACAAGGCGCTGGAACGCCTTCGCGCCGGCAAGATCAAGGGCCGCAACTTCCGCGTGCGCTCGCTGGACTGAGGCCCTCCAACAGCCTGCCAGCGACGTGTGGAGCCCGCTCGCAGGCGACGCTTCCGCTGTGGCGCACCTGGGGAAGATCTGATTTTGCTCGTCATCCCAGCGAAAGCTGGGATCCAGTGCCTGTAGGCCGTTGAATGCAAAGGCACTGGATGACCAGACATTCGTCTGTTGTAAAGCGCCTCCTGCTTCCGCAGGAATGACGAGCAAGAAGCCGATTGATCAGACCTTCCCCGGGAAAAGAAAACAAAAGCATCGCCCGCGAGCGGGCTCCTACCGTTGGCCAAGCCAGCGAGCGACACCCTCGCCGGCCAACCGCCCGCTGGCAAAACAGGCGGTGAGCAGGTAGCCGCCGGTGGGGGCTTCCCAATCGAGCATTTCGCCAGCGCAAAACACACCCGGGCGATCACGCAGCATCAGGTGTCCATCCAGCGCTTCCAGCCGCACGCCGCCGGCGGTGCTGATCGCCTCGGCCAGCGGGCGCGGCGCACGCAGGCGCAAGGGCAACGCCTTGATCCGCGCGGCGAGCGCCGTCGGGTCGGCCAGCACCGCCTTGTCCACCGCCTCGAACACCAGCGCGCATTTCACGGCGTCCAGCCCCGCACGGCGCCGCAGCCAATCGCCCAAGCTGTGCCGTCCGCGCGGCGCGGCCAGTCGCGCGGCCAGTTCCGGCTCGCTGCGCCCGGGAGCGAGATCCAGCTGCAGTCGGGCTTCGCCTTGCGCCATGACCTGCTCGCGCAGCGCCGCGCCGATGGCATAGATCAGGCTGCCTTCGATACCGTATTCGCTGAGCACGCATTCGCCCTGGCGCGAACGGGGCGTGCCATCGCGATCGATCCAGTGCGCCACCACGGCTTTCAATGGCGAGCCGGCGAAGCGGGTGCGCAAGTGCTCACTCCAGTTGATCTCGAAACCGCAGTTGGCCGGCTGCAGCGGTGCCAGATCCACGCCTGCCGCTTGCAGCACGGCGAACCAGCCACCGTCCGAACCCAGCTGCGGCCAGCTCGCACCGCCCAGTGCCAGCACCAGGGCATCGGCGTGCGCTATGCGCTCACCGGCGGGCGTGGCGAAACGCAGCGCGCCGTCGTCACGCCAGCCCAGCCAGCAATGGTGCATGTGAAAAACCACGCCCTGCGCATGCAGTCGTCGTACCCAGCCACGCAGCAGCGGGGCGGCCTTCAGGTCATGCGGGAACACGCGACCGGAACTGCCGGTGAAGGTTTCCACGCCCAGCTCGCGCGCCCAGGCACGCAGTTCGTCGGCGCCGAAGGCCTGCAGCCAGCGCGCAACGTCGCGGCGCCGCGCGCCATAACGCTCGACGAAGTGCCCGAGGGGTTCGCCATGGGTGAGGTTGAGGCCACCCTTGCCGGCGAGCAGGAATTTCCGCCCCGGCGAACCCATGCCATCGTAGAGATCGACGGCGAAACCGGCGGCGCGTGCGGTTTCGGCCGCCATCAGGCCGGCCGGCCCGCCACCGACGACCGCCACGCGCGCTGGATGTAACTGTGTCATCCGCACATGGTCGCATGCCGGGCCGGTTCCGGGTCGTGCTGGCGCATCTTGCCGAGCCGCATGATGCAAAAAGCCCGGCCATCGCTGGCCGGGCTTCCGTTGCGAAGCGACGACTGGCGCGCATTCCTGCGCGCCGATGTCATCAGAACGTCAGGCTCCAGTTGTTGAGCTTGCCGTAGTCACCGTAGTAGTACGGATCGTTGTCGATCACCTTCAGCTTCCAGGTGCCGTTGCCCTGCACCGACGACGCGTTCACCGTCCAGGTGGTGTTGATGTTGCCGTCATCGTTGTAGTCAGGCTGCTGCAGCACGGCACTGGCACCGTTCGGGGCATACAGCACGACCTCCAGGTCACCCGACCAGTTGTGGGTGATGTTGACGTGCACCTTCAGCGTGGACGGCGCCGCACCCGGCTCGCCGGTCACCTTGATGTTGCTGGTGATGGTGGCGTTGTCGGCAATCGTCTTGGCCGTGTTGTTGCTGAACACGCCACTCGGCGGCGGCGGGGTGCTGCCGCTGGACACGGTCACCGACTCGCTCTTGCTGTTGGTGTTGCCGAGGCCATCGGTCACCGTTTCGGTGACGTTGTAGGTGCCGGATGAAGCATAGGTGTGGCTCGGGTTGGCCGAGGTGGAGCTGCCACCGTCACCGAAATTCCACGAGTACGAGCTGATCGTGCTGCCCGTGTCCGAGGAGGCATCGGTGAAGCTCACGCTGAGACCATTCGCCGTGTAGGTGAAGTTGGCGGCCGGCGTGCTGCCACTCGGCGGCGGATTGCTGCCGCCGCCGGCGACATGGCCGACGAAATTGGCGATGTTGATCGAGCCGAAGCCGGTGCAGTAATCCCAGCCGGTCGCCGCGGTTTCGCCACTGTTGTTGCCCGAGGTGACGTCATGGAAGTCCGACGCATAGTTGCTGGCCGCATCGGAATAGATCAGCGGCGCGGCAAAGCCCAGCGAAGGATCGGCTGCCAGCGTACGAGCCCACACGCCGACGAACAGCGGCGAGGCGAGGCTGGTGCCGCCGATCTGCTGCGACTGGCCATCCACGATCACCGACGCACCGGATTCCGGGCTGGCGTCGAAGGCCACGTCAGGCAGGCCACGATACTGGCTGCCCGAGTTCTGGCCCACGTTCTTCTGCCAGCTCGGCTGCGCCTCGAAGGTGCTGGGGCTGCCGCCGGTGGCGCCTTCGTTCGAGCTCAGGTTGTTCCACACCGTCTCGTTGGTCCAGGTGGTGCCCGAGGTGTACAGCTCGGTACCGCCCACCGACACCACGTACTGCGAGTCGGCCGGCCAGCTCGGGGTGACGCCGCCGTCGCCGCATTCGTCGGCACCGCTGTCGCCCGACGAGATCGAGAAGGTCTGGCCCTGCGCATCGGCCTGCTCGAAGACGTTGTCGCCCGTCGCTACACCATTCGTTTCCGAGCCGGTTTCGCAACCGCCGATGGAGACGTTGATGATGCGCACCACGTTGTCGGTCACGGCCTTGTTGAAGTCATCAACCAGTGGCTGGGTGTTCATGCTCGACGTTGCATACAGGTAGAACGCCTTGACGCCACCCGAGATGCCGGCGATGTCCTGGGTGTCCAGGTCCCACTCGCCGTCGCCACTGGTATCGCTGCTGCCACCATCCACCGTCACCACGTTCACCGGGATATTGCCCAGGCTCGGGTTCTGGCTGAGGAACGAGCTGAAGTCGCTCTTCACGTTGGTCATGCTGCCTTCGGTGATCACGCCGACATTGATGGTCGAACCCGTCGCCGTGTTGCCGGCGTTGTAGATCGACGCGAAATCGGTCGGGTTGTGCCCGGTGGCGGAGCCGCTGGCATCGGTATGCACCGGCTTCAACACGTGGAAGGTGTGCACGTTCTGCAGACCCAGTACTTCCAGCACCGTCCCCTGCAACGATGCGGGGATCTTCACGGCGCTGGACGTGGCATAGGCGTCGCGACCGTCATGCGTGTGCACATGCACGAACGAGGTGTGGAACGCGTTGGCGGCCGTAGCCGCATGGCCACTGGCGGTCACCAACTGGCGGTTCGGTGCGATATGCACGTTCGTGAAGCCTTGCTGCTTCAGGAAGTTGGCCACGGCCTGCGCCTGAGCCTTGGTCGGCGAATACATCGCACGGAACTGGGCAGGGGTCAGGTTCGGGTGGTGCGGGTTGGCAACGAACGCGTCGAGCTGGGCCTTGTTGCGCAGCTTCAGCGAGACGGTCACGTTCATCGGCTTGCTCTGGTCGAGCAGGCCAAGCACCTTGTCACCCGTGCGCAGCTTGGTGGCCTGGCGAACGATGTGCAGCGACACATTGTTCGTCGCGACGCTGCTGGTGGGTGCCGCGCAGAGGGTGGCCGCAGCCGCCATGCCGATGGCCGCAGCCAGCGTCTTGATACGGAAATGATTCGACATTTGTAACTCCCCAACAAATTCGGGGCGAGCGGACCTTACGCGGCCGCAAAGACCCCGTGGCAATAACATGCCGTGCTCACGCACGGCTCCATGTAGCAAGTGCCAAGCAGATTCCCTGGACGCCCGAAACCACCATTCCCCCCGACCACCTTGGAATGGACAGTACGTAGGCCTGGCCCAAGCAGCGTTGACCCCCCGATCAATGCGCCGCTGCGGAATCATCCACCGGTCGATCCCCTCAGTGGATCAATTGAAAATAGATCCGCAAAAAGACATCGTCAATTACGTCTTTGAATTAGAGTGACAGCGATCACAGACCGATTTTTTTCATTCAAATGAACGGAGGCACAATAATCGATCCAAATTATCCATTTTCGTAATATATTTCGATGCTCACGTCATTCTTCCGACCTTATCGAACAGGCAGTAATCACGCTACGATAGCATCGTGCAATAAGTTGTTTTTACTGCAGTTATAGTAAATACATGCGCACGCAAAAGGTGCCTTGGCGGACGGTCAAAACGCCGCTTTGTGAATGCTTTCTTTCGCCTGGCTTGCCAAATGAATCGCAATATAAATCGATACCTGTGCTGACAACCGCCAAAACTACGAAGTACACGAAACAAGACACAATCATCTCGAAAGCCTCGTGCAAGCCTCGGATTAAAAACATCCGACTTTCAAACACATAATGGAATCTCGAATAACTCCATTTTCCGGTCATTCCCGCGGGACGCTTTTCAACCACCGGAGGGCTGGTCAAGCAGGGGTTTCAACAGACGAACATCTGTCGAAAAGCGCCTCCCGCTTACGCAGGAATGACGAACATAAAACGGTTTGTTCAGAGCTCCCCCAAACCTGATAGGCAACGAGGTCCAGCCGATACCTCACCGTTCACCCTGAGCGTAGGCCCGTAGGGCCGGAGTCGACGGGTGATCGCCTGCAGGCGCTTCGACTTCCTCGCTCCTCAAAGCCGTAGCCATCCATGGCTACTCTCCGCGTACGCTTGTCAACGCAAGCTACGCTCAGCGCGAACGGTCTTTTTTAGCCGAGCTTCGTCGCCAATCAGGTTTCGAGATGCCAGAAGCGGCAGGCTGGCGCACACCACTTGCCATGCGCTGATGGCCCCGGCAAAACGGCATGGGCATGCGATGGCTTGGAACGCGTCCTCAGTCCAGCCGCACACCCAGTGTGGCCAGTCGCCGCAATCCGTCGGCACTGGGCAACAGGGCACGACCACGTTCGGCGCGCCGCAGCCAGCCCAGATCAAGCATGGATGCGGTAAGTGCCACGCCGAGTGGGCCACCGACGTGCAGGCGGCGTTCGGTCCAGTCCAGGCAGCTGCGGCCGCGCAGTTGCGGCAGGCGGCGGGCGACTGGCTCGGGCCAACCGGCCTGGCACAACGCCTCGACTGCGGGCTGCGACAGCTGCAAGCCATCGGCGCTGGAGTGCAGCCAGCCGCGGCCAAGCCATGCGTCGCACAACGCCACGCCGAGTGCACCGGCGAGATGGCGATAGCAGGTCCGCGCGCGGCACATCGCGGCATCGGCGGAGGCTGGACGCAGGGGACGCGCAATCTGCGGCAGCGCCATCGCTTCCAGCCACGCGGCTACTTCATCGCCGGCCAGGCGGTAATACCGGTGCCTCCCCTGCGCATGCACGCCGAGCAGACCGCCATCGAGCAGGCGCTTGAGATGGGCACTGGCGGTGGCCGCGCCCACACTGGCGGCACGCGCCAGCTCGCCGGCCGGACGCGCACGCCCATCCATCAGCGCCAGCAGCATGGCCGCACGCGCCGGCTCGGCCAGCAACGCGCCGAGTTCGGCCAACTGGTAACGATTGAGCGAGGCAGCTTCCGTCATGCGCAACAGTCTAGCCCCGCGCGTGCGCGTGCCGTTTCGTTATGCAGCGAAACATCAAATGCAGCCGATCGCGACACTGGATGCATGGACATCCGCCACATCCCCGACACTCTCGTAATCCAGCCGTCGATCCTCTACTTCGGCACGCCGATACTGCTGATCACCACGCGCAATCCGGATGGCTCGACCAACATCACGCCGATGTCCTCAGCCTGGGCACTGGCAGACCACGTGGTGATTGGTCTGGCCGACGGCGGACAAGGACTCGCCAACCTGCTGCGCGAGCGCGAGTGCGTATTGAACGTGGCCGGGAAAGACATGCATGCTGCGGTCGAGCGGTTGGCACCCACCAGTGGCCGCAACCCCGTGCCGGCATGGAAGAAGGCCACCGGCTATCGCCACGCAGCGGACAAGTTCGCGTTGGCGGGTTGGCATGCGGTGCCGTCGCTGGACGTGGCGCCGCCGCGTATTGCCGAGGCGCCGCTACAACTCGAGGCGCGCCTGCATCGCGCCACGCCACAGTCGATTCCTGCATGGCACGACAATGCCGGCGGCTATGTCACGCTGAAGCTGGAAATCCGCCGCGTGCATGCCCACGCCAACATCGTGATTCCCGGTACCTCGCATATCGACACCCGCCGTTACCAGCCACTGTTCTACGTGTTTCGTCACTACTTCGGTCGCGGTGCCGAGCTCGGTCGCACGTTCAAGGCCGAAGCCTGAAGCCGGCGCGTGATCAGGTACCACGCGGCTTGGCGCGATGGGTGGGCACGGCCGTCCACGGATCATCCGGCCAGGGATGCTTCGGGTAGCGCCCCTTCAGCTCCTTCTTCACTTCCGGATAGGTGCGCTCCCAGAAGCCCTTGAGGTCCTGCGTGACCTGGATCGGCCGCCGCGCCGGCGACAGCAGGTGCAAGGTCACCGGAATGCGACCGCCGCCGACACGCGGCGTATCGGCCAGGCCGAACAGTTCCTGCAACTTCACCGCCAGCACCGGTGGCTCGCCCGGCACGTAGTCCAGCGAACGTGTCTGCCCGCTGGGGACACGCAGGCTGTCCGGCGCTTGCGCATCCAGCAGGCGACGCTGCTCGTGATCGAACAGGCTGGCCAGCGCCTGCGTCAGTTCCTCCCCGTCCAGCGCATCCAGCCGACGCTTGCCGTGCAGGTAGGGCGCCAGCCAGTGATCGAGCGTGGCCAGCAGCGCGGCGTCGGAGACATCGGGCAGATCCGTCTCGGGCATCCATGTACGCAAGGCCTGCATGCGCAGGCGCAAACGCCGCGCGTGCTCGCTCCACGGCAACACATCGAGTCCCTTGCTGCGGATCGCCGACAGCATCGCGGGCAAGGCATCTTCCGGCCGCACCGGGACGCTGTGGCGCGCCAGCACGATCGCGCCGAAACGGCGTTCCTCGAACGCTTCCACCGCATCGCGCGCGTCGTTCCAGCGCAGCGTGCGTGCACTAACGAAGCGTTGCGCGAAGTCCCGCTCCAGCGCGCGCGAGTCGAGCGGCGCAGCAGCCAGGATCAGGCTGTCGCGCGCTTCGAAGCGCAGGTCCAGCGCCACCAGCCACGGCTCGCCGAGCAAGGCGGTTTGTTCGTGCAGGCGCGCGCCGCGGCCGTTGGCCAGCGTGTAGCGCAACGGATTGGCTTCGTCGCGATGCGCGATGCGATCGGGAAACGCGTGCGACAGCAGGTCACCGACGGCATGGCTGTCCGGCACGCCACTGGCGGCGCTGCGCACGTCCAGGCGTCGACGCCAGCCTTTCGCCGCCTGCTCGATCGCAGCCAGCGCGCCGCTGTCGGCCGCATGGCCGCGGGCACCGGCAGCGCAACGATCACGCCAGGCATGCAAGGCGGCGACGCGAACCCGGAAATCGTCGCTGCGCGCCTGCTCGCCACGCAACGGCGAGCGCGCGTCCATCAGCGCCAGCAGGTCGGCAATCAGCGCGCGATGTTCGAGTGGCGCACGCAACGCAGCGGCCGCGAGCCGCGGGGCGGTGCCCAACGCGAGCATGCCCCGACCCAGTGTACTGATGCGCTGGTCCGCATCCAGCGCGCCGAGTGCACGAAGCAGCTCGCGCGCTTGCGCCATTGCGCCGCCAGGCGGTGGATCGAGCCATGGCAATTCGGCACTTCCCCAGGCCGCCAGTTCCAGCGCCAGGCCGGACAGTTCCGCCTGCATGATTTCCGCCGTGCGCGAAGCATCCAGTCGCCGACTCTGCGGCCACAGTCGGTACGCCGTGCCTTCCGCCACGCGACCGGCGCGACCGGCGCGCTGGTCGGCCGAAGCCTGCGAGATGTGCACCGTCTCCAGCCGGGTGAAGCCGGAATTCGGATCAAAGCGCGGCTCGCGTGCCAGGCTGCTGTCGATGACGGCGCGGATACCCGGCAAGGTGACGCTGGATTCGGCCACGTTGGTGGCCAGCACGATGCGCCGCGTACCCGGATCGGCGGGTGACAGTGCGAGTTGCTGATCAGCCAGCGAGAGTTCGCCGTGCAACGGCACGATGTCGAGATGTTCTTCCCTCTCCCCTCGGGAGAGGGATCGAGGGTGAGGGTTCGGCGAAGCTTCGACGTCACGCTCCGCCCGTACCCTCTCCCGGCCTCCGGCCACCCTCTCCCGGAGGGAGAGGGTTTCTTCAAGCACCGCCTGCGCACGCGCAATCTCGCGGCGCCCCGGCAGGAACACCAGCACATCGCCATCGTTCTCGGCCAGGGCCTGCTTCACCACGCGGGCGACCTGGTGTTCCAGGCTTTCCTGCGTGCGTGCCGGCGGATGCTCGATGCGGACCGGGAAGCTGCGCCCCGGGCTGGTGATACGTGGCGCATCCAGCCACTGCGCGATGCGCTCGCCGTCCAGCGTGGCGGACATCACCAGCAGGCGCAGGTCCGGGCGCAACGTGGCCTGCACGTCCAGCGCCAACGCGGCGCCAAGATCACCGGCCAGGTGACGCTCGTGGAATTCGTCGAACAGGATCGCGCCGATGCCGGTCAGCTCGGGATCATCCTGGATCAGCCGGGTGAGGATGCCTTCGGTGACCACCTCGATGCGAGTGGCCGCACTCACTTTCGATTCGAAGCGGATGCGATAACCAACGGTCTGTCCCGCCTCTTCGCCCAACTGGCGCGCCATGAACTGCGCCGCGGCACGGGCGGCGATGCGCCGTGGCTCCAGCACCACGATCTTGCGCCCCGCCAGCCACTCGGCATCGAGCAAGGCCAGCGGCACCTGGGTGGTCTTGCCGGCGCCGGGTGGCGCTTCCAGCACCAGCCGCGGATTGGCCGCAAGTGAGGCGCGGATTTCCGGCAGCAGTGGGGTAATCGGAAAAATGGGTGTGGAGCGTGTCATGTGCTCGCATGATAGCGGCACCTGCGAGAGGGGTCAGAGGTAGGAGCGCACCCTGTGCGCGATGGCTCTTGAAAGCATCGCGCACAGGGTGCGCTCCTACAGGCAAAGCGGCTGGCTCAATGCACCGGCATGGTCTGCGCCGCGTCCTTCGCCCTGGCCGCACGCAACGGTGCCAGCGATTCGAACTCGCGCTGGTAATCGTCGGTGATCTCGCGTGCCTCGCTGCTGTTGCGGATCACCCGCGGCGTGATCAGCACGATCAGCTCGGTGCGCTTGCGGGTCCGGTTGGTGGAGCCGAACAGCCGCCCCAGCACCGGGATGCGGTTCAGCCCGGGAATGCCGGTGTCGTTGGTGTCATTGTTCTGTTCGATCAAACCACCCAGCAACACCGTCTGGCCACTCTGCACCGCCACCTGGGTACCGATCGCGCGCTGCGAAATGGTGTAGTTGCCCTGCGCATTCTGGGCACCCGGCGTACTCACCTGCTGCTGCACGTTCAAGTACACCAAGCCACCCGGATTCACCCGCGGCTGCACGTTCAGGATCACGCCCGTATCCATGTACTGCACCTGGCTCGCGGTCGTGGTGGCATCACCGCCCAATCCAACCAACGAGGTTTCGTTGATCGGAATCTGGTCGCCCACCTGGATGTGCGCTACCTGATTGTTCAGCACCACCAGCGAGGGCGCAGACAAGGTCTTGGTGTTGTCGTTGCTTTCCATCGCATTGACCGCCACCTGCATCTTGCTGTTGAGGAACGAATAGAAGAATGGCTGGCCGGTAAATGCATTGCCGCCGGCACCCAAACCGATCTGGCGGTGCCGGTAAGGCTGCCCGGGCTTGAAATTGGAGCTGCCCGGCGTGCCCGTGCTGCCAGTCAAGCCTTCCAGATACCACTGCACGCCGAACTGGAATTGTCCTTGCAGCGTCACTTCCAGGATGCGCGTCTCGATCTGCACTTGCAGCGGCACGTTGTCGAGCTTCTTGATCGCCTCCTCGATCTCGGCCCATTGCGAGGGCCGCGCGCGCACCAGCAATTGGTTGTTGCTGTCCACCGAGCTGATCTTGATGCTGCCGTCGGACGAGGCGTACTGCTGGTCACTGCTGCCGCTGCCACCATTGCCCATCGCGGGCATGCCGCCACTCATGCCACCGCCGGCACCGCCCCCGAAACTGCTACCCGAACCGCCGGTGCGGCCACCCAGGCCACTGCCGCCCTCCGCCGACGAACCGCCAAAACCGCCTGACGTGGTGGAGCTGCCGAAGCTGCCCGCGCTGCTGCCCATGCCGCTGGCCGAGCCATTCGCATTGTTGCCCAGGCCAAGCGAACCGGACGCCAACCCGGGGCCCACCTTGCCACCGTTGTCGCCACCACCACCGCCGCTGTTGGTGTAGATCTGCGCCAGGTACTTGGCCAGGTCCGAGGCCTTGATGTTGCGCACGTCATACACATACAGCTGCGGCTGGTTGCCGCCGCCCTGGTCGATCTTGGTGATCCACTGGCCGACCTCGTTGACGTAGTTCGGCTGCGTGCTGATCACCACCAGCGCATTGGTGCGCTTGATCGGGATGAAGCGCAGCATGCCGGCCAGCGGCGTGTCACCCTTCGGACCGAACATCTTGTCCAGCTGCGGCATCACCTCGTCCACGCCGGCATGCTGCAGGTTGAACACGCCCACCGACATGCCGCGCAGCCAGTCCACGTCGAAGGTGCGGATGGTGCGCGCATAGTTGTCCAGCTCATCGGGCGTACCGGACAACACGATCAGGTTGCGCGCCGGATCGGCCAGCAGGATCGAGCTTGGTCGCGCAAACGGCTTCAGCAGTTTCTGCATCTCGGTCGCCGAGATGTAGTGCAGCGGAAACAGCCGCGCCTGCAGGCCGGCCATCGGCGCAGGCGCACCCAGGCTGGGCACCAGGTTGCCGGCGGTGGCGTCCTTCTCCGGCATCACCACGTAGCCGCCGTCGCGGCGCACCAGCGCGTTGTTGGTCCACGACAGCAGCGTTTCCAGAATCGGCAGCGCCTGGCTGGACTCCACCGGTTCGGAGGTGGAGAACGAGATGTTGCCCTGCACGCCCGGCACGATGGTGTAGTTCTGCTTGAGCAGATCGCCGAGGATCGCCTTCACCACCGCCTGCACCGGCTGGTTCTCGAAGTTGAAAGTAACCGCACCGCTGCCACTGGCCGCCTTGCGCGGATGCGCCAGCGCGGTGGGACGGATGAACCGGCCGCTGCCGCGGCTGATCTGCGGCGCAGGCGCCGCCCCCGAGGTTGGTGGATTGTGATCCAGCGGCAACGGTGCCGGCGGCGGCAGCTCGGTGCCGGCCATGGCCTCGCGCTGCAGCGCACCGTCGTCATGAGGCCGGGGCATGCTGGCACAGCCGGCAAGCAGGACAGCCAGCGCGACGGCGCCGACACGAAGAAGCGGATGCATGGACGTGCGAGGCATGAATCAATGTACTCCGTCGTCGGCCCGGTGTTCCCGGGCCCGCTGTTTGAGAATGGCGGCCTTGAGCTTGAGCATGCGCTGCAGTTGCGCGCCCTGCGGCGGGGGTGGAATGGCGGGTGGGGCGGCATGCGGGCCACGCATCGACATCGGCGCGTTGACCTGATGCATGTGCTCGGCTGCGCGCGCCTGCGGCTGGCGACCCGGTGACGCTGGCGCGGCCGAGGCGCCGGTGGCCGGTGCGTCGATCGGTGCACCCGCCGGCAAGTCCAGCACGGTACGCCCGGTGGCCGAGGCGAACACGGCCGAGCGCGGCTTCAGCCCGATCAGTTTCCAGCTGCCATCGGGCAATGAATCGCCCTGGCGCACGCGCACTTCCGTCGCATCGGCCTTGTCGCCTGCACTCTTGTCGCGCAGCAACGCCATGCGCAGGCCGGGCGTGAGAATGATGCCGGTGAGTTCGAGGTCGCCCAGGCTGACGTGCGCGCCACCGGCATCATCCATGATCGGCTTGCGGTCGCTGTTGAACAACGGGTGTTGCCACACCGCGGCATAGCTGTCGAGCAACGGCGGTGCCGGCAGCGCCACCTTGCGCGCGGGCGGCAGCGGCGCGGCGCGGTGCGGCGGGCTCCAGCGCACGTCACGCCCGACACCGGACAGCAACGCCAGCAAAACCGCGCCCAGGATCACCACGCCACCGATCAGCCACGGCGTCAGTCGACGTTGGGTGGCAGCGTTCATGACGCGTCCTCCCCGTCCGGTTCGCTGCGGGTCGCGGGTGTTCCCGCAGGCGCCGCGCCACGCACGTAGCCGTACAGCGTGAACTGCACTTCCAGCATGCCGCCGGCGCCCTTGTCCTGGGCCGCCACCGGGTTGCGGTAAAGGCTGAAATCGCTCACGAACAGGTACGGCGTGCCGTGTTCCAGCGTGTACAGCAGGTCGACCAGCGGACGCATGCCGCAACGCAGGCTGATGCTCACCGACACGCGGCGATACGGTCCATCGTTCTGGTTCGGCGAATCCGGCACCGGCATCTTCTGGGTGACCTCGCAACTGCCGTCCTGCGCATGCGCCGCGGCATCATCGACCACGCGCTGCATCAGCCCGGCCGCCGCCGCGCTGGGATCGCGCTCGGGCAGGAAGGCGTGGCTGTCCGCCTGGCCCTGGCCGAGCGAGGCCAGTCGTTGTTCCAGTTGCGGCTGCTCGGCGATCGTGGCGGCATAGCGCGCCTGGGTCAGACGCAGGTCGTCCATCGCCCCACTCACGCTTTGCAGCGGCGCCACGAACCACCAGTGCAACAACACCAGATACGCCAGCGCCAGCGCGACCAGCAACAGCAGGATCGCCGCGATGCGACTTTCGACGGGCTTGAGCGGCTTGAGCTTCATGGCGAAGCCTTCGGCGCGGTCGATGTCGCCCCGGCGGGTTTCGTGGCGGCGGGCGCTTGCACTTGCGCGACCATGTAGAAGCGTTCCTTGCCGGTGGACGGATCGCGCTGGATCACGCCCTGGAAACCGGGATTGGCGATCAGGCGACTGTTTTGCAGGGCATCGACCAGGCTCGCCGCTTTTGCACTCTGGCCCTGGAAGCCGATGTGTCCGCTGCTGTCGAGGGTGAAGCGTTCCAGCCAGGTGTCATCGGGCAGGCGCGCGGTGAGCTCCTGCAGCACATCCAGCACGGTGATGGTCTGCGCCTTGCGCTGGACCAGGAAACCGGCGGCGCCCGCGTTGTCCTGCAATTGCCGGCGCAACAAAGCGACCCGTTGTGCCTGGCCGCGCATGCTGTCGACCTGCGCCTGCATGCTGGCCAGCGCATCCTCGCGGTTGTGCAACCACTGGCCCAGGCACAGCAGCAGCAACAGCACGATGCCACCGGCCAGCGCCAGATTCAGTCGCCGTCGCGGATCGTGCCGCACGCGCGCGTTTTCGCGCGGCAGCAGGTTCACGCCAAGCCGGCTCGCGCCCTCGGACAGATCCACCGCATCGACCGCGATACCGGCCTCGCGCAGGCGCTGCAACTGCGCATCGAGCAAGCCGCGCGGCACCGCCACCAGCTCGGCGTTGAAGCGCCCCGTCGGTGCGGCACCGGCACATTCGCGAATGTCGTAATGCACCTGCTCCACGCGGAACGGGGTCTGCCGGTCCATCTCGAAGGCACCGACCTGGCGCAGGTTGTCGCGCGCCGCCAGCGGCAACGGCAAGCGCCGGCGCAGCGCCGCGTCAGGGCTCAGGCACAACGCCAGGCGCAGATCCTGCGGCGCGGTGCCGACGGTGGCACCGCTCAATGCCGCCTGCTGGGCCGGGGCATCCAGGCTGTCATCCCAGCGCGCCAAGGGCGCGGGATCACCGGCACGACGCAGAACCCACTGCCCGTCGTCGTGTTGCAGCAGATGCCAAACCGCGCCGCCGCCGAACAGCATGCGCCAGCGCACCGGCAACAGGTTGCGCAGCTCGCCGCCCCACCAGGCGAAAAAGCCCGGCAACGGCGAGCCGCGCCAGGCCCGGCGCAAGCGATCGAGCTGCGGACGCAGCGATTGCGATGCGGCATTCATTCTCCATTCCCCTCCTGCCAGCGCAGCACGGCAAAGCCCGACGAACCGGGCTGGGCCACCTGCGACCGCACCGTGGCGCGCAATACGGCGCGTGTTCCATCGGCCAGCACCGCGACCGAACGAATACTATGCGTTACCCCACCACCGCCAGCCAAGCCCGACGCGTGCGCATCGGCGGCGGCGCGCTTGGCCAGCGCCGCGCGCACGGCGTCCGGCGTCATGCCCAGCGCAGCCAGCACCAGCGGTGGCGCGGTGGCCGGATCGGGACTGGGTCGTCCGGACCAGATCGTCAGCACCGGGGATACCCTGGCATACAGCGCCGGCGTCATGCCCAGCACCATCTGCACTTCCTGCACGCTGGCGAACGCACCGTTGCGCGGGCCATAGCTGCGCCCCGCCGCGACATAGGCGGCCTTGCGCTGCGCCTTCTGTTCATTGCTGATCGCGAAGCTGCGCCACTCCACCACCGCCTTGGCCAGCGCGGCAGCCCGGCTGTCGTTTTCGCCGGCGGCGCGGAACAGGCCGACCAGCACCTCGGGCTTGGCCGTGTTCAGATCCACCTTGCCGCCCTCGTCGGTGGCCGACACGCTTACCGAAGCCCCATCGAAACGGAACGGGTAACTGCGTCCGTCGGCGGTCCACCGGTTGGCCATGTCCGGCGCCTGCAGCGCGTAAACCGCGCGCATCAAACCGGCCTCGGCCGCGTAATGCGCGCGGGTCTGCTCGAACTGGTAACGCGCCTGCAGACCTTCGGTGCGCGCCATCGCGGCGTAACCGCCCAGCAGGATCGCCAGCAGCGTGCACGCCCACAGCACCACCAGCAGCGCAACGCCACGCTGCGAATGTGCCGGCACATGGCGCTTCATCGCACCACCCCCTGCGCGCGCAAGCCACGCAACGGATCATTGGCGCCCCGCGTGGCGCTGGCATTCACCCGCAGCGGCGTCTGCAGCGTCGGCCAGTCGCGGCCCCCATCCAGTTCCAGGTGGATGCTCACCAGGGAAGGCAGGCGATGACCGTCCTTCCAGTCGCCCTGCCAATCGCCGGGGTGGCCCTGGCGATCACGTCCGCGATAATCGAAACCGCCACTGGTAATGCCGGACAGCAACACCTGCGCGTCGCCCAACGGCTCCGGCTCGCTGCCATCCGGCGGCAGGATCGCGAAACTCGCTTCCAGTTGCAGATTGCCGTTGTCGCCTGGCACCAGCTTCAACTGCTGCAACTGCGGGCCGAGCCGGCCCAGATAACCGGGCAGCGGCGCCACGAACTTCATCTCGTGCGCATCGCCGGAAAAGTACAGCGGCAAGCCATGCTCGTCGTGCGCAATCGGTTGCGTCAGGGCTTGTGCCAACTCGCTGCGCATGAAGTGCTGCGCCGCCCGGATCTGGTCGAACTGCTCGATCCGCGCCTGTCCCGCATGCACGGTGCGCGTGGCCGTGTGGATGCCCGAATACACGCCCACCAGCAGGAACGCCAGCAACATCAGCGCGGCCAGCACTTCGAGCAGGGTGAAGCCGGCCATGCGCTTCATGACGACGTTCCCGGCGTGACGACCGCCGCGCGCAAGGTGGTGAAGCGCGCGCGATTCGGATGCGATGCCGTGCCCCACATCACTTCCAGGTCGAGCCGATACAACCGCATCATGCCGCCTTGCGACACCCCTGCCGCGGTCCACGGCGTCACCTGCAGGCGCCAGCGATAATCCTTGTCGAAACGGCCGGCGGTGACGCCCGGCTTCGGGGCGTCCAGCACGAAGGCACTGTCCAGCTTGCTGCGTGCCCACATCGCCGCTTCGTCATGCGCCGCAGCGCGGCGGGTCAGCCCGATCGCACCACCGGCCACCTGCATCAGCGCGGCGAAGGTGATCGCCAGCAGCAGGATCGCGGCGATCACCTCCAGCAGGCTGAAACCGCCCTGGCGGCGGGCGCGAAGCCGCCTTCCCGCCCATGGCGAATCATCATGTCGCCAGCCCGTGGCCTGCAGCATGGCCGTCATGGCTGTTTCACCACATCGACCACGTTCACCGCGCCGGTCAGCCACGACACGTTGACGTGCCATTGCCGCTGCCCGCTCTGCAAGGTGATGCGCCCGCCGGTGGAGCTGCCGTCGGGGAAGAAGCGAATGCGCGCGGTGCCATCACGCCCCTGGTCCATGCTGGCGCTGGTGATGCCCACGCGCATGCCGTGCGGCAATTGCACTTCGCGCCCACTCGCCCCGTGATAACGCGCATCGCGCGTGTCCAGCACGAAGTTGCGCTGTGCACCGTGCACGATCGCCTGCGCACGCGTGGCGCGCAATGCGGCGGCCAATTCACCACTGGCGGCGTTGATGCGCGCGCTGGCCAGTCCGTGCGTGACCGAAATTGCCACGGCCGAAGCGGCGATGCCGATCAACAGGATCACCGCCAGCATTTCGAGCAGGGTGAAGCCGTGCTGGAAATGCCGCGTTTTCGCTCCCTTCTCTGCTCGCCGAGCCTGCTCCGGACTCGATCCGGAAGAAGCGCTGGAGAGCCATGCCCTGAACTTTGGCGACATGGCGAATAGCCCGTCATTCCAGCGAACGCTGGAATCCAGCGCCTTGCGCACTTCAGAGCCTGAAGTCGCTGGATCCCGGCGTTCGCCGGGATGACGGAACATCGGACTGGAGAGGGGGGCCGTCTTGCCGCAAAGCCACAACCGCGCCCGATCCCCCCGTGTAGATAGAGGGAGAGACAAGGATGCGCGGGGCGGCATCGACGCCATGCTTACTGCCAGTTGCCCACGTCGGCGTTGTAGCCGGTGCCACCCGGGCGACCGTCCTGGCCGTAGAAAATCAGGTCGTAATTGCCATGCTGGCCGGGATACTGGTAACCGAATGCATGGCCCCACGGATCCTTCAATTGCGATTCCTTGGCATACGGGCCCTGCCAGTTCGGCGCATTGGCCGGCTTGGTCACCAGTGCGTCCAGGCTCTGCGGCGGGCTGCCGTTGTCCAGCGAATAGCTGTCGATGTCCTGGCCCAGTGTGGTGAGCTGTGCCTTGCCCGCGCCGTACTTGCCCTTGTCCACGCTGTGGCCGACCTGACGCACCACGATGGTGCCGATGATGCCGATCAGCACGATCACCGCCAGCATCTCCAGCAGGGTGAAGCCGCGGCTGCGACGCCTGTTTCCGAAACCCGGTTGTCGGTACTGCATGGATCGCTTCTCCGTTCGGTGCGCATCCTTTCGGTGCGCAAGGGTGGTGTGTCCCGTGGTCGGGCTCACTGGATATTGTTGGTGAGATTGAGCAGCGGCATCAGGATCGCCGCCATGATGATCGCCACCAGCACGGTCATCACGATGGTCAGCGCCGGCACCAGCGCGGCCAGCAGGCGATCGATGCTGCGGCGTGATTCCAGTTCGAAGGTGTCGGCCACCTTCAGCAGCATGGTGTCGAGCTGGCCCGCCTCCTCGCCCACCTGCACCATCTGGATCGCCAGCCGCGGAAAGTGTTTCGCCTGCGCCAGCGCCAGGCTCAGGCCACCGCCATCCTTCACCTGTTCGGCGGCCTGCACCAGCGCCTGGTCCAGTGCGCGATTGGAGGTAACCTGCCGGGCGATGCCCAACGCCGACAGCAACGGCACACCGTTCTTCAGCAGCGTGCCCAGGGTGCGCGCGATGCGCGCGGTTTCCACCTTCAGCAACAGCGGACCGACCACTTTCATGGTCAACAGGCGGGCATGCCACGCCAGCCGCAAGGCTGGATCGCGCATGCGCGCACGCCACACGAACACGCCACCGACCAGCACGATCAGGATCAGCCACCACCACGCCTGCAGCGAATTGCCCAACGCCAGCACGGCGCGGGTGATCCACGGAATCGGCACTTGCATGTCCTGGAAGATCGGCACGAACTGCGGCACCACGTAAGCCAGCAGCAACACCAGCGAACCGAGCACGCCCACCATCAGGAAGGCCGGATAGATCAGCGCATTGATGATGGTGCCGCGCAATTGCTGCGAACGTTCCAGGTAATCGGCGAGCCGGCGCAGGGTTTCTTCCAGCGAGCCACCCGCCTCGCCCGCGCGCACCAGCGAGATATACAACTTGGGGAACACGCCGTGTTCCTCTTCCAGCGCCTGCGACAGCGGCGTGCCGCCGCGCACGCGATCGCGCACGCGCTCGATCAGCTTCTTCGCGCGCTCGCCCTCGGGCAGGTCGAGCAGGATGCCCAGTGCACGATCCAGCGGCTGGCCGGCGCCAAGCAGGGTCGCCAGCTGGTGGGTGAACTGGGCGAGCTGGTCGCCGGTGAACGGGCCACGCGCGAACAACGCGGCAAAGCCGGAACCGCCACCCGCCGTATCCGCCGGCTGTGCTTCCAGCGGGATGTGGCCCTGGTCCTGCAGATGACCGATCACTTCCTCGATGCTGGCCGCTTCCATCTGGCCTTGCAGTGTTTCACCGGCGGCACTGACGGCCTTGTAGCGGAACTGGCTCACGCCTTTAACCTCCTCTCCCCTTTGGGGAGAGGATTGAGGTGAGGGGCGGGTGCTCGCGATGAACTCGCCAAGAGCGATGCCGCACGAACAGACACTCTCGCGAGCACCCGCCCCTCACCCCGGCGGGGAGAGGGAGAAAACACGTCAGCCTTCCTGCGTGACACGCAGCACCTCCTCGAGGGTGGTGACGCCGGCCACGGCCTTGGCGATGCCGTCTTCGTACATGGTGCGCATGCCTTCGGCGCGCGACTGCTTCTCGATCTCGCCGGCGTCGGCCTTCTGCATCACCAGCCGGCGCAGCGGATCGCTCATCACCAGGAATTCCATGATCGCGCGGCGGCCACGGTAGCCGGTGGGGTTGGCCGTGCTGCTGCCGGGCTTCCACAGGCGGATAGGGCGTTCGTCGGTGTATTTCTCCAGCTCGAACTGCTTGATGACTTCCGGCGACGGTTCGTACGGAATCGCCGTTTCCGGATCGAGCCGGCGCACCAGTCGCTGCGCCAGGATGCCGTTGACGGTGGAACCGAGCAGGTAATCCTCCACGCCCATGTCGAGCATGCGGGTGATGCCGCCGGCCGCGCTGTTGGTGTGCAGCGTGGACAGCACCAGATGGCCGGTCAGCGCGGACTGGATCGCGATGCGACAGGTTTCCAGGTCGCGCATTTCGCCGATCATGATCACGTCCGGATCCTGGCGCACGATCGAGCGCAGCGCACCGGCGAAATCCAGCCCGATCTGCGGCTTCACCTGGATCTGGTTGATGCCCTCGATCTGGTACTCGACCGGGTCTTCGACGGTGATGATCTTCACGTCGGGCGTATTGATCTGCGACAGCGCGGTGTACAGCGTGGTGGTCTTGCCCGAGCCGGTGGGGCCGGTGACCAGCAGGATGCCGTGCGGCCGATCCAGCACGTCGACGAAGCGCTGCTGGAAATTGTCGGTGAAACCGAGCGAAGCGAAGTCGAACACCACCGATTCGCGATCGAGGATACGCATCACCACCGACTCGCCGAAGCTGGTCGGCACCGTGGACACGCGCAGGTCCAGTTCCTTGCCCTGCACGCGCAACTGGATGCGCCCGTCCTGCGGCAGGCGGCGTTCGGCGATGTTGAGCTTGGCCATGATCTTCACGCGCGAGATCACCGCCGCGGTGGAACTGGACGGCGGCGCTTCCACCTCATGCAGCACGCCGTCGATGCGGTAGCGCACCTTCAGCCGGTTCTCGAACGGCTCGATGTGCACGTCGGACGCGCGCTGTTCGACCGCGCGCTGCAGGATCAGGTTGACCAGCCGGATCACCGGCGCCTCGGAGGCGAGGTCGCGCAGGTGTTCGACGTCGTCTTCCACGTTGGTGCTGCCGTCGAGGTTCTCCACGATGGTGCCCATCGCCGAGCGGCCGGAGCCGTAATAGCGCTCGATCAGGTCATCGATCTCCGAACGCAAGCCCACGCGCAGCGCCACCGGCTTGCCGGCAGCCAGGCACACCGCCTGCAGCGGATACGGGTCGGCCGGATCGGCCACCGCCAGCGCCAGCCCGTCGTCGCCGTCGCGCAGCGGCACCACGTGCTGCTGCTTGAGGAAACGCACGGAAAGGTCCAGTTCGGCCGGCGGCAACTCCGGCGCTTCCTTGGCGACCAGCAGCGGTGCGTCGAGCAGTTCCGACCAGGCCTCGGCCAGATCGCGCTCGGAAACCAGCCCCAGGCGCGCCAGCAGCGCGGTCAGCGTGCCGTCGGGCGATTCCTCGTGCAATCGACGCGCACGCGCCAGATCGTTGTCCTTCAGGCGCCCACGGGCAACCAGCAGCGCGCACACTGCCGTTTCGCGGTCATCCACGACCGCCCGTCCCCCATCCTGCGCCGGCTGCACGACTGCCGACATATGCCACCCCGCTTGTGAATCGCGACTGCCAGTAAAACACTTCCCCGACCGTGCCCGCCCCCCGACGTGCCACGGCGAACCATCATAGGTAACACATTGGCCAAGCGGCAGGCGAGCACGACATCGCAACCGTGACACGCAATTGCCCCCAACCCGCCTGGCGTTCAGCCTGGACGCCAGGCTTGCCGACAGCCATGGGTCTGGGACAATACCTGTTTTCATTGGGTTCCCCATGCAGCTCATCGACATCGGCGCCAATCTCACGCACGAATCCTTCCGTCACGATTTCGACGATGTGCTGGCGCGTGCGCGGAACCATGGGGTGGCGCGCATGGTCGTCACCGGCGCCTCGCGCGAAGGCAGCGAGGAAGCGCTGCTGCTGGCGCGCGCGCACCCAGGGTTGCTGTACGCCACCGCGGGTGTGCATCCGCACCATGCGGCGGAGTATGACGATGCCGTGGATGCCCGCCTGCGCGAACTGGCGCGCAAACCGGAAGTGCGCGCGGTGGGCGAAGCCGGACTGGACTATTTCCGCCATCTCTCGCCGCGCGAGGCGCAACTGGCGGCATTCGAGCGGCAACTGGCCATCGCCGCGGAACTGGGCAAGCCGCTGTTCCTGCACCAGCGCGATGCCCACGAGGACTTCCTGGCCCTGCTGCGCCGCTGGCGCGACCGCGTGCCGGCGATGGTGGTGCATTGCTTCACCGACACCCGCGAGGCCCTGCACGACTACCTCGCGCTGGACTGCCACATCGGCATCACCGGCTGGATCTGCGACGAACGCCGCGGCTCCCATCTGCGCGAATTCGTGCGCGAGATTCCCGCCAACCGACTGATGATCGAGACCGACTCCCCTTATTTGTTGCCGCGCACAGTACGCCCGCAGCCCAGCCACCGCCGCAACGAACCCATGTACCTGAAGCACATCTGCGAGGAAATCGCCCGCGATCGGGGTGAGGCTGTCGAGGTCACCGCGGCGAACAGCACGGTCACGGCAGAGGCGTTCTTCGGACTGGCGTGACGGCGGTTGCGGCGATCCTCGATGCTACGCAACGCCCTCTCTCCACCGTCATTCCGGCGCAGGCTCACTGCTGTCCGGAATAATCCTGGGATGTCCTTCGAGAGTGAATGCCCACGCCGCTTGCGCGAGGTGCAACAAGGGGGCGACTCCATTTCTGGCAGCGACCACCTCTCCGACTCGTCATCCCGGCGCAGGCCGGAATCCAGTGAGACACCTGCTTCACGGGCAAACCCTCACCCGGCCAGCACCCGCGTCTCCCCCGGCGCCAAGCCATCCAGCGCATACGCCCCGATCCGCACCCGGATCAGCCGCAAGGTGGGAAACCCCACGGCAGCGGTCATCCGCCGCACCTGGCGGTTGCGGCCTTCGCGCAGGGTGATCGACAGCCAGCTGGTGGGAATGCTCTTGCGATAGCGCACCGGCGGATCGCGCGGCCACAACCAGTCCGGCTCGGCCGCGTGCTCGGCGCCGGCGGGAAGCGTGGGACCATCCTTCAGCAACACGCCGCGACGCAACGCCGCCACGGCTTCATCGGTGACGGCACCATCCACCTGCACCAGATAGGTCTTGGGCTGCTTGTGGCGCGGGTCGGTCAAGCGATGCGCGAGGCGGCCATCGTCGGTAAGCAGCAACAGGCCTTCGCTGTCGTGGTCGAGACGGCCAGCGGCGTAAACGCCTTTCTGCCGCACATGGTCGGCGAGAGTCGGACGACCCTCGTCGCTGGTGAACTGGCACAACACGCCGTACGGCTTGTTCAGCGCGATCAGCATGCGCGTGCCGAACGAATGCTCAGAGCGGGGAAACGGCAGTGGAAGCGGCCGCAGCCGGCGCCCCCGGCTTCACAAAGCGCAGCGTCATGCGATCGGATTCGCCAATGGCGAGGTACTTCGCCCGATCCTTGCTGCCCAGCGCCAGCGTCGGCGGCAAGGTCCACACGCCCTTGGGGTAATCCTTGGTGTCCTTCGGATTGGCATTGATCTCGCTGCGTGCATCCAGCTTGAAGCCGGCCGCCGTGGCCAGCTTCACCACGTAGGAGGTGGGCAAGTAGCCACTGCCCTTGACCGCGGCCAGCGTGGCGCCGGCAGGCGCGCGGTGGTCGACCACGCCCAGCACACCGCCGGGTTGCAGCACGGCGAAGAACGCCTTGAACATCGCCGGTGCGGTGCCGGCCTGCACCCAGTTGTGCACGTTGCGGAAGGTCAGCACCGCATCGGCCGAACCGGGCGGGCCGAACACCGGCGCCTTCGGATCGTATTCGACGATGTGCGCCTTGCCGTACACCGCCGGATTGGCCGCGAATTTCGCGCGCAGCGTGCTGTCGCTGCGCTTCGCCTCGGCGCCGCCGGATGGCGCGGGCTCGGCGGCCACGTAGTCGCCGTTGTCGCGCAGCAACGGCGCCAGGATCTCGCTGTACCAGCCGCCGGCAGGATTGATCTCCACCACGGTCTGGTCGGGCTGGATGCCGAAGAACTGCAGCGTGGCCTTGGGATGGCGATAGGCGTCACGCGCCCGATCGGCCGCTGGCCGCCAGGTGCCGGCCAGCACCGTGTCGAGCTGGCTGGCGGTGAAATCGCTGGCACTGGTCGGCGGCACCAGCTCGCCATCCGGCTGATCCTGCTGCGCTTGCACCAAGGCCGGTGCGACGGCCAGCCACACCGCACATCCCGCGGCAACCCACAAGCTTTTCATGGACGACTCCTGGAACCTGATGCCACTTAAGGTGGCGACCCCAACGTGCAGAAATGGTGGACAAGCGTTTCGGCAAACCCGCAAGCGTGCTTCAGAACGGCCGCGGACACACCGATTGCAGGCCGTCGATGTGTTCGTGCAGATCCGGCGCGATACCCTGCCACATCGGATCGAGAATGAAATCGATACCTTCGTCGCGGGCCAGCATCGCCGCCGGAATGAAATCGGCATCGCCGGCGACCAGGATGATCTGGTCCACCAGCTTCTTGTAGGACAGCGCGGCAATGTCGACGCCGATCTTCATGTCGACCTGGGTCTGGCGCATGTCCGGTTCGAAATGCTCGTCGCCGAGCTGGTCCGAATCCAGCGTGCCGTCGCGCAACTGCTGCAGGGCGTGGTATTTCAGTTTCCACTCGCCGCGCTCGGCCAGCCGGCCCAGGCGCAGCGCCATCTTGCGCTGGCGGCGCAGCTGGTCGTGCAGGTCACGGCGAAACTCCGCGGCGGGGGTGCGGCCGAAATCGATGCTCTCGCCACTGATCGGCCGCACGAAGCGCTTTTCCAGCGGCGGGCAATCGTAGAAAAAAATGCGGTACAAGGATTCGCGCGGACGGTCGAGCGCCTTGAGATGCTCCAGTGCCATGCCGAACACGGTCTTGGCCACGGTGCGGGCGTCATTGGCGTCGCGCTCGCTCCATACCTTGCGGTAACGCGCGAGGAAAAACGCGCCGTCGACGAGGATGGCGGTGTTGCTCATAGGATGTCCCGGATGGTGCTGCAATGAATAAATGAACGTATGGATGGCCAGCGCCATCATGGCTGGCCTCGTTCATTTTACGCCATTGCACGCCCGTCGCGCGGCGGCGAGGGGCACGCCGGAACCCTTTTTGGGATATTTCCCAGCGGCCCCGGACATGCGCCGGGGCCCGGCCCGCGAATCAGTAGTGGATCACCGAGCGGATCGCCTTGCCATCGTGCATCAGCTCGAACGCCTCGTTGATGCGTTCCAGCGGCAGCACCTTGCTGATCATTTCGTCGATATGGATGTCACCCGCCATGTAGCGGTCGACGTACCCGGGCAACTGCGAACGCCCCTTCACCCCGCCGAAGGCCGAACCGCGCCAGACCCGCCCGGTGACCAGCTGGAACGGCCGCGTGTGGATTTCCTGCCCGGCGCCGGCCACGCCGATGATGACCGACTCGCCCCAGCCCTTGTGGCAGCACTCCAGCGCCGAGCGCATCACGTTGACGTTGCCGATGCACTCGAACGAATAGTCGACGCCGCCGCCGGTCAGCTCCACGATCACGTCCTGGATCGGCGTGTCCGGATGATCCTTCGGGTTGACGCAATCGGTAGCGCCCAGCGCCCTGGCCATCTCGAACTTGGACGGGTTGGTATCGATCACGATGATGCGGCCAGCCTTGGCCATCACCGCGCCCTGCACCACCGACAGCCCGATGCCGCCCAGCCCGAACACCGCCACGCTGGCCCCCGGCTCGACCTTGGCCGTGTTCAGCACCGCGCCGATGCCGGTGGTGATGCCGCAGCCGAGCAGGCACACCTTCTCCAGCGGCGCGGCGGGGTTGATCTTCGCCAGCGCGATCTCCGGCAGCACCGTGTATTCGCTGAAGGTGCTGGTGCCCATGTAATGCAGGATCGGCTTGCCGCGACACGAGAAGCGCGAGGTGCCATCCGGCATCAGGCCCTTGCCCTGGGTGCTGCGGATCGCCTGGCACAGGTTGGTCTTGCCGGAGCGGCAGTATTCGCACTGGCCACACTCGGGCGTGTACAGCGGAATCACGTGGTCACCCGGCTTCAGCGTGGTGACGCCAGCGCCCACTTCCTCGACGATGCCGCCGCCTTCGTGGCCAAGGATCACCGGGAAGGCGCCTTCCGGATCGTCACCCGAGAGCGTGAACGCATCGGTGTGGCAGACGCCGGTGGCGACGATGCGCACCAGCACCTCGCCGGCCCTCGGCCCCTCGACATCCACCTCCTCGATCGACAGCGGCTGGCCCGCTCCCCAGGCAACGGCGGCACGTGATTTCATGGTGGTTTCCTCGCATCGACGAATGAATGCCCGTGATGATGGCGCGTCGTCGTCATTTGCGAAACCGTTGACAGCACGGAGACCCGACGTCGCTGGCCGGTAAAGCACCCCGCATCGGACACCCGGCTTTTCTCCCTCCCCTGCTTGCAGGGGAGGGCTGGGGAGGGGTCATCCAACCTCGCGGCAAGCCTTCCTACTCCTCCTGCGCGCAGCAATGCTCCAAACTTTGGCAACACTCCGAGTGCTCGTCATTCCAGCGAAAGCTGGAATCCAGCGCCTTTGTGCGTTTCAGAGCTGGAGTCACTGGAGCCCAGCTTTCGCTGGGATGACGATTCTGCAGAGTTCGGAGCATTGCACCCAGCGCGCCAAGAGCCTCAACCTTCCAACGCTGCATCCTCCTGCAGCACCGGCAACTGGCGGCAATAGTCGTTCGCCTCGGCATGCAGCCACGCGCGAAACAGTTGCAGGCCGGGGTGATCCTGCGAGCGCGGCGGGTAGACCAGCCAGTACGCCTCGGGCACGCGAATGTAGTGCCGTCCCAACACGCGCAGGCGACCGGCGTCCAGCAGCGACTTCGAAGTCACCATCCGTCCCAGCCCCACGCCAAGACCCTCGATCGCGGCATGGCGAGCCGCATCCACGCTGTCGAAACTGGCCACGTAACGCTTGGGTGGGGTGCCGCCGAAACGCTTGAACCAGTCCAGCCAGCGATTGGCCGGGTTCGGATCACCCAGCAACGGCCAGCCGGTGAGATCGTCCTGGCTGGCGCCACTCATCCGCGCCACTAGTTCCGGTGCGGCCACCGGTGCGAGCCATTCGCCGAACAGGCGCTCGCACGCCAATCCTTCCCACTGACCGCGGCCGTAGCGCAGCGCGCAATCCACCGGCTCGCGATCGAACTGCACCAGCGCGGAGGTGGACTGGAAACTCAACTCCAGCTCCGCATGCGCCGCCACCAGTCGCGGCAGGCGCGGCATCAGCCAGCTCGACATGATGCCCGGGCTGGCGCTGAGCGTGAGCGCGCCGTGGCGTCGCTTGCGGTAGCGCGACAACGCGTGCTCGATGCCGTCGAAATGTTCGCCGACCGCATCGAGCAGGCTGCAGCCCTCCACCGTCAGCGTCACCCCGCGCGGACCGCGCTCGAACAGGCGTCGCTCCAGCCGTTCTTCAAGTTGGCGGATCTGGTGACTCAACGCACTGACGGTGAGATTGGCCTGCTCCGCCGCACGCGACAGATTGCCCGTGCGCGCCACCAGCACGAACTGCTGCAACAGTCCCAACGGCAACTTGCCCATCTTGAATATCCCTCAAGTCTGGCTTGCGAATATATCGCTTTTTGGCGGCTTCCGACGCGCGTACCTTGAGCACACCACAAGTCCACGCACTCCTTCAGGAGGCTCCCCATGTTCTCGCTCTGGAAAGATCTGCTGTTCCTGCACGGTCACATGTTGCGCAAGGAAAACCTGGATTGGCGCCCGGATGCGCCATCGGCACAGCAACCGGACAAGCACGGCCGCAAGGCCAGGCGAGTCGCAGCGGCCTGCTGCGCGACCGTGTGGCCACGCATCATGGGACCGCGCTGATCGCCGCATGGAAACCTGACGGGCTTGAATCCCGCCGACGCGCAGCCACTTCGGATACGTCACGTGCCGTTTGCCCAGACGCGTGCAGACTTCCCGTCTCCCGTCATCCGAGGTATCCCGTGCACACACGCCCACTTGGCAACTCGCCACTTTCCGTCGCCCCGCTCGCCTTCGGTGGCAACGTGTTCGGCTGGAGCGCCGACGAAAAGCGCTCGTTCGAACTGCTCGACACCTTCGTCGATGCCGGCTTCAACCTGGTCGACACCGCAGACGTCTATTCGGCCTGGGTGCCGGGCAATCGCGGCGGCGAGTCGGAAACCATCATCGGCAAGTGGCTGGCGCAGGGCGGCGGTCGCCGCGACAAGGTGGTGATCGCCACCAAGGTGGCCAAATGGGCCGAGCATCCCGGGCTGTCGCCGATGAATATCCGCCAGGCGGTGGAAGGTTCGCTGAAGCGCCTGCAGACCGACCACATCGACCTCTACCAGGCGCACGAAGACGACGCCAGCGTGCCGCTGGCCGACACGCTGGGCGCATTCGGACGGTTGATCGAGGAAGGCAAGGTGCGCGCCATTGGTGCGTCCAACTACAGCGCCGACCGTCTCGCCGACGCGCTTGCCGTGTCGAAGCAGCACCACCTGCCGCGCTACGAAACCGTGCAGCCGGAATACAACCTGGTCAGCCGCGCCGGCTATGAAGCCGAGTTGGAACCGCTGGCACGTCGCGAGAACCTCGGCGTGATTCCCTACTACGCGCTGGCCAGCGGCTTCCTCACCGGCAAGTACCGCAGCGAGGCCGATCTGGCCAAGAGCTCCGCCCGTGGTGGCGCGGTGAAGAAATTCCTCAACCCCAAGGGTCTCGGTGTGCTTGCCGCACTGGACCAGATCGCCGCCGCGCACCAGGCCACGCCGGCGCAGGTGGCGCTGGCGTGGATGATGGCGCGCCCGGGGCTCACCGCACCGATTGCCAGTGCCACCAGCGTGGAGCAATTGCGCGAACTGCTGGCCGCGGCCGAGCTCAAGCTCGGTGCCGAAGAAATCGCCACGCTGGATCGCGCCAGCGCGGCGTGAGCTCGGCCGACGGGAGCCACCAGGCTTCTGCCTGCAGGATGGCCGAGCCTTGGAGCCTGCTCAAAACCTCCAAGCTTCCCTACTGAAGCGTCATTCCTGCGAAAGCAGGAATGACGAGCGGGAACGCATGCGGGGCTCCTGTTCGACAGCGCGATTTCGAGCAGGTTTTTATTCCATCCGTGCCGCCAGCTTGCCGACGTGCGCCAGCACTGCCTTGCGCATGTCGCCCTGGTCCGCCGGGCCTTCGTAATACGCCGTGACCAGCAATGGCTGCCGCCCCGGCGGCCAGGCGATCGCCACGTCGTTGGTCTGGGTGTGGCCGCTGCCGGTCTTGTCGCCCGCCTGCCAGCTCGCCGGCATGCCGGCGCGCAGCTGCGTTTCGCCGGTGGTGTTGTGGCGCAGCCAGTCGATCAATTGCGCGCGCGACGACGCGGACAGCACATTCCCCAGCAACAGCTTGCGCAAGCTCGCCAGCATCGCGTCCGGCGTGGTGGTGTCGAGATTCCTGTCGGGCACGTTGAGTTCGGGTTCGTGGCGATCCAGTCGGGTGATGTCGTCGTCCAGGCTGCGCACGAAGCGCGTCGCCGCGGCGGGGCCGCCCACGCTCTTCAGCAACAGGTTCATCGCGGTGTTGTCACTGATGGTCAACGCGGCGTGGCAAAGCTCGGCCACGGTCATGCCTGGCGCGCCCACGTGTTTGCGGGTGACCGGCGCCCATTCGAGGATGACGTCAGGGCCGAACACGATGCGGCGGGACAGTTGCTCCTCGCCACGATCCACCCGCGCCAGCACCGCGCCCACCACCAGCAATTTGCCGGTGCTGCACAACAGAAAGCGCTCGCCCGCGCGATGACCTGCATGCCGACCACTGCCGATATCCAGCATGGCCACGCCCAGCCGACCGCCATGCTGGCGTTCCAGCGTGGCCAGCTCGCCGGCGATGGCTTCCGTTTCGCCAGCCATAGCAAAGCGGGGGCGGACAACGAGTGCCGCGGCACCCAGCAGGCTGGCCTTGATCAAGTCACGACGATGCATGCACAGGACTCCATGAGCAAAGGATTCGAATCAGTGCAGCCTGCAACATGACGCTGGGCTTTTGCGGCCGCGACAAGGGCAAAGTCATGGCAGCGGCAAGCAGGCGCAAGCCGATCACTGCGCCGTCGTACTGCCTGCCACGGCCGGCGTCGGCACACTGCCTGCGGTGGCCGGCGCTGCGTCTTGCTGCTCGGGCGATTCCACGGTGTAGCCCTGCGCCTGCAGTTTGGCGAGATAGCCCGTGGGCGACAGCAATTCGCCCATCGGCAGCATCGCGAAGCTGGTGCGGTCGTTCGCCAGCGCAGCGCGCGCCGTCGCCAGCCACTTGGCCTCCAGTTGTTCGGACACGTCATCGAGGCCGAGCTGATGGGCGAAGCCGGCATTCGTGATCGCGCTGACGCAGGCATCGCGGCGGTGGCTGTCGGGCAGCGCACGCAATGTGGCCAGGTCACCGATGGCCCAGGCATTGGCGCGTTCGGTCATTTCCGGCAGATCGTGCTCGACGCTGTCCAGCGTGCGGCTGAAACACTTCAGGTCACTGGGCGCCGCGGCCTTGAACGCCTTGATCGCATCGCGCGGATGCTTGATCTCCACGTGGTAGTCGACCGGGGTTTCCTGCACGCCATAGCGTTTCGCCAGCGTCTCCACCGTGCCCGGCACGCCGCCGCTGGTACTCAGGCCGTTCGCCTTCAGCGCCTTCTTGTACAACTCCTGCGCCGCAAACAACGGGCGCCAGCGCTCGATGCCGCGATCCCGGCCGATGTACTTCTGCTTGAGCACCTGCCAGCGCGCGTAGGTCGACGCGTCCATCACCTGGTCCAGCTTCTTGCCGTCGGGATTCTTGCGCGCGCCGTAGGCCGAGGGCAGCAGGAAAAGTTTTCCGAAGAAACCGATGTCCGCCTTCAGCTTGATCTTCGGTTGCAGCAGCACCTGCTGCGACTGGCCGATCACCCGGTCCAGATCACGCGATTCCCACTGCATGTCGCGCGGCAGCGGCGACAGCGTGCCCAGTACCCACAGCACGTGGCCATCCTTGCTCACCTTCCACAGTCCCGGCCCCGGCACCACGCCACTGACCACCACCGGTGCCAGCAGCGGCACGTTCGCCGGTGGTGGTGGCGGCGGTGGTACGGAGCCGGTCGTCGACTGGGCAAACGCCGGCGACAGCACGCCCAGTGCGAACAGCAGGATTCCGGCTTGCAGGCGCATCATTGCACTCCTTCGGCAAGTGGCTCATTTTCCCGCCGGGCAGATGACTCGGATATGGCCAGCCTGCCTGCCATCGCGGAACCTCGCTCCCGATCAGCGACGAAGCTCAGCAAAAAAGACCGTTCGCACTGAGCGTAGCTTGCGCAGTGTCCACAGACGATCACCCTTCGACTCCGGCCCTACGGACATCCGCTCAGGGCGAACGGTGAGGTATCAGCCGAACCTTGTCGCTGCTCAGGACTTCGCTCGCCGGTCACCAAAGGCGACACGGGGCGCCGCAACGCCCCGTGTCGCTTGCCTCGATACGCCGCGATCAGGCGCCCGTTTTCAACGCCGCCAATGCATCGTTGAACGTCTTGCTCGGGCGCATCGCCGCGCTCACCTTGGCGATGTCCGGGCGATAGTAGCCGTCGATATCCACCGGCTTGCCCTGCACCTTGTTGAGTTCGTCGACGATGGTCGCCTCGTTCTCGGTCAGCGCCTTGGCCAGCGGCGCGAACGTCGCCTTCATCTCGGCGTGGCTGTCCTGCGAGGCCAGCGCCTGCGCCCAGTACAGGGTGAGGTAGAAGTGGCTGCCGCGGTTGTCCAGCTCTCCGGCCTTGCGCGAGGGCGACTTGTTGCTGTCCAGGAACTTGCCGTTGGCCTGGTCGAGCGTCTTGGCCAGCACGCTGGCACCGGCGTGGTCGTAGCGGCTGGCGAGGTGTTCCAACGAGGCGGCCAGCGCCAGGAATTCGCCCAGCGAATCCCAGCGCAGGTGGTTCTCTTCCAGGAACTGCTGCACGTGCTTGGGCGCGCTGCCGCCGGCACCGGTCTCGAACAGACCACCACCGGCCATCAACGGCACAATGGAAAGCATCTTCGCGCTGGTGCCCAGCTCCATGATCGGGAACAGGTCGGTGAGGTAATCGCGCAGCACGTTGCCGGTGACCGAGATGGTGTCCAGGCCCTGGCGGATGCGCTCCAGCGAGAACGTGGTGGCCGCCACCGGATCCATGATGCGGATGTCCAGGCCGCTGGTGTCGTGATCCTTCAAATAGCGCTCGACCTTCTTGATGATCTGGGCGTCGTGCGCACGCTGCGGATCGAGCCAGAACACCGCCGGGGTGTGACGCGCGCGGCTCACCGCCAGCTTCACCCAATCCTGGATTGGCGCATCCTTGGTTTCGCACATGCGCCAGATGTCGCCGGCTTCCACATCGTGCTGCAACAGCACCTTGCCGGCCTCGTCAATCACCTTGACCACGCCGTCGGCGGCGATCTGGAAGGTCTTGTCATGGCTGCCGTATTCCTCGGCCTTCTGCGCCATCAGGCCGACATTCGGCACGCTGCCCATGGTCGCCGGATCGAACGCGCCGTGCGCCTTGCAATCCTCGATCACCGCCTGGTAGACGCCGGCATAGCTGCGATCCGGGATCAGCGCCTTGACGTCCTGCAGCTTGCCTTCGGCATTCCACATCTTGCCGGAGTCGCGGATCATCGCCGGCATCGAGGCGTCGATGATGACGTCGCTGGGCACGTGCAGGTTGGTGATGCCCTTGTCGGAATTCACCATCGCCAGCGCCGGACGCTTGGCGTACTCGACATCGATGTCGGCCTTGATCGCGGCCTGCTCGGCTTCCGGCAAGGTGGCGATGCGCGCATACAGGTCGCCGATGCCGTTGTTCGGATTGAAGCCGGCCTGCTTCAGCGCAGCGGCGTGCTTGCCCAGCGCATCCTTGTAGAACTCGCCGACCGCGATACCGAACATGATCGGGTCGGAGACCTTCATCATGGTCGCCTTCAGGTGCAGCGAGAACAGCACGCCCTGCTGCTTCGCGTCGGCGATCTGCGCGTTGACGAAGGCCGCCAGCGCCTTGCGGCTCATCACCGCCGCGTCGATGATCTCGCCGTCGCTGACTGCGGTCTTTTCCTTCAGCACGACCTGCTTGCCGTCCTTGCCGAACCACTCGATGCGCACATTGCCGGCCTTGTCGACCAGCGCCGATTTCTCGGTACCGTAAAAGTCACCGGCATCCATGTGCGCCACGTGGGTCTTCGAATCCGCGCTCCACGCGCCCATCTTGTGCGGGTGCTTGCGCGCGTAATGCTTCACCGACAGCGGCGCGCGACGATCGGAATTGCCTTCGCGCAGCACCGGGTTCACCGCGCTGCCCTTGACGCGGTCATAGCGCGCCTTGACGTCCTTTTCCTTGTCGTCCTTCGGCTCGTCCGGGTACTCCGGCAGCGCGAAGCCCTTGCCCTGCAGTTCCTTGATCGCCGCCTTCATCTGCGGCAACGAGGCGCTGATGTTCGGCAGCTTGATGATGTTGGCTTCCGGCGTGGTGGCCAGCTGGCCCAGCTCGGCGAGGTCGTCGGCGACCTTCTGCTCGTCCTTCAGCGCCTCGGGGAACTGCGACAGGATGCGCCCGGACAGTGAAATGTCGCGCGTCTCCATCGCGATGCCCGCCGTGCGCACGAACGCCTCGACCACCGGCAGCAGCGACTGCGTGGCAAGGAACGGCGCTTCGTCGGTCAACGTGTAGATGATCTTGGGGGTGTTGGACATGGTGCGTTGACCCTTTGGAGATTCGGGGAAAGATGGTGCTGCGCCGGCGGGAAACAAGGCCGCGCGGCGTCGGGTAGCTGCCAGATCCAGGCGGCACCCGGTTGGCAGGCAGTCTTCCTATTGTCGCGGTTTCATGGTCAGGGGCAAAGCACCGGGCGCCATATGCATGCCTCCATGGCATGCCCGATTGCACCCGCGCGGCGTTGGACTAGCATACGCACACCCAACGCCAAGGATCGTCGCATGAAGGGATTGAGCCAGCGCATCGTCGATTTCATCGCCGCGCTTGAACCGTCGTACACCCGCCAGTTGGCCGACGGCCACGAGTGTGCGTTGTGGTTGGGCGATGGCACCTTGCTGCTGCCGATGGACGAATCGCATGCCGCCCACGAGGAGGGCTGGGTCGCCGTGCTGTGGCAGGGCGACGGGCAACGCCGTTCGGAAGTGCCGGGCAGCCTGCTGGCCAGTCGGGCCATCCTGCAGCATGCGCAACTGCTCGGTATCGGTCGCGCGCCGGACGTGACAACGGCCACGCGCGAAATCCTGCTGGCGCATTTCACGCGGCGCACCGGCATCACATTGCGCCCGGATACGGCATTGACGGCTGCGCATGATTCGCACCCCGTGCGAGCCGAAGCGCGGGCGACGGCGGATCTGCCCGTGGCCTGAGAGCCGGCAGCGAGCCGCTCGATGCGGTTCGGGCGGCCACCTCCGTGTCGGTGTGATGCACCGCGACGAGCGCCGGTGCCATTTCGGGCGCCCTCCCTGGCGCACCGAATCTTCCTGAAACTTTCAGGGTGCCTTTATTGCACCGTGAAATCCTTGCTGGACACCGGCTGCCCATTCAGGGAAATCGCCACCTTGTAGCTGCCCGCCGGCCAGCCGCTGGGCTTGCTGATCTGGAACGCGGTGGTGGCGGGGCCGGTCGGTGCGATCGACTTGCTTTCCTCATGCACCGTCTGGCCGTCCTGATAGGTCCATTTGGCAGCCAACGCGGCCGTGCCCGCACCAGACGTGGTGACGGCGGCGTAGATGGTATCGCTGGGCGCAAAGCTGCTGCTCGGCGTAGCGACCTTCTGGTCCGCCCCGACGGCATTGCCCAGTTCCACGTCCGTCACGCTGACTGACGTGGGCGCTTGAGCCGACGGAGCGGCCGCGCCATCCGGTTGGGCGGTCGGTGGCGGAGTGCCGGCAGGTGCGGTGGTCGGTTCACCCTGCTTGCCGCAGGCGCTCAGCGACAGCGCAACGGCCAGGGACAATACGCCAAGCGTCGTGATGCGATGGTTGATCTTCATGTGTTCGCCTCCTCAGGCTTTGGCGGGAATCTTCAGCGTCTGGCCCGGCACAATGCGGTCCGGGTTGTCGAGCTGGTCGCGGTTCGCGTCGAAGATGCGATGCCACTCGTTGGCGTTGCCGTAGACGTGTTTGGCGATCTTCGACAGGTTGTCGCCGGAAACGACGGTATAGGTTTGCGCAGCGGCATCCGGTGCCGTCGAGGACGCACCACCCTGCACATCGCTGAAATCGGCCGGGGCCGGGGCGGCGGCCGGCGGCGCCGTCGAAGACGCGCCACCTTGCACGTCGGAGAAATCCGGCTTGCTCGTCTCGTTGCCCATCGGGCATTCCTCCATTGAAGTGGAGGGACAGGAATAACGGCGCGAAGGTTAGTAGTACGTGAGCGCCCCGTCATTCATGCGGCGATGCTTCAGCTTTGCTGCGACACCAGCCGCCGTGTGCGACGACGCTCGCGACGTGCCGCGCGCCAGCCTTTCCAGCGGGCGGCGAGGCAGGAGAAGATCACGTACAGCGCCGGCGTGCTGAGCAGGGTGAGGCTCTGCGAGACGAGCAGGCCGCCGATCAGCGCGATGCCCAGCGGGCGGCGCAACTCGGAGCCTTCACCCAGGCCGATGGCCAGCGGCGCCGCGGCGAGGATGGCGACCATGGTGGTCATCATGATCGGACGGAAGCGCACGATGCAGGCCTCGCGCGCCGCTTCCATCGGACTCTTGCCGTGCTCGCGTTCGGCGACCAGTGCGAAGTCGATCATCATGATCGCGTTCTTCTTGACGATGCCTATCAACAGCACCAGCGCGATCTGCGCCACCACCGACAAATCGGTATCGGTGATCCACAACGCCAGCAGCGCACCGACGCCGGCGGCGGGCAAGGTGGAAAGGATCGTGATCGGATGGATCAGGTTCTCGTACAACATGCCCAGCACGATGTAGACGGTAAGGACCGCGGCCAGCACCAGCCACAGCATGCCGCCCTGCGCCTGGCGGAAGCGACGGAAGTTGTCGCCCAGGCCGAGACGGATGTCGCCCGGCATGCGCATGCCGTCCACGGTGTGCTGGATGATCGCGTAGGCCTCGCCCATGCTCACGCCCGGCGCGAGATTGAAGCTGAGGTCCATCGTGGTGTACTGGTTTTCGTGGGTGATCGACGTGGGCGACAGCCCCGGCACCTGCTTCACCATCGCGGTGATCGGAATCATCTTGCCGCTGGTGGAACTCACGTAGATCTTGTTGAGCGCATCCGGCGTGGCCGTCTGGCTGGGTAGCGCATTGACCACGACCTTGTACTGGTTGAGGTCGGAATAGATGGTGCTGACCTGGCGCTGACCGAAGGCGTCGTACAGCGCGCCATCGATGGTGCCGACCGAAACGCCCAGCCGCGCCGCGGTATCGCGGTCGATCACCATGTTCTGCAGCAGGCCGGATTCATCCACGTCACTGCCCACGTCGCGCAGCTTGGGGCTTTTCTTCAGCTGGGCAACCAGCTTGGGCAGCCACTCCTGCAACTCGGTCAGGCTGTTGCCCTGCAGCGATACCGAGTACTGCGCGCCCTGGCTGGTGCCGCCACCGCTGGGCAGATCCTGGATCGGACGTAGGCGCACGTTGAGGTCGGGGAAACGATCGGCCTTGGCGCTCAATCGCGCCAGTGCGGCGAAGGTGTCGTCCTTGCGTCCTTGCGCAGGCGTTTTCAGCTGGATGTTGAACGACGCACTGGTGCCGCTGCGGCTGCTGCCCAGACGCGCACCGACCACGGCCACGTCCGGATCGGCCAGCAGCATGTCGGTGATGCGGTCGAGGCGTTTCACCGACTCGTCGAACGACACCGTGGAGCTGGAACTGGCACGCCCCCAGATCAGCCCGGTGTCCTGCGGCGGAAACAACCCGCCCGGCACCACCTTGAGCAGGAAGAACGTGGCGACGATCAATACCAGCGGTGTCAGCGCCAGCATGAGCGCATGGCGCAACGCGAAGTCCAGCCCGCGCGTGTAGACGCGCAGCATGCCGGCGTGGAAGCCTTCCAGCGCCGCACCCAGCCGCGACGGTTTTTCCGGCTCGCTATGACCGCGCAGGAAATGCCCGCACAACGATGGCGTCAGCGTCAGCGACACGATCGCCGACATCACGATCGCCGCCACCAGCGTCATCGTGAACTGATGCATGAACATGCCGGTGATGCCGCCGGCGAACAGCAGCGGAATGAATACTGCGGTCAACGAGGCGGTGATCGAGACGATGGTGAAGCCGATCTCCTTGGCCCCGGCCAGCGTGGCTTCCAGCCGCGACATGCCCGCGTCGATGTGGCGGATGATGTTCTCGATCACCACGATGGCGTCATCCACCACGAAACCGATGGCGATCACCAGCGCCAGCAGGGTGAGGTTGTTGAGCGTATAGCCCAGGATGTACATCACGCCGAACGCACCGGCCAGCGACAGCGGCACGGTGACCGCGGCGATCAGCGTGGGTGCCAGCCGGCGCAGGAACAGCGCCATCGTCAGCACCACCATCGCCAGCGAGATCAGCAGCGTCACCTGCACCTCGTGCAACGACGCGCGGATGGTCGGCGTGTGGTCGAAGAACGGGGTGATCACGGTCCCGGGATGCAGGTAGGCGCGCAGCATCGGCACTTCGGCCTGCACCCGGTCGACGGTGGCGATGACGTTGGCGTCAGCCTGCTTGTACACGTACATCAGGATCGCCGGCTTGCCCTGGAACCAGGCCGCCTGGTAGGCGTCCTCGGTGCCGGCATAGACGTGTGCCACGTCGGACAGCCGCACCGGCACGCCATTGTGCATGGCGATCACCAGCTTGGCGAAATCGTCGGCCGTGTGCAGCGAGTCGTTCGCGGTGACGATCATCTGCGTCTTGCCGTTGCTCAGGAAACCCTGCGGCGAGGTGACGTTGGCGGCGGTGAGCGCGTTGCGCAACTGGTCCGGCGACAGGCCCATGGAGTTCAGCGCACGCAGGTTCACGTCGACCCGGATCGCCGGCGTGGCGGCACCGGCAATATCCACCGAGGAAACCCCGGGTATCTGCCTGATCCGTTGCGCCAGCAGCGAATCGGCCACGTCGTACAGATCCGCCGCCGATTGCGTTTCCGAGGTCAGCGCGAAGGCGATGATCGGATCGTCGTTGGGATTGGCCTTGCGGTAGCTCGGTGCGCCGTTGAGTCCGGAGGGGAGATCCGGCAAGGCGGCATTGATCGCCGCCTGCACGTCCCGCGCGGCGGAGTCCAGGTTGCGTCCGTCCTGGAAGAACATCAGCACGAAGGTGCTGCCTTCGGAACTGTGCGACCGCATGGAATCAATGCCGGCCACCTGGCCCAGGTGGCGCTCCAGCGGTGCGGCCACGGTGGAGGCCATGGTGGTGGCACTGGCGCCGGCCTGGCTGGCCTGCACGAAGATCACCGGGAACTGCATGTCCGGCAACGCCGACACGCCGAGCAGCGAGTAGCAGATCATGCCGATGACGAACACGCCCATCGCCAGCAACGAGGTACCGATCGGGCGGCGGATGAACGGGGCACAGATGTTCATGCGTTACGGCAACTCACGGCGCGGTGGAAACGTTCGACAACGGAATCATGCATCTTTCACTCAACGCGCGAACCGCGCCGGGGTTGAACCGGAACCGCGAAAACCGAAAAGGCACCCCGGGATTCCGGGGTGCCGTGGAAGTCATGCGGCGACGTGCGACATGGCTGGCCCGGGCCGCCCGAAGGCGGCCACCAGCGTCGACGACTCATGCCCCGCTCTGCTGGATGCGCGCCAGCTCGCGTTGTTCGCGGCGATGCTGCAACCAGTCGGAGAAACGTTCCATGTAGAGATAGATCACCGGCGTGGTGTACAGCGTGATCAACTGCGACAGCAACAGGCCGCCGACGATCGACACGCCGAGCGGCCGGCGCAGTTCCGCACCGATGCCGTTGCCCAGCGCCAGCGGCAAGGCGCCGAGCATCGCCGCCGCGGTGGTCATCATGATCGGGCGGAAGCGCAGCAGGCAGGCGCGGCGGATCGCATCGTGCGCATTCATCCCGGCACGCCGTGCCTCGATCGCGAAGTCGATCATCATGATCGCGTTTTTCTTGACGATGCCGATCAGCAGCACGATGCCGACGATGCCGTCCACCGACAGGCTCATGCCGCACAGGATCAGCGCCAGCAACGCGCCCACGCCGGCCGGCGGCAGCGTGGAGATGATCGTCAGCGGATGGATGTAGCTCTCGTAGAGCACGCCCAGCACGATGTAGATCACGATGATCGAGGCGAGCAGCAACAGCACTTCGTCGCTGAGCGAGGAGGAGAACTCCGCCGCCTTGCCGATGAACTCCCCGCGCACCTGCGGCGGCATGTTCAGCTGCTTCTCGACCTTCTGGATCGCCGCCACGCCCTGCGACAGCGAGTAACCCGGTGCCAGGTTGAACGAGAGCGTCACCGCCGGCAACTGGTTCTGGTGGCTGACCACCAGTGGCGCATCGGTGACCGTGGCGGTAGCCAGCGAAGACAGCGGAATGGTGCCGCCGGCGCCGATGGTGAAGCCCACGTTGCCGCCGTTGCCGATGCCCGATGGCGTGGCCGAGTTGCTCGACTTCACCTGGCCGAAACTGGTGGCAGTGGAGCCGGTCAACGCGCCGTTGCCGTTGCCGCGCACAGTCAGCTTGTCCAGCAGATCGGCGCGGTTGCGGAACTGCGGCGCCACTTCCAGCACCACGCGGTACTGGTTGAGCTGGGTGAAGATGGTGGAGATCTGGCGCTGGCCGAAGGCGTCGTACAAGGTGTCGTCGATGGTCTGCACCGGCACGCCGAGGCGGCTGGCCTTTTCGCGGTCGATGTTGAGCTTGAGCGCGTTGCCCTGGTTGACCAGGTTGTTGCCCACGTCGGCCAGTTCAGGCTGCTTGCGCAACGCCTGGGTCATCTCGGTGGCGTACTTGGCCAGCTCGTCGGAATTCACGTCGGACAGCGAATACTGGTACTCGGTGGCGGCCACGCGGGTATCCAGCGTCACGTCCTGCACCGGCTTCAGGTACAGCGCCACGCCGGGAATGCCGGCGGCGTCCTTCTGCAGGCTGGCGACCACGCTATCCAGGCTGCCGCGCTTGCTGCGGTCCTTCAGCACGATGCTGAGCTGGCCCTGGTTGAGCGTGGGGTTGATCGTGCCGGCACCGATGAAGGCGGCCACGCCGGCCACCGCCGGGTCCTTGCGCAGCGCGGCGGCCACCGCCTGAGTGCGGTTTTCCATCTGCGGGAAGGCGATGTTGTCGTCGGCCTGCACCACGCCGGTGATCATGCCGGTGTCCTGCTCGGGCAGCAGGCCCTTGGGAATCACGATGTACAGGCACACGGTGACGACCAGCGTGATCGTGGCCACCAGCATGGTCAGCCGGCGATGGTCGAGCACCCAGTCCAGCGAGCGCTCGTACAGCCCCACCGTGCGCGACCACACGGTGCGCTTGCCGGCGGCGGCATGGCGTTCGTGCGCGTCGTCGCCTTCAGGCAGTTCGTCGGGCTTGAGCAGGTAGGCGCACATCATCGGCGTCAGCGTCAGCGACACCAGCATCGAGATGGTCACCGCAATCGTCAGCACCCACGCGAATTCGTGGAACAGCCGACCCGTGACGCCGGGCATCAGCAGCAGCGGCAGGAACACCGCCACCAGCGACACGGTCAGCGACAGCACGGTGAAGCCGATTTCCTTCGCGCCGATCTCGGCTGCCTCCTTGCCGTCCTTGCCCTGCTCGATGTAGCGCACGATGTTCTCGATCATCACGATCGCATCGTCCACCACGAAGCCGGTGGCCACGGTCAGCGCCATCAGCGAGAGGTTGTCCAGCGACATGCCGGTGAACGACATCACGCCGAACGTGCCCAGCAACGACAGCGGCACCGCCACCGACGGAATCACCGTGGCCCACAACCGGCGCAGGAACACGAAGATCACTGCCACCACCAGGAAGATGGTCAGCAGCAGGGTGAATTCCACGTCGTGCACCGACGCCTGGATGGTGATGGTGCGGTCGGCGAACACATCAAGATGCACGTCGGCCGGCAAGGTGGCGCGCAGCGACGGCAGCACCTGGCGGATCTGCTGCACCGTCTTGACGATGTTGGCACCGGGCTGGCGACGGATGTCCAGCAGCACCGCCGGCTTGTTGTTGGACCACGCGGCGAGCTGGTCGTCCTCCACTCCGTCGACCACGTTGGCCACGTCGGACAGCCGTACCGGCGCGCCATTCTTGTAGCTGATGATGGTGCTCTTGTACTGGGCCGCGTCGACCAGCTGGTCGTTGGTGCCGATCGAGTAACTTTGCGTCTTGCCGTTCAAGGTGCCCTTGGGCGCATTGACGTTGGCCTGGGTGAGCGCGCTGCGCACGTCCTCCATGGTCAGGCCGAGATTGGCCAGCTGCGACGGATTCACCTGCACGCGCACCGCCGGGCGCACGTTGCCGGCGATCGATACCAGGCCCACGCCCGGCACCTGCGACAGCTTCTGCGCGATCACCGAATCGGCCATGTCGTTGACGTCGCGCAGCGGACGGCTGTCCGATTGCAGCGACAGCGTGAGGATCGGCGCGTCGGCCGGATTCACGCGGTTGTATACCGGCGGGTACGGCAGGTTGCTGGGCAAGGTGCCCTTGGCCTGGTCGATCGCCGATTGCACGTCCTGCGCGGCCACGTCGATGTCGCGGCTCATGTCGAACTGCAACACGATGGTGGACAGGCCGGCGGAGGAATCCGAACTCATCATGGTGAGTCCGGAAATCTGCCCCAGGTTGCGCTCCAGCGGCGTGGTGATCAGGTCCGCCATGGTGGTGGCGCTGGCGCCCGGGTACTGCGTGGTCACCACCAGGCTGGGGGCCTCGATCTCCGGCAGCGCCGACACCGGCAGCTCGCGGTAGCCAAGGATGCCGAGCAGCAGCACCGCCACCATCAGCAGCGAGGTGGCGATCGGACGGCGAATGAAGAGCGAGGAGAATCCCATGGGTCGTCGTAACCGTCAGAGTCGGTGAATGCTCTCCGGCCGTCCCGCGCCGCAAGTCGTCTGCGCGCAGGCCGGGGAGGAGCCGTGAAATGGACGTCCGTCCACGTTCGGGTGATGACGCAAGCGCGGGCCACCGGACCAGGTGAAGCGGTGCGCGGCGGGCGGCGACGCTTTCGTCGCGGCCCGCGCGGCGCGGGCCGGCTTAATGGCCACGATGCCGACCACCACCCTTGGCCTGTGCCTTCTTCAACTGGGCGTCGGTCGGCGCCGGCGGCACTTCGCCCGGCTTGAGCGCATCGACCTTGCTGCCCGGCTTCAGGCGGAACTGGCCTTCGGTGACCACCTGCTGGTTCAGCGCCACGCCCTTGTCGATCATCACGTGACTGTCGCCGACTTCGCCGGCCACCGTCACCGGCTGCATCTTCACCGTCTTGTCGGCCTGCACCACGTAGACATAGTCGCCGTCCGGGCCGCGCTGCACGGCCTGCGACGGAATCACCAGGCCGCCATCCACCGTGCTGACCTTCAACTGCACGTTGACGAACTGCCCCGGCCACAGGTTGCCGTCCTTGTTGTCGAACACCGCACGCAGCTTGAACGTGCCGGTGCTGGTATCGATCTGGTTGTCCACCACCTGCAGCGCACCACCGGCGTCGATCGGATGGGAGTCGGTGCGGTCGAGCGCGCTCACTTCCAGGTCGGCACCGCCCTTGAAGGCCTTGCGCACCTCGTCGAGATTCTGCTCGGGCAGGTTGAATTCCACGTAGATCGGATGGACCTGGGTCAGCGTGACCAGAGCCGTGCCCGTGCTCACCACGTTGCCCGGGTCCACCGCACGGATGCCGGCAATGCCGTCGATCGGCGAGACGATGCGGGTGTAGCCCAGCTGCACCTTGGCGCTTTCGGCATTGGCCTTGTCCGCCGCCACCAGCGCTTCGTCCTGGGTCACCGTGTTGCGCAGGCCTTCCAGGTCCTGCTTGGCGATATAGCCCTTGGCCAGCAGGGTCTGGCTGCGCTGGTAATTGCTGCGCGCGGTATCCAGCTGCGCCTGCGCCTGGGCCTTCTGTGCCACGGCCTGGTCATACGCGGCCTGGAAAGTGCGCGGATCGATCTGCGCCAGCAGCTCGCCCTTGGTCACCGGGTCGCCTTCCTTGAAGTTGATGCTGAGCAGCTGGCCACTGACCTGCGGGCTCACGGTGACGGTATTGCGCGCCACCACGGTGCCCAGGCCGGTCAGGTAGATCGGCACGTTCTGCTTGACCACGGGGACCACCGTGACCGGCACCGGCGGCGTGTCGGCACCGGCCTTGCCCTGGCCCTGCCCTGCGCCACCCGGTTTGTGCACCAGACGGAAACCGACCGCCAGCAGCACGATCACGATAATGACGATCAGCGCGACCTTCCAAAAACGCGACATGTAAAGCTCCCGGGTAGACGGCCGGACCGAACGATCGCGACCGGCGCGCATGCGCCTGAACAATGGAGTTGGACAGCTGGAAATGTTGGACTACTGAAGAATAGGTGCAGTTCAACGGAATTGAACAATGCCAGTTGACATGGGGGGGACATGACCGATGGCAGGGGACGGCAGGTCTTGTGGCGGCTCCCCGCCACCGGACAGTGCAGAATACGGCCTTTCGCGGCAACAGGGGGAACCATGGCCGCCACCTCGACGGCAACACACGATCCGTCTGAAACTTGCGCCCGGCTTCGTCTATAATGGCAAAATTGTTGCCCGTGCAGCCCATGCGGAGCCGTCGCGCGGCGATTTCGTCCACCGACGAGCAGGCATGCCTCGGAAGCCTTGACGGCTTTCCGGCTTACCCAATGATGACTGGAGTACGTGAGTGAGCGGATCCATGACCAAATCCGACCAGGGCTTTCTGCGTCAGTTCTCGATCTTGATCGTAGGCCTGTGCCTGCTGACCATCGTGCTGATCGTCACGGCAGTCACCATCTACCACCACGAGCCGGTGGAAACCAATCCGAACGCGCCCAAGGCGGTGTCTGCGGAACTGGCCCCGGTCGGTGCCGTATACGCCGGCAACACCGGCCGCGCCGCGATGGAGGCCGCCCAGGCCGCTGCCGCCAAGGCCGCCGCGTCGCAGGTCGCCTACGGCGGCACCACCGACGGCAAGACCATCTATGACCACCTGTGCACCAGCTGCCATACCGCCGGCGTCGCCGGTGCGCCGAAGCTGGGCAACAAGGCCATGTGGGGGCCGCGCATCGCCGAAGGCCTGCCCACCCTGATCAAGCACGCCACCGAGGGCTACCACGGCCCCGACGGCAACTTCATGCCACCGAAGGGCGGCAACCCCGCATTGAACGACGCCCAGATCAAGGCCGCCGTGACCTGGATCGTCGACCAGGCCAAATAAGCCCCGCTTCAATAAAGCAAAAGCAAACGCCGCCTTCGGGCGGCGTTTTCGTTCGCCCCTTCTCCCCGCCGGGGAGAAGGTTGGGATGAGGGGCCGGGTGCTCACATAAGCAAGCTGTTTGCGTTCGCCTCCTCTCCCCGCTGGGGAGAGGGAGAACAACAGGCTGCTCTCTCAGCGCGCCACATTCGCCTCGATCCACGCCCGCGCAAAATCCCGCAACTCCGGAAAGAACGCCTCGAAGCACGCCTGCAACGGCACTTCCATCCCCGCCAGCACCGGCAACGCCGTATCCAGCGGATTCGCCCGCCGCAACCGCCGTCCGATGCCAGCCAGCGCCCGGCCGATCTCCGTGCGATCCGCATACCCCGCCGGCAGGCCATGCGCCTCCATGTAACCGCGGAAACGGCGCAAGTCGTCCGGCAACAACGCATCGTGCCGGTGCAACAGCGCCCGCACGCCGTCGGAGAACGCCTCCAGCGGGACCGGGCTCCAGCGCGCGAAATCCCGTGCCAGGCAATGATCGAACCACATGTCGAGCAGGATACCGGCGTAGCGCCGATACGGCGGCTCGAACAACGCGCGCGCCGCGACCACGGCGGGATGGTTGTCGGTGAATCCGTCGATGGCCCGATGCAGGTGGATGCCTGCCGCCAACCCCGGCGGCAAGGCCGGATCGGGCGTGCCGCGCACGAAATCGCCCATCAGGCCGCCCAGTTGCAACAGTTCGTCGTCACCGGCCAGCAGCACGTGCGCCAGATGGTTCATCGACGCTCGCTGGCAGTCCGGCGCAGGCGGCGAAGACGCCCGGCGGGTATCATGTGCATATGAATCTCACCGAGCTTCCCGACGACCCCACCGACTTTCCCGAGCAGGCCGCCAGCTTCGCGCTGTCCGGGCCGGCCGGCAAGCTGGAAACCCTGAGCGAGATCGCCGATCGCCCCGGCGCGCGTGCCGGCGTGGTGGTGATCTGCCATCCGAACCCCGTGCAGGGCGGCACCATGCGCAACAAGGTGGTGACGATGCTGGAGCGCAGCCTGCGCGAATCGGGGCTGGACACGATCCGCTTCAACTTCCGCGGCACCGGCGAATCGGAAGGCAGCTACGACGACGGCGATGGCGAAAGCGACGACCTGGCCGCGGTGGTGGCGTGGCTGCGTCGCGTGCGCCCGCACGACGCGCTGTGGCTGGCCGGCTTCTCGTTCGGCAGCTACGTGACCATCCGCAATGCAACGAAACTGCAGGCGCAGGCGCTGGTCAGCATCGCGCCGCCGGTCGGTCGCTGGGAACTGGCCAATGACGTGCTGCCCAACTGCCCGTGGCTGGTGGTGATGGGCGAAGCGGACGAAGTGGTGGAGCCGCAAGCGGTGTTCGACTGGATCGACGGCATGGACCAGCCGCCCGAGCTGATCCGCATGCCCGACACCGGCCATTTCTTCCACCGCCGCCTGATGGACCTGCGCGGCGCGGTGAAGCATGCCGTACGCGACTGGCTGCCGGAACCCCGCAGCGTCGCTTGAGCCACACGCCGCGCAGGCCCATGCCTCGCGCCCCGAGCCTCCCGCCCACCCTCCCGGCTGTTTTCGCATGTCCGCCAATCCCATCGCTCCCTCCGTTCGCTATCAGGAAGGTGTCACTGCGCACCGCTGGCAGGCCGACCCGGCCCAGCTTGCCCTGCTGCCGGAGTTCGACCGGCTGCACGCCGCGCTGTGCGCGCCGGTGGCAGCGCCAGGCAACGGCCTGTTCGGACGGCTGAAATCCCTGCTCGGCAATGACGAAACCGGCGCCGGCGCCATTCCCGGCCTGTACCTGTGGGGCAGCGTGGGCCGCGGCAAGACCTTCCTGATGGACCTGTTCGCCGCCAGCCTGCCGCATGGCGTGGCGCTGCGCCGGCACTTCCACCGCTTCATGGCCGAGGTGCACGAGCAGATGCGCGAACTGGGCCAACGCCAGGACCCGCTGGTGGACGTGGCCGCCGGCATCGCGCAACGCTGCCGCGTGCTGTGCCTGGACGAATTCCTGGTCAACGACATCGGCGACGCGATGATCCTGGCCAACCTGTTCGAATCCCTGTTCGCGCGCGGCGTGAGCCTGGTCACCACCTCCAACACCGCACCGGCCAACCTGTACAAGGACGGCTTGCAGCGCGCCCGCTTCCTGCCGGCCATCGCGCTGATCGAACAGCAATGCCGCGTGGTCGAGATGGTGTCCGCGCAGGATTGGCGCCTGCGCGCGCTGTCGCAGGCGCCGGTCTACCACACGCCGCCCGGTGCCGAAGCCGAGCGCGCGCTGGCGCGCATCTTCGACGGCCAGGCCCATGGCGAGGTCAGCGAAGGAGGCGAAATCGTCATCAACGACCGCCCGATCCCGCTGCGCAAGCGTGCCGACAACGTGCTCTGGTTCGACTTCGACGCGCTGTGCGACGGCCCGCGCGCGGTGGCCGACTACATCGCACTGGCCAAGGCCGGCCCGGCGATCATCATTTCCAACGTGCCGCAGTTCACCATCTACAGCGAGGACGCGGCCAAGCGCTTCGTGCAATTGGTGGACGAGTTCTACGACCGCCACGTGAAACTGGTGCTGTCCGCCGCCGCGCCGATCACCGAGCTGTACGACGGCGAGCGCCTGCGCGCCGAGTTCGGCCGCACCGAGTCGCGGCTGATCGAAATGCAGAGCGAGGAATACCTGGCGCTGCCGCACCGCCAGGGTTGACGCACGCGCGCATTGCGCTGCCCGCATGGCGGCAGTAGCCTGAAAGCCGGGGCTTGAACGTCACGCCGTTCCTGCTGGGGGATTCACGATGCACACGCTGTCGGAGACTCGCCCGGACGCCGTGCCGGGTGACGGTCAACCACCCTCCGCCGTCGATGACGCGAGGCCGGAAAGCCGTTTTGCCGTGCCCGGCTTCGATGCGGTGGCCCGGCTCGCGGCGCAGGCGCTGCATGTGCCGCTGGTCGCGCTGGTGTTGAGTGACGGCCGCGCCTATTGGTACACCGCCGGCGCGGACGACCCCACCCGACCCAGCGACATCCTCGCCACCGCCTACCTGGAGGCCGCGCGCAGCCATACCGCCGAAGTGGTGCTGGATACCGGCGACGATGCCCGCTTCCGTCCGGCGCCACCTGTGCCCCATCCGGCATCCGCACCGGTGCGCTTCTTCGCCAGCGAGCCGGTGCGCACCCTCACTGGCCAGCAAGTGGGCGCGCTCTGCGTGATGGACCATGCCCCGCGCTCGGCCCTGGCCGAACACGAGCGCGTGGCCCTGCGCGATGCCGCCGCATTGGCCGGCGCCGGCGTGGTGCTGCGCAGTTACCTGGGGCGTACCGACCCGGTGACCCAGTTGCCCCACCGCAGCGCCTTCTTCGAGGACCTGCGCACCCACCTGCGCGATGACACCAACCACGCGTGGCTGGTGGCCATTGAAGTGGCGTCGGTGGCACGTTTCAACGCCTTCGTGCGCGCCATGGGCCATGCCTATGCCGACGAACTGATGCGCGTGGTCGCCGCGCGCGTGCAGCAGTGGATGACACCGGACATGCACTTGTACCAGGTCAGCGTGACGCGCCTGGCGATCGTGCTGCCGCAGACGCACGGCGAACCGACCCCGGCACGACTGGACGAGCTGGTGGCCCGACTGCGCCATCCGTTCGACTGCCTCAACATCCCGCTGACCCTGCGGCCCGGCATCGGCCTGCTGCAGGTCGACGCGCGCGAATTGCGCGGCGGCGATCCGCTGCGACGAGTGATGAGCGCCTCGCACGCAGCCCAGCGCAACGCGCCGGGCTGGGCCCGCTACGAGCAAACCCAGGACGAACACCACCGGCAGCAATTCTTCCTGGTCACCGAACTGGCTGCCGCCATCACCGAACGTGCCGAACTGGATCTCCACTACCAGCCCCGCATCGACCTGGACAGTGGCCGTTGCGTGGCACTGGAGGCCCTGCTGCGCTGGCACCATCCCACCCTGGGCGAAGTGCAGCCCGGCGAATTCATCGGGCTGGCCGAACAGGCCGGATTGATGCGCGCACTGACCGAGTGGGTGTTTGACCACGGCATGGCACAGCTGGCGACATGGCGCGCGGACGGGCTGGACATTCGCCTGTCGCTCAACGTGTCCAGTGCCGACTTCGATGCCGAACTGGTCGCGCGGCTGCAGGTGCTGATGAGCCGCCACGGCATCGATCCGCACCTGCTGGAACTGGAATTCACCGAAAGCACCCTGATGCAGCATTGCGACGCCACCCGCCGGCACCTGGCCGCGATCTGTGCGCTGGGCACCACTGTCGCCATCGACGATTTCGGCATCGGCTACAGCAACCTCGCCTCGCTGCGCCAGATGCCGGCCAGCAGCCTGAAGATCGACCAGTCGCTGGTGCGCGGCATCGACAAAAGCCACGCCGACGCGGCCATCGTGCGATCGGTGAGCGCGCTGGCGCGCGACTTGGGTTTCCGCGTGGTGATCGAAGGCGTGGAAAGCGAATCGGTGCACAACGTGGTGCTGGCCATGGCCTGCGACGAAGTGCAGGGCTTCCACATCTCGCGTCCACTGCCCGCCCGTGACGTGCCGGGCTGGCTGCGTTCCTACGCCGCCGCACCACTGCCGCCACGCCATCGCACGTCCTCGTAGCCCGCTGGCGGGCGATGCTCTCCGTCACGCACCCGAAAAAGCACCGCCCACCAGCAGGCTCCTGCGGGAACGCCGGGATGTCTCGCCAGGGAGCCGGCATCTTCAACACCCCGGCGACAAACTGCTACCTTGGTACGGTGTCCTTCCGCGGAGCCACGCATGATCACTGTTCTTGCCCTTGCCCTGCTGCTCGGTAGTTCGCACGAAGGCGGCTTCCCCGCACGCGTCACCCAGGCCAAGCTGATCGAAGCCGGTACGGCCGGCACGGCTTACCAGAAAGTGTTGTGGGGCCAGATCGGCAACCCCACCACCGATGCCTACCGCAGCTGCCTGGCCAGCAATGCGCCGGCCGACACCACGCCGTTCACCCTGGTCGCCGATGTCGGCGCCGATGGCAAGCCCAGCCATGTCGAAGTGATGCCAGCCACGCCGGTGGCCAAGTGCATGGCCGGCCAGTTCACCACGTGGACGCTGCCCAAACCGCCGGCCGATCCGTCGCCCTACCCGATCGAGATCGATTACAGCATCGCCAAGTAGGCCATTGCGCGGTCAATCGTCGACGCGTGCCGCCAGCTCGGTCGTCATCGCTTCGCGCATCAGGTATTTCTGCACCTTGCCGGTGACGGTCATCGGGAACGCGTCGACGAAGCGCACGTAGTGCGGCACCTTGTAATAGGCCAGCCGGCGACGACAGTAATCCTGGATTTCCGCCTCGCTGGCCTGCGTGCCCTCGCGCAGGCGCACCCAGGCGCAAACCTGTTCGCCGAACTTCGCATCGGGCACGCCGAACACCTGCACGTCGAGCACCTTGGGATGGGTGTAGAGGAATTCCTCGATCTCGCGCGGATACACGTTTTCGCCACCGCGGATGATCATGTCCTTGAGCCGGCCGACGATGCGGCAATAACCGTCGTCGTCCAGCGTGGCCAGGTCGCCGGTGTGCATCCAGCCGGCGGCATCGATGGCTTCGCGGGTACGCGCCTCATCCTGCCAGTACCCCAGCATCACCGAATAGCCGCGCGTGCACAGCTCGCCGGGCTCGCCGCGCGGCACGATGCGGCCATCGGCATCCACCAGTTTCACCTCCACGTGCGGGTGCACGCGGCCGATGCTGTCCACGCGTCGCTCCAGCGGGTCTTCCGGCAAGGTCTGGAAGCTCACCGGGCTGGTCTCGGTCATGCCGTAGGCGATGGTCACCTCGGCCATGTGCATCTCGCCCACCACCCGACGCATCACCTCGATCGGGCACGGCGAGCCGGCCATGATGCCAGTGCGCAGGGATGACAGATCGAACTCGGCGAAGCGCGGATGCTCCAGCTCGGCGATGAACATGGTCGGCACGCCGTGCAGGCCGGTGCACTTTTCCGCCGCCACGGTTTCCAGCGTGGCCAGCGCATCGAAGCCCTCGCCGGGAATCACCATGCAGGCGCCGTGGGTGACGCAGGCCAGATTGCCCAGCACCATGCCGAAGCAATGGTAGAACGGCACCGGAATGCACAGCCGGTCGTGTTCGGTGAGGCGCATCGCCTCGCCGATGAACCAGCCGTTGTTGACGATATTGTGATGCGTGAGCGTGGCGCCCTTCGGCGCGCCGGTGGTGCCGGAGGTGAACTGGATGTTCACCGGGTCATCGAAACCCAGCTCGCGCTCGGCTTCGTGCAGGTGCGCCAGCGTCGCGGTGTCGCCAAGCCCGACCAATTCGCACCAGAGCCGCGTGCCGTGAGCGGCCTCGTCGTCGAGCAGGATCACCTCGCGCAACTCGGGCAGCCGTGCGCTGGCCAGCGCCCCCGGCGTGGCGGCGTCCAGCTCCGGCACCAGCTCGTGCAGCAGTTCCAGATAATGCGAACTCTTGAAGCGTCGCGGCAACACCAGCGCCCGGCATTGCACGACATGCAGCGCGTGTTCCAGCTCGTGCGCGCGATAGGCCGGGTTGATGTTCACCAGAATCAGCCCGGCCTTGGGCGCGGCGAACTGCAGCAGCACCCATTCGGCCCGGTTCGGCGCCCAGATGCCCACCCGGTCGCCACGCTGCAGGCCCAGCGCCAGCAGCCCCGCGGCGACACGTTCCACTTCGGCGTGGAACGCGCGGTAATCCATGCGTACCGCCTGCGCGCGCACCACCAGCGCGGGGCGCTCCGGGTGCGTGGCGGCGATGCGATCAAGCAACGCGCCGATGGTTTCCCCGAGCAGCGGCTGGGCACTGGCACCGTGAACGTAGCTGGGCAGATGGGGCACGCGTCATCACTCCCTGAAAGGCGACGGGATCGAGCATAACGCCGCGGCGGCAAGCCGGATCGGCACGCGCCCTTGCCCGGCACGACGCAGCGACTTTCTGCGAGGCGCCACAAACCGCGCCAGCACTTGCCTTGCCCGGCTTATCCACCGACTTATTCACAATAACTTGGGTTGACCAGCATCAGATCACCCGATATGTTGTGTCCGTCGGTGCCAATCCAGACCTACGGTCGGGCTGGCTTAATAGGGAATCCGGTGCGAATCCGGAACTGCCCCGCAGCGGTAAGCGGAAACGAACGCCATCACATGCACTGGCCGCCATGGCTGGGAAGCGAAGGCAAGTAGGCGGGTCGCAAGACCCATGTCCGCGAGTCCGAAGACCTGCCGACGCGATACGACCGGAGTGTCGTGTCGAATAGGTGACGGCTTCCGCGGGGAGGTGCGTCGTGCAACGGGGCATCTGCGCCCCGCGCACGCGTGACCGCGGTGACCACACCCCAACCCTGCGCGAGGGAGCAGGTGGTCGACACCCAAGGTCAGGAGCGAACCGACATGCAGCCTCTCGATACCACCGTCCGCGAGCGTTCCGGCGCCCGCGCGGAGTCGTCCGTATTTTCCGCCGAGGCCGTCGAGGCCACGGCCAACATCAGCGAAACCCCGATGCCTGCCATTCAAGAAAAACAAGAAGCCGCCCCGGCCGAAGCCTTTGCCCTCACCCCGCCGCACAACCCCGGCCAGATGCGCGTGACCAAGCGCAATGGCGGCCAGGAGACGGTGGACGTCAACAAGATCGTGCGCGCGGTGACCCGCAGCGCCGACGGCCTGCACGCGGTCGATCCGATGCGCGTGGCGCTGAAGACCATCGGTGGCCTGTACGACGGCGCCACCACCCAGGAGCTGGACCAGCTTTCGATCCGCACCGCCGCCGCGCTGACCGCCGAGGAGCCCGAGTACGGCCAGCTCGCCGCGCGCCTGCTCGGTGCCTACATCGACAAGGAAGTGACCGGCCAGGAAATCCAGAGCTTCTCGCAGTCGGTGGCCCACGGTGCCGAACTGGGCATCCTCAACGAGCGCCTGCGCGACTTCGTGGCCACCAACGCGCGCAAGCTCAATGACGCGATCGATCCGCTGGCCACCCGCCGCTTCGAATACTTCGGCCTGCGCACGGTGTACGACCGCTACCTGCTGCGTCATCCGCAGAAGCGCTTCGTGACCGAGACGCCGCAGTACTTCTTCATGCGCATCGCCTGCGCACTCGGCGGCAACGACATCGCCGAGACGCTGGAGCTGTACCGCATGCTGTCGTCGCTGGAATACATCGCCAGCTCGCCCACGCTGTTCAACGCCGGCACCGCGCACGAGCAGCTCAGCTCGTGCTTCCTGCTCGACTCGCCGACCGACTCGCTGGAGTCGATCTACGACAAGTACGCCGACGTGGCCAAGCTGTCGAAGTTCGCCGGCGGCATCGGCCTGGCCTACTCGCGCGTGCGTTCGCGCGGCTCGCTGATCAAGGGCACCAACGGCCATTCCAACGGTCTGGTGCCGTGGCTGAAGACGCTGGACGCGTCCGTCGCCGCGGTGAACCAGGGCGGCAAGCGCAAGGGCGCGGCCTGCGTGTACCTGGAAACCTGGCACGCCGACATCGAGGAATTCCTCGAGCTGCGCGACAACACCGGCGACGAGGCGCGCCGCGCGCACAACCTCAACCTGGCCAACTGGATCCCCGACGAATTCATGCGTCGCGTCGAGACCGACGGCGACTGGTCGCTGTTCGACCCGAAGGTCGTGCCGCACTTCGTCGACAGCTGGGGCGAAACCTTCGAAACCGCCTATCGCAAGGCCGAGGCCGCGGGCCTGGCGGCGAAGACGGTGAAGGCGCGCGACCTGTACGCGCGCATGCTGCGCACGCTGGCGCAGACCGGCAACGGCTGGATGACCTTCAAGGACCGTTGCAACGCCACCAGCAACCAGACCGCCAAGGCGGATAACGTCATCCACCTGTCCAACCTGTGCACCGAAATCCTGGAAGTCACCAACGCCGGCGAGACGGCGGTGTGCAACCTCGGTTCGATCAACCTGTCGCGCCACGTCGTCGACGGCGCCGTCGACTACGACAAGCTCGCCACCACCGTGCGCACCGCCGTGCGCCAGCTCAACCGGGTGATCGACCTCAACTTCTACCCGATCGACACCGCCGCCACTGCCAACCGCAAGTGGCGCCCGGTGGGCCTGGGCGTGATGGGCCTGCAGGACGTGTTCTTCAAGCTGCGCCTGCCGTTCGATTCGGCCGAGGCGCTGGCGCTGTCCTCGCGCATTGCCGAGGAGATCTACTTCCACGCGCTGTCACAATCGAACGAACTGGCCGAGGCCGAAGGCGCCCATCCCGGCTTTGCCGAAAGCCGTGCCGCCAGTGGCGACCTGCAGTTCGACCATTGGCCGAACGCCAAGCCGCACGATGACGCACGCTGGAACGCGCTGCGTGAAAACATCAAGGCCAAGGGCCTGCGCAACTCGCTGCTGATCGCCATCGCGCCCACCGCGACGATCGCCTCGATCGCCGGTTGCTACGAGTGCATCGAGCCGCAGGTGTCGAACCTGTTCAAGCGCGAGACGTTGTCGGGCGACTTCCTGGTGGTGAACCGCTACCTGGTCGACGAGCTGAAAACGCTCGGCCTGTGGACCAGCGAAGTGCGCGACGCGATCAAGCTGGCGGAAGGTTCGATCCAGGGCATCACCGCGATCCCCGAGCGCCTGCGCCAGATCTACCGCACGGTGTGGGAGCTGCCGCAGAAGGCACTGATCGAACTGGGCGCCGCACGAGGGGCGTACATCGACCAGAGCCAGTCGCTGAACCTGTTCATGGAAAACCCGAACATCGGCCAGCTCAGCTCCATGTACATGTACGCGTGGAAAGCCGGCATCAAGACCACCTACTACCTACGCTCACGACCGGCGACGAAGATCGCCAAGACCACGGTATCGGCGGGCAAGGCCGAGGCCAAGGCAGCGCCAGCCATCGATCAGAGCGCTATTGATCAAAACCAGGCAAGTGCCGCCGTGTTCTGCTCGCTGGAGAACCCCGAATACTGCGAGGCCTGTCAGTAACTCCTTACCGTCATTCCAGCGAAAGCTGGAATCCAGTGACTTCCCGCGCACACCATAAAGGCACTGGATCCCAGCTTTCGCTGGGATGACGGTGAGGGAACCGGGATGACGGTGAAGAGACGTGGCGATTCACCCACAAATCTCCGCGTAAAGATCACGCCAATAGGGATTGGATTTCTCGATGAGTTCGATCTTCCATGCACGTTTCCATGCCTTGATCGCTTTTTCGCGGGCGATCGCGGGCTCCATGCTTTCGTGCTGCTCGAACCAGACAAGGCCATGCACGTGATGCCGCTGCGTGAAACCGTCAACCACCTCGCCGCGGTGTTGCCAGACACGCGCTGGCAAATCGGACGTGACTCCGACATACAGCGTGCCATTGCGATGGCTCGCGAGAAGATAAACACAAGGTCGAAGCCCTCGCATTTCCAATTTCTCCGAAACACACAACACCCGTCATTCCAGCGAAAGCTGGAATCCAGCGCCTTAGGCCCTCGCCACGCCATCACGTAGGCGAAAGCCGCTGGATCCCAGCTTGATCAGCCCTTCGGCTGTTGAAAAGCACCTCGCTGGATGACGACCAGATCCACCGCGCCTTATCGGCTGCGAACCACGCAAGGAACCACTCATGTCCACCCAACCCGAACACCCCCAGAACATCCTCGATCCAGGGTTCGAACTCACCCTGCGCCCCATGCGCTACCCGGGCTTCTACGAGATGTACAAGAACGCCATCAAGAACACCTGGACGGTGGACGAGGTGGATTTTTCGCTGGACACCACCGACCTCAACAGCAAGATGTCGGCGGCTGATCGCCACCTGATCCACCGGCTGATCGCGTTCTTCGCCACCGGCGACACCATCGTGTCGAACAACCTGGTGCTGAACCTGTACCAGCACATCAACGCGCCCGAGGCGCGCATGTATCTGTCGCGCCAGCTGTACGAAGAAGCGTTGCACGTGCAGTTCTACCTGACGCTGCTGGACACCTACATTCCCGACCAGAACGAACGCGCCAAGGCCTTCTCGGCGATCGAGAACATCCCCTCGATCCGCGCCAAGGGCGAGTTCTGCTTCAAGTGGATCGACTCGATCCAGGACATCTCGCGGCTGGAAACGCGCGCGCAGCGCCGGCAGTTCCTGCTCAACCTGATCTGCTTCGCCGCCTGCATCGAAGGCATGTTCTTCTTCGCCGCCTTCGCCTATGTCTACTACTTCCGCTCGCGCGGCCTGTTGCATGGCCTGGCCTCGGGCACCAACTGGGTGTTCCGTGACGAGAGCTGCCACATGGCGTTCGCGTTCGAAGTGGTACGCACGGTGCGCGCCGAGGAGCCAGACCTGTTCGACGAGGAGATGCGCGCGCAGGTCGAGGAAATGCTGGAAGACGCGATCGCCTGCGAAACGCAGTTCGCCGAGGACGTGCTCTCCGGCGGCGTGGTCGGACTGTCGTCGAAGGAGATGCGCCAGTACCTGGAATATTGCGCCGACCAGCGCCTGGCCCAGCTCGACCTGCCGAAGAAGTACGGCGCGAAGAACCCGTTCGACTTCATGGACCTGCAGGACGTGCAGGAAGTCACCAACTTCTTCGAGCGCCGCGTCTCCGCCTACCAGGTCGGCGTGGAAGGTGAAGTGGCGTTCGACATGGCGTTCTGAACCCGCTCGGGATGTGGCCAGGACACGGACGCAGCGCTGCGCCCGTGTCCGCCCCAACACAACGCGCTCACAAATCGCTGTGCATGCGCTCGTGGTGTTCGGACTTGCGCTGCAGCGTGTCGGCGAAGCCGTGGTTCACGTCGCGGTGCATGGCTTCTTCGGCGCGGATGATCACGATCACGTCGCGCAGCCGGGCATCGGCCGGCAGGCTCCAGTAATCGATGGCCACGTGCGGGGCGGGCACGTTTTCGTCGGCGCCGCTGTCGATCTGTGCCAGGTAGTGGTTGTAGCTGATCACCGCTTCTTCCTCGAAATAGCCCACCACGCGATGCGCCGTGCGCGGCGAGCACAGGTACAGCAGGAAGAAGGCGTTGTAGAAGATGCCCTGCACGATGACCACCACCACGCGCTCGAACCAGGTCGGGCGGATGATGGCCATGAAGGTCATCAGATGCATGCGCTCGTTCTCGGCTTCGTCCAGCAAGGTGTAGATCCAGCCGTCGTCGTCGCGCATGCGGCGCAGGCAGCGCAGGTGCTGCAAGGTGGCGCCCACCATGCCCGGCACCGCGGCCACGGTTTCCAGCACTACCGCGCGATGCCCGTAGCGCTTGGCGAAGAAGGTGTCGGCGATGAAGCGCAGGAACTTCACGAAGCCGAAGGCCACGCGATCACGAAAGCCGCGCGGCTCGTGATGCCGCGTCAGGCTGATCTGTTCCTCCGGTTGTGGCGAGCGCTTGGGACTGATGCGGGTTCGTTTGGTATCCATCATCTGGCTCCAGAAAGTTGTTCGACGTCGCTGGCACGCATGCCCGACGCTACAGGCCGTGGCCCGCCCCCGTTGCTTTTTCCGTTCCGGAAGCAGTGTGGGCCGTCGCGGATCAAGATCGGGTGCAGGGCCGGGCTTTGCCACTGGGCAAAACGACGCAGGCGTGCGGGCACGCATTGGCATTGACTACACGAGTAGTCACGGTGTAGCTTTTAACTACACCTGTAGTCATAGGCGCCCACGCATGTCCAGACCTTCCATCGGCGACCAGGAACTCGCCCTGCTGCATCACCTTGCCGAACGCGAGCCCGCCTCGGTCGGCGAGATGGCGGCGGACTATGGCGAAACCCACGGCCTGGCCCGCTCCACCGTGCTCACCATGATGGAGCGTCTGCGCGCCAAGGGTTACCTGAAACGCCGCCAGTCCAAGGGTGTGTATCGCTACACCACCACCACCGGCCCGGGCGAGGCGATGCGCAGCGCGGTAGGCCAGTTCGTGGAGAAGACGCTCAGCGGCTCGGTCTCGCCGTTCGTGGCGTGGATGGCCGAACGCGGCGAGGTCAGCGACGACGAACTGGCCGAGCTGGAAGCGCTGGTGACGCGACTGCAATCCGGACGCGGGGAGAAATGACATGGCGACGCTCGATCATCTGGCCGGCCTGCTGCTGAGCCGCCTCGTCTGGACCTCGCTGCAAGCGGCTCTGCTGGTGGGACTGGTCGCCCTGCTGATTCGCCTGCTGCCACGCCTGCCCGCCACCGCGCGCTGCGCCCTGTGGTGGCTGGTGGGTCTGCAAGTGGTGCTTGGCCTGTGCTGGCATGCACCGATTTCGCTGCCCCTGCTCGCGGCACCGACGACGACGCAAGTCATCGCACCGACACACGTCGTGGTGCATGTGGATGCCACGCCGGCAGGCTTGCGATCGGCGACTGCTGATCCCATCGGCGCCGCGTCACCGGCTACCACGCTCGGTGCGCAGGCGATCAACGCCTTCGCCGCGCACTGGCGCCTGCTGCTGGCCACGACATGGCTGCTGCTCCTGCTCGCCCAGCTGCCCGCGCTGACCCGGCAACATCGCCACACCCGACGGCTGCGTCGCGCAGCCAGGCCACTGGCCGATGCCATCCTGCAAGCGCAGTGTTCGCGGCAGGCTCGCCTACTCGGTTTGCGCCACACGCCCGCGCTGCTGGTCTCGCCCGATCTTGCCTCGCCGCAAGTCAGCGGTTATCGCCACCCAGTCGTACTGTGGCCTGCCGAACATGCACTGAGCGCCGACGAATCCGCGCTGGCGCTGGCACACGAGCTGGCCCACCTGCAACGCCACGACCTGCCGCTGGGCTGGATTCCCGCGCTGGCGCAACGCCTGTTCTTCTTCCACCCGCTGCTGCGCTGGGCGATGCACGAGTACGCCTTGCACCGCGAGGCCGCCTGCGACGCGCAAGCGCTGCAACAGCAGCACAGCGCGCCACAGGATTACGGCCGGCTGTTGCTGCGCCTGGGCGTGGCCCGTCCCCTGCACGCCGGCCTGGCCGGCGCATCCCCCACGTTCCACAACCTCAAGAGGCGACTGACCATGTTGCAACAGACCTCCAGCACCATGCCGCGTGCGCGCGGCTGGTTGTTCGTCGCCGCCGTGGCACTGGTCGGCGTGCTGCCCTACCGCGTCGTCGCCGCCAGCCACACCGCGCAACCCGCCCATCAGGCCCCGGTGGCCCAAACCGATACGACGGCCATTCCCGCACCACCGCCGCCTCCGCCGGCACCACCGGCTTTGCCATCCCCGCCGCCGGGACTGCCGCCACCGCCGCCACCGCCCGCGCCACCGGCTCCGCCATCACCGCCGCCATTGCCCGAATACGGCTTCAATGCTCATCATGTGGACATCGATATCGACTCGAACGCCTCCCTGGGCTTCGCGCTTTTCGATAACGACGCACTGACGATCTACGGCACCAAGGCCGATGCGGCGGCCATCAAGCGTCTCCCGAAGAAGAACGCACCGATGCTCTGGTATCGCCAAGGCAATACGGCCTACCTCATCCACGATCGCTCGATCATCCAGCGTGCCGAGCACCTCCATGCGCCGGTGATCGAACTGGATCAGCGGCAAGGTCAACTCGCCGGCAAGCAAGGCGAGCTCGCCGGCCGACAGGCCGGCCTGGCCGCACGCCAAGCCGCCTTCGCCGAACGCCAGGCCGACCTGGCCAGCCAGGAAGCCGCACTGGCCGCACACGCAGCGGACAACACGGATCGCCAAGCCTATGCCGCCCAGCGACAAGCCCTGGCCGCACGCAAGGCCGACCTCGAAAAACAGCACACCGCACTACGCAACGAACTCGACGCGAAAAAGCAGTCCCTGCGCCAGCAACAAGTCGCCCTGCGGCAAGAACAGATTGCCCTGCGCGCACAGGGAAAACGCGTCACGGCGCAATCCGCGCAAGCCATGAACGCGCTGCTGCAGGAAGCCAAGGCCAAGGGTTTGGCGCAGGAAACCAGTCCACGCTGAACCCGCGCGTGGCCCACGCCTTCTGTCGCCGCGTCAGCTATCCGCTTCGCCATTCACCAGGCAGCAGCGCTTGTACTTCTTGCCGCTGCCACACGGACAGGGATCGTTGCGGCCGACCTTGGGCGTAGCCCGCACGTAGGTGGTCATCGCGTCCCAATGCGGACGACGGTCCCACCTGCGTGCATCTTCCTCGCGCCAACGCCGCTGTCGCGTCTCGATGGCATCGGGGCTGTAGAACTTCCACGGGCTACCGCGGCGCTGCCAGTCGGGCTCATCCTTGCCGCGCTGAAAGGCGTCTTCGACATCCTCGATGGCAAACATGCCGCCAATGTCGCCGCGCTCTTCTCTTAGCCGTGTCTCGCCGTTGACAATGGCCTCCATCACGCTGCGATGGCGCTCACGTGGAAAATCCAGCAGCGCATTGCACGCCATGGTGCGAAACATCCACTCGCCGGATTCGTCGCCGGCAAGCCCGGCAACCCAGTTGATGGCCGCTTCAAGCGCAGCTTCGCTTTCGCGCATGCCCGCATCCAGCACGACATCCAGCGCCTGGCAACGCATATGCCAGCCACCCGATGCCTCCTGCGCGAATTCGCGGGCGGCGTGGACGGCGGCCGGCGGCTTGTTGGCAAACAGCGGCGCCCAGTCGCCCGCCAGCCAGTCCGACAAATCATTGTCGTCGTGCTCGTCCAGGCGCCGCATCAAATGCACCAGCAGCAAGCCGGCCGACTCGGTCGGAATGCGGCCGAGAATGAAGGCCGCATGCAGTGGAAGCCACCACACGCCCGGCGCCGCGCCACGCCATGTGCGTTCGTCGTCCAGAACAGGGCGCAAGGTTTCCACCATCGCTTCGCCATGGGCCACGCAGGCATCGATCAGGTCGAGTGGCGCGCGATCCTCCTCGGTGGCCAGTCGATCCAGCAGTTGCGCGGGATCGAGCGTTGCGAAATTCGGTATGGCGCCGTTCGACGACGGAATGATTGCGTTCATGGCAGACAAGGCCGATCAGTTCGGTGTGCGGAAAGAGCTGAGAGTATCGACTATGCGTGGCACCGCCAACCCTCTTGTTCGGCGTGCCGCCGAGGGCGCTTTCCAGCCGACAGGGGTGCGGCCATGGCTGCCTCTTCAGCTTGCCATCCTTCGGCGACGTGCTGCTTACGGGCAGAACTTTGGCGGCAGGACTGCGCCATACGGATAGCCCGTCTACCCACGCTCACTCAGGGCCGGCTCGACCAGCGGCTTGGTCCAATAAAGGCCAGCGGTTCGCCCTCAAGTATTTCGCTCAGCCAGAAACACACCACGCGTGTGGAGAAGACACCTTCGCCGCTCAGCATCCTGGCGCCAACCCGGGAACACCCCCACGCGTGTGGGGAAGACTGCCGGCGGCCGGCACGTAACTGCCGAAGCTGAGAAACACCCCCACGCGTGTGGGGAAGACGGCTTAGCCCTTGCCCAGCCTCAACGGACAATGGAAACACCCCCACGCGTGTGGGGAAGACGTCATGCTGAACACCATCACCCAGCGCGCCGTGGAAACACCCCCACGCGTGTGGGGAAGACGGGCTGAGGCCTGGCCTTCTTCCAGCAGGCGATAGGCCACGTACAATGCGGCCTCGGTCTTGCCCAAGCCCATCGGCGCTTCCAGTGGGTAGACGCCTGGCTTTACGGCAGCGTCGATCAACTGGCGCTGCGCGTGCCGCGCAGGAAAACCGAAGATCTCTTCGAAGCTCAAGCTTGACCGGTAAGCCGGCGGCGCAAAGCCGGCTTCGTCGAGTGCGCGCGCAATGTTCGGCTGCCACGGCGCGTCCGGGTCTTCGAAATGCCTGCCGGAACCGATCCAGTCGGAAACCGAGGTGAGGCCGGCGATCAGCCGCGCCTGCGCGACCGAGGCCAGTTGCGGCCAGTCCGTGGCCAAGCGTGCCTTGAGCTCGGCCACCAAGGCCACCCGCTGTGCCTGCCACGTGCTGCCTCCAAACTGTTCCGCATCGGCTCGTCGCCCTGCCACTGGCGGCGAAAATCCGTGATGCTGGCCGGCAATTTCCGGCAACCAACGCGGCACACCCATCGCCTCCAGAGCGACTTGGCTGACGCCGGCGTGCCCGCCCCATTGGCGCTCGATTTCGGGCGAAAAGCCTGGAACCTGTGGCAGCTGACAGGCCTTCATCAACTTGTTGAAGAACGTGGGGCTGACCTTGCCTGTGTCATGACTGGCCGCGGCCAGCAGACTGCCTGCAGGAAACAGCGCTTCCCCAAGACGTGGTGGATACCGTGAGATCAACGCCCGCGCCACCTCGCCCACGATCTGGCAATGCTCGAAGACCGTACGACCGGGCACCACGGCGCCGTCCGGCCGGTTGTAGGTCTTGGCAGGACACAGCTGATACTCCTTTGCCGCGATATCCATCGCAGCCACCGAACGCCTGATCGGCATGTTCCTTCCCCTATTCCTGTCCTTGGAGTTCTACCAGCTTTCAGTCTCACAACGCGAGACTGAAATCGGGGAGGGAGCCGGAATCATCCGGCCCCCTCCCACACCACCGTACGTGCGGTTCCGCATACGGCGGTTCCTGTCTGCCATGTAGTTCATGCGAACTTCGAGGCATTGAGCTTGTTTCGTTCGTCGTGTCGCCTGTCGTCCTATGAACACCTGGATCACCTTCCGGACTACTGGCCCTTCCAGTACTGATCGCAGGCTCCCGACTTGCGTCGGAACGTCTGCCCAAGACGCGCAGAGATCACGCGTGACTTGCCACTCGTGACAGGTTCGGCCCTTCGGTCATAACGCACCTACTATGGCCTCTGCTGACTTCTCGCTCCACCTTGCGGCGTCGCCCTTTCAGGCATGAGGCGAGATCTCCCCGGGTATGACGCACCTGCCTTCCCGCTTATGCCTGTCGGATATACGCCACGTCGTCTGTGCAAGTACCGGGCTTTGACCTTTTTGGCTGCCTCACCCCAACGTGTCGCCTCGTATCCGCTTCCTGTTCGTCAGGCCAGCGTTTTGCTTCCAGCTTCCTCCAGACGCCCGGTCACCCGAGACGCCCTTGCCTTCCGCTAATCCTTCCCCTTGCTGGGTGGATAGAGGACTTTCACCTCCGAGCAGGTGCGCCCTGCCGGGCGCACCAAAAAAAGGCCGGGGCTTTCGCCCCGGCCTCGTTCAATCACTTACCTGCGCGTACTCAATACCACGGCCACGCTTTGAGCTTGTACTCCTTCGGCGGCGTGTTGCCGGCGAGGTAGTGCACGAAGTAGTCCCAGCGACGGCGGGTGGCGTATGGCGTGGCGGCGGCGTAGCCGTGGTGGACGTTCGGGATGATGAGCATGTCGAAGTCCTTGTTGGCCTTGATCAGCGCGCTGGCCACCAGGTAGGTCTCGCCGATCGGCACGTTGTCGTCGATGGTGCCGTGGACCAGCATCAGGCGACCCTTGAGGTTCTTCGCCATGTCCTGGTTGGCCTGGTTGTCGTAGTTGGTGGTGCCGTCCTTGTTCGTCACCAGCAGGCCCTGGTACTTCTCGCCCCAGTCGTTCTCGTAGTTGCGGTTGTCGTGGTTGCCGCTTTCCGCCCATCCGACCTTGAAGAAGTCGGGGTAGCGGAACATGGCGTCGACGGTGGTGTTGCCGCCACCGGAATGACCCCAGATGCCGACACGGTTGATGTCGATCCACGCGTAACGCTTGGCCAGTTCCTGGATGCCCTTGACCTGGTCGGGCAGTGTGTTGTCACCCATGTCGCCATACCAGGTGTGGTGGAAGCTGGTGCTGCGCCACGGCGTGCCCATGCCGTCGAGCGCGACCACGACGAAGCCGAGTTCGGCCAGCGCCTGGTTGTCACCACGCGACGGATTGAAGCTGCGGCCGCGCACCGAGCCGGTCTGCGGGCCCGGATAGACATAATCGATAACCGGGTACTTCTTGGCCGGATCGAAATTGGATGGCTTGAACATGATGCCGTACAGCGTGGTCTTGCCGTCGCGCGCCTTCACCGTGAACGGGATCGGCGGCACCCAGCCGGCGGCTTTCAGGCGGCTGATGTCGGCCTTGGCGATGGTGGCGATGACGTGGCCATCGGCGGACGAGCGCAGCACGGTCACCGGCGGCGTGGTCGGCGTGGAGTAGCTGTCGACGAAGGTCTTGCCGTCGGGCGACATGCTGATGGTGTGGTCGGCGTTTTCCGGGGTGAGCAGCACCGGCTTGCCGCCGTCGATACTCACCTTCCAGAACTGCTTGTAGTAGGGGTTCACACCCGGCACCTTGCCCACGCCGACGAACCACAGTTCGCGCGTCTTGCGATCCAGATGCAGCACTTCGGCGACATTGCCGTCGCCACCGGTGATGGCGTGCTCCATCTTGCCGGTCTTCAGGTTGTACAGGTACAGGTTGTTCCAGTTGTTGCGTTCGGACGGCCAAATGGCTTCATGGGTCTTGGGCAGGTACTGCCAGTTGACCTCGCCGTGGCCGCTTTCGTAGTAGTCCTTGACGCTTTCCTCGAACGCGGTGCGCACGGCGCCGGTGTCGGCGTTGGCCACGCGGTACCACTCGTGCTTGCGATCACGCGAGCTGTTGACCATGGCCAGCGTGCGGCTGTCCGGCGCCCACTTCAGGTCGCTCCAGTGGCCATCGCTGTTGCAGCTGATGTCGTCGCACAGGCTGGACAGGCGCTGTTGCGGCGGCAACTGCAGGCGCACGGTCTTGTGGGTGGCGACGTCGATCACCACCGGCTCGATCATGAACACCTTCTTGTCGCCCGGCAGCGGATATTTCCAGGCGTCGAGCACCGGATGACCGACCTGGGTCTTGACGGTGTACATCTCGCCGACGCCACGCTGGTCCTGCTGATAGGTGGCAATCTTCTTCGAGTCCGGCGACCAGTTCACCACCGCGCGGTTGGTGTGGATCCAGCCGGCGTTGTCGGTGGCGTAGCCGAAGTCCTTCACGCCGTTGGTGGTGAGCTGGGTTTCCTTGCCGGTGGCGACGTCGCGCACCCACAGGTTCCAGTCGCGGACGAAGGCTTCCTTGGTCTTGTCGGGCGAGAGGATGCCCGGCTCGTTGCCGGTCTTCGCGGCGGCCTTGGCGGTGCATTCACCGGCGCCCTTGAGGTCGCACTGGTAGTGCTTGCCCATCAGGTCGATGTCGTAGTGGCCGTCCGGCTTCACGCTGAAATCGAAGCCGTATGCGGGCACCTTGTTCGCCGGCACCGGCTTGCCGGTGACCTTGCTCAACGCGGCGGCCAGTTTGGCCTGGTCGAACGCCGGTGCGGCCTTGCCGGTGGCGGTGTCCATCTCCATCACGCGGTCGCCGCTGGCGTCGTGGTCGCGGTACCAGAAATGGGTGTTGTCCAGCCATTTCACCCGCTGCACGTCGTGGTCGACCAACGGCATGGTGTTGTAGGACATGAAGCGCTCTGCCTGCGCGTAATCCTGCGCGGTGAGCACGCGGCCCTGCGCCATGACGCCGGAGGCGCACATCAGCAGCCCCACCATCAATGCGCCGGACAGACGCGTCTTGCCGATCTTCGAACTCATTTGCTGCACTCCCCTAGGGATACCGGGTGGTTTTCGTAACGCGGCCGACTCGCGCGGCTGGCGGGAATCTCGAATTGGCCCTGTTTGCTCGTCATTCCTGCGGCTCTCCAGGAATGTCTGAACAAGCCGTCATCCCAGCGAAAAGCTGGAATGACGAGCAAAAGCTTGTTCAGACCATCCTTGACAGCCGAAAGGGTGACGAAGGCTTTTCGATGCCCCTGCCGCCACACGCGAAGGCTCGATGCTAGCGCGCCGTGACCTTCGGCACCCCTGCCATAGGTTGAGGCAGACCGCTGGCCGCACCCGCTGCGGCACAATAGGCGCCCCATTTGCCCGGAATCCCCCATGTCTTCCAGTTCCGAAGTCCGCCTGCTCGAAATGGTTTTCCCCCACCACACCAACCACTTGGGCACGCTGTTCGGCGGCCAGGCACTGGCGTGGATGGACAAGGCCGCCTTCATCGTCGCCTCGCGTCACGCGCGCCGCACCGTGGTTACCGCGCGTTCGGAAGAGGTGAGCTTTCGCGTGCCGGTACGCAGCGGACAGCTGGTGGAACTGGTAGCGCACGTCGTCGGCACCGGCCGCAGCTCGATGCAGGTGGAAGTGGAAATGACCGCCGAGGACCCGCTCAGCGGCGACCGCCGCGTCTGCACCACCGGCCGCTTCGTGATGATTGCGCTGGATTCCAACGGCTCGCCCACGGCGGTGCCGGCGCTGCCCAAGCCGTCCGCCGACTGAGGCGCACGGAAGGGCACTTGACGGTCCACCGGCCCGATCCCACGCTGGCGCCTTTCAGCCGGAAGGAATCGTGCGATGGCTCGTCTCAAGGTGATCGGCAATTACGTTTCGCCCTACGTGCGCAAGGTGCTGGCCTGCCTTGAGCTGAAGCAGCTGGAGTACGAAATCGACCCGATCGCGCCGTTCGTCGGCAACGACGCGTTCACCCGGCTCAGCCCGCTGCGGCGCGTTCCGGTGCTGATCGATGACGGCGTGGTGATCAACGATTCCTCGGTGATCTGCCAGTATCTCGAGGACAAGTATCCCTCGCCCACGCTGTACCCGCGCGACATCGCCGACCGCGCCCGTGCCCGCTGGCTGGAGGAATACGCCGACACGCAACTGGCCGACGTGCTGATCTGGCGACTGTTCTACCAGCGCGGGGCACGCCGGCACATCTTCCACGAGCCTACCGATGAAGCGGTGGTACAACGCGCACTGGAAACCGACATTCCCGCCACGCTGGACTACCTTGAAACACAGTTGCCCGCGGACGGCTTCCTGTTCGGCTTCGGCGCACTCTCGATCGCCGACATCGCCATCGCCAGCTACTTCCGCACCGCCTCGTTCGTGCGCTATCAGATCGACCCCGCGCGCTGGCCGGCCACTGCCGCCTTCGTGGCGCACGTGCTGGCCGAACCGGCACTGGTCAAGCTGGCCCGCTACGAAGACGCCATCCTGCGCCTGCCACTGGCCGAGCAGCGCGCCGCCCTGCTCGCCGCTGGTGCGCCGCTCAGCAGCGACACGCTGGATGGCGGCACGCCGCGCCACGGCTTGCCACGCGGCTGAACGTCCGGGCCCCGGCTATCTCACTCTTCAACCGACAGGAGCGGCTTCGGCCGCGATGCGCCTCAAGGTTTTCGACCACCACGTCGAAAAGCATCGCCCGCGAGCGGGCCTGCCAAGGCGGGATGGGCCCGTGGACGGACGGGATTTGAATCAGCGCTGTTTCGCCATCAGCTCCACCAGCCAGTCCACGAACACGCGCAACCGTGCCGGCATCTGGCGTTGCGACGCATACAGCACGTGTACCGGCAATGCCGGTGGCGGCGAATCGGGAAACAGCTCCTGCAGGGCGCCGCGCGCCAGCAGGTCAGCCACCCGATAGCGGGGGAACTGCGCGATGCCCAGGCCGGCCTCGCAACAACCGAGGTAGGCATCCGTGCCGCTGACGCTGACGCGTGCCGGCAGGTGCACTTCACGCCGCCGGCGCCGCACCATGAAGTCCAGCGACGGTTCGGGTCGGCGCGTAGTCGGCGAGACCCAACTCACGGCTTCGTGCCCTTGCTGCAGATCGGCCAGCGTGTGCGGCAAGCCGCGGCGCCGCACATAACCGGCACTGGCCACGGTGACTTGCTGGAGCAGCGCAACCCGGCGCCCGACCAGGCCCGAATCGGGCAGCTCGCCCACGCGCAGCACGCAATCCACGCCCTCGCGCAGCAGGTCCACGAAGCGATCACTGGTGCCGATGTCCAGTTTGATCTGCGGGTAGCGTGCGCAGAATTCCGGCAATCCGGGAATCACCAGGTGGCGTGCCAACGTGCCGGGCATGTTGATGCGCAGGCACCCTTTCGGCACCACGGCGGCCTCGCGAAAATCCGCCTCCACCTCGTCCAGGTCGGCCAGCAGGCGCACACAATGGCCGTAATAGGCGTGGCCATCGCGGGTCACGCTCTGGCAGCGCGTGGTCCGACGCAGCAACTGCGCACCCAACCGTGCCTCCAGTTTCTTGATGGCGTTGGTGACGGTGGCGCGCGGCAGGTCCAGGTCGTTGGCGGCAGCCGTGAAACTTCCCAGTTCGACGATCCGCGCGTACAGCCGCATGGTTTCCAGGCGGTCCATGGATTGTTTATCTCAATGAAATAGTCTTGGTAATTATTAAGTATTTATTCGCCAACGGCCACCGCGCATCATGGCGCCACTTTCACCCATTACCTTCCAACACCGGAGCACACCCGCATGCAAACCCGCACACTCGGCAAGCACGGCCCCCGCGTCTCGGCCCTCGGCCTCGGCTGCATGGGCATGAGCGACTTCTATGGCGATCGCGACGACGCCGAATCCATCGCCACCATCCAACACGCGCTGGATCGCGGCGTGACCCTGCTCGACACCGCCGACATGTACGGCCCGCACATCAACGAGGAACTGGTGGGCAAGGCGATCAAGGGGCACCGCGAGCAGGCCTTCATCGCCACCAAGTTCGGCATCATGCGCGACCCGGCCAACCCGACGGCGCGCGGCGTCAACGGCAGCCCGGAGTACGTGCGCACCTCCTGCGACGCCAGCCTGAAGCGACTCGGCATCGACACCATCGACCTGTATTACCAGCATCGCGTGGACCCGAACGTGCCGATCGAGGACACCGTGGGCGCGATGGCCGAACTGGTCGCCGCCGGCAAGGTGCGCCACCTCGGCTTGTCCGAAGCCTCAGCCGCCACGCTGGAACGCGCCAGCAAGGTGCACCCGATCGCCGCGTTGCAAAGCGAATACTCGCTGTGGACGCGCGATCCGGAACAGAACGGCGTGCTCGACACGTGTCGTCGGCTGGGCATCAGCCTGGTCGCCTATTCACCGTTGGGCCGGGGCTTTCTTACCGGCGCAATCCGCTCGCCGGAAGATTTCGACGCCGACGACTACCGCCGCAGCAGCCCGCGCTTCCAGGGCGAAAACTTCACGCGCAACCTGACGCTGGTGGACAAGGTGAAGGCATTGGCGGCCGACAAGGGCTGCTCACCCGCGCAACTGGCGCTGGCCTGGGTGCTGGCACAGGGCAAGGATGTGCTGGCGATCCCCGGCACCAAGAAACGCAGCCGGCTGGACGAAAACCTGGGCGCGCTGGATGTGGTCCTGTCTGCCGATGAGCTGGCTGCGATCGAGGCGATCTTCCCGCCCGACGCCGCCGTCGGCGCGCGTTATGCGGCGGCGAGCATGACGCACATCAACGGTTGAAGCGATTCTCGCATGAATCCCTCTCCCTCCGGCGCCCCTGAGGCAGTCCCCTTGCGGGTGAGAGGGTGCCGGCAGGCGGGAGAGGATTCGGGCGGAACAAGGCGTGACGGCGATACCGAACCCTCACCCCAACCCCTCTCCCGACGGGAGAGGGGCTTCGAACATCAATGCATCGCGAAGCTGTTGTTGCTGCGATCCGCGTCCGGCAGCTTGTGGTCCGGGTCCAGCGTCAGCTGCTTGATCGCCTTGGTGGTGTCCAGGGTGATCTTCGGCGTGCCGTTGAAGCGCCAGGCTTCCACCGGCACGCGCATGTCCTGGTGCGTGCCGTCGGTGAAGTCGATGCGCAGCGTGGCCGGCATCACCAGTTTCTGCTTGCTGACCAGGCTCACCGTGACGCCCTTGCCCGGATCGTTGTCCACGTAGCTGGCGCCGGTCACGCCCATGTCCAGCTGCCAGTTGTGCAGGTACCAGCCGCGCCACCACCACGACAGGTCCTCACCGGTCGCGCTGTCCATGAAGCGGAAGAAATCGGATGGCGTGGGATGGTGGTACGCCCAGGTGGCGATGTAGCGGCGGAACGCGGGATCGAAACGGGCCGGCCCCAGGATCTGTTCACGCAGCAGGATCAGGCCCAGCGCGCCCTTGAAGTAAGTCACCGGATGGCGGTACTTCTCGCTGATCGAATCGGCATGCGCCATCAGCGTCGGCGCATTCGGGTCGGCCAGGATCGGCAGGATCTCGTCCACCGGATTGCCGCCGCCGGGCGCGTATTCGCCGTCGCGCTTGGGACCGTATTCGCCGTGGTTGAAGGCGTCGGACGCGTAGACGTCGATGAAGGTGTTGAAGCCTTCGTCCATGAACGCGTGGCGGCGTTCGTTGGAGCCCACGATCATCGGGAACCAGGTGTGGCCGATCTCGTGCGCGGTGATCCAGAACAGCGGCTTGCCGCCTTCATCGAAGCCGTCGAACACGATGCCGGGGTATTCCATGCCGGCGCCGTGGCCACCCAGATTGATCGCGTTGGGCCACGGGTAGGGAAACCACTTGGCCGAGAAGTGCTCGATCACGCCCTTGACGTATTCGGTGGAGCGATTCCACTTGTCCGCGCCCACGCCTTCCACCGGGTAGATCGACATCGCCATGGCGTGCTTGCCGTCGGGCAGGTTGATGCGCGCGGCATCCCACACGAAGGCGGGCGAGGCGGCGAAGGCCACGTCGCGGGTGTGTTCCATGCGGAAGCGCCAGGTCAGCGTGCCGCTATGGGTGGGCCGGCTGGCTGGGTCGTTCACCTCGGATGGCTTGCGGATGTAGACGGTCTTGTCGCTCTTGGCCGCCGCAGCCAGGCGCTGGCGCTCGGTGGCGGTGAGCACTTGGTCGGGGTTCATCAGCTGGCCGGAGCCTTCCACGATCCAGTTCCACGGCACGGTCACGGCGTAGTCGATGGTGCCGTATTCCAGGTAGAACTCCTGGCCCAGGTAGGGCAGCGTGTCCCAGCCGTGCACGTCGTCGTACACCGCCATGCGCGGGAACCACTGCGCGATCTCGTAGATGTCGCCGTTCTTGCTTGGCGTGACCGCGGTACGGCCGCCCCACACGCCGGGCACGGTGTAGTGGTAGCGGATGTGCAGCTTGAGCTGGCCATCCTTCGCCTTCAATGCCGTGGGCAGGTCCACCCGCATGCGCGTGTCGGTGACCAGGTAATGCACCGGCTTGCCGTTGATCTCCACCGCGTCGAGCTGGTAGCCGTCGGTGGTCTGGCCGGGCTTGTGCGGCCACGGCGAAGTGACCGAGCCACGCGAATCGGGCTTGTAGATGTTCTGGTCCAGCTGCACCCACAGTTCGTCGAGCGCATCGGGGCTGTGATTGGTGTAGGTGATCGTTTCCTCGCCACTCAAGGTGTGCGTGGCCGGATCGATGCGCGCCTGGATGTTGTAGTCGGCGCGGTTTTGCCAGAACTCGGGGCCGGGCCGGCCGGCACTGTCGCGGAACGCGTTGGCCGGGTGCGGCAGGGTCAACGGTGCAAACAGGGCTTTAGCGTTGAAGCCGGCATCCGTGCCGTTGGCAAAGGCCGGCGCACACAGCGCAGCAGCCACAGCGAACAGGGCAACCGCCGCAGGGCGGGCCAGGACCGGTTTCTTCATGCGGGTTCCTCAGGGACAACGGGGATCGGGACAGCCCACTATAGAAAGCTTGCCGCGCGCATGGATAGGCCAGAAGTACTGGGTGTCAGGGCAAGCGAGGCACTGCGGGGCCGGCCCGGTAGAATGTGCCCCATGAGCACCCCCGACCACTCCCCGCTCGGCAAGGCCACCGTCTACGCCGACCGCTACGACCCCGGCCTGCTGTTTCCCATCCCGCGCGTCGCCAAGCGCAACGAGATCGGCGTGGGCATGCCGCTGCCCTTCCACGGCACTGATATCTGGAACGCCTACGAGTTGTCCTGGCTGGACATGCGCGGCAAGCCGCAGGCGGCGGTGGCCGAATTCCGCATTCCGGCAAGCACGCCGAACATCATCGAATCCAAGTCGTTCAAGCTGTACTTGAACGGTTTCTCGCAGGAGCCGCTGGCCAGCGCCGCGGCCTTGCGCGCCCTGCTGCAGCAGGACCTGACCACGGCCGCCGGCGACGTGGTGGAGGTGATCCTGCATCCCGCGCGCACCGCGGCGCATACGTTCGCCGACCTGGCCGGCGAATCCATCGACGAGCTGCCGGTAGCCATCGACGACTACGGCCCGCCGAAGGCCGATTACCTGCATGCCGACACGGCTGCCGCGGTGGTCGAGGAAACCCTGGTCTCCGACCTGCTGCGTTCGAACTGCCCGGTGACCGGCCAGCCCGACTGGGGCAGCGTGCAGATTGCCTACCGAGGAGCACCGCTCGACCGCGAGGGCCTGCTGCGCTACCTGGTCTCGTTCCGCACCCACAGCGAGTTCCACGAGCAGTGCGTGGAGCGCATCTTCATGGACATCAGCGCACGCTGTGCCCCCGAACGGCTGAGCGTCTATGCCCGCTACACCCGGCGCGGCGGGCTGGACATCAACCCGTTCCGCAGCAGCGTGCCAGGCAACGCGCCTGACAACCGCCGCGGTGCACGGCAATAGCAGGCGCATCGGTCGGTCATCGGCACTTCAGATCCGAAGCGCTAGCCTTCGCAACGATATCGGCCTGCGTGACGCGGGCCGTTCGTGTCCCGTCGCGTCCTGAACTGGAATGCTGCCCATGAAATCCACCGTACGCTCCGCTTTCCTGTATACCGCCACGCTGTCCGGCCTGCTGATCCTCAGCGCCTGCGGCAAGAGCGAACAACCGGCGGCCAACCAGCCAGCCGCAGCCAGCACGGCCACCGCCCCGGCCGCCGCCAGCACCGCCGCGACCGCGCCGGCACCCGCCAGCACCGCACCGGCTGCGGCACCTGCCAGCGCCGGCACCGCGGCCACCCCGGCCATGACCAACGCCGCGGCCACGCCGCCGGCGACACCGGCGGCAGCGCCAGCCGATGCCTTCAAGGTCGCCTCCCTGGCGGTGGGCGACTCGGTCAATGCCGAGCACAAGGTGCGCAAGGCGGAAGACCATTTCGCGCCGAACCAGAAGACCCTGTATGCCAGCGTGCTCACCGATGGCAGCACCAACGGCGCCACCCTCAACGCCACCTGGCGTTACCTGGAAGGCAAGGGCCAGCTGGTCAGCAGCATCAGCCAGCGGATCGCCACCAGCGGCCCGGCCACCACCACCTTCAAGGTGGAAAACCCCAACCTGTGGCCGGAAGGCAAGTACAAGGTGGATATCACCCTGGACGGCAAGCAGGTCGCCAGCCAGAACTTCGAAGTCAAGAAGCGCTGATCGCAGGCTCCCGGATTCCCGGGTTTGGCATGGGCGCCCCGCCGGGGCGCCTTTTTCATGGTGAATGCATGACCGGTGCCGCGTTGCGTCCGTGCCCATGGCATGCGGCGGACAATGTGGCACCATCGCGATAAAGCGCAGTCAGGGGACACGGCAGTGGAGCAGCAAGGGGGCGCGGAGATCCTGAGTCGGCCAGAGGCTCCGGGCGGCATGCCTGCGGGCCCGGCCTGGCTGCGCCGCTTCGGCGGTCCGCTGCTGTCGGTGCTGATGCTGGCGCTGGCGCTGTGGGCGCTGCAGAAACTGGCCGGCGAGGTCAGCTACCACGCGGTGGGTCACTATCTGCACCGCTTGCGCCGCGGCCGCATCGGCCAGGCCATCGTGCTTACCGCGCTGGGCTACGCGGTGATGACGCTGTACGACATGTTCGCGCTCGCCGCCATCGGCAAGCGCCTGCCGCGCCGGCGCGTGGCACTGATCTCCTTCATCAGCTACGCCTTCAGCAACACGCTGGGCATGGCGCTGCTGGTATCCGGTTCGATCCGCTACCGCTTCTACATCCAGGCCGGGCTGTCGACCGCCGACGTGGCCAAGGTGGTGCTGTTCTGCACGCTGAGCTTCTGGCTGGGCCTGTGTGCGGTGACCGGGGTGACTTTGCTGCTGGAACCGGTGTCGCCGCAATTGCCGTTTGCCGCGCTGCACATACCGCTGGGCATCGTACTGACGCTGCTGCCACTGGCGTGGCTGCTGGGCGGATTGCTGCGGCGTGAACCGTTGCGCTTCCGGCGCTGGCAGCTGGCCCTGCCCAGCTTCGGCACCGCGTTGCGCCAGGTGCTGGTGGGCGCGCTGGACTGGGGCCTGGCCGCGGCGGTGCTGTATGCCTTGATGCCCAGCGAGATCGTGATCGATTTCGGGCCGTTCCTGGCGATCTTCGTGCTGGCGCAGATGGCCGGCCTGGTCAGCCATGTGCCTGGCGGCCTGGGCGTGTTCGAGGCGGTGATGCTGGCCGGCCTGGGCGCCACCGGCAACGCCACGCTGAGTGCGCCGATGCTGGGTGCACTGGCGGCGTTCCGTGGCGTCTACTACCTGCTGCCGCTGTGCGTCGCCACTGTGCTGGTGGTGGTGCGCGAGGCACGCGGCCTGCGCCAGCGCACCTTGCTGTCGCCCTGGTTCACCGGGCTGCTACCGCCGTTCTTCGCCGGGCTCACCCTGGTCTCCGGCGCGATATTGCTGTTCTCCGGCGCCACCCAGGCGCTGCCGCGCCGATTGACCGCGCTGAGCCATGTGCTGCCACTGCCGGTACTGGAGGTGTCGCACTTCCTCAGCAGCGTGATCGGCATGTCGCTGCTGATCCTCGCCCGCGGACTGCAGCGCCGGCTGGACGCGGCCTATGTGCTGACCCTGACGCTGCTGGTGGCCGGCGCGGTGTTCTCGCTGCTCAAGGGCATCGACTACGAAGAGGCCACGCTGCTGATCATGCTGGCGCTGGCGCTGGCACCGGCGCACAAGCTGTTCTATCGCCGCGCCTCGCTGTTCCACGCCACCTTCTCGTTCGGCTGGTCGCTGGCGATCGTGGCGGTGCTGGGCTGCACGCTGTGGCTGGTGTTCTTCAGCTACCAGCATGTGGAATACAACAACGACCTCTGGTGGGAATTCAGCTTCCACCACGGTGGCGCGCCGCGTGCCTTGCGCGCGCTGGTGGGCGCTACCGCGGCCGGCCTGCTGTTCGCGCTGGTCAGCCTGATCCGCTCGGAAAAGCCGCGCCCCACCCTGCCCAGTGAAGCCGAACTGGCGCGGGCGCTGCCGCTGATCAAGCAATCGCCGTCCGCGCAGACGCACCTGGCGCTGATGGGCGACAAGGCGCTGCTGTTCGACCCCGAGGACCGCGCCTTCATCATGTACGCCATTGGCGGGCGCAGTTGGGTGGCGATGGGCGATCCGGTGGGCCGTGACCCCAAGGCCCGGCAGGAACTGGTGTGGACCTTCCACGAACTGTGCGAACGCGCCGGCGGCTGGCCGGTGTTCTACCAGGTGAATCCGCGCGACCTCGATCTGTACCTGGAAGTCGGCATGAGCCTGCTGAAGGTCGGCGAGGAAGCGCGCGTACGGCTGGACCAGTTCAACCTCGACGGCAAGTCGAAGAAGAGCCTGCGCAACATCGTCAGCAAGCTGCAGCGCGACGGCTTGCGGATGGAGATCGTGCCGGTGGAACGCGTACCCGAACTGCTGCCGCGGCTGAAACCGGTCTCCGACGCCTGGCTGCGCGACAAGCGCGTGCGCGAGAAGGGCTTCTCGCTCGGCTCGTTCGACGCGCGCTACCTCGCCCGCACGCCGATGGCCGTGGTATGGCAGGACGAGCAGCCGGTGGCATTCGCCAACCTGTTCCTGGGCGACACCCTGGAAGAGGCCTCGGTCGACCTGATGCGCCAGTTGCCCGATGGCCCGCCCGGCATCATGGACTATCTGTTCGTGGAACTGATGCTGTGGTCCAAGGCGCAGGGCTACCGCTGGTTCAACCTCGGCATGGCCCCGCTGTCGGGCCTGCAGAACCGGCGCCAGGCACCGCTATGGAACCGTTTCGGCGCACTGCTGTTCGGTCGCGGCGAACGTTTCTACAATTTTCGCGGTCTGCATCGCTACAAAGACAAATTCGATCCCGAGTGGGAGCCGCGCTACATGGCGGTGCCCGGCGGAATCGCATTGCCGGTGGTGCTGACCAACGTGGCCAGCCTGATTTCCGGCGGCCTTACCGGAGTGGTACGTCGATGAAATTGCTTGCACTGGGTGCCGTGGTGGCCTGCGTGGCGGTGGCGGCCGCGATCGTCTGGAATCCGTTCTCGCGGCCCAGCCTGGAAAAATCCACGGTGAAGCTGCTGGCCGCGCCAGGCACGCATGCGCCCGGTGGCGACAGCGACGTGCTGACCATCATCTACTCCGGCGACGGCGGCTGGCGCGACCTCGACCAGCAACTGGGCAAACTGCTGGTGGCGCGCGGCATGCCGGTGCTGGGGGTCAGCACGCTGGCCTACTACTGGCACCAGCGCTCGCCGGAGGAGTCGGCGCAGGAACTCGACCCGATGATCACCCGCTACCTCGCGCAGTGGCACAAGAAGCGCGTGTGGCTGATCGGCTTTTCCTTCGGCGCCGACGTGCTGCCCTCGATCGTGCAGCACCTGAGCCCGGCCAATCGCGCGAAGATCAGCCAGATGGTGCTGCTCTCGCCCAGCCGCGACGTGAACTTCGAAATCGCGCTGGAAGGCTACATGCGCGAAAACTGGTTCAAGACCAAGCTCAAGGCGGTGATGGAGAAGGTCAATCCGATTCCGCACTATCCGTCGCTGCCGCGCGTGGCCGCGCTGGACAACCAGCCGCCGGTGATCTGCTACTACGGCACCGACGACAGCGACGACAGCCTGTGCAGCGAAAAGAACCTGCCACCGTGGCTGGTAGTGCACGCCATGCCGGGCAGCCATCACTTCGACGACAACTATCCGGCGCTGATCACCCGCATGCTGCACGAGCTGCCCGCTGACGCCACCACTCCGGTTGCCGCGCCGGCCGCCACGTCGTCGGTCCCGGCGCCAGCCACTGCCACACCCGCCACGAACTGACCCCCGGTCGCACCGGCCCTCGCATCACCGCCGCGCGTTCGTGCAGGTGATGCGAAGGCCGCGTGACAGCGCCGCGCACCTGCCTGAACCGCATCGCGAGATCGCGACAAGGCGTTCACGAGCAGGCTGCTCGAATCAGTGCCGCACGGACCGTGGCAAGCCACCCGCACCACCTCCGCGCCTATCGCAACGGCTGGCGCCCGATCATGGCGTCCATGCCCCAACCGCGATGCCGGCTTCGGCATCGCCAACGTGGAGAAACGCCATGCTCTACTGGGCCATCGTGTTTTTCGTGATCGCCATCGTCGCTGCCATCTTCGGCTTCGGCGGCATCGCGGCCGGCGCCGCCGGCATCGCCAAGATCCTGTTCGTGATCTTCCTCATCCTGTTCGTGCTGTCGCTGATCTTCGGTGGCTTCCGTCGCGGACCGCGGTTGTAGCACTCAGCGCACATCGGGAAGCGGATCGCGCGTGCCTTCCGCGGCCCAGGAGCGTGGGCAAGACACGACGCGCTTCCGCTTGAGTAGAATACGGAAATGGCGGCGAATTCAATTCGCCGCCATTTCCGTTTCACCAGCATCGAGCACAGGGGGGCCGATGATCGAGCTGGAAATACAGACACTCTCGGAAACGCGGGAGGGTCTGCTCATCGATGTGGGCGGCATCGTCGTCGCCACCGGATTCACCTTGCTGCGCCAGCGTCTGGCGCAGGATCCCCATGGCGCGTTGCTGACCATGGTCGTGCGCGGGCCGTCGCGCAAGCAGCGCGCGCTCGAAGATGCGCTGGATGCGCACGAGCGCATCATCAGTTTCGAGATTTCGCCATTCGTGCAAGGCGAGACGCGGCCGCATTTCGCTGCATCACGGAAGTTCGCCCATCCACCGGTCGCGCCGCGGCCCGTCGTGCTCGAACCCGACATGCCAACCGAAGCGGCGCCGGCTACGGCAGCACCGAACACAGCCGCGGTGGCCGCTCCGGTCGACGTCTTCGCGATTCCGTCCGTCGTGGCGACCCGACAGGAACCCTTGGTCGAAGCGGAACCGCCGCATGCATCGGAGCCGGAGCTGGAACTGGACTTCATCCTGCCCCATCCACCCGCTCCCGCGCCAACGCACATGGAGCCGGAACCGTTCATCGCGCCGTTCGTCGAACTCGTCCCGACCGGTCCGGACGAATCGGCCGTCGAGGCTGCACTGCCGAAGCTGCTCGGTCGCTATCCGCAGGTCTTTCCCACGCTGCTGACGCTGGAAAAAACCGTGGACGCGACGGCGCGTGAACAATCGCTGTGGCTGGCGGGACAACGCCTGGGCCGCTGGATCTTCAACCGCGACTACGCTGCGCTGGGCAAGCTGGACCTGCACGAGGCCATCGAGCGTATCGGCACACCTGCACTGGGCGCGCTGGTCGAGATCGAACACCGCGGCGAGCAACTGCACATTCGCCACAGTCCGCTGTGCACGGAAGATGGCCATCCCGGCTGCCAGTTCTTCAACGGCTATCTGGAAGGGTTATTGGGGCCCGCGGTGACCGCCGAGGCAATCTCGATCTTCACCCTCTGCTGCCGCAGCTGCGGTGCGGATGAATGCGTGCTGGCGATCGGCCCGGACTTCGCCTGAACTGACGACGCTGCCACACTTGCATGCCCGCACCGGGCGGCAAGCGTGGCGGCGCTGCGTGCTCAGCCTTCCATCTCTTCCAGTTCCTTGCCGCGCGTTTCCCTGACGAACATCACGACAAACACGATCGACAATGCGGCCGCCGCCGCATACAGGCCATAGGCGCCTGCCAGCCCGATGCCAACCAGCAGCATCGGGAAGGTGATGGTGATGATGAAGTTCGAGATCCACTGCGCCGCACCAGCCACCGCCAGGCTGGAGCCGCGGATCTGGTTCGGGAACATCTCGCCCAACATCACCCACATCACCGGGCCCCACGACATGTTGAAGAAGACCACGTAGGCGTTGGCCGCCACCAGGGCCAGCGTGCCCATGGCAGGCGGCAGGCTCAACTTGCCCTGGGCATCCATGCCGGCATGGATGAATGCCCAGGCGACCAGCGCCAAGGTCACGGTCATGCCGACGGAGCCGATCCACAGCAGCGGCTTGCGGCCGATCCGGTCGATCAATGCGACGGCGATCAGACACGCGCCGATGCTGAGCGCGCCGGACAACACGTTGATCAGCAGCGCGTCGCTTTCGGAAAAGCCCACCGCCTGCCACAACACCGCGCCGTAATAGAACACCACGTTGATGCCGACCAGCTGCTGGAACGTGGCCAGGCCGATGCCCACCCAGACGATGGGACGGACGCGACCTGAGGTCTTGTCCAGCAGATCGGACAGTTTCGGGCGATGCCGGTCCTGCGCCAGCGAAGCGCCGATTTCGGCCAGCTTGGTGGCCGCCTCGGACTCGCCATAGAGGCTTCCCAGCACACGGGCGGCTTCGACTTCACGCTTGCGCACCACCAGGAAACGGGGGCTTTCGGGAATGAACAGCAGCGAGACCAGGAATAGCGACGACGGCAACACCTGTACCCAGAACATCCAGCGCCAGGCATCCTGGCCCAGCCACAACACACTGGTGGAAGCACCCGCGGCGCTGGCCAGCAAGTAGTTGCTGAGGAAAGCGCTGAAGAGGCCGCCGATGATGGCAATCTGCTGCACCGTCGCCAGCCGGCCGCGATAACGCGCCGGCGCTACCTCCGCGATATAGGCCGGCGCAATGACGCTGGCCGCGCCCACCGCGAAACCGCCGGTGAGGCGAGCCGTCACGAACCACACCGCATCATGTGCCGCTCCGGCCCCCAGTGCCGACAACAGGAACAGCACGGCCGAGATGATCAGCACCGAACGCCGCCCCCAGTAGTCGGACACGCGCCCTGCGAAGAATGCACCCAAGGCACAACCAAGCAGCATCGAGGCCACTTCGAAACCGAGCCCTGCCGCGTTGGAATGGAAGGCCTGCTTCAGGCCATCGACCGTGCCATTGATGACGCCACTGTCGAAACCGAACAGGAAACCACCCAAGGTGGCGACGCAACTGATCTGGACAATGAGCCGGGTATTTTCCGCCGACTTGGCGACACCCGGATTTTCAAGCGAAACACTGTTCATGTCATGGAAGTCTCTGGGTCGTTTGCCGGCCGTTCCCCCCGCGGGAATGGCGCATCTCGGTGCGACATGTCTTCACCCAAACCGGGCCGGGCTCGATGCCCCAAAATCAAGCGACGCCCAAGCCCGTCATTCCAGCGAAAGCTGAGGCGCTTCACAACAGCGAAGCTGGTCAATCCAGCGCCTCTGCCGTGTACCGAGAGGCGCTGGATCCCAGCTTTCGCTGGGATGACGGCGCTCAAGTTTGGAACATGGGGTGAGGCCCGGACTAGCCCGGGGTGAAGCATCCCCTACCCTCAGCGTGACAGATATTGATTGATCAGGTTCTCGTAACGCTCTTGCTTGCCACTCAACTGGACCGGCTCGCCGTTCCGTGCCGCGTAATCGCGCAGGTCGGCAAAACCGAGTTTGCCCTGCACGAAGTCGCTGCCGGCACCGGCCTCGAAGCTGACGTAGCGCTTCGCCCGCTGATGTTCGAGCGGCGACTGGGTCAGCAACCCATGTGCCACCTCCAGCCCGCGCGCAAAGGTATCCATGCCACCGATGTGCGCCAGGAACAGGTCCTCGGCATCGGTCGACTCGCGGCGCACCTTCGCGTCGAAGTTCAAGCCACCGGGCGCCAGCCCACCCTGTCGCAATACCACCAGCATAGCCCCGACAGTGTCGTAGAGATCGGTCGGGAACTGATCGGTATCCCAGCCATTCTGCGCATTGCCACGATTGGCATCGACGCTGCCGAGCAAGCCATGGTCGGAAGCCACCTGCAGGTCGTGCTCGAAGGTATGGCCGGCGAGCGTGGCGTGGTTCGCCTCGATGTTGAGCTTGAAATCCTTGTCCAGTCCGTGCTGCTTCAGGAAGCCCACCACCGTCGACGAATCGAAGTCGTACTGGTGCTTCATCGGCTCCATCGGTTTGGGCTCGATCAGGAAGTTGCCGTTGAAGCCGATGCTGCGGCCATAGTCACGCGCCATCTCCAGGAAACGGGCGAAATGCTCCAGCTCACGCTTCATCTGCGTGTTGTGCAACGAGGAATAGCCTTCGCGGCCACCCCAGAACACGTAGCTGCTGCCGCCCAGCTCGACGGTTGCCTCGAGCGCCGCCTTGACCTGCACCGCCGCTCGCGCCACCACGGCGAAATCGGGGTTGGTGGCCGCGCCGTTCATGTAGCGCGGATGGCTGAACAGGTTGGCCGTTCCCCACAACACCTTGATACCGGTGGCCTCTTGACGCTCCTTCGCCATCGCCACCATGCGCCGGAGGTTTTTCTCGTATTCGCCGACATCTTCGGCATCCGGCGCCATGTCGATGTCGTGGAAGCAGTAGTACGGCACGTCAAGCTTGGTGAAGAATTCGAAAGCGGCGTCCATCCGCGCGTCGGCGCGCGTCGTCGCCGTGTCGTGCTCGTCCCACGGAAAGCGGCGCGTGCCCGGACCAAACGGATCACCACCCGAGTTGCAGAAGCTGTGCCAATAACACACGGCGAAGCGCAAGTGCTCGGCCATGGTCTTGTCGCCGATCTTGCGGGTCGCGTCGTAATGCTTGTAGGCGAGCGGATTGTCCGAACCGACACCCTCGAACGGAATGCGCCCGATGCCGGGGAAATACTCGCGCTTGCCTGTGAAGAGATTGCTCATGGAATTCGTGTCCTTCGAGGGTGGGGAATGCGCGGCCGGGTCAGGCAATGTCGCTTGCCTGCTCGTTTGCGCCGAGGGAGCAGACTGTGTCGAGATGGCGCAGAAACTGCCGGTAAGAGGGTCGATATCCCGCAACGTTTTCCGGGATCGGATGAACACAAAGGTGTGAGGCCAACTGAACGTGCTTGCGCACGATGTCGGCCAGTGGCGTTTTCTCGCCGTCCGCCCGTGCACTCGCCCACAGCGCCTGCAGCGCGGCGCCGAATGCGGCACCTTCGGCTTGCAGCGGCACTTCCACCGGAAGAGCAAACACGTCGGCGACCATCTGGCGCCATACGCCGCTTTGGCCACCGCCGCCAGTGAGACGAATCGCCTCGAACCGCAGCCCGGCTTCCAGCAGCGCGTCGTAGCCGTTGCGCAACGCGTAGGTCGCCCCTTCCATCGCGGCCCGATAAAGGTTGGCGCGTGTCACGTTGGCGATGTCCATGCCATGCAGGCTTCCACGTGCGTAGGGAAGATCCGGCGTGCGCTCGCCATTGAGGAACGGCAGCATCACCAGCCCGCCGGCGCCCGGTGCCGTGCCTGCCATCACCGCGTCGCCGTCGCGGACGTCGAAACCGAACGCCTTCGCCACGCTCTCGGTAGCCACCGTGCAATTCATCGTGCACACCAGCGGCAACCAGCCGCCGTCGGACGAACAGAAGGCTGCCCAGCGTGCCGTCGTATCCACCACCGGATGATCGGCATGGGTGAACAGGGTGCCCGACGTCCCCAGGCTCATGCCCAGCATGCCGGGCGCAACGTTGCCGGTCCCGATGGCCGCCATCATGTTGTCGCCGCCACCGGCCGACACCTGCACCGATCGCGACACGCCAAGTACGTCGGCCACATCACGCGCGATGGCGCAAGCGAAGTCCGCCTCGACCAGCGGCGGCAGGCAGGCGGAAAGATCACGCTGCGGATCCGTCGCGGCCAGCATCGCGCTGCTCCAGCCGCGCGTGCGCACGTCCAGCCAGCCGGTGCCCGAGGCGTCACCGCACTCCATCCAGCGTTCGCCGGTCAGCCAGAAGTTCACGTAATCGTGCGGCAGCATGATGGTCGCCAACTGCTCGTACACCGCGGCTCGATGCCTGCGCGTCCACGGCAACTTGGAAGCCGTATAGCCGACCAGCACGGGATTGCCCGCCAGTGCCGCGCAGCGCTGTGCGCCACCCGCAACGGCCATGATCTCGTCGCATTCACGCTGGCTGCTGGTGTCGCACCACAGCTTGACCGGTGCCAAAACCTCGCCCTCCGCATCCAGCGGCACGAAGCCGTGCTGCTGACCCGACACGCCAAGCGCCACGATGCGGGCTCGCGTAGTGGCATCGAGTTTGGCAAAGCAGGCCACGATTGCGTCGATCCACCACTGCGCCCGCTGCTCGCGACGACCATCGCTCCCGGTCATCAATTCGAGCGGATGGCCACAGACGGCAACCACCCGCTGCGCGGACGGATCGTAGACGATCAGCTTGATGCTCTGGGTACCAACATCCAGTCCGGCTACCAGACTCATGCGCGCACCCTCGCTTGAACCTGCACTCGTCCCGAATGGGGGTTGCCCCGGATACCCATGCGCGCGTCGCCAGCACGCGACCCCGCGGCCGGCATGGCACGCCAGGGGCGGCGCGATCGATCGCTGTATCGCGAGAGCATGGGACGGCTCACCATTCCGCCACGCTGCCGTCGTCATGACGCCAGATCGGGTTGTGCCACTGGTGGCCGATCTTGGCGCGCTCGACCACATAGGCTTCGTTCACCTCGATGCCCAGGCCGGGGCCCTTGGGCATCGCCACGTAACCGTCGGCATAGGCGAACACGCCGCTGTCGCTCACGTAGTCGAGCAGGTCGTTGGTGGCGTTGTAGTGGATGCCCAGGCTTTGTTCCTGGATGAACGCGTTGTGGCACACCGCGTCCAGCTGCAGGTTCGCCGCCAGCGCGATCGGACCCAGCGGGCAGTGCAACGCCAGCGCCACGTCGTAGGCTTCGGCCATCGCGGCGATCTTGCGCGTCTCGGTGATGCCGCCGGCGTGCGAGGGATCGGGCTGGATGATGTCCACGCCACCGGTCTGCAGCACGCGCTTGAAGTCGTAGCGCGAATACAGGCGCTCACCCAGCGCGATCGGCGCGGGCGAGATTGCGGCCAGTTCGGGCAGGCATTCCAGGTGTTCGGACAGCACCGGCTCCTCGATGAACATCAGCTTGTACGGCAGCAGTTCGCGCATCAGCACCTTGGCCATCGGTTTGTGCACGCGGCCGTGGAAATCCAGGCCGATGCCGATGTCCGCGCCCACCGCATCGCGGATCGCCTGCACGTTTTCCAGCACCCGCTCGACCTTGGCGTGCGTGTCGACGTACTGCATTTCTTCGGTGGCGTTCATCTTCACCGCGGTGAAGCCGCGCGCCACGGCATCCTGAGCGGCACGCGCGGTGTCGGCCGGGCGGTCGCCGCCCACCCACGAGTACACGCGGATGCGATCGCGCACCGGGCCGCCGAGCAGTTCGTAGACCGGTCGGCCCACGTCCTTGCCCTTGATGTCCCACAGCGCCTGGTCGATGCCGGCAATGGCGCTCATCAGGATCGGGCCGCCGCGATAGAAGCCGCCGCGATAGAGCACGTTCCAGTGATCCTCGATGTGCCGCGGGTCCTTGCCGACCAGATAGGTCGACAACTCCTCGACGGCCGCGGCGACGGTTTGCGCGCGCCCCTCGACGACCGGCTCGCCCCAGCCGCTGATGCCGGCATCGGTATCGATGCGCAGGAACAGCCAGCGCGGCGGGACGAGGAAGGTGGTGATGGCGGTGATCTTCATGCAGGCTTTCTGTGTCGGTGGGATACCCACCCGGTCAACGGTGGCGCACGACTCGCCCATGGCAGGTCGTTGCCACCCGATGCTGCAAGTCACTCCCCTACCCCGCAATTGCGAAATCCACCAACGCCGTACGTCTTTTTCCCTGTCGCGTTGCGTCATGTCCGCAGCCGGCTTAACTGGTAGCTTCTCCAAGTCCATTGTTTCGTCGGGGGAAAGCCAGTACTGGCATGCCATGTCATCACCGCACCGCATCGCCCTGCTGTTCAACGCCAACAAGGTCTATGACCGACAGGTCATCGCCGGTATCGGGCAGTACCTGAAATCCACGCGCGTGGAGTGGGACCTCTTCATGGAGGAGGATTTCCGCTGCCGCACGCTGGGCATTCGCCATTGGCGTGGCGATGGCATCATCGCGGACTTCGACGACCCCACCGTGGCAGAGACGCTGGCCGATGTGCCAATACCGGTGGTCGCCGTGGGTGGCTCCTATGCGGACGCCAGCCACTATCCGCCGAAGACGCCCTACGTGGCGACCGACAACACCAAGCTGGTTCGACTGGCTTATGACCACCTGATCGAACAGGGGCTGCAACGCTTTGCCTTCTATGGCCTGCCGCCCACGCCGGGCAACCGCTGGGCGCAGGAGCGCGAGGACGCGTTCTGCCGGATGATCGCGACCGACAAACTGGAGGGCGTGGTCTACCGGGGTTCGTCCACCAGCGCCGGCGGCTGGGGACGTGCGCAGGAAGACATGGCCGAATGGGTCCGCTCGCTACCCAAGCCCATCGGCATCATTGCGGTGACCGACGCGCGAGCGCGCCAACTGTTGCAATCCTGCGTGGTGGCGGATATCCCCGTTCCCGAGCAGATTGCCGTGGTCGGCATCGACAACGACCCGATCGCCCAGCTGTTGTGCCGTATCGCACTGACCTCGGTGACCCAGGGCGCGGAGGACATGGGCCATTCGGCAGCGCAATTGCTGCACAAGATGCTGCACGGGCACATCGCGCCGGACACACGCATCATCGTGCCGCCGCTGGGCATCAACGTGCAGGCCAGCAGCCTGCACGAACCGATGAAGAGCCCGCACGTGATGCGCGCCAAGCATTATATCCGTCAGTACGCCTGCCTCGGCATCAAGGTCGAGCAGGTGGCCGACTACGTGGGCATCTCGCGGACGCTGCTGGAAGAACACTTCAAGCGCGAACTGAAGCAGACGGTGCACCAGACCATCCTGGAGTACAAGCTGGAAACCGCGCGCAGCATGCTGGCCGACACGGATATCCCGCTGGCCGATGTGGCGGTGCGCAGCGGCTTCACCTCGCTGCAATACATGTACGCCGTATTCCGCCGCGAGTTCAACTGCACGCCCCGGCAGTTCGCCGAGAAGGCACGCTCCCAGGAACGCGCCATGCATTGATGGAAAGACGGGGCGATCAACGGTTCACGGCTTGGCGGTAAACCAGCTCAGATTCACCGCATTGGCCATTGCCCGATAACCCGCGCTGTTCGGATGCAAGTGATCGCCGCTGTCGTAGGCGGCAAGCATCCTTTCCGGCGCGGCCGGATCGCGGATCACCTTGTCGAAATCCACCACGCCGTCGAACGCCCCTGAGTGGCGGATCCAGGCATTCACTGCCTCGCGCGTTTTTTCGCCCGCCGCGCTGTGGTACGGCCAGCCGGCGCCGCCATAGGGTGTCAGGGTGGCGCCATAGATCTTCACGTGTCTGGCGTGCGCGCGGGCGATCAGCACTTTCATGCCGTCGATCACTTGCTGCGCGCTGATCTTGTCCTTGGCGTTCCAGGCGTAGCCTGAGCCACCGATGTCATTGATACCTTCCAACAAGATGATCCAGTGCACGCCGGGCTGGTCCAGTGCATCGCGATCGAAGCGTGTCAACGCACTGGGGCCGGCGCCGTCGTGCAGGATGCGATTGCCGCTGATGCCGGCATCCGCTACACCGATCGATGACAGCTTTGCGTCGGCCTGCAGGCGCGCGGCGAGATCATCCGGCCAGCGTTCGTTTGCATCCGCCTTGGTACCTACGCCGTCGGTGATGGAATCACCGAAAGCGACGAGCGTGCGCCTGGTGGAAGCGCCAGCCACTTCCACGTCAGTGAGGAAGAAGCGATTGCCGCTGGTTTCTTCGCGTGGGAAGCGCACGGCCGCGGTGGCATCGCCGCTTTCAGTGATGTATGCGGTGGCAAAACCGGCGCTGTGGATGGTCGACGCGTGATCCTGCTTGTCCGCCGGGGCATAAATGCTCACCGCCAGCGACTGCAGCGCCTTCACGTCCATCTGCACCGGATCGCTCAACACGCTTGCGCCCTTGGCGATGGTCACGGTGGACTTGCCGTCGAACAGCAGCGTGTGATCGCTGCCAGGCACCGTATCCGCGCCCTTCGCGCTCAACGCCACGTGCACCGGGCCCAGGGTGACCGCCACGTTACCGAACAGATTGGAAAGACGAACGCGCAGCTCCGAGCCACCGACGCTCATCCGCACCACCTGCCGTACCGTTTGTGCATTCAGCACGGGACCGGCGCTATCTGGCGATGCCTCCCAGGCATCCACCCATGCGTGATGTCCCGTGCCGCTCGCAGCCATCGCGCAAGTCGCGACGGCACAAACCGAGCCGGCAAAGACCCATTTCAATATTCGATGATGCATGTCACTTCTCCCGCGTGTTTTTTGCTGCGTGGCCACTCAACGTTGCACCTTCAGCTCGTTGCCGTCGTATTCGACGTGTTGGTCGTGACTGCCATTCAATGCATCGGCATCCGGGTGTGTGCCATCGATGCGCCGGATGATGAACTCCCGCTTCGCCGGCGCGCCCTGACCATCGCCTTCGCGCTTGCCCAGGGTCAGTACGCCGGAGGCGTCGTCGTAGCTCATCGGAATCCGCGAGTAGTGGTCGTGCTCGTAGCCGTAGGTGGTGCCGGCATCCTCGTACAGCGAGAAGTGGCCGTTGGCTCCGGCATAGACCAGCAAGGTGATCGGCGCATCGGGTTTCGCATCGGTGTACTGCTCGGCCACCCCGGTGGGCACGATCGCGCCGGCGCGCACGAACAGCGGCATCCGCGCCAGCGGCGCCGGGGCCTGGATGGTCTGGCCGCCGGTGTAATGCTTGCCGGTGTTGAAGTCGTACCAATCGCTGCCGGCCGGCAGGTAGACCGCACGGCTGCGGGCCTGGTACCTGGTCACCGGGGCAACCAGGAAGGCCGGGCCGAACATGTACTCGTCGTTGATGTCGCGCACCTTCGCGTCATGCGGGAAGTCCATCACCAGCCCGCGCATGATGGTGCCGTCATGCCACCAAGTATTCGCTGCCAGCGTGTAGATGTACGGCATCAAGCGGTAACGGAAGCGGTCGTACCAGGCCAGCGCGTTGTACACCGGCGAGCCCGGCGGCGCGATGTTGTAGATCTCGCGCGGCACGCCCTGCCCGTGCGAACGGAAGATCGGGCTGAACGCACCGAACTGGAACCAGCGCAGGTTGAGCTCGCGCCACTCCGCCAGATTCTTCGCATCCGGCTTCATGTAGCGATCTTCGATCGCGTAACCACCGATATCGGTGGTCCAGTTGGGGATACCCGACAGCGAGAAGTTGATACCGGCGGCGATCTGGTCACGCAGGTTGCTCCAGCGCGCCACCACGTCGCCGCTCCAGCTCGCCGCGGCATTGCGCTGCTGCCCGGCGAAGGCGGAACGGGTGAGAATGAACACACGCTTGTCCGGATAGGACTTGCGGCTGCCCTGGTACACCGCCGTGGTGGTCATCAGCGGATAGCTGTTGAAGAACGCCGCACCCGGGCCCAGCGCCGTCGGTCCCATCAGCAGCTTGCGCTCGGCGATGCTGGTGTTGGAGTTAATGTCCGGCTCGGTCGCGTCCAGCCACCACGCGTCGACGCCGAGGTCACCCAGATTTTCGCGGATCTGCCGCCAGTAGATCTTGCGCGCCTCGGCCGAGTACGGGTCGTAGAACGAGCTGAGATAGCCCGGCCCTACCCAGTCCTTGACGCCTTCCTTGATGTTGCGCTGATAGATGTGGCCGCCCGCTTCCAGTTCCTTGGCATTCTTCGTGGTCGGGTAGAACTTCGGCCACACCGAGATCATGAAGTGCGCGTGCTCGGCATGCACCTGGGCGATCATCGCCTTCGGGTCGGGGTAGCGTGACTTGTCGAACTGGTGCGAGCCCCAGGCGTCATCTTTCCAGTAGCGCCAGTCCTGCACGATATTGTCCAGTGGCAAGCCCAGCTTGCGATAGCGTGCCACGGTGGCCAGCAGTTGCTGCTGCGTCTCGTAATGATCACGACTTTGCCAGAAACCGTAGGCCCAGCGCGGCAGCATCACCGCCTTGCCAGTGACGTCGCGATAGCCGGCGATGACGTCGTCGAGGTCGTTGCCATCGATGAAGTAGTAGTCGACCGCGTGGCCCAGCTCGGAAAACAGCGACAGCTCGTTCTGCTCGGCCGCCGGCAGCGGGTCCAGATGGTCCAGCGCGATGTAGCCCGACTGCGGCGTCCACTCGATGCGAATCGTGTGCTTCTCGCCAGGCTCCATCGCCACGGTGAAATCGCGATACCAGGGATTCCAGTTCTGCCGCCAATCGTCCAGCACCAGCTTGTGGTCGATATACAGCTTGAAGTAACCGCTGGCGTAGAGCCGGAACTTGTGCACGCCGGCCACGTCCGAAGCCAGCGAGCCCTTCCATTCCACCGTCTGACCGGGCCCACCGGTGACGCCTTTCGCGCCGGTCAACGCCGCCGGCCAGCGCTTCAGATCCTTCAGGTATTCATAGTCGATGCTCGATTCGTCGCGACGCAGCTTCAGCTTGCCGTCGACGTAATAACTGGCGGTGAGGCCACCAGGCTTGCCGTTGGCGTCGAACAGTTTCAGACCGTGATCGATCATCTGGTACGGACGCGGATCACCGAAGCGGGTAATCGAATTGTTGTCCCACAGCACGCCGTAATTGCGCGATGACACCACGAACGGAATCGCGATATCCATGTTGTGCTGGGCCAGCTCGACGTCCTTGCCCTTGTAGTTCACCGTGCCTTGCTGATGTTGGCCCAGGCCGTAGAACGCCTCGTCGGCCGGCGACGCGAACTGCTGGCGAATCGCATAGAACGACTTGCCCTGCACCGTCACCGGGGTGAAGTTGCGCCCGTCGGGCTGCTCGGCCAGGATCGGCTTGCCATCGTGATCGAAAAAGCTCACCGCGCCATCGCGCAGCGACACCTTCGCCTCGATCGCCGAGGTATCCAGCTCCACCGTGCCGTCGTGTTCGTGCACGCTGAAATGGCTATCGCCGCCGGTCTTCAATGCCATCAGGCTGGGCGGCAGATCGAAACCACCCTGCGGCACCGCGGTGACATGGATGATGTGGTTGGATACCACGCGCAGCCGCACCTTTTGCTGTGAGCCATCGACGCTGACCACGATGCCGTCGGGCAAGCGAGTGACATGGGCGGCGGTGGGCGGCACGGCGGCATGCGCAGCACCGAGGCATAACCCCGACGCCAGCAAGGCCACCAGGATGGGAAGACGGTTGGGACTCATCGCGGATTCTCCAGGGTCAGGTCGGCTGCCAGCGGCGTATGGTTGGATGCATCGCCCACGCGGATCACGAAGCGGCCCGGGTCGATCTTCCAGTCATTGTGTTTTGGGTCGTAGTAAGCGAACGCGTGCCGGTCCAGCGTCAGTGTGACGTGCCGGGTCTGGCCCGGCTCGAGGCGCACCTTCTGGAACGCTTTCAGTTCACGCTCCGGCCGCAGCACCGTCGCGGACGGGTCGCTCACATACAGCTGCGCCACCTCGGCCCCGGCACGCGCACCGGTATTGCGTACGTCGAACGATACCTTGACCGTGTCGCCGGCATGCGCGGTTGGCGCCACCGCCAGATGCGCGAACGCGAACGTGGTGTACGACAGGCCATAGCCGAACGCGAACAGCGGCTGCGGCTTGTGCGGGTGGCTGGTATACCAGCGATAGCCGACGAACAGGCCCTCACCGTAGTTCACTGACGGATGCGTGCCGGCCGGGTGCGGCGGCGCGTAATAGAAATCGTGCGTGGGATTGTCTTCCCAACGGCGCTCGAAGCTGATCGGCAGTTTGCCCTCCGGCGAGCGCGCACCGAACAGCACCTCGGCCACGGCGCGGCCACCTTCCTGCCCCGGGTACCAGTTCTGCAGCAGCGCCGGCACCTGGCCCAACCAGTTCGCGGTGGTGTAACCCCCACCCGAGGTCACCGTCACCACCGTCTTCGGATTCGCCTTGGCCACCGCCTCGATCAGCGCTTCCTGGCCCCACGGCAGCGCATAGGTGCGGTCATACGCCTCGCTTTCGGAACTGGGGTCGAAGCCCACCGCCACCACCGCGGCATCGGCCATCGCAGCCATCTTCACCGCATCGGGCGAGATCAGCTCATCGACCGCCACCACGCCCAGGCCCATGCGGCTGTAACTCACGTCGGGCAGATAATCGAGGCGAATCGTCACCACCTGCTTCGCCGCAAGGTCCAACGTGGCATACAGCGGCGCCTGACCTTCCCGCTTGGGCTGCGCAATCACCGATTTGCCATCCACATACAGCGTATAGGTGTCGGCGCTGGCCGCTGCAGTCAGGAACAGGTATCGGCCGGCATGCGGCGCCACGAAGCGGCCACTCCAGCGAATGCTGCGACGTAACGTTGCTGGCGTCGTCCACAACTCCGGCTTCCACTGGTCAACATGGGCATCGATGCCGATCGTGACCGGCGCGCCGCGAAAGTCGGGATTGTCGAACGTCTCGCGCTGCAAGCCGGGCTGACCTTTGGCGGTGGTGAAACCGTCACGCTTGAACACCGCATCCGGCGTGGGCAGGCCCGGGCTGTACAGCACGCGCACGCGCTGGCCGAGATAGTCGGTGATGCCACCGAGAATGCTCACGGTGTGAAACGTATCCACATGCGAACTGCCACCAGCCGTGGCGTTGCCGGGATAGGCATCGGGGCCGATCACCGCAATCGTCTTCATCGTGTTCGCGTCGAACGGCAACACATGATGGTCGTTCTTCAGCAGCACCAGCGATTCGCGCGCCGACTCCAGTGCGACCTGATCGTTGTGCGGATCGAGCAGCGGTTGCGCCAGCTCCTGCTGCGGGCGATCGAGGAAGCCAAAGCGCACCGCGGTGCGCAGGATGCGTCGCACCTTGTCGTCCAGCGCAGCCTTCGACAAGCTGCCATCGCGCAGTGCAGGCAACAGCAGCGCGGGCGTCATCTTGTCGGCTGCCGGCATCTCCAGGTCGAGGCCGGCCTTGAACGCCTTGAGGCCATCGCTCACCGCGCCCCAGTCGGACATGTAGATGCCGTCGAAGCCCCAATCGTGCTTCAGAATGCCGTCCACCAGCGCCTTGTTCTCGGCCATGTAATCGCCGTTGACCAGGTTATAGCTGCTCATCACCGCGCCGACATGACCCTGCTTCACCGCCATCTCGAAGGCGCGCAGATAAATCTCGTGCAGCGGCCGTGGCGCGATCACCGAGTTGAGCTGGCGACGGTCGTATTCGGAATTGTTGCCGGCGAAATGCTTGATCGTGGCCACCACGCCCTGACTCTGGATACCGTCGATCAAACCCACCGCCGTGCGACCGGCCAGGTAGGGGTCTTCGCCGTAGTACTCCATGCTCCGGCCGTTCAACGGCGAGCGGTAGATGTTCACCGCTGGGCCAAGCAGGAAGCTGATATCGCGGGCGCGGGCATCGCGGCCCATGGCGGCGCCCACGCGTTGCGCCAGCGCCGGATCCCAGCTCGCCGCCAACGCAATGCCGGCGGCATACGCGGTGGATTTTCCACCCATGCGCACACCATACGGACCGTCGGACATGCCCAGCGCCGGCAGGCCGATCGACGGCTCGGCGCGAACATCGAAACCATCGGCTCCGCCGAGCAGCGCGACCTTCTGCTCCAGCGTGAGCTTGTGCAGCAGGTTATCGACGCGATGCTCCACCGCCGGCGAATCCGCTGACGGCACGGACGCCAGCGCCGGCAACGCGAACCCGGTGAACACGAGCGCCACGGAGAAAGTTTTCCAACGAATCATGCATGCATCCTTCAATACGTGGCCAGCTTGACGTGCAGCCACTGCGGCGCACTGGTGAAGTTGAGGCCGTAGTCAGTCTGGTCGCCGTTCCACACGCGCATGAACTGCCACTTTCCGTCGACGTAGCGTCCCTCCTCGACGCGGTCGTACAAGGCATGCCGGCCGGCGTTGTGACCGCTCGGCTGGAAGCTCACGCGCACGTGGTCGCCGGTCACCAGGTAATCATCAGGACCGAGCTGGACGATCAACACGCCACCCTCCGGCGTCGGATTGCCTTTCGCCTCGGGCGTGCCGAACAGCGGCTGGCCGTAGCTGATCTGTGCCTGCCAGTCGCCCAGGTCGAGCTGCTGCGTATGCGTTTTCTCCGGCTCGGAGGCGCCCCAGACCTTGCCCTCGAAACTGGCCTTGGCGACCAGCGACGCGATCGGACGCAACAAGGCGTAGTTCAGGGCAAACGGTTTCAGGGTGTCCGCATCCACCTTGCGCGCACCCAACGGCCAGTTGGAGTAACCGGTGTAATCCATGCCGAATGGCGAGAAGCCGATCGCCTGTTTGCCCAGCGCGGCGAACACGTAGCGCGCATACGGCGCCGCGCTGCCGGTTTCGCCGACGAACAGCGGGTTGTCGGCGCGGCTGTAGCGGCCCAGCACGGTGGTGTACTTGGCGTACTCGGGCATGTAGATGTCCGGCGCGATCAGATCGAGCGCGGGCGCTGCGGCGCGCCAGATATCCAGCACGTTGTCGGTCGGGCCGCCGCTGGCATAGCCGCCAGGTGGTCCGGGGTGGAACGGATCGCGCAAGGCGACGTTGGTGTACATCGGCAGGTCGTAGACGGCCTTGCCGGCGGCGGCCACCTGGTCGATGTAGTGCGCGATGGCCCAGGCGTAGGAGTATTCCGCCGCATGCTTGCCGAACACCTGCGACCAGCTGCCGGCAGGCTTTCCGGTCTTCTTCAGCACCGCCACGGGAACCGGCGACTGCAGCAAACGGGTACCGGCCGCGGAGTAGTCGCGATCAGTACCGTAGGTGCCCGACTCGTTTTCCACCTGCACCATGATCACGGTGTGGCGGTCACCATCGATGCCACGCAAGTGTTTCATCAGCGCCACGAACGCACTGCGGTCGGCATCCAGCGTGCTGCGGGCAAACGGCGACATCGAATTGAGCGTGCCGCCATCTTTCTTCAGCACGCGCGGAAAGCGTCGGTTGTCCAGCTTCACCCACGCCGGCGCGTAGTTCGGGCCGTTGTTCTTCCAGGTGGCGAACCACAGCAGCACCAGCCGCACATGCTGTTCGCGCGCCTGCTGCACCAGGGTGTCGAGAAAGCTGAAATCGAAATGTCCCTCGGTAGGTTCGATCTGTTCCCACGCAATCGGCATCTGCACGGTGTTCACGTGCAGGGCTTCCATCGCCGGCCACACCTGCGGCAACATCGCCGGCCAGTTGCTGGAGTTGTTCACCTGCGCGCACAGCATCAGGTAGGGCTGTCCATCCACCAGCAACATGTGCCGGCCGTCCTGGCTGACCACGCGCGGCAACGACGAAGCAGTCGCCGGTAACGCGGCGGCCAGACCAAGTACGAGGGCAGCGGCGCACCACAGGCGGCGCATCATGGATGAATGCATCGTCATCTCCGGTTTCATCGGGGCATCTGCATCGGCGCAGCCAGCTTCGTGGTACGGAAGGGCCAGGCCGGCAAGCCGGCGTGGTCGATCAGGTTGGCATCGACCGGGTCTTCGTTCCATGCGTAGCGCACGGCCACCGGGTGGCGCAGCATCGCGTTCCACACCACGACGGTTGCGCCTTCGATACGCGCCTGCGCCGGCAGGTAATGCCCGTCGCCGCCGGCCATCTCGAAGCCGCGTACGGTCCGTCCACCCCCGCGCACCGCCAGTGCTTCACCCTGCGTGTCGAACGACAACACCGCCTTGGCACCATCCACCCGCATGGCATGGAAGACCGGCCCGGCATCGACCACCTTGTCGCCGAACACCACGTGACGTGCCACCAATGCCAGTCGATGTCCCACGTCCTGCTTGTCGGTGGGATGGATGGTTTCGGTGCTGCCGATATCGATGGTCACCGCCTGCCCGGTGGCGGGCAGTGCCAGCGCAGCGGATTGCGATTCACGCAGTCCCGCCCACGGACTGGAGTCCGCGGTGTCCTCGCCGGCTTTGAAGTTGGCCAGCTGCACCCACAGGAACGGCAGCCGCGGTTGTTTCCACGCGGCGCGCCAGGAGCTGATCAGCGCCTTGAACTGGTCACGGTAGGCCAGCGCGTTGCGGTTGCCGTCCAGTGCATTGGCCTCGCCCTGGTACCAGACCACGCCGCGCAACGGATAACCCTCAAGCGGGTGGATCATCGCGTTGTAGAGCAGGGTCGGCGTCACCTCGCGCGTCTCGGTAGGCACCAGCGTTACCGCGGCCGGATGGAAGTGCCACGTACCTGCCAACGTGCGGCGCGCACCGTCTTGTGGCTGCACATAGAGCTCGCTGGCCGGACCATGGATGCCGCCACCGTCGTCCAGGTCGTCCACCCGGATGGCGAGCGTGTTGTTGCCCGCATGCAAGGCCGCGGCCGGCACCTTGTAGACACGCTGCAGGTTCCATTGCCGCTCGGTTTGACCGATCAGCCGGCCATTGACGTAGCTGCGGTCGGAATCGTCGATTTCGCCCAACCCCAGAGTGACGCCGTGACGTGCCTCGTCGGCGCTCAAGATGAACTGCGTGCGGTACCACGCGATACCGTCCATGTCGTAGTAGCCGACCGTTTCCCAGTACGCTGGCACAGCGATGTTCGCCCATGATGATTCGTCGAGCTTTGCCGCCGCCCAGGCGAACTTGCCGGCCGCGTCCATCACATCACCATGCTGTTCCGGCCAGCGTGCAAGACGTTGCCGGGTGCGATCGAGTTTCGCCGTCTCTGCGGCCGTGGCCGTTTTCATGCTGGCGACCAGCGCCTTCACGCCTACATGACCGATACGCGCACTCGTCCACGCTTCGATACTGCTGCCGCCCCAGCTGCTGTTGACCAAACCTTGCGGCACATGGGTGCGCACCTGCATGTCGCGTGCAAAGAACCAGCACACGGCGGAGAACTGGCCAACGGTCGACGGACTGGCCGCGACCCAGCTGCCGCCCTGCAGCCGTTTCAGCGGCGCGGTGGATGCGGCGTGCGGAATCTTGAACTGGCGGATCGACGGATCGTTCGCCTTCGCTTCCTCGGCCGCGGCGTCGCGACCTTCGGAAACCATGAACTCCATGTTCGACTGGCCCGAGCACAACCACACATCGCCGACCAGCACATCGCCGACCAGCACATCGCCGACGCGGCGATGCTGATACCCGTCGTCGACATCCAGTGCGTAGGGGCCACCGGCCGGATGGGCCGGCAAGGTCGCATCCCAGCGTCCCTGCGCATCGGCGACCGCCACGACATGCCTGCCGTCGAAGCCCAGCTTCACCCGCGACCCCGGCGTGTCCCAGCCCCACACGCGCATCGGCTGGTCGCGCTGCAACACGGCGCCCGGCGAGAACAGTCGAGGCAATGTGAGCGTGGTGGCCTGCGTCGCCAGCGGCAGCAGCGCGCCCAGGCTCAACGCGCCGGATAAAACGAGGCGCTTCATGGTGCCGTTTCCATTGGTTCGCCATAGACAATGCCGCGCCCGCTGGTGGCCAGATACACACGGCCGAACACGCGCGGGTCGCCGACAAGATGCGTAATGCGACCATAGCGATGCGCCGCATCATTGATGCGCTGCCAGTGGCCGCCGTCATCGATGGAGCGGAAAATGCCCTGGTGTCCGTCAAGCCGGCCGGCCACGAACAAGGTCGACTCGTGCCGCCCTTGCGCAGGCTTGCCGAAACCGAAGGCATCCACACCGGTGAGGCCGGCAAAGCGTTGCTGCACGTTGCCGGCGTCATCGCCACGCAGCAACGGCAGATCACGCGCCGCGAGATAGAGCACGCCGGCCGCGTCCGGCACCGCCTGCAATTGCACGTGATCGTGGCCCTGCGCGGCTGCACCAAGGCGACCCCGAATCGGCCCGAATGTCACGCCGCCATCCTGGCTGGCAAACAATGCCCCGGTATGCGGATCGAACGCCGCAAGGCGCCGCGGATCGACGCGATCACCCACGACGACCACCGTGCCAGGCAGCCTCTGCACGGTCTGCCAGTGCCGGCCGAAATCGCGGGTGATATAGACGTGCCGCGCATGCCGCGGCGCCCACAGCACAGCGCTGCCATCGGCGGTGAGTGCAATGCTGCCGGCGCCGTCGCCGTCCGGCGGTTCGCTGGCGAAGGCCTGCCAGTGCCGGCCATCGTCATCGGACCAAGCCGCGCGCATGGCCGGCCCGAACGGTTCACGCAGGTAACCGCTGCGCACGATCAGTGTTGGACGCTGCCCCGCGTAGTCGATGCTTTCGCTGTTGGCATAGCGCGGCGGTGCCTGGAACTGCAACGGCGCCACGGCAAGGTCGTCGTGCCGAAAACCGTCGAGATCGCCGATCGCGCTCAGCAAGTGCGCGCCCTGCGGCGGGCTGATCAGGCCCAGCGGCACGGTTTCCTCAAGCCCGCGATCCTGGAACCACCAGTGCACCTTGGCGCCAAGATCGAGCCGGCGCATGTCGCGCGAAGCCCAGATGCCGTAGCCGGTGACGAACATCACGTGGTCGGGATCGAATGGATCGATGGCCACGGTGGTCATCCAGTGCGGCGCATGCCCCACCGTCCATGCCGCACCGCTGTGATCGAACACCGAGTGCGCGAAGACCTCGGTCCAGTGCGCGCCGCGATCGGTACTGCGGAACAGCAGGTCGTGCGGCGTGTAGTGATGATGGGTGCTGGCGATCAACACCTTCGGATCGGAGGGGTCAACGGCCACATCGCCCCAGCCGAAGCCCGGCGGTTTGCCGTTGCCATGCAAGGGCGTGATGTCGGTCCAGTGGCCGCTGGACGACTGCCAGCGCCACACGGCGCCGTCGTTCATGGTGTCCGGGCCTGGCTCGTCGCCATAGCTCAGGTAATAGTTGCCATCGGTGGCACGATGCATGTGGCTGGGCCGCAAGCCGACAGGCTGCCCCGGCACGGCGCTCCAGTGGCGCCCGCCGTCGACGGAACGGAACAGACTGGTCTGTCGGGTGGACACGCCGGCATAGAGCACCGGGGTCGGCGTACCGTGCCGGCCACTGGCCGGATCGAACACCACGAATACAATGCCGATGGGTTGCGTGCGCCACGTGTTACGCGCACTGGCCGACGACGAGGTTGCCACCGCCGGGAAGCTGTCGACCTTTGCCCAGTGCGCACCGTAATCATCGCTGCGCCACAGGCCGGCATCGGGTGAGCCAAGGAACAGAATGCGGCCATCGTTCGGATCGACCGCCAGGCGTTCGCCATTGCCACGCCCCAGCTCATTGCCGCCAAGCTTGAACGGCAGGTCAGTGCGCTCGAAATGACGTCCCTGGTCGTGCGAACGCAGGATCGCGGCATCGCCCGCCTGCGACGTGGTGTAGGTGCCCGCCGCCAGGTACAGGCGCTGCGGATCGGCGGGATCAAGTGCCAGGCTCTCGATACCCAGCAGATTCTCGTCCTTCGCCCCGATCCAGTCGGTCAGTGGTATCCAGCGCGCACGCGCCCGATCCCAGCGATACGCACCGCCCACGTCAGTGCGCGCATAGATCAGGCCGCGTACGGCAGGATGGAAGACCAGGCCACTGACATAGCCTCCGCCTTCGATACGCACGTTGCGCCAGCGATAGGACACACCATGCGCCATGATTAAGGTCGTCGTGCATGCAAGCACGACGACCAGGAGAAACGTGCAACCGCCAAGCTTGGGGAGAGACCAGCGTCGCGTGAGTCGTTGCATCGTTCTTCCATTCGTTGCGTGCCGGCCTCCCCGAGGTGGCCGACACCGGACACTTCATCAGAAGCTCAACTGGGCCTTCAGGCTGAGCATGCGGTCATTGATCTGCACGTCACGCGGAAGCGTGTCGAGGCCGAAGTTCGTGGCTCGCTTGGTGTTGGTCAGGTTCACCGCCGCCGCGGTCAGCGAGAAGTCGCGGGTGAAGTGATACGTCACCGACGCGTCCACCTGGCCGAAGGCCTTGTCGTAGATCGGCAGGCTACCGGTACCGTTGCCCTGGGTCGTTTCCACCCACTGGCTGCGCCAGTTGTAGGCGACGCGAGCCGAGATCGGCCCCTTCTCGTACATCAGGATCAGGTTGTAGCTGTTCTTCGACAGGCCTTCCAGCGGAACCAGCAGCGGATTGCCCGACGTATCATAGGCGTCCGGACTTGGCGCCTTGCTGTACACGTAGGTGTAATTGGCCTGCACGCCCAATCCGTCGAAGGGCGACGGCAGGAAATCGAAGAAGGTCTGGTAACCCGCTTCGGCACCCTTGATCACGCCGTTCTTGCCGTTCACCAGGCTGCTGATGGCGTAATTGTGGAGCACGCCGAGCTGGTCGATCTCGGGCTTTTCAAGCGTAACCGTCTGTACGAAACCGTCCACGCTCTTGTAGAACAGGCCGCCGTACAACAGTTGCGATGGCGACATGTACCATTCCAGCGAGGTGTCGTACTGTTTCGCCGTCATCGGCTTCAGATACGGGTTGCCACCCGCCGTGCCGGTGTAGGCATTGACGCCGGTGGTGGCATCCGGCGTACTCAACTGCAACATCGGATTGAGCTGATCGAAAGTCGGCCGCGACAACGCTTTCGATGCGGCGAAGCGCCACTGCAGCTTGTCGGTCAGATGGAAAGTGAGGTTGAGGCTGGGCAGGAACGAGTTGTAGGACTGGCCCACGTTCAACGGCAAGGTTTCACCCAGCGAGTTCACCAGCGCACCGTCTGAACTGAGCTTGGTGTGGACGGCACGAATACCGATGTTGCCGTCGTACGGAATGCTGCCGATCTGGCTGCCGAACGTGATCAGGCCGTAGCCACCATAGGTGTTCTGGCCCTGGTTGTTGATGCCCGTGGCGGGATAGCTGAGCGGCGTGTTCTCGCCGAACATCGACAGCGAGTTGACGTAGTCGAACAGCAACGCGGGATTCGGCGTGATGGTGGAACCGAACGTGTCGGCATTGCCGTGGAAGAAGTCGCCGTACGTCTTGATCACCGCCGCCGACGCCGGATAATTGGAAAGCGGCTGGCCGATGTAGACGAAGCGATAACCCGAATCCTCGGTCTCGGCGGTGCGATGGGTGGTGCGCACGCCGAACTTGATCGACTGGAAGAAATCGCCGCCCAGCGTGTACTCGCCATCGGCCCGCCACGCGAATTCGCGCCCCGTGGCGTTGGTCTTGTCATCCAGCAGATAGCCGAACGTGTTGTTGGCCGGATTGGTTGTGTAGGCCGTGTCCACTTTCAGCACCGGCAGGCTGCCGCTGATGTCCTGATAGAGATACGGCGTCGTGCTGCTGGTATTGAGGATGTAGCGAAAGGTGTTGGTCTTCGCCGTGATGTACTGGAAATCGGTCTTCAGCGTGAGGTTGTTGGTCGCGTTCCACGAAGCACCCCAGGTGTAGTCCGTGGTGATCGAGTGCCGCGTGGTCAGGCTGCTGTTGGAGGCGACGGGAATCCCTGCCGTGGTCACTCCGTTCGGATCGGGATTGCCATCGGCACCCAGTGTGCCCGTGCCATCAAACGTGCCACTGAGGAAGTTGCCGCTGGGACCGAACGCGTACGGCTTGCTCGTATCCAGGACGATCGGCGTGGTGCCGGTATAGGCAAAATACGAGTAGTCGTTCCACTGGAAGTGGTAGTCCGAGCGTACCGCCTGCGCGTACAGCTGCAGGTCATTGTTGGGGCGCCACTGCAACGCGATGACGCTGCCCATGCGACGACGTTCACCCACGGTCTCACCGACGCCGCCGCCATGCGGAACCTCGAGCGTCTGACCGGCGTAGTTCGGATAATTGGCATACGCGCCGCCGGAACCCGCCTGTATGGCATAGAAAGGTTCGGTCGAGATGACGTCCTGACGGAATGCGTGCTTCTGATAGGCCAGGTCCACCAGCAAGCCGAATTCACCGGCGCTGGTATGCCAGCGGTTGCTGTACAGCACCGAGGCGGAAGGCTTGTTTTTCTTGGCCAGGTCGGCGTAATCGTCCTCGGCACTGATCGCGAATTTCTGCCCCTTGAAATCGAATGGCATGTGCGTGCGCAGGTTGACCGTGCCACCGATGCCACCTTCGATCATCTCCGCCGAAGGGTTCTTGTACACGTCGATGCCGGCCAGCAATTCGGCGGGCACGTCCTCGAAGCTCAGTGTGTCGCCGCCGTTGGCGGTAAAGCTGTCGCCGCCATTGATTTCGGTGCGCACCTGGGTCAGGCCGCGAATGGCGATGCTGCTGCCCTCGCCGTAGTTACGATCGATCTGGACGCCGGAAATGCGTTGCAATGCCTCGGCCACGTTGTTGTCAGGCAACTTGCCGATGTCTTCGGCCACGACCGAATCCACGATCTGGTCGGCGTTCTCCTTCCGCGATATCGCCGACTCCATACTCGCGCGTACGCCGATGACCTGCACCGCAGCCATCTCGGTGGGTTTCTGCTTGTCGTGCTTGCTCTTGCCGGTCGCCGGGGTCGCATTGGTTTGCGCGGTACCGCCAGTCGCCGCCGTCGTGTCATCTTGAGTCGTGGTGCTTTGCTGCGCATGCGCAACCGCCGGCCCATACATCAACACCAGGCCCAGTGCGATCGCGGCAGACAAGCGCGCCAGCGGCCGGCCCGCAGTCTTTTCGTGCAATCGTTCGATCATGGTTCTCTCCCCCACATCGTCAGTTCGCGGACCTGGGTACATTCCCGGCCCTGTTGTCAGATTGGATTCCCGGCTTCGTGGCTGCCGTGGCGGTAACCGTGCCTTCGTTCCGTTCATGCCTTCCCCACGCGGGGATCAATGCATGCTGAAGCGATGCGAGTGGAATGCACAATTACGAAATCGAGTGTGGCCGGTAACGTTTATTCATATGCGTTCGCCACATCATCCCCGGAAAGATGTACGGGCCTGCTAGATTTTCCATGCCTCGTCGCATGCCGCGCCAGGCCGATTCCAACAGCCCGGGGGGCGAATGCAAACCCAGTCCTTTCCTTGCCCACGGCTGGTTCGCCATGGCCTGTTCGCCTGCATGGCCCTGTCGCTATACGCGCCCCTCGCCCAGGCGAACAAGGCCTCCGCACCCACCGCATCGACGCTGACTCAGGAACAGGCCGACCTGCGCTGGCAACAGGCAATGCGACGTTTCGACCCGGCGCGGCACGCCATGCTCGATACGGTGGCGCAGGGTGCTGCACAGGGACCGTTCCACCCGGACTGGGCCTCGCTGCGCGCCTATCGTGCGCCGGCATGGTTTGCGAACGCCAAGTTCGGCATCTTCGTGCATTGGGGCGTCTACTCGGTACCGGCGTTTGCCAACGAATGGTATCCACGCAACATGTACGACCAGCGCACGCGCGAATATGCGCACCAGGTCGCCACGCACGGCTCGCTGGCCCATTTCGGCTACAAGGACTACATCCCGCTGTTCAAGGCCGAGCATTGGGATCCTGCCCGCTGGGCGGCGCTGTTCCGTGCGGCGGGCGCACGCTATGTGGTGGGCGTGGCCGAACACTCCGACGGCTTCGCCATGTACAACTCGAAACTGTCCGACTGGACCTCGGTGAAGATGGGGCCGCACCGCGACGTGATCGGTGAGCTGGGCAAGGCCGTGCATGCCGATGGCCTGCGCTTCGGCGTTTCCTCGCACACCGCCGAGAACGACTGGTTCTTCCACCATGGCCGGGAAATCGACTCGGACGTCAACGACCCGCGTTACGCCGGCCTCTATGGCCCGGCTGTTGCCCAGTTGCCGGGCCCGCATGACCCGGCCGACCAGGACCTGGCCGACGACTGGACTTACGTCTCGCAAGCCTGGGTGAACGACTGGCTGGCACGCACTGCCGAACTGGAGAAGTACTACCACCCCGACCTGATCTACCTCGACTGGTGGGTCGGCCAGCCCGCCTTCCGGCTGGCACTGCCCAAGCTGCTCGCCTACTACTACAACGACGGCGCGCGTCGCGGTGGCGTGGTGCTCACCTACAAGCTCAAGGCGCTGGCTGATGGCAGCGCCACCCTGGACGTGGAACGCGGCCAGCTCGGCGCGATCCGCGCACAACCGTGGCAGACCGATACCACGATCAGTCGCAGTTCGTGGGGCTACGTGAAACACGACAGCTACCGAGGCGCCAACGAGATCCTGCAACTGCTCGCCGACGTGGTCAGCAAGAACGGCAACCTGCTGCTGGACATCGGCCCGCGTCCGGACGGCACCATCGTGCAGCAGGAACAGGACGTGCTGCGCCAGATCGGCGCATGGCTGCACGTGAATGGGGCGGCCATCTACGGCAGTCGGCCGTGGCGCGTTTTCGGTGATGGTCCCACCACGCAAGCTGCCGGCGCGTTTCAGGAAAAGCAGGCCAAGCCCTACACGTGGCGAGACTTCCGCTTCACGCGGAACCACGGGCATGTGTATGCGATCGAACTCGGCTGGCCGAATGGCGGCACCGTCACCATCGGCGCAATCAAACCGGCCGATGGCGTGCGCAACGTGCGCCTGCTCGGCTCCAGCGAGCCGGTCAATTGGCAGAGCTCGCCAAAGGGTTTGGTCATCCATCCCGGCAAGCGCCCGTCCGGGCCAGCCACCTATGTCTACGAGATCGATCTCGCGAGCGCCGGCACCAACCACTGAAATCTTGCGCCGACCCGGCGGTGCCCCGGGCGTCCGCTACAAGCGAATTCCACACACACCGTCGCCTGCATCGGGGCACGTGATCCCGTTCGTCGATGTCGCCCGGCAACCGCCTCCGTTCCGTCCGATCCGCGCGCCGAAACCGGATCGACCGTGACGAGGCTTTCGTGCGGAGGCAGGGCAGCCAGCGCTGGCCACCCTGCCTCCTGCCAGAATCCACCCGATGCTTCAGGCGTCGCGATCAGAACGTCGCGCGCAGCGTCAACGCATAACGGGTGTCGTTCACGTACCACGAAGTGATGTGCTTGCCGGCTCCATTCTGATACATGATCGTGCGCTGCTCGGCATTGTTGATGTTGTTCATCTCCAGGCCGAGCTTCAAGTGTCTGTTGAACGCGTAGAAGATCGAGCCGTCCAGTTGTCCGTAGGCATCGGCGAACACCGGCAGCTTCCACGGAATGTTGTTGTCGGTGCCGTTGTAGCCATTCGGACCGATCGACAGCAGATACTGGCTGCGCCAGTTGTAGGCCAACCGGATCTGCCACGGACCGTGCTCGTAGAAGCCGGCGACATTGAGAGAATCCCGCGACAAGCCATCCGCCGGGAGGCTGCCGTAACCCGAGCCATCCGTGTCCAGCGGCACCGCAGTCGTGTCGTTCGGCACATGGGTCCTGCTGCGGATGTAGGTGTAGTTCGCCGACATGCCGAAACCCTTGACTGGCAGGAAGTCGAAGAACTGGTTCCAGCCGATTTCCGCGCCATTGATCGTCGCCTTGCCGACGTTCACCGGACGGGTAATCAGATACTGGTAATTGTTGCCGTCGATGCCTGGATACGTCACGAACTCCGACTCGTTGCGGAAATAATTGCTTAGCGACTTGCGAAACAGGTTGACCCAAGCCATGCCGCCGCGGTCCTGATCGAAGTACCACTCCAGCGACAGATCGAACTGGTTGGCCTTCATCGGCGTCAGGTACGGGTTGCTGGTGGACGTGCCAGTCAGAGTCAGCTTGTCGATCGGCAGGACGGTGGTGCCGGCCGGCGGCGTATAGCCTGACACCACGCCGGCATTGAGAATCTGATAGGCCTGCATCTGGCTGAAGTCCGGCCGCGCGATCGCCTTGGAAAAGGCAAAGCGCGCGAGCAGGTTCGGCGCGAACTCCCACTTCACGTTGAAGCTGGGCAGGACGTCGGTGTACTCGTTGCGGGCACTGATGGGAGTAGACTGACCCGTGCCCAGATAGGGCGCCAACGCCTGGTTGGGATACACCAGGAAGCCTTGGCCGGCATTTCTGGTCTTCACCGCACGCACGCCGATGTTGCCGCTCAGATGGGCATCGTCCACCCCGAAGTCGAGCATGGCGTACACCGCGTAGGTCTTCTCGTGCTGGATGTTGGTGTGCGCGGCATCGAGCAGCGTGGGCTGGTACGGGGCGTCGTAGCCGTTGCCGGGGATGTAATACGGAATGGCGGCGTTGTGGATGTCCGCGTAGCTGCCCGGATAGCCCAGCGCGGTCGACGGCACCGGTGCATAGAACGCACCTGGTACGCCGGCGTCACCCTTGTAGAAATTCTTGAACGTGTCCAGGTGCACCAGGCTGCTATTGATCGTGCCGTTCAAGTCCAGCCCGGGCAAAGCGCCGCTGGGCAGTGCCCAGCCTTGCATCCAGGTCTGGAACACGGGCACCCAGTTGTAGCCGGTATCGATGTTGTCGGCATAGCGATTGGTCAGGCGCACGCCAGCCCTCACCCCTTGCACGAACCCATCGGCGAAGGTGTGATCAATGTCGGCACGCCAGGCCAGTTCTCTCGCATAGTTCTGATCCTGGTGATCCTGGGTGAACCCCCAGTAGTAATTGGCGGGGTTCCCGGTGAAGTCGGAATCGACGCCGAGGTGTGGCGGGCTGCTGCCGTTCAGGGCGACGTCGATGTAGGGCACGTTGGTACCCAGGGCCACCGTGGAATCCAGACTGTTGGTGGTGGCCTTGACGAACTGCACCGCGCTCGTGATCTCGGTGCTCGTGCCCAGCCGCCACTTCATCCCGGTGGAGAAATCGGTGGTCTTGGAGTGGCTGTTGGAGGCGCGGATGTCGGTGCCCATCGGCATGCCGCCGCTCTGCGTGAGGCGACCGGACTGGAACACCCCGCCGTTGACGACGCTCGGCTGGCTGGCATCCACCATCACCTGCGTCGGGTCGTTGCTCACGAAGATCGCATCCTCGTTCCAGACCTCGTGGTATTTGCTCTGGAACGCGGTGGCGTGAAAATCAAGATTGTCGCTGGGACGCCACTGAAAGGCCAGGTAGGTGCCATCACGCTTGCGATCGTAAAGCAAGGTGCGCCAGTCGGCGCCGCGCGGCACCCACGTGCCACTGGCGTTCTTGAAGAACGGACGCACAAACAGGCCATCGGTGCGCGTGGACAGTTGGGAATCGGCGACATCGACGAGGAAACCCATCTCGCCGAGACGGGTGTGCCAGCGATTGCTGTAGAGCACCGAGCCGGACGGCTTGTACTTCTTGACGAAGTTGCCGTAGTTCTCGCTGACGGAAGCGGCGATCTTCTGGCCCTGGAAGTCGAACGGCATGAAGGTGCGCAGGTTCACCGTGCCGCCCAGGCCGCCCTCGATCATGTCGGCCGTCTGGTTCTTGTAGACATCGATGCCAGACATCAATTCCGGCGGCACGTCCTGGAAGCTTAGCGCGCGCCCACCGTTGGCGGAGAAACTGTCCCCCCCATTCAATTCGGAACGCACCTGCGTGAGGCCGCGCACCTGCACGCCATTGCCTTCGGCAGAGAAGTGTTCCGGATCCCCCTGGGAGAGGAAATGGTCGATGGTGACGCCGGGAATGCGCGCCAGGGTATCAGTGACGCTGCGATCGGGCAGCGCACCGATATCCGTGGCGGATACCGAATCGACGAAAGTATCCGCGTAGCGCTTGACGTCCTGCGCCTGCTCGACTGATGCACGAATACCGGTCACGACAACGGCCTGGAGGTTCTTGACCTCCTTGGCATCGGCTTTTGCACGCTTTTTTTTGGCAGCCTTGGCGGCTGGCTGGCCCTGGTCTTGTGCTGCCGGCGTTGACGACACCGGACCCGCATGGGCAACCAGAGGGGCATAGAGCAACAGGCCCATGGCAATCGCAGCGGACAAGCGCGCCAGCGGCAGCGCTCGACCCGCCGAACTACATCCAGCCTGAAGGGTGGTCTCAGTCATGATCAAAGCTCTCCCCGGAAATGATGGTCGATCGCCGGCAAGGCTTGTCGGCAACCCTGGTTCTTCCGCGCCTCCCCATTCCAGGCAGCGGTGTATGGCGATTCGTGGCCAAGTGCCCTTTTCGCAGGTCTGGATGTTGGGGCGCAGCGCTACGAACTGACAATTACGAAAACAAGGGCGCCGGGTAATGTTTATTCATTTGCGAACGCGTCATGACCGCTGCACGGTGCCAACCGACTGGTAGTTTGCGCAGTGACTCATGGACGTTCGCAGGGTTCTGCCACGTCATTCCGGGAGCCCCCGATGCCATCGCTGTGGAGTAAGGATGTGAAACGCTGCCTGCTCGCGCTGATCTGCCTGCTGCTGGTTCCCGTCGCGCAAGCGGGAAGCGCGCTGTTCACCCGCATCCACTACCAGGGCGCCGACGGTGGCCCCACGCCCACGACATCGCAATACCGCAATCCGATACTGGCAGGCTTTTATCCCGATCCATCGATCATCCGTGTCGGCGACGATTTCTACCTGGTCAATTCCAGCTTCGGTTATTTCCCCGGCCTGCCCGTATTCCACAGCCGCGACCTGGTCGACTGGACGCAGATCGGCAACGCCATCGACCGCCCCGGCCAAATCGACTACGGCCGACACGAGCTGACCCGCGGCCTGTTCGCGGCCTCGATCAGCTACCACGGTGGCACGTTTTACATCACCAACACCTGCTTCTACTGCGACGGCGGCAACTACGTCATCACCGCGAAGAATCCGGCCGGGCCATGGTCGAATCCGGTGTGGTTCGGCATTGAGGGGATCGATCCTTCGCTGTTCTTCGACAGCGACGGCAAGGCGTGGCTGGTCAACAACGGCATGCCCGTGGGCAAACCTCGCTACGAAGGCCATCGGGCGATCTGGATCCAGCAGTTCGACCCGACGTCGATGAAGCTGGTCGGTCCGCGCAAGGTGATCGTGGATGGCGGCACCGATCCTTCCGCCGATCCGCAATACGTGGAAGGCCCGCACCTGTTCCGGCGCGGCAGCTGGTATTACCTCATCGCAGCCCAGGGCGGCACCGGCGAGCAGCATGCGGAGATGGTCTGGCGCAGCCATCATGTGACCGGTCCTTATATGGCATGGTCAGGCAACCCGGTGCTGACCCAGCGTGATCTCGATCCGGCGCGCGCCCATCCCGTCACGTCGGCAGGCCATGCACAATTCGTCGAGTTGAAGGATGGCTCGTGGTGGTCGGTGTTCCTGGCCACGCGGCCTTACCGCGGCAACCAGTACAACCTTGGCCGCGAAACCTTCCTGCTACCGGTGCACTGGCACGATGACTGGCCGCAAGTGCTTCCCCACGACACGCCGGTGCCGTTGGTCGCCACGCGTCCGCCGCTTCCGCGCACCGCCTCTACGCAACCGACGACGGGCCCGTTCGGCTGGACCGAACACTTCCATGGCCCCGGCTTGCCACTGGCATGGATGACCATCAACGTGCCGCGCACGCACTGGTACGCCACCGGTTCGAAGGGACTGCGAATCACTCCTTCGGCAACCCCACTGGGTGACTATGCCAACGGCCAGCCGGCCTATGTCGCGCATCGGCTGCAACACCGTGTCGCCTCGCTGGAAGCCACACTCGACGCCGCTCTGCTGGCACCGAACGAACAGGCCGGCCTGGCACTGTTCCAGAACGAAACCCACTTCTATGCGGCGATGCGGGTGCATGACCACTCCGGCAACGCCGTGGTGCTTTACCGCCGCACCAGCAAGGACGAACCCGCTGCCGGCACGCCAATCGCACGCGTGGCACTGGGCAAAACGACACAGCCACTTCGGCTGCGCTTCCAGCTTGACGGCGCGCGGCTGGACGCGTGGTACGCGCAAGGCTCCGGAGCGTGGCAACCGCTGGCGCGAAACCTGGATGCCAGCGTACTCAGCACCGCCACAGCCGGCGGCTTTACCGGCGTGACCTTCGGCCCGTATGCCTACCGGAAATAGCCAAACTGGCTGCGACGCCAGCCCATGCAATCCGTCAAGTACGCACGGCTTCAAAACGTTCATCGGGAAAACCAATCATGCCTGACTTGGGCCGCAGAGACCTTTTCAAAGCCCTGGCAACAGGAGCCATTGCCATCCCCCTCGCCCGAACGATCCACTCCGACCCGGTCCGTCCATGTGTCGGTCCCGAGCCGCACTGGGCCAAGGGCATCGAGGATCAACGCAAGGCCGACCTTGGCGACGGCACCTACATCAATCCCGTTGTTGCCGGCGATCATCCCGACCCCACCGTGCTCAAGGACGGCGACGACTACTACATGACGTTTTCGCCATTCTTCGCCTCGCCCGGACTCGTCATCTGGCATTCGACCGACCTGGTCAACTGGGCGCCGATCGGCACCGCACTGCACAAGCCGATGGGCACGGTATGGGCTGTCGACCTGTGCAAATACAAGAACCGCTACTACATCTACCTGCCAGCCCAGCAAGCCGGCGGGGACTGGTCGATCCACGTCATCTGGGCCGACGATATCCGCGGCCCATGGAGCGAACCGGTCGATCTCGATATCGCCGGCTGCATCGATCCGGGACACGTGGTCGGTGAAGACGGCCGACGCTACCTGTTCGTCAACGGCATTCGAATGATCCGCCTGACCGACGATGGCCTGGCTACCGACGGCCCGCTGCAACACGCCTATACGCCATGGCAATACCCGAAGGACTGGATTGTCGAGGACTTCGCCCCGGAAGGCCCCAAACTGCTGCGACGCGCTGACTGGTTCTACCTGGTCAGCGCCGTGGGCGGCACGGCGGGTCCGCCGACGGGGCACATGGTCATCGTGGCCCGCTCGAAGTCGGTACACGGTCCGTGGGAAAACTGTCCGCACAATCCCATCGTGCGCACCCGGTCGGCCGCCGAACCGTGGTGGTCGCGTGGCCACGCCACCCTGGTCGAAGGACCAGCCGGGGACTGGTGGATGATCTATCACGGCTACGAGAACGGCTTCAGGACACTGGGCCGCCAAACCTTGCTGGAACCGATGGCGTGGACTGCAGATGGTTGGCCACGCGCCACCGGAAGCGATTTGTCCCGCCCGCTTCGCAAGCCCGCGGGCGGCTCGGCAAGTGCGGATGGCATGGCGCTTTCGGACGATTTTTCCAGCAACCGGTTCGGCACCCTGTGGTCCTTCCACCGTCCGCGACCATATGAAATGCAGCGGGCCAGATATACGGGCAAGGCACTGGAGTTCCGCGGGTTCGGCAGCTCACCAGCGGACAGTGCGCCGCTGGTATGCAGCGTGGGCGACCGCGCCTACGTGGCGGAAATCACCTTCGAACTGTCCGGCGATGCGGAAGGTGGCCTGCTGCTTTTCTACAACCACAAGGCTTTCGTGGGTGTCGGCTTCACGCCGGACACGATCAAGACCTTCGAATACGCGCAGGAACTGGACTGGGCTCGCATCGCGAAGAAAAGCCGGCATGTGCGCGTGCGGGTCACCAACGACCATAACGTGGTGACCTATGCGTACTCGCACGACGACGGCCGCAGCTGGCAACTGCATACCATCCGCATGGAGGTATCCGGCATCCACCACAACGTGTTCGGCGATTTCCTGTGCCTCAAGCTGGGCATCTACAGCGCCGGCAGCGGAACGTTGCGACTGAGCGATTTCCGCTATCACGCCATCGCGGGCAACCCGCTGATCTGACATCGCGCACTCCCGACAAACATGCGCCCCCCTTATTGGAATCGTTGGCTGGCGGGGTGCGGATACGCACGCACCGATCAAGCCCTGCTCTCCTGTTCAACGGGCCGGGACATGCTCTGATCACTGGCATGCGTGCATGCCTGTATTGCATTGCCGCAAGATTCCGTAAAACCGCCGGTGTAGAGTCGGGGACTGCGATCAACGCGCGGATGCTGCGCGTGGCAGATGCCCGCCGTCGGCGTGGCTGTGGCATTTGCATGGAGCGTCAAACCACACAGGGCTCTTGAGGCCTGTTTTTTTGGGGCGGAATTTAGATCGATTCAAATTGAGGGTGACGCCCGCTTGGGCGGCCCATCCGGTCAGGACGACGAAGACGCGTGTTCCGACGTTTTCCTTATCTCCACGAGACGAGCCGATACCATGTACCTACCGTCCAAGTTGCTGAAGACATCCGCCCTGGCCTGCGTGCTGGCCACGTCCACGGGCGCGGTCATGGCGCAAGCCGTTTCGTCACCGGCCGATGCCGTCAATCCGTTGATCGGCAGTCGCAATGGTGGCAACACCTACCCGGGCGCGGTGGTTCCTTTCGGCATGCTGCAGTGGAGCCCCGAAAACACCCGCGGCAAACACACGCGCACGGCCTCGCCCAGCGGCTATCAGTACGACACCACGCGCATCCGCGGCTTCAGCCTCACGCATCTTTCCGGAGCGGGTTGTGCCGGCGCCAGCGGCGATATCCCGCTGATGCCGATCACCATTCCCGTCACCAGCTCGCCATCGTCCGATACCACCGACCACATCTACGCCAGTGATTTCTCGCACGCCGACGAGCAGGCGAAAGTCGGCGACTATCGCGTGCGGCTGGCCAATGGTGTGAACGTCGAACTGGGCGCAGCGATGCACAGCGGCATGGCGCGTTTCAGCTTTCCCGCCGGACGACCGGCGAACCTGCTGGTGCGCGTCTCCGACTCCGAAGTGGGCAGCAGTGACGCGGCGGTGCATGTCGATGCGGCCACGCAAACCATCACCGGTTCGGTGACCAGCGGCAACTTCTGCGGCTACCTGGCGAAGGCCGACCAGCACAGTTACTACACGCTGTATTTCGTCGCCCATTTCGATCGTCCGTTCACCCGCGTGGGCAGCTGGCACAACGGCACGGTGACGCTCGGCGCAACCTCCGGACACGGCGGCACCAGCTACGCCGACAAGGGTTTCCCGGTGCCGGGCAAGGGCTCGGGCGCGTGGGTCGGTTTCGATCCGGCCAAGGGCCCGGTACAGGTGCGGGTGGGCATTTCCTACGTGAGTTTGGCCAATGCGCGCGCCAATCTTCGTGCCGAAATTCCGGCCGACAGCACGCTCGCCCACGTGACGTCGCAGGCGCGCGACGCATGGAACAAGGCGCTGGGACACATTGCGATCGACGGCGGCACGGCGGATCAGCGCACCACGTTCTACACCGCGCTGTACCACGTGCTGCTGCACCCGAACGTGTTCAGCGACGTCAATGGTGAATACCGTGGTTTCGATCAGCACATTCACCATGTGAAAACCCCGCAACACGCGCAGTACGCCAACTTCTCGGGCTGGGACATCTACCGCTCGCAACTGCAGCTGCTGACCTGGCTGATGCCGAAGGTGGGCAGTGACATCGCCCAGTCGCTGTACAACCAGGCGCGCCAGAACCACGGCGAATGGGATCGCTGGACCCACAACAGCGGCGGCACCCATGTGATGAGTGGCGACCCTGCGGTGCCGGCGCTGGCAGATATCCACGCCTTCGGTGGTCATGACTTCGACCTGCGCGGCGCCTACGCCTCGCTGGCGCGTGCCGCCACGGTGCCCACCGCGCACGACGAGTCCAATGCCGGTTGCAACGTGGAATGCGTGGGTGAACGTCCGTCGCTCGACCAGTGGCTGAAGCTGCACTACATCGCCACCAAATCACATGCGTGGGGCGGTGCGGCCGAAACGCTGGAAGACGTCACCGCGGACTTCGCCTTGTCGCAACTCGCGACCGAGGTCGGCGACAAAGCGGGCGAACGCAAATTCCTCGCGCGCGCCGGTTACTGGCGCAATCTGTACAACCCGAAAGCCGCGCCCGATGGCGGCTATATCCAGAATCGCAACGCCGATGGCAGCTGGCCCGCCTTCACGCCAGGTACCGACGACGGTTTCGTCGAGGCGAGCGCAGCCGTCTATCTGTGGATGGTGCCGTTCGATGTGCACGGCCTGTTCCAGCAGCTCGGCGGCGACGCCACCGCGATCGCCCGGCTGGACCGCTTCTTCCACACCGCCGATGGGAAGTGGGCGTTCACCAACGCCGGTCCGCTGCACGCCGAACTCAACAACGAACCCTCCGTCGAAACGCCGTGGCTGTACGACTTCGCCGGGCAGCCGTACAAGACCCAGGCCACCGTTCGCGCTGTGGTCAACTCGCTGTGGAAGAACGCGCCCGACGGCATTCCCGGCAATGACGATCTGGGCGAGATGTCTTCGTGGTACGTGTGGTCGGCCTTGGGGCTGTACCCGGAAATTCCGGGGCGAACCGAACTGGTGCTCGGCAGTCCGCTGTTCACCCATGCCGTCGTGCATGGCTCCGGCGGCGACGTGACCATCGATGCACCGAAAGCATCTACCGGCACACCGTATGTCCGCGCGCTCGAGGTCGACGGCAAGGCCTGGAACAAGCCATGGCTGCCGGCCAGCTTCGTCGCGCATGGCGGGCGTCTTGGCTTCACGCTGCAAGCGACGCCTGACCGCGCATGGGGCAGTTCGATGGCGGACGCACCGCCGTCGTTCCCGCCGCAATCCTGAGTTTCCGCACTGCCGCCCCATCCACCCATCTACAGGTAGACCTCACGATGAAACGGACATGGATTCTGCAATCGATGGCTGCCATCGCCCTGGGCGGTCTGCTTCCCGGCATGGCTGCGGCACAGGTCGTCAACACGCTCAGCGCGCAGGAAAAGGCGGCCGGCTGGCAGCTGCTGTTCAACGGCAGGAATCTTGACGGCTGGCATTCCTACCTCGAGAAGTCGCCCGGCAAGGATTGGACCGTCGACCACGGCGCGATCCGACTGCAGAAAACCGGCCACGACGCACCCAAGGACTTCGCCGACCTGGTCAGTAATGCCGAATACGGCAACTTCGACCTGAAGCTGGAATGGAAGATGAGCCCCTGCGCCGACAGCGGCGTGATGTTCCACGTGCACGAATCACCGAAGTACGGCGCAACCTACGAAACCGGCCCGGAGATGCAGATCGCCGACTTGGCATGCACCAAACCCGACAGCCGGGTGCTCAACGAACGCTCCGGTGACCTGTTCGACCTGATCTCCTCGGATGTGGAAACCGTCCGCGAAGGCGGCCAGTGGAACCAGTTCGAAATCATCTCCGACCAAGGCCACCTGCAATTCTTCCAGAACGGACGCAAGGTGATCGACACCCATCTGTGGACTCCCGATTGGAACAAGCTGGTCGCCAGCACCAAGTTCAAGGCCTGGCCCGATTTCGGCGTCTTCCACAGCGGCCATATTTCACTGCAGGGCACCGAAGACAAGGGCGCCAAGCCGATCCGCATCTGGTTCCGCAATATCAGGATCAGGAGGCTGTAAACGACCCGGCGCTCACATTCGATCAGCCGTCTAAATGCCTACGGCTGGCGGAGCGTTTTCCGATGCGCGGATTATCCGTGCCGGTAGATCGTGATCCGCATGCTGTTCGTGATCACTGCCGATCGTTGCCGTGCATGACGGCAGCGATCGGCCAACTCCAGCCATTCGCCTGATCACATTGATTGTCATAAGGCGGACGGTCACGGACGTCGCTTGGGGTCAGCTTCGGGTCAGGTAGCGGAGGCCGCCGGTGCGTGCTGGCCGCACACACAATGAGCCGGGTCCAACTTGACTGGCACCTTTGCGTGGCGAAGCACCTCGGGAGCCTCCAGCGTCCCGCCATGACCCATGTGGAAACGCTTAGCACCGCTGTTGACGAGCCGCTCCGGCTCGCGGGCCACGGTCTGCGAGCCGGGCGTGTGACCGGCGGTATGGTGCACGATGCCGTCGACGCCGAAGTCCTTGCGTTCGAGGCCTGGAATGCCGGTGTCGACGAGAATGCAGCTGTCGTCGGTTTTGCTCAGGTGAGCGTTGACCATGTTGAACGGCAAGACGCGGATCTGGATGATTCTTGGTTATCCATTGACGTGTCCTCGTTGAATGAAGGGTGTTGAGATGAGCCGCTTCGGCGGCAGTTTCTTTGTGCGATGTGCGGCGCGATTACGGACGTCGGGGTGCGGTCGTACTGGCCGTCAGGCGCGCCATGCCGCAATCACCGCAGCGGGTCAGAGCAACCTCTTGCTGGGCCTCGGGCAGTGCGAAGAACCCGCCCCTGGTCTGTGCCAGCACAAAGGCCTTGATCACGTTGGCCAGATCGGTCGGCGCCTCCAGGGGCAACAGGTGCCCGACACCCGGGAGCACGACCAGCGTGGACTGGGGAATGCGCGGCAGCACTTCGCGACGCAGTACCTCAGGCGGGTCGACCAAATCGTGCTCACCGGAAATCACGATCACCGGCACATCGATCAACGGAACCACCGCTGTAATGTCTTCCTGGCTGGTCGCCAGTGGCCACGCCGCTTTGGCTGAGCTGGCACCGGTCAGACTGTCCGCGATGACCGTGTCCAGATCACCGTCAGACAAGCCGTCGGGTGCAAGCACTTGCTGCAAGGTGGCGACGATGCTCTCGCGCGAGTTGTAGGCATGCACCATGCCCTGACGAGCGTCGAGCGGAAGCGCCAACGGCGTCGGCGGTGCGGGCGCCACTAGCACCAGACCCCGAAGCCCGCGCGGACGCTGCGATGCCGCAAGCTGTGCAGCCTTACCGCCCATCGAATGGCCAACCAGGATGTAGCTTTCCAGCGCTAGGGAATCGACCACGGCGAGCACGTCGCCGGCCAGATCGCTCAACGCATAGCCTGCCTCCGGTGCAGCGGACTTGCCCCAGCCGCGCTGGTCGATGGCGACGGTGCGGTAGTCGGGCGAAAGCGCGTCGACCACGTGTTGCCAAGTACGCGAAGAACCACCCCAGTAGTGCAGGAACACCAGCGCTGGTCCTCCCGCGCCACGTTGTTCGACATGCAGATCAATGCCGTTTGCTTCGATCATCATGAGACATCACTCCTGCGAAGAATCACGGCGTGGCGCCGATCTGGCATCGAGCGCCACGCGATAGCTTTGACGCTGCCAACAGGCCGCGCTGGGGGCGGCCTCAAGCGGCGGCCGAGACGATGAAGTCAGCAACAGCCTGCGGCTGCGACAGCATCGGCACGTGACTGCTGTCGGCGTGTGCCACGGTGGCGTTCATGCGAGCGGCCATGCGCTCCTGCTCCACACGAGGAATCGCATGATCTTGGTTTCCGATGAAGTAGTACGTCGGCCGGCTGCGCCATGCCGCTTCGGTCAGCGTGCCGCCGAGTGCGGAGGCATGCAGCGGACCTTGCGTGGCGTAGACCAAAGCTTTCTCGGTGTCGTCCAGGTCCTGCGCGAACAGCTTGAAAATACCGTCCCGGGTGAGCTTCAGATGGCCCTGTGCATCAGGGCGGATTTCGTCATTGAGCGGTGCGGTCTCGAACTTCTCGAACAACGTACCCGCCGACTCGCCCGCGTCCGGTGCGAACGCGTTGATGTAGACCATGCGGGCCACCTTCGGGTCGTTGCCCGCTTCGCCGATCACCGCGCCGGCATAGCTGTGGCCGACCAGGACCACGTCGCCTTCTGCCAGCGCGATGGCACGCTGCACGGCGGCCACGTCGGCCTCGAAGCCAGTCAACGGGAGCTGCACAGCGGTTGCGGTGAGCCCGTTGCGGGCCAGCAGCGGGATTACCTTCGACCAGGTCGAGCCATCGGCCCAGGCGCCATGGACCAGAATCACATTTGGGATGGAAGTGTTCATCGATTTTCTCCGTCGGTAGTCGGCCATGGCCGTGGGTTGTTTGACCGAGAAATTTTGGCTCCCGAGCGAATGTCAGAAAGGACATAATTCCCACTTATCCTGCCAACTCTGGAAATCTGGCATGCCGCGTTCAAAGACATCGAAAACGCTCTGGTTTGTGGTGTTTCCGGGGTTCGAGTTGCTCGACCTCGGTGGCCCGCTCTGCGCCTTCACGCTGGCGAGGGACTTTCATCAGGCCGGCTACGACATCCGCGTCATCTCCAGCATTGGCGGGCTGGTCAGTGGAAGCTCCGGAATCGCGATCGACACCACGGCGGCATCGCCTCGCGGGCATGTCGATACCTTGATGGTGGTGGGTGCGCCAACGCCAGACTCATCCGATGCACAAGCCGATACGGTGGACCTCGTCCGCGCCATCTCCCCCCGTGCCCGACGCACGGCGAGTGTCTGCACCGGGGCCTTCCTGCTCGCGGCCGCCGGTCTACTGGACGGCCGTCGTGCCACCACGCATTGGCGCTGTGCACCCGAGCTGCAACGGCGCTACCCCGCCATCAAGGTCGAGTCGGACCGGATCTTCATCCGCGAAGACGATATCTGGACCTCAGCCGGCATCACCGCCGGGATCGACCTCGCGCTGGCGATGATCGAGGAGGACTGCGGCACCGAAACATCCAAGGCCATCGCGCGCGACCTGGTGGTCTATCACCGCCGCAGCGGAGGACAATCGCAGTTCTCGACCATGCTCGATCTTGAGCCGACCCCGGGGCGGATTCGCGACGCGCTGGCCCACGCTCGGCTGCACCTCAAAGACCAGCTTTCAGTCGAGCGGCTGGCCGAGGTGGCAAACATCAGCCCGCGTCAGTTCGCGCGGCAGTTCACCGCCGAGACCGGCGAAACCCCTGCGCGTGCGATTGAGCGCCTGCGCTGTGAAGCGGCCTTGCCGCGCATCGAGGAAACCGGCGAGCCACTGGAGCAGATCGCAAGACAGGTGGGACTGGATACGGAGCGCATGCGGCGCGCCTGCCTGCGTATCTACGGCCTCTCACCCCGGGCGCTGCGCCGCCGTAGCCGCGGCTTGCATGGCTAGCGCAGGGCGTGGGAAGCAAGTTGTCTCTATGGAGGGATAGGTACTGAGCACTTCCCTACCGTCAATAACGAACTCCAATCGCACTAGCCTGAGGTACGCTTTTGGCCAACGATGGGTACAGACTGCTTCAAATGCTCGCCACAAAGCAGCCATTCATGACCGACACAAATGGGTCGAAAAGCGACCTTTGACCTGCATTTGTTGCTCAACCAGACAACGATTCGCGACCAACCGTCGCGGCTCGGGGTGTTTGACTGCTATTTTTCGCGGCGGCGACGCATGCGTGGGTCGTCCGCCGCCACCCTGCCACATCCGCCATTCATGGCACTCGAACTACTGAATGACGCTGGGCAGCTGGAACGCAGAACCTCGGCTCTGCGTTCCAGCTGCCCAGTACCAACAGGCGAAATCCGGATTATTTTGCCGGCGCGGCTGCGAGATATTTGCCGAACCAGTCCAGTGAACGACGCAGGATGTCGACCTGGTCGTCGTGATTGGCAATGCCGTGGCCCTGGTTGGCGTAGACGACCAGCTTGCTTGGCACGCCCAGGGTCTGCAGCGCGTGCCAGTACTCGAACGATTGCGGCGCCGGGCATTCCTCGTCGCGTTCGCCCACGACGATCAGTGCCGGGGTGTGGTCACGGGTGATGAAGTTGATCGCGGAGCTCTTCTCGTACGCCGACGGGTTCTGGTATACGGACGCGCCGAAGAACGGGATCATCCAGCCGTCGATCTGGTTTTCGCCGTAATAGCTCTTCCAGTCGGAGATGCCGGCGCCGGCGACCACGGCCTTGAAGCGGTTGGTCTGGGTCGGTGCAAACATGCTCATGAAGCCGCCATAGCTCCAGCCGGTCATGCCGAGGCGATTGTTGTCGACCGGCGCGATCTTCTCGACGGCATCGATCCCGGCGAGGATGTCGTCGAGATCGCCGTAACCCATCTTGCCCGTGCCGATGTTCTCTCGCACGAAGGCTTCGCCTTCACCCGTGCTGCCACGCGGATTGGGCAGCAGCACGAAATAGCCGAAAGACGAATAGGCCGTGGCGTTGGTGCCCCAGTAAGGCAGGTTCGCAAACGTCGGACCACCGTGCACCGACACGATCAAGGGATAGGTCTTGTGCGGGTCGAAGTTCGCCGGATACAGCAGCCAGCCCTGGATCAACAGCTTGCCGCTATGCCATGTCACCGACCGGGCCTTGCCCCAGCTCGGTTTCAACGCGGCGTTGACGGCAGTCACCGCAGACGGTGGCTGATCACCCAGCGCGCCCGAGTACACCTCCGGCGCGTGTTCGAATGAACTGGCCGCATAGGCGATGCGATGTGGCGCGCTCGACGAGATCGATACACCGCGCACGGCGCCGGGCAGCGTGTACAACACGCGCGACGGCTGCGCCGCCGAATCGGAAATCGTGTATTTGGCGATCTGCACGTGGCCCAGTTTTTCCTGGGTGAACACCAGCGTATCGGGCGTCAGGAAAGTGAACTGGTGCAGCGTGACCGGAATACCCGGTGTCATGTCCACCACTTGCCCAGCTTGCGGGGCCACGCGATAAAGCTCGCCGGCATCCGCGCCGCGGTCGCTCATCAGACCGCCGACGAAATAGATGGACTTGCCATCCGGCGACCACGTCGGTTGCTGCATCTGCATGCCGTGCAGCGAACCGGTGACGGTGGCCGGATCCACCACCACTTCCGGTGTGGCGCCAGCCTGGTCCTTCTGCGTATACAACTTGGCCGACCACCAGTGGTCGTCGCCCGGAGGCGGCGCCGCGGTATACGCGATCGTGTGGCCATCGGGCGAAAAGTCGAACTCGTATACGTACAAACTCGCGGGAGTCAGGATGTTCGGGGTGCCGCCGGAAGTCGGAACTTCAGCGATCCGCTCCACTTGCTCGGTCTCTTGGCCGATGACGCCGACCCGGGGGTTGCCGGACGCCGTCGCGAACGGCATCCGCGTCGCGCCCGGCACATACATGAACGCGATGCTCTGGCCACCGCGCGACCATTGCACGTCGGAGGCAAAACCGCTCAAATCCGTCACCTTTCGCGGTGCGGCCTTCCCGGCCCCGTCCACCACCCAAAGCGCGCCCTTGATGGGTTTGGTGTTGCTCGGATCGACCTTGCAGCGGGTCAAGATTGCCAGGTTGTCGGAATCAGGCGCCCAGTGGATGTCCTCTTCGTGGCAATCCCCCGGAATCTTCACTGCGTGCGCGTTTTTTCCATCCCACGACGCCAGCATCAGCTCCTTCTTGCCCTTTTTCGACTGCGTCCATGCGAGATGGGTGCCATCGTGGGACAGCGCTACCGACCCGACCTGCACCACCTTGGCGTGCGCGGCGAGGATCTGCTCGATGCGCGCCGTTTCCGATGGCGACGCGGGCGAGTCCTTGGCGAAACCGGCTGATGAGAAAGCTAGGCCAGCCAAAGCGGCGACGGCGAACGCGGGGGTACAAGCAAGCTTCATGACGGGGCCCCAGTGGGATAACCGTCTGAACCTACTCCTGCGCACCCCATCGCCCCATGTGCCGGATGGCACATGTCATCCCCGGAACGCAGGCGCAGAGGCCCCATCGTCCCGCTCGGCCACCCGGAACCCGGGTCTTGCTCACCCGATACGCGTACGCAACGAAGGCGACAGCATCGGGTCGCTGGTGCCTGGACGGCCGGTTTCGAGATGGCCGGCGAAGCGGCGCAGATAGACGTCCGACGTATCCAGCGTGACCGAGATGTCATGCCAGCCATGGTTGGCGCTCAAGTCGTGGGTCAACTCCATCGTGGCGCCCGGCTTCAATGGCAGTTCGGCCAGATGCCCGACATAGGCGTCGTGGATGAAAGCCGAGCACGCCAGGCTGCCCGTGTTCGACAGGATGGCCTGGATCTGACAGCGCTCCGGTTGGTATATCAGTCGGACTTCGACAGTCGCGGTCGTCGCAGCCGGCAGTTCACCGCGCGCATGACAGAGATAGCCATTCGGCCCATGCACGAGGATGTCGTAAGCAACACCGTGCGGGTGCAGCGGCCAGTAATCGCTGACCATCTCGGCGGCGGCGACCGTGTAGCGACGCGGATCACTGGCCGGCGCCGTTTGGTCGTAGGCATAGAAACCCGCCCCCGCCGCGCCGGTGTTGCGGAAGTCCAGCCAGAACTTGCCCGCTGCGGCATCCAGCCGGTGCTCCAGTTGCCACTGATAGGGGATCGGTCGTGCCGGGCGCAGACCATCCTCCTGGATAGGCATGCTTGGAATCGCCGGCGCGATGATCGGCGCAAAGAGATCCGGATGCGATTCGGGCAGGGGAATATTCGGCATGCCCAGGTCGGGCTTGAGGCCGAAATCGAAGGCGCTGGTGAGATCGCCGCAGACGGAACGTCGCCACGCACTGATATTGGGCTCGGCGACGCCGAAGCGGGTTTCCAGGAATTGCAGTATCGACGTGTGATCGAAAGTCTGCGAGCAAACCCAGCCGCCCGTCGTCCACGGCGAGATGACGATCATCGGCACACGCATGCCCAAGCCCAGCGGCTGCCGTCCACCCGGATCAGCGCCGGGCACGAGTGGATGAATCATCGACGTGTTGACATCCAGGTCGAGAAATTCGTCGCGAAAGCTGCCAGCCAGCGAGTGCGAAACCATGCCGCGACTGTTGCGCTCGCTACTGGAGGGCGGCATCGGCGGCACGACGTGATCGAACAAGCCGTCGTTTTCGTCGTAGCAGAGAAACAGCACGGTCTTGCTCCACGACTCCGCATCGGCGGTCAACGCCTCAAGCACACGCTTGATGTAATACGCGCCATCGGCGGCCGAGGCGGCCGGGTGCTCGCAATACTTGTAGGGTGCGACGATCCACGAGACCTGCGGCAAACGGTCGTGCAGCACATCGTCGCGCAGCTCCTTCAACGTATGTTGCGAGACGCCCTTGCGCACCAGCGGACCTCGCGGATCGGCGCCTTCGTCCACCTGGTAGTTGGCAAAGAACTCCAGCGAATTGTCGGTGAAGTTGTCGGTGGGCGAGCCGGGCTCGCCCGTCCCGCCCTGATACAGCTTCCAGCTGATCCCTGCCGATTCCAGCCGCTCCGGATAGGTGGTCCAGGTGTAGCCATTCACTCGCGGCCGCTCGGCCAGACCGGGGCCGTTGGGAATCCGGCCCATCACGTTGTTCGGATCACAGGTGCCCGACCACAGGTAGATGCGATTGATCGCCGTGTCGGCGGGCACCGAACTGAAATAGCTGTCGCAGATGGTGAAGGCATCGGCCAGCGCATGATGGAAAGCCGCGTCTTCGCGACGCAAGTAGCCCATCGTCAGCACATCCTGCTTCTGGGTAATCCACTGGTCGTATCTGCCGTGGTTCCAGGACAAGTGGCCCGAGCTCCAACTGTGATCGGTACTGTGCTGGTGATCGCCGTTCTCGCGGGTGTCGACGCGGAACGGCAGCACGTAGTCGGCGTCGGCCGGCACACCACACGCGTTGTACTTCGGCGTGGTTATCGACGCATTCGGCTGGTACCAGACCGGTCGGCCATCGGGGAACAGCAGCGGCCGGGGATCGGAGAACCCGCGCACGCCGCGCAGCGTGCCGAAATAGTGATCGAACGAACGGTTCTCCTGCATCAGGATCACCACGTGCTCGACATCGCGGATCGTACCCGTTCTCCGCTGCGCCGGTACCTGCAGTGCCTTGCGCAAACTGGCCGGAAGTACCTGGCCCGAGGCCGCGGTGCCGACGGCACCACCAAACATTTGCAGAAAACGCCGACGATCAATGGACACCATGAAACCGAACTCTCCGAATCACGCCATGCGCGGGTGGCTGCCGGGTGAAACGGAATCGCGCAGGGCAGGCTTCCCGATCAGACCCATGATTTCGCGATGCAGTTCCGCCGAGCCTGCGGCAATGACCCGGCTGCCACTGTGCATGCCCAGCGAATGCCCTTCCCAATCCGTGATCACACCGCCCGCTGCCTCGATGACCGGCGCCAGCGCCAGATAGTCATAGGGCTTCAGGTCGGCCTCGATCACCACATCGATATGCCCGGAGGCAAGCAACGCATAGCTGTAGCAGTCACCGCCGAAACGCCGGTTCTGTGCGGCCCGGCTGATCCGTTCAAACACCGCCAACTCGGCTTGCGAAAACGCATCCGGCGAGGTGGTGTAGACCACCGCACCTGCCAGCGCCGTGCCCTGCCTGCTGCGGCACGGCCGTCCGTTGAGGGTCGTGCTTGCACCGCGCATGCCTATCCAGCGTTCGTCGAGCACCGGCATGTCGATCAAGCCAAGCACCGGTTGGCCCTCGTGCAACAGGGCCAGTAGCGTCCCCCACAGTGGCCAGCCCGTGACGAAGCTTCGCGTCCCGTCGATGGGATCGATCGACCACACGTATTCCGCATCGGTGTGGCTCGAGCCATGCTCTTCGCCAAGTACACCATGTTCCGGGTAGGCCTCCCGGATGCACTCGCGCACCATCGCCTCGACATTGCGGTCCACTTCCGTGACGGGACTAGCGTCACCCTTGAACTTGACATGCAAGTTGCTGCGGAAGCCCGGCAACGACATGGCCCGCGCGCGCTCGGCAACGCTTTCGGCGAATCGACGGAATTCCTCGGTGGACGACGCAGGCAAGGCCATTTGGCTACCTCACGAATGGAAACGAAGACGGAGCCGACCCTCGTCGACGCCTGCCCGGATCATGACAGGGCAGCGAGCACTTTTGTAGGATTTTCCTCAAATTTGCAAATGTCCACAAAATGACACATTCTCTGGGCAAGCTGGGGACCGGGTATCAGGACGTCCCACGCTTCAAGGACGCCCGTTCGCGAATCGACGCCAACAGCCGTACCGCACAGGTTGCTCTCATGCGCATAGCCACCAGACTCGCCGCCGCGTTTGCCGTGTATGCCCTTGCCTGTGGTTGGGCACAGGCGGGCTCGATCACGGTCTATACGGCGCTCGAGAACGACGAAGTCTCGGTGTACCTGGCCGCCGCGCGCCAGGCGATGCCTGACCTGCACGTCCACGTGCTGCGCCTTTCCACGGGAGACTTGGCCGCACGCCTGATCGCCGAATCCGCCGCGCCGCATAACGACGTGATCTGGGGCGAGGCACTCACCGACATGCTCGATCCGCGCATCGAGGCCGAGCTGGCACCGGTCACATCGCCCAACATCGCGAAGCTGCCTTCGCGCTACCGCGCGCCGGACGACAAATGGTTCGTCGCCACCGGCTACCTCGCCGCCTTCTGCGTGAATACCGATGCGCTCGCGGCCCAGCATCTGCCCATGCCGACATCGTGGGCTGACCTGGCGAAGCCGGTCTACAAGGGCCAAGTCGTCATGCCGGACCCGCAATCTTCCGGTACCGGCTACATGATTGTGGCGGCGATCCTGCAAGGCATGGGCGCGGACAAAGGCTGGGCTCTGCTGAAGCAGATCGCCGGCAACGTCGCCCAGTTCAGTCCGTCCGGGTCCAGCCCTTGCAAGCTGGCGCGCACCGGTGAATTTCCCATTGGCGTGTCGTTCGCCTTCACCGCCATGCAATCGATCCGACAGGGCTTTCCGATCAGGATGGTGATCCCATCGAGCGATGTCGCCTATCAGCTGGAGGCCTCCGCCATGATGAAGACCTCGGCAAACCAGGTCGATGCGAAGCGCTTCCTCGATTGGATCGCCTCACCGCAGGCCGCCGCGCTGTACCGCAAGTACAAGAGCATCGTCGCGATGCCCGGCGCCGGACCGACGCCCGAGCAGATCAAGGACGGGCTGCCGGCAGACATCGCGCACCGACTGTATCCGATGGATTTCAAGGCATCGATGGAAAACCGCGCGGCGACCATCGCCAGATGGAAGAGCGACGTGGCGAACTGATACACGGGCACAAGAACGGGGAGCTCTCTGGTGCATTTCACGGTAAACGACGTCAGCAAGTCCTTCGGTGGCCGCCCGGCCCTGGATCGGGTGAGCTTTGCCGTGGGCGAACGCGACTTCGTCTGCCTGCTCGGGCCGAGCGGCTGCGGCAAGACCACCTTGCTGCGAATCGTCGCGGGCCTGCTCGCGACTGACAGCGGCAGCATCATGCTCGGTGCGAGGGACATCACCCGCATGCCGGCGCGCGAACGCAATTTCGGCATCGTGTTCCAGTCGTACTCGCTGTTTCCGAACATGACCGTGGCGGAAAACATCGGTTACGGCATGAAGCTTCGCGGCCTGCCGCCCCGCGCCGCCGCAGCACGCCGCGATGAACTGCTCCGGCTGATCCAGCTTCCGGATGAAGCAGGCAAATATCCCGCGCAGCTTTCCGGTGGGCAGCAGCAACGTGTTGCGCTGGCACGAGCGCTGGCCGTCGATCCGGCCTTGCTGCTGCTCGACGAGCCCCTTTCCGCCCTGGACGCCCGCGTGCGCGAACAGATGCGCGGCGAGATTCACCAGGTGCAACGCCAACTCGGCATTCCCACCCTGATGGTCACGCATGACCAGCAGGAAGCGCTGACCCTGGCCGACACGATCATTTGCATGAACCGGGGCCGCATCGAGCAGATCGGCACGCCACGCCAGCTGTACATGAATCCGGCGACGCGCTTTGTGGCCCAGTTCATCGGCGCGTCCAACCTGTTGCCGACAAGCTGGGTGCGCGAAGCGCTGCCGACGCTGCTGTCCGGGCGACCTGCAGCACCCGACCACCATCTGGAAGCCTGCCTGCGTCCGGAGGACGTGCACGCAACTGCCGCCGAAGACGGCGAAGGCACGGTACGCGCCGTCACCTTCCTCGGCAGCATGATCCGGCTGGTGATCGACTGGCGGGGCCGCTCATTCACCGCGGAGCAGCATCGCGACTGCACGCTCAAGCCCGGTGACAGCGTCACCCTGGACGTGCGACCGGACCGTTCCGCATGGGTGGCCGCATGAACCGGGCCGTGCGTACAAACCATCCTGGCGTGCCGGGCGATCGCCTGCTGGCCTGGACCTTCATCGGCCTGCCCGTGCTCGGCCTGCTGCTGTTCTTCGGCTACCCGCTGATCGTCATCGGCCTGCGCAGCTTCCTCGGTCAGGGGGATGTCCTGAGCCTGGCCCATTACCGGCGGCTGTGGACCGACCCCGGCCTTCCGCGTGTCATGTTGCATACGCTGTGGGTCAGCGGCACCACCATGCTGCTCACCACGGTGGCGGCGCTGGCGATCGCGATGGCGCTGCACCGGTCGCGGATGAAGGGCAAGTGGCTGGTCCGTGGCGTCCTCATTCTGCCGCTGCTGGCGCCGTCGCTGGTGCAGGGGCTGGGATTGATCTTTTTGTTCGGGCGCAACGGCCTGGTGCACAGGCTCACCGGCTTGCCCACCGACATCTACGGCTTCGCCAGCCTGGTCGCCGCGGACGTCCTGTACGCGCTTCCACAAGCCGTGCTGATCATTTCCGTCGCGCTGGTACGCACCGATCGCCGCTACTACGACGCCGCGGAATCGATGGGTGCCTCCGCCTGGCGGCAATTCATCGACATCACCTTGCCCCAGGCCAAGCTTGGCCTGCTGTCAGCGGCCTTCGTGGTGTTCACCATCACCATCACCGATTTCGGCAATGCCATGGTCGTGGGCGGCTCGTATCGGGTTCTGGCCTCCGAGATCTACAATCAGGTTTCCGGCCAGATGGATTTCGGCATGGGCGCAACCATCGGCATGGTCCTTTTGCTGCCGGCGATTCTGTCGCTGTATATCGAGCACGTGGCCTCGCGCCAGCACAACGGTTCGGAACACGCGCTGCCTTCCGAAGCACCGCCCGGGCGCGGGCGCGACGCGGCGTTGTCGATGACCTGCATCGGTTTGCTGTTGCCGGTGGCGGTCGTACTGGCGACCGTGTTCTACGCCAGCTTCGTAAAGCTGTGGCCCTACGACTTCAGCCTGACGCTGGCGCATTACCACACGAACCTTCCGGACGGCTATACGCCTATCCTTACTTCACTGAAGATCTCGATTGCCGTAGCCATCTTCGGCACGCTGCTACTGTTCATGCTGGCGATCGGCATGCGTCGACTGTCGCCCGCCCTGGCCCGCATCGTCGCGTTCCTCGCCATGATGCCGGCGGCCGTGCCCGGCATGATCATCGGCATCGGCTACGTGCTGGCCTTCAACCATGGTCCGTTGTCGCACTGGCTCTACGGCAGCCTGGCCATCGTCGCGTTGTGCAATTTCTACCACTACCACACGCAAGGTTTCCTCACGATATCGACCGGCTTGCGTACCGTGCCGGCCGCGCTGGAAGACGCTACCACCTGCCTTGGAGGCGGCCCGTTGCAATCCACCCGGGACGCGGTGCTGCCGTTCGTCGCCCCGGCACTGGTATCGACGTTCTTCCTGCTTTTCATGCAATCGATGGTCACCCTCTCGGCGGTGACCTTTCTGGTCACGCCGGAATTGAACCTGGCTTCCGTATCCGTCATGCAGTTGAACGAGAACGGCTTCATTTCGCAGGCGGCCGCCTATTCCGCGTGCATCGTCGCCGTCGTGGCCGTCGCACTCGGCCTGATGCGCCTGAGCACGGCCCGCATCGGCATCTATCTGCAACAAAGGGGAAAACTGCATGTGGCATGAGGAACGCCATCAACGCATCCGCAGCCTGCTGAAGGCGTTCGGACAGGTCTCGGTCGATCGATTCACCAGCGATCTCGGCGTATCGCGCGAAACGATCCGCCGCGACCTGCTGAAGCTCGAAGCCATGGGCGAGGTCTTGCGGGTGCATGGCGGTGCCGTACTTGCCGGAAACGAACCTCCCATCGGGGTCCGTGCCACCACGCGGGTCAAGGAAAAACAGCTGATCGCAAAGAAGATTGCCGCGCTGGTCGAAAGCGGGCAAACCGTTTTCCTCGATTCGGGGAGCACCATGTCGGCGGTCGCCGAAGCGCTGGCAGGGCTGATCAACCTGACCGTCGTCACCAATTCGGTGGACGTGGCCAGGAAGATCGCTGGCCCCACGGGTGACCGCAACAACAATCACGTGCAACTGCTGGGCGGCCGTTTCCACGGCGAACTGTCCTCGAACTACGGGCCCGGCACCATCGCCGAAATCCAGCGCTACCAGGCGCACCTGGCGATTCTCTCACCAGTGGGCGTAGACACCGAGTACGGCGCGAGCAGCTTCTTGCTGGATGAGTCGGAAATCGCACGAGCCATGAACGCGAATGCATTGCGTACGGTGATCGCCGCCGACCATTCGAAGATTGGCGTGCGCAGCAGGATCGGCTACTGCCCGCTGAAGGACATCGATGTGCTGGTAACGGACCGGGCTGCCGTGAAGATCAAGGCGATGAAGGCGATAAGCAGACACGTCGGAAAGGTGATCTACGCATGAAACCGGTTATCCGACGAGGCGGGTATCGCGGACAGTCGCCACCACGACACCGCGCCTGCCGGGAAACACTTGAAGCAGACGGCCCATGAGCCCGCTCCGAATGAAGCACAAGGAATAGAAGCTGCATGTTGCGTTGGCCACCGACGATATGTCGGTCGAAAAAATTCAATACGGCGGTGCATCGGGCACCTGCCGTCATCGAACCCCCTCAGCTCCAGGGGCTCGGCGGAATACCCGGGACCCGATTTTTCATGGATGGCTTTTGGATCGATTGAAATCGATGTATCCATTGCTTGTCAGCAACCTATCTTCTTTTCAAGGAGTCACCACCATGAGTCGGCAAATGAAATCCGTTTCACTCCGATCGGCGATTGCGCTGGCACTGGCAGCCGTGCTGTCAGGCACCGTCGTGCACGCCCAATCCACCACCGGCAGCATCATCGGGCAAGCCCCTGTCGTCAGCGGCGAAACCGTCCTGATCCAGGGCAGCAACGGCCTCACTCGCGAAGTGCCCGTCGACAGCCGGGGCCGCTACAGCGCGGTATCGCTGCCCCTGGCCACCTACACGGTGTCGCTGCAGCAGAACGGCAAGACCCTCGACACGCGCGACCATGTCACCTTGCGCGTCGGCATTGCCACCAATGTGTCCTTCTCCGCGACGGCCTCCGCAAACACCTCGCCGGCCGGCGTGCAACAACTCAGCACCGTCTCGGTGAGCGCCAATGCGCTGCCCCCTATAGATGTCACCTCCACCGGCTCCAGCACCATCATCACGGCCGAACAGATGGCCAGGTTGCCGCTGGCGCGCACGGCCGAGGCGGTGGCCTTGCTGGCTCCCGGCGCACTGCCCGCCAGCACCTACTTCCATGGTGCCATGGGCAACACACTGGTCTCGTTCAGCGGTTCGGCGGCCACCGAGAACGCCTACTACATCAACGGCTTCAACACGACCGACCCGCTGAGCGGCTTTGGCGGCATCACCCTGCCCTACGGCGCGGTCGAGCAGGAAGAGATATTGAATGGCGGCTACTCGGCAGCCTATGGCCGCTCCGACGGCGGCGTGATCAGCCAGGTCGGCAAGCGCGGCACCAACCAATGGCATTTCGGTGCACAGGTGCTGTGGCAGCCGGCCTTCGCGCAGAACGACCAGCGGAACATCTACTACGCCCGCGGCAGCAAGGCCGGCCAGATCTTCCAGCGCAAGAACCAGAACAAATCATGGGAAACCACGGTGGATGCCTACGCTGGCGGACCGCTGATCAAGGACCGCCTGTACGTCTTCGCCGCCGTCGAGGCGAAGCAGCAGCAAGGCAACACGATCAGCGACAAATCATCGACCCCCGCCAATACCCGCTACACCTACAAGGATCCGAAGAGCTACCTGAAGCTCGACTGGAACATCAACGACTCCAACATCCTGGAACTGACCGGGGTGTCGCAGACCCATCGCTCCGACGCTTCCGACTATGCCTACGACTACGACAGCGGCAGCACTGGCGGCTTCGTCAGCAAGGACACAACCAACAAGACCAGCGCAAAAATCTATGTGGCCAAGTTCACCAGCTACATTACCGACGACCTCACGCTGAGCGCCATGTACGGCAAGTCCAGCATCGACTACTTCACCCAGGTGCCTGACTCCGGCGTGGATGGCCCCAGCATTCGCGGACTTGACCAGGAGAACCCGGCATATGTCGGGAACCAACCGCGCACCAACGGCCAGACCATTGACGTAGTCAACAATCCCAGCCATCGCTCGACCAATCGCAACCTGCGGCTGGACCTCACCTACAAGATCGGCGACCACTCGATCACCGCGGGCATCGACAACCAGGACTCGCACGACATCGACGACGGCGCCACCATCGGTAGCGGCTACGAGCTGTGGTACGGCAAGGGCGACCCGAATACCGACATCAGCGAATCTCCCTTCGTCGATGCGCCCGGCAAATACCCCGGCGGCGAGGAGGGCTACTTCGGCTACATCCGCCACTATTCCAATTCCGCCTCGGTGCGGGTGAAACAGCGGGCGCAATACGTCGAGGACCACTGGCAGGTTACCGACCGGTTGATGCTGCAACTTGGCATCCGCAACGACCAGTTCACCAACTACAACCCCGCCGGCGCCCCCTATCTTCGCCTCACCAGTCCGCAGTGGGCACCTCGGCTGGGCTTCTCCTGGGACGTGCATGGTGATTCGTCGCTGAAGGTCTACGGCAACGCCGGACGCTACTACCTCGCCATGCCGGCCAGCGTGGCGCTGCGCACGGCAGCGGGCTCGATCGCCACGAACCAGTACTTCACCTATACCGGCATCGATGCCAATGGCATGCCGACCGGCATGACCTTCCTAAAGTCGTCTACCGGCGGCGCCGTCTCGCCCAACGGCGAATACGGCCAGCCACCGGACCCGAAGACCGTCAGTGCGCAGAACATCAAGTCGGAATACCAGGATGAATTCATCCTCGGCTTCGACCAGCAGATCAATCCGAAGTGGCTATGGGGCATGAAGGGGACCGTGCGCCATCTGAGGAATGCACTGGACGACGTCTGCGACAACGGCGCGATCGGCCGCGCGGCACAGGCGCAGGGGGCGGATCTTTCCACGCTCACCATCGGCTCGTGCTACCTGTCCAACCCGGGGCGCGCCAATACCTACGACCTGGTCAACGCCAGCGGCGGCTACACGAAGGTGACCGTCACCAACAAGGACTTCGGCTTCCCCCAACTCAAGCGCAATTACGATGGACTGGAGGTCTACCTGTCGCATCCGTTCGACGGCAAGTGGTCGGGCAAGATCGATTACGTCTGGTCGCACAGCTACGGCAACACCGAGGGCCAGGTCACCTCGTTCACAGGGCAGCAGAACGTGTCCGCCACGCGTGACTGGGATTACTACCAGCTGATGCTCTACGCCAATGGCGACCAGGGCAACGACCGGCGCCATGCGCTGAAGATCTACGGCTCGTACCAGATCGCACCGGAATGGATGGTGTCGGCGAATCTTTCGATTCTCTCCGGCCTGCCCAAGGAGTGCCTCGGATTCTTCGGGACGCAGCAGAACGATCCGGTCGGCTATGGCAGTTACTACCATTACTGCGATGGCCAACCTTCTCCTCCGGGCAAGGTCGGCAGCAATCCGTGGCAGGAGATCATCACCGGCAGCGTCGAATACCGCCCGCAGTGGGCCGACCACAAGCTGGCATTCAACCTGATGGTGTACAACCTGCTCAACCAGCAACGGCCCCTGCAGATCAGCCCTGGATACGGCTCGAGCAAATCGATCAACGACAGCTATGAGCGCGTCATCGACTACACGATGCCTCGATACGTCCGCTTCGGAATCTCCTACGACTTCTGACACGGCGATGCCTGCCCCGGCCAGCGCGTGGCGCGCATGGCCGGGTCCGGCATTCTGGAACAACCGGACCCAAGAGGACCGAACATGCATCGCTTCATGCGTCATGCCTTTCCCGCTTTCTTTCTGGTCGCCGCCATGGCCACCGGATCGGCCCACGGCGCCGACCAGGCCCACGTGCAGCTTCCCAGCGAGATACCGGCACACTTCAAACCGGTGACCGGCAGTTTCGACTTCACCCGCCGCGTCGTCGACATCCCGATGCGCGACGGCGTGAAGCTGCACACCGTGATCCTCATCCCGAAGGGCGCGACACACGCAGGCATCCTGCTCACCCGCACGCCCTATGGCGCGGACAGCATGACCCATCATGCCGACAGCCCGCACCTGGGCCCGACGATCGTCGGCTATGACACCCCCGACGACATCGTCGTCGAGGACGGCTATATCCGCGTGGTGCAGGACGTGCGCGGCAAGTACGGTTCCGGTGGCGCCTTCGTGATGAACCGCCCGATGCGCGGTCCGTTGAACAAGACCTCGGTCGACGATGCGACGGACACCTACGACACCATCGACTGGCTGGTGAAGAACCTGCCGCAGAGCAACGGCAAGGTCGGCATCATCGGCATTTCCTACGACGGCTTCGAGGCCCTGGTAGGTGCCTTCCATCCACATCCCGCCCTGAAGGTGGTGGTGCCGATCAATCCGATGGTGGATGGCTGGATGGGCGACGACTGGTTCCACAACGGCGCCTTCCGCGAGCAGATGATTCCCTATATCTACGGCCAGGATGCCGGCCGCTCCAGCCAGTATCCGTGGTGGTCCGGCGAGCGCGACGACTACAACCTTTACCTCAAGGCCGGTTCCGCCGGCGCGCTGGCACAGTCGCGTGGCATGGACCAGCTCGGTTTCTGGCGCAAGCTGCTCGCGCATCCGGCCTATGATGCGTTCTGGCAAGACCAGGCCATGGACAAGTTGCTGGCGAAGCAACCGCTGAGCGTCCCGATGATGCTGGTCCACAGCCTGTGGGACGAGGAAGACATCTACGGCGACATGGCCGTCTATCGCGCGCTGGCCGACAAGCCCTCGGCGCGCGGCAAACTGTTCCTGGTCATCGGACCCTGGCGTCATGCCAAGACCTGGGAGCGGGCGCCGGACATCGGCAAGATCGACCTGGGCATGAACACCGGCGACTGGTTTCGCAACCACGTGCTGCGACCGTTCCTGGCGCAATACCTGAAAGACGGCGCGCCGAAGGCATCCATCGCACCCGTCACGGCCTTCATCACCGGCGCCAATCGCTGGGAACGACTCGCGCATTGGCCCGAAGGTTGTGATGGTCATTGCACGCCCACCATGAAACCGCTCTACCTGCACGCCGACGATGGTCTGGGTTTCACAGCGCCAAAGGCCGGTGGCAGCGGCTACGACGAATATGTGTCCGACCCGGCCAAGCCAGTGCCCTATCGCATCCGCCCGATCCAGCCGTGGAGCCACGGCATGCCCGACCAGGTCGATACGTGGCCCGAATGGCTGGTCGACGATCAGCGTCAGTTCGCTACCCGCACCGACGTGGTGACCTATGTCTCCAAACCGCTCGAGCAGCCGCTGATGATCGCCGGCTCACCCGCCGTGCATCTGGTGGCCTCGACCAGTGGCAGCGACAGCGACTGGGTGGTCAAGCTGATCGATGTGTATCCCGATGAGATGGCGGAGCAGCCTTCGATGGGTGGTTACGAGCTTCCGATCGCCATGGATATTTTCCGCGGCCGCTATCGCAAGAGCTTCGCCGATCCCGAGCCGATTCCATCGAACCGGCCATTGCCGTACCGATTCGACCTGCCGACCGTCAACCATGTCTTCAAGAAGGGGCATCGACTGATGGTGCAGATCCAGTCGAGCTGGTTTCCGCTTTACGACCGCAATCCGCAGGCCTTCGTGCCAAACATTTTCCTGGCCAAACCGGGCGACTACCAAAAGGCGACGCAGCGTATCTATCACAGCCCGCAACAGGCGACATACATCGACCTTCCCGTCGTGAAGGCCGTGCAGTAACAGAAACACCGAATGCCCGGCTTTCCGTTTCCGCCTCAAGGAGTCCGCATGTCCGCAACAGCATTGTTCCGCAGGATCCTCGCACCATCGGCCATCGCCATGTCGATTTTCGCGGCTTTCGCCAGTATGGCGGCACCGGCATCGATGCATCCGGACGTGTCGAAGATGCCATGGATGAACAAGGCACTCTCGCCGGACAGGCGTGCCGATCTGGTTATCGCGCAGATGACCCTGGACGAGAAGATCCAACTGGTCCACGGCACTCACTGGATCGTGCACCGAGACGGCCAGGACGTCCCCGCGCATTCGAACTACGGCGCCGGCTTTGTACCGGGCATTGATCGCCTTGGCATTCCCGGCATCAACATGGCGGACTCTGCCGTGGGCGTCCGTGTGTCGACCTTCCAGGGGCGCTACGCAACCCTGTTGCCCTCGACCCTGGGGGCCGCTTCGAGCTGGAATCCGCAAGCTGCTTTCCTGTACGGCTCCGTGATTGGCCGCGAACTGCGCGCAATGGGTTTCAACATGTCCATCGGCGGCGGTGTCGATATCACCCGCGAGCCGCGCAACGGACGCAATTTCGAATACGCCGGCGAGGATCCGTTGCTGGCCGGCACCATGACCGGCAACCTGATGAAGGGCGTACAGGCCCAGCACCTGATGGGTGACGTCAAGCACTACGCCTTCAACGATCAGGAAACCGGACGCACGATCTACAGTGCCGACATCAACAAGCGCGCAGCGCGCGAAAGCGACCTGCTCGCCTTCCAGATCGCCATTGGCATCGCGCACCCGTCTGGCGTGATGTGCTCGTACAACCGTGTCAACACGGTCTACGCCTGCGAGAACCACTGGCTGCTTACCGACGTGCTGAAGAAGGATTTCGGCTTCAAGGGCTGGGTGTTGTCCGACTGGGGCGGTACGCACTCCACCGTCAAGGCGGCGCTCGCCGGCCTCGACCAGGAGATGCCCAGTGACAAGTACTTTGGCGAACCGCTGAAGCAGGCCGTGCTCGCCGGCAAGGTACCCATGTCGCGGCTCGACGACATGGACCATCGCATCCTGCGCAGCATGTTCGCCGCCGGCGTCATCGATGACCCGCCGACGCCACGCACGGTGATCAACCCTTTCCGCGGCCGCGATGATGCCCAGCAGCTTGCCGAAGAAAGCATGGTGCTTCTGAAAAACGAGGCACACCTGCTGCCCTTGCAGGCTTCGTCCATCCGCTCGATCGCCCTGATCGGCTCGCATGCCGACGTCGGCGTGCCCTCGGGCGGCGGCTCGGCCCAGGTGAACGCGCCCGGCGGCAACGCCATTGGTCCCGGCGCCCACGCAGGGGAGAGCATTTATTTCCCATCGTCGCCCCTGAAATACATCCGCGAACACGCACCCGCTGCCAAAATCGACTTCAACCCGGGCACTGACCCGGCCGCCGCTGCCGCGCTGGCGCGAACGGCCCAGGTCGCCATCGTTTTCGTCAACCAGCCCATGCAGGAAGGCATGGACCGCCCCACGCTCGCGCTGCCCCATGACCAGGATGCGCTGGTAGCCGCCGTAGCCGCCGCCAATCCGCATACCCTCGTCGTGCTCGAAACCGGCGGCCCGGTCGCCATGCCTTGGATCGACAAGGTGCAGGGAATCGTCGAAGCCTGGTATCCCGGGATCGGTGGTGCGCAGGCGCTTGCCGACCTGCTCTTCGGCAATGTCGACTTCTCTGCCAAGCTGCCGGTCAGCTTCCCCCGCAACGACAACCAGCTGCCTCATCCCGAGATCGCCGGAATCACCGCAACAACCGCGTCGAAGACGCCGGTCTTTTTCGACGTGGACTACAACAAGGCAGGGGCCGCGGTCGGCTACAAATGGTTCGAGATGAAGCATCTCAAGCCGCTGTTCCCGTTCGGCTTCGGCCTCTCCTACACCAGCTACGCGTATTCGGGGCTGACGGTAGACCGTGATGGCCACACGGCCACGCTTACCGTCAGGAACACCGGCCAGCGCGCCGGGGCCGAAATCGCCCAGGTCTATGCGGTACTGCCGAAGGCCTCCGGAGAGACTTACAAGCGCCTTGTCGGCTTCGACCGGGTCGAGCTCGCGCCGGGCGAATCAAAGCGCATCACGGTTCCGTTGAATTCGCTGTGCCTGTCCGTCTACGACACGGCGAAGGACACCATGCTTCGCCTGCCAGGAACCTACACGATTCTTGCAGGGCCGTCCTCCGCGGACACGCCGCTTAGGGCAAGTTTCGTCCAGGCTCATTGATCACGCCGACCGCCTGGCCGCGCCATGCGACTGCGACGGACGAGCCGCGGCTACAGCTTCGCGAAAAGTCCAGGCCATTCACGGATACACACATGCAGATACCCACGTCGACGACACCACCCCGGGTCGATCCCGCCTCACGCAAGCGTCGCCTTGGCCTGCGCCACTGGGGTGTCTGCATGTTGCTGGCAAGCTTGTCGGCAAGTGCCTTGGCGGGGGCTTCATCATCAGCGGCTGCACAGGACCATGAACCGGCCCGACGGCACACCATCAGCTACGACCGCTACTCGCTGAAGATCGACGGTCGGCGCATCTATGTATGGTCGGGCTCGTTCCACTACTGGCGATTGCCCAGCCCAAGCCTGTGGACAGATGTCTTCCAGAAGATGAAGGCCGCCGGCTACAACACCGTGGAAATCTATTTCAACTGGGCCTACCACTCGCCCCGCAAAGGGCGCTACGACTTCTCGGGCATCCGCGATGTCGATCGCGTACTCGACGACGCCCAGAAGGCCGGCCTCTACGTCATCGCGCGGCCGGGCCCATACATCAATGCGGAAACCGACGCCGGCGGTTTCCCCGATTGGTTGATCGCGGTCAAGGGCCGGGCACGCTCGCCGGCGCCGGATTACACCGCCGCCTACAAGGAATGGCTCACCCGCATCGACCGCATCCTGGCCCGCCACCAGCTCACCAACGGAACCGGTTCGGTGATCCTCTACCAGGTCGAGAACGAGTTCTACGACAACTCTCCAGCCGGGCGCCGCTACATGCGCGACATCGAGCAAAAGGCCCGTGCCGATGGCATCACGGTGCCGCTTGTCGGCAACCACAATGGAAGCTTCGAGCACGGCGTCGGTGCAATCGATATCCCGGGCTACGACGATTACCCGCTGGGCTTCGACTGCTCGCGTCCGCAGCAGTGGAGTGAACTTTACGATTACACCCGCGAGCGTCGTGCGCTGACCCATGCTCCGCTGTTCTTTCCCGAATACCAGGGCGGCTCGTTCGACCCCTGGGGCGGCCCGGGTTACGCAAAGTGCCGCCAACTCACCGGCCCGGCCTTCGAGCGCGTGTACTACGAAGCCATGATGGCCAGCGGCTCGACCATGCAGAATTTCTACATGACCTACGGCGGCATCAACTGGGGCTGGCTGGCCTCGCCCGGCGTATACACCTCCTACGACTACGCCGCACCCATCGATGCGGCGCGACGACTGACCGCCAAGTACGACCAGCAGAAACTGCTCGGCTATTTCACCCGGGCGGTGCAACCGTTGACCCAGACCGACCGGATGGCGGCCAAGTCGCCGGACAATCCCGCCTTGCGCCTGGATGCGCGGATCAATCCGGTCGACGACACGCAGTTCTACATCCTGCGCCACGCCGACGCGAGCTCCACCGCCGCCGACAGCACCCACCTCTGGCTCGACCTGGGCCGCGGTGATCGCAGCAGCGCGGCAGCACTGGACCGTTACACGCGGATCCCGCAACAAGCGGGCACCGCGCTGCGAATCGATGGCCGTGACTCCAAGATCCTGCTGGCCGACTATCACTTCGGAGGGCAGAATCTGCTGTATTCCACCTCCGACTGGATGACCAACCTCAGCCAGGGCAAGCGCGATATCGCGGTCATCTACGGCCGCCGTGGCGAGGATGGCGAAACCGTATTCACCTATCGGGCGAAGCCGTCGGTCCAGGTGCTTTCCGGCAAGGTGGTCACCGCATGGGATGCCACCCGCGGCCAGCTGAGGCTGAATTACACGCACGAAGGCCTGACGCGCGTGCTGATCCAATCCGGCCAGCATTCGCTATTGCTGCTGATCGGCGACGACCAGACGGCAGAACGCTTCTGGAAACTCGACACGCAAAGCGGCGCCGTGCTGGTGCGCGGCCCCTATCTCGTGCGTACGGCATCGCTCGCCGCCGCTCCAGCAGTGCCACGCACGATCGAACTGACCGGCGATACCGACAAGGCCACCACGGTGGAAGTATTCGCCCCCGCCGACGTCCACGAGTTCACCTGGAACGGCCATCCCGTCCATGCCGAGACGACGCCTTCCGGCAGCCTGCTCGGGCAGCTCGACGGACCGCAGCCGGTGACCCTGCCGCAACTGACCGACTGGAAATACCAGCCGGGTGCCCCGGAAATCCAACCCTCCTTCGACGACTCGCACTGGCCGGCTGCGAACCGGAAAAGTTCGAACAACCCGAACTGGAACGGCCACCTGCCCATCCTCAACAGCGACGACTACGGGTTCCACCACGGTAACGTGTGGTATCGCGGTCATTTCACCGCCACTGGTCGCGAGCAAGGCGTCATCCTCGCCGCCTCGCCGGGAACCCACCAGGGCAACCATGGCCGCTTCACGGTCTGGCTCAATGGCCGTTACCTGGGCGACTACCCCAGCGGCGCCAGCTACTTCGGCTTCGATCCCGCCGACCTGAAAGTCGGCAAGGACAACGTGCTGTCGGTGCTGGTCGGCAACATGGGGCACAACCAGGACGGCAGCGGCGACGACCTGTTCAAGCAGCCGCGCGGACTGGAATCCGCCACTCTGCTGGGCGCGTCGCCGACGATAAAGTGGAAGATCCAGGGCGATCGCGGCGGCGAAGTGCCCGCAGACCCGGTACGCGGCCCGATGAACAACGGCGGCCTGTACGGCGAGCGCATGGGCTGGTCGCTGCCAGGCTATCCCGACCAGGGTTGGACTGCGGCCACCATGCCGAGGACCACCAGCACGCCCGGCGTCGACTGGTACCGCATAACCTTCACGCTGGATGTGCCGGTCGGCCAGGACGTGCCGATCGGGCTGAAGATCAGTGACGATCCCTCGCGCCACTATCGTGCGCTGATCTTCATCAACGGCTGGCAGGTCGGCCGCTACATCAATGCGACCGGTCCGCAGCGCGTGTTCAACCTGCCTGCCGGGCTGTTGAATCCACATGGCCGGAACACGATTGCGATCGCTGACTGGAATACCGGTACTCGCGGCGGACTGGGCAAGGTATCGCTGGTGACGCTGGGTAACTACCGCAGCGCGTTGCACGTTCGCCTGGTGCCCGCACCTGGCTACCGCGAGCTGTTCGCCTCGCCGGCAGGAGCGGCTTCCGGAAAAACCTCCGCCCATCCTCCGAAGCATTGACCGAGAGCCCTCGATGAAGAATGTCTCCACGCTTGCGTCGGCCGACGGAAAACGCCTCGCCCTCACCCGTCGGCACGGAATGTACTCGCTGTGCTGCCTGCTGCTGGCGATCATGCTGCTGGCATGGTCCGCCGCGGCAAGGTCCTTCGCCGTGGACACCGCCACGCCGGCGCGTACACCGCCGATGGGCTGGAACAGCTGGAACCACTTCGGCACCGCCGTCACCGCGGCGGATATCCGCCACGCGGCCGACGCACTGGTATCCAGCGGCATGGCCGCAGCCGGCTACCGCTACGTCATCATCGACGACGGCTGGCAGGGCGAGCGCGACGCACGCGGCGTGCTACACCCCAACGCCAAGTTTCCGGACATGAAGGCACTGGCCGCCTATGTACACGCCAAGGGGCTGGAGTTCGGCATCTACTCCTCGCCTGGCAAACGCACCTGTGGCGGCTACGCCGGCAGCGCGGGTCACGAGGCGCAAGACGCACGGACGTTCGCCAGCTGGGGCGTGGACTACCTCAAGTACGACATGTGCAGCTTCACCCGACAACTGGAAGGCAAGCCGCCGGCGCGACAGGTGGCCATGATGAAAGCGGCCTACCTGCGCATGCACCATGCACTCGATGCCACCGGCCGACCCATCGTTTACGCCTTGTGCAATGGCGGCTGGGGTCGCATCTGGACGTGGGGTGCCGCCGTGGGTGGCAACCTGTGGCGCAGCAGCGCCGACATCCGGTCCAACTACCAGAGCATGCTGTTCAACGCCACCTCGCAACTGGGGCTGCAGCGCTACGCCGGCCCGGGCCACTGGAACGATCCGGACATGCTGGAGATCGGCAACCCGGGCATGGACGACCCGGCGATGGAACGTACCCACATGAGCCTGTGGACGCTGCTGGCCGCGCCACTGATTGCCGGCAACGATCTGTCGGCAATGAATGCGGACACACGCGCCGTGCTGACCAACCCGGAAGTGCTGGCCATCGACCAGGATCCGCGCGGTGTGCAGGGGCGTCGGGTCGCGCAACGCGGACCGATCCAGTTGTGGGCGCGCCCGCTGGCCAACGGCACACTGGCAGTGGGATTGTTCAACACGCTCGATCATCCGCTCGGCGCCACGCTCGACTTCGAGGCACTGGGGCTGCATGGCGCGGTGCCTGCACGCGATCTGTGGCGGCATCGCGACCTGGGCGATATCGACACGCGCCGCGTATTTCAGGTACCGGCCCATGGCGTAATTCTGCTTGAGCTGGGCGTCCCGGCAAAAAGTTAGTCCCATCCGTTGTGCGTGATCTCCCGGGAAGATCGACGAAATGGATGTCCTTCCACGACCGGGCAATGACACGACCCGATAGCGCAAAACCCCGTTTTCCGCCCCACCCTCGTCGGTAGCGGACCCAACAATTCGACAGGAAGGCAACCATGGGAATCAGACAGCGGCGCGACAGGAAACGATGTGCGATCGCGGCACTATGGCTGGTCGTTGCGCTGGCTCCGACAACGGCGATGGCGGCAAAGGAGCAGCTGGTCGCACCACTGACGACACCATGGACCGCAGCAGCCATGAACAGTCGGATTCCTCTGCCCGATTATCCCAGACCGCAAATGACACGGCGCAACTGGCTCAACTTGAATGGTCGCTGGGACTACATGAGCGGCCCACATCGAGCGGATCCATCCCTGCGCAGCGCCACCCCACCGCAGTTTCCCGCCAGGCCTCGACAGATCCGGGTGCCTTTTCCGCCGGAATCGTACCTCTCCGGCATCATGGAAAAGCAACCAATCAACATGTGGTATCGGCGCCGGTTCGCGATTCCGAAAACCTGGGCCAGACACAGGGTGTTGCTGCACTTCGGCGCCATTTCCTACCAGTCGGTGATCTATATCAACGGGCACCGCGCCGGCACGCACCGGGGTGATTGGGAAGCCTTCACCATCGATATCACCCGATGGCTGCATCCCGGAGCGAATGAAGTGATCGTCGGCGCACGGGATACCCACGATGGCAGGCATTCCAGCGGCAAGGGCGCCATCGACCACGGCGACTACACCTTCACCTCGGGCATCTGGCAAACCGTCTGGCTCGAACCCGTGCCCGAGACGTATATCAAACGCCTGGTGATCCATCCGAACCTGGACCAGTCGACAGTGACCGTAAAACCGCTGGTGCAGGGTGTGGCCAGCAAGGTTCAGGTGTCCGTGATTGCCGATGGGAAGACTATCGACAAGTCGACCCAAAACGGATCGGGCCCCGTACAAATTCATGTGGCTCAGCCACACGCATGGTCACCGCACGACCCCTATCTCTATGGTCTCGCGGTACGTCTGCTTGATGGGCACGGTCGCGTGCTGGACGAAGTGCAAAGCTATTTCGGCATGCGCAGCATCTGTCTCGGAATGGTCAACGGCCAGCTGCGACCGATGCTCAACGGCAAGTTCGTGTTCCAGATGGGTCCGCTGGACCAGGGCTACTGGCCCGACGGGATCTATACCGCGCCCAGCGATGCCGCCATCAAACACGATCTGGAGACGGTCAAGCGGCTGGGGTTCAACATGATCCGCAAGCATGCCAAGGTCGAGCCGCAGCGCTGGTATTACTGGGTAGACAAACTCGGCCTGCTGGTCTGGCAGGACATGCCCTCCATGTGGCTCCCCGATGACCACCCCCACCAGGTCCGCGACGAGTTCGAGCGTGAATGGCAGTCCATCATCAAGCAACACGCCAACTCGCCGGCCATCGTCACGTGGGTGCCCTTCAACGAGAACTGGGGCGCCTACGACGTGGCCCGGATCACGGCCTGGACCAAGCAGCTCGATCCGACACGGCTGGTCGATGGCAATACCGGCTACAACAACGCGCCCGGATATCGCAAGGCGCCGGGCGACCCCGGCAACGGCGACTTCAACGACCGTCATATCTATGTCGGTCCCGGCACACCGCCACGCCCCAGCGCCACCCGCGCCGCGGCGCTGGGCGAATATGGCGGCCTGGGCGAACGGGTGCCGGGCCACATGTGGCCCGGCAAGCACGATTCGTACGTCATGGAGCCCGATGCCGAAGCACTGACAACCCGCTATGAGAAACTCCAGGCGGAACTGCTGCCGCTGGTCGAAAAAGACGGTCTTGGTGCAGCCGTGTATACACAACTGACCGACGTCGAACACGAAGTCAACGGCTTCCTGACCTACGACCGACGCGTGGAAAAAATGGACTTCGCACGCGTACGCGCCGCCAACCAGGCGGTGTTCAAGGCGGCGGAAAAGATCGGTGCAGGAAAGTGCGTATCACCCGGCAGGCACTGACGGCGACTCCGGCGGTTTGCCCGGCATTCGCCGAGCCATCCTTTTGCCGCTTGCACGGTACTCCGCATGCGGGAACAGCGTGTCCGGCTGGATAGGAACGCGGTGGACCGGATTCAACCTCCGCCCAGCGCTAAGCTTCACTGGGCAAATCGGCGACGCCGGGCACGTGCCGCGCGAATTGCGCCTTGAACACCACGCCATCGTCCACGTTGGCCACTTCCACGCGGCCACGATGTGCCCGCACGAACTGATCGACGATGTACAGGCCAAGGCCCAGGCCGGACTTGGAGTTCTTGCCCGACCTGAAGGGGTCGAACAGGTTAGGCAGCAGGTCTTCCGGGACGGTGCCCGCGTTCTTCACCTTGAGCGCCAACTGGCCCTGGTCGGTGCCATCGAGCATCACCTCGATGGGACGGGTGGGGTCGCCGTGCTCCAGGGCGTTGCCGATCAGGTTGGAGAAAACCTGGGCCAGGCGATCGCGGTCGAAGTGGCCTTTCACGCCACCCGCAACGGATAGCGAAAACTCGCGGTCCGGATGGGCCATGCGCACTTCGTCGAGCACCGCGTCGGCGACCTCGGACAAATCCGCCTCGCATGCCTCGATCTGCAGCACTTCGGAACGGATGCGCGAAAATTCCAGCAGCTGCCCGATCATGCGTGACATGCGATGCGCACTGGTGTGCATGTGCGCGATGTTGCGCGCAAACTCGCCCTCGCCCAGCGCCGATTTGAGCACGTCGGCACACAGCACGATCACCGACAGCGGCGTGCGCAGGTCGTGCGAGAGGATCGCGATCATGGTCTCGTTGAGCTTGAGCGACTTTTCCAACTGCTGGTTCTTTTCGCTCAGCAATTGCCGTTGCCGATAGAGCTCGATGAAGACCTTGACCTTGCCTTCGATCACGTACGGATCGATCGGCTTGTGCAGAAAATCGACGGCGCCGGATTCGTAGCCCTTGAAGGAACGCAGCGGATCGTTGGGCGAAGCGGTCAGGAAGATGATCGGCACGTCGCGCGTCTTCTGCGATCCGCGCATCAGTTCGGCCAGCGCGAAACCGTCCATCTCCGGCATCTGCACGTCGAGCAGGGCCAGTGCCACGTCATGCGTGAGCAGCATCTCCAGCGCCTCCGCACCCGACGAGGCGAGCAGGACGTGGCGGCCTTCGGCGCGAAGCAGCGCCTCCATCGCGATCAGGTTCTGCGCGATGTCGTCGACGATCAGGATGTTCACCGGCGCTGCATCAGCCGGTGCGTTGTTCTCGGAGTGGAATGTATTCATGCTCGATTGCGCATCCGCTGGCAGATTTCCTCAAGAGTCAGGACCGCTTCGGCCCCAGCATAAGCCAGCGCCGCCGCCGGCATCATCGATGCAGTGGCGTCTTCCGGCGCCTGTACCCACGCAGTGCCTCCCGCGCGGCGCACCGCGGCAAGGCCGTTGCTGCCATCCGTACTCGCCCCGGTCAGCAAGATCGCCAGCAGGCGATTCGAGAAAACAGCGGCAGCCGAGCTGAACAACGGATCGATCGCCGGTCGCGAAAACAGCACCGGCTCGTCGAGTGACAACGCCACGCTGGCTTCGTCCTCCACCAGCATGTGGTAATCCGGCGGAGCAAACATGACCGAGCCACGTTCGATCCGCTGCTTGTCGCACGCCTCGTACACAGGCAATGCGCAGTATGCACCCAGAACCTCGGCAATCGTGCTCGGCCGATGCCTGGGCAGGTGCAGCACGATGAGCATCGGCGGCCGGAAATCCGCCGGCAATGCGCCCAGCAGTTCGCGCAGCGCGGTCACCCCGCCCGCCGACGCGCCCACCACGATGGCGTCGATGTCGTGCTGCCAATCCAGCGACGGCTTCACGGCGCGATTTTCCGGTAGATGCGCTGCTCGCGCACCACCGGCTCGAAAGCATCGGCATGCGTACCGAACTGCAGCGATTCCTTGTTGCCCAGGCCGAGGAATCCGCCGCGTACCAGCGCGTCGCGGAACAGGCCCACGGCGCGGTCCTGCAGCGCGCGGTTGAAATAGATCAGCACGTTGCGGCACGAAACCAGCTGCACTTCCGAGAACACGCTGTCGGTGGACAGGCTGTGGTCGGCGAAGACGATGTTCTTCTTCAGGCTGCGATCGAAGATCACGCCGTCGTAGGCGCTGGTGTAGTAATCGCCCAGCGAGGCCTTGCCGCCCGATGCCTGGTAATTCTTGCTGTAGCCGGCCACGTTGGCCACGTCGAAGCGGCCACCGGCGGCCGCCTTGAGGGCTTCGGTGTTGATGTCGGTGGCGTAGATCAGCGAGCGCTCCAGCAAGCCCTCTTCGTGCAGCAGGATGGCGAGCGACCAGACCTCCTCGCCGCTGCTGCAGCCGGCCACCCACAGCTTGATCGACGGATAGGTGCGCAAGACCGGGATGACATGCTGGCGCAAGGCCAGGAAGTAGCCCGGGTCGCGAAACATCTCGGACACCTGCACCGTGAAATACTGCAGCATCTGCGAGAACAACGCCGGCTCGTGCAGCAGCCGATGCTGCAAATCGCTGATCCGCGCGCAGCCGAATTTCATCATCGCCTGGGTCATGCGCCGACGCAGCGATGCCGTCGCGTAATCGCGAAAATCGTAGTGATAGCGGAGATAGACCGCCTCCAGCAGCAGGCGGATCTCCAGATCGCGCAGCTCGGCTTCCTGGTCGCGCATTATTTGGGACACCACACCCGGCACAACGACACCAGCTTGTCGATCTGGATCGGCTTGGCGATGTAATCGTTGGCGCCAGCAGCCAGGCATTCCTCACGGTCATCCGCCATCGCCTTGGCGGTCAACGCGATGATCGGCAGGCTCGCCAGCTGCGGCTGTTCGCGGATGCGGCGCATGGCCGTCAAGCCGTCCATTTCCGGCATCATGATGTCCATCAATACCAGGTCGACGTCATGTTGCTGGAGATGCTCCAGCGCCTCCCGGCCATTGCGCGCCACTTCCAGGTTGACGCCCAGTGGTTCGAGCACGGCGGTCAGCGCGAAGATGTTCCGGACATCGTCTTCTACCAGCAGGATCGTGCGGCCGTCGAGCATCGCGTCACGCTGGCGTGCCTGCCGCAGCAGGCGCTGCTGGCTCGCCGGCAGGCTCGCCTCGACGCTGTGCAGGAACAGCGTCACCTCGTCGAGCAGGCGTTCGGGCGAGCGCGCACCCTTGATGATGATGGTCTTCGAGTAGCGCCGCAGCCGCTGCTCCTCGTCCCGCGTGAGCGCGCGCCCGGTGTAGACGATGACCGGCGGGAACGACAGCGATTCGTTCGTTGCCATGTGCTTGAGCAGGTCGTAACCGGTACCGTCCGGAAGCGCGAGGTCGGTGATCATGCAATCGAACGTCGTCGCGGACAGTTGCTCCAGTGCATCGGCGACCGTTCCTACCGCCACGATGTTGAGATGATCCTGCGCCAGCAACAACTTGAGATTGCTGCGCAGCTGCGCGTCGTCCTCGATGATCAGCAGGTTGCGCACCTCGCGCTGCTGGCGGTCTTCCAGCTGCTGGATGGCCTCCGCCAAGCGGTCCCGGGTGGCCGGCTTGAGCACGAAACCGACCGCACCGAGTTCCAGCGCGGTATGCGTACGGTCCAGCGCCGAGACGACGTGCACGGGGATGTGCCGGGTCGCCGGGTCGCGCTTGAGGCGTTCGAGCACGCTCAGGCCCGAGGCATCCGGCAGGCCGATGTCCAGCAGGATGCCGCTGGGCGAAAGCTCCGGTGCCAGTCGCAGCGCATCCTCCGCCGTGGAGGCCACCACGCAATCGAAATCCAGCTCGTGCGCCAGCTCGACCAGGGCTTGCGCAAAGGTCGAGTCGTCCTCCACCGCAAGAATCAGGCGGCCGGGGCGCTGCCGCGACGCGCTGTCGTCCTCGACCTCCTGCCCGGACGAAGGCGGTGCCGTGTCCGGGGTGGCATGAGGGGCCGCCGGGCTGACCGCAGGCTCCGCCGGCGCCGGCATGGGAACGGGCACGAGTGGCGGCGACACCGCTTTCGGCGCAGGCGTCGCCACCGTACCGTGCAGCGGCAATTCCAGGGTGAAACAACTGCCCCGCCCCGGCTCGCTGTCGACACTGATGTCGCCGCCCATGCGCTGGGCCAGCTCGCGCGAAATGGAAAGCCCCAGGCCGGTGCCACCGAAGCGCCGGCTGGTGCCGCCATCGGCCTGGCGGAAAGCCTCGAAGATCACCGCCTGCTGGTCGCGCGGAATGCCGATGCCGCTGTCGCAGACGATGAAGCGCACGCGATCACGCGCGACCGTTTCCACCCGCAGCGAGATCTCGCCCGCGTTGGTGAACTTGATCGCGTTCGCCAGCAGGTTCTTGAGAATTTGCAGGATACGCTGCGTATCGCCCTGCATCGGCGCGGCCAGTTCCGGGGGACTGCCCAGCACGAAGCGCAGGCGCTTCTGGCTGATCAGCGGCTCGAACGTATCGCGCACGCGCTGGAAGATCGTTCCGAGCGAGACCGGCTCGATGTTCAACTCCACGTGTCCGGCCTCGATCTTGGACAGGTCGAGGATGTCGTTGATCAGCGCCAGCAGGTCGTTGTTGGAGGAATGGATGGCCTGCGCGTACTTGACCTGCTCGTCGGTCAGCGTGCCGGACTTGTTGTCGGCCAGCAGCTTGGCCAGGATCAGCGAGCTGTTGAGCGGCGTGCGCAACTCGTGCGACATGTTGGCCAGGAATTCGGACTTGTAGCGGCTGGTCGCTTCCAGCGACTGCGCGTTCCTGACCAGGTCCGACTGCACCTTGACCAGCGACTGCTTCTGCCGCTCCAGTTCCTGCGTGCGCTCCTCCAGCTGCACGTTGGTCTGCTCGAGCTCGGCCTGCTGCGACTCCAGCGAAGCCTGCGAGTGCTGCAATGCGCGGCTCTGCTCTTCCAGCTCTTCGTTGGCCACCCGCAATTCTTCCTGCTGGGTCTGCAGCTCTTCGCTCTGCTGCTGGGTCTCCTCCAGCAGCTCGTTCTGGCGCCTGCGGAACAGGGCCGTCTGCAGGGCGATGCCGATCAATTCGCCGGTCTGTTCCAGCAACGTCTGGTCGGCGCCGTACACATCCCGGGGCGCCAGTCGGCCCAGCTCGATCACGCCGCTGACCATGCCATCGACGGTGATTGGCATCAACAACAGCTCCGCCGGCGCGCTGCGTCCAAGCGACGAGACCACCGGGAGATGATCGGCCGGCAACGCCCCGACCTGGCGCGTCACACCAGCTTGCAGCGCCGCGCCAAGCAGTCCGGAATGCCGATCCAGCTTGCGCGGCTGGCGCTCGCTCAACGCAAGTCCGCCCGCCAGCACCAGATGGTCCCCCTGCAGCAGATACAACGCTCCGCATTGCGCCTGCAGGCTGCGGCACAACGAGGACACCGCATTCACCGCGAGCGACTCCGGACTCTGGTCGCCCCGCAACACATCCGACAAGGTATTGCGGCAGCGCTGCAGCCAGAGCAGGCGTTCCGAATCGCGCCGGTTCCGCAGCGCCTGCCACGACACAAAGGCCACAGCCCATGCCGAGACCATGCCTATGCCGCGGCTGACCAGGGAAATCTTGTCGTTGATCCCGTGCGGGGACAACTCAAACCCCAGATAGAGCAGCACCGTCGCCGCGATCGCCACGTAAAAGGGCATGCCGGGCCGCGACTGGAACAGCGTGGCTCCCACGGCAATGAAATACAGGCACCAGATGGCGTACCCGAGAGGCATGGAGATATCCATGCCCAGCGTGAGCAACATGAAAACGCCAATGGCGGTGGGCACGGTAACGTCGCGCAGGGATTGCTTGTTCATGGCAGGGCGTCTGATGGCCAGCGCCCATCGTAACGGACTGGCCATGATGAGTCTGTGCTTCACGGTATCGAAGCACCGGCTTCAAACAGACCGTGCATGTGAGGCGTCTCCCGCAGGAAGGAAAAACGTCCGCGCCAGGCGCAATCCACTTCCGCCCCGAACATTCCCCGATCGGCACGATGGCAAAATGGTATAAATCAATCATTGACCTTTTAACTGGTAGCATGCTACCAATACAGGTACGGGCTATCCGTTTCTCGTGGGGGAGCGTCATGGACATGTATCTATCGCCGTATGCACGTCGCTATATCTGCCTGGCCGTTGCCGTGGCCATGGCCTGTCCGCTGGGACTAATGGCCAAGGACAGCGGTCAGGAACAAACGGTTCCACCGATGGCTAGCAAGACCGACACGCAGGCACGTGGCCATATTCCTGCCACCGCCAAAACCGAGGCCACCCAAAGGGAAGTGACGCGGCTCAGCACCATCATCGTGACGGCCGACAAGCGCAGCGAGCCGTTGCAGTACGTCCCCATGGCCGTGTCGGTGCTGACGCAGGATCAGCTTTCCCGCCAGAGCGCCACCAGCTTTGCCGACTACGTGGCCCAGGTTCCTGGCCTGAACGCCATCTCCTCGGGCGAGGGCTGGACCCAGCTGGTCCTTCGCGGCATCACCTCGGGAAGCCACCAGCCCAACGCGACCGTGGGCACATACATCGACGACACACCGTACGGTTCCAGCACCATTTACGCGGCCGGCAGCATGCTGACGCCGGACATCGATCCCAGCGACGTGCAGCGCATCGAAGTGCTGCACGGACCGCAAGGCACGCTCTATGGATCAAACACGCTGGGCGGCCTGATCAAGTTCGTCACGACACCCCCGGATACGACTCAGGCCAGCGCGCATGCCGATGTCGACGTCAACAGCGTGTCCGGCGGCGGCAGCGGTTTTGGCTCGCATGCGATGGTGAACATCCCGCTGGTGGCCGACACGCTCGGTTTGCGCGTCAACACGTATGCCCGCACCGATCCGGGTTACATCGACAACGTCAGCACCGGCCAATCGGAAGTGAACAAGGCCGAGGTTCGCGGAGGGCGCGCGCAAGTGCTGTGGACTCCTAACGACAAGGTCTCGGTACGCTTCTCGGCGCTGGCGCAGAACCTGAGCAGCAATGGCGTGGCCAATGGTGGCATCGACCTCGATCCGGCCACGCTGCAGCCGGTCTACGGCTGGAACAAGCAGGCGCGCGCCGCCGGCACCGGCCTGTTCAAGGTGAAGTACCGCCTCTACGACTTGTCGGTCAAGGCCGACTTCGGCTGGGCCAAGCTGGTTTCCACTAGCAGTTACGGCACCTTGCGACTGAATGAAAACGTCGACAACACTGCTCTTTACGGCCCGCTGCTGAACCCGATGTTTGGCCTGTCAAACGGCGGTTATGCGGAAGTCCAGCCGATTGCGCTGAACAAGGTCACGCAGGAACTCCGCCTGCAGTCGCCCGAAGACCAGACCTGGGAATGGCGCACCGGCCTGTTCTTCACCCACGAACGCACCGTGGACCAACAGGACATGGCGACCTTCGACGCCACTACCGGGACGCCGATCGCCTTGCCGACCATCGCTCATGTCTCCGTGGGACCGGCACTGTTCACGGAATGGGCCGGCTATGGCGACCTGACCTGGCACCCCACGTCCAAGCTGAGCGTGCTGGTCGGCGCCCGTTACAGCAACGACCGCACCACGTATTCGCAAACCAGCACGGGTCTGCTCATCGGCGACACGGACTTCACTTCGCGCAGCAGCGATCACCCGGTCACTTATCTCGTCAATCCCAGCTACAAGTTCACCGACAACGTCATGGCTTATGTGCGCGTGGCCTCCGGCTTCCGCCCCGGCGGCGCCAACGTCGGTGTCTCGCCCGGATTGGGTGCACCACTGACCTTTGAGCCGGACAAGCTGGTCAACTACGAACTCGGCTTGAAGACGATGATGCTCGACGGGCGCATGAGCCTCGACGTTGATGCCTTCTACATCGACTGGTCCAAGGTTCAGCTGACGTCCGTCGTCGGCGGCATCGGCTTCCTCAGCAACGGCGGCAAGGCTATCAGCCAAGGCTTCGAGGCAAGCTGGCGGCTTCATCCGCTGCGTGGCCTCACTCTGTGGTCAAACGCCTCCTACACGGACGCCAGCCTCGCCAAGGACAATCCGACAGGCAGTGTTTACGGCCTCAAGGGCAATCCCCTGCCGTACGTGCCGAAGTGGAGTGCCAACCTGGGTGCCGACTACAACTTCCCGATGGGCAGTTGGTCCGGCTTCGTGGGCGGCAACTTCAGCTACGTCGGCCGGCGCGCCGGGGAGTTCAACCAGATTCCCGCACCGCGCGTCTACCTGCCTGCCTACAACAATATCGATCTGTATGCGGGCGTGAATCTCGGCGACTGGAGCGTCAAGGTCTACGCCAAGAACCTGGCCAACCGGCACGGCATCACCTCGGTATGGCCGGAGACGCTGAACCCCGTGGGCAGCCCGTTCAATGCCACGGTGCAAACGCCGCGCACGGTCGGTGTGACAGTCAGCGTCGATTTCTGAGTCGCCGCTTGCTGAAGCCGGACGCACAGCCCTGTAGGAGCGGCTTCAGCCGCGATGCTTTTCAGGCTTTTCGGGCGCCATGCCAAAAGCATCGTGGCTGAAGCCGCTCCTACAAGTCGCTCCTGCCACGGAAAGCTGAGAGGCATTGAACGAAATGACGAGCAAGCTCCTGCCAGGCACCAAGGGAATTCACGCATGAACCGAGCATTGAGAGGCCTGGTCGCCTTGGTCGCCAGCGTCGGCCTGAGTGTGGCGATGGCACAGTCGACTGCATTGCCACCTTCACCCGCCGTCAACGCGTCCACGAATGGTCCGGCGGCAGATGCTCCGGCATTGACGCAGCAAGATCTCGGGTCCTTCTTCGATGGCCTGATGCCGTACGCACTTCGTCGCGACGACATCGCCGGTGGCGTGGTGGTCGTGGTGAAGGACGGCAAGGTGCTGTTCACCCGTGGTTACGGCTATGCCAACCTGGCCACGCGCACGCCGGTATCGTCGGACGACACGCTGTTCCGGCCCGGCTCCACCTCCAAGCTGTTCACCTGGACGGCGGTGATGCAGCTGGTGGAACAAGGCAAGTTGAGCCTGGATCGCGACATCAATGACTATCTCGACTTCCACATCCCGGCCTGGCACGGCAAACCGATCACCTTGCGCGAGCTGATGACGCATACCGCAGGCTTCGAAGACGTTACCCGTGGCCTGATGCCGGCGTCACCCAAGGACCTGGACCTTCAGCGCTACCTGAAGGATCGGCTGCCGACACGCATCTTTCCGCCCGGCAAGATCGTGGCCTATTCCAACTATGGCTGCGGACTGGCCGGCTACATCGTGCAGCGGGCTTCTGGCGAACCCTTCGCGCAGTACATCGAACAGCACATCCTGCAGCCACTGGGAATGAGCCATTCAACCTTCGCGCAACCCCTACCGCCGGCGCTGGCGCCGCTGATGTCCAAGGGTTATCTGCGCGCCTCCGACGGCAAACCACAACCGTTCGAACTGATCGATCCCCCGCCGGCCGGCGCGATGAGCACGACGGCGACGGACATGGCGAAATTCATGATCGCCCAGCTGCAGGATGGTCGCTACGGCGACGCGCAAATCCTGCAACCTGCCACCGTCAGGCTGATGCACAGCCAGCAATACGCACCCGCGCCCGGCATGCCCGGCTTCGACCTGGGTTTCTACCAGGAAAACCGCAACGGCCTGCGCATCATCGGTCACGCCGGCGACACCATGTTGTTCCACAGCGACCTGCACCTGCTGCTGGATAAGGACGTGGGCCTGTTCCTCTCATTCAACAGTGCCGGCAATCCCACGGCCGGCGGCACCCTGACGCTGCGACGGGCGATCTTCCACGCCTTTCTTGATCGCTACTTCCCGACCCCGTTGCCCGTGCAGGCGCCGGCACCGCTGAGCGCAAGCGCCGACGCGACCAAGGTAGCCGGCTGGTACCAGACGTCACGACGCAACGACAGCGCAATGCGTCTGTTCAATCTGCTTTCGCAGTTCCATGTCGCCGCATCGTCGGATGGCACCTTGACGGTGTCGCCCATGCTCAGCAACGACGCTGGTGAACCGTTGCGCTGGCGCGAAGTCGCACCGCTGAAGTACCGCGAAATGAACGGCAGGGATCGGCTGAGCTTCGTCGCGGACGCAGACGGCCACATCCGTTACTGGACCACTACCTACATCGCCCCCGTCATGGTGTTCCAGCGTGTTTCCGCTGCACGTAGCAAGGGCACCGCAACACCGCTCGCGGGGCTGTCCCTGCTAATCCTGCTGACAACACTGGCGACGTGGGGCCTGGGCTGTTGGCAGCGTCACCATTACCGGGCCACGCTGGAACTGCTACCGGCCCTGCGTCGCAGCCGCCTGTACTCGCGACTGGGCGCGCTGGCGCTGTTCGTCGATCTGACAGGCTGGCTCGTGCTGGCCGCAACCATCGGCACGCATCCGACGCTGCTGCTGCAAGGCACTGCTGCGCCATGGATGACGGCGCTGTACGTCTTCGGCGTGGTTGCGCTGCTCGGCGCACTTGCTGTCGTGTTGCATGCAATCAACAGCTGGCGCCTGGGATCACGCAGCCTGCATGTGCGGCTGGGCGAGACACTGCTCGCGCTCGCTGCGCTCTATCTCGGCTGGTTCATCCTGGTCTTCGGACTGGTGAGCTTCAACACGCACTTCTAACAAGGAATGATGATGACAAACCGCCGTCATCCGATGATCAAGCTGAGCGCGCACATCGAAAAGCTGCCGCTCAAGCAGCCATTCCATATCACCGGCTACACCTTCACTGCCTGCGACGCGCTGGTAGTGACCTTGCGCGACGGCGAATGCAGCGGCCGCGGCGAGGGGCTTGGCGTCTATTACCGTCACGACACACCAAGCACGATGCTGCAGCAAGTCGAGCAGCTGCGCGACACCATCGAGCAAGGCATCACGCGCGAGCAGTTGCTGGAGCTACTGCCAGCCGGTGGCGCACGCAATGCCGTGGACTGCGCATTGTGGGAACTGGAAGCCAGCCGCGCGAATACTTCCGTCTGGCAGCTTGCCGGCCTGCGCCGACCCGAATCACTGCTGACCACCTATACGCTCAGCGCCGATGAGCCCGAGGTGGTCGACGCCACTGCGCGCAGTTTCGTCAATGCTCGCGCACTCAAGCTCAAGCTCACCAATGACCCACTCAATGCCGAGCGCGTGCGCGCCGTACGCGCCGCCTGCCCCGACGCATGGTTGATGGTTGATGCCAATCAGGGCCTAACGCGCGAGTCGTTGATGCGCATGCTGCCCACCTTTGTGGAAGCCCGCGTGGCCGTGGTCGAACAACCGTTCCCGATCGGCAACGAGAGCTGGTTTGACGGGCTGAACTATCCCATCCCGCTGGCCGCCGACGAGAGCGTGCAGGACCGCACCGACCTGCATGGACTCGAAGGTCGCGTGCAGGTGATCAACATCAAGCTGGACAAGTGCGGCGGCCTCACCGCTGGCCTCACGCTAGCCCGCGAGGCCAGCGCGCTCGGCTTCCGGCTGATGGTCGGCAACATGGGCGGCTCGTCGCTGTCGATGGGGCCGGCCTTCGTGCTGGGATCGTTATGTTCTGTGGTCGACCTGGACGGTCCGATGTTCATCCAGGCCGACCGTGAACCCGGGGTCAGCTACCGCGACGGGCACGTGTGGTGCCCGGACGCGGTCTGGGGCGGATCGCATACCATCGCCGCATGAAGCATTCGGACACGACCCGACCCACGGCACGCGAGCGTCAATTCCTCGGCCATCCGCTCGGCCTGAGCGTGCTGTTCCTGACCGAGATGTGGGAGATGTTCTCCTTCTTCGGCATGCGCGCGCTGCTGGTCTACTACATGACCATGCGGCTGGATTTCGGCCAGGAATACGCCTCGATGGTATATGGGGCCTACGCGGCCTTCGTCTATTTCACCCCGGTGTTCGGCGGCATGGCGGCGGACCGCTGGCTGGGCAAGCGACGAGCGGTGATCATCGGCGCGTCCACCATGGCGCTGGGCCATTTCATGATGGCCTCCGAGGCGCTGTTCTATCCCGCATTGGTCACCATCGCCCTGGGCAACGGCCTGTTCCTGCCCAGCCTGGCCAGCCAGATCAAGGGGCTGTACCGCGAGGGTGATCCGCGCAGCAAGAGCGCCTACAACGTCTACTACGTAGGTGTGAACCTGGGGGCGTTTCTGGCACCACTGGTGTGCGGCTTCCTGGGTGAAGCCTATGGCTGGCACTGGGGCTTCACCGCTGCCGGTATCGGCATGCTGGCGTCGCTGGTGATCTATCTCGCCGGAAGCCGGCATCTGCCGCAGGAGTCTCCACCCACGGCAAAGACCCAGACATCGCGCATGCCACTGGATCAATCCGCACGGCGACGACTTGTCTTTCTTGCCGGCATTGCCGCCATCGTCGTGGTGTTTCGCGGTGCATACGAGCAGGTGGGCAACACCATTGCACTGTGGGCGGAAGTGGGCGTGAACCGGCAGGTCACCGCCGGCTGGAGCATTCCGATGGCCTGGTTCCAGGCATTGGATCCGCTGGTGGTCTTCGCGGCCACGCCGTGGCTGGTGGCACGCTGGACGCGCTTGGCGAAGCATGGCGTGGACACGCCATCGCTGCACAAGATGGCATTCGGCGCGGCCATCGTCGGCTTGTCCTATCTGCTGCTCGCCGCCGTCGCCGCGTGGAGCGAGGCACAAGGCATGCGCGCCCATTGGCCGTGGCTGGTGGGGTGGTTCGTGCTGATGACGCTGGGCGAGCTGTACATACTACCGGTGGGTCTGGGCCTGTTCGGTCGCATGGCGCCGGAAGGCTTCGGTGCAACGTGCATCGCGCTCTGGTTCTTCGCCGGCTTTTTCGGAAACCTGCTCGCCGGCGCGCTAGGCACGTTATGGAGCGTGCTGTCCCACGGTGACTTCTTCCTGGTGATCGGTTGCGTCGCCGGTTTCGCCGCGGCGTTGCTGTTCATCGTCGGTGTTCGCGTGAAGCGCAAGGAAAAGCGCGATAATCCAGATCTGACCACCATGGTTTCGCAATGAGCTGACTTCGATGGCCAAGGATTTAAAGCAAAAACTCATGGATCACTGGGAGCGCTTCACCGCCTCCGAGCAGAAGGTCGCCACCTACCTGATTCACAACATCGCCGACCTGCCTTTCGAAACGGGCGCATCACTGAGCAAGCGTGTCGGCGTGAGCCCGATGACTATCGGGCGTTTTGTGCGAACCCTGGGTTACGAAGGCCTCAACGAGCTGAAAGAGGAGTTCCGGGTCGACAGCGGCTGGAGGCATTTCTACTCGCAGCCCAAGCAGCCCAGGGACAAGGATCCGATTACCTCGCACCTGCTGGCGGAGACTCGCGCGCTGGACAGCGTGCACGAACTGGCCCGAGGCAAAGAGTGGAAAGCGATCGTCCAGCTGCTGGTGTCGGCCGACCGGGTCTCGGTGGCAAGTTTCCAGCACAGCACCTTCCTTGGCCTTGGCTTGGCGAAGTTGTTGCAACAGGTGCGCCCGCACGTGGCCTTCAACGATGGCTCGGACGGAGCCTACGTCGACATGCTGCTGGACTCGACGAAAAGCAGCTGCGTGGTCCTGATCGACCAGCGCCGCTACTTCAAGCAGTTCCGCGACGTGGCCGAGCATGTAGCACGGCGCGGGATTCCGCTGGTGCTGATCACCGATGTCGAATGCCACTGGGCGCGTGAGCTCACGCCCCACTCGCTGATGATCCCGGCGAGCGAGATGTGGCACAGCTACAGCGCGATGTCGAGCCTGATCAGCCTTATCGTCGCCCTGGTCATCGATGAAAGCGATGCCGTCATGGAACGGCTGAGCGAGATCAACGAACTCCGGCAGGACCTGGTCGGCTATGTCGGCCCGCTGCCCGGCAAGACACGGAAACGTGCGAAGAAATAGCTGCGGTCATGTGCAGTCTCAAGGCAACGCTGGCGAGAAGGACCTCGCCCCTCGCGACGTGGGTCAGTCGCATGCGGCGCATCCGAACCTGACGGGAGCGGATTGTCCAAGAAGGACTCGGTCACAGACGGATCACAAGCAACAAGAAACCCAAGATTTTCCGGGGGTTCTGGGCGAATCCTGGACAAATTGCCATAAAGTGGCAGAAATAACCGTCAAATAGTGTCTGGATGACGGCCCCGTTGACACGATATGCCTGAAACTTTCAGGCATATCGTGTCACGCGTGCGAATTCACCCAGAGCTCCATGAGCTTCCAAGCCATATGGGGCATGGGTTGCATGGGATTCTTCTGCCTTGCATCGGTACGTAGCCACCCAGCAAGTTATGCCTCCCAGGGGGGGGACATCCCTGTCAGAGGAGTGAAGCGGTCATCCGATAACCCATTGCTCGGTACCCACGCTGACGCCTGTCCCACATGCGGAGCAAGGCCGGATGACCCGTATCCACGAAATCGATGACGCGCACGTCGGCCTTGCTGGCGTGTTCGCGGTGTAGCCGGCCAGCGTACTGCTGCAGCGTACCTTTCCACGATATCGGCATGGCCAGTACCAGCGTGTCGAGCGGCGGATGATCGAACCCTTCGCCCACCAGCTTGCCAGTGGCGAGCAGAACACGCGGCGCATCTGCTGGTAACCCAGCGAGTTCCATGATCGCCGTGGCGCGCTGTTTCTTCGACATCCGCCCGTGCAGAATGAAAGGCTTCGGCACCCGACCTAGCAGGGCCGTGGCAACGGCATCGAGGTGATCGGTACGCTCGGTCAGTACGAGCACTTTGCGACCTTGAACGAATGCATTCTGGACAGCCTGCGCAATCGCTGCCGTCCTATTAACGTCGTTGGCAAGATGGCGAAACACATCTTGTATGCCTGCCTCTTGAGGGAGGTCGATGGGCTTGTCGAGCAAACATGGAACGACTTCCAGATCGTGCGGCGCCGTTGCCGGCTGGGTGGCGACGTGACGCATCGGGCCACATTGCATGAAGACGATCGGTTGCTGACCATCCCGTCGAACGGGTGTGGCGGTCAGTCCGAGTACGTACTTAGCCTTAACCCGTTTCAGGGTCATATCGAACGACAAAGCGCCGACGTGGTGACATTCATCAACGATGACCTGTCCATAGTTTTCGACCAGCGCGTTGACCTCATCGCGCCTCGCCAGTGACTGGATCACAGCGACATCGATCTTGCCTGTGGGCTTGGGCTTTCCGCCGCCGATGGTGCCGACCACCCCCTTGCCAACACCGAGAAAGAGTTGCAGGCGTTCCTGCCATTGCTTGAGTAGCTCGGTGCGATGCACCAGCACCAACGTGTTGACACCTCGCTGGGCGATCATGGCAGCTGCGGTGACGGTTTTGCCGAAGGCCGTGGGCGCGCACAACACGCCGGTATCGTGTTGCAGCATGGCAGCGGCGGCAGCTTCCTGGTCGGCACGCAGCGTACCCGCGAAAGCCAGCTCGATCGGCTCGCCCTCAAAGCGCTCATCCTGCAGATCGCATTGGATCCCGTTGAATGCGAGCAGCTCCATGGCTGCATCCAGACAGCCACGCGGCAACGCAATGTGATTTGGATAATTCTCCGCACAGCCAATGACACGCGGCTTGTCCCACACGGCAAACCGCATGGCCTGCGCCTTGTAGAACTCGGGGTTCTGGAAGGCTGCGAGGCGGATCAGGCGGTTGGCCAGCGATTGCGGGAGTTGCGCCTTCTCGAAGTAGACGAGGTTGGCCAAGGTGACTGTCAGCTTGGCCGCCGGCAGCGGCCCTGCCAGCTTGCCGGTCGGTATCGCCGATCGCCTCCAAGGCTCCTTGTGGTCTTCCTCGTCGATAAACGTCACATCCAGTGGATGCACGCCGCCGGTCGCGCGAAGAATGATCGGCTCGATGTCATGCGCGGGCATAGGGCTAATGGAAGCCAGGAAAGCCCACTGGTCGGGGTACGGCTGGAACGTGCGATCAACGAAGACGCTGCAGCCACGGTCTCGCGATTCTTTCTGCAGCGGCAGGGCGATCAGGTTGCCGAAACCACCCTTGGGCATCGTGTCCTGGTTGGGAAATAGCCGATCGTAGGAGGTAAGCCTCAGTTGCCGGGTTCGCGCACATGCATGGCTGATGATGGCCGACCCGAGCCGCCGTGCGTCGCGCGCCGGTACAGGGCCAGCGAAAAACACCCAGGCATGTGCGCCGTTGCCAGACCGCGAAACCTCCAGCGCAACAGGAACGCCCAGATCCTCGCAGGACTGTGCAAAGGCCAGGATGTCGTCCTTCCATTCCGCCTCGTCAAAATCGGCAGCCAGGAAGTGGCATGTCTCGTTGGGCATCAAGGGGTAGACGCCGACCGTATGCTTGCCTGCAAGATGGTCATAGAGCACGTTGTCCAGCAGCGGAAGCAGTTGTCGATGACGGCAATCCGAGCACTTGATACGCGGTTTTTCGCAAACACCTGCGCGCCATTCATTTGCGCATGCGGGTGAATACCCGGATTTCCCCGTGGATTTGCTGGCCCATCGAACGGGATAGACATCGGTGCGCCCTCGAAACAGGCGGCGGAACAATGCCACTTTTTCCATGGTGCCAAGTGATGACGATTCGACTTCTGGCGGGATGGAGCGCACAGGCTTCGGCGGGGATGGCAATCGCCAGTCAATGCCGTTCGCCTCTAGCAGTGAGACCAGTCGGGTGATTTCAGTCTGCAGTGCCGCCATGGAATCGCTGTTCGTCATGGATCATCCACCTTGCTGGCTCCCAACCGTCGCAGGGCATGATACGGCGCGGGAGCACATTACAGCCTCCCTGATCGACGGAGGAAACCGCGATGTGCAGCACATTGAGTAACGATTCCCTAGTCTGAAGCCCTGTTTGGGATTCAAGCCGCGTCGACAAGGCCGGCACTTGTCTGGGGCGTGGAAAGCTATTCGCATCGTAGACAGCCGGACAGTCCTAATGGACCGAGCCATAACGAAAAAATGGCAATTCGTGTCAGAGCCCGAGACGGCATAAAGTGTCAAAAGTGACACTTTATGGTGATTTGTCCAATCCGGATTCTGCCGGATTCCAAGATGGTGCGCCCGGAGGGATTCGAACCCCCGACCAATGGCTTCGGAAGCCACTACTCTATCCGGCTGAGCTACGGGCGCATGGTGCGGCGACCGCCGTCACGATGGGTGAACCCGGGGGGTTCACGGACGGCGGAGGCGCAGTATAGCGAAGTTGAAGGGGATCGCCCATGTGGGCGATCCCGTTTGATTTTTTGTGCGTGCGAAGCGCTGTCGCAGGCGGCCCCTCACCCCAACCCTCTCCCCGAAGGGAGAGGGAGACAAGCTCGGGCGATCAGAGGGCCTTGAGCAACGGGCCCAGGGTGTCGGGCTTGCGGGTGTCGCGGACCAGGTGCGGGTACTTCAGGCCATCGTGGTAGTCGATGCGGATGGTCTTGTACTCGTCGAAGTTCTTCACCAGCAGCTCGATCGGCTGGCTCTTGTCCTTCGCCGCGGCGGTGACCGCATCACGCAGGTCGTCGCTGCTGTAGTCGTGGCCGTTCACCGCCACGATGCTCATGCCCGGCGACAGGCCGGCCTTGAACGCGGGGCCGTCCCACAGCACGTCGCCGATCTGGCCGCCCTTGCCCACCGACACGCCCAGCGAGTAGGTGAGGTTGGCGGAGTGGCGACGCGCCTCGATGGCCTTGATCGCGTCGGATGGCTTGTCGGTGTAGACCAGCTTCCAGCCATGCGACTCGATGCCGCCGATCAGCGGGCCGTGGCCATCCAGGCGGCTGCGCAGGTAGGGCGCCCAGTCGAACGGGGCGATGCCGTTGAGCGTCTTGACCACGTCGTCGAAGGTGTACGGGTTGACCGTCCACGAGCCGTTGTCCATGCCGAAGAACGCCTTGGCGAAGTCGTCGATGGACTTCTTGCCGTGGCTGAGCTCGCGCAGCTTGCCGTCCACGTCCAGCCAGATCATCTGGCCAGCCGAGTAGTAGTCCTCACTGGACTGGTAGTTGCGGTACGGCAGCGGCGCGCGCTGGGCGATGGTCGGATCGTTGGTGGTGTCCTGCACGTTGCGCCAGCTGGCCAGGCCCGGGCGGCCCTTGTCGTAGGTGGCCGCCACGTAGGCCCACATGTCGTGCGCCTGCTCGGTGTCCCACAAGCCGGAACGGGCAGCGATCACGTGGCCCCAGAACTGGGTCTGGCCCTCGTACACCCACAACAGGGTGTCGCCCATCGGCACGTTGAAGTTCGGCGTGGCCAGGTCGGCACCGCGACGGTACTTGCCGTCCCAGGAGTGGTTGAACTCGTGCGAGAACAGGTCGCGGCTCAGCGCGTTCTTCTTCCACGCGGTGAAGAAATCGGGCGAGGTACCGTCCTCGCTGGAACGATGGTGCTCCAGGCCGTTGCCGCTCATCTTGTCGCTGAGCGAGACCAGGAAGTCGTAATGGTTGTAGTGGTGCGCACCGTACAGCTTGTACATCTGCTGCACCATGTTGCGGAACAGCTTGACCTGCTCGGGCGTGACTTCCAGGTCCTTCGCTGCGTCGGCGACGATGTCCATGTGCACCGGCGCCTTGGCGCCCGGGTCCAGGTCGATGCGCTTGAAGTACTTGCCGGCATAGATCGGCGAGTCGACCAGGTCGTCGTAGTTGATCGGCTTGTAGTGCACGGTGTTGCCGTCGCGCGAAGCCACGTCCAGCGCGGTGCCGGCCTGCCAGCCGGCCGGGAAGGTGACGCTGGGCTGCGTCTGCACCTGCTTGGCGTAGTAGCCGGCGGGATACAGCGACACCGTGTTCCACTGCAGGTTGAGCATTTCCGGCGTCATCACCACGCGGCCTTCGCGGGTGCTCTGCGGCGACAGGAACTGGAAGTCCACTTCAACCGAGCTGGCGCCCTGCGGCACGTCGATCTGGAAAGCGTAGACGTTGTACGGATCGCGCTTCCAGGTCAGCGTCTTGCCGTTGGCCTTCACCACCAGACCGGCCAGCTTGTCGATCGGACCGGTGGGCGAATGGTGCCCGGGAATCCACTGCGGATAAAGCAGGGTCAGCGGGCCGGGCACGGCCGGCACCACTTCATGCACGCGGAAGATGCGATGGGCGAGATCGGTGGCGTCGACGTGGATCTGCAGCGCACCGGGGGTGTACGGCGTGTTCTGCGGTGCCGGCACGTCGGCGTGGCTGGGAAGGGCAACGAGACCGAACCCGGCGGCAACCAGGGCGGCAAGAAGTGGCGTGGCTTTCAAGGGACTCTCCTGACAACGAACCCATCGCAAAAGATTGCGACGGCAGACAAGGGTCCGATGCTAGCCCGCGCCTGAGCGCGGGCTCCCCTGCCAGAGGTCATGTACAGGACGAGCTGGCGGCCGGCGCACCGGCCGCCGAGGTTCATTTCTTCAGCGGTGCCACGATGGCCCCGATCAGGTCCTTGCCACCGGCACGCACCAGGTGCGGATAGCGCAGGCCACCGTGGTAGTCGATCGACACCGTGTTGTAGACGTCGATGTTCTTCACCAGCAGGGTGATCGGTGCGTCGCCGGTCTTGGCCGCCTTCACCGCGTCCTTCAGACGCTCGGACGAGAAGTCCTTGCCGTCCACCGCCACGATGGTCAGCCCCGGCACCAGGCCGGCCTTGAATGCCGGACCGTTCCACTGCACGTCGTAGATGCTGCCGCTACTGGAAGCGGACAGGCCGATCGAATAGGCCATGTTGGCGCCGTGGCGGATGCTTTCCATCGCCTTGGTCGCGGCATTCGGCTTGTCGGTGTAGACCAGCTTCCAGCCACCGCGGTCGATGCCCTTCTCCGGCAGGTTCGGACCGGTGTAATCCAGTCGCGCCCGCAGGAACGTTGCCCAGTCGAACGGCTGCACCTGATTGAGCGTGTGGATCACGTCGTCGAAGGTGTAGGTCTTGGTGACGTAGCTGCCGTTGTCCATGCCGTAGAAGGCGCGCGCGAAATCATCCAGCGAATGCTTGCCGCCGCTGAGTTCGCGGATCTTGGTATCCACGTCCAGCCACAGCAACTGGCCTTCCGGATAGAAATCGGTGCCGCGGCGCCAGTTGGCCCAGCCGCCACCGCCGTAATAGGTCAGCGGCGCGGCGTCGGCGGTGTCCTGCAGCGAACGCCAGGCGCGACCGGTGCGCGCGCTCATCGCCGCGTCCATGTTGGCCATGACATCGCGGTATTGCGCCGGTGTCCACAGGCCCGAGCGCGCGGTGAGCACGCTGCACCAGTAATCGGTGAGGCCCTCGTACACCCACAGCAGGTCGTCCTGTTCCTTCACGTTGAAGTTGGGCGTCCACAAATCGGCCGGACGGCGGAACTTGCCGTTCCACGAGTGCACGTACTCGTGCGTCATCAGGCTCGCCGCCAGCGTGTGCATGTCGTCGTTGGTGAAGAAGTCGGCGGGCAGGCGATCATCGCTCGACTGGTGATGCTCCAGTCCGAAGTGGCCGGTGTGGTCGGACAGCGTGAGCAGGAAGTCGTAGTGGTCGTAATGGTGCGAGCCGAACAGCAGGCCGGTCTGCTTCACCATCGAGCGCTGTTCGTCAAGCTGCTTGGTGGTCAGCTTCACGTCGTCGGCCGCGTCGCCCACCACGTTCAGATGCACCGGTACCTTGGCGCCGGGCGCCAGGTCGACGCGGTCGAAATGCGTGCCGGCGATCAGCGGCGAATCGACGAAGTTGTTGAAGGTCACCGGCTTGAAGGTGATGGCGTTGCCGGCCTGGCTTTCCACCTGCAGCGCCGTGCCGAACTTCCAGCCTTGCGGCAATTCCACGGTCGGCTGGATGTGGATCTGGCTGGAATAATGCCCGGCCGGATAGAAGGCCACCTGGTTGAATTCCACGTCCACGAAATTCGGCGTGGACGAGGCGCTGGCGCCGAACAGGCTGCCCTGCCCCGGTGCCGGCGACAGGAACTGGAACGACACGTCGAGCTGGCTCACGCCCGCGGGTACGTCAAGGTTGATCGCGAACATGTCGCGCAGGTCGCGCCGCCACGGCAACTGCTTGCCGTTGGCTGTGATGATCAGGCCGGCGACGTTCTGGATCGGGCCGGATGGCGCATGCTCGCCGGGGATCCACTCCGGATACAGCAGCGTGAACGGGCCGGACGTCACCGGAATCGTTTCGTGCACGCGGAAGATCCGCTTCGCCGCATCGGTGAGATCGACCTTGACCGCCAGCGTGCCCGGATACGGCTGGTCCACCGGCGCCGGCCGCGAGGCATCCTGCGCGAACGATGCCGCAGACAACGACAAGGCCCCGATCACCGCGGCGGCGATCAGGCTGGAACGAAAGGCAGGGATTTTCACGCAGGGACTCCGGGCGGGTGGCGGCTCGCGCGGACATCCGCGTTACCGGCAAGGAATGCATCGGACGCCGCGAAGCGACGGCCGACAGTGGCCGGACGATGGTAGATCGAAGGTCACGCCGCTTACCCTGCCAGAGGTCATGGCGATACATCGCAGGGTCTTGCGTCGAGGCGTCCGTGCCGAACGTCCCGCATTGAAACTGACCGCCAACCGCAAGGATCACGGCCGGTGCCGACGCTAGACACCCGCCCCGGCAACAGCACGCGCCGTGGTCGCCAGCCTCAGGCGCCAACGTCGAATCGGCCGCTCGATGATGTGCAGTGAGAACGCTGCCCACAGCAAGGTGGCGACCAGGGCCAATGCCAGTGCCGGCAGGAATGGAATGATGCCTTGCTGTACCAGCTGAAATGCCCACAGCAGCATGCTCAGGTGCACCAGATAAATCGCATACGTTGCATCACTCAACCACGCCCAGCAGGCACAGACCCGCGCCGACGCATGGCGCAATCCCAGCAACATCGGCACCAGCAGTGCCACGCCCAACTGCAGCGCGTCGAACACGAAGGTGCGCGCAAACCAGCCGCGCAACTCAAACCCGCGCACGATCAGCGTCCACCAGAGCAACACGCCCACAAGCACGGCCGCGCCAGCCAGACCCAGCGCGATCCGGTGACGATCCAGCCATGGCATACGCCGCACGGCCACCGCCATGACCACACCGCTGGCAATCGCATCCAGCCGCAACAGCGCGATCTTGCGCACCCATGCATCCCATGGCAATCCTGTCGGCATGCAAGCGCGTGCCAGCAACGGCAGCACGAGGAACCCCACCAGCACCGCGTACAGGCCACGCATGCCCCAACGCGCTGCAGCCGCCAATGACAGCGCGCCAAAGGCCAGGTAGAACCACACCTCGATCGCCAGCGACCAGGACACGCCAAACCAATTGTCGCCCGACATCGGCCAGGCGAAATTCTGTGTCAGCGTGAAGTAATGCATGAACATGCCCGCAGCCATCGGATGCGTGGGTGGATCCACCAGCGCCAGCACGATCAGCCACAGCAAGTACGTCGGCAGCACGCGCAGCAGGCGGCGCAAAGTGAAGCCACGCCAGGCTCGAAAGCCTGGACCAGCCTCGACGATGCGCAGGAGCATGCCGCCGATCAGATAGCCGCTCAGCACGAAGAACCCGGCAAGCCCGAAGGGACCGGCGACGAACATCAGGTCCGCATGGGGAAGGTGCCAGTGCACCGCAGCGAACAGACCGAAATGCGATAACAGCACGCAGGCGGTGGCGGCCACCCGCAATACATCCAGCCCGAGACTACGCCGCGCTTGCCCGTCCACCATGCCCCCGCCCTTGTCGTGCTGCACTGCCCGGCAGGGTAGCGCAAGCGACGCAGAAGACGGCAGACCCGGCGAAGCCCGATGCCCACCACAATCGTTCCGCACCTCCAACACGCGGATTCGGACAACCGTTACCAGAAGCGCCGGCTCCGGACCTTCGGCTCAACGACACGATGCCCGGAGGCTTTCCATACGCTAAACGCCCCGAGTGAGTGGACACCTCGGGGCGTTTGGCGTGCGTTCGACGCATGCTTGCTACAGGCATGCAAACGAACTGGACGCTATCAATCATCCACCTTGCTGTGCCGTATGCCGTAGCAGAAGTAGATCACGCAACCCAGCACCATCCAGATCACGAAGCGCTCGAAGGTGATCGCCGGCAGGCCGCCGATGCGGTGCCAGCCATGAACGCCCATCCACGGCACGCCGAAGATCAGCAGCAGCGAGAACAGCACGCCCAGCGGCGAGATGATCCAGATGGCCGGGGTGCGGAAGGCGCGCTTGATCTGCGGCTTGCGCACACGCAGGATCAACACCGCCGTGCAGATCACGATGAAGGCCGACAGCGTGCCGATGTTGACCAGCTCGGCCACCTCGCCGATCGGCAGCAGGCCGGCGACCACCGCGATGAACACACCGAGGATCATGGTCGGCCGATGCGGCGTGCCGTACTTCGGATGGATCTTGGCGAACCATGTCGGCAGCAGGCCATCGCGTGCCAATGCGAACCAGATGCGCGCCGCACCCAGCATGAAAGCGAACAGCACGCTGGTGATGCCGGCAATCGCCGCGACATTGATCACGCCACGCACCCAGTTGAGGTGCAGCGCCTTGAACGCCGCATCCACCGGGGCCGGGCTGTTCAATTCGGGATACGGCACCATGCCGGTGAGCACCATCGACACCGCCAGGTACAGCACCATCGACACCACCAGCGACAGCAGCACGGCGCGCGGCAGGTCGCGCTGCGGATTGCGCGATTCCTCGGCGGCCGTGGTCAGCGTGTCGTAACCGAATACCGCGAAGAACACCACGCTGGAAGCGGTCAGCACGCCGCTCCAGCCGAAATGCGTTTCGCCATCCGCACCGCTGGTCGCGGCGGGAATGAACGGGTGCCAGTTGGCCGTGTCGACATAGAACGCGCCGACGCCGATCACCAGGACCACGCCGATCACCTTGATCGCCACGATCGCGGTATTCGCACGCGCGCCCCATTCGGTTTTCACCGTCAGCATCCACGCGATCAGCAACGAAATGCCCGCAGCGATCACGTTGAACACGTGGCCGTCGCCCGAACCCGGCGCACCTTGTGCCCATGCGGGCAGCGAAAGTCCGGTGAGCTGCAACAGCAAGGCCTGCACGTAGCCGGACCAGCCGATCGCCACCACCGCCACGATCAAGGCGTACTCCAGCAGCAGATCCCAGCCGATGATCCATGCCACCAGTTCGCCCAACACCGCATACCCATAGGTATAGGCGCTGCCGGTGACCGGGATCATTCCCGAAAATTCCGCATAGGACAGCGCCGCGCAGGCACTGCCGACACCGGCGATCAGGAACGACAGCACCACCGCGGGGCCCGCGTTGGCCGCGGCCTGCTGGCCGGCCAGCACGAACACGCCGACGCCGATGATCGCGCCGATACCGATGGCGGTAAGCTGCCACAAGCCCAGTACGCGCCTGAAGTCACCGCGTTGGCCAGCCTCCGATTGCAACTGCTCGACGGACTTGTGGCGCAACGCCCGGCTCAGGAAAGTCATAGGCTTCTCCCCGCAAAAACAAACGCCGAGCATAACGAATGCGCGCCGATATTCCGAACCGGCCGCTCAAAGACCATGCTGCGGTGCACCCATGCAGATGTTCGCGACAAGCATCGCGTCGCGCAAAAAAGATCCATCGTCGCCGTGACGGGCGCGGTGTCGCCATCGATTCGTGGGTGACCTGCGCCTGGACCGTCGCCTACGCATGCACGACGTGATGCTGCGCGTGAAATCCCGACCGAGGCAGTTTTCATTGCCACCGCGGAAGCTCGCTTGCGGGCGATGCGCCAGGCCTCTCGGGCATGCAACGCAAGGCATCGCCCACCAGCGGGCTTCTGCATGCGTGGGTTGGGGAACGCGAAATCAGCCCGGCAACGCACCTTGCGATGACGAAGGCGGCGGCGCATGCAACCAGCCGCGTCCGCCCAGCCATGGCAACGCCAGTGCGCTGAAGCCGAACACCACCAGCATGGCCACGCCAATGCGCTCATCCAGATGGGCCACGCCGAACCAGCGCCCGCTGGCCAGCGGCACCACCGCGGCGGCCAGCACGCGCAACGCTTCCAGCCATAGTGCACTACGCCGACCTTCCAGCAACGCACCCAGCACATACAGGCCGAACACCAGCCACAACGCATAAGCCAGCGCCATCGGCCACGCCAGTTTTGGCGCCAGCCCCAGGAAGTGCATGCCCATCAGCAGCAGCAACGCGAACTGGAGCAGGCAATACGCGCGCAGCATGCGCGACAGCGGCGGGTCGAACGCGGCATGCGCGATGTCGAATGCCGGCTTGGGGAAACGCTCAGCCACGTCGGCCGGACGCCAGCCCGGTGGACGCAGCCACACCTGCAGCTTGTCGCGCCAGCGTTTCGCGTGCGCGGCATCCTTCGCCAGCGCCCAGTACACCTCGGCGTTCGCCCATAACGGGTTCCAGCTTTGCAGCGGCGAACGCGTGCCGTACACCGGTGGATCGGTGTCGTCTTCCTCGATGAAGGTGCCGAACAGACGATCCCACACGATAAGGATGCCGCCGTAGTTGCGGTCCAGGTAGCGCTCGTTCACCGCGTGATGCGCGCGATGGTTCGACGGCGAGCAGAACACGCGGTCGAACCAGCCCAGCTTGCCCACCTGCTCGGTGTGCACCCAGAACTGGTACAGCAGGTCGATCAGCGCAATCACCGCGAACACCTGCACCGGCCAGCCGAGCAAAGCCATCGGCAGGTAGAACACCCAAGTCAGCAGGAAACCGGTACCGGTCTGGCGCAGCGCCGTGGTGAGGTTGTAGCGCTCGCTCTGGTGGTGCACCACGTGCGCCGCCCAGAACACCGCCACCCGATGGCTGGCACGATGGAAAACGTAGTAGAGCAGGTCGTACAACAGCAGGCCGCTGACCCATACCCACACGCTGTCGGCCGGCAGCTGCCATGGTGCCAGATGGCGCGCGCACCACGCATACACACCGATGCCGAAGACCTTGGTGAAGATGCCGACGACCTGCGACAGCATGCCCAGGCCAAGGCTGTTGATCGCATCATTGCCGCGATACGTGTCGCCGCGGCCGCGCCATCGCGCCACCGCGAACTCGATCGCGATCAGCACGAAGAAACCCGGGATCGCCCAGGCCATGATGCGTTCGGGTGTGATCATCTCGGCTCCGCCTGCCTGCCCGTGCCCGCCGTACGATCCACCGACCGGGCCAGCAGCCACAACGCCGCATAATACGTCGCCAACACCCACAGCGCAGGCCATGGCACGCCACCGCGGAAACGGCTCCAGGCCAGCAGGGCATCGCTCAGCATGAACAACAGGCCGCCCATCGCGGCCCACCGCGCCGATGCAGCACATGGATCACCCCGCATGCCCAGCCAGCGGGCGCGACCCAACGCCTGCCCGGCCATGCTCGCCAGCACCGCCACATAGATCAGTACCGGCACCCGTAACGTCGGCGCCAGCGCCGGCCACAACTGCCACGCGACCAAGCCGCCGACGGCCAGGCAGCCGATCCACGGCCACGGCCGCGCGGCAAAACGCACGTCACTGGTGAATGCCGTAATGAAATGGAGATGCGCGATCAGGAAACACACCAGTCCCGGCACGAACAGATCGCCCGGCAACATCAGGCAGATATCGCCGCCCAGGCAAGCCACCAGGCCGATCAGCATGTGCCGACGGTAGCGGCCCGAAACGGGTGGCGACGCGCGCCACGCCATCACCACGATCAGTACCGTGGCCAGCGGCTTGCACATCCAATGCAGCCAGTGCCAGCCATCGATGGCCTGCGACGACGCCAGCATCGCACCAAGGATCGCACCCAACGCCGCCAACGCCACCGGCACGGCAAACCGGGTCGATGGCGACCCCGTGCGAACGACGGGCGACGGGCTGGACATGCGATGTTCCGGGTGGACAGTTGATCCGATCTTAGCGGCAGTGCGGGTGCCATGGCTGCCGCGAAGCCACCGCCGTCGTGCGACCTCAGCCGCCATCCACCGCCATACGCCCCAGGCCCGGGTCGTCGCTGAAGAAGGCATCGATGCCGGCATCGAGATAGGCACGGATCTCGGCGATGCTGCCCGCCGCATTGCGCGTGGCCGGATCGTCGTCGCACCAGAAATCACGCGCCATGAACTGCTGCTCCGGGCGGAACGTCCATACGTGGACTTCCAGCCCGGCGGCATGTGCATCGCGCACCAGCGTGGTGGGCGGCATCAGGCGGCCGCCCGGATCCAGCGGGATGACGGCACGCGTGCTCGGCCCGATCGCATCGGCATAACCGGCAATGTCACGCAAGCCGGCGGGCGTGACCATGTCGGCGTAACGCTGCGCACCACCGGCAGCCACCGCATCAAACGGTTGCATGTCCGCCGCGTCGATCAATTGCAACAGGCGCACGTTGGCATGTTGCGCACCCAGGCGTTCGCGCAGATAGCGCAGGTTGCCGATCTCGAACGACTGGATCTCCACCGGCGCGATGCGCGTATAGCCGTGCGCGGCCAGTGCATCGAGCAGCACGTCTTCCATCGGCAAGCCGATTCCCTGGAAATAGGTGCCGTGCTTGATCTCGGGAATGAGGCCGATGCGCCGCCCGCGTACCGCTGATTCCCTGGCTACCAGCTCGACGATTTCCGTGAAGGTTGGAATCGCGAACTGGCCATCGAAACGCGTGCCACGCAGTGCCGGCAGACGTTCGCGCGCACGCAGCGTTTTCAGTTCCGCCAGCGTGAAATCTTCGACGAACCAGTCGTCGACCATGACGCCATCGATCGATTTGCAGGTCCGGCGCGTGGCGAACTCTGGATGCGCCGCCACGTCGGTAGTGCCGCCGATGGCGTTCTCGTGGCGCGCCACCAGCACGCCGTCGCGGGTCATCACCAGGTCCGGCTCGACCCAGTCCGCACCATCGCGAATCGCCTGCATGTACGCCGCCAGCGTGTGTTCCGGCCGCAACGCGCTGGCGCCACGATGGGCGATGACCTGGACGCACGGGACCATCGGCTTTTCGGGAGGCATAGGGGCGACTCATGCACGAATGGCGACCAGCATAACCCGCACGGCAGCCACGCACCGCCCGGAAGTACGCGCATCCGTCGCCGGCCAGATGGCCGGCGATGACACGGCATCCCGTCAGGGCCTGGTGGCCACCAGTGACACGCGGCCTAGCGCGTAGATGGGCCCACTGATCGGCGCGGTGTAGATCAGGCACAGCGCGTGATTACCGGTTTGCGCAGGCAGCTTCGCGGTGAGCGGGAACGTACGCGCACTGTGCGCCGGGTCGGGCAACGGCATCGAGGCCAGCACGGCGCCCTTGCAACTATCGGCATGGACCACCAGCTCGCCAAACGGCGTGGTGTGCGGGCGCGACACCACCAGCTTCTGATCGTGCGCCAGCGCGAAATTGCGTTCCAGTCGCACGCCATCCACATGGATCGCGGTCACGCCATCCATCCGTGTGGACGGGAACATCTGGCAACTGTCGAACACGTTGATGCCGTATACCGGTTGCGTCGAGGTGGCGTCGGGCATCGTCTGCACGCGCAGGCGGAAATCGCTGCCGGGGCAGTTGGGCATGGTGTTGCCGATGCGGCTGAGCAAATGCGTGCGATCGATGATTCGCTCGCGCGGCGCGGCCAGTTCGCTGCCGTCAGGCGCGAAGGTGGCGGCATGCACCGTCAGCGGCAGTTTCGCGGTGAAAGGCGCACGGTACAGCGGCGACGCCAGCGTCGGCGCCCGGCCATCCACGGTGTAGCGCAACGCGCCGAAATCGGTCTGATCGGACAAGGTGACGGTGGCCGTCCCGCTCGCGAGTGCCGTGTTGCGGTCCACCGCGATGACCGGCGCAAACGCGCTGTCGGCCACGTTGATGTGCTGCGCACGATAGCGCGCGAATTGGGCCGGAAGCCGCGCCAGGAAACCGTTCCAGTTGCGCGCGGAAGCCGGCGACCAGTCCACCTCGCTCAAGGCATCCAGCCGCGGGAACACCGCGTGTTCCACGTGCGCCATGGCCGGCATGTGCTCGGTCCACACGTTGGCCTGCGCGCCGAGCACGTGGCTGGCCTGCGCCGGCGTCAGCACCTTCGGCACCGGCTCGAAGGCGTACACGCTCTGCAGCGTTTGCACCGGGATGCGGCCAGCATATTCGTCGGCGTGATCGCTTTGCACGCCGTCGAAATACAGTTGCGGCGAGGGCGACAACACCACGTCATGGCCGGCTTTCGCGGCCGTGATCGCGCCATCCGTGCCGCGCCACGACATCACCGTGGCATCGGCCGGCACGTTGTTGCCTTCCAGAATTTCGTCCCAGCCGATCAGCTTGCGCCCATGAGCGGCGAGGTATTTGCCGACGCGACCGATGAACCAGCCCTGCAGCGCATCCTCGTTCTTGATGCCCAGCGCGTGCATCTTCGCCTGTACCGCAGGCGAAGCCTTCCACTGGTCCTTGATCGCCTCGTCGCCGCCGACGTGGATGTACTTCGACGGGAACAGCGCCATCACCTCGTCGAGCACGTTGTCGATGAAGGTGAAGGTGGAATCGTCCACGTTGTACAGGTACGGATTGACGCCCCAGAGCGTCGACACCTGCGGCCGCTTGCCGGTGACGCCCAGTTGCGGATACGAGGCCACGGCGGCCTGCGCGTGGCCGGGCATGTCCAGCTCCGGCACGATGGTGATGTGGCGCGCGGCGGCGTAGGCCACCACCTGGCGGATCTGCGCCTGCGTATAGAAACCGCCGTAACGCTTCGGCTCGCCGTCATGGCCGGCGTCGGGTGGCGTGCGCCAGGCACCGATCTTCGTCAGTTCGGGATAGCGCTTGATCTGGATGCGCCAGCCCTGGTCGTCGGTGAGGTGCCAGTGGAATACATCGAGCTTGTGCTGCGCCATCTGGTCGAGCAGACGCTTGATGTCAGCCACGCTCTGGAAGTGCCGCGCGGAATCCAGCATCAGGCCACGCCAGGCGAAGCGCGGCCAGTCGCGGATATGCAGCGCCGGCACATCCACCGCGCCTTGTGCCGCATTCGGGGTCAGCAACTGGTAAAGCGTGACCGCGCCGTAGAACAGGCCGGTGTCGTCGCGCGCGGTGATGCGGATGCCTTGCGCGGTGACGTCCAGCGCATAGCCTGCATGCTGCGCCACCGGCGCGTGCGGATCGAGCTTCAGCACGATGGCATGCGCTGTCGCGGCACCGTGCACCACATGCAAATGCAGCCCGCGCGTGCGCGCCAGCACGTCGGTGAGCCACGCCGCCGTCTGTCGTGTCGAAGCGGAGTGGTCGTCCAGCACGATCGGCGTGTGCGCATCGACGTGGAAGCGACCGTCGGCCATCGTCATCTGTGCCGGCAGCGGAATCAGCGATGGTGACGCCATCACCGGTGCGGCATGCGACGGCTGCAACGCGCCAAATAGCAGGAAAGCGCAGGCGGCGAGCAATGGGCGGAAGGTCATCGGCGGTCTCCGGCGCGGGCAGTCCAGCATGCCATGCATGACATGGCCATGCAGAAGAAAAAAACGGGCCCGGAAACAGCTAAGGGGCCCGTTCGGGGAGAGAAGGCGGGCCGTCCCTGGCCCGCAATGATGCAGCGATGGATCAGAACTTGAAGTGCAGGTTCAGGTAGTACTGCCGACCATTCGTGTAGAACGCATACGGCTGACTGCCGAATGCCGGATCCTTGTAGTAGTACTTCGTCGTCGGGTTGTTGAGATTCATCGCATCGAACGACAGCGATGCCCACTTGTTGATCGTGTAGCCCAGCGACATCGACAAGTTGCCGACACCCTGCTGGTAATACTGCGAACCGTGGCTGACGGTGGCATAGAACGACGAGCGATAGGTGTAGCTGACACGCGCATTGAACTTGCTGTTCTCGAAGAAGGCCGAAACGTTACCCGTGTTCTTCGAAGTACCTTCCAGCGGCTGGTTGCCATCGGCGTGGGCGCTGGCGAACGTGTAGTTGGCTGATACGCCGAAGTTATCGCCAATCGGCTGGATGTAATTCAGCTCCACGCCCCGCACATTGCCATTGACGTTGCTTGGCACTTCGACGGTGTAGGTGGCAAACACGTCATGCCCGGCGGTGGTGCTGGCCTGGATGTCCTTGTAGGTACGCTTCACGTCCGCGAAATCGACGTAGTCCTTCAACGACATCTCGTACACGCTGGCCGACAGCAGGCCACGCGGCATGAAATACCACTCCAGCGAGCTGTCGAAATTGGTCGAGATCAGCGGCTTGATCAACGGGTTGCCGCCCGTACCGGTATGAGTCAGGTCATCCAGCGACACCGAGCCGGCCATCGCGGAATAATCCGGTCGAGTCAGCGTCTGCGAAGCGGCAAAGCGGAACAGCAGGTCCTCCGTCAGGTTGAACTTGATGTTCGCACTGGGCAGAAGCTTGCTGTACGAGCGCTTGATGGTGTTCCAGTAGTAAGGACCAAACGCCGAAGTGGTGATCGGGCCATTCGAGGAACTGGCCGCCGGATCGGGACTGGTGGTGGCATCGTTGATGGTTTCGCCGGTGTGTACCCAGCGCGCACCGATGTTGCCGCCCCAGCGATCGCCCTCGAAGTTCACCTGGAAGTACGCAGCGCTGTCTTTTTCCTTCACGCTGTAGATGTCATTCCAGTAGAAGCGCGTGACCGGGTCACGATTGGCCCACTTTGCATCGAACGCGGCCAACTGCGCCGGCGAATACATCCACACGTTGTTCGGTACCGACGCTCCCAACTGGCTGCCGAAATCACCCGGATAGCTGGAATAAGAAGTCGGGAAGTTGGCCGGATCGGTCCAGCCTGCCAGCGGACCCTGGGCAATGTCTTCCAGGCTCTGCCGGGTATGGTCGGCATAGCGAATACCGAATTGCAGCGAGGACAGCGTTCCGTCGAAATCCTGCTCGCCATCGACTTTGAACCAGTTCTCCTTGTCCTTCACATGGATGTCCTGTTCGCCGAAGATCCAGCCGAAGGAAGGCGCCATGCCCGCGGGTGTGGTGTTGTTGGCGCCTTCGGACCAGTCGATCGGCGAGCCAAGACCGTTCATGTTCCAGCTGCCACTGCCACCCACGTTCTCGCCAAGCTCGAGTACATTCTGGTGCGGGCTCTCGCCGGTACCATTGGTGGTGCCAGCCTCGCCCTTGAAGCTCAGCGTGTCAGAGACATTCCAGTCGGCACTCAGGCTGACGTAGCTGGTCTTCGAATATGCACCCGGGCGGGATATCTGGTCGTAGATGCCGTAGGCCGTGGAAGTCCCCGGCGCAAGATTCGCCTTGCTGATCACATTACCGTTCAACGAGTAGCCAGGCATGATCGAACCGCCTGCGCCGAGCACGTTGCTCGTCCACAACATGTAGTTGGTGTTGATGTTGTCGGCCTGCAGCTTGGAGTAGAAGCCGTTCAGGTCCAGTGTCAGGTTGTCGGCCGGCTTCCATTCGATATCGATGGAGCCACCCTTGCGGGTGCGCTTCTGCTGGAACAAGGCGTTGCCGATTTCGTTCGGGTAATACACCGTGCGACCATCCAGCGTGGTCGGCAGATAGCCGCCCACCACTTCCTGGCCATCGCGCTGCAGAGCGCGCTTCTCGTAGAAGCCCTCCAGCAATACGCCGAACGTGTTGTCGTCGTTCTTCCAGTTGACCAATCCGCTGAACTGCGGCTCGGTCTTGCCGGGAAGCGTGGAGTAAACGCCACCCAGAGACACCGAGCCAGTGAACGGCTTGGCGTAATCCAGCGGCTTGCGCGTAAGGATGTCCACCGTGCCGGCGCTGCCACCTTCGACCAGGCGTGCCTCGGACGTCTTGTGTACCACCACCTGACTGACGATTTCCGACGGCAGCAGGCTGTAGCTGACGCTGCGGCCTACCGTTTGCACCTGGCTCAACACGAACCAGTCGCCCGTGCCGACACTGTGACCGTTGATCAGCGTCTGGGTCATGCTCGGATTGGTACCGCGCAAACTGACACGATCAGCCTCGTCAAAGGCGCCTTCGCTTGCGCTGGACGAGCTGATGTTGACGCCAGGCAACTGCGCCAGCGTATCGGCCACGTTCTTGGCCGGCAGCTTGCCGATGTCTTCGGCAGACACTACTTCAACGTGCGAATTGGCAGCCCGCTTGGTATCGAGCGACAGCTCTTCGCTGCCGCGGATACCAACGACGGTAACCGCCGCCAGTTGCTTGATCTTGTCCTTCTGCTGCTGCGCGGTACTGGTGCTGGAATTGTCGGAAGTCGGGTTGCTGTCCTGCGCATTGAGCGCCCCCGACAGACACAGGCCGGCGACGATGCTCGCGGCCAACAGACTCTTGCGATATGACATGGTGTCCTCCCCTCAGAGGCTAAGTCAGCAGCGGCGGCTACTCACAACCATCCGTGCTGTGTGGCGATCTGGGCTTGCGCCCGGTTCATTGCTAAGTGCTGATTCACGCGTGCTTGTCACGTCCGCTCGGCGTGCCCGTCGTGGGCAATCTGGCCTTCCATGGGCTGGCCTTCCGGAGGTTGACCCTCCAGATACAGGCCCGCGGCGCCGATCACCCCGAGCTGGCCGTGCTCCATCAGTCGTACTGGTATCTGTTCCAGGTAAGGGCGCATCACGCCCTTGTTGAAGAAACGTTCGGCGAAGCGGCTCTGCAGCAGCAGCTCGCGGATTTGCGGCAGGATGCCGCCGGCGAGGAATACCCCGCCGCGCGCGCCGTACAGCAACACCAGGTCGCCCACGAAGCTGCCAAGCAGCCCGCAGAACACGTCCAGCGCCTCGACGGCGGCTTCGTCGCCGCCGGCCAATGCCGCGGCGGTGACGTCGGCCGGCCGTGCCAGCGTGGCCGGCACGTGCCGCAAGGTGCAGATCGCACGATAGAGATTGAGCAAACCCGGCCCGGACAGCGCGTGTTCGAACGACACGTACGAGCGGTCGCGGGAGAACAGGCGCAGGATCTCGATCTCGCGCTCGTTGCCCGGCGCCAGCGCGATCTGCCCGGCCTCAGTGGCCAGCACGGTGGCGTGCGGCTGACCCGGCAGCAGCACCGCCGAACCCAGCCCGGTACCCGGCCCCATCACCAGCACCGGCCCATCAACCGGCAGCGCGCGGGTCTCGATGATCGGCGTGGTGTCGGCCTGGGCGAGGAACTGGGTGGCATAGGCCACCGCCTCGAAATCGTTGATGACGGCGAGCCGCTCGATGCCCAGGCTGTCGCGTATGTCGCGGATGGACACGCGCCATGGCAGGTTGTCGTTGACGATGGCGTCGTCCAGCACGTAGCCGGCACTGGCCACTGCGCAACGGCTGACATGGCCCACGCCAACCTGACTGACGAAATCCTGCAGCACCGCGGTCAGGCTCGGCCATTCGGCGCAGGCGTAGCGGCGGTACTCGAGCATGGTCACCGGGCGGCGGCCATCCGGATGCGGACTGACCAGGCCAATGCGCGCATGGGTGCCGCCGACGTCGGCGGCAAGAAAGGCGGGTTCCGTTGCCGGTACCGTCTGCGCATCGCTGTGATTGACAGCCTGGGCCACGCGTTCCTCCTCGATTGTCCCGTCGCGTCGCCGTTGTCTGCACGCGACCCCCATTCGATGCCGGAGTCTGGCCATGGATGACAACGGTGTCAACTTCTTTTTCGCAACCATTCGTCATAACGCTTGTGCGTTGCGGAACGGTAGACTCGTCGACCGCCACGGCGTTTCGAAAAATGCCCGTCGATCCTTATGCAGCAGGCATCACGGGCCGCTCAAGCCGCGAGCTTCGGGGTGTTGCGCCGCGCCATCACGGCCGGCTGCCCCAGGCAGCGGATGCGCTTGCAGCATGACCAAAGTCATGGCATCAATTGACAACGTTGCGCATTGCGGTCAATAAAGGCCGCCGGAGCGATGGCGTCCATGGCGGGCGTTATCGGTGTTCATCACGGGGAAACGTTCATGTCGTCCATTCCGCTTGCCACCGACGAGTCACGCACGTCGAACCTGTTGCCGATGATCATCATCGGCGTGCTGTTCTTCATCTTCGGCTTCGTCACCTGGCTCAACGGTCCACTGACCATCTTCGTGAAGCTGGCCTTCAACCTCGACGATGTCAGCGCCTTCCTGGTGCCGTTTGCGTTCTACGTGTCGTATTTCGTGCTGGCGCTGCCGTCGGCGGCCGTGCTCAAGCGCACCGGCATGAAGAAAGGCATGGCGCTGGGCCTGTTCGTGATGGCCATCGGTTCGGTGCTGTTCGGCCAGTTCATCGACATGCGCAACTACCACGGTGCGCTGGTCGGCCTGTTCGTGATCGGCGCCGGCCTGTCGCTGCTGCAGACGGCATCGAATCCGTACATCAGCATTCTCGGGCCGATCGACAGCGCGGCCCAGCGCGTGGCCTTCATGGGCATCTGCAACAAGCTGGCCGGCTTCCTCGCCCCGTTCGTGTTCGGCGCACTGGTGCTGCACGGCATCGATGCATTGGCGCAGCAGGTCAAGGCCGCACCCAGTCCCGCCGCCGCCACCGAACTGCTCAACCATTTCGCCTCGCGGGTCTACTGGCCGTACATGATCATGGCCGCGCTGCTGGTGCTGCTGGCGATCTGGGTGGTGCGCTCCTCGCTGCCGGAGATCAAGCCGACCGGCGCCAACAGCGAGGGCCAGATCGGCCACAAGGGCGGCAGCATCTTCAGCTTCCCGCACCTGTGGCTGGGCGTGCTGTGCCTGTTCCTTTACGTGGGCGTGGAAGTGATGGCCGGCGACGCCATCGGTATCTACGGCCTGGCGCTGGGCTTGCCGCTGGACGCGACCAAGCATTTCACCGCGTTCACCATGTTCGCGATGCTGGCCGGCTACGTGGTGGGCCTGGCCCTGATCCCGCGTTTCATCTCGCAGCAGCGTTACCTGGCGGTGTCGGCGGTGATGGGCGTGCTGTTCGCCATCGGTGCCTACGTCACCCACGGTTACGCCTCGATCGCCTTCGTCGCCGCGCTGGGCTTTGCCAACGCGATGATGTGGCCGGCGATCTTCCCGCTGGCGATCAAGGGCCTGGGCAGCCACACCGAATTCGGCTCGGCCCTGCTGATCATGGGCATCGTGGGTGGCGCGCTGATTCCACAGGTGTTCGTGCACCTGAAGGAACACATCGATTTCCAGCTGGCGTTCCTGGTGGTGATCGTGCCGTGCTACCTGTACATCCTGTACTACGGCATGCGCGGACACGCCGTGGGCGAGCACGTGGGCTGATGGATCGCCATGCCGCGAGCCGCCTGCCGTTCCTCCACATTTGAACCCTGCACCTTTGAACCTCGGGGCTGGGCTACCATGTCCATCCGGATCACAGGAGTGCCCCTCGTTGCGCAGCCCCACCATCAAGGACGTCGCCCGTCACGCCGGCGTCTCGCTGAAAACCGTGTCGCGGGTGATCAATCACGAGCCGGCGGTGCGCAGCGAAACGCGCGAGAAGGTGGAGCGGGCGATCGCGCAACTCGGCTATCGCCCCGATCCGTCGGCGCGCAGCCTGCGCAGCACGCATTCGTTCGCGATCGGGCTGGTCTACGACAACCCGAACGCGCACTACGTGATCGACATGCAGAACGGCGTGCTGTCGGCCTGCCGCGAACGCGGCTTCGGCCTGCAGATCCATCCTTGCGATTCCAGCTCGCCGAAGCTGGCCGAGGAACTGGTGTCGCTGGTCAAGCGCGCGCGCCTGGCCGGGCTGGTGCTGGCGCCACCGATGTCGGAACAGGCCGGACTGATCGCCACGCTGAAGGCCAACGACGTCACCTTCGTGCGCATCATCTCCTCGCGCGAGGACCCGCGCGACGGCTCGCCCTGCGTCTTCATCGACGACCGCCATGCGGCCTACGCGATCACCGAACACCTGATCCAGCTCGGCCACACGCGCATCGGTTTCCTGTGGGGCGAGCCGCACCATCGTTCCAGCCCGGAGCGCTACCAGGGCTACGCGGATGCACTGAAGGACTACGGCATCGCGCTGAACAAGAAACTGGTGCTGCCGGGTCGCTACGCCTTCGACGACGGTTTCCGCGGCGCCCGCAAATTGCTGGCGCTGAAGGACAAGGAACGCCCCACCGCGATCTTCGGCAGCAACGACGAGATTGCCGCCGGCGTGCTGGCCGCCGCGCGCTCGACCGGGCTGGACGTGCCGTGGGATCTGTCGATCGCCGGCTTCGAGGACAGCCCGTTCTCCAAGCAGGCATGGCCGGCACTGACCACCGCGCGGCAGTCGACCGAGGAAGTCGGCCGCCACGCCGCGCTGCGCCTGATGCGCAGCCTGCAGCAGCCGGAAGCCGGCGACGCCAACGAGGGCTTCATGCCCGAACTGGTGGTACGCGGATCTACCGCGCCGCCGCGGCAGGGCTGAGCTCCGCCCACCGCCTTTCTCCCGCTCCCCTTCGGGAGCCTCGGAAAACCCCATCTTGCTCGTCATTCCTGCGGCTCTCAACAGCCGAAGGGCTGGTCAAGCAGGAATCCAGCGCCTTTGCTTTTCAATGCTTTGAAGGCACTGGGCCCCAGCTTTCGCTGGGGCGACGAAGGTTTTTCGAGATTCTCACTGGCGACGCTGCTACGAGCACCCACCCCTCACCTCAATCCTCTCCCCGAAGGGGAGAGGAAGCCGCGCTATTCGGGCACGCCACGTCTGGCGTGCCGCCGACCTTCCCGGAGTCCCCATGAAGTCCCCCAGCGACACCCTGATGTACCGCGAGGCGGAGGAAACCGCCGCCGTGGTCGAGCGCCAGCTTGCCCGCAACGCCGACACGCTGGCCGCACTCGGCCAGCGGCTGCGCACGCAGCCGCCGCGCTTCATCGTCACCTGCGCACGCGGCAGTTCCGACCACGCCGCCGCCTACGCCAAGTACGTGTTCGAGACGCGGTTGGGCCTGGTCACCGCCTCGGCGTCGCCGTCGATCTCGTCGATCTACGACGCCGACCTGAAGCTGGACGGCGCGCTGTTCATCGCCATCTCACAGTCGGGCAAGAGTCCCGACCTGCTGCGCAGCGCGCAGGCCGCCAAGGACGCCGGCGCGCAGGTGCTGGCGCTGGTCAACGTGGAAGATTCGCCGCTGGCCGCGCTGGCCGATACCTTCATTCCGCTGCACGCCGGACCCGAGCGCAGCGTGGCCGCCACCAAGAGCTACCTCGCCACGCTGGCCGCCGTGCTGCAACTGGTCGCGCACTGGAGCGACGACGCCACCCTGCACGACGTGATTGCACGCCTGCCCGACGACTTGCGCCGCGGCTGGAACGGTGACTGGAGCGCGCTTGCCGACGGCCTGCGCAACGCGACCAACCTGTTCGTGGTGGGCCGCGGCTACGGCTTTGGTGCCGCGCTGGAAGCGGCGCTGAAGCTCAAGGAAACCTGCGGCCTGCATGCCGAAGCGTTCAGCGCGGCGGAAGTGAAACACGGCCCGATGGCACTGGTCGGCAACGGCTTTCCGCTGCTGTTCTTCGCGCAGGACGACGGCACCCAGGACAACACCCTGGCCGTGGCCGAAGAGTTCCGCGCACGCGGTGCGCGCGTATTCGTTGCCGCGCCTGGCGCCAGCGGCATCGACACCTTGCCGCTGCCGGCCAACATCGCGCCCATCGTCATCCCGTTGCTGGCGGTGCAAAGCTTCTACCGCGCCGCCAGTGCGCTGTCGCTGGCACGCGGCTACGATCCGGATGTGCCGCCGCATCTCAACAAGGTCACGGAGACGGTGTGATGGAAACTGCTGCGACGATTGCCCTCGTCAACGGCCGCGTGCTCGGCGACCACGGCCCGCGCGAAGGACTGGCCGTGCTGGTCGAAGGCGAGCGCATTGCCGCCATCGTGGCGCAGGATGACCCATGCGTCGCCAGCGCGACATCGCATGACCTCGGCGGCCACCTGCTGCTGCCCGGCTTCATCGACGTGCAGGTCAACGGCGGCGGCGGCCTGCTGTTCAACGACGCACCCACGGTGGACACCTTGCGCGGCATCGCCGCCGCGCACCGCACTTTCGGCACCACCGGACTGCTGCCGACCCTGATCACCGACACGGCCGAGAAGATGCATGCCGCGCTGGATGCGGTGGACGCGGCGATCGAACAGCGCGTGCCTGGCATCCTCGGCATCCACCTGGAAGGTCCGTTCCTCGCTCCCGCGCGCAAGGGCATCCACGACGCGCGCCTGTTCCGTCATCCCGATGCCGACGATCTTGCGATGCTCGCGGCGAAACATCGCGGCCGGATCATGCTGACACTGGCGCCGGAACAGGTGTCGACCGAGGTCATCCGCACGCTCAGCGAAGCCGGCGTGATCGTCGTCGCCGGCCACACCGCCGCCGACTACGCCACCACCCGCGCCGCACTCGACGCCGGCATCTGCGGCTTCACCCATCTGTACAACGCGATGACCCCGCTGGGCAGTCGCGAACCCGGCGTGGTCGGCGCTGCACTGGACGATCCGCACAGTTGGTGCGGCCTGATCGTCGACGGCCATCACGTCCACCCCGCCAGCTTGCGCGTGGCCATCGCCGCCAAGGCGCGCGGCAAGTGCGTGCTGGTCACCGACGCGATGCCGCCGGTGGGCTCGGACGATCCGTCCTACACGCTCAACGGCCAGACCATCGTCGCCCGCGACGGCATCTGCCAGAGCGAGGCCGGCGTACTGGCCGGCTCCGCACTGGACATGGCCACCGGCGTACGCAACCTGGTCGAGATGGTCGGCCTGCCGCTGGCCGAAGCCTCGCGCATGGCCAGTGCCTATCCCGCCGCCTGGCTTGGACTCGGGCGCACGCATGGACGCCTCGCAGCCGGCTACCGGGCGGATTTCGCGGTGCTGGATGATGCGCTGGTTGCGCGCGAGACGTGGATCGGTGGCGTGGCCCACCCGATCGACTGACTTTCAGTCTGCGGCGTGCGTTCGCGGTCATGCAGCGCATGCTTGCCCATCCTCTTCAAGGGAACGCAACGTATGACTCCCTCCCCTGCATGCAGGGGAGAGGGTTGGGGCGGGGTGCTTTTGACGCCTGCTCTGTCAGTTGCGACAAGAGCAAAAAAAAACGGAAATGAAGTCTGGCGCGAGCACCCGCCCCTCACCCCAACCCTCCTCCACCCGCAAGGGGACTCCCTTCGGTCGCCGGCGGGGAGAGGGCGCCAAATGCCTCGCTACTCCTCGTACACGTGCAACTTCCCGAATATCCACGCGTGATACGACGCCAGCAGCGCCTTGTCCGGGCAATCGTCGTAGCGCCCGTCGCAACGCTCGCGCAACACCTTCTGCGCGGCGAAATACGGGTCCAGCGGCAAGCCCGCGGCTTGCAGCACCATGCCTGGCAGATAGGCGATGTCGAGCATCGGGTAGCCGGGTAGCGGCGGCCCGGCCACGTTGCTCTTGATCATGTAATAGGTGAGGTAATCGCGATACGGCACCAGCGCCGGCGGCAGCGTGCGCGGCAAGGTCGACATCAGGCTGTCGAACGAGGGCTGGTGGTCGCCGAAGTGCACCAGCACGGTGGGCCGGGCGCGATCGAGGAAGTCGTGTTCCAGCCCGGCCATCGCCACGTCCGAGTCGTGCAGGCGCGCAAGATAGGTGTCGAAATTCAGCGCCGCATCCGCCGGCAGACCCTGCAGCAGGTTCTGGAACGGCTTGGGCAGGGTGGACATCGGGTCGTCGTGCGGGCCGTGCTCGTTGATCGTCAGGATCATCACGAACACCGGTTGCCCCGGCTTGCGCAAGCCCGACGTCTCCAGCTTGTCGTAGACGCGCTTGGCCGCGGTGAACATCTGCGCGTCGGTCTCTTCCCAGTCGTCCAGGCCCAGTGCATCCGCGCCGTAGAAATGATCGATGCCGTAGGCCTTGTACGCGTCCTCGCCATTGAGGAAATCGCCGTGGGTGGGATAGATCGCCACCGTGAGGTAACCCAGCCGCTTCAGCAGCAGCGGCAGCGAGTCGCGCATGTGCGGCGCCAGCACGTAAGGCGCGTACATGCCGCCGGGGCCGAAGATGTCCTGCGGCAAACCGGTGAGCGCGGCGAACTCGCTGACCCAGGTGCCGCCACCAAAGGTGTGCGTGCGCAGGAAGCCGTGGCCGCGGGTGCGCGCGTCGGGTTGCAGCATCGCCGGATGGCAGGCCGGTACGTTGCAATGCGTGAACGGCGCCGGATCGAAGGTACTTTCCTCCAGCACCTGCACGATGTCCGGATACTGGCTGGCCGGCACCGTGGCCTGGGCGGCCGTGGCGGTGGACTGCCAGTCGCGCTCGGCGGTGGCAGCATCAGCCATCGGCGGCAGGTGCACGCTGGAATCGCGCAGGTTGACGAAGAAATCGGTGAGCACCGCGTCGTCGGACATCTTGTCCCACGTATCGCGTGCATGCACCTGGGCGAACGGACCATTGGGCAGCAGGCAGACCCAGAACGCCGCCGCGCAGACCACCACGCCGCCCACGCGCAGCATCGCCTGCAACCCTCCGCGCCAGCGCGCGAACAAGCGGCGGTCGCCGCGCCAGGCCAGCCACAGCAGCAGCGGGATTGCCACCAGCACGGCCAGCCCCACGCTGTAGATATGCGGATAGCGCCGCAAGGTCTCGAACAGGCTGGAGCGCAGGTAGTAGACGAAGTCGGCCGGCATCAGCGGCGATTCGAGATACTCCTGCTTCATCACCGTGATCGCGCGCAACAGCAGGAACAGCCCGCCGCCGAACACCAGCGCGAACGCACGCCGCGCCGAGGCGAACAGCACCCCGCCGCTGACGCACAGCATCAGCGCGAATACGAAGCCGCGTTGTTCCGGCAGCGGTTCACGCCACGCAGTGAGCCACACGCAGACGGCGAAGAACACCAGCGCGCAGGCCAGCGTCACGCGCGGTCGCGGAACGCGAAACGGGTTGCCCTGCATGTATGCCGCCCCTGTGCAGCGACGGCCGTGGTACGCGGCGCGTCATGATCGATGAGGCCGCCATTCTAGAGCGTTTGCACGGCGCCGGAGCGCGGTTCGGCAGGCACCGGCGCAGCGCGTCTGGGCCCCATTCACGTGACCGGATCGACGCGCAGGAACGGCTCCGTGCGCCAGGCTGTCGGCATGACCCTCCTGGCACGGCCGTGCCCGCCGCCGCGCACGCGTTCGGGCTTCGACTTCGGCTGCCGCGCGAGCTACGCTCCTTGCCTGCGGCGAGAAGGTTTGCCGCCATCGCAGTGGCCGTGTCGCGACATCGTGTCGTCACTCCGATCTGCCAGATTTCACCCCCACGCCATCCTGCCGGAAGCTGTCATGTCGCAAGGTCTCACCCGTCTCGCCGCCCTCACTGCCGCCCTGCTGCTCGCCGGCTGCGCCCGCCAGGCCACCCGGCCCGATGTCGATTCGGCACAGCTGGCCGATGGCGCGCGGGCCGATGTGGCGATTCTCGAAACCACCGACATCCACTCCAACGTCCTCAGCTACGACTACTACAAGCAGAAGGCCGACCCGACGCTGGGCTTCGAGCGCACCGTCACGCTGATCCGTCGCGCCCGCGCCGAGTTCACCAACACCTTCCTGTTCGATGCCGGCGACACCATCCAGGGCAGCGTGCTGGCCGACTACCAGGCCCAGGTGAAGCCGGTGACCTGCCACCAGGAACTGGCGGTGTACCGCGCGATGGACGCGGTGGGTTACGACGGCGGCACCATCGGCAACCACGAATTCAACTACGGCCTGCCGTTCCTGTCGCAGGTCACCGGCACGCCGATGAACGTGGATGGCGTGCCCGCCGAGCATTGCGCCGGCCCGCACTTTCCGCTGGTGCTGTCCAACGTGGTCAGCACGCGCGACGGCAAGCCGATCTTCAAGCCGTGGACGATGATCCACCGCCAGATCGCCGCGTATACGCCGGACGGCAGCGAGCTCAGTGTGCCGTTGAAGATTGCCATCATCGGCTTCGCGCCACCGCCGATCATGCAGTGGGACCAGCACAACCTGGAAGGCAAGGTGACCACCACCGGCGTGGTCGAGGCTGCGCAGAAATACATGCCGCAGATCGAGGCGCAGCACCCGGACCTGGTCATCGCCATCCTGCACGGCGGCCTCGACACCGCGCCGTACACGTCGACCATGGAGAACGGCGGCTGGTACCTCGCCGGCGTGCCTGGCATCGACGTGCTGCTGCTCGGCCACATGCACACCGATTTCCCCGGCCCACGCTTCGCGCACATGAAGGACGTGGATGACAGCAAGGGCTTCGTGCGCGGCGTACCGGCGGTGATGGGCGGCTTCTTCGGCAAGGACCTGGGCGTGATCAAGCTGGCGCTGGACCGCGAGCATGGCCGTTGGGTGATCGACAAGAGCCAGACCCGCAGCGAAGTGCGGCCGATCTGCAGCAAGCCCGGCGATGCCGGCAGCTGCGTGCCAGCCGATCCGTCGATCGCGCCGCTGATCAGCAATGTGCAGAAGTCCGCGGTGGCCTACGTCAACACGCCGATCGGCAGCAGCCGCGTGCGCCTGTCCAGTTACTTCGTCGACGAGGGCGACATGACCGCGCTGGCCGCGGTCAACGCCGCCCAGCTCGACTATGCGCGGCGCGAATTGCCGCGCCTGCACCCGGAACTGGCGCACGTACCGCTGCTGGCCGCGGCCGCCGCGTTCCGCACCGGCTTCGGCGGCCCCGACGACTACACCGACGTGAAGCCCGGCCCGCTCACCTTGCGCAGCGCCGCCGACCTGTACTTCTACCCGAACACCCTGGCCGCGGTGAAAACCGATGGTGCCGGCGTGAAAGCGTGGCTGGAGAAATCGGCCGAACGCTTCCAGCGCATCGATCCGTCGAAAACCGGTCCGCAGGAATTGATCAACACGCACTTCGCCGGCTTCAACTTCGACCAGATCCAGGGCGGCGGCCTGCACTACGTCATCGACGTGACCCAGCCGGTGGGCCAGCGCATCGTCTCGCTCACATGGAAGGGCAAGCCGGTCAAGCCGGACCAGCCGTTCGTGGTGGTCACCAACAACTACCGCGCCAGCGGCGGCGGCCACTTCCCCGGCCTCGACGGCAGCAGCATCGTGCTGGCCGCACCGGACGGCACCCGCGAGATCGTGGCCAAGTGGCTGCAACGCCACCCCGACCTCGGCGCGCACCACCTGCCCGTCCGCTCGTGGCATTTCGCCCAGATCAAGACACACGGCCCGGTGCTGTTCACCACCGCCAGCGGCAAGCAGCACGTGGCCCGCGGCGACGGCCTCACCGACATCCGCCAGATCAAGGACAACGGCGACGGCACCGCTGTCTACGCGATCGACTTGTCACACTGAAACTTTTACCTCCTCTTCCCTTTGGGGAGAGGACCGAGGTGAGGGGCGGGTGCTCGCAAAAACACTTCGTTGGTAAGGCTCTCGCAAGGCCGACCCTCACCCCAACCCTCTCCCCGGAGGGGAGAGGGAGAAGACTGTCGGCATTCATATGGACATCCATACGTCCAGCACCGAAACACGCGGCAACCGCCCACCCATATTCCACAAAGTCTATTGACAGCCGCCCAAGCCGCCCCGTAGTCTCCAAAGCCATGTCGCCCTTCTTCGCACTCGCACGCACGCATTTCGCCCCGGTTTCCACCGGGCGCGCGTCGTTGTTCGCGGGCGGCACGACGGCATCCATCATCGCCACGATTATTACCACCGGCACCGGTACGACCGGTTCCGGGTGGGTGTCCGTGCGCGACTAGCTTCATCACTCGCAACGGCCCCGCCCTCGATGAGGCGGGCCGGCGCACACCGACACCGCCAAGCGAAACGGGGCCTCTACCGGAGGTCACTGTGAACATCTGCGCTTCACCGCTCGCCGAACACCCGAACCCGCTCCCGCCGGCCCTGGCGCTGCCCACGCGTACCCCGCGCCAGCGCACGCTTGCGGTCGGTGTGGTTGGCCCCGGCCGGGTCGGCAGCGCGTTGCTCGAACAGCTCCGGGCGGCGCAACCCCGGTTGGCCCGCGATTCGGGGCTGGACTTGCGCCTGTGTGGCGTCGTCGCCAGCAAACGCATGTGGCTGGATTGCGACGACCCGGAACTCAACGCACGCCACCACAGCGCGCAGACCTGGCGCCCCAGCGACCTCGACGAATTCGCCGCGCACGTGCGCGGCAACGAAGGCCGCCATGCGCTGCTGGTCGATTGCAGCGCCAATCCCGCGGTGGCCGCGCATTACCCGCACTGGCTGGCTTCGGGCATCCACGTGGTGACGCCGAACAAACTGGCCGGCAGCGGCGACCTGGCCCAGTGGCGAGCGATCCGCGCCGCCTGCACTCATGGCGCACGCTTTCGCTACGAGGCCACGGTCTGCGCCGGCCTGCCGGTGGTGCAGACCCTGCGTGACCTGCTCGACACCGGCGACCGCATGCTGTCGATCGAAGGCATGTTCTCCGGCACGCTGGCATGGCTGTACAACCGCCACGACGGCCAGCTGCCGTTCTCCACACTGCTGCGCGAAGCGCATGCGCTGGGCTATACCGAGCCGGACCCGCGTACCGACTTGTCCGGCATCGACGTGGCGCGCAAGCTGGTGATCCTGGCCCGCGAGGCGGGCCTGCCGCTGTCGCTGGAGGACGTGGAAGTGGAAAGCCTGGTGCCGCCGGCGCTGGCCGCGCTGCCGCTGGATGCCTTCATGCAACGTGCGCATGAACTCGATGCGCCGATGGCCGCGCGCCTGGCCAGCGCGCACACCGCCGGCGGCGTATTGCGCCATGTCGCCAGCCTCGACCATGCCGGCCGCGCACGCGTGCGATTGGCGGTGCTGCCATCCAGCCACGCTTTTGCGCATACGCGCCTGACCGACAACATCGTGCAGTTCCGCACCGAGCGCTACCGCGACAACCCGCTGCTGGTGCAAGGCCCCGGCGCAGGCCCGGAAGTGACCGCCGCCGGCGTGTTCGCCGACATGTTGCGCATCGCCGAATCGCTGGCGGTGCACGCATGAGCAGCCCAGCCGTGGACGCCGTGCTGGCCACTCCCGCTCCCGCGGCCGCCGCACGTACCGATGTGGCGCGCGCCTTCGCCCCCGCCAGCGTGGGCAACGTGGCGGTGGGTTTCGACATCCTCGGCCACAGCATGGTCGAGGCCGGTGATCGCGCCGAAGTGCGCCGCCTCGCCGAGCCGGAGGTGCGCATCGCCGCCATCCGCGGCTGCGTCGCCGACCTGCCGCTGGAGCCGCACAAGAACACCGCCGGCGCGGCCCTGCTGGCGATGCGCGAAGCGCTGGACCTGCCTTTCGGTTTCGAACTGACCCTGCACAAGGGCATCGCGCTGGGTTCCGGCATGGGCGGCTCGGCCGCGTCCTGCGTGGCCGCCCTGGTGGCCGCCAATGCCTTGCTGGAACAGCCGTTGTCGCGCGAGGCGCTGTACCGCTTTGCGCTGGAAGGCGAGGCCGTGGCCAGCGGCAGCCGGCATGGCGACAACCTCGGCCCGATGCTGCTCGGCGGCCTGGTGCTGGCCACGCACGAACGCCTGCTGCGCATCCCCGTGCCGCCTGCATGGCATTGCGCGCTGGTGCATCCGCACTGCGTGCTGGAAACGCGCAAGGCGCGCGCGGCACTGGCGGGGAATTACGCGCTCGGCGAATTCGTGGCGCAAAGCGCCAACCTCGCCCTGCTGCTGGCCGGTTGTTTCCGCGGTGATGCCGCGCTGGTGCGCGAAGGGCTGAAGGACGTGCTGGTGGAACCGCGCCGCGCCCCGCTGGTGCCGGGTTTCATCCGCGTGAAACAGGCAGCGCTGGATCATCACGCCTTCGGCGCCAGCATCTCCGGTGGCGGCCCCAGCGTGTTCGGCTGGTACGCCTGCCGTGCCGACGCCGATGCGGCGGCCAGCGCCATGCGCGCCGCTTTCGCCGAGGCCGGACTGGACAGCGACACCTTCGTCGCCCCGGTCGACGGCCCTGCTGCCACCCTTGTTGATGCCTTGCCGGACGAAGCCTGACATGACCGAACCCCTGCTTTACCTCAGCACCCGCGGCCGCAGTCCCGCCGTGGGCATCAGTGGTGCCATTGCCGCCGGACTGGCTCCGGACGGCGGCCTGTACGTGCCCGAAGCACTGCCGCGGCTCTCGCCTGACGCGTTCGATCCAGGCGGCACGCTGGCCGATACCGCCGCCACCTTGCTGGCGCCGTTCTTCGTCGGCGACCCGCTCGCGCAGGCGCTCCCCGCGATCTGCAAGGAAGCACTGGACTTCGACACCCCGCTGCGTCCGCTGCCGCATCGCGACGCGCACATGCTGGAGCTGTTCCACGGCCCCACCGCTGCGTTCAAGGACGTCGGCGCACGCTTCCTCGCCGCCTGCCTGCGCCGCCTGCCGCGAAAGGACGAACGCCCGCTGACCATCCTCGTGGCCACGTCCGGCGACACCGGCGCCGCGGTGGGTGCCGCGTTCCATCACCAGCCGAACGTGCGTGTGGTGATTCTGTATCCGGACGGCCTGGTTTCGCCGCGCCAGGCGCACCAGCTCGGCTGCTTCGGCGACAACGTGCTGGCATTGCGCGTGCAGGGCCGCTTCGACGATTGCCAGCGCATGGTGAAAGCCGCGCTCAACGATGCCGAACTGCAGGCCGAACGCCCGCTCAGCTCCGCCAACAGCATCAGCCTTGGCCGCCTGCTGCCGCAGATGAGCTACTACGCGCATGCTTCACTGGCGTGGTGGAACGAACATCACACGCCGCTCAACTTCATCATTCCCACCGGCAATCTCGGCAACGCGCTGGCGGCGCTGTGGGTGCGCGAGATCGGCCTGCCGGTCGGCGAGGTCTGCCTGGCCTGCAACGCCAACGCCACCTTGCCCGAATTCTTCAGCGGCGCCGATTACCGTCCGCGCGACGCCATCGCCACCCTGGCCAACGCCATGGATGTCGGTGCCCCCAGCAATTTCGAACGCTTGCGCTGGACCTTCCCGCACGCCCACGAACTGCGCGCGCAGACCCAGGCGATGAGCGTGGACGACGCCACCATTCGCCGCACGCTCACCCGGCACGCACGCGAATATGGCGAAGTGTTCTGCCCGCACACCGCCACCGCCATGCACCTGCTCGACCGCCTGCGCGACGCCGGCAACACCGCGCCCTGGGCCGTCGTTTCCACCGCGCATCCGGCGAAATTCGAAAGCGTGGTGGAACCGCTTGCCGATCGCGCCGTCCCGGTACCTCCTGCCCTCGCCGCCATGTTGCAACGTTCCGCCAGCGCCGAGCCGATGGCGGCGGACGACGAGGCGTTGAAGCGGTGGCTGCGGGAGCCTGCCTATGCATGAGCATGGCCTGCACCGGCCGGCGGGTGACTTCCGGCAGCTACCGGTTGCGTGCAGAGCTGGCGCATCATCCGCCTTGATCCGCTGAAGCATTTCCGGGCCGCAGCGAATCGCCGCCCCGACCGTGGGGCGGCACGGAAAGACGGGTGTCCCGGCGCGCACCGATTGACTCAAGCCTCCAGGGGAAAACGATGAAGCTCATCGGCATGCTGGACTCACCGTACGTCCGCCGGGTCGCCATCTCGCTGTCTTTGCTGGGACTTCGCTTCGAGCACCAGCCGCTCTCGGTGTTCCGCGACTTCGCCGGGTTCGAAAAGATCAATCCCGTCGTCAAGGCACCGACCCTCGTCTGCGACGACGGCGAGGTGTTGATGGACTCCACCCTGATCATCCAGTACGCCGAGGCAGTGGCGCGTCCCAGGTCGCTATTCCCCTTGGCGCCCGCGGCGCTCCAGCACGATCTGCATCTCCTCGGCCTGGCGCTGGCGGCGACCGAGAAAAGCGTGCAACTGGTCTACGAGCGTGAATTGCGGCCCGCGGAGAAGCGGCACCAGCCCTGGGTCTCCCGCGTGACCGGCCAGTTGCTGTCCGCCTACCGCGAACTTGAACGCGAGTTCGCCCATGGCGCCCATCCCGTCGACAGCGTAACGATCCGGCAGGCTGGCGTGGCCGTGGGCGTGGCTTGGTACTTCACCCAGCGCATGCTTCCGGGGACGGTTCCGGTCGAGTCGTGCCCTTCCCTGGCGGCATTCTCCGCAAGCGCCGAATCGCTGCCCGAATTCAGGGCAGCCCCCTACGGCGACGGCACCTGCCAGCCATGACGAGCCACGGGTGCGGAAGCCGCCATCCGCCCGGCCCACAAGCCCATCACCCGCCGTCGGCGTTTCGCTCGAGCACGGCCACGTTTACCTCGCAACGCAGGCGAAAGCCCAGTGCTTCGTAAAGGCGAATTGCTGTCGTGTTGCTCTGCCAGGCGTGCAGGAAGGCCGTGTCGCCGCGTGCCGCGATCGCCGCGGCGACATGTCGCGACAAGCGGCTGGCCAGGCCGCGTCCGCGGAAATCCGGATGCGTGCATACCGCGCTGACTTCGGTATAGCCCGGAAAGCGGAAGCGTTCACCGGCCATGGCGGCGAGCCGTCCGTCGATGCGGATACCGACGAACTGCCCCATGCGATGGGTGTCACGAAGGAACGGCCCCGGCTGGGTCAGCGTGGCCAGCGCCAGCATCTCCTCCGCGTCCGCGTCGCCCAGCGCGATCAACCGATCCGGACCTGGAAGGGTCTCGATCCGCTCGGCAGCCACCATCTGCACGCCGACCGCGGTCTTGACTACCGTCACGCCGGAAGGAATGCCTATTTCGGGCACCTGCAGGATGAACACCGGTTGGGCGGGGCGGAGCAGCCGGGCCAGCGCGTCGAGCGAGACGTCGTCGTCATCGCACGCCGAAGCGAACCGGTTGATCTCCGGCCGATAGCATTTGGCCTTGGCATCACCCTGCGCAAGGTGGGCATGCGCACTGGTCAGGCTGGCCCAGACGGGGCGGTCGAGCTGATTCATCCCACACCACTCGCTGATCTGAAAACCGTCGTCCCAAGATACTTCACCTGCGCCGTGCATGGCACGCCGACCGTCCCGAAGCGCCCGCCCCGCCTCAGCCAGGCGCCCCCATGCGGACCCGCCCGGATGCTTGTTCCGCCGGCATGGAAGACACTCATCACGGCAGGTGTCGAGCCCCCGAAAACTTGCGCAGGCATTCGCACAACGTGGCAGATCGCCTTGCGTCCGCGTGATCACGATTCGTTCGAGTGACGCCGGTCGCAAAACCATATGGACGGCCAGCCGTCCGTACGCGTACGTATCCGACCCCGGCCAGACATCGGAAAAATCGTCATGAAGAAAATGTTTGACAAGCCTTCGACACTGCCGTAGGTTCAATCGCATGTCGCAGCGCAACAGCCACCGTCGCATCGCCGAATCGAATCGCCTCCTGGCGATTACCGGCCTGCTGCGGCTTCGCGGCACGCTCCTTCTTGCCCTTGTACTCGTACTCCTCATTACCAACGGAGGTGCGGGCTGAGGGCATGTGTCCAGGTAAATAGAAACAAACCTGAAGACTCCCAAAGAACCCCGCACCAGAAATGGAGCGGGGTTTTTTGTTGCCCTCGGCATCGCCTCACACAGCGGAGCCATGATGAAAAATTCCAGCCAGCACGACGAAAACAGCGAAGGCGACGTAGTCGCCGAGCACGTGCGTATCTTCGACACCACCTTGCGCGACGGCGAGCAGACGCCCGGTTTCTCGATGGACCGGCGCGCCAAGCTGCGCATGGCGCACATGCTCGAAACGCTGGGCGTGGACGTGCTCGAGGCCGGTTTTCCGCAGGCTTCGCCGGATGATTTCGCCGCCGTGGCGGAGATCGCCGGCACGTTGCGCCACACCACCGTGTGCGCACTGGCTCGCTGCCAGGCCGGCGACATCGACACCGCCGGCCGCGCGCTGGAACAGGCACAGCGTTCGCGCATCCACGTGTTCATCTCCACCAGCCCGCTGCATCGCGAGCACAAGCTGGGCATGAGCAAGGCGCAGGTGCTCGACGCCGCGGTGGCCGCGGTGGAACGCGCCCGCGGGCTGTGCCACGAGGTGGAATTCTCCGCCGAGGACGCCATGCGCACCGAGCCGGAATTCCTGGCCGAAATCTTCAGCGCCGCGGCCGCCGCCGGCGCGACCACGCTGAATGCGCCGGACACGGTGGGCTACATGACGCCGACCGAGATCGCCGAACGCTTCACCTGGCTGCGCCAGCATGTGAAGGCGTCGCCAGAGGTGGTGTTCTCCAGCCACTGCCACGACGACCTGGGGCTGGGTGTGGCCAACAGCCTGGCCGCGGTGAGTGCCGGTGCGCGGCAGGTGGAATGCACCATCAACGGCATCGGCGAACGTGCCGGCAATGCCTCGCTGGAAGAGATCGTGATGGCGCTGAAGGTGCGTCGCGCCTGGTACGGCGTGGACACCCGCATCGCCACCCGCCAGCTGCATCCGGCCTCGCGCCTGCTGACCCAGCTGACCGGCCAGCCGGTGCAGCGCAACAAGGCAATCGTGGGTGCGAATGCCTTTGCGCACGAGTCGGGCATCCACCAGCACGGCATGCTGAAGCATCGCGATACCTACGAAATCATGCGCCCGCAGGATGTCGGCCTGGGCGAAACCCAGCTGGTGCTGGGCAAGCATTCCGGCCGCGCCGCGCTGCGCCAGCGACTGGAAGCCCTGGGCCACACGCCCGACGACGCCGCGCTGGGTGAGATCTTCATCCGCTTCAAGGCGCTGGCCGACAAGAAGCGCACCATCCACGACGAAGACCTGGACGCGCTGGCACACGGCCGCGATCCCGATGCCGCCGGCCCGTGGCGGCTGGTCCGGCTGGATACCAGCTCGCATCTGGCCGGCGGCGCCTCGGCCTCGGTCGGGCTGCGCCATGACGACGGCCGCGATGTCGCCGAAGCGGCGCTGGGCGATGGCCCGGTCGACGCCGTGTTGCGCGCGATCGAACGCGCCACCGGCGCCGACCTGCAACTGACCGGCTTCCAGATCCAGGCGATCAGCGAAGGCGGCGACGCGCAGGGCGAAGCCCGCCTCACCGCGCGCCACGCCGAGCGCGAGTGGAACGGTCACGGCGTCAGCACCGACATCGTCGAAGCCGCCGCACAAGCCGCGCTGTCCATCGTCAATCACATCGAACACCACGCGCCAACCGCGCACGCCCCGCAGCACCGCACCGCGAAAACCCTGGGAGCCCACGCATGAACACGCCCTTCCTCTGGCACAACGGCCGCATCAAGCCGTGGAGTGAAGCCAACACCCACGTCAGCACGCACGCCCTGCACTATGGCTCCTCGGTGTTCGAGGGCGAGCGCGTGTATGCCACGCCCGATGGACCGGCCTATTTCCGCCTGGCCGACCACACCCGGCGACTGTTCGAATCGGCCAAGGTGTACGAGATCGAGATCGGTTACAGCGAGGCGGAGATCAACGCCGCCAGCCTGGAACTGATCCGCGCCAACAGCATGAAGTCCGCCTACGTGCGGCCGATCGTGTTCCGTGGCGCCGGCGGCCTGGGCGTGCTGCCGAAGGACGGCGCGCCGGTGGAAGTGGCCTTGATGGCGATGGAATGGGGCGCGTACCTGGGTGAAGCCGCCGAACGCGGCGCCGACGTGTGCGTGTCGTCATGGCACCGCCCTGCACCAAACACCATCCCGAGCTGGGCCAAGGCTGGCGGCAACTATCTCAACAGCCAGTTGATCGGACTGGAAGCGCGCCGCAACGGTTACGACGAAGGCATCGCGCTGGGCCACAACGGCCTGCTCAGCGAAGGCGCCGGCGAAAACCTGTTCCTGGTCAAGCGCGGCAAGTTGCTCACGCCGCCGTCCAGCGCCGGCATCCTGGCCGGGATCACCCGCGACACGGTCATCACCCTGGCCGCCGAACTGGGCATCCCGGTGGAAGAGCGCGACCTGCCGCGCGAGGCGCTGTACACCGCCGACGAAGTGTTCATGACCGGCTCGGCTGCCGAGATCACCCCGGTGCGCTCGGTGGATCGCAAACCCGTGGGCAGCGGCAAGCCCGGGCCGGTGACGCGCGGCCTGCAGGAAAGCTTCTTCGGCTTGTTCAATGGCAGCACGCGCGATCGCTGGGGCTGGCTGAGTTTTGTTCATGCGGTCGTCCCTGACCGCGAAAGTCAAGAAGCGGGCATCCATGCCCGCACTCCTCATCAACAGCCGGCTTCTTTGGAGGCTTCTGCATGAGCGCGCCACGCACCCTGTTCGAAAAGATCTGGAACGCGCATGTGGTCGCGCCCGAAACCGCCGACACGCCGGCGGTGCTGTACATCGACCTGCATCTGGTGCATGAAGTCACCTCGCCGCAGGCGTTCGACGAATTGCGCGCGCGCGGCCTGAAGCTGCGCCGCGCGGATCGCACGCTGGCCACGCTGGATCACTCCACCCCGACGCTGCCGGCCGGCGCCGATGGCGAACGGCCCTACGCCACCGCGCAGGCCAAGGCGCAGGTCTCGCAGCTGGAAACCAACTGCCGCGAGTTCGGCGTGGAACTGCACGGCTGGGACAGCGCCGACCGCGGCATCGTGCACGTGATCGGCCCGGAGCTGGGTGCAACGCGCCCGGGCATGACCATCGTCTGCGGTGACAGCCACACCTCCACGCACGGCGCATTCGGCGCACTGGCCTTCGGCATCGGCACCACCGAAGTCGGCCACGTCATGGCCACGCAATGCCTGCTGCAGCGCAAACCGAAGACGCTGGCGATCCATGTGGATGGCCAGTTGCCGGCGGGCGTGGGGGCGAAGGACCTGATCCTGCACATCATCGGCCAGATCGGCATCAACGGCGGCACCGGCCACGTGATCGAATACCGCGGCGCGGCGATCGAGGCGTTGTCGATGGAACAGCGCATGACGGTGTGCAACATGTCGATCGAGGCAGGCGCCCGCGCCGGCCTGATCGCGCCGGACGACACCACCTTCGATTGGCTGAAAGGCCGCCCGCGCGCACCAAAGGGTGCGGCATGGGATGCCGCCGTGGACGCCTGGCGCGCCCTGCGCAGCGACGACGGTGCCCGCTACGACCGCGAAGTGCGCATCGATGCCCGCGCGGTGAAACCCACCGTCACCTACGGCACCCATCCGGGCATGGCGATCGCGATGGATGCGCCCGTGCCGGCCGCGCGCAATGCTATCGAACAGCGTGCACTGGATTACATGCACAGCACTGCCGGCCAGCCGATGCAGGGCATGCCGGTGGACGTGGTGTTCGTCGGCAGCTGCACCAACTCGCGCCTGTCCGACCTGCGCGAAGCCGCGCATGTACTGCGCGGTCGGCGTGTCGCCGAGGGCGTGCGCATGCTGGTGGTGCCCGGTTCCGAGGCCGTGCGCCGCGATGCCGAGCGCGAAGGCCTGCATGACGTGTTCACCGCCGCCGGCGCCGAGTGGCGCGTGCCGGGTTGCTCGATGTGCATCGCCATGAATGGCGACCTGGCCCAACCGGGACAGCTGGTCGTCAGCACCTCCAACCGCAACTTCGAAGGTCGCCAGGGCAAGGGCGCCCGCACCGTGCTGGCCAGCCCCGCCACCGCTGCGGCCTCTGCCGTCGCCGGGAAGATCGCCGATCCACGCGAGTACTTGACGGAGGTGGCCGCATGAACATCCGTGCCGCCGCTTTTCTTCCTCTCCCCGCCGGGGAGAGGACCGAGGTGAGGGGCCAAGCTCGCGGAAGCTTTGCATCGAAGCGCGCTCCGATCAGCGACTTCGCGAGCACCCGCCCCTCGCCCCAACCCTCTCCCCAGCGGGGAGAGGGAGCGAACGCAACAAGCGAGGAATTTCACTGATGCAGCCCATCACCCGCATCCACTCCCGCACCGCCGTGCTGGCGGACGAGAACATCGACACCGACCGCATCATCCCGGCGCGTTTTCTCACCACCACCACGCGCGAAGGTCTGGGCAAGCTGTGCTTCAACGACTGGCGCTACCAGGCCGATGGCAGCGACAACCCGGCGTTTCCGCTGAACCAGCCGGCAGCCGGCGGCTGCGCGATCCTGGTCGCGGGGCGCAACTTCGGCTGCGGTTCCTCGCGCGAGCATGCGCCGTGGGCGCTGCTGGATTACGGCATCAAGGCGGTGCTGTGCAGCGAAATCGCGGACATCTTCCGCGGCAACGCGCTGAAGAACGGTCTGCTCGCCATCATCATCGATGAGGCCGAGCACCGCTGGCTGCTGGACCACCCCGGCACCGAGCTGGCCATCGACGTGCGCGAGCAGGCGATCGAGCTGCCCGACGGCGGTCGCATCCGCTTCGAGCTGGAACCGTTCGCGCGCCACTGCCTGCTCAACGGCGTGGATCAGCTCGGCTTCCTGCAGCAGCACGCCGATGCGATCGAGGCGTTCGAAGCGCGCGTCGAGAAGGCCGCATGAAACACCGCACCTACCCCACCTCTCCTCACCGTCACCCCAGCGTTCGCTGGGATGACCGCCGTTTTACAGCTTCCACCAAGGAATTCCACGCATGAAAGCCCGTATCGTCACCCTGCCCGGCGATGGTGTCGGCCCGGAAGTCACCGCTGCCGCCGTCGCCGTGCTGCAAGCTGTCGCCGCGCACTATGCGCACGATTTCAGCTTCGACGAACAGTTGATCGGCGGTGCCGCCATCGACGCCACCGGCGAACCGTTGCCCGCCGCCACGCTGGCCGCGTGCAAGAACGCCGACGCACTGCTGCTGGGTGCGGTGGGCGGGCCGAAATGGTCCGACCCGAACGCCCCGGTGCGTCCGGAGCAAGGTCTGCTTGGCCTGCGCGCCGCGCTGGGCGTCTACGCCAACCTGCGTCCGCTGACCGTGCATCCCGCGCTGGCCTCGCTGTCGCCGCTGAAGAACGAGAAGCTGCACAACGTTGACGTGCTGTTCGTGCGCGAACTGACCGGCGGCGCCTACTTCGGCGCGAAGACCCGCACCGCCGACACCGCCACCGACGAATGCAAATACACCGTGGCCGAAGTCGAGCGCGTGACGCGGCGTGCGTTCGAACTGGCGCGCGGCCGCCGCCAGCACGTCACCTCGGTGGACAAGGCCAACGTGCTGGAAACCTCGCGCTTGTGGCGCAGCACGGTCATCCGGGTGGCCGCCGAGTACCCGGACGTGAAGCTGGAGCACCAGTTGGTCGATTCGATGGCGATGCTGTTGCTGACCCAGCCGAACCGCTACGACGTGGTGGTCACCGAGAACCTGTTCGGCGACATCCTCACCGACGAAGCCGCCGCGCTGGCCGGCTCGCTGGGCCTGCTGCCATCCGCCTCGCTGGGCGAGGGCCGCAAGGGCCTGTACGAGCCGATCCATGGCTCGGCCCCGGACATCGCCGGCAAGGGCGTCGCCAATCCGGTCGGCACCATCCTCTCGGTCGCCTTGCTGCTGCGTCACTCGCTGCAACTGGAAGCCGAGGCGCAGGCGGTGGAAGCGGCGGTCGATCACGTATTGCAGCACGGCCCGCACAGCCGCGACATCGGTGGCGACGCCGGCACCGACGCGGTGCGCGATGCCGTGCTGGCCGCGCTGAACGATCACGCCAACAGCAGCAATGCCTCTGCCGATCGCGAGCGCGCATGCGGCTGACACCACACCCCTTACCCCGCGGACACAGGGACGTGACCGCTTTTTTTATTCGAACACGCACGAAGCAGCTCGTTCCACCGTCATTGAAGACCTTACCTGTGGCCGTCCATGCGGCCAGAAACCAACCAGCCAACGTTACCGAAGGAGTTACCGCATGAGCACCACCAACGACACGCTAGCCAACGCCCGCATCGCTGTCCTGGGCTATGGCAGCCAGGGCCGCGCGCATGCGCTCAACCTGAAAGACTCCGGCCTCGACGTCGTGGTCGGCGTGCGCAAGGGCGGCCCCTCGTGGAACCGCGCCTACACCGACGGCTTTGCCGTGGCGGAACCGGCCGAAGCCGTGCGCGGCGCCGACCTGGTCGCCGTTCTCACCCCCGACATGGTGCAGCCGGCCGTCTACAAGGAGGCGATCGAGCCGAACATCAAGCCCGGCGCCGCGCTGCTGTTCGCGCACGGCTTCAATGTGCACTTCAAGCAGATCGAGCCGCGCAAGGACATCGACGTGATCCTGGTCGCGCCGAAGGGTCCGGGCGCGCTGGTGCGCAGCGAGTACGAGCGCGGCCGCGGCGTGCCGTGCATCTGGGCCGTGCACCAGGATGCCAGTGGCCAGGCCGAGGCGAAGACCAAGGCGTATGCCGACGGCATCGGCGGCGGCCGCGCGATGATCATCAAGACCGACTTCAAGGAAGAGACCGAGACCGACCTGTTCGGTGAGCAGGCCGTGCTGTGCGGCGGCGCCAGCTCGCTGGTGCAGGCTGGCTTCGAGACCCTGATCGAGGCGGGCTACCAGCCGGAAATCGCCTATTACGAGGTGTTCCACGAACTGAAGCTGATCGTGGACCTGTTCTACGAAGGCGGCATCGCGAAGATGCTGGAGTTCATCTCCGAAACCGCGCAGTACGGCGACTACGTCAGCGGCCCGCGGGTGATCGACGCCAGCGTGAAGGCGCGCATGAAGGACGTGCTGAAGGACATCCAGGACGGCACCTTCGCCAGGAACTGGACCGCCGAATACCAGGCCGGCCTGCCCAACTACAAGAAGTACAAGCAGGCCGACCTCGATCACCCGATCGAGGCAGTCGGCGCCAAGTTGCGCGCTCGCATGACCTGGCTGCACCCGACCACCGCCGCGCCGGCGGAGTCGCTGAAGAAGGCCGGCTGAAACCGGCATCAGGCCGCGCGTGCATGAGGCCGCGCGGCCCGCTTTACCCATCCACGAAGACGAGGTTCGCCATGAAACGTTTCCATATCGCCCTGGCCGTCGCTGACCTGGACGCCTCCATCGCCGATTACAGCGCCCGCCTGGGCCAGAAGCCGCAGGCCGTGGTGAACGGAACCTACGCCATGTGGCGCACCGAGCAGCTCAACTTCTCGATCCGCCAGGAACCCGCGCAGGCCGGCCGCATCTGCCAGCTCGGTTTCGAAGACGATGCCGCACAAACCTTCTCCAGCAGCACCGACGTCAACGACATCGAGTGGCAGCGCTTCTCCACGCTGGAACAGGACCTTCGCATCATCACCACCTTCGGCGTGCCCGTGCATCCCGCCGTCCAGCACGAGCTGATCCGCAATTGAAGCATCGGTCGGCACCCGCTCGCTGGCCGGCATGTCCGGCCGCGCGGTCCGACAGATAGCCCACCGGCACGGCCTTTCAAGACCCGTGCCCGACCTGCCGGTCCGCCCGGCGCATTCAGGAACCCATCGTGACCACATCAACGCTGACAGCCCCCGCTGCCTCCTCCATCGCCACCGACCACCACCCCCTCGCCAGCCAGCCGATGAGCGGCGCCGAGGTGGTCGTACAGGTACTGGCCGACGAAGGGTGCAGTGTGCTGTTCGGCTATTCCGGCGGCGCGATCCTGCCGGTGTACGACGCGGTGTTCCGCTACAACGCGGAACACGCCGGCCCCGACGGCCGCGAAGCGATGCCGCTGGTGGTGCCGGCCAACGAACAGGGTGCCGGCTTCATGGCCTCCGGTTACGCGCGCGCCTCGGGCAAGGTGGGTGTGGCCGTGGTTACCTCCGGCCCCGGCGCCACCAACATGGTCACCCCGGTGCGTGACTCGATGGCCGATTCGATCCCGCTGGTGGTGATCTGCGGACAGGTGCCCACCACCTCACTGGGCAGCGACGCATTCCAGGAAGCCCCCATCAGCAACATCATGGGCGCCTGCGCCAAGCACGTGTTCCTGGTCACCGATGCACAGACGCTGGAAGCCACCTTGCGCACCGCCTTCGAGATCGCTCGCAGCGGCCGCCCCGGCCCGGTGGTGGTGGACATTCCGAAGAACGTGCAGAACGCCGAACTGCATTTCGACGGGCAATGCCGCCTGCCGATTCCCGGCTATCGCACACGCCTGCATGCGGTGGAATCGGCGCGTCTGGACGACGATGCCTGCGCCAGCTTCTTCGCCGCACTGGCCCTGGCAAAACGCCCGCTGATCTACGCCGGCGGCGGTGTCATCGCCGCCAGCGCGGCACCGGCATTGCGCGCATTTTCCGAAGCCTTCGGCATCCCGGTAACCACCACGCTGATGGGCCTGGGCGCGGTCGATACCACCACGCCGCTGGCGCTGCACATGCTGGGCATGCACGGCACCGCCTACGCCAACTACGCGGTGGACGACTGCGACTTCGTGTTCACCCTCGGCGCCCGCTTCGACGACCGCGTGGCCGGCGTGCCGGACAAGTTCGCCCCCAGCGCGAAGTTCATCGCGCAGCTGGACATCGACCCCGCGGAAATCGGCAAGGTGAAAGCGGTGGACTGGCATCACGTCGGCCCGCTCGCCGCCGCGCTGGAGCGGCTGACCCACTACGGCATCACCCACGGTGCACGTCCGGCGTCGGACGAATGGCATGCGCACGTCGCCGCGCTCAAGCACACCCACGCGATGAACTACGACCGCGACAGCGCGCTGATCCAGCCCTACGCGGTGATCGAGGAAATCAATCGCCACACGCAGGGCCGCGCCATCATCAGCACCGGCGTCGGCCAGCACCAGATGTGGGCCGCGCAGTACTTCGATTTCCGCCAGCCGCGCCAATGGCTCACCTCCGGCTCGATGGGCACGATGGGTTTCGGCCTGCCCGCGGCGATCGGCGCGCAGTTCGCGCGACCCGATGCGCTGGTCATCGACATCGACGGCGATTCCAGCATCCGCATGAACCTGGGCGAGATGGAAACCGTCACCACCTATGGCCTGCCGCTGAAGGTGGTAGTGCTCAACAACGTCGGCGACGGCATGGTGCGGCAGTGGCAGAAGCTGTACTTCAAGGGCCGCTTCAGCGCCAGCGACCGCAGCCTGCATCGCAAGGATTTCATCAAGGCCGCCGAGGCCGACGGCTTCGCGTGGGCGCGTCGACTGGACGACAAGTCGGCGCTGGCCTCCACCATCGCCGAATTCCTCGCCTTCGACGGCCCGGCCTTCCTGGAAGTGATGATCGACCCCGATGCCGGCGTCTACCCGATGGTGGGGCCGGGGGCCACTTACGCACAAATGATTACCGGTGACTTCATCGCTTCGCGCGGCGAGATACCGGCCGACACGAACGAGGTTCCCTCGACATCCATGTTCTGAGCTTTTTTCCTTCTCCCCTCTGGGAGAAGGTGGTCCGAAGGGCCGGATGAGGGTTCGGCGAAGTCTCGACGTTTCGCTCCGACCGTACCCTCACCCGCCTGCCGGCACCCTCTCCCAATGGGAGAGAGATTCACTACCGAACGATTCGGAGGATTGCCATGAAACACACCTTGTCCCTGTTGTTGCAGAACGAATCCGGCGCGCTGGTACGCGTGGCCGGCCTGTTTGCCGCGCGTCATTGCAATATCGATGCGCTGACCGTCGCCGCCACCCATGATCCGTCGGTGTCGCAGCTGACCCTGGTGCTGCACGGCAGTGCCTCGGTGCTGGACCAGATCGTGCGGCAGACGCGCAAGCTGGTCGACGTGATCGACGTCAACACGCTGTCGCTGATCGGTGACGACAGCGCCCCCTTGGCGCTGGCCGCCCAGCCTTGAACGCACGGCTCGCCGAACAAGCCACCGCCGATGCAGTCGCGACCGATCGCGAGCTGCTGCAGCGCGCGCAAGCCTCACGCGTCTACGACGTGGCTCACGAGACCGCGCTGGATGACGCGCCATTGCTGTCCGCCCGACTCGGCGCGCGCGTATTGCTGAAGCGCGAAGACCAGCAGCCGGTGTTCTCGTTCAAGTTGCGCGGCGCCTACAACCGCATGGTGCAACTGGATGCGGCGCAACGCGCGTGCGGCGTGGTGGCCGCTTCGGCCGGCAACCATGCGCAAGGCGTGGCCCTGGCCGCGGCGAAGCTCGGCATTCGCGCCGTCATCGTGATGCCGGTCACCGCGCCGCAGGTGAAAATCGACGCGGTGCGCCGCCTCGGCGGCGACTTCGTGGAAGTGATGCTGGCCGGCGATTCCTACAGCGACGCACAAGAAGCCGCTGCACGTGTGCAGGCCGAACGCGGCAGCGTGTTCGTGCACCCCTTCGACGACCTCGACGTGATTGCCGGGCAAGCCACGGTTGGCCTGGAACTGCTTCGCCAATGCCCGAATAACCTGCACGCGGTGTTCGTGCCGGTGGGCGGTGGCGGCCTGCTTTCCGGCATCGCCGCGTGCATCAAGGCGCAACGTCCCGGGGTGAAGGTGATCGGCGTGCAGGCGACCGATTCGGACGCGATGGCACGCTCGCTGGAAAGCGGCGAACGCGCGCTGCTGAACGAAGTCGGCCTGTTCGCCGACGGCACCGCGGTGAAGCAGGTCGGTGCGCTCACCTTCGCGTTGTGCCAGCGCCACGTGGACGCCATGCTGCGCGTGGACACCGACGCCATCTGTGCCGCCATCCGCGACGTCTACCAGGAAACCCGCTGCGTGCCCGAACCCTCCGGTGCGCTGGCACTGGCAGGACTCAAGCAATATGCCGCCGCGCACGGCGACATCGACGGCGCGCTGGTCGCGGTGGTTTCCGGCGCCAACATGAATTTCGATCGCCTGCGCTTCGTCGCCGAACGGGCCGAAGTGGGCGAACAGCGCGAAGCGGTGTTCGCGGTGACGATCCCCGAGGAACGCGGCAGTTTCCGCCGCTTCTGCGCCGCGCTTGGCCAGCACAGCATCACCGAATTCAATTACCGCATCGGTGACGCCACCCGCGCGCACCTGTTCGTGGGCATTCAGACCACCGGCCGCAATGAACGCGAGGCGCTGGCCACCGCGTTTCGCGCGCAGGCTTTCGACGTGCTCGACCTCACCGATGACGAGCTGGCCAAGCTGCACTTGCGCCACATGATCGGCGGCCGCTCGCCATTGGCGAACGACGAACGGATTTACCGTTTCGAATTTCCCGAACGCCCCGGCGCACTCACCCGCTTCCTCGGCCACATGCACCCGGACTGGAACATCAGCCTGTTCCACTACCGCAACCAGGGCGCCGACTACGGCCGCATCCTGGTCGGCATCCAGGTGCCCGCCGACGAGCAGCCCGCGTTCCGCCAATTCCTCGACACGCTGGGCTACCCGCACTGCGACGAAAGCGAGAATCCGGCGTACCGCCTGCTGCTGCGTGAATGAAGCGGGGCGCCCGACCAGCCTGCACGCAAACCGGGCGCCCGGCCCGGAGTGGCCCAATGGCACCTACCGGTTCCGACTCCCGTCGTGTACACCACTTCCGCGGATGTCAGCCAGGGCGAACAACTGGACCGCGACGAATGGTTGCGGGCGTGCCACTGGACACAACGCCCGCTGGTGCTGCTGCAACCGGCCAACAAGCGGACGATGCGCTGGAACGGGGTGCGTGCAGCCGATGACGACGTCAAGTCCTGGCCGGCGGACCGCTGGGCCGCCCTCGCGCAAACCATGACGCAGGCCATGCCGCACGCACAAATCCTGTTCTGCGGGTCGCCCGCGGAAGCCGGTTATCTGCGCCAGCTCAAGGCGGCCGTGGGATCGACGACGCCGGCCATCGAAATAGCCGCACTGCCATTGGGTCGCCTCAAGGCCTTGCTCGACATCGCCCACAGCATGGTGTCCGTCGACACCGGGCCGGCGCACCTGGCGGCCGCGCTGGGCTGTCCGCTGGTGGTGCTGTTCGGCGGCCGGTCGCCACGCACGTGGGCGCCCCGCAGCGGGCGCGGTGGAGCAGTAAGCGTGGTCGGCGGCCTGCCGGAATGTCAGCGCGTGGATCAGATCCAGCTTGAAACGGTGGTCGACGCATGGCATCGATTGCCCTCACGTGGCGTGCCTGGCGCGTCCTCCACTGACAACGCCCCACGTCCTCGCCAAGGACCATCCGCGACAAGTCCGCTTGCCGTTGCCGAAGGAGCCTGACCCGAGGTTTCCGCGCAGGCAGGGCCCGCCCCCCCGGGACGGACTTCAGTGCCCGGTGCCGGGTACTGCCGGCGGAGTGGCTGCCGGCGTTGCCGCCTTGGGCGGCGCCGTGGTTCCGGGCGTGACTGCTGGTGATGAAGCCGTCGTGGATGACGCCGCCGGCGTCGAGGCCCAGTGCTCGCTCTGGATATCCATGCTCTTGTCCATCATGGCATTGCGCGATTTCTCGATGGCCTTGGCGGTGCCCGATGCCGGCGCGGACGAACTTGCCGCAGGCCCGTCCGACGCTACCGGCTTGTCCCGGTTAGCGTGACAAGCCGTCAGACCAAACATCGCCACAAGGGTGAGAGTGCAGAGGATCGCCTTCATACGCCGCTCCGATCAAGGCAAAGGCCGATCATGGCGCGGCGTAGTTGAACCGGACGTCAAGAGAGGTCGGCGAATCCGGGTGGAGCCGCTCGATGATCACATGCGCTCATCGGACTGACCCGAAGCCGGGATCGTGCGGCACAACGCGTTTCTCCCGACAAGTCACACTGCCTCCGCCATCGGCTCACGCTACACTTCGCCGATGGCTCCTCCTCCGCGCAAGCGCCAGCGGCGCAAACCTGCATCGTCCACCCAGACCCGGCCACACGTGCGTGCGCCACGACCGGCGGCGAGACCCGCGGGACCCGCCGACAGTTCGACCCGCGCCAGTCGCGTGCTGGACTGGCTGCTGCAGAAATTGCCACTGCGCCAGCGCGAGAAGGCGCACGACTATCTGGTGCTGACCCGCATGGATCGCCCGATCGGCGCGTTGCTGCTGCTGTGGCCGACGTGGTGGGCGCTGTGGCTGGCGGCTGACGATTTTCCACCATGGAAGTTGCTGATCATCTTCACCCTGGGCGTGTTTGCGATGCGCGCGGCCGGCTGCGCGATCAACGACTTTGCCGACCGCAAGCTGGACCCGCAGGTGGAACGCACCGCCGGCCGGCCGATCGCCAGCGGAAGGGTGACGCCGCGCGAGGCGCTGATCGTGTTCGCCGCGTTGCTGATGTTCGCTTTCATCCTGGTGTTGTTCACCAACAAGCTCACCGTCGAAATGTCGTTCGTCGGCGCGGCGCTGGCGGCAATCTACCCGTTCACCAAGCGCTGGACCTACCTGCCGCAAGTGGTGCTGGGCGCGGCGTTCGGCTGGTCGATCCCGATGGCATTCACCGCCGTGACGGGCACGGTGCCGCCGCTGGGATGGCTGCTGTTCATCGCCAACATCCTGTGGTCGGTGGTGTACGACACCGAGTACGCGATGGTCGACCGCGACGACGACCTGAAAGTCGGCGCCAAATCCACCGCGATCCTGTTCGGCGACGCCGACCTGCCGATTCTCGGCATCCTGATGGCCACCCTGCTGCTGGCGATGGTCTTCGTCGGCCAGCGCGCACATCTGGGCTGGCCGTACTGGCTGGCCCTGCTGGTCGCCACCGGCCTGTTCGCCTACCAGCTGTGGCTGATCCGCAAACGCGAACGCGGCCCCTGCCTGACTGCCTTCCGCCACAACAACTGGTGGGGCCTGGCGGTGTGGATCGGCATCGTGCTGGCGTTGGCCATGAAGTAGCGGAAGCGAGGAGTGAGTGGAGAGAAGTGAGGAGTGAGAGAAGGCAACAGCGTGCGGCTCTGCTCAGCTTTTCTCTCACTCCTCACTCCTCACTTCTCACCGCTCACTTCTGCTTCGAAGGCGCACGCGCCAGTGCCCACACATCCACGCGTTGCACGCCGGCACGCTTGAGCACGCGGGCACATTCGGCCAGGGTGGCGCCGGTGGTCATCACGTCGTCGAGGACGGCTACGTGCGATGGCAGGGCGATGCCTTCGCGCACGGCAAAGGCGGCGCGCACGTTGCGGCGGCGCGTGACGGCATCCAGTTCGGTTTGTGCATCGGTGGCGCGAACGCGTCGCAGCACGTCGTGGCGACACGGCACACCGAGCGCCTTCGCCAGCGGTCGGGCCAACTCCAGCGCCTGGTTGTAGCCGCGCCGGCGCAAGCGGGTGCGATGCAGTGGCACCGGTACGATCAGCGCCGGCTGCTCGACCGTCAGCGGCTCGCGTTGCCACAGGGCGCCCAGCGCACGACCGGCCGCCAGCGCGGCGCCGAACTTGTAGCGCGATTCCAGCCGATCCAGTGGCCAGCCGTAACGAAATGGCGCCCATGCGGCATCCCAGGTGGGCGGATGGCGCTGGCACTGGCCGCACAGCGCAGCGGAGGTGGGCAACGGCAACGCGCAGCGGGCGCAACAATGGTGGTTGCGCGGCAACTCGGCGGCACAATCGGCGCACAGGTCGATGCCGTCATGCCCTTGCGCCCCACACAGCAGGCAGCGCGGTGGCAACAAGCCGTATCGCAGGACTTCGATCCAGCGGCGTGCCATTCCCTGCACGAATCACTCCATTCGACGCGATGCACCGATGGTAGCGGGACGCATGCGTCCACGCATCGTCAACCTTAAATGGCATGTTGAAGTTGACACGAAGAGGCCACGACTTCCACACTTTCGCTTTGATCCCGCGAGCATAGACAGTGACCGCTACCCCGACCCGCCACGACTGGACCCGCGACGAAGTGCTCGCGCTGTTCGACCTGCCGTTCAATGACTTGCTGTACCGCGCGCACACGGTGCACCAGGAAAACCACGACTCGAACGCCGTGCAGGTGTCGACCCTGCTGTCGATCAAGACCGGCGGCTGCCCCGAGGATTGCGCCTACTGCCCGCAAGCCGCGCGCTATGACACCGGCGTGCAGGCACAGAAGCTGATGGAGATCGACGACGTGCTGGCGCGCGCGAAAGCCGCCAAGGCCGCCGGCGCCAGTCGCTTCTGCATGGGCGCGGCGTGGCGCGGGCCGAAGGACCGCGACATTCCCAAGGTCGCCGCCATCGTCAGCGCGGTGAAGGGGCTGGGCCTGGAAACCTGCGCCACGCTGGGCCTGCTTGGCGACGGTCACGCGCAGGCACTGAAGGATGCCGGGCTGGACTACTACAACCACAACATCGACACCGCGCCGGAGTTCTACGGCGAGATCATCCACACCCGCGAGTACCAGGACCGGCTGGAAACGCTGGGCCAGGTGCGCGACGCCGGCCTGAAGACCTGCTGCGGCGGCATCGTCGGCATGGGCGAAACGCGCGAGCAGCGCGCCGGCCTGCTGCAGGCGCTGGCCAACCTGCCCGAACACCCGCAGTCGGTGCCGATCAACCAGCTGGTGCCGGTCCCCGGTACGCCACTGGCCAACACCGACAAGCTCGACCCGTTCGAATTCGTGCGCGCGATCGCGGTGGCACGCATCCTGATGCCGCGCTCGATCGTGCGCCTGTCCGCCGGCCGCCAGCAGATGGACGATGCGGTGCAGGCGCTGTGCTTCTTCGCCGGCGCCGGCTCGATCTTCGCCGGCGACAAGCTGCTGACCACCGGCAATCCCGACGTGGCGCACGACCACGCCCTGTTCCGCCGACTCGACCTGCATCCGCTGGACGTGGTGGAGACCTCGGGCACCGTGCACGCGGACATCCTCGATTCTGCCAGCGCCGACGAAGCCGCCTGTTGCGGCAACAGCTGCGGTTGCGGCGCGGCGGCATGATCCTGCTGGCGTCATCCCTGCGGAAGTGCACTGCTGTCCGGAATAATTTTGAACCCTGTGGTTCCGCATGACTTGTACCGATACCGCACCCTCGCTCGTCATTCCGGCGCAGGCCGGAATCCAGTAGCCGTATGGCTTGGACAGGCGTGATCGCTACTGGATCCCGGCCTGCGCCGGGATGACGAGCCGGAGAGGTGGTCGCTGCCAGAAATGGAGTCGCCCCCTTGTTGCATCTCGCGCAAACGGCGCGGGTATTCACTCTCGAAGGACATCCCAGGATTATTCCGGACAGCAGTGTGCGAAAGTGGGGATGACGCCAGCATCCGCCGCACGGATAACCGCCCCATGCCCAGATCCGAGCTTCTTCATCGACTGGCCGCCGAGACGGCCCGGCGCGAGCGTGCCGGCCTGCTGCGCCGCCTGCGCGTGGTCGAGCACGGCGACGGTCCGTGGCTGGAAACCGGCGGACGCCGCCTGCTCGGCTTCTGCAGCAACGACTACCTGGGCCTGGCACAGCATCCGCAGGTGATCGCTGCACTGAAGCGCGCCGCCGACGACGAAGGCGTGGGCAGCACCTCGGCGCATCTGATCTGCGGCCATCGGCGCGAGCACGCGATGCTGGAAGAGGCGCTGGCCGAATGGACCGGGCGCGAACACGCGCTGCTGTTCTCCACCGGCTACATGGCCAACCTCGGCACGCTGCAGGCACTGCTGCAACGTGGGGACACCTGCGTGCAGGACAAGCTCAACCACGCCTGCCTGATCGATGGCGCGCAACTGGCCGGTGCCGAACTGAAACGCTATCCGCACGCCGACGTGGCCGGCGCCTCGCGCCAGTTGCAGAGCCGTCCGGACAGCGCCGCCCTGCTTGCCACCGATGGCGTGTTCAGCATGGATGGCGACGTGGCGCCACTGCGCGAACTGGCCGCCGTGTGCACGCGCGAAGGCGCCACCTTGATGGTGGACGATGCCCACGGTCTGGGCGTGCTCGGCGATGACGGCGCCGGCAGCATTCGCGCCGCCGGGCTTGGCCAGCGTGAGGTGCCGGTACTGATGGCCACACTGGGCAAGGCGCTGGGCTGCAGCGGTGCTTTCGTCGCCGGTTCGGCCGCGCTGATCGACGGCCTGCTGCAATTCGCTCGTCCGTACATCTACACCACGGCCATGCCACCCGCGCTGGCCGCTGCTGCGCTGGCCGCAGTCACCGCCGCGCGCGAAGAAAGCTGGCGCCGCGAAAAACTCGCTGCGTTGATCGCCCGTTTCCGCGCTGGTGCCGCCGAACTCGGCCTGGCGCTGATGCCTTCGCCCAGCGCGATCCAGCCGCTGCAACTGGGCGATGCGCAAGTTGCGCTGGATACCGCGCAGGCACTGGAGCAACGCGGTTTCCTGGTCGGTGCGATCCGTCCGCCCACCGTGCCGAAAGGCCAGGCGCGGCTGCGCATCACGCTGTCGGCCGCGCACGAAGAAGCCGATATCGACCACCTGCTGCAGGCCCTGAACGAGTTGCGCCGGATGCCCGGCGCCGGCTGAATCCCGGCCATCGCCCCCCGCCACGTATAATCAGCCGCTTGCCTCCGCGATTTCCCCGCATGTCGATCGTCAATCTCTGCGCATACAAATTCGTCGGCCTGGACGACCTCCCGGCCCTGCGCGAGCGCGTGTTCGAACGCTGCGAGGCACTGGCACTGAAAGGCACCGTATTGCTGGCACCGGAGGGCATCAACCTGTTCCTGGCCGGGTCGCGCGACGCGTTGGACGCATTCATGGCATGGCTGCGCGAAGATCCGCGCTTCGCGGATATCGAGACGAAGGAATCGCCCTCGGACACCGCGCCGTTTGGCCGTCTTCGCGTGCGCCTGAAGAAGGAAATCATCACCTTGCGCGCCCCCGCGATCCGCCCCGAAGCCGGACGCGCGCCGGCAGTGGATGCCGCCACGCTGAAACGCTGGCTCGACCAGGGCCACGATGACGACGGTCGCGAACTGCTGTTGCTGGACACGCGCAACGACTACGAAACGGACGTCGGCAAATTCCCGCAAGCCGTGGATTATCGCCTGCCGCAGTTCACTGCCCTGCCCGCGGCCATTGCCGCCGACCGTGCCCGCTACGAAGGCAAGACCGTGGTGTCGTACTGCACCGGCGGCATTCGCTGCGAAAAGGCCGCGCTGCACATGCGCGATGCCGGCATCGAAAACGTGTTCCAGCTCGACGGCGGCGTGCTCAAGTATTTCGAGGAAACCGGCGGTGCACATTGGGAAGGCGGCTGCTTCGTGTTCGATAACCGCGGTGCGGTGGGGCCGGATCTGCTCCCTCTCCCTGCCAGACACCAACTCCCTCTCCCCGCCGGGGAGAGGGCTGGAGTGAGGGGCCAATCTGGCGATGACTTGGCTACAAAGTCTGTTCCATTAAACATCTCCGCAAGCACCCGCCCCTCATCCGACCCTTCGGGCCACCTTCTCCCCGACGGGGAGAAGGAAAAAGACGCATGACGCTGCACATCGAAACCCACGGCCGCGGCCCCATGCCGCTGGTGCTGTTGCACGGCTGGGCGATGCACGGCGGACTGTTCGCGCCGCTGATCGAGGCACTGGCAGACGACTGCACCTTGTATGTGGTCGACCTGCCCGGCCACGGCTATTCGCGTGACTGCGACCTGCCACTGGAACCCGCCACCATCATGCAAGCGGTGGCCGCAGCCACGCCGCCGGCCGTGTGGCTGGGCTGGTCGCTGGGCGGCCTCGTGGCCTTGGTCGCCGCGCTGGAACAACCGCAGCACGTGCGCGGGCTGGCCATGCTGTGTGCCACGCCAAAGTTCGTGCGCGACGACAGCTGGCCGCACGGCAATGCGCCGGCAATGGTGCGCCAGCTCGCGCAGGATCTGGAAACCGATTACCACGCCACACTGGAACGCTTCATGGCGCTGGAGGCCATGGGCAGCCCCGACCCGCGCGCCGAACTGCGGCGCCTGCGCGCGGACGCCTTCGCGCGCGGCGAGCCGAAACTGCGCGTGCTGCAGGAGGGCATTCGCCTGCTGGAAAACACCGACCTGCGCGAACGCCTGCCGCAACTGAGCGTGCCGAACCAGTGGATTGCCGGCCGCCGCGACCGGCTGGTGCATCCGCTGTCCATGCAATGGTCGGCCGACGCCGCCAACGGCGGATTCAGCGAGGTTGCGCACGCCGGCCACGCCCCCTTCTTCGGCCATGCCGATGCCGTTGCCGCGGCGTTGCAGCCGCTGCTGGCCCGCTTCAGAGCAAACCCCACGCCATGAATGATTTCCACGTCGACCACCGCCAGGTCCGTCGCCATTTCGGCGCGGCCGCGCGCAGCTACGAAAAACACGACGCGCTGCAGCGTGAAGTACAAACACTGCTGCTCGACCGGCTGGGCTTCTATCTGGAAGAGCCGGCGCGCGTGGTCGATGTCGGCGCCGGCCCCGGCCGTGGCACCGCGCTGCTGAAGAAGCGCTGGCCGAAAGCGCAAGTGATCGCACTGGACGCCGCCCTGCCGATGCTGCGCGAAGCGAAGCGCCACAGCGCCTGGCTGAAACCGTTTCAACGCATCTGTGCCGACGCCACCGCGCTGCCGCTGCCCGACCACAGCGTGGACGTGCTGCATTCCAACCTGTGCTTCCAGTGGATCGACGACCTGCCCGCGCTGTTTGGCGAGTGCGTGCGTGTGCTCAAGACCGGCGGCATGTTGACGTTCTCCACCTTCGGCCCCGACACGCTGAAGGAACTGCGTGCCGCCTGGGCCGCTGCCGATGGCCAACCGCATGTCAGCCGTTTCCTGGACATGCACGACATCGGCGATGCCATGATCAACGCCGGCCTGCGCGATCCGGTGCTGGACGTCGACCGCTTCACCCTGACCTACAGCGAGCCGCGCAAATTGCTGGAGGAGTTGCAGGGCCTCGGCGCCACCAACGCCGATGCCTCGCGCGCACGCGGCCTCGCCGGTAAATCACGTTACCGCGCCATGCTCGAAGCCTACGAAACCATGCGCGTGGACGGCCGTATTCCCGCCACCTGGGAAGTCGTCACCGCCCACGCCTGGGGTCCGCCGCCGGGACAATCGCGCCGCATCCCGGGCGGCGGCGAGATGGCCAGTTTCTCGATCAACAGCCTGCGCGGCTCACGGCGACGCTGAGTCGCGAGTGAAATAGCATCGCCCGATATTTCTTGGTCGAGTGTGGTCGCACGTTCAACACATGGCGGCTGAGCCTCTTGACGGAGCGGCGGCAACAAAAGCGGAAAAACCGAGGCTCGCCACATGTGTTTGCACGGCCCCATCAAAAGCCTTTGCATTCAACGACCTGGAGGCACGAGATATCGGCTCGCATGCGGGAAGACACGGGTCTTCCGCATGCTCGTGTCCTGCTTTTCCTCAGCCATGAAATTCCATACATGGCATGGCACTTGCCTTAATATCTGCTGATTACTCGTGCACCACGCCATGGGTTTCGCGACCTGGCTGCACGATGCATCCGAAGCGCGTGAATCGAAGCCAGGAGGGGGCAAGGATGACGCAGGAGCAGCAGCAAGAAAGCGGGGTGCGCCAAGAGGAACCGCTTCGCATCGAAGCAACTCTTGTCACCAAGCTCAATCTGGCCGCGTTTCAGAACGCGGTCCCGGTGATCGCAAGTTTGACCATCGTCAACGACACCGATGCCCGGATAAGTGACCTCGAACTCGCCGTCACCTCCGAGCCGACCTTCTTCCAGCCCAAAACCTGGCGAATCGATGAAATCGGCACGCACAGTCGCTATCGGGTACCTCTCCCGGATATCGCACTGGATGGCAGCCTGCTCAGCCGCCTGACCGAAGCCGAGACCGCGACAGTTTCCTTTGTGCTCCGCACTACTGATGCAGAAACTTCCGCGATGGCGAAATCCGACGTGAAGCTGGAGCTGTTGCCGCGAAACCAGTGGGGAGGCCTGTCGAGCCTGCCCGACTTGGTCGCCGCCTTCGTCCAGCCCAACGAACCTGCTGTTGAGCGCTTGCTCAAACAGGCCGCTGACGTACTGCGCAAGAGCGGCAAGAATTCGGCGCTGGATGGTTATGCAGGCGGTGCGCGACGGGTCTGGGAGCTGACTTCCGCCATCTGGAGCGCCGTCGCATCGATGAAGCTGGATTACGCCCTGCCGCCAGCCAGCTTCGAGCACTCCGGGCAGAAGGTGCGAGGCCCCGGGCAGATCGCCGAATCCGGCCTCGCCACCTGCCTGGACTCCTCCTTGCTGTTCTGCTCTGCCCTGGAACAGGCGGGACTCAATCCGCTGCTGGTATTCACACGCGGCCATGCGTTCGCTGGCGTTTGGCTCAAAGACGAACAATTCTCGACAACCGTCATCGACGACGTGACCGCACTGCGCAAGCGGGTGCGACTCAAGGAACTGGTGCTGTTCGAGACGACCTTGATCGCCCAACATCCTGTTCCAGCTTTCTCCTACGCTGCCGAACGCGCCAACCAACAGATTGCCGAGAGCCACGACGAAACCTTCGAGCTTGCGGTCGATGTCCGCCGTGCGCGCATGCAGCGCATCAAGCCGTTGGCGAGTACCGAAGCAACGCCACGCCAGGCACAGAGCGCGCCTGCCGTCCCACCCGATGTCGAACTGGGCATCGAAGAGGCTCCCGACCTGCCCGGCGAGTTCACGGCGGCCACCAGTGTCGAACCGGCAGCACTCGATCCTAGGGATCGCCTCGCGCGCTGGCAGCGCAAGCTGCTGGACCTTTCGCTGCGCAACAACCTGCTCAACTTCAAGGAGGGCAAGCGCGCACTTCGTCTCGACGTGCCGGACCCCGGTGCGCTCGAAGACCTGCTCGCCACCAACGAAACACTGAAGCTGCTGCCGCGCCCCGATCTCATGACGGGCGCCGATCCCCGCAATCAGGCGCTATACGAGGAACGTGAACGCGAAAACGTGCAACGCCAGCACGCGCTTGATGCACTGAGGCGGCGCGAAATCTTCGTCGGCCTCTCCCAACAGGATCTCGAAACACGCCTGATCGACCTCTATCGCACCGCGCGCACCTCGCTGCAGGAAGGTGGCGCAAACACCTTGTATGTCGCATTGGGCTTTCTGTCATGGACCCGCGACGATCGCGATGAACGACGTTACCGCGCGCCCCTGATCCTGCTTCCCGTGACATTGCAGCGACATAACGCGCGCTCGGGCTTCACCTTCGCACTCCATGACGACGAGCCACGCTTCAATCCCACGCTGATCGAAATGCTTCGCCAGGATTTCCGTCTCGGGCTGGGTGTCGCGGAAGGCGAGCTGCCCCGGGACGATGCCGGGCTCGACGTCGACCGGATATGGCAGAGCGTCGAACACGCGATCAAGGACATCAAAGGTTGGGAGGTCAGCCGAGAAGTCGTGCTGTCCACATTCTCCTTCGCAAAATATCTGATGTGGAAGGATCTAGCGGAACGCACCGATCAGTTGCGAGAGAACTCGGTCGTACGCCATTTGCTCGACACGCCACGCGACCACTTTGACTCGAACATCCCCTTCCCGGACACCATCCGCCTCGACAGCGACTTCAGCCCAAGCCAGGTGTTCTGCCCACTGGCTGCTGATTCGTCGCAGCTGTCGGCGATCATGGCTGCTGCACGCGGCAAGAATTTCGTCCTGATCGGGCCGCCGGGAACAGGCAAGAGCCAGACCATCGCCAATCTCATCGCGCAGTCCGTTGCCGAGGGAAAACGCGTACTGTTCGTTTCCGAAAAAATCGCGGCGCTCGATGTCGTCTATCGCCGTCTACGCGAAGTGAAACTCGGCGAATTCTGCCTCGAGCTACATTCGAGCAAAGCCCGAAAAACTGACGTCCTCGCCCAGCTGAACGCCGCATGGGAAGCCCGCGGGAAAGCCGACGCCGGTGCCTGGCAAGCCCAAGCCGAGCATCTGGCTGAATTGCGCCATACGCTGAACGGGTACGTTCAGAGCTTGCATCGCCGATACAGCAACGGCTGGTCGATCTACGATGCCATCGGGCAACTCAGTGCGAACCCTGAACTGGAAGGGCTCGGCTTTTCCTGGCCCTCGTTTGCCGCACACGATGCAACCACCATGGCGGCCATGCGCGACGTGTCCGACCGGCTGGAGGTGAATGCGCAATCCGTCGGATACGAGTCGCTCACGACACATGCCCTGGCCACTATCGGACAAGTGGAGTGGTCGCCGAGCTGGCAGCAGCGCACCGTCGACGCCGCACGAAAAGCCCTGCCTGCCGTGCGCGCCATGCAACACTGCGTCGATCAGTTCGCGCAGGCAACTGGACTATCTTTACCACTATCGGATCGGCGGGCCGTGCAAGCGCTGGAGCAACTTGCCCGATGCTTGCCGACCGCAGCCGGCCGCGACTGGCGTTTTGCGCTGCGCCCGGATGCCCGCGTGATTGCGCAACGCCTGCAAGAAGGTCTCGAACTGATAAACCTGCATTTTGACATGAGTTCGCGGCTGTCTGCGCCATGGACGGGCGAGGTCATCGACGCGTGCGAATCCGGACTGCAGTGCATTGAGAAACATCGCCAGTTGTTCGATCAACTAGCCGAGCCGTGGCCCGCGTCCACCACGGCCGGCCTGAACAAGGGATTGGCACTGATCACCCGGCTCGACCAGGCCACGAAAAACCTGTCGATGGGTTATGCCACCGATATCGAGCACATCGACATTGCCGCCTTGCAGCAGGAATGGTCCCGTGCCGAGCAGTCGATCTGGCCCGTATCTTGGCATCTCAGGCACCGCGTCACAGCTCGCCTGTCCGCAACAACCATCGGCAAGAGCAAACCCGATGTCGCCAGAGACCTGTCAACTTGGGCCGACATTCGCGATTTGCGCTCCAAGATCATCGCGCTCGATCCGGGGGCCGCGTCCACAGACGTCTGGAAGGCCTTGGACAGCAAGCCCCAGCATATCCGTTGTGCCTTGCGCTTCCAGTCCGCGCTAGCCAACGCTCGGCAACAGAAGACCTGGGAAGATCGCGGCTTCGAAACCATCGCCGACGGCAGCTGCGGCCAGCCTCTGCGCGCGGAACTGGCCCGTATGCGTGCGCTGCGCCTTCTGGAAAGGAAGGTGGGCAAGCTTGCCGGCCTGCAGGCTGCCACGGCATCGCTGTGGTCGGGGTTTTCAACACCCGCGGACACGCTTCGTGCCGCACTGGCATTTCAGCGCGAGCTGCGTCGATTGCGTGAGGAAGGTCACCTCGACGGGACTCACGAAGCGATCGCGCGTGGCGAAGCCGGCGACGCCATGGCCACCGACTGGAAGCTATTGAACGAGCGCTCGCGGATCGAAAAGTCCTTGGACGAACTCGATGATCTCCGCAGCATGACGGGTGGCATCTGGAACGGACGACACACCCATGCCGAGGATGTGGCGAACGCGCTGGACTTCCATGCGCAGATCACCGCGTCCATCGCCGGCCTCGCAGCGACACCGGAACGCCTTGGCCTGGTCAAAACGACACTCGATCACCTTCTCGGCGACGCCAACAGTCTACTGGAAGCGAGCGGCCCCATCGCCGCCGAAGCACACGCCCTGCTGACTGCAACGGAGCGGTTGCCGCAAACCCTCTCCGATCTGACTACTGTCGCCTGTTTCACCGAGAGTGGTCAGGCCCAGCTGAGTACGCTCCCACTCGATGGCGTGCTCGCGCTATGCGAGGGTATCGTCCAATCCGAACCGCGTCTTCGCGCCTGGGCCGCGTGGCGCCGCACCTGCAGTGATGCAATCAGTCTCGGTCTCGCTCCGCTTGTCTCAGGGATGGAGAGTGGCGCCGTGGGTTCGGGTAACGTACGTCGCAGTTTTGAGACCAACTATTGCCGCTGGTGGCTCAATGCGGCGGTGGACAACGAGCCGGCCATCCGGGATTTCGTCAGCGCAGAGCACGAGAAACGCATCCGGGACTTCCGTGAACTCGATGATCGATTCACGACCCTGACCCGAGACTGGTTGCGCGCACGTCTGTGTGCCGACCTGCCCGACCAGGAAAGCGTCGACCGCGCATCAGAATGGGGAACCCTGCGCCATGAAATCAGCAAAAAATCCCGCCATCTGCCGCTGCGAGAGTTGATGTCGCGTGCGCCCACCGTGCTGACCAAGCTCACGCCCTGCCTATTGATGAGTCCGTTGTCGATTGCACAGTACCTGCCACCGGATGCGAGCGCGTTCGACCTGGTCGTGTTCGACGAGGCGTCGCAGATTCCCGTTTGGGATGCCATCGGCGCAATCGCACGAGGCAAACAGGTCGTCATGGTCGGCGATCCCAAGCAACTGCCGCCAACATCATTTTTCGACCGCGCGGGAGCCGGAGCCGAAAGCGACGACGAGGACGTCGAAGACGATCTCGAAAGCATCCTCGACGAATGCATCGGCGCCAACCTGCCCACCCGCAATCTCAATTGGCACTATCGCAGCCGCCATGAAAGCCTGATTGCGTTCTCCAATCAGCGGTACTATGAAAGCAAACTGGTCACGTTTCCGTCCCCGGTCACCAACGACCAGGCCGTCAGCCTGCACTCCGTGCCTGGCGTCTACGAGAAAGGCGCCTCACGCACGAACCCCATCGAGGCCAAGGCACTCGTCGCCGATATCGTCACACACCTGCGCTCACGGGATTTCAGGGAAAGCCGGTTGACCATCGGCGTCGTCACATTCAATGCCGAGCAGCAGCGCCTGATCGAGGATCTTCTCGACGAGGCGCGCCGACAGGATCCTTCGCTCGAGTCCTATTTCGAGGAAGCCGCACTCGAACCCCTCTTCGTGAAGAATCTCGAAAGCGTCCAGGGTGACGAGCGCGACATCATGTATTTCTCGATCACCTACGGCCCGGACCGCGCCGACCTGCTTTCGATGAACTTCGGACCACTGAACCGCCAAGGCGGCGAGCGCCGACTGAACGTCGCGATCACGCGGGCTCGCCAGGAACTTCGCGTCTTCGCGAGCCTGCGCGCCGAACAAATGGACCTCGCCCGAACCAGCGCAGCGGGCGTACGCGACCTCAAGCACTTCCTCGAATTCGCGGCGCGTGGCCCCCGCGCTCTGGCCGAAGCCACGCCCGGGAGCCGGGGCGGCTACGACAGCCCCTTCGAACAAGCCGTCGCCGACGCACTGGCGAAACGCGGCTGGCGCCTGCACACCCAGATCGGTGTCTCGCAGTTCCGCATCGATCTGGGCGTGGTCGACCCAGATGCACCGGGACGCTATCTGGCCGGCATCGAGTGTGACGGCGCCACCTATCACCGCAGCGCCACAGCACGTGACCGCGACAAGCTGCGCGAGCAGGTTCTGCGTGGGCTAGGCTGGGAGATTCTGCGCATATGGTCCACCGACTGGTGGATCGATCCGGCTAACGTTGTCGAGCACATCGACAAGCGCCTGCAAGATCTTCTCGACGTGACCCGCGTACATCGCACCACGGAGACCGCACGCATCAAAGCCGAACAGGAGGCACGCGAGGAAGCTTCGCGACTAACCGCTGAAGCCGCCGAGCGTAATGCGGCCTCGATGGCCAACGGCTCTGAGGCCAAGCCCAATCCAGATTTGTCCGAAACCGTCGCATCCACGTCACATATCATTGAGGCTGCGTATGCGAAATCCCTTCCCGGCGAACCGGACGCTCTTGCAACGCAAGCAGACAGCGCGTATTCCGAAGCCGATCCGAGCGAAGCCGTGAACCTCGTGGAGCCCGACAGGTTCTTCGCCGATGCTTATACGCCCTCGTTGACCCGGATGATTACTCACGTCATCAACCATGAAGGCCCCATTCTTGATATCGTCCTCGCTCGCCGCATCGCCAGGACACATGGCTGGCTTCGTACGGGCGGACGTATCCGCGATCGCGTCATCCACATCGCGAATCAGGCGCATCCGAGTTCAAGCGAAGACGTCGGAACCTTTTTCTGGCCTGGCGACCAAAGTCCCGGCGCCGCACTCGCTTTTCGTCGTCCCATCGACGACGACCCTGCTCGCTCGGTCGACGAAATCTGCATTCAAGAACTCGGCGCACTGGCTCGAGAAATGAGGGCCACCGGCAAACTCGGAGAAGATGTTCTTTACGCAATGGCGCACGCACTGGGGTTGCAAAAGCTTGGCGCCGCCAACAGGAGCAGGCTGGAGAAAGCCATGCAGTTTGGCTGACTCTATCCCCGTTATCTCTACCCCACGCGGCGTCGCCACCGAAATGCGCGTCAGCCGCCGCGGTCGAGCGGATGAGCCAACTCAGCGTCCACCGGCACAAATTTTGTGCCGGAAACAACCCACAAGATGGTCGTTGATCATCCCGGTTGCCTGCATCAGCGAATAGCAGATGGTGCCGCCGACGAAGCGGAAGCCGCGTTTCTTCAGCGTCTTGCTCATGTGGTCGGACAGCGGTGTGCTGGCCGGCACCTGGCTGGATTCGCGCCAGCGGTTCACGATCGGCTTGCCGTCGACGAACGACCACAGGCAAGCGTCCAGACTGCCGAATTCGTCGATGGCCTTGAGTGCAGCCACGGCGTTGTCGCGCACCGATGACACTTTCAGGCGGTTGCGGATGATGCCGGGATCGAGCAGGCGCTTTTCCAGTTCGCGATCAGTCATCTTCGCAACGCGGGCGATGTCGAAACCATGGAACGCCTTGCGGTAGTTTTCGCGCTTGACCAGCACGGTGCGCCACGACAGTCCTGCCTGCGCCCCTTCGAGGCACAGGAATTCGAACAAGGCGTTTTCGTCGTGCAGCGGCACACCCCACTCGTGGTCGTGGTAGTCGCACATCAAGTCGTCGCCATCGGCGGCCCAGGCGCAGCGCTGCATGCAATGTCCTCCTTCGGAGCAGGCAATGTAGCGCAGCTGCGGCGACGATGCGGATAGACTCGTGATTTCCTTCTTCGTGATCTCGATCCATGGCTTCATCGTCTTCCCCGCAGCGCACCGCCGTGCTGGCCATGCTCGTCACCATCGGCTTGTGGGCCTACAGCTGGGTGGTGATGAAGCAGGTGCTGCGTTACTCGGGGCCGTTCGATTTTTCGGCGATCCGCTACCTGCTGGGGGCGTTGGTACTGTTTGCCGCGTTGCTGGTGGCGAAGCAATCGCTGCGGCCACCACCGCTGCTGGCCACCGTGCTGATCGGCCTGGCGCAGACCACCGCGTTCCAGGGGCTGGAACAATGGGCGCTGGTAACCGGCGGCGCCGGACGCGTGGCGCTGCTGGCCTACACCATGCCGTTCTGGGCCGTGCTGCTGGCGTGGCCCTTGCTGGCCGAGCGTCCGACCGCGCGGCACTGGCTGGGCCTCGCGCTCGCCGCGCTCGGCCTGCTCTGCATTCTCGAACCCTGGCGCGGCATGGGCAGCTGGCACAGCACGGCGCTGGCCCTGCTGGGTGGTGCGGGCTGGGCGCTGGGTACGGTGTTGAGCAAACGGATGTTCCAGCGCCATACCTGCTCGCCGCTCAGTCTCACGGCATGGCAGATGCTGTTCGGCGGCATCGGCCTGGCGATCATCGCGCTGCTGGTGCCGCAGCGGCCGATCGAATGGAACGGGGCCTTCGTGGCCGGGCTGGCCTATTGCGTGGTGTTCGCTTCCAGCATCGCCTGGGGTTTGTGGCTGTTCGTGCTGCAACGCCTGCCCACGGCGGTGGCCAGCCTGTCCAGCCTGGGTGTGCCGATTGTCAGCGTGCTGCTGGCCTGGATCATCCTGCACGAGCAGCCGACGCTGATGGAAGGCGTCGGCATCGTCTGCATCCTGCTGGGTCTGTGCTCGGTAAGCGGTGTCGGCATACGCCGGCGCGGGCACTGATTTTCCGTCAGTGCCGGCGCCGACTGACAGCGGTATCATGCGCCCGTCGTCCCCACGAACAACACCATGTCCTCCCTGCCACAGCTTTGGCTTCACCTGGTCGACTGGCTGAGCAGTCATGCCGTCGCACCGACACTCGATTTGCTGCATCTGGGCAAGCTGTCCGGCGATCCGCGCGACATCGCCGCGTCGCTGCTGATCGCGGCGCTGCAGATCAGCATCATCGGCTTCATCTTCCGACCGCTGGAAACCTGGTTCCCCGCGGAAAAATGGAGCGATCGCAAGCTCACCCTGGTGGACCGCAACTACACGCTGATGATGCTGCTGGGCATCTTTCCGCTGTTCACCTACCTGATCCTGATGCCGTTCAGCCATCTGTTCGGTGGTGCGGACGCGGCCACCTCCAGCACCGGCTCGCCGCTGGCGCTGACGCATTGGATGCCGTGGTTCAACAACCATCCCTACGCGCTGTTCGCAACGTATTACGTGGTCTACGACTTCGTGTACTACTGGATGCACCGCACCCAGCACGCGCTGCCCTGGTGGTGGGCGCTGCACAGCATGCACCACAGCACGCGGCAGATGAGCTGCTGGACCAACGACCGCGGCAACCTGGTGGACGGCTTCATCCAGTCGATGATTCTCGCCGTGGTGGGCCTGGCGATGGGCGTCGATCCGGACGAATTCGCGTGGCTGATGCTGCTGGGCGAACTGGTGCAGAACTTCTCGCACACCAATACGCGCTTCGGCTTTGGCCGCATCCTCGAACACGTCTTCGTCGACCCCAAATTCCACCGTCTGCACCACATGCTGGTCGACCCGGAACGCCCGGGCCTGCACAACTGCAATTACGGCCAGGTGCTGTCGATCTGGGATGTGTTGTTTGGCACCTCGTTGTATGGCGAACCGCTGCGCCCCACCGGCGTGGGCGACCCGGTGGTGGATGCCGACAACAACTACGGCCTGATCGGCCTGCACTGGGCCTCGCTGAAACGCTTCTGGGGCACGGTGCGCCGTTTGGACGGCTGGAAGCCGGGCGAAGTGGCGTTCAGCCCGGACGATTACCGGCCGATTCCCGTGGGCGAACTCGACCTGCACGCGCTGGCGCACCATCTGCCCGGCCATGTCCATGCACAGGTGACGGTCCCGGCACCGACCGATGCCCCCTCCGGAGAATCCGCAGCGGCCTGATCAGGCACCCCACGGCAACGCGTCAAGATCGACGTTGCCACCGGTGAGCACCAGTCCCACGCGCCGACCGGCGAAGCGCTCGCGGCTCTTCAGCACGGCCGCCAGCACGGTGGCGCTGGATACCTCGATGACCTGTTTCAGCTCGCTCCACAACAGGCGCATCGCGGCGATGGTTTCCGCATCGCTGACGGTGATCACCTCGACGCGATGCCCGCGCAGCGCGTCGAGGTTGCGCAGGCCGACCAGCGCGCGCAGGCCGTCGCACAACGTGTCGGGAACCACGTCGGTGACGCGCTCGCCGGCGACCAGCGAACGCACTGCGTCGTCTGCGCCTTGGGGCTCGGCGCCGAACAGGGACAAGGCCGGATCGATGCCGTGCGCGGCGATCGCCACGCCGGCGGCCAGACCGCCGCCACCCACCGGCGTCATCACGCTGTCCAGCGTCGGCGCCTGGCGTAGCAGCTCCAGCGCCAACGTGCCCTGGCCTGCCATTACCCGCGTGTCGGCATAGGGATGGACGAGTACGGCGCCGGTCTGCGCCTGCACTTCCGCGGCGGCCGCTTCACGCGCTGCCTGTGTCGGCGCACAGCGATGGATGATGCCGCCGGCGCGCGCGATGGCATCGAGCTTGGCCTGCACCGCGCCTTCCGGCACCACCACGTGGGCGGCGATGCCGCGCGTGGCGGCCGCCAGCGCCAACGCATTGCCGTGATTGCCGGAAGAATGGGTGACCACGCCACGCGCGGCTTCGTCATCATCCAGCGACCACACCGCATTGCAGGCGCCGCGGAATTTGAACGCGCCACCACGCTGCAGGTTCTCGCACTTGAAATGCAGCTCGGCGCCGGCCAGCGCGTCCAGCACGTCGCTGCGCAGCACCGGCGTCACCACCGCATGTGGCGCGATGCGTGCCGCGGCGTCGCGGATCTGCGCCAGTGTCGGCAGTGCATCCACGGGCATGGCGTCACTCATGCCGTTTCGACTTCCACGCCGCAGCGGAACCGCCGTTCGGCACCCGGCTCCAGCCGGATCGCCTCGGCGCAGTCGGGTCGGTTGAAGGCGTTGGCCATGCATTCCATCGGCTCCAGCGCCACGGATTGACGCACGCCACTGCTGATCGTGTCGGCGGTGAACGTGTGCATCATCCCGCGCTCCTGCCATACCGCGATGGCAAAGCCGCTGGCCGGATCATGCAGGCGCGTGCGGATGCGGCCGTCCGCCTCGATGTCGAGATCGACATAACCCTGGTCGAGGATGGTGTCGCCGATCACGCGCGGCTCGCGGAAATCCAGCGCCGGTGCGTCGTCCAGCGGCACGTAGGCAGACGCGCCGGGCAGCGCGATGAGGTTGGCATCGGCGCGCACCAGGACTTCGGCCGGCACCTGCAACACCCAGCTGTCCACCTCGCCCTCGGTCACGCGGAAATACGGATGCCAACCGAAGAAGCACGGCGCGGCGTTGTCGCCCACGTTGCGCATGCACACCTCCAGCGTGAGGCCGCCGGTGTCCAGCGTGTAAGTCACCGTGAGATCGATCGCATGCGGATAACCGGGTTGCGGGCGAATCGCCGAAGTCGTCAGCGCGACATGCGCGGAATGCTCGTCCGCCTGCAACGACGCCACCTCGAAATCCACGCCGCGCACGAAGCCATGCCGGCTGGCGCGGGCCGCGCCCTCCACCCCCGGCTGCAGGTCCTGCGTCTGCCCGTCAAAGGTGTAACGCGCGTCGGCGATGCGCCCGCCGAACGGCACCATGATGGCAAAGCGCGAGCTGGGTCGGGCCACGATCTCCGCCTCGTCGCGATACCCGGCCGCGATATCGAACACGCCGCCCGCACGCGGCACCTCGAAGCCAATCAGCGCGGCGCCGTGACAGGCGACGCGAACGCGTCGTCCCGCGCCATCCTGCAGCACCACGATCGGCTGTGCGCCAAGCGTGGCGCGTTCTGCGGCATATCGACCCATCGGCGTTTTCCTGTGCATAACACGCCCCATGTTAGCCTGATCCGATTCCATTTCACCGGTATCCCCCCATGAGCGCTCGCCCCGAACACACTCCCGCCCCGACCCGACTCAGCGACTACCGCCCCCCGGCCTGGCGCGTCGACGCGGTGCAACTGGACTTCGATCTTGGCATCGACACCAGCGAAGTCACCGCACGCCTGCAACTGCGCCGCGACGATGCGCAGGACGAGCCGCTGCGGCTGGACGGCGAAGGGCTGGAACTGCTGTCGATCACGCTGGATGGCGAGGCGTTGGCACCGACCGCCTGGCGCTACGCCGACCACGTGCTGGAAATCGATGGCGCGCGCGACGGCAGCGTGCTGGAAACCCGCGTGCGACTGAAACCGGCCGCGAATACCGCGCTGGAAGGCTTGTACCTGTCGGGCTCGCGCGAAGCCGGCTTCCTGCTGACCCAATGCGAGGCGCAGGGCTTCCGTCACATCACCTTCTTCCCGGATCGCCCCGACGTGCTGGCGACCTATACCGTCACCCTGCGCGCCGATCGCGAGCGCTTCCCGATCCTGCTGGCCGGCGGCAACCCGGATGGCACCGGCGAACTTGAGGGTGGCCGCCATTGGGCGCGCTTCGTCGACCCGCACCCGAAACCCAGCTACCTGTTCGCGCTGGTCGCCGGACGGCTGGAAAAGATCGAACGCGACTACACCACCGCCGACGGCCATGCGGTGAAGCTGGTGATGTGGTCCGAAGCCAACGTGATCGACCGCTGCCATTACGCGCTGGACGCGCTGGAACGCGCGATGCGCTGGGACGAGCAGACCTACGACCGCAATTACGACCTCGACGTGTTCCATGTCGTCGCCACGCACGATTTCAACATGGGCGCGATGGAGAACAAGGGCCTCAACATCTTCAACGCCAAGTACCTGCTGGCCGATCCCGACTCCACCACCGACGACGAATACCGCGCGGTAGAAGCGGTGGTGGCGCACGAGTACTTCCACAACTGGAGCGGCAACCGCGTCACCTGCCGCGACTGGTTCCAGCTGTCGCTGAAGGAAGGCCTCACCGTATTCCGCGAGCAGAGTTTCTCGGCCGACATGAATTCCGCGCCACTGAAGCGCATCGAGGATGTCTCGCTGCTACGCCGCGCCCAGTTCACCGAGGATGCCGGCCCGCTGGCGCACCCGGTGCGCCCATCCGAGTATCGCGAGATCAACAATTTCTATACCGCCACGGTGTACGAGAAGGGCTCCGAACTGGTGCGCATGACCGCCGGCCGGCTCGGTCGCGACGGCTTCCGCCGCGGCATGGACCGCTACTTCGAGCGCAACGACGGCCGCGCCGCCACCATCGAGGATTTCCTCACCGCGCTGGGCGAGGCCAACGACATCGACCTCAGCCCCAACCTGGCCTGGTACGGCCAGGCCGGCACACCCCGGCTGAAGGCCCGTGGCGATTACGATGCCGCGCGCCATCAGTACACACTGACGCTGTCGCAGCACACACCTCCCAGTCACGGCCAGCCGCACAAGCAACCGGTGCCGATTCCGGTGAAGCTGGCCTTGTTCGGTCACGATGGCCGCATGCTGCCCTTGCATCTGGACGGCCAGGCGGCCGCAGGCGAAACCGAGTCGGTGGTGGTGCTCGATCAGCCCGAACACTCCTTCGTGTTCCGCGATGTTGCGGAGAAACCCGTACCGTCGCTGCTGCGTGGCTTTTCCGCACCGGTGATCCTGGAGTGCGATTACGCCCCGCACGAACTGGCGCTGTTGCTGACCCACGACGTGGACGGCTTCAACCGCTGGGAGGCCGGCCAGCAGCTCGCCGCACGCGCCTTCGACGCGCTGCGTGACGGCGGCGACGACGCGGCTCCCGTCGCCTGGTGCGATGCGCTCGCCGCGCTGTTCACACTAGCCGAGCTGGACGACGCCCTGCTCGCCGGCCTGCTCACACCACCGGGCGAACTCGAGTTGGCCGACCGCCAGCCCGATGCCGACCCTGCGCGCATCCACGCGCTGCGGCAGTCGTTGCTGCAGCGTCTCGCCAGCCGTATCGGCGCTGCGGCGCTGCATGCGCGTTATCAATCCCTCGCCGCGCCAACCGAACTCGATCTCGGTGCCGCCGGCCAGGGCATGCGCCGGCTCAAGCGGCGCGTGCTGGAACTGCTCGCCCTGATCGACGCGGAACGCGCCCATGCGCTGGCCGCCGCCCAGTACGACAACGCGCATGGCATGACCGACCGCCTCGCCGCGCTCGACGTGCTGGTACGCAACCAGGCGACGCAAGGCGATGCCGCGCTGGCGCACTTCCGCGCGCGCTACGACGACAACGCATTAGCGTTGGACAAGTGGTTCATGGTGCAGGCGCAGATCCCGGGCGAACCGGCACTGGCCCGCGTGCAGGCGCTGGAGGCCGATCCGAAGTTCACGCTGAAGAACCCGAACCGCGCCCGCGCCCTGCTTGGTACGTTCGCCAGCGCCAATCCCAGTGGTTTCCACCGTGCCGACGGTGCCGGCTACGTGCTGTTTGCCGAGCGCCTGGCCCAGCTCGACGCACTCAATCCGCAAATCGCCGCGCGGCTGGCCACGGCATTCAACGGCTGGAAGCGGCTCGAACCGGTACGCCGCGAAGCGGCGCGTGAGGCGATGGCGCAGCTGCTGGGGCGGCCGGCGTTGTCGCGCAACCTGGGCGAGATCCTGGGCAACATGCTGCAGGACTGAGCCGACGGCTCATTCCCGGCCACTCGTGCAGACTCTCGCCTGCACGAGCGGCGGCGGCATCAGACCGCCAGGTGCATCAGTTCGTCGCGCAGATGGCTCATCTTGCTCTGCAGGCGCGACAGCAGTTGCTCCTGCTTGGCCATCTCGTTCTGATTCAGGTAATCCATCGCCATCTCGACCTTGCCGATCTCGATCAGCAGGTCATGGTGCATGTATACCGGCGCAATTTCGTTGTTGAAGTCCATGCCATCACCTCGTTCTCTGTTGCCTCCGAGGCGTTGCATCAGGCATGCCAAAAACGTGATGAACATCACATCGAAAATGGTCATGGATCACAAGCTGACACACCGCGTCAGCTGCTGCCGCGATCCGACACAAAACCGCGTTCTAGTCACTTCGTGTTCACGCGCGCGGCGGCATGATCAATCCACGCTTGAGGCAGCGAAGGCTGCTTGACGGCAACCGCATTCACGGTTTCTGGCGCCCGGCAACACGGTCATCCTGGATTCCCCCTGTTCCTGAGACCGCCGGGCGCCAGATCTCTCTCGCAAGGCAGGAAACCGCGCACGACGCGGTTTTTTTGTGCCCGGAGCCAGGCTGGGGATGGCTTCGCGAGGAAGCCAACCCCGAAAAAAGTGACGGCGCCCAAGGAAACCCGGGGCGCCGCCATGCTTCCTCTCCCGGCACGCAATCGAACCCCTGTCCGTCCGATCTCGGCGCGCGTTGACCGCGCAGCGTCTGCCCGTGAAAGTGCAATTCAGAGGAAGCACGAGGCGTGCCACCGACGACGCCTGTCGCCCGACCGGGCTTCGGAGTTACCATAACGGCTTGTTTTCACTGGAATCCGGCCTGGCGAACCACGCACACGTCGGCATTCCCGTCCTGCGCGCCTGCCGAGAACCGTCCATGCTCCACCCCAACCACTACGACGTGATCGTGATCGGCGGCGGGCGAACCACGTTGGCCGCAGGCCAGGTGGGCTGCCAGTGGCAGGCCACCCGTGGTGAGCGGCCGAGGCAGGACTGCCGAGGACCGGGCGACTTGGCGAGGCCAGGAAGGCCGAGTCTAGTCGCCGCCGTGGCCCCCAAGTTCATACCGAGTCCATGACCATGCTCCACCCCAACCACTATGACGTGATCGTGATCGGCGGTGGCCACGCCGGCACCGAGGCCGCGCTGGCCGCCGCGCGGACGGGTGCGCGCACCCTGCTGCTCAGCCACAACATCGAGACGATCGGCCAGATGAGCTGCAATCCGGCCATCGGCGGCATCGGCAAGGGGCACCTGGTCAAGGAAATCGATGCGCTGGGCGGCGCCATGGCGCACGCGGCCGACCTTGCCGGCATCCAGTGGCGCACGCTGAATGCGTCCAAGGGCCCGGCGGTGCGCGCCACCCGCTGCCAGGCCGACCGTGCGCTGTACAAGGCGGCGATCCGGCACATCGTGGAATCGCAGCCGAACCTGGACCTGTTCCAGCAGGCGGCGGATGACCTGATCCTCGAAGGCGGTCGCGTCACCGGCGTGGTGACGCAAATGGGCGTTTCCTTCCGCGCCGGGTCGGTTGTGCTCACGGCGGGCACCTTCCTGGCCGGCAAGATCCATATCGGCCCGGCCCAGTACGCCGGTGGCCGCGCCGGCGATCCGCCCGCCAGCACACTCGCCCAGCGCTTGCGCGAACTGCCGCTGGGCGTCGATCGCCTGAAGACCGGCACGCCGCCGCGGATCGATCGTCGCAGCATCGACTTCAGCGAGCTGGAAGAGCAGCACGGCGACGATCCCGCTCCGGTGTTTTCCTACCTCGGCTCGCGCGATGACCATCCGCGCCAGGTGAGCTGCTGGATCACGCACACCAGCGAACGCACGCACGAGATCATCCGTGGCGCACTGGACCGTTCGCCGCTGTACACCGGCCAGATCGAAGGCGTCGGCCCGCGCTACTGCCCGTCGATCGAGGACAAGGTGGTGCGCTTCGCGGAAAAGAATTCGCACCAGATCTTCATCGAGCCGGAAGGACTGGACAGCGTCGAGATCTACCCCAACGGCATCTCCACCTCGCTGCCGTTCGACGTGCAGCTGGACGTGGTGCACTCGATCAAGGGTTTCGAACGCGCGCACATCACCCGCCCCGGCTACGCCATCGAATACGACTACTTCGACCCGCGCGGCCTGCAGCCATGGCTGGAGACCAAGACCATCCCCGGCCTGTATTTCGCCGGCCAGATCAACGGCACCACCGGTTACGAGGAAGCCGCCGCACAAGGCCTGCTCGCCGGCCTGAACGCCGCACGGGCCACACAGGGCAAGGCGCCGTGGTTCCCGCGTCGCGACGAAGCCTATCTCGGCGTGCTGGTCGACGACCTCACCAGCAACGGCACCATCGAGCCGTACCGCATGTTCACCTCGCGCGCCGAATACCGGCTGCATCTGCGCGAGGACAACGCCGACCTGCGCCTCACCGAAAAGGGTTTCGAACTGGGCGTGGTACCGCAGGCGCGCTTCGACGCATTGCGCGCCAAGCGCGACGCCGTGGAACGCGAAACCCAGCGTCTTGGCGCGCTATGGGCCGCGCCAGCCAACGCGCTGGGCGCCGCCATCGAACGGCAGTTGGGCATCACGCTCAGCCGCGAGACCAACGCGCTGGACCTGCTGCGTCGTCCCGAACTCGATTACGCCGGCCTCACCACGGTGGACGGCCTCGGTCCCGCCGTCGAGCGTGCGGACGTCGCCGCCCAGGTCGAGGTGCAGGTGAAATACGCCGGCTACCTGGAGCGCCAGCGCGAGGAAATCGCGCGCCAGCGTCGCCACGAACACACCGCCATTCCAGCCAGCTTCGACTACGACACGGTGCGCGGCCTGTCCGCCGAGGTGCTGCTCAAGCTCAAGCGCAGCCAACCGGCCACGCTTGGCCAGGCGGCGCGGATCAGTGGCGTCACCCCCGCAGCGATCTCGCTGCTGCTGGTGCATCTGAAGCGCCACGCGGCCTGAGCCCATCCCATGCTCCGCCTTCAAGGGCGACGGCTGTAGGAGCGCACCCTGTGCGCGAAAGCTTTGGCGCCTGATCGAAGCCAAGAGCGTTCGCGCACAGGGTGCGCTCCTACCCGACGACGCAAGCCAACGGCATGCAGCCTTTGCTGGCACTCGTGGCATCATGGCGCCTGAAACCTAACCAGCATGGGAGCAGGCGATGGAAGTTTGGATCGGGCGGGACGGCGAGCGGCACGGCCCCTACAAGGAAGCGGACGTGCGGCAATGGCTGCGCAGCGGGCAAGTCAGCCGCGAGGACCTGGCCTGGTACGACGGCCTGGCCGACTGGCAGCCGCTGTCGGTGCTGTTCCCCGATGAAGTGCGTGCGCCCGCTCCCGCGCCCGCGGAAGCCAGCGAGACTCCGGCTTTCACCGCTCCGCCGGTGGCCGCGCCGCTGCCGCGCACCACCTCGGCCGCGCTGGAGGATTACGCCGGTTTCTGGAAGCGCTTCGGCGCCTGGGTGATCGACTACCTGATCCTGATGGTGCCGATCACCATCATCGCCGTCTCGATGGGCGCCACCGCTGCGTTCGAACATTTCATGGCGCAGATGCACAGTGGTACCGCACCGGCAGTCGCCGCCGCAGAGTACGGCAAGGCGGTCCGACCCGCCACGATCATCGCCATGATCATCGGCTTCATCTATTACGTCGCCTTTGAATGCTCGAAGCTGCAGGCAACGCCCGGCAAGCTGGCCGTAGGCATGCGCGTCACCGACTTGAACGGACAACGCCTCGGTGTCGGCCGCAGCGTGGCCCGCAACGTCATCCGGCTGGTCAACGTGATCACCGCGCTGCTGCCTTTCATCTGCTACATCGTCACCGCGTGGACCGAGCGCAAGCAGGGCCTGCACGACATGATGGCCAAGACCCTGGTGCTGAACGGCCGCGCCAGCGAGTTCCACGATGCACCCGTGCAGCCCTCCACGGGCGGCGGTTCGTTCAACGCCTGATTCCGCGTCGACCGTCACGGCGCCGGCACCTCGCCGGCGCCGTTTTCGTTTGCCGCGCGCGCGCCCGCACAACGACGGCAGGAGACGGCTTGCTATCATCGCAGGCTTGTCCGCCTCGTCGGTTTGATTCACCTGCAAGGAATATTTCCAGCCTCATGCCCAGCATCGAACAACGCATTGCCCAGGACATCGCCGCCAAGACCGAACAGGTGCGCGCGGCGGTCGAACTGCTCGACGGCGGCGCCACCGTGCCGTTCATCGCGCGCTATCGCAAGGAAGTCACCGGCGGGCTGGACGACACCCAGCTGCGCCTGCTGGAAGAGCGCCTGCGCTACCTGCGCGAACTGGAAGAGCGCCGCGAGGCGATCCTCGCCAGCGTCGAGGAACAAGGCAAGCTCAGCGATGCACTGAAGAACGACATCCTCGCCGCCGACACCAAGGCGCGGCTGGAGGATCTGTACCTGCCCTACAAGCCCAAGCGCCGCACCAAGGCGCAGATTGCCCGCGAGGCGGGGCTGGAGCCGCTGGCGCTGGGTTTGCGCGAAGATCCCTCGCAGTCGCCGGAAGCGGTGGCCGCATCGTTCGTCGACGGCGACAAGGGCGTGGCCGACGTGCGCGTCGCACTGGATGGCGCGCGCGCGATCCTGATGGAAAGCATTGCCGAAGATGCCACGCTGGTCGGCGAGCTGCGCGACTGGTTGTGGTCGAGCGGTCAGATCCGCGCCAAGCTGATCGAAGGCAAGGAAAACGAGGGCGCGAAATTCCGCGACTACTTCGACCACGTCGAGCCGATCGGCAAGATTCCCTCGCACCGCCTGCTCGCCCTGATGCGCGCGCGCAACGAAGGCATCATCGACCTGGAGCTCAGCCCGGCGCTGGATGCCGAGCAAGGTCACGCCGAAGGCGAAGGTCGTGTCGCCGCGCACGCCAACATCCATGACCGCGGCCGCCCGGCCGACGCGTGGCTGCGCGAAACGGTGCGCCTGACCTGGCGCGTGAAGCTGCACCTGCACCTCACCCTCGACCTGTTCGGCCGCGTGCGCGAAGGCGCCGAGGACGAGGCCATCCGCGTGTTCGGCGACAACCTGAAAGACCTGATGCTGGCCGCGCCGGCCGGCGCGAAGACGGTGATGGGGCTGGACCCGGGCATCCGCACCGGCTGCAAGGTCGCCGTGGTCGACGCCACCGGCAAAGTGCTGGCGACCGACACGATCTACCCGCTGGAACCGAAGCGGCAGTGGAACGAATCGCTGGCCTCGCTGGCGCGGCTGTGCAAGCAGCATCACGTCGACCTGATCTCGATCGGCAACGGCACCGGCTCGCGCGAAACCGACAAGCTGGCCGGCGAACTGATCAAGGGCCTGGCCAAGGCCGACGCCTCGCACACGATCGCCAAGATCGTGGTCAGCGAAGCGGGCGCCTCGGTCTACTCGGCCTCCGAAACGGCGGCGAAGGAATTCCCGAACCTGGACGTGACCTTGCGCGGCGCGGTCTCGATCGCACGTCGCCTGCAAGACCCGCTGGCCGAACTGGTGAAGATCGAGCCGAAGGCGATCGGCGTGGGCCAATACCAGCACGACGTCAACCAGATCAAGCTCGCGCGTGCACTCGACGCCCGCGTCGAGGACTGCGTGAACGCGGTCGGTGTCGACGTCAACACCGCGTCTGCTGCGCTGCTTTCCCGCGTGGCCGGCCTCAGCGCCAGCGTGGCCGAAAACGTGGTCAAGCATCGTGACGCCAACGGCCCGTTTGCCAACCGCAAGGCCTTGCTCAAGGTTCCGCGCCTGGGCGACAAAGCCTTCGAGCAATGCGCCGGCTTCCTGCGCGTGCCCGCCGGCGACAACCCGCTGGACGCCAGTTCGGTACATCCGGAAGCCTATCCGGTGGTCGAGCGCATCATCGCCCAGTGTGGTCGCGAGGTGCGCAACATCATCGGCGACACCGGCTTCCTGCGGGGCCTCAAGCCCGAGCAATACACCGATGAGAAGTTCGGCGTGCCCACGGTACGCGACATCCTCAAGGAACTGGAAAAACCCGGCCGCGACCCGCGTCCGGAATTCGTCGCGCCGACGTTCGCCGAAGGCGTCGAGGACGTGAAGGACCTGAAGCCCGGCATGATCCTGGAAGGTCGCGTCACCAACGTGGCCGCATTCGGTGCGTTCGTCGACATCGGCGTGCATCAGGACGGGCTGGTCCACGTCTCCGCACTGTCGCACACCTTCGTCAAGGATCCACGCGACGCGGTGAAGGCCGGCGACATCGTCAAGGTCAAGGTGATGGAGGTGGACATCCCGCGCCAGCGCATCGGCCTGTCGATGCGGCTGGACGACGAGCCCGGAGAGACTCGCGGCGGTCGCCCCGGTACCGGCGATGATCACTCGGCCCAGCGTGGACGTCGCAGCCCTCCGGCACCGCCCAAAGCGACCCCGGCGCCTGCCAACAGCGCCTTCGCCGATGCGCTTTCGCGCGCGTTGAAAAACTGATATCGCCGGCATGTTGCGTGGAACCGCAGCGCAGCATGCGCAGACGTATGGAATGCGTCAGGATAAGCCCTGACCTAACTTCTCGATAACAAACGCAGGAGCACCACCATGTTCCACCCGCGCAAGCTCGCCAGCGCCATGGCCCTGGCCCTCGGCTGTATCGGCGTCGCCCACGCCTCTCATTCCACATTCGGCAACGTGGTCGTGTTTGGCGACAGCCTCAGCGACAACGGCAACCTGCACTCCATCGAACCGGGTACGCAGCAACGCTTCACCACCAACCCCGGTGAAGTCGCGGTGGAACTGGTGGCGCAGCACTACGGCTACACCCTCACGCCCTCCGTCGCCGGCGGCACCGACTACGCCTGGGGCGGCGCCCGCGCCGCGACCGATATCGGCCCCGTCGTCTCGATGCAGACCCAGGTCAGCAATTACCTGACGGCCAATGGCGGCCACGCCAACGCGAACACGCTGTACACCGCGTGGATCGGTGCCAACGACCTGTTTGCCGCCGCCACCGACCCGGCCAATGCGCAGACCATTGCGCTGTCGGCCGCCAACGCCGAAGTGGCCACGCTCAAGCAACTGCACAATGCCGGCGCCAAATACATCGTCGTGTTCAACCTGCCCGACGTGAGCAAGACACCGGGCATCCGCGGCACCAGCGAAGCGGGCTCGGCCGGCCTGCTGGGCACGCTGTACAACGGTGTGCTGAATGCCGGCCTGGGCCAGATCGGCACCGGCATCATCCCGGTCAACGCCTATGCGCTGCTCAACCAGGTCATCGCCGACCCGGCACGCTACGGCTTCAGCAATGTCACCGACCAGGCGTGCACCACCAGCAGCTCGATCAACTGCTCCGCCAGCACCCTGGTCACGCCGAATGCCGCCAGCAGCTATCTGTTTGCCGACGACGTGCACCCGACCACCGCCGCGCACGCCATGCTGGCGCAGGTGGTGCTGTCCGAACTGGCCGCGCCGCAGCAAATTTCCCTGCTCGGTGAAGCGCCGTTGGCCGCATCCGAAGCGCAGACCCGTGCGTTGCGCAACCAGATGCTGGCCGATGATTTCGGCAGCAAGACCCGCTTCTTCGCCAACATCGACTATGCGCGGCAGCGTTTCGATGCCAGCGACAGTTCACCGAAGACCACCAGCAACAACGTGAATCTCACCCTGGGCGCCGACGTGCGCGCCAATGACTACCTGTCGACCGGTGTCGCACTGGGTATCGGCAATGCCAACGCCAGCGTGTCCGGTGGCGGCGGTTACAAGCTGCAGGACATCTCCGGTCTCGGTTACATCACCTTGCACCATGACGGCGGCTATGTGGGCGGCTACGCCAACTTCGGCCAGTCGAACTTCAGCAACATCGAGCGCAGCTTCCAGGTCGGCGCGGCGCGCGTCACCGAATCGGGCAAGGCCGATGGCTCGCACCTCGGCGCCGGCCTCACCGGCGGCTGGTGGTTCAACGTCGGCGGGCTGCGCACCGGTCCGTTCGCCAACCTCGACTGGCAGAACATCAAGATCAATGGCTACAGCGAAGGCGGCAGCGACGCCACGGCCATGTGGTTCGGGCGGCAAGAGCGCAAGGCGCTGATTGGCACGCTGGGCTGGCGCCTGCAGGGCCACTGGCAACTGAACCAGGCGGTGCTCTCGCCCTTCGTCGAGCTGGCCTGGAACCACGACAGCAAGGCCGACCAGCGCATGATCACCGCAGGCCTCAACAGCCTGAACGGCAGCTTCGAGATGGCCGGCTTCGCCCCGGACAAGAGCTGGGCCACGGCGGATGTCGGCATCTCCGCCAAGTTCGACAACATGATGACCTGGTTCGGCTACAGCGGCCGTTTCGCCGACAGCAGCCAGAAGTACAACAGCCTCAACCTGGGCTTCAAGTTCGCCTTCTGATCCGGCGGCTGCCCACAAAAAAGCCGCCCGTGGAAACGGGCGGCTTTTTTTACGCATGGATCTCTGGGAGGCTTAGTTGCCCTTGCCACCAGTCGCCATGTTCAACATGTCCAGCGCCTGTTGCTTCAGGCTGGCCGCATCGCTGTCATCCAGCGGGCTGACCTTGCCGGAAGCCTCGTGCTGCTTGAGCACCAGCGTGCCATCGGCACTCCAGCCGGCACGGTCGATCGACGACGGCTTGGCACCCTGGTTGGCTTTCTTCTGCTGCACGACCACCCACGGCTTGCCATCCTTGTAGGCGAAATCGGTGGCGGTGAAGCCCTTGTCGCCACGGTCGGCGCGGGCACGGATGAACTGCACCTGGTCGTTCTGGCGGAACACCTGCCAGCCATAGGAGATGTCTTTCTCCAGCTTGGTGCCGGTGTGGATCTTCATGGCGCCCAGCTGCTTCTGCTCGGCCTGGAACGCTGCCAGTTCCTTTTCGCCCGGAGTCTGCTGCGGCACCAGCTCGATCGAGACGTTGGTCACCGGATGGCCCTTGGTGAGCACCGGTGCCTGCAACGGCATCTCGTAATGACGGTCGCCATCAATCAGCTCGGCCTTCACCACGTACAAGTCATTCGGCACCACGTCGGCCGTATTGAAGCCCAGCTCGAATTGCAGCGGGAAGGTGGTCGCCGGCGCAATCGTCTTGGTCGCCAGCGGCGTGGAGCCCTGCTGCGACACGTCGACCAGGTTGATCACCAGCTTGTCCGACGCCGACGGCTTGTCGCTGCCGCGAATCGTGATCGTGCCGCTCACCGAGTGAGCGGCGGCCTGCGCAGCGGAGCCCGCTGCGGCCGGGTTCGCACCATTCGCGGCCTGCGTCGACGAGCCCGAATTGCAGCCGGCGAGCGCCAGCGAAACTGCCGCCACGAGCGGCCAAACCATCATACGCATGGGAAAACCTCAATCTGCGATCAAACGGGAGCGCGAATTTCGCCAGGCGCCTGCGCGCTGCCTACCTTCGCGGGGGAAGGCTCCAAGAATAAGACGATTGCGAATCGAAAGCAAAAGTCAATAAGGGGATGCGTTCGATCCTCCAAACACTACACTCGTTCGAATGCAGTCAAGCATCTTGCGAAATTGCATTTCGCTTTTGTTCGGCACGCACATAAAAGAATCGCCGCATGCGCGGCGATTCTTTTATCGGTACCACCTACGATCAGAAGTCGTAGGTCACCTGCAGACGTGCATAACGCGGCTGCTCGAAGTACTCGCCCATGCCATACGTGTTGGTGATCGTATAGGGAGCAACACTGTTCGAGTTGTTCGCATACGTCTGGACACGACGACGCTCGTTCAGCACGTTGAAGCCCTGCAGGCTGATCGCGAGCTTGTGGTCCGCAAAGCTGGGACGATAGGTCACCGCCAGATCCAACATATGGGTCCACGGGTTGCGACCCGCATCGCCCGGACGGGACGGCTGGCCGAGGCAGTAGTGATAGTACGAGGAGTAACCGACCGGATCCTCCTGAGTCGGGCCGACGTAGCCCAGGCAATTCTTCGGCGTCCCCGATTCCGCGATCAGGACACCCGACACCATCCATTCCGGGGTAATCGCATAGGCACCGCGAATCTTGATCTGGTGCGTACGGTCATTGGAGAGAATGCCGTTGCTGTACTGCATCAGTGCGGCGGCATCCCAGTCGGAAGTCTTGGAGGTATCGGTCTGGCCCGTGTCAGACTTGACTTGGCCTTCCGTATTGCCATAGCTGCGCGAGAACGTGTAGTCAATGCGACCCTGCCACTTACCGTCGAACGGGTGCTCAAGATACATGTTCAGCGCGTAGTACTTGCGCTTCGCTCCTGTCGTAAAACCCCAGTCACTCATGGACATGCGGACCGACGTGCGCCCATTGCCATTGGCGTTGGCGAGGCTGAACGTATTGGTTTCGCCCGGATTGAAGATGACGCACCCAGGAATGGTCACACTGTGCGGATTGATGCCTTGCGCGGCCAGCTTGTCGGCAATCTTGCCGGTGTCGCAAACGTCATCGATCGCGGTCTGCAGCTTGCGCACGTTCAACGACGCACCAGTCACCCAGCTTTCACCCAGCTTCTTGTCAAAGCCGACAATGAACTCATCCTGGTACTGGGACTTGAGGTCGGTGGCGGTAACCGATTTCGCATCGGGCGCCTGCCCGTACTCGTTGTTGGTAGACACCGGGCCGGGCCCCAGCGCCTTGCCGAGGACCGGCGAGCCGTCTGCCTTGATATCGACGTAATCGAAGTATTCGTTGGTGTAGGTGGATGCCGAAGCGCCGCGGATGGCCACGCTGTTGGGCAGCGCGAGATAGTACCGACCAAGGTTCCCGTACACCTTCAACGATGAATCGCCAAAGACGTCCCACGAAGCACCCAAGCGCGGCGCCCACTGGTTGCCGCTGTCGACATAGGTCGCGCCGACGTTGTTCTTGTTGACGAACTTATCGTTGCGCAGGCCCAGGCTGAGCAGCAGGTTGTTGCTGACCTGCCAGCGATCCTGCACATACTGGGCCGTCTGCTTGGCAGACATGCTGGTGGTGGTGCTGAAGATGTACTTCCGCACGTAATAACCATTGCCGCCTGGCGCACCAACGCCCAACGACGGGCTGATGGCCTTGCTCGGATTGGACGCATGGCTGTAGATCCACGCGTAACCGGGGCCCGACATCGACTGACCTTCGTTCGACGCCCAGTAGCTCATATTGTCGATACCGGCGGACAGGTCGTGATCACCGAGCCTGTACTCCAGATCGACTCGCAAGCCACGGGTGGTGTTCTTGGCGTCCGGATCCTTCGAGCTGGAGGTGCCAACCGAGTTCTTGATCGGCGTGCCACCGGTGTAAAGCGGGTTCTGGTTCGTCACGCCCGACAGGTACGGCGTCACGCCGTTGTCGCTCGGATTGGTCTGGTAGTCACCGGTGGTGCTGCGACCCCACGTAGCGGACAGCGTCAGATCATCCGTGAGGTAACCCGTATACTTCGCAATATCGTACTTGGATGAAATCTTGGTGGTATTCGGGTAGGAGCCGGTCGGGCCACTCTCGACATTCGTTGCGTAGTCGTAAGCGTTGTACACACCGCTGTAACGCGTCGTGCTGCGGACGTGCGAAAGCTCAAGGATGTTGCTGTCGTTGATGTTCCAATCGATCTTCCCGTAGAACTTGGGCAAGTCGTATTTGTAGTGATTGCGAGCCTGGATGCTGCTCGCGCTGGAATTGGTCGAAACGCCTTCCTGCTTTTCGGACTCTGCTGCCAAGAACAAATAGAGTTTGTCCTTGATCAGTGGGCCACCCACGTACGCGCTGTAAGTCTTCGTCCAAGACTTGTCGCCTTCGCGGCGACGGTAGATGGTGCCTGGCAGATCCTTGTTCTCGTAGCCAAAACCAGCGGGAAACGCTTTATTCGGATAATAGATATCACCAGGCGACGACGAAGCGCCCACCGGGGCCCAGATAAACTGACCACCGAAGTGCCATTCGTTCGTGCCACGCTTGCCGACCTGGCTGATCACGCCGCCATCGGAGCGGCCATACATGGCGCTGTAGCCGCCCGTGTAGACCTGCTGCTGGTCGATGGCGCCATAGGGAAGGCCTATGCCACCCAAGTTGCTCAACGGATTGGTGGTATTGAAGCCGTTGATGTAGTAGGCATTTTCAGTGACGCCCGAACCGCCGAACGAGACTGCGCCATTCGGATTGGTGGTCGTCGAGAAGTTGCCACTGCCAATACCAGCGCCCGGAGCGAGCAGCGAGATCGACTCTGCGCTCCGCCCCAGCGGCAGCATGCTCAACTGCTTGGCATCAATGACCGTGCTGGTGGAAACCGAAGAAATATCGATTGCCGGCAATGCGCTGCCTGTCACGGTCACGGCACTCAGGGCTACCGCGTTCGAAACGCTCGCGCCACCGAACGACACCTCAGTACCACCACCGACAGTGATCGATACATTCTTGCGCGTATCAACCACTGAGCCGTTCTGCGACAACGTCACCGTATAAGTGCCCAGGGGCAGACTGCTCGCACGATAGTTGCCAGCACTGTCGACCGTAAGCGTGCGGGTCACGCCTGTGGTGCCCTGAATGGTCACTGTTTCATTAGCCCCATTCGCCACATGGCCAAAGATGGAGCCAACGGTTGACTGGCCAATCGCCAATCCACTGAACCCGAGTCCGAGTGCCAGAGCGAGGGCAGTCCGGCGAGGGAGGGCCCCGCGCAATATGGAATGCTTGTTCATCAACAAATCTCCCCATGAATCACCCCGAAAGCCGGGGCATCAAAAGTGTTTGAAAACAGCTATTTGCAGGCTGGCAGATTGAGCCGCCCATACTTTCTTGCCGATTTGATGCGCTTGCCTTGTCAACGCTTGGAAACTTCCTGCGTTCCCATCATGGCAATGCCCTCCAGACCGCATCGAATCAGCAGGATATTGCGAACCTATAGCAAGAAATTGCCGAAGTCAACGCTTTCATAACAATCAAGCTTCGCAAAATTTCACATTCTGCGGTGGTCGTTTGGCCTACATTCATGGCTATGCGACACAGGAACGGAAGAATATACGATGAGTTCTCGCAATCACTCCCTGCCCGAGTCGTCCGCCACCTTCTCGGATCGCATAAAAGCGCTGATCTACAGGGTCGGCAGCGTCACTGAAATCGCACGAATGTGCGGTTTTTCCGAAGGTGTCGTCCGTAGTTGGCGAGATGGCAACACCGACCCTTCGCGAGCGCGCTGCGTGACCCTGGCCCGCACCTTGGGCGTCTCGCTGGTCTGGCTGGTCGCGGGCGAAGGGGCCATGCAGGTCGACCCGTCCGTCAATGCGCCGATGGACGACCAGACGAACGCCGAGTCGGTGCAGCCGAACCGGCACCGCACGAAATTGCACACGGCGGCGACCTCGCTGCAAACCGCCGGCATGGCGATGGACTCGGAGCGTCTGGATACGGCGCTGAAGATCCTGCAGTCGGAGCTGGAGCTGAGCCAGAGCGCGCTGTCGCTGGCACAGAATGCGGATCTGCTGGCCGAGCTCTACGGCATCTTGGGACCGCGCGGACAGAGCATCGATACCATGGCGATGCTGACCTTCAACCGTCGGCTGGCCGAGCGAATCCGCCCCCCTCTGGCCCGGCCCCCGCTCGACGCTACCGCCTGAAGTTATCCAGGCAGACGACTGTCGTACCACCGTCCCCGGGTAGTTGCCCCGGGACGGTACGCCTCGACGACGTCAGAGCCTTGCGATATCGGCGATCGCGCCGAACTGGGTGCTGAGCTGGCCAAGCAGGGCCAGCCGGTTGGCGCGCACGCGAGCATCGTCGGCGTTCACCATCACGCCTTCGAAGAAGGCATCCACCGGCGCCTGCAATCGGGCCAACCGGGCCAGGGCTTCGGTGTAGTCGCCCCGACGCAAAGCCTGGGCCGTATCGTGATGGGCACTGGCCAGGGCCTCTGCCAGTGCGACTTCCACCGCGGATTCGAAATACGCCGGGTCGACGACGCGTGCCCCCGTCGCGCCAACCTCACCATCTTCCCGGCTCTTGCGCAGGATATTCGCCACGCGCTTGTTCGCCGCTGCGAGACTGGACGCCTCGGGATGCTTGCCGAACTCGGCCACGGCACGCAGGCGACGATCAAAGTCGTACAGGCTGACCGGCGCCACGGCGAGTACGGCTTCGAACTGTTCCGGTGTGAAACCCCGTTCGGCGTAGTAACCGCGCAGACGCTCCAGCACGAAGTCGTGGAGTTCATCGAGCAGCTCGGCGCGACGCGCGCCCGGGTCAAGCGGTGGTGCCTTGCCGTCCTTGCCCCGCTTCAGACCGGCCGCCAGGGCAGACTCGGGCAACAGTTCCAGCGATTCGGCAAACAGTGCGCGCAGGTCGAGATCGAGCTTGCCTTCGACCAGGGTCCGCGCCAGACCCAGCGCGGCGCGGCGCAGGGCAAACGGATCCTTGTTGCCGCTCGGCTTCATGCCGACGGCGAAGATGCCGGCCAACGTGTCCAGACGCTCGGCCACGGCCAGTACGCGGGATAGCTTGCCATCGGCAATCGCATCGCCCGACTGGCGCGGCTGGTAGTAGCCATCCAGCGCGGCGGCCACATCTGCGGCCTCACCATGGTGCTGGGCGTAGTAGCGACCCATCACGCCTTGCAGCTCGGGGAACTCGCCGACCATGCGGGTCAACAGGTCACACTTGGCCAGGGATGCCGCGCGGGTGGCGGCACCGGCATCGGCGCCGACCCGGTTGGCGATCACGCGCGCAATTTCGGCCACGCGCACGCTCTTGTCCCACAGACTGCCCAACGCCTGCTGATAGGTGACGCTCTTCAGCTGTTCCTGATAATCAGCCAGCGGCGTCTTCAGGTCTTCGTCCCAGAAGAACTTGGCATCGGCGAAGCGGGGGCGGATCACCCGCTCGTAACCCTTGCGGATCTCGGCCGGGTCCTTCGACTCGATGTTGGCCACGCCAATGAACTGCTCGGTGAGCTTGCCGCCGGCATCGAATACCGGCACGAACTTCTGGTTGGTCTCCATGGTGGTGACCAGTGCCTCGGGCGGCACGGCAAGGAAATCCCGGTCGAACGCGCAGGCAATCGCCGCCGGCCACTCGGTGAGATTCGCGATCTCGTCGAGCAGGGTTTCGTCAAGACGCGGCACGCCGTTGGTCTTCAGGCCGGCGCGGGCAATCTCTTCGCGGATGCGTTGGCGCCGCTCGGCGGGATCGGCCAGCACCTTGGCCGCGCGCAACGCATCCAGCCAGCTGTCCGCGTCCAGCACATGCACCGGATTGGTGTGCATGAAGCGATGGCCGCGCGACTTGCGGCCGCTCTTCAAGCCAAGCACTTCACCATCGACGATGGCATCACCGTGCAGCATCACCAACCAGTGCACGGGGCGCACGAAGCTGTAGTCGTGGTCGGACCAGCGCATCGGGCGCGGAATCGGCAACGCCTTCAACGCTTCCTCGACCACCTCGGGCAGCAACGCGGCCACCGGCTGACCCGGCTTCACGGCGCGGAACACGAACCAGGCACCCTTGTCGGTCTCCAGCTTCTCCAGTTGCCCGACTTCCACGCCGCAGGATTGCGCAAAGCCCAGCAGCGCCCTGGATGGTTGGCCATCCGCACCGATCCCTGCGCTGACGGCCGGGCCGCGCCGCTCGATCGATTGCTCGGGCTGCGCCTTGGCTACCCCGGGGATATGGACGGCCAGACGACGCGGCGTGCAGTAAGCCCGCGCCTGGTCCAGTGCGGCTTCGATGCCGCGCGTCGCCAGTCCGTCGCACATGCCGCGAAGGAAGGCGGCAGCAAGCTCGTCCAGCGCCTTCGGCGGCAGTTCCTCGGTACCCAGTTCGATCAGCAGGGATTTGTCGGCGGCGCTCATGCGGCCTGCTCCTTCGGCGTGTTCTTCAATCCCGGGAAGCCGAGCTTCTCGCGCTGCGCCACGTAGGTTTCGGCCACGCTGCGCGACAACGCGCGCACGCGCAGGATGTAGCGCTGGCGTTCGGTCACGCTGATTGCGCGGCGCGCATCCAGCAGGTTGAAGGTATGACTGGCCTTCATCACCTGCTCGTAAGCGGGCAGTGGCAGATTGGCCGCTACCAGCTGATTGGCGGTGGTTTCGCACACGTCGAACCAGTGCAGCAGCTCGGCCACGTTGGCATGTTCGAAGTTGTAGGTGCTCTGTTCCACCTCGTTCTGGTGGAACACGTCGCCGTAGGTCACCGTACCGCGCGGACCGTCGGTCCAGATCAGGTCGTAGACGTTGTCCACGTTCTGCAGGTACATCGCCAGGCGCTCGAGACCGTAGGTGATCTCGCCAGTCACCGGGCGGCACTCCAGGCCACCAGCCTGCTGGAAGTAGGTGAATTGGGTCACTTCCATGCCGTTGAGCCAGACTTCCCAGCCCAGGCCCCAGGCACCCAGCGTGGGTGACTCCCAGTTGTCCTCGACGAAGCGCAGGTCATGCACCAGCGGATCGAGGCCCAGCTCCTTCAGCGAACCGATATAGAGCTCGAGGATGTTTTCCGGGTTCGGCTTCATCACCACCTGATACTGGTAGTAATGCTGCAGACGGTTGGGGTTTTCGCCATAGCGGCCATCGGTGGGCCGGCGCGATGGCTGCACGTACGCGGCGGCCCACGGCTCGGGCCCCAGCGAGCGCAGAAAAGTGGCGGGATGGAAGGTGCCGGCGCCGACCTCGGTATCGAGTGGCTGCAACAGCACACAACCTTGCTTCCCCCAATACTGATTGAGGGTCTGGATCACATCCTGGAAGGTACGTGCGGACATGGCTTTCCGTGACCGTGAACAAAGCGCGTTAGTATAGCCCCAGCAAGCCTGCCCGCCGGCTGTCGGGCCCGCGTTCACCTCCGGAGACCCGCCCACGCATGGCCGCCCATCCGCAAACCCGCTCCCTGCTCGGCCGTCGCGGCAAGCTGGCGCTGGACGAGACACTGGCTTCGCTGGTGGTAGACGGCTATCTGGCGGCGGACGATGCCAAGCAGGTGCGGATGGGAGCTCGCTCCGGTCGCAGTGCCATCGAGCTGCATCCGCTGGTGCTGATTGCCAACGCCAAGTTGCCCAACCAGCGCGAACCGGGACGGCCGCTGAGCCTGGAGAACCTCACCGAGTGGCTGGCCGGCGCGGCCAAGTTGGCGTATCTCAAGATCGATCCGATGAAGATCAACGCCGCGGCGGTCACCCAGGTGGTGAGCCACGCCTACGCGCAGCGCCACCGCATTCTGCCGGTGGCGGCGACACCCGGCGAAGTGACCTTTGCCACATGTGAGCCGTTCGAGGAAGCCTGGGCAGCCGACCTGTCGCACATGCTGCGCCGGGATGTGCGCCGGGTCGTTTCCAACCCGCTCGACATCAACCGCTACCTGCAGGAATTCTACGGTGTCCAGCGCTCGATCCAGATGGCGCAGGATGCCAAGAGCAACGGTGGCTACGACACCGCCGCCATCCTCAATTTCGAGCAGTTGGTGGAATTGGGCAAAGCCGGCGAAGTGGGCGCCGATGATCGCCATGTGGTGCACATCGTCGACTGGCTGCTGCAATACGCCTTCGAGCAACGCGCTTCGGATATCCACCTGGAGCCGCGCCGCGAAGCCGGCCTGATCCGTTTCCGCATCGACGGCGTGATGCACAAAGTGTTCGAGCTGCCGCCGCCGGTGATGACCGCGGTAACCGCACGCATCAAGATCCTCGCGCGCATGGACGTGGCCGAAAAGCGCCGCCCGCAGGACGGTCGCATCAAGACCCGCTCGAGCACCGGGCGCGAGGTGGAACTGCGCATCTCGAACATGCCCACCGCGTTCGGCGAGAAGGTGGTGATGCGCATCTTCGATCCGGACATCGTGGCCAAGGATTTCGGCCAGCTCGGCTTTTCCGCGACCGAAGCGGAAACCTGGCGCAGCATGGTGGAGCGGCCACACGGCGTGGTACTGGTCACCGGCCCCACCGGCTCGGGCAAGACCACCACGCTGTACTCGACGCTCAAGCACCTGGCCACGCCCGAGATCAACGTCTGCACGGTGGAAGACCCAATCGAGATGGTCAGCCCCGAGTTCAACCAGATGCAAGTGCAGACCTCGATCGACCTGGATTTCGCCAGCGGCGTGCGCACCCTGTTGCGACAGGACCCGGACATAATCATGGTCGGCGAGATCCGCGACCTGGAAACCGCACAGATGGCGGTGCAGGCCTCGCTCACCGGCCACCTGGTGCTGTCCACCCTGCATACCAACGACGCGCCCAGCGCGGTCACCCGCCTGCTCGATCTCGGCGTGCCGCATTACCTGATCCAGTCCACGCTGACTGGCGTGGTGGCGCAACGCCTGGTGCGTACCTTGTGTCCGCACTGCAAGAAGGAAGCCGAGCAGGATCCGCATGAATGGGCGGCCCTGATACACGGCTGGTCACTGCCACTGCCCGAGCGCGTGTTCCGCCCGGTCGGCTGCCTGGAATGCCGCAATACCGGCTTCACCGGCCGCACCGGCATCTACGAGATGATGCGCCTGTCGCCGCGATTGCGCGGGCTGATCTCGGCCCAGCTCGATCTTGGCCGCTTTGGCGCCGGGGCCCTCGCCGAAGGCATGCGTCCGCTGCGCATTTCTGCCGCGGAACAGGTCGCACGCGGACTGACGACAGTCCAGGAAGTGCTTACCGTGCTCCCGCCCATCGATACAATCGATGCCGAGTAATCGCCGATACGTTCAACTGCATGAAACCCGTCCTGATCATTCTTACCGGCCGCGCCCCGGACAACATCCGCGCGCGCCACGGAGACTTTCCCCACTGGTTCCGGGTCGGGGCTAAGCTGGCCCGACCGTTGTGGATCGTGGACGTGGCAGCGGGCGAACCACTGCCTTCGCCACATACCGTGTCCGGCAGCATCATCACGGGTTCGGCGGCGATGGTGACCGAACGCGCCGCGTGGAGTGAGCGCACGGCCGGCTGGATTCGGGACGCGATGGATGCGGAACTGCCGATGTTCGGCGTCTGCTTCGGACATCAATTGATGGCACACGCCCTCGGTGGTCGCGTGGACTACCTGCCGGGAGGCCGCGAAATTGGCACGCTGCCCATCTCGCAGTACCCGGGCGGCTCCGGCGATCCGCTGCTGAGCGGTTTACCCACCAGTTTTCGCGCCCACACCACGCACGAGCAAAGCGTACTCGAGCCGCCGGCCGGGGCCACGGTACTGGCCGGCTCCAGCCGAGACCCGAACCATTTCCTGCGCTACGGCCGCCACGCGACCAGCGTGCAATTCCACCCGGAATTCAACGCCGATGTCATGCGCGCCTATATACGGCGCAAGCACAGCGTGATGCAGCAGGAAGGACAGGACCCGCAGGCCACGTTCCGGGCCGTGGCGCCCACACCCGATGCGCGACGCTTGTTGCACCGCTTCGCGCGACTCAACCACCTGGCCGCCGATGCTCCCGAAGCGCTAACCGCGCAAGCGCCGCGCGATCGAGTTGCGTGAGACCAACGCGAAGGCCACGCCGAACAGGAAGCCTGCGATGTGGGTCCACCACACGACTGCGCCGTAGCTCGGGCCTGCATAGCTGAACAGCAATTGCAGCAGCACCCAGATGCCGATCAGCAGGAAAGCCGGCACGCGCACGAACTGCATGTACAGGCCCAGTGGCAACACCAGTCCGAGCCGCGCGCGTGGGAACAACGCCACGTAGGTGCCCACCACGGCCGACACCGCGCCGCTGCAGCCGATGATCGGGCGCCCCACGCCGGCCAATGACAAGGCCCCCATCAGGTTGGCCACCACGCCACCGATCAGGAACAGCAACAGGAAGCGCAACGATCCCAGCGCGCGTTCCGCCGGCAACCCGAAGATCACCAGGAACAAAAGGTTGCTGAGCAGATGCAGCCAGGCCACATGGATGAACAGTGCCGTGAACAGGCGCAGCAACGCCGGGTCCCGCAACTGCCGCAGCAGGCTCTCGTGCTGGTGAAAGATATTCGCCGGAATCGTGCCCCATTCCAGCAGCAGGGACACACGCTGCGGTGCCGGCGTCAGGGCCAACCCGACGAAGGTCACCACGCACACCACGACCAGTAACAGCGTGGCCCACTGCCACTGCTTGCGCCGCCTGGTTTCAACATGGATGAACACGGCGTCCCCGATAGCGGTCTGCTGGAAACATGATACGGGAAGTCATGGGCTTTCCGTGCCATCACGGCCAGGACCGGAAAATGGAAACCCTCGTGCGGAATCAGCACGCCACGCGATCACGGCGGGGGCGTTCTCAGCGGTTCGGTCGGCAGCAAAGCAGAAGGCCTCCCCGGATGGGGAGGCCTTCTAAGGATAAAGCCCCTGGCGGTGACCTACTCTCGCATGCAAGAAGCACACTACCATCGGCGCGGCTGCGTTTCACTTCCGAGTTCGGGATGGGATCGGGTGGTGCCACAGCGCTATGGCCGCCAGGGAAGGGGTAGAAGCAGCGCAACTGCGCCCGCTTCAAAAGGTGTAAACGAGTGACAAGCGATTTGGAACAAGTTGTACCGACATGCGTCATCAAGGCGAATCCTGCTCTTTTGAGAAGCCCGGCCAAGGATGGTCGGGTTCGTCGCAGAGGGATCTGCACATGCGAAGCGTCTTGGGGTTATATGGTCAAGCCTCACGGCTCATTAGTATCAGTTAGCTCAATGCATTGCTGCACTTCCACACCTGACCTATCAACCACCTGGTCTTGATGGTGCCTTAAGGAGAGTCAAGCTCTCGGGAGATCTCATCTTGGGGCGTGCTTCCCGCTTAGATGCTTTCAGCGGTTATCACTTCCGTTCGTAGCTACCGGGCAATGCCATTGGCATGACAACCCGAACACCAGCGGAACGT
>NZ_FOSR01000015.1 GCF_900114325.1 Rhodanobacter glycinis
AGCGGAACAGCAGGTTGTAGTTCATCTGTTCCATCAGCAACCGCTCGCTGCGCACGCTGTAGACCACCTGCAGAAGCGAAGCGCGCAGGATGCGCTCCGGCGGAATGGATGGCCGGCCGCCTTCGGCGTAGCGTTCGCCGAGCAGGCCATCCAACTCGCCCAGAATGGTGTCCACCAGCACGCGTAGCTTACGGATCGGGTGATCGGTCGGCACGCGATCCTCGACTGAAACGTACGAGAACATGCCAAGCTGTTGGACGTCAGGACTGCGCATCGAGGGGAAGCCTTGCGATTGATCGAGCCTATGACAGTCGGCTCGGGCGAGAGTTTCTCAACAGCCTGCTAGAGCGACCAAAGTAAAGAAACGACATGACCGCGAAGCTTCCCCTTGCCCCAACAGTCAGCTATCCAGCAGTGGGCAGGTGCGTCTATTGCGGGACGAGTAATGGCCCATTGAGCAAGGAGCACATCCTCCCGCGCGGACTCAACGGAAACTTTGTCTTGCCGGAGGCAAGCTGCAAGGCCTGCGCGAAAATCACGTCTGAGGTAGAACGGCGAGTGCTAAGAGGCTTCCTGGAACACGGGCGGTTGGCTTTGGGCCTGGCATCTCGACATAAGAAACGTGCACGGCCCACTTCGCTGCCGGCAACCCTGATCAAAGCCGATGAATCGATCTTGGAAAAAGAACTACCCATCGTCGACAGCCTTCAGGTGGTGCACCTACCCGTCTTCATTCCGCCGCTCTGCCTGGGTGGTCACTCTCGTGGCGAGAACCCGGAAAGTCTGGAAATCATGGCCTTCGACACGCTGCACATCGGGGATCCCAGCAAGAGCCTGCGTGACCATTCAGCCGTAGGCATCCGATTCGAAGATCCCATGGACGTGTGGGCTTTCGTGCGAATGTTGGGCAAGATCGCGCACTGCTACCACATTGCGGAGAAAGGCTGGTTCCCACTCGTTGAAAGTCCGGTGTTGCCGGTTGTGCTTGAGGTGAGCAATCGAGCAAAGGAGTGGATCGGGAGCCTTGATGCCAACTCACTTGAGAAGCCAGGAAGCCAAGCCCTCCATCTCATGAACGTCACGGACCTCACCGCCCCCGATGGATCTGTTTGCTCGGTGGTGAGGATCAAACTGTTCGCGCCCATGAAAGGCCCAACGTATGCGGTGGCGACTCGGCTACAACCACCCCTGCGTTAAATACCACGCGAACAGGCTTGTGCAAACAGACAAAGCGGACGCACTAAAGATAAATCCGCAACATCCTTGAAGTGCCACCCCCACTTGCTTCCCCCACTCCATTGCCCGCCATGTCCATCACCCTCACCCCTTTCGCCCGTGCCCGCCTGTTCCCGCGCGATCGCCGCCGCAGTGCCATCCAGGATTGCAGCGCCGAGGCATTCGAGCGGCGCCTCAACGCCGAGGCGCCGCTGAAGGTGCTGGACGGCTACGCCCCATTCTGCAAGCTGCATGTGCATCGCAACTGGACCAGTACGCGCTGCACCGCCACGCCGATCACCGAGACCAACCGCCACCTGTTGCGCTCGGCGTACGAAGCGCGCAGCCGCGAGGAGCTGCCGGTGCTGGTGCGCTGGTTCGAGGGTATCGAGCCGCCGGTGGCCAACTATCTGCTGCCGATTCTGTACAGCCGCGAGCAACTGGCGAAGGAAGGCGCGCCGATCGATGCCGACTGGGGCGTGGTCGGCTGCCTGTACACGATGGCGCCGGAGGAAATCCCGATGGTGCCGATCACCATGCTGCGCAATGCGCTGGGTGTGGCCGAAGGTGGCTCGGGCGTGCCACTGGACCGCAAGGCGTATCGGCGTGCGGTGGCGTTCTGGGAAGGGCACGCGAACTGGCGCGGATAATCCCTGGCCCTTGATTTGTGCCTGCGCCGTACGCATTCCTCGGATGTGCTGCACCCGTCACAGGAATCACGCCATGCGATCTTTCGGCAAGCCCGCCCAGGGCGAACGTCTCGAACGTCTGCACGATCTGCCGCTGTGGGATGGCGAACGGCTGCGCAATATCCATCCGGTGTTGCCCGGTTTGCGCGATGCGTCCGCGCCGCGGCCGACCATCCGTGACTTTGTCTTTGGTGGCGCGGATCGCACCCCGCCAGCGCCACTGCCTGCCGATGATCCCCGGGCGACATGGCTGAAACGGCCGACCAGCGGATTGCGCGCGACCTGGCTGGGCCATTCCACCGTATTGCTGGAGATCGATGGCTGGCGCGTGCTGACCGACCCGGTGTGGGGCCAGCGCGCCTCGCCATTCACCCTGCTCGGCCCGAAGCGCTTCCAGCCGGTACCGGTGAACCTGCGCGACCTGCCGCACATCGATGCGGTGGTGATTTCGCATGACCACTACGATCACCTGGACTATCCGACCATCCGCGCGCTGGCGAAATCGGAGGTTCCCTTCATCACCTCGCTCGGCGTGGGTGCCCATCTGGAAGCCTGGGGCATTGCCCCGACGCGCATCACCGAATTGACCTGGTGGCAGACCCACCGCGTGCCGGGCACCGGCCTGGACATCACCGCCGCGCCGTCGCAGCACTTCTCCGGACGCGGCCTGAAGGATCGCAACCAGACACTGTGGTCGTCACTGGTGATGCAGGGTGAACGCCACAGCGTGTTCTTCAGCGGTGACACCGGCCTTACCAACGAATACGAAGCCATCCGCGATCGGCTGGGTCCGTTCGACCTGGTGATGCTGGAGGTTGGCGCGTTCCATCCCTCGTGGGGCGACATCCACCTGGGTCCGGAAAATGCGTTGAAGGCGCACGCGATGCTCGGCGGTGGCGTGCTGATGCCAGTGCACTGGGGCACGTTCGCGCTGTCCACGCACGCCTGGGACGAACCGGTGGAAACCCTGCTGTCGCAAGCTGATCCGCGATACGCGCATTTGCTGCTGCCCCATCTCGGCCAAGCGGTGGAGCCGGCGGAACGGCGACCGGCAACGCCGTGGTGGCGCAGCGGCGATGACCGCATTGAGCGAAAGCACGCGGTCGAGCCGGACCCTGTCGAGACTTCCGAGGCGGAACGCCTTGCAGGCTCGGTGCCCTGGCCGCTCGACTGATCGGGCCGGGATGCTCGGAGCGATAACCCGCGAGCCCGCCGCATGGAAAGCCCGGAGTTTCAGCGATGCCGTAACCCAACACCAGTAGGAGCCCGCTCGCGGGCGATGCTCTTGCTCTGGCGCCCGTTGAAGGCAAAGAGCATCGCCCGCGAGCGTGCTCCTACATGGGACGCAGGCGAGACTCAGCCAGCCAGCGTGCTGCTGTCGATGACGAAGCGGTATTTCACGTCGCCCTTGAGCATGCGTTCGTACGCGTCGTTGATCTTCTGCACCGGGATCATCTCGATATCCGAGACGATGCCCTTCTCCGCACAGAAATCCAGCATTTCCTGGGTTTCGGCGATGCCGCCGATCATCGAACCGGCGATGGCGCGGCGCTTGAAGATCAAGTTGCCGATGTTCGGCGTCGGATGCGGATGCTCCGGCACGCCTACCAGCACCAGCGTGCCATCGCGTTTGAGCAGTGCGGTATACGCATCCAGCGAGTGGCTGGCGGCGACGGTGTTGAGGATGAGATCGAAGCTGCTTGCGTGCGCCTTCATCTCGGCGGCGTTGCGCGACACCACCACCTCGTCCGCGCCAAGATCCAGTGCCGCCTGACGCTTGTTCTCCGAGGTGGTGAAGGCAACCACGTGTGCACCCATCGCGTGCGCAAGCTTCACGCCCATGTGGCCGAGCCCGCCGATGCCGACCACACCCACTTTCTTGCCCGGACCAACATTCCAGCGGCGCAGCGGCGAATACGTGGTGATGCCCGCGCACAACAGCGGCGCGACCGCCGCGAGCTGATCTTCCGGATGGTGGATCTTCAGCACGAATTTCCGGTCGACCACGATGCGCTGGGAATAGCCGCCCAGCGTGTGTCCCGGCGCGTCCTTGGTGCGGCCGTTGTAGGTGCCGACCATGCCGTTTTCGCAGTATTGCTCCAGGCCTTCCTCGCAGGACGCGCAGTGCTGGCAGCTGCCGACCATGCAGCCGATACCCACGGTGTCGCCGACCTTGAAGCCGGTCACGTCGCTGCCCACGGCGCTGACATGGCCCACGATCTCGTGGCCGGGTACGCACGGATACAGCGTGCCGGACCATTCGGAACGCACGGTGTGCAGATCGGAATGACAGACACCGCAGTATGCGATGTCGATCTGCACATCCTGCGAGCCGGGTGCGCGGCGCTCGATGTCGATGGCTTGCAGCGGCTTGTCGGCGGCGTGTGCGCCATAGGCTTTGGTGGTCATGCAATGCTCCTCGGGGATGGGTGGGGGAAACCAGGGTGCCGGAGCGACACGATATGCCTCATCGGCCGCCGCCTCCACCCATTCAGGGACTTTGCGCGTAGGCCGCGATATGGGTCAACGCCGCGATAGGCATGGCGCCATGCCTGCCGTGGGGATGGGAATGGCCGCCGATGATGCCACCTGCATGCGCGGCATCACTTGTCCACATTGGCTGCAAGATGCGCCGGATAGCGGTCACCCTGCACCGTGATACCGGCCAGCGCGTCTTCGATATGACGCAGCTCGTCGACATCGAGCGAGAGGTCTGCCGCACCGATGTTTTCCTGCAGCCGATGCAGCTTGGTCGTACCGGGAATCGGCACGATCCACGGCTTCTGCGCCAGCAGCCAGGCCAGGGCGATCTGCGCCGGCGCGGCGTTTTTGCCGGCGCCGATGCGACCCAGCAGGTCGACCAGCGCCTGGTTGGCCTGGCGTGCCTGCGCCGAAAAGCGGGGTATGTTGCTGCGAAAATCATCCTTGGCAAGCGGGGTGGACGCATCCATCTTGCCGGTCAGGAATCCCCTGCCGAGCGGGCTGAACGGCACGAAGCCGATGCCCAGTTCTTCGCAAACCGGCAGCACCGCATTCTCCGGCTCGCGCCACCACATGGAGTATTCGCTCTGCAGCGCGGTGACTGGTTGCACCGCGTGCGCGCGACGGATCGACGCCGCGCCGGCTTCGGACAAACCGAAGTGCTTCACCTTGCCTTCGGCGATCAGGTCCCTGACCGTACCGGCGACGTCTTCCATCGGCACGTTCGGATCGACGCGGTGTTGATAGAACAGATCGATGCGATCGGTTTTCAGTCGCTTGAGCGAGGCTTCCGCCACTTCACGGATGTGCTCGGGACGGCTGTCCATTCCCGCGGAAGACATGCCGACCTTGAAGCCGAACTTGGTGGCGATCACCACGCGATCGCGCAGCGGCGCCAGCGCCTCGCCAACCAGTTCCTCATTCGTGAACGGCCCATAGACCTCGGCAGTATCGAAGAACGTCACGCCGGCCTCGACCGCCTGCCGCAGCAAGGCAATCGCCTCCTGCTTCGGCAGGGGCGTGCCATAGGCGTGGTTCAGCCCCATGCAGCCGAAGCCGAGGGCCGAGACTTCGAGTCCGCTGTTGCCGAGTTTGCGTGTTTGCATGCTTTTCTCCGGGAGCTGATGACCATGAACTGCCTTGCGGCAGGACCAGGAATCGGACTGCCCACAGTGTGCGCCGCTGGCTCCCGCTTTATTAGACGGGATAATCCGAATGCTCTTATGATCTGAACTCATCAATGCACCTGGCCGGCACCGGCCCGCGGTCACCCCACTCCGTTCACCCTGAGCGTAGGCGCGAAGCGCTGAAGTCGAAGGGCCACGCTCGGCGCGAACGGAAATCCGCGCAGGGGATTGATGCCAATCAGGTCACACGAGACGCAACGCATGCCACGCGAGAACTACAACGACCTGCTGGCCTTCCTCGCCGTGGCGCGCGAACGCAGTTTCACCCGCGCCGCGGCGCAACTCGGTGTCTCCCAGTCGGCGCTCAGCCATACCATTCGCGGGCTTGAAGCCCGGCTCGGCCTGCGCCTGCTCACTCGAACCACGCGCAATGTCGCGCCCACCGAAGCGGGCGAGCGCCTGTTCCGCGAGCTGACACCGAACTTCGAGGACATCGATGCAGCCCTCGCCCATCTGAGCGAACTGCGCGACAAGCCCAGCGGCACCATTCGCATCACCACCGGCGAACACGCCGCCAGCGCCATCCTGTGGCCAGTGCTGCAGAAACTGCTGCCGGATTACCCGGACATCCGCGTCGAAGTGATCAGCGATTCCAGCCTCACCGATATCGTGGCCGATCGTTTCGACGCCGGCATCCGCCTCGGCGAACAGGTGGCCAACGACATGATCGCCGTACCCATCGGGCCGCCGATGCGCATGGCCGTGGTCGGCTCACCGGATTATCTGGCGTCACACCCCAAGCCGAAAACGCCGCGCGACCTCACCCGTCATGACTGCATCAACCTGCGTTTCCTCACCCGTGGCGGCCTGTACGCGTGGGAGTTCGAAAAGCACGGCCACCCGCTGAACGTGCGGGTTGAAGGCCGGCTGACCTTCAACAACACCCGTCACATCCTTGCCGCCGCACGCGACGGCTTCGGTCTGGCTTGCGTGCCCGAGGGCATCGTCAAGGCCGACCTCGCCAGCGGCAAACTGCAGCGCGTACTCGCCGACTGGTGCCCACCCTTCCCCGGCTACCACCTCTACTACCCGAGTCGGCGGCAACCTTCGCCAGCGTTCTCATTGTTGGTGGAAGCGCTGCGGCAGCAAGCCTGACGCCTGGCGCCCACGCGCCACGGAGCACCTCGAAAACCTGCGCGCGTCACCCAACCCAAAATCCTTCGCGCACAAGGTGCGCTCCCACAAGGAATCCGGATGTTACGGAAAGACTTCGAGTAGCCCTCAATGCGCCGACCGTACCGGTTGCGCATCCACTGCACGCTTGACGGTAGCCACGAAGTCGCGCCGTGCGGCGACCAGTGCATCGGAGGTGGCATGCGGCCATGCCGCGACCTGGGCGATCACCAAGTCACGCGCGGGATCGACGTAGACCATCTGGCCGAAGATGCCGATGGCGGCGTAGCTGCCGTCCTTGTCGGTCCACCACAGGTAGCCGTAACCGCGATCCGGCGAATCGACGTTTTCCTGATGGCGAATGGCGCCGTGCAGCCACGCGCTGGCCACCACTTGCTTGCCGTCGATGCGCCCGCCGCCGAGCATGAATTGCCCCAGTCGCGCGTAATCACCCAGCGTGGCCGACAGCCCGCTGCCGCCGGTATCGCTGCCATCGCATTCGTCCTTGATCCAGAACGCATCGGAAGCCATGCCGTAGGGCTTCCACACCGTTTGCGAAAGGTAAGCTGCCAGCGAACGATGCGTGGCACGCTGCACCAGGATGCCGAGCAGATCGGTTTCGGCGGTGTTGTAGTTCCAGTGCGTACCGGCCGGCCATTGCCGCGGCATCTTCATCAGGTACGACAGCACGTGTGCGCGGCCATTGGCACAAGCGCCCATGTACATCTGCGCCACATCGGACTTGGCATCGGCGTAATCCTCGTTCCAGCGCACGCCCGAGGTCATGGTCAGCAACTGTTGCACGGTGACATCGGCGTAGGCGGTACCGCGCAGTTCCGGGATATACGTGCCCAATGTGTCCTGCATGCTGTGGATGTAACCCTGCTGCAAGGCGATGCCGAGCAAGGTGGACGTGACCGACTTGGCCACCGAGAACGAGGTCCAGCGCTGCGTCGGCCCGAACCCCAGCGCGTAGCGTTGCAGGCGCACGCGGCCATGCTGCAGCACCATCACGCCGGCCACGTGGTACCTGGCCATGTAGTCAGCCAGCCACGCCGGATCGCCCTTCCCACCCAGTGACAGCGGCTTGCCTTGCGGTAGCGCGTGGACGTGCGAGGCATGCGCGACGCGATCGCTGGGGAACCGCGCATTCATCTGCCGAAAGCGGGATTCGCGCTGCGCCTGGGTCCAGAACAGCACGGCCTCGCGCTGCTGACCGATCGTCGGGGTACTTGTCGGCGTCGCCTCGCCGGCCATCGAGGGCACGGCGATGGATACGCACAACACGGCGGCCAACAGGCAGCGACTGATCTTCGAATACATGCTGGCGTGTACCTGGCAATGGCGAAGTCGTCATTTTAACGCGCATGTTGGTATGACTCGGGACTCAGGTGACGGAGCGCTTCGCGCCATGGGTGCTCGTCAGATCGTCCTGCAACACCGACTGTTCCATCCAAGAAAACGCCTATCGCGTCGATTGAAAAAACCGAATGGCCTGCCTGTGCCGTCGCAGGCACACTCGATGAACAAAGCCACTCCCCTCCCCATTCGCCAAAAGGAACTACGCCATGTCCGATTCCACGAGCAAGCCTGCAGGCGCATCCACCACCGGTGCCGGCGCCCCCGCCGTCAGTGACCGCAATTCGCTGACCGTCGGCGCCAATGGCCCGATCCTGCTGCACGACACGCATCTACTGGAGCAATTGGCGCACTTCAACCGCGAGAAGGTGCCCGAGCGCCAGCCGCACGCCAAGGGCGCCGGCGCATTCGGCGTGCTGAAGGTCACCGAGGATGTTTCCCGTTACACCAAGGCCGCACTGTTCCAGCAAGGTGTGAGCACCGACATGCTGGCGCGCTTCTCCACCGTCGCCGGCGAGATGGGCAGCCCGGACACCTGGCGCGATGTGCGCGGCTTCTCGCTGAAGTTCTATACCGACGAGGGCAACTACGACCTGGTCGGCAACAACACGCCGGTGTTCTTCCTGCGCGATCCGATCAAGTTCCCGCATTTCATCCGCAGCCAGAAGCGGCTGCCGGACTCGGGTCTGCGCGACAATCACATGCAATGGGACTTCTGGACGTCCAATCCGGAAACCGCGCATCAGGTCACCTACGTGATGGGCGAACGTGGCCTGCCGCGCACCTGGCGTCACATGAACGGCTACGGCTCGCATACCTACATGTGGATCAACGCCGCCGGCGAGAAGTTCTGGGTGAAGTACCACTTCCATACCCGCCAGGGCATGGCCTTCTTCAACAACGCCGAAGCCGCCACGATGGCCGGTGAGAATGCCGACTTCCATCGCGCCGACCTGTTCAACGCGATCAAGCGTGGCGATTACCCCGTGTGGGATTTGTCGGTACAGGTGATGCCGTACGCCGAGGCGAAGGACTATCGCTTCAATCCGTTCGACCTGACCAAGACCTGGTCGCACAAGGATTACCCGTTGATCAAGGTCGGCACGATGACCTTGAACCGCAACCCGGAGAATTTCTTCGCGCAGATCGAGCAGGCCGCGTTCTCGCCGGGCAACACCGTGCCGGGCATCGGCCTGTCGCCTGACAAGATGCTGCTGGGTCGTGCATTCGCCTATGCTGACGCGCAGCGCCATCGCATCGGCGCCAACTTCCACCAGTTGCCGGTGAACCAGCCCAAGGTGCCGGTGAACAGCTACCTGTTCGACGGCCAGATGGCGTATCACCACAGCGGCAGTGCGCCGGTATACGCGCCCAACAGTGGCGGGCGCCCCTGGTCCGATGACACCGGCCCGGTCGCCGATGGCTGGGAAACCGATGGCGAGATGGTGCGCAGCGCCTACACGCTGCATGCGGAAGACGACGACTTCGGTCAGGCCGGCACGTTGGTGCGCGAGATATGGAACGATGCCCAGCGCGCCCAGTTCGTCGACCAGGTCGCCGGCAGTTTGCTCGGTGGCGTGCGCAGCCCGGTGCTGGAACGCGCCTTCGAATACTGGAAAAGCGTGGACGCGAAGATCGGCCAGCAGATCGAGGACAAGGTGCGCGCCGGCAGTGCAGCGGAGCCGTCCGAGGGCATGGGCGAAAGCTGAGTCCGCCTACCGTGTTGAACCATCCGTGGCAGGCATCGTCAACAGCCGATGCCCGTCACGGATGGCCGACGCTCAGTCGTCGAGCATGCTGACGTCGCGCACCGCGCCCTTGTCGGCACTGGTCACCAGCTTGGCGTAGGCCTTCAGCGCGGAGCTGACCTTGCGCTTGCGCGGTGATTTCGGCTTCCAGCCCGCGGCCGCCTGGGCGCTGCGTCGGCGCTCCAGTTCTTCATCGCTGACCTCGAAACGCACGATGCGGTTGGGGATGTCGATGACGATGGTGTCGCCGGTCTGCACCAGGCCGATATTGCCGCCCTCGGCCGCCTCGGGCGATACGTGGCCGATCGACAGGCCAGCCGTGCCGCCGGAGAAACGGCCATCGGTGATCAGCGCGCAGACCTTGCCCAGGCCCTTGGATTTCAGATAGCTGGTGGGGTACAGCATCTCCTGCATGCCAGGGCCACCGCGCGGACCTTCGTAGCGGATGAGGACGACATCGCCGGGCTTGACCATGCCGCTGAGGATGGCCGCCACGGCGGCATCCTGGCTTTCGAGCACCACGGCCGGACCGCTGAAGGTGAGAATGCTCTTGTCGACGCCGGCGGTCTTCACGATGCAGCCGCGCTCGGCGAGGTTGCCGTAGAGCACGGCCAGGCCACCGTCCTGGCTGTAGGCGTGCTCGCGCGTGCGGATGCAGCCGGCCTCACGATCGGTATCCAGCGTGTCGTAGCGGCAACCCTGCGAAAACGCGACCTGGGTACGCACGCCGGCCGGGCCGGCACGGTAGAACTCGTGCACGGCGGGATCTTTCGTGCGCGCCACGTCCCACTGGTCCAGCGCCTCGGCCAGCGAGGGGCTGTGGACCACGGGCACCGAGGTATCCAACAGGCCGGCACGATCCAGCTCGCCCAGGATCGCCATCACGCCACCGGCGCGATGCACGTCCTCCAGGTGATAACTGCTCGATGGCGCCACCTTGCACAGGTTGGGCACCTTGCGCGACAGGCGGTCGATGTCGCTCATGGTGAAATCGATCTCGCCTTCCTGCGCGGCTGCCAACAGGTGCAGCACGGTATTGGTCGAACCGCCCATGGCGATATCCAGCGAGATGGCGTTCTCGAACGCGGCCTTGCTGGCGATGTTGCGCGGCAGTGCCCGCGCATCGTCTTCTTCGTAGAAGCGTCGCGCCAGTTCGACCACGGTGCGGCCCGCCTGGCGGAACAACTGTTCGCGATCCGCGTGCGTGGCCACCAGCGAACCATTGCCCGGCAGCGACAAACCCAGCGCCTCGGTCAGGCAGTTCATCGAGTTGGCGGTGAACATGCCCGAGCACGAGCCGCAGGTGGGACAGGCGGAGCGCTCGATTTCCTGCACCTCGGCGTCGGGCACGTTGTCGTCCGCGGCGGCCACCATCGCGTCGATCAGGTCGAGCGCAACCTCCTTGCCGGCCAGCCGGGTCTTGCCCGCTTCCATCGGACCACCCGACACGAACACCACCGGAATGTTCAGGCGCAACGCAGCCATGAGCATGCCGGGGGTGATCTTGTCGCAATTGGAAATGCACACCAGCGCGTCGGCACAATGCGCGTTGCACATGTACTCCACGCTGTCGGCGATGATGTCGCGCGATGGCAGGCTGTAGAGCATGCCGTCGTGGCCCATGGCAATGCCGTCGTCCACCGCGATGGTGTTGAACTCCTTGCCGACGCCACCGGCGCGCTCGATCTCCTCGATCACCAGTTGCCCCATGTCCTTCAGGTGCACATGACCGGGCACGAACTGGGTAAAGGAGTTGGCCACCGCGATGATCGGCTTCTTGAAATCGCCATCCTTCATGCCGGTGGCGCGCCACAGCGCGCGGGCGCCGGCCATGTTGCGGCCGGAGGTGCTGGTACGGGAGCGATGGACTGGCATAAGGTTTCCCTGAGGATATTGGCTGGTGGCTGAAACCATTCTGGTTGGACGCTCACCATAGCGTCCAATACAATACAGATAGTCCAGCCATATGAAACGCGAATAGTGGAATTCAGGCAGCTACGCTACTTCGTGGCCATCGTCGAGGAAGGCGGTTTCTCGCGCGCCGCCGAGCGCCTGCACATTTCGCAGCCGCCGCTGTCGATCCAGATCCGCAACCTCGAAAACGAGCTGGGCGTGCAATTGCTCGAACGCAGCAACCGCGGCGTGTTGCTGACCGCGGCGGGCACGGTGTTCTACGAGGAAGCACAGGCCATGCTGGCGCGGATGGAGCACGCCCGGGTCAAGACGCAGCAGACCGATCGCGGCGACATCGGCATGCTTTCGGTCGGCTTCGTCTCGATTGCGGACTACAGCATTCTGCCGCCGGCACTGAAAAACTTCCGCGCCGCGTTCCCGATGGTTGAAGTGCAGCTGCACGAACTGACCACCGATGCGCAAATCCGCGAGCTGCGCGCGGCGCGGCTCGACCTGGGCATCGCCCTGGCTCCGGTCGACGAACCGGACCTGGCGTTCAAGGGCATCATGCGCGAGGAACTGGTGCTGGCCGCGCCGTCGACCCACCCCGCAGCGAAAGGCGACGGCCCGCTGGATCTGCGCACGCTGTCGCGAGCCAGCTTCATCGTGCCGCCGCGCGAGATCGCCTCGGGTCTGTACGACCTCACCATCCGTCACTGCCACGCCTCCGGCTTCGCCCCGCAGATCACCCAGCATGCGCGGCAGATGCAGACCGTGATCGGGCTGGTCTCCAGCGGCATGGGCGTGGCGCTGGTGCCCTCCTCCGTGCGTAACCTGCAGCGTGCTGGTGTCCGCTATCGACAATTGCGCGGCAAGCCGGCCCAGATCGAGCTTGGCACCGTCCGCCTGCGCAACGCCGGCAGTCCGCAGGCGGAGAATTTCATCGCGGCGCTGACTCATGTCGCGAACGCGGCCACGCGCGGCGAGTGACGATACCGCTTTCGTTCATTTTTCCCGGCAAGGCCGGCAAATGGCCCTGCGCATCGAGCGGCGCGGCTCGCTGGCGCCGTTCTTTCACCGAAGCATCACGCGCGCGTTCACGCCATCGTGCAAAACACGGTGATTCCATCCACGGCACACCGGCCCACGCCGCCATGGCGCGGGCTCACAGGGGCTGGGCCCGTGCAAACAGCACGGCCCTGCCTTCCATGTCGCAAGGAGTTTCCGATGATCAAGCGTACGCTTCCCCTGTTGATTGGCCTGTCGGTCTGCAGCCTTGCCTTTGCACAGGACACGCCGCCCGCCACGCATACGGCGACGACCACCACGCGAACCACCACCACGGTTTCCAACTGGACCTCGCGTCGACCCGAGGGCGCGCTGAGCGAAGCACGCATCAAGACGGCGATCGCCAATGCCGGCTTCAAGGAGGTCAAGGGCCTGAAGTTCAAGGATGGCGTGTGGCAGAGCAAGGCCCGCGGCGGCAACAAGCAGTGGGTCGACCTGCGCGTGGGCCCGGTCAACGGCAAGGTCTATGTCGACGACGCTCCGTCGAAACTCAACCAGGATGAAGTCAGCGCCAAGCTGGCCGCCGCCGGTTACCAGAATGTCCACGACGTGGACTACAAGCACGGCCTTTGGAGCGCCGAGGCCAAGAACGCCCACGGCCACGATGTCGACCTGCTGGTGGATCCGGATGACGGCAGCGTGGTCGCCAAATCGCACGATTGACGGGTGCATTCCGCAGGTATTCCGAAAGCCCGGCGCGAGTCATGGCGCCGGGTTCTTTTCGCTCCAGGCAGCTCCTGCGCGAGGCATGCCGGTCTTGCCTGAACCCCCGTGATTCGCCCACGCGACCCGACGGCAATGGTAGCCTGCAGGCCACGCGGTGCGACCGGTGCTGCGGTTGCCCAAGCGAACGGGGGCCTGATTCATGGTGGATGTGTCGTTTCTCGCCGGCGGCGGCGAAATGGGGGCGTTGATACGCTCGCATGACTGGACCGTGCATCCACTGGGCAACCCGGATGGCTGGCCGCAGGCATTGCGCACCGCCATTCGACTGATTCTCAACTCGCGCCACCAGTTGTGCGTGTTCTGGGGCAAGGACGGCATCTGGTTCTACAACGATGCCTACCGACAGACGCTCACCGACGAGCGTCATCCCTCGTCGCTCGGCCTGCCCGCGCAACAGGTGTGGCCCGAAATATGGGACGAGATCGGACCGCAGATCGCGCAAGTCATGTCCGGTGGCAATGCCACCTGGCACGAGAACCAGCACCTCGTCATGCGTCGCGATGGTCGCGACGAAGACACCTACTGGACCTACAGCTACGGTCCGATCGATGACAGATCGGCACCCGGCGGTGTCGGCGGCGTACTGGTGGTGTGCACCGAAACCACCGAACAGGTGCTGGTTTCGATGCGGGCGATGGAAGAACGCCAGAGCATGGCCGAACTGTTCGAGCAGGCCCCGTCGTTCATGGCCATGCTGCGCGGACCCGAGCATGTGTTCGAACTGGCCAACCCCGGCTACATCCGCCTGGTCGGCGAGCGCGAGGTCCTGGGGCGAACCGTGGCCGATGCCCTGCCCGATGCCGCCGCACAGGGCTTTGTCGACCTGCTGGACGTGGTCTACGAAAGCGGCATGCCCTATACGGCCACGGCGACGCCTTTCGCCATGCAGCCGGCGCCCGATGCGCCAGTCCGCCAGTTCTACCTCGATTTCGTCTATCAGCCGATCAAGGACTCCCGGGGCGAAGTCATCGGGATCTTCGTCGAGGGAACCGATGCCACCGAACGCACCCGGGCCGAAAATGCCTTGCGCGCCAGCGAGGCCAGGCTGCGGGCGCTGAATGCCGACCTCGAGCTCCAGGTCGCGCATCGCATGCACGGCCGTGCACGTACGTGGCAGTTGAGCACCGACATCATGGGCGTGCTCAATGCGGAGGGCATCTTCGAGCTGTCCAACCCCGCCTGGCAGGCCATCTTGGGGTGGTCGGAAGAGACCATCGTCCGCACCTCGTTCTTCGACTTCCTGCATCCCGATGACCTGGCCCGCACCCGGGTGGCGTTCGCCCGGGCCATCGAACTGGGCGAGCCGGCGCTGCGCTTCGAGAATCGCTACCGCCACGCCGCCGGGGGCTACCGCTGGCTGTCATGGGTGGCCATCCCCGAGGATGACAAGATCTACTGCAGCGCGCGCGACATCACCGCCGAGAAGGAAGCCACCGAATCACTGGCGCGCGCCGAGGCTGCGCTGCGCCAGGCACAGAAGATGGAGGCGGTAGGCCAGCTCACCGGCGGTATCGCCCACGACTTCAACAACCTGCTCGGCGGCATCATGGGCGCGATGGAAGCGGCGCGCGCAAAGCTCGACCAGGGCAAGCCCGAAGAGGTACCGCGCTACCTGGAGCTCAGCGAGACCGCGCTGCGCCGCGCCGCGTCGCTGACTCAGCGCCTGCTCGCCTTTTCACGGCAACAGACGCTTGACCCCCGCCCGACCAACATCAACCGATTGGTCGCCGGCATGGAAGACCTGATCCGCCGCACCATCGGCCCATCGATCCATCTGAAAGTGATCCGCGCTACCGACCTGTGGTCGACCCTGGTCGACCCGCCACAACTGGAAAGCGCCCTGCTCAATCTGTGCATCAACGCACGCGACGCGATGCCCGAGGGCGGCCACCTGACCATCGAAACCGCCAACCACGTGCTGGGCGAACGCAGTGCCGCCACCTGCGAACTCGAGCCGGGCCCGTATGTCTCGCTGTGCGTCACCGACACCGGCACCGGCATGACGCCGGACGTGATCGCCCGCGCCTTCGATCCCTTTTTCACCACCAAGCCGATCGGCCAGGGCACCGGTCTCGGGCTGTCGATGATTTACGGCTTCGCCCGCCAATCTGGCGGCCAGGTGCGCATCCACTCCGAACCCGGCGCCGGCTCCACGTTCTGCATCTACCTGCCAAGCCACCAGGCAGGCGCGCCCGACAAACCGACCGTGCAGCCAGCCCGGCCACCGCAGCCCGTACGACAGAGCGAAACGATCCTGGTGGTCGAAGACGAACCGTCGATCCGCGAACTGGTCTGCGAAATCCTGGCCGACACCGGCTACACCGTGTTGCAGGCCGACGACGGCGATGCCGGCCTGGCCATCCTGCAATCCGATGTACCGATCGACCTGCTGGTCAGCGATGTCGGGCTGCCCGGTTCGATGAACGGCCGCGAGATGGCCGACCAGGCACGCATCACGCGCCCCGGCCTCAAGATCCTGTTCATGACCGGCTATGCCGAGCATTCCACGGTCGGCAGCGGCCAACTGGAATCGGACATGCACGTGCTGATCAAGCCGTTCTCGCTGGACACGCTGCGACAGCGGATTCGCGACATCCTGTTCGGACCGGGTTGACCCGGGCCGCGCGAAGCGAGGGCCCGACAGCGCGCCCAATCCATCTGAACCGTCCCCCATTACTGTCGCGTGAAATTCACGATCGGCTTTGCAGAGTACGCCGACGATAGCGGTCAGCCGTCGCAAGCTGACCCGAAAACGCGGCGCAAAGGGGACGTAGACATGCGGTATCTCATCACCATGACTGGACTGGCCTTGCTGACACTGGCACTGGCCGCTTGCTCGCCGCCGGCCCCGGTAGTCAAGCAACCATCGAAAGCCTTGCCGCCAACGCAGGGCACGCCGGCGGCGCGCTACGTGCATGCCGAAGCGGATCAGCACCAGGGCGAGTCCGGCTTTCGCCTGCTCATGCGCAGCACCAATGCACTGATGAGCCGCGTGTCGCTGGCCGACCATGCCAAGCATTCGCTGGACCTGCAGTACTACATCTTCGACAACGACGCGACCGGGCGGCTGATGGCGCAACGGCTGCTGGCCGCGGCGGATCGCGGCGTACGCGTGCGTCTGCTGGTAGACGACATCAACGCCAGCAAGTCGATTGACCTGTTCGACGCGCTGGACACCCATCCGAACATCGAAGTGCGCCTGTTCAACCCGTTTGCCACGAAGAAGCCGTCACTGCTGTCCAAGGCCGCCCAGTTCATGCTGGACATGCACCGGCTCAACCGCCGCATGCACAACAAGTCGTTCATTGCCGACGCGAACGTGGCCATCATCGGCGGCCGCAATATCGGCGACGCGTATTTCGATGCCGGCGAGAACACCAACTTCCGCGACCTCGACCTGATCGCGATCGGTCCGGTGGTGCAACAGGCCGAACATGCGTTCGACGAATACTGGAACTGCGCCGCGGCGTATCCGGTGAAGGCGTTCGCCGGCAAGCATGCCGACCACTACGATCTGGCGAAGCTGCGCGTGGAGCTGGCGCATGACGCGCGCAAGTTCGCGCAATCGGATTACGCGCAAGCGACGCTGAGCGAGCTGCCGAATGGCCCTTCCGCCGATCGCCCGGGCAAGTGGTTCTGGGGGCCGGCCACGCTGGTGGCCGACCAGCCGGCCAAGATCGAGGCCAGCTCGGACCAGCCCGAACTGCGCATAGGTCCGGACATCAAGGCGATGACCGACGCCACCCAACACGAGTTGCTGCTGATCTCGCCCTATTTCATCCCCGGCGATCGCGGCACGGCCTATCTCGACGCGCTCGCCCAACGCGGCGTGACCATCAAGGTACTGACCAATTCGCTTGCCTCCGACGACGAACCGATCGTCTATGCGGGCTATTCGCGCTATCGCCGACCGCTGCTGGAACACGGCGTGCAACTGTATGAACTGCAGCCGGCCACCGGTGCGCCGCAGCCCCCCACCGTCGGTGGTACCTCCTCCGGTGTCAGCCTGCATGCCAAGGCCATCGTGGTGGATCGGCAAAAAGTGTTCATCGGTTCGATGAACATGGACGCCCGGTCGAAGCTGCTCAATACCGAGATGGGCATCATCGTCGACAGCCCGGCGCTGGCCGAAGCCGTGACCACGTTCTTCGACACCGCCACGCAACCCCAATACGCCTACCACGTGACGCTGAAGGCCGATGGCTCCGCGCACGGCGGCACGATGCAATGGCAAGCCACCGAACACGGCAAGCCAGTGACCTACGACCATGATCCCGGCGTCACCACCACGCGCCGGGTGGAAGTGCAAATGCTCAAGCTGCTGCCGGTGGAAAGCCTGCTTTAGTAGCGGCCAGCCACGCGGCACGTGATGGCCATCAGGCAGGCATGCATGGCGTGCATGGCGAAACTGGGCTGTCGTTCGACGTGATGGTGGCGGCCGGATGGCATCCTTGCCGCCCCTGCTCTCGCCAGATTCCAGCTGCTATCAGCCGCGAAACGTCTTCAGATGCACGCTGGTTTCCGTGGCGGTGATGCCCGGAATGCCGCGAATGCGTTCGAGCACGCTGGACAGCTCGGTCAGCGATGCCACCTGCAAACCGGCGAGCAGGTCCCAGCGGCCGTTGGTGTCATGCAGTTCGGCCACGCCGGGTTCGCCCAGCAGGGCGCGAATCACCGCATGCTGGTTGCCTTCCACGGCGATGCAGGCCCATGCGTGGATGTCGTCCGGTGCGCTGTCCGGGCGCAGGCGCACGGTATAGCCGGTGATGACGCCATCGCGTTCGAGCCGGGCCAGCCGATTGCCGACCGTGCCCCGAGAGACCTGCAGGTGCTTGGCCAGGTCGGCCACCGAAGCACGGGCATCGTGGCGAAGCTTGGCGATCAATAGGTGGTCGAGATCATCCATCGGTCATTCCGTCAGTCACTCCTGTCATAAAGGCAGAAAACTGGTGATATGCGGTCAATTGTGCCATATCGCGCTGTCACTGCCATCCGGAGAATGGGGCGGGTACGGCTATCCCGCCGACCTGCCAGGAGATTTCCATGCCCCGGACCACCTTGCTCACCACCTCCGACATCGCCCGTATCGTCGCCACTCATGGCTTGCCGGCCGTGTTGTCGCGCATGGTGGAATACCTTGAGGCCGATTACCGCCGCTGGCAGGCCTTCGAGAAAACGCCGCGCCTGGCCTCGCATTCGCCGGTGGGCGTGATCGAGCTGATGCCGATTTGCGACGACCGCGAATACAGCTTCAAATACGTCAACGGCCACCCGGGCAATCCGGCCAAGGGCTTGTCGACCGTGGTCGCGTTCGGCGTGCTGGCCGACGTGCCGACCGGTTACCCGGCGGTGATCAGCGAACTGACCCTGACCACGGCGATCCGCACCGCCGGCACCTCGGTGATGGCAGCGCGCCTGCTGGCGCGTGCGGATTCAAAGGTGATGGCGTTGATCGGCAATGGCGCGCAGAGCGAATTCCAGGCCAACGCCTTCCATCACCTGATGGGCATCGAGGAAGTACGTCTGTTCGACGTCGACCTGGCCGCCACCGACAAGCTGGTCGCCAATCTGGCACTGTCGGCGCCGAAGCTGCGCGTGGTGCGTTGCACCGATGCGGCCGACGCCGTTCGCGGCGCGGACATCGTCACCACGGTCACCGCCGACAAGACCAATGCCACCATCATCACCGCCGACATGATCGCCCCGGGCGTGCATTTCAACGCGGTGGGCGGCGACTGCCCGGGCAAGACCGAGATGGCCGCCGGGGTACTGGAGCGTGCCCGCGTGTTCGTCGAATTCGAGCCGCAGAGCCGCATCGAGGGCGAGCTGCAGCAGATGCCGGCCGACTTCCGCGTGTGCGAACTGTGGCGCGTGCTGGCCGGTGAAATGGCCGGGCGCCGCGAGGCCTCGGAAGTGACCCTGTTCGACTCGGTCGGCTTTGCGCTGGAAGACTATGCCTCGCTGCGCATGATGCGCGACTACGCCCGCGAAATGGGCATGGGCCGCGACGCCGGCCTGATCCCGGACATGGCCGACCCGAAGAACCTGTTCGGTTACATGACCGACACGGCCGCCAAGCCTGGCAGCAAGGTCGCCTGAGTCACGGCATGGAACGGATGCAGGCCAAGCCTGCCTCCGTTCCGCCGACCGCCTGGCGCGCTGTTGCGCAGCCCGCAGCAAGACCGCCCTCGCCCGTGGCATATCGCGGAAACCGATGATGTCGTGGATGGCCACGCATGCGGCGTTCCCGTCGACACCATGGGCTCCGCGGGTCACTGGCACAGGTCGGCCTGCGCTAACATCGCGGCTTTCCCTCGAACTGCCGGAAGCCCATGGTCGCGAAACTGTTCAGCCTGCTCGCCGCGAGCATCATCGGCCTGATCACGCGCAGCGGTTATCTCGGCATCGCGCTGTTGATGGGAATCGAGAGCGCCTGCATTCCGTTGCCGTCGGAAGTGATCATGCCGTTCTCCGGCTACCTCGTTTTCAAGGGCACCCTAGTGTTGTGGATCGTAGCACTGGCCGGCGCTGTCGGCTGCGTGCTCGGCTCGCTGCTGGCCTATGCAGTCGGCGCGTGGGGTGGTCGAAAACTGGTGGAGCGCTACGGCAGGTATCTGCTGGTTTCGCGCAGGGACCTGGACCTGGCCGACCGCTGGTTTCGCGAACATGGCGGCATCATCATTTTCGTGGGACGGCTTTTGCCCGTGGTGCGCACCTTCATCTCCTTTCCCGCCGGTGTGGCACGCATGCCGATCTGGCGGTTCTGCCTCTACACCTTCCTGGGCTCGCTCATCTGGTGCGCGTTACTGGCCTGGATCGGCGAAAAGCTGGGGCAGCACTGGGACACCCTGGGCAACTGGTTCCACCGCTTCGATGCGGTGATCCTGGCCATGCTCCTGATCGCCTTCGGCTTGTATGTCTGGCGCCATGTGAAACATCTGCGCGAAGAGTGACGCGCGGCTCCGGAGCATGCCGGCGGGAAGAGGTCCTGCCCCGGATACCACGCAGAGAATGCCAGACTCCGTCCTTATGAGCGGCGGGCCAGGAAACGCCCCATGGCCTGCCTTCCGAGCAGCGGTGACGGCGTGTCGTTCTCGAACGCCAGCTGGCCCCGGATCAGCGTGCAGCGGATCACCCCGTCGTTGCGGTTGACCACGCGTTGCAGCCCGCCCATGGCTTCGAACGGGGCCTCGGCATAACGATCCAGCCGCGTGCGTTTCAACGCAACGGGATCCAGCAGCACGATATCGGCCTGGGCCCCGGGTGCGAGCTTGCCGGTATGCAGGTCGTACCAGTCGGCGATCTCGCCGGTCAGTCGCCACACCGCCTTCTCGGGCGTCATCACCGGGGCGTCCTGCACCGTCAGCTGCAGCAGCGCCAGGCCGAAGTTGTAGAACGCCATGTTGCGCAGGTGCGCGCCGGCATCAGAGAAGCCCATGATCGCGTAAGGCTGGTTGAGGTTGACCGCCACCCGTTTCGGATTGTGGTTGCCGATCAAGGTCGACCAACGCAGCCTGGGGCCGTGATCGATCACCAGGTCGAGGAAGGTGTCCACCTCGTGCTCGCCGCGTTCGTCGGCGATCTGCCGGATGGTCTTGCCCACCAGTGACTTGTCCGGGCAATCGATCACATGCGCGTCGCCGAAGTCGCGATGCCACACGCGTCCGCCCCACTTTTTTTTGTAATCCGCCTTGAATTTCGTGCGGTAGTCAGGGCTGGCAAACAACTTCTGGCGGTCGAATTCGCGCTTCAGATGCAGCGCCGCCTCGCCGGCGGGAAACTCCTCGAAGATCACGAAGTCGATGCCGTCGGCATACACCTGGAATGGCTGCGGCAACGCCTGCCAGCGGAACGAGGCACCCAGGCAGGCGTTGAAGAAACGCGTGACCGCGCCCATCACGATGTCGATCTTCGGCTTCGCCTTGACGTCCATCAGGGTGATCAGCGTGGTCTTCAGCCGCCGGCGCACGGCCAGGCTGGCCGAAGTGAACAGGTAGAACACCGCGTTGATCGGATTGTTTAGATTGGGCGCGGATTGCAGGATCGCGCCGCGCCGACGCAACAGCTTGTGCAGGCGCCGGTACTCGCTCCAGCGCGCATACACCGACGGCAAGGCGGAGGAACGGTAGCGGTCACCATCGACCTTGTCCCAGGGATTGGTCATGCCCGACATGCCAAGCAGACCGTGGTCGATGCCCTCGTTGAGGTGCTTCTCCATGAGCTGCAGTTCGGCCTCGGTCGGCACCTGCTTCGGGTCGACCGAGCGGCCCAGCCCCATCGCCGCCACGCGCAGGTCCGAGTGACCCATGTAGCTGGCGATGTTCGGCCCCAGCGGCAGGCTTTGCAGGTGTGCCACGTAACTGGCTGCGTCGTTCCAGGTCTTCTTTTCGCGTAGCGCCGGCAAGACGTACTCGCGCGGGATCGACTCCACGCGGGTGAAAATATCCGAGGCATCCTCGGCGTCGCTGTAGATCATGCTGATCGAGCAACTGCCGACGAAACAGGTGGTGACGCCGTGGCGCACCGATTCCTGCAGGCCCGGTTCCAGCAGCAGCTCGGCGTCGTAATGGGTGTGGATGTCGATGAAGCCCGGCGTGACCCACAGGCCATTGGCATCCATCACTTTCGTCGCATCCGCTTCGGCCAGCGGGGTTTCGCTGATGGCGACAATGTGGCCGTCGCGCACGCCGATGTCCGCGATGCGCGGTGGTGCGCCGGTGCCGTCGAACACGGTGCCGCGCCGGATCAGTACATCGTAGGGAGTTGGCATCGTTGGAACCCCTCGCGCCGTCAGCGCCGTGGCATGGCCTGTCACGATCCTGTCAGACGCCACGCACCTCGTCTTGACAATTTGCGCCACCACGCCAAGCTGCACGTTCACCCCCGCGGAGCCTGATCGTGGCCAAATCGATGCCCGGCCCAAGTGTTTCGCCCGCGTTCGTCCGCCTGCTGCACGACTACCTGCATGCGCTCGGGCTCGATGGCCAGGACGTGCTGGGCGAAGCCCGGCCCGACGAATCGCCCGAGCCGGCCGCCGGCATTCCCATGGCGCACTGGGTGACGCTGCTGCAACGCGCATCGCAGCGACTGGGCGATCCGCTGCTGGGTCTGCGCGTGGGCCAGACGATCCAGCCGCAACACCTCGGCACACTGGGATTCCTGTTGCAGTCGATGCCCACGCTGGGTGCCGCGCTGCAAAAGCTGCAGCGCTACCAGCGGCTGGTGTACGACCAGACGCCCATGCTGCAACTGGCCGAGGCCGAGTATGTGGATCTGGTCTGGGGCATCGATTACGGCCAACCCGGCCCGCTGGTCGACGAAACATCCATCACGGTGTTGATCTGCTACTGCCGCGCCATCGCCGCCGGCCCGGTGGTGCCGCAATGCGTGCAATTCGTCAATCCGGCACCACGCGACACTGCCGCGTATCGCGCGGCCTATGGCTGCCCGGTCGAATTCACCGCACCCGTGACCCGCGTGCGCTTCGACCTCGCGACCCTGGCCCAGCCCCTGCGTTCGGCGAACGCGGAACTGTCAGCCCTGATGGAACGGCAGGCCGAACAGTTGCTCGCGCGGTGGCCGGCACACGACGAACCCTTCGTCATGCAGGTCCGCACGGCCACCGGCGCACTGCTGCATGACGGCGAACCCACCCTGCCCCGCGTGGCCCAGCGGCTCGGCCTCACGCCCCGCACGGCGCAACGCCGCCTGCAACAATCCGGCACGCGCTTCCGTGCCGAACTGGAAACCGTGCGCCGCCAGATGGCCGAAATCTACCTGCGCGACCCGCGCCTTTCGGTAGCCGACATCGCCCAGTTGCTCGGCTACTCCGAGCACAGCGCATTGACGCGCAGTTACCGGCAATGGACCGGGCACGCGCCACGGGATGGACGATGAACGCGTGAGTGGGCAACACCATGCGCGGCACATCGCCGAGCCTCATCGCACATGTCCGCAGGCGATGAAGTCGTCATCCGACCCATCGCCTCATCGAACGACTTTCAAAGCTCCACGCAATCAAACCGCCGGTCCGATTCGACTTCCGCGTCGTAGTCCACATCCGCCCGATCGAAGCCGAACAACTTCAGGAACTCGTGCTTGTAGCCGGCGTAGTCGGTGATCTGACGCAGGTTTTCGGTGGTGACCGTGGGCCACAGGGTTTTGCAGGTGTTCTGCACTTCATCGCGCAGCTCCCAGTCGTCCAGGCGCAGGCGACCTTCGTCGTCGGTATCTGCGGGAGCGCCATCGGCCCGATACAGGCGGTCGTGGAACAGGCGGTTGGCCTGCTCGATCGGGTTTTCGTGGGTACCCAGTTCCTTCATGACCTTGAAGACGATGGACACGTACAGCGGGATCACCGGGATCGCGGCGCTGGCCTGGGTGACTACCGACTTCATTACGCCGACGTAGGCTTCAAGGCCGGGGTGGCGGCTGCGCAGTTGCTTCGCCGTGTTGTCCAGGTGCTGCTTGGCCTGGCCTAGGGTGCCGTGCCAGTACATCGGCCAGGTGATCTCGGTGCCGATGTAGCTGTAGGCGATGGTTTTGGCGTGGTCGGCGAGCACGCCGGCATCGCTCAACGCGTCGATCCACAGCGCCCAGTCTTCGCCGCCCATGACGGTGACGGTGTCCTTGATCTCCTGCTCGGTGGCCGGCTCGATGCTGGCCTCGATCACGGTGTCCTTGTTGGTGTCGACCGAGGTGTTGGTGAATTTTTCGCCAATGGTCTTCAGTGCCGAACGCACCACTTCGCCGCTGTCCGGCAGCTTGCGCACGGGTGAAGCCAGCGAGTAGACCACCAGGTCGATCGGGCCGCCCATTTCGTTCTTGATGATTTCGATGGCCTTGGCACGGGTCTCGTGGGCGAACGCGTCGCCGTTGATCGACTTGCTGTACAGGCCGGCCTCTTTGGCGGCCTTGTCGAACGCGGCGGCGTTGTACCAGCCGGCGGTACCGGTCTTCTCCGGGCTGCTGGGCTTTTCGAAAAACACGCCGAGCGTGGCCGCGCCGTAGCCGAAGGCCGCGGTAATCCGCGAGGCCAGGCCGTAGCCGGTGGACGCACCGATCACCAGCACGCGCTTGGGGCCCTGACCGGAATGGCCGGCGGCCTTGGTGATCGCAATCTGGTCGAGCACATTGCGCTCGCAGCCCTCGGGATGGGCCGTGACACAGATGAAGCCGCGCACTTTGGGTTTGATAATCACTTGGATCGCTCCGCTGGAGATTCGCAGTGCGCCATAGTAACCAAGGCGGCGGTCCATGCGCTGCGGTAGGGAGGCAAAACGCGGCGTTGTGGCAGGCCGTGCGACTTCTATCGCCCCGGTTCCCGGGCCAGCGTCTGTAGCGCCGTCACCAACGCACGCACCTGTTCCTCGTCGCTGCGCCATTCGCCCGTCTGCATGTCGGCCAGCCTCGGGACGTGATACCGCATGCCGGAGGGACGCTGCTGCCTGGCGGAAGCATGGAATTCACGGGCACCGGTGGCGGCAGCCAACCCGACGATGTTGTCCGCATGCACGCCGGCCCCCGGCATCACCGAAAGACGTCCGGCGGACTGGGTCATCAGCTCGCGGATCAGGCCGGCGCCTTCCATCGCGCTGGATTGCCCGCCGGAGGTGAGCACCCGCTCACAGCCGAGGGCCATAACATCTTCCAGCGCGCGATGCGAGTCGCGGGCGAGGTCGAAGGCGCGGTGGAAAGTGATGCCCATGCGTCCGGCTGCGCCGATCAGGGCACGACAACGCAGCATGTCCACCTGACCCTCGGCATCGAGCACGCCCAGCACCACGCCATCGCAGCCGAGCGCCGCGCAGGTTTCGATATCGCGCTGCATCACTTCGATGTCGCGATCGTTGTAGAGGAAGTCGCCGGCGCGCGGGCGAATCAGCACGTAGAGCGGAATGCGCAAGCGCTCGCGCACCAGCGCGATGGTGGCGTGCGATGGCGTGAGGCCGCCGAGTTCCAGCGCAGAACACAATTCCACGCGCCCGGCACCACCGTCCTGTGCCGCGCAGGCCGAAGCCACCGAGTTGGCAGCCACCTCGAGCAATGCATTACGCATGGGCCGCGGACGCCTTGCAATGAACGTCGCGTTGCATCATCAACGCCCGCGCCGACGCACCACGCAAAGCTGCCTCCGGCAGTGACCCGTCATACCTCATCTTTCGTCTCCCGCATGGCAAGTCGCCATCATGCACGCGGTTTTCTCGTCGGGCGAGCCTGCTTGCCCGGCGAGAACTCGCGTCCCGGAAAGATCGGCAATGATCTTCCGGAGTGGCCTATGGATAGTCCGAAATCCCATGAAGCAAAAAAGCCCCACGCCGTGGGCGCGGGGCTTTCGTACTGCATGTGGCCGACGCGAAGGACGGCCGGCAAAACTCAGGCGGCGATTTCGACGCCGGAAGCCTGGGCACCTTTCGGGCCCGGAGTGACTTCGAACTTCACGCGCTGGCCTTCCTGCAGGCTACGGAAGCCCTTGGAATTGATCGCGGAGAAGTGGACAAACACGTCCTCACCACCATCCTCGGGCGCGATGAAACCGAAACCCTTCGCATCGTTGAACCATTTGACCGTACCGAAACGCATTGCGGGAACCTCTGACTCATGGACAGGATGTGCCAAAGCCTTTGCGAGAACCAACTGAACCCCCCGGCCCCTCGCCGCCGACACAAGGAGAAGTATCAACATGTTTGCAGTCAAAGCGCAATATGTTGAACGGCTTGATGTGCGCGAGGCCCCGCTATCATGCTCAATTTTTGAGCAATGCCTCGATGATCGGCGGCACATTCGCGGTGGCCGCGGCCAGATGCGCAAAGATTTCCTCGATGCTGATTTCCGCTTCGTCACCGCAACCGGCAGCGAAATTCGCCACCAGCGCAAGGCACGCGTAAGCAAGTTCGAGTTCCCGCGCGAGTGCCGCCTCGGGCATGCCGGTCATGCCGACCAGATCGCAACCGTCGCGCTTCATCCGCGCAATCTCTGCGCGGGTTTCCAGCCGCGGCCCCTGAGTGGCGCCGTAGCAGCCGCCATTGATGACCGCCACGTTCGCCCTGCCCGCCGCCGCCAACACGTCGCGCCGCAACGACTCGGTATACGGCTCGCTGAAGTCGATGTGCTTGACCTCGGCGCCGTCGGCGTCGCAGAAACTGGTGTAGCGACCGTGGGTGTAATCGATGACCTGGTCGGGCACCACAATGACACGCGGCCCCATGTCGGCCCGGATGCCACCTACCGCGTTGACGCCGATGACCCGTTGCGCGCCAAGCTTGTGCAACGCCCACAGGTTTGCGCGGTAGTTGACCCGATGTGGCGGCAGGTTGTGGCTTTCGCCATGACGCGCCAGGAAGGCCACGCGCTTGCCGGCGAAATCGCCCACCACGATATCGCCCGAGGCGGCACCGTAAGGCGTGTCCACCGTGTGGCGCTCGGCATGCTGCAGGCCCGGAAAGTTGTACAGGCCGCTACCGCCGATGACGGCGAGGTCGATGGAGGTCGGCTTGGGCTGGGGCATCGTCGTGATCCGCTTGCGGGGTAATCGAAAATGTGGGAGCGCACTCTGCGCACGATGCTATTCGTTACGCGGCGAAAAGCATCGCCCGCTAGCGGGCTTCTACATGGTTTCCTTCAGTGCGTAGATCGCTGGCAGGTTGCGGCCCTGCTCGTGGTAGTCCATGCCGTAGCCGAACACGTAGCGATCAGGCAGCTCGACACCGTTGAAATCCGCGGCGATGCCTTCCACCAGGCGATCGTGTCGCTTGCAGCACAGGCTGGCGATCAGCACGCGTTTCGCCCCCTGGCCCAGGCAATGGTCGCGCACGGCTTTCAGCGTGTGGCCTTCGTCGAGGATGTCGTCCACCAGCAACACGGTGCGCCCCGTCATCTCCGCCACCGGTTCGCGCAACCAGTGCAGCTCGCTGCCGCTGGTCTCGCCGCGATAGCGGGTGGCATGCACGTAGTCGAATTCCAGGTCGGTGCGAATCGACAACGCCAACTGGCCGGCAAACATCAATGCACCATTCATCACGGTCAGGAACACGGCGCGTTCGCCGTTCAATTCAGCGTCAATGCGGCGCCCCAGGTCGGCAATCACGGATTCGATCTCGGCGCGTTCAAACAAGACGTCGGATTGGCTCAGCGCATCCGATAGGGAAGGAGTCGGAGTGGTCATGCGTGGTCCTCGGCGTCGAGCGCCGTGATGCGGGCGACGAAACGGTCGCGTTGCGGGTTGTCGAGCAATCCGTCCCAGCTGGCGCCAAGGGCGCCGCGCAAGGCGGACATGCGTTCGGCGGTGGCAGGCGGCAGTGCCGGCAGCGCGGCAATGGCTTCAGCCACCACGTTCGGGAAGCAGGCCAGCACCAGGTCGCAGCCAGCGGCCAGGTGCCCCTGCACGCGGCCGGTCACGCTGCCAGCCACGCCGGCTGCGGCCATGCTGATATCGTCGCTGATCACCAGCCCGGCGAAACCCAGTTCGCCGCGCAGGATGTCGTCGATCCACACGCGGGAATAGCCGGCTGGTTGCGCATCGACGGCAGGATAGACGACGTGCGCCATCATCACCGCCTCGGCGTGTGCATCCAGCGCCTCGACAAACGGGCGCAGGTCGGCCGCGCGGATCTCGTCCAGCGAGCGCGGGTCGATCGCCTGCGCCTTGTGCGTGTCGGCGGCCACGGAGCCGTGTCCCGGGAAATGCTTGAGCACCGCCGCCATGCCGCCCAGGTGCATGCCACGCACATAGGCAGTGGCCAGTTCGCCGGCCACGGCCGGATCAGCGTGAAAAGCGCGCGGACCGATGGCGGCATTGCCGCGGGCCAGATCCACCACCGGTGCGAAGCTGAAATCCACGCCGCTGGCGCGCAGTTCGCTGGACATCACCCAGGCGTGTTCCTCGGCCAGCCGGATCGCGTCCTCGGGATCGCGATCGTATGCCGCGCCGATCTTCGACAGTGCCGGCAAGCGGGTGAAGCCATCGCGGAAGCGCTGCACCGGTCCGCCTTCCTGATCCACCGCAACCAACAGGTGCTCGCCTCCGACCGTGCGGATAGATTCGGTGAGCGCGATCAGTTGATCGCGGCTGGTGAAATTGCGCGCAAACAGGATCACGCCGGCCACGCCGGGCGCGGTCAGCCAGGCACGTTCGGTTTCGGCAATGTCGGTTCCAGCCAGACCAATCAGCAACATCAGGCAGATTCTCCCTCGGCAGCATCGCGCTCGGCCACCGACCATTCGGCGTAGGGATGCACGATCAGGTTGACGTTGTAATAGCGCGCCAGCGCACTCACCTCGCGACCCAGCCAAATCGGGCGCGGGAAAGAGGCATCGGCCGTCGGCAGCTCGATCTCGGCCACCACCAGGCCGGCATTGGCGCCCAGGAATTCGTCGATCTCGAAAAGCATGCCATCGAGCGTGACGTAATGGCGGATCTTCTCCAGCACGCCATCGCACAAGGTGGCCAGCATCTCGTCGGCTTCATCTGGCGGCAACGCCACCTCGTACTCCGCCCGCTCGATGCCCAGCCGCGCGGCCTTGATATTGAGCCAGGCCTGCACGCCGCTGCGACGCACCCGCACTGAAGCGCGAGCATGCCCGGCCTGCAATGCCGCTGCGCCGACCAGATAGCCCTGCGCCATGCGTTCGCTGCGCGTGACCTGCCCGCGCCAGCCGTCGCCGTTCAACAGGAATTTTCGTTCGATTTCGATGGGCATGGGGATCAGGAGTGAGCAAAGAGGAATGCGCCGTGAGCGAAAACCGGTGCACGATCCGCGCTGTCGCCAAATCGAATGAAGTGGGCGGCGTCCGTCCGGCGCGCCTGCTTTCTCTCGCTGCTCACTTCTCCACCCTCACTTCTCGCTTTTTCACCGTTCGAACAGCGCAATCGATTCCACATGCGCCGTATGCGGGAACATGTCCATCACCCCGGCCGACGTCAACCTGAACCCGTGCCGCTGCACCAGGATGCCCGCGTCGCGCGCCAGCGATGCCGGATGGCAGGAGACGTAGACGATGCGCTTCGTGGCCTTGTGCGGCAGGTAGTCGAGCAGCTTGTCGGCGCCGGCACGCGGCGGATCGAGCAGTAATTTGTCCCAGGGTTGACGGGCCCATTCGGCACCGCGCTGGTCCTCGATCAGGTTCGCGACATGGAAGTGCGCGTTGGCGATGCCGTTGCGGCGTGCGTTTTCGGCGGCGCGCTCGACCAGTCCGTGTTCGCCTTCCACGCCAGCCACTTCGGCCACGCGCCGGGCCATCGGCAAGGTGAAGTTGCCCAGTCCACAGAACAGGTCGAGCACGTGATCGGACGGCTGCGGGTCGAGCAGATCCATGGCGCGTGCCAGCATGCGCCGATTCATGCCGGCGTTGACCTGGACGAAATCCAGCGGCTGGAATTCCAGCTCCACATCATCGGCTCCTCCGCCGGCCGGCAGCTTGAACGCCAGTCGCGGGTGCTCCGGCCACAGCGGGTGCACGCTGCTGTGCCCGCCCGGCTGCAGGTAGATGGCAAAGCCGTGCTGCCGGCCAAAGGCAACCAACGCGGCCTGGTCGCGTTCGCTGAGCGGATTCATGTGACGGAACACCAGCGCGATGGTGTCGTCGCCGGCGGCAAATTCGATCTGCGGGATATCGGCCACCGCATCCATGCCGTCGATCAATTCGGCCAGCAGCGCGATCCGTTCGCCGAGCACGGGATGCACCACTTCGCAGCGCCGGATATCGGCAACGAGACGGGGGTTGGCCTCTTCGCGAAAACCGACCAGCACCCGCCCCTTCTTTGGCACCGCGCGTACCGACAGGCGTCCCTTGCGGCGATAGCCCCACGGTTCGTCGGTCAGTGGCGGCAACCAGCTTGCCGGCGTCACCTTGCCGATGCGCGTGAAGTTGTCGGCCAGCACTCGCTGCTTCATGCCGATCTGCACCTCGGCATCCAGGTGTTGCAAGGTACAACCGCCACACAGGCCGAAGTGCGGACATTTCGGCTCGACGCGATGCGGCGAGCGCTGCAGCAGTTCGACCACCTCGGCTTCGTCGTAGTGGCGATGCCGCTTGCTGATGCGCAGAAGCACCCGCTCATCCAGCAGGGCGCCACTGACGAACACCGCCTTGCCGTCGATGCGCGTGACGCCCTTGCCGTCGTGAGTGAGGTCGGTGATGGTGGCTTCGATGGCTGCTGGCATGGGCTCTCGGAGTCTGTCGGGCTTGGGTGGTCGAGGCAAAAATCGGGCAGTGTGTGGACAGGTTTTCGACGATTCGCCGCCCATAGGGATTCCATGGGACCAGATTCGGCGGAAAGATGGACCACATCGCCCGATTTATGGACCACATCGCCCGATTTGCAGCCCGGCCAACCCGAGTCCGACAGACTCCTGGACAAGCGCGCCCGAGTCGCTGGACCCGGGCGCGTCAATCGGGCGAAAAATCCAGGGCGCGGCGCGCTTACTTGCGCTTCCAGGCGCCGGAGGCGTCCTGATAATACCAGCCGGCGCGGGCGTGGCTAATCCAGCCCTTGGCGAAGGTGGCGCGAATCTGCGCTTCCCACTCCGGATGGTTGTTGGCGTTGGCGATCTCGCGGTACAGCGCGTTGCGGTCGCGATTTTCGTCGGCGATGGTCGCGTTGAGCTGGGCACGCTGGGCCAGCGGAATCTTGCTGGCGTCATGCAGCGCGACGAGGCCGTCGTTGGTGAAACCGACTGCACCACTGTCCAGCATGGCCTCGAGGCTATTCTCGAAGCGGGTGCGCATGCGCTGGCGCAAGGCTTCGGTGGTGGCCGTCTGCACGCGCAGGTCCGGGGTCGCGGCGGCTTGCGCGGCGGGTACCAGCAGGTCCAGCAGCATGGCCGAGGGATCGCTGCCCTTGGCCGGCGCATTGTCCGTGTCGTGCTTCGGTGTCGGCTGCGCGGCGGCTCCGCTGCCATTGAGCACGTTGCCGATGAACTGGTCGGCCGCTTTCTGCGCGGCGGCGGCAGGGAAATACACGTTGATCGTGACGCAACCCACCAGGGCGATGAACAGCGTAGTCAGCAATCCGTAAACAATCTTGCGCATGGGTGGCTCCGGTGGGGAAACGGCAGGCATGGCCGGACTCAACGAATTTCCGGCCCCGATCCTTCGACAGCGGCCTTCAGGCGCCGCACCAGGGTCGGCCAGTCCACGCGGGTCTGGTGGCCGATCACTTCCAGATGCGGCAAGCCGCTGCCTTCGACGATAGTGTAGCCGTCCGGACTGCTGTCGAGACCACCCATCTGGCACACATTCGCCTGCAGCGTGCAATTCAGGCCGATGCGCTTGTAGGAAAAGTTCTTGAACAGCTTCAGCACGGCGCCCTGCAGGCCACCGGCAATGCCGCCGCCACCGACCGTGGTGAGGTTGTTTACCGCGCGCTGGCTGATGCGGCCACCACCGCCGGCCAGCAGCGAGGCCTGGAACGCCACCGGCGTCCAGTCGACCAGCCGCAGGTTGTTGATATGGCCATCCATGCGCCCGGTGATGCTGCCGAAATCGAACACGCTGGTGAATGCGGCAAGGTCAAGCTGCTTCAGCGAGACATTGCCGGTCAGCACCGGATTGACGCCAAACGGCTGCTGCAGCGTCATCCCCGTGATGTCGATGAAGCCGCCAAACACGCTGACCGACAAGCCGCCATCCAGCTCGATGCGGTCATCCACCCAATGCAGCGAGGGTATCGCGCCAGCAAGCGTGCCCGGGAACTGCGGCCAGCCCATGGCCTTGCTGAAGGCCGCCATGTCCACTCCGGTCACGGCCAGCGAGGTCGACAGCCGCTGGCCCTTGGCTGCGGCCGGGCGCCAATCCAGCGACCCCAGCCGCAACTGGCCACCCAGTACCGACATCGTCAGCGGCTGTTGCAAGGCAAGGCTGCCGCCGCGGCTTTGCCAGTGCGACACGGCAGCGCCATTGGCGAGGTGGTACACCTTGAGGTTGTCCCAGGCCAGCGTGGTGGCGGGACGTTCACCCTGTGCCGACCAGTCCAGCCCGCCACGCAGGTTCCCGACGCCAAGGCGCCCGGCGCCATCTGCCATGTCCAGCCCATCGGTACGGAAGGCAAAGCTGCGCAAGCCGTCTGCCGCCAGGTCCAGATGCCCGTCGATCTGGCCATCGATGTGCAGGTTCTGCAAACCCAGCGTGTTCAGCCAGGCCTGGCCGTAACGCTGATAGGCCACCGGGAATGCGGCATGGAAGCGAGTCAGGTGAAGCTTCTGCAGATGGCCGCGGGCATCGAAGGCCAGGCTGCCGTCGATCTGCATGGCCCCGGGATCATTGACCCGCAGACGACTCAACGCCACGGCGCCGTGATCGGCTTCGGCGGTCAGCGCCAATTGCACCGGATGGGCGGGCAACTTCGCGAAAATCGTGCCCAGCAGCAACTGCCCATCGTGCAGGTTGCCGTCGAAATCGATGCGCGCGGCACCGCCGGTGGTATCGATACCGAGTCGTCCGCGGCCCGCCAGCCCTTGCCCGGCCAAGGTGCCGGCCGGCGTGTCGAAACCGATCCCGGCCAGGGTGAAATCGCCCGAGGACTGGATCCCGTGGTCGCGCACGTCGAGCGCCAGCTCCGCATCCAGCCGGCCGCCGGTGACATGGCCTGACCACACCGATCCGAGCAAGCCCTGCAGCCAGGCCGCCGGCAACTGCTTCAGGCTGATCTGCGCGTGGGTGGTCTGGTCCAGCGGCAACGCGGCATTCACCTGCGTCTTGCCCTGTTCCAGATCGATCTGCAGCGTGTTGGAGGTGGTATCCATCACCAGCGCGAGCAGCGCATGGTCGAGTGCCCGCCCCGGCGCACCGGTCACCTTGGTCGAACCGTCGAACATCCAGCGCAACTGCGGATCACGTTGCAGCGTGCCATCGAGATCAAGACCCACGCGCCGCCAGCCGAGCCCAGGGATATCCGCCTTGTCGGCCTGCAAGGTCAGCTGCAGGGTACCCGCCGGGGTACCGGGCGTTACGCGCGCCTGCACGTTCTGCAAATCGACACCGGCCACCGTGATCCGCTTGGCGGCCAGCACGATGTCGGCCCGCGCGGGCGCAACCCATGACGCGGCGCACAGGACACAAAGGAACAGCAACAGGCGGCTTGATATGGAACTCATGTCGCGCCATTCTGCCAAAGTCTGATGAACGACAAGGAATTCGTCATGCCGAACCCCGTTTCCTGCCCGGCTCCCGACGCTCCCGCACTCCGGGTGCTGGTGGCTGACGACGATCCGGCCAGCCGGCGTTTCCTTGGCGATGGCCTGCGCCACCTGGGCGCCGAGGTGGAGACCTGCGACGACGGCCCGGCCGCGCTGGAACTGGCTCGACGCAAGCATTTCGACCTGCTGCTGCTGGATTGCCGCATGCCCGGCGCCGGTGCGCGGGAGGTACTCGACGCCTTGCGGGCCAGCCCCGATGCCGCCTCGCATGCCAGTCCGGCAGTGGCCAGCAGCGCGGAATCGGGATCGCTCGATCGCCGCGGCCTGCTGCGGGCCGGCTTCGGTGAAATCCTGATCAAGCCTTGCGATCTGAAGGCACTGCGTCGTGTGCTGGCCTTGAGCCGTTGCGAAGGTGGCGCCCCGTTGCTTGACGATGCCGCCGCCCTGAACAGCACCGGCGACGCGCGCACCATGCAGGCATTGCGCGGCCTGCTGCACGACGAACTGACCAATCTGGAGCGCGAGCTGGCACCACTCTGCAACGACCGCGTGGCCCTGGCCGAACGCCTGCATCGCCTGCGCTCGTCCTGCGGCTTTTGCGGCGCGGCGGCGTTGGCCGAATGCACGGTTACCCTGCAGCAATGGCTGCGTGACGCTCCGGCCGATGCCCCGATTCCGCTGGAGCCCTTCCGCGACACGCTGCAAGCCACCTTGCACGCACTGGGACCGGTGCGCAACTGACCCGGCATCACACCGCTACCGTTGCCGGCCGCGCGACGTCAGCGCCATCGACAGCACCCGCCACGCGCGCAACTCGCCGCCGCCGAGATGGAAGCGGATCACCTCGCGCATCATGTCGCGCAGGACGGCAAGGCCTGCGGCATCGGGAGCACGATCCTGCGCCAGGCCAAGCAGGTCCGCACCGCGTACCGCACGCACGTTGGTGCCCTGCAACCGCACCGGCCCCTGCTCCACGTCGTAACGGTAAAGGCCTTCCGCAGCAACCGGCTCGCCGGAATCCGCCTCGAATTCCAGCTGCAAGGCATAACCCAGGGCATCGAGCAGATCGCGCTCGAAGCGCCGCAGCGTCCACGCCAGCGGATCGTCACTACCCAGTCGCGCCAGCGTCCGGGCGTAGGCATCGAACAGCGTGGGCGAAGGGTCCTGCCGCTCGGTGAGGCGCACCACCAGTTCATTGAGATAGAGCCCGGCCATGGCCGCATCGCCCTGCAGGCGAAGCCCGTTGGCCAGCGTGTCGGCAGCCCGCAAGGTGGCCAGTTCACCGCGCATCAACAGGTCCAGCGCCAGCGGCTGGAACGGCTCAAGCTGCGAACGCAGCAGCCGACCGCGCTCGCTGCGCACCCCGCGAGCAACCACCCCAAGCCGTCCGTGGTCGCGGGTCAGGCACTCCAGCAGCAACGAGGTCTCCCGGTAGGGCCGCGCGTGCAGGACGTAGGCGGGTTGCTGGTCGATGCGCATGGGGGAATCAGGAGTAAGGCGGGAAGAGTGAGAAGTGAGAGAAAAGCGGGAAAGCCACGGTTACCAAGGCTTTTCTCTCACTTCTCACTCCTATCCACTCACTCCTCGCTCTAATCCGTATAGCCGAGTTTCTTCAGCATGGCCTCGTCATCCACCCAGCCCTCGCGCACTTTCACCCACAGCTTGAGGAACACCTTGCGCTCGAACATGCGCTCCATGTGTCGGCGCGCGGCACTGCCGACGGCCTTGAGCTGGGCACCGCCCTGCCCGATCACGATGGCTTTCTGGCCATCACGTTCAACCCAGATCACCGCATGGATCTCGGCCACCCCGTCGGGACGGTCGTTGAACTGCTCGATCTCGACCGTGGTGGCGTACGGCAATTCCTGGTCGAGCCGCAGCATCAACTGCTCGCGCACCATTTCGGCGGCCAGGAAGCGCTCGCTGCGATCGGTGATTTCGTCCTCGCCGAATACCGGCGGACGCACCGGCAGGCGGCTGAGGATGTCGCGCTGCAGTTGCTCCAGCCCCTTGCGCTTGAGCGCGCTGACATAGTGGATCGCGTCGAAATGGTGGGTGCTGCCCAGCTCGGCTACGAACGGCAGCAGCGCGGTCTTGTCCTTGCTCAGGTCGACCTTGTTGATCACCAGCAGGCGCGGCAGCTTCTGCTCGGCCAACGCAGCGTAGAGCGCCTCGTCTTCGTCGGTCCAGCGTCCGGCCTCGATCACCTGCACGGCCAGCTCCACCTCGCTGATCGCCGAACGCACGGCCCGGTTGAGGCTGCGATTCATCGCCCGCTTGGCGCCTCGGTGCAGGCCAGGCGTATCCACGTACATGATCTGCCCTGCGTCGCTGTTGGCAATGCCCAGGATGCGATGGCGCGTGGTCTGCGGCCGCGGGCTGACGATGGACAGGCGGAAACCGATCAAGGCATTGAGCAAGGTCGACTTGCCCACGTTGGGCCGGCCAGCCAGCGCGACCAGCCCGCAACGGTAATCCTCGTGCGGCAATTCGCCGGCGAAACCGGCTTCCAGTTCGTCGTTCATGGGGAAAGTGTGCTCTCGAAACGGATGACAAGCATGGCGCCATGCGCCTACGGGCGCCAGCGCCCGATGGGCGGCGATATCGCCGAAATTAAGCTCAGGGCCGGAATTCAGCCCTTGTCCGAGCTGTCGAGCAGGCGCGCCAATACCACCTCGGCCGCTTCCTGCTCGGCCGCCCGGCGGCTGTTGCCGCTGCCCTCGGCGACGATGTCCTGCGGCTCGGATACGGCGCAACTGACGTCGAAGGTGCGCGCATGATCCTCGCCGTAGCTGTCTTTCAGCTCGTAATGCGGCAGCGGCAAGCCATGGCCTTGCAGCCATTCCTGCAGGCGTGTCTTGGCGTCCTTGGAGGAGCGCGGCAAGGCGGCGATGCGATCGGTGAAGATTTCGCGCACGGTATTGCGACAGGCCTCCAGTCCGCCATCGAGATGAATGGCCGCGAGCATGGCCTCGAAGGCATCGGCCAGGATCGAGTCGCGCCGGAAGCCGCCGCTCTTGAGCTCACCCGAGCCCAGCTTGAGCCGATCACCCAGTTCCAGCTCGCGCGCAATCACCGCCAGAGCCTGGCCATTGACCAATTGCGCGCGCAACCGCGACAACTCGCCCTCACTGGCCTTCGGATGAACTTCATAGAGCATTTCGGCCACGAACGCGCCCAACAACGCATCGCCCAGGAATTCCAGACGCTCGTTGTTGGGCTTGCCCATGCTGCGATGGGTCAGCGCCAGCTCGGCCAGCGCGGGATCACGGAAGCGGTAAGTCAGTTGCACGGAATCACTGGGCAATGGTGCCTTGCAGCGGCACGCTTTTCTCGAAATGGACAAGGAAATCGATGTTGTAGATGAATGGCATCTGCTTGTCGTAGGCGATGTTCAGCTGGTTGCCGCCGTTGACGTGGGTGATGGTGATGTCGCTGGGCGTGATGGTGCCATCGTCCACGTATTGCATGCTGAACTTGTAGGACAGGTCGCGCCGGATGCTGTCCAGCGTCTTGCCATCCACGCCATTGGTGGCTTCCTGGTTCATGGCCTTCACCACGCCCATGTACTCGCTGTACGCCGGCACCAGCTTCATCGCCATGAAGCCGAAAAAACCCACCACGATCAGCACGATCAGAAACCCGATCAGGGTGATCCCCGCTTGCTTCGATTTCATAGTCCCCTCGCCATGCCGTCGATGCGGCTCGTACGTGTATCCACAGGCCGATTGGCCATTGTCGCTGCGTACTGTGCCGCGACAGCGGCCCGGCCGCCAGTCCGCACGGTCACGGAATGACATATCCGGGCCATGCCGCGACACTTCAGTGGATCAGCTTGCCGATCCGGTGGAAGCCTACGCCACCCGTGCCCCAGCCCTTCCAGCTCATCCAGATCAGGAACGCCTTGCCCGCCAGTGCCGTTTCCGGCATGCAGCCCCAGTAACGGCTGTCTTCGCTGTTCTCGCGATCGTCGCCCATCACCAGGTAGCAGCCCTGCGGCACCACCGACGGCACACGCGAATTCGGAATCGGCGGCGTCGGGCCACGCTCCGGCATGCGCGCAATCAGGTGGGTCACATTGCCCAGGTGTTCGTTCCAGATGGTCGCGTTGTAGGACATCAGCAGGTTGTCATCGGTACGCGCGGGATTGCCCTTGAACGGGCCCACCTCGTCGGCGATGACTGGCTTGCCGTTGATGATGATCTGGCTGTCGTGGACCTGGATGGTATCGCCCGGCAGGCCGATCACGCGCTTGATCCAGTTCTGCCGCGGCACCGGTGTGGTGCATTCCGGGTCACCGCCATGCACCACCTTGCCGTCCGCCTCGTGGCAGGTGTAGCCGGGCCAGCGGAACACCACCACGTCACCCCGCTTCGGTTCACCGATGCTGACGACCTTGGTGTTGGACACCGGCAGGCGCAAGCCGTAGGCGAACTTGTTGACGAGGATGAAATCGCCCACGTCCAGCGTCGGCATCATCGAACCGGACGGAATGCGGAACGGCTCGGCCACGAAGGTGCGCAGCAACAGCACGATCAGCACCACCGGGAACAGCGAGCGCGACCAATCCACCGGCACCGGATCGCGATATTCCTTGCCGGCAGCGGCAAGCTTCGCCTGGCGCTTCTTGTACAGGAACAGACGATCCAGCCCCCAGATCACACCGAACAGGATGGTGAGACCCAGCAGGATCGCCGAAAAATCGTACTCCATGCCCTACTCCTTCAGTGCCGCGTCTACTTGTCTACTTTCAGGACGGCGAGGAAGGCTTCCTGTGGAATTTCCACCCGGCCGACCTGCTTCATGCGCTTCTTGCCTTCCTTCTGTTTTTCCAGAAGTTTCTTCTTGCGGCTGACGTCGCCGCCATAGCACTTGGCCAACACATTCTTGCGCAGGGCCTTCACGGTGGAGCGCGCAATCACCTGCGCGCCAACCGCCGCCTGGATCGCCACGTCGAACTGCTGGCGCGGGATCAGGTCCTTCATCCGCTCGACCAGGTCGCGGCCACGGCGATCGGCATGCGAACGATGCACGATCAGGCTGAGCGCGTCCACGCGATCGCCGTTGATCAACACGTCGGTACGCACGAACGGACCGGCGTCGAAACGCTCGAAGTGATAATCCATCGAGGCGTAACCGCGCGAGACCGACTTCAGCCGGTCGAAGAAATCGAGCACCACCTCGGCCAGCGGCAATTCGTAGGTGATCTGCACCTGGGTCGCCAGGTACTGGATCGAACGCTGCACGCCGCGCTTTTCCTGGCACAAGGTGACGATGTTGCCGATATAGGCCTCCGGCGTGAGGATGCTGGCCACGATGATCGGCTCGCGAATCTCGCTGACTTGTGGCGAAGGCGGTAACTTGGCTGGATTGTCCAGCATCAGGATCGAGCCGTCGGTCTTCAGCACCTCGTAGACGACCGTCGGTGCGGTGGTGATCAGGTTCAGGTTGTATTCGCGCTCCAACCGCTCCTGCACGATTTCCATGTGCAGCATGCCGAGGAAGCCGCAGCGAAAGCCGAAGCCCATCGCTTCGGACGATTCCGGCTCGAAGAACAGCGCGGCATCGTTGAGACGCAGTTTGTCCAGCGCCTCGCGCATCGCCGGAAAGTCGTCGGACGACACCGGGAACAGACCGGCGAACACGCGCGGCTGCATGGTCTGGAAGCCGGGCAACGCATGTTCAGCCGGCTTGCCGGCGTGGGTCAGCGTGTCGCCGACCGGTGCGCCATGCACATCCTTGATCGAGGCATTGATCCAGCCCACTTCGCCGGCGCCAAGCTTCTCCAGCTTCTTGCGCTTGGGCGTGAATACGCCGACGTCATCGACCTGATGGGTGCGTCCGGTCGACATCACCAGCAGCTTGTCGCCGGGCTTGATCTCGCCCTGCATCACCCGCACCAGCGACACCACGCCGAGGTAGTTGTCGAACCAGGAATCGATGATCAGCGCCTGCAGCTTGTCGGTGTCGCGCGGCTTCGGCGGCGGAATGCGGGCCACGATCGCCTCCAGCACCTCGACCACGTTGAGGCCGGTCTTGGCACTGATCGCCACCGCGTCGGTGGCGTCGATGCCGATCACGGCTTCGATCTCGCCCTTGACCTTCTCGACGTCGGCCGTGGGCAGGTCGATCTTGTTCAACACCGGCACCACTTCCAGGCCCATCTCGACGGCGGTGTAGCAATTCGCCACCGACTGCGCCTCCACACCCTGTGCCGCATCCACCACCAGCAACGCACCTTCGCAGGCAGCCAGCGAGCGGCTCACTTCATAGGAAAAGTCCACGTGACCCGGGGTATCGATGAAGTTCAACTGATAGGTCTTGCCGTCGCGCGCGGTATACGGAAGCGACACCGACTGCGCCTTGATGGTGATGCCGCGCTCGCGCTCGATCGGATTGTTGTCCAGCACCTGCGCTTCCATCTCGCGGGTGGCCAGGCCGCCACACAAATGGATGATGCGATCGGCAAGCGTCGACTTGCCATGATCGATGTGGGCGATGATGGAGAAATTGCGAATCAGTTCCATGGAGCACGCTGTCTGCTTGCGCCACCGCGCAAGGTTGCCGGCAGCGTATCACCGGGGTGGCGATATGAACCCGGCATTATCGCATGGAAAAGCCATCTGGCCGCGGCATGCGCGACCGGATGGCAAGTGGCCAGCCCGCCCGGACGGGCCACGGAGGACGGCGCCAGATTCAGTCTCCCGACTTGCCGGAAGGCACGCTCAGGCTGATGAAGTTGGTCTGATCGCCGCGACGTACCAGCAACAGCACGGTATCGCCCGCCTTCACATGGTCCGTGGCCTTGCGGAAAGCCTCCACGCTGCCGATCTTCTGCTGGTTCACCATCAGGATCACGTCACCGGCCTGCAGGCCAGCCTGTGCAGCGACCTCACCGGTGATGTCAGACACCACCACGCCCTCGCCGGACTTCAACCCGAGCTGCTGGCGCGAGTCATGGTCCAGCGACTTCACCACCAGGCCCAACGCCGCGGCGCCGCTGCTGGCTGCCGCACCGACATGGCCCATCTGGGCGTTCTTGTCGCGCGGCATCGTGCCGACAGTGGCATGCAGGGTGAGCTTCTTGCCGTTGCGCAGCACTTCCACCGGCACCTTGGTGCCCGGCTTGGTCATCGCCACCAGCGGCGGCAGGTCCGCGCCCTGGTCGATGGCATGGCCGTTGAAGCCGATGATGATGTCGCCCGGCTGGATGCCGGCCTTGTCCGCACCGCTGTCCGGGGTCACCTCAGCCACAAGAGCACCATTGGCACTCTCCAGCTTGAACGCCTTGACCACATTGTCGTCCACTGGACGCACGGCCACACCCAACATGCCACGGGTCACGTAGCCCTTGGTCTTGAGCTGCTGCACCGCGTTCATGGCCGTGTCGATCGGGATCGAGAACGACACGCCGAGATAGCCACCGGTGTTGGAATAGATCTGCGAGTTGATGCCGACCACCTGGCCTTGCAGGTTGAACAGCGGACCGCCGGAGTTGCCCCGGTTGATCGGCACGTCGGTCTGGATGAACGCCGTGTCCTGCTGGTCCCCTGCGCCGAGGTTGCGGCCCACCGCACTGACGATGCCCTGGGTCACGGTGTAATCGAAACCGAACGGCGAGCCGATCGCCAGCACCCACTGGCCGGGTTTGAGCGTGTGCGAATCGCCAATGTGCACGGTCGGCAGCGGGCCGCCGGCATTCACCTTGAGCAATGCGATGTCGTAGGTGGGGTCGGTGCCGACCACCTTGGCGGTGAGGATGCGACGATCCTGCAAGCGCACGGTGACCTGGTCGGCATGCGCGACCACATGGTTGTTGGTGAGAATGTAGCCGTCACTGGAAATGATGAAACCCGAACCCAGCGAGGTATGCGCCTGTTCTTCGGGCGAAGGCATCATCGGCATGCCGAAGAAGTGCCGCAGGATCCACTGCGGATCGTTCGAACCGGGGCCCTGGGGTCCGGAGCCCGGCCCCTGCATCTGCATGGCACTGGCATGTTTGCCGTTGTACTTGGCTTCGACATGCACCACCGCAGGCGCATTTTCCTTCACGATGCCAGTGAAATCAGGCAGCGCGGCAGCGGCAGCCGCGCCTTGCGCCTGCACACTGCCCGTAACGACAAAGCCCATGGCCAGTGCGCAACAAACCAGGTTGCGCCAAACGGATCGATTCATGGTTTCCTCCTTGGGATTTTCGGGCACACCCCGGGGAGGCGGCCCATGCGATGGGCCGACCGGGGCGGAACTGATGAAGACGGAGATGGCCGGAGCATCGCTCAAGGCCACCGGGATTACTGGGCAGCAGCAGCTTGCGGATTGCGGCTGTTGGCCACCTGGCTCGGGTCGATCAGCAGCAGATAACTGCCATCGCCGTTGTTGAGCGTACGGTACCCGCGCACCTGGTACGGGCGCATCGGATCATTGGCCGGGCTGCCCAGGGTCATCGAGGCGCGCTCGCTCAGTCGCGAAGCGGCATTGCCGCTCAGCCACGGCGGCACGGTAGCCGGAGCATTGGTGCCCTGCAGCGTTGACGGGGAAGGCGTCGACACGGCGGCGATCTGTTGCTGTGGCGCCGGTGCAGCCGACGGCATACTGGCCACCTGCGCGGTCGCGGAACGGGTGTCGCTGTCGGCGGTGGGCTGGGCCACCATCAGTGCGGCCACCGCAACGCCGGCCGCGATCGCCCCGCCAGCCGACCAGCGCAGCCAGTGACGGCGACGACCACCGGCCTGGGCTTGCGCAGCGGCAACGGTTTGCGTGGGGGCCGCCGCTTCGGCGTCGATCGCCAGCATGACCCTTGCCGCAAAGCCACTCGACGCCAGCACGGGCAATTCACGCCGCATGCCATCGCGCGCCGCGTGGTAACGCGTCCACGTGGCCAGCAAGTCCGCTTCGTGGTCGAGCCGCCGCAGCAGGAAGCGGAGCTCCTCCTTCGACAGTTCGCCGTCGATACCGGCGGAAAGGTTTTCCTGATGCATTTCAGTCATGGTGTCCGGTCCTCGCGGTTCGACAACAGCGGCCGCAACTTTTCATCAATCGCCTCACGCGCCCGGAAGATACGCGAACGCACCGTTCCGATCGGGCAATCCATGGCGGTGGCGATCTCCTCGTAGCTGAGGCCATCCATCTCGCGCAGCGTAATGGCTGTCCGCAATTCCTCAGGCAGGGCTTGGACAGTGGAAAACACCGTTTGTTCAATTTCCTGCCGCATCAACTCGCGTTCGGGGGTGGCGTTGTCCTGCATGCGGTCGGCCCCCGGCACGAACACCGCATCCTCGATGGCGATATCGTCGCTGGGTGGCCGCCGCCCCTGCGCCACCAGATGGTTCTTGGCGGTATTCACCGCGATCTTGTACATCCAGGTGTAGAACTGGCTGTCGCCGCGGAACGAGCCAATGGCGCGCCATGCACGCACGAAAGCCTCCTGCGCCACGTCTTCGCATTCGGCGTGGTTGTGCACGTAGCGGGAAATCAGGCCGACGACCTTGTGCTGGTACTTGCGCACCAGCAGGTCGAAAGCGCGCTTGTCGCCCCCCTGTACCCGCTCGACCAGCGCACTATCGAGTTCGTTTTCGCCCATCCGGGCCATCTCCTTCGTTGCTGCCGCCGCCCCCGGGGATGTTGCCGGATGGATTGAGGTGCTTCAGACAGACATTACGCCTGCAAGTTCAGCACGAATACGATCCTCGGCCAACTCTCCGGCGCTCGCGCCCGATCATCATCGCCCGGCGATCCCCGCTTCGGCCGTCAAGGCCCGATCCACTCCGTGAGATGGGGGCGTGCCGCGGCCACTCAAGCGGCCGACTGGCCGGCCACGCCAGCCAGCAGGCTCTCGCGCTCGGCCAGCAGGCGATCGAAACTGGCCTGGGGCAACGGGCGGCAGAACAGATAACCCTGCAACTCGTCACAGCCGTTCTGGCGCAGGAACTGCAGATGCTGCTCGATCTCCACGCCTTCGGCCACCACCTCGCGGTTGAGCCGGTGCGCCATGTCGATGGTGGCGCGCACGATGGCCTCGTCGTCCGGATCCACGCCGATGTTGCGCACGAAGCTCTGGTCGATCTTGATCCGATCGGCCGGCAGCTTGCGCAGGTAATCCAGCGAAGCGGCGCCGGTACCGAAATCGTCGATGGCAATGCGGCACCCCAGCCGATGCAGGCCATGCAGGTTTTCCATCAAGTGGGGGACGGCCTTGATGCTGATGCTTTCGGTCACTTCCAGTTCAAGCAATGTCGGATCGAGCCCGGTTTCCTGCAGCACCCGCTCCACCACGCCCACCAGGTCTGGCTGCGTCAGCTGGACCACGGACAGGTTCACGCCCAGGCGAAGGCGCAGACCATGCCGGTCCTCCCAGACCCGCGCCTGCTGACAGGCGGTACGCAAGACCCATTCGCCGATGGAAACGATCAGCCCGGTTTCTTCGGCCAACGGAATGAAGAAGCCGGGACCGATCGCCCCCAGTTCGGGATGTTCCCAGCGCACTAGCGCCTCCATCCCGACGATGTCTTCGCTGTCCGCGTTCACCTGTGGCTGGTAGAACACCCGCAGCTCGCCGTTGCCCTCGGCGTGGCGCAGGCTGCGCTTCAATGCCGCGTTCTGCTGCTCCTGCTCGGGGCTGACGTCGTAGATCTGGTAGTTGTTGCGGCCTTGTCCCTTGGCGGCATACATCGCCTCGTCGGCATGCTTGAGCAGGGTTTCTGCATCCGGTGCATCCTCGGGGAAGAAGCTGATGCCGATGGACGCGGTGACCTGCAGTTCGGTTTCGTCCTCCAGCCGCAATGGCTTTTCCATCAGCTGGACGATCTTTTCGGCCACGCGCAGCACGTCGTCGTTCTTCACGATGTGGCGCAGGACAAGGATGAATTCGTCGCCGGCGTAACGTGCCACCGTATCGGACGCGCGCACGCTGCTGCGCAGGCGCTGGGTCACGGCCACCAGTACCTGGTCGCCCACGGCATGGCCCAGGTTGTCGTTGATCGACTTGAAACGGTCCAGGTCGACGAACAGTACTGCGAAGCATTCGCCGGTGCGGTTGGCTTCGCGAATGATGGTATCCAGCCGATCGTTGAACAGCAGGCGGTTGGGCAAGCCGGTGAGCGCATCGAGCAGGCCTTCGGCCCGGCCCTGCTCGCGCGTGCGACGCAATTCCAGCGCATGGGCGAAATGGGCCGCCGCGCAACGCAGCACTGGCTCGGCGATTTCCGGCTCCGCAAACGGCTGCCGACTGCCGGCCAGCAGGGCGCCGAGCACGTTGCGCCGTTCATCGAGCAGCGGCAGGCCGACGAAACCGCACAGGCCCAGGTCGGCCACCAGCGGATCGGCCGTGGCCAGCCGCTGGGCATCCGCCGCGTGCACCAGGGTCTTGCCACCCAAGACCAGGCGCAACGAGCTCTGCAGCTGCGCCGCCGGCCAGGAACGCTCGCCGCCGCGCCAGCGCTGCGCCAGTTGCACCGGTGCCCCGCTGTCTTCCGGCCGACCCGACCATACGGCGAGGTAATCCAGCCCCATGTCATCGACCAGCAACTGCACCGCCACGCTCATGTCGCCGTCGTTGCCGCCACTGGCAAACAGTCGCGCCAGCAAGGTCAGCGCCACGCCCGGGCGGACCCCGGCGCGGTCGCTGCGGAACGCGAGTGCTGCCACGTCGCGCCCGGCATGCCGCACGCGTCGCGAGCTCACCTCGCCGCTGTCGGCCCCCTGGACGGAACGGCGCCCGCAGGGATACCACTGGCGGTTGCTTTCGCGCAGCAGCTGTTCCGCACTCACACTTTCGAACACCAGCAGTTCGGTCAATGTACGATCGAGCACCGCGCCATCGCCCAGTCCGCTGTGGCGCCCCCATGCCGGGCTCGCCTCCAGCACACGCTCGGTGGACGGATCGACAATCACCCACTCGCTGTCATCTTCATCGAAGACGAAGCGGTAATCGCCATCGCTGGCCGGGGCCGGCGCACGCCCCGGCCCGGCCCAGGCGGTACGCCGCAGGCGTTGCCAACGCGGCCCCAGTTCACTGGCGATCTGGCCGGCATGCAGCCAGTCGCCCACGCCGGCCGGCAGTTGCGTGGGGCGAATCGTGGCGCCATCGGCCAGCACGACGATCAGCAGCGCATCGGCGCAGGCAGGAATGCGTCGCAACTGCTCGCAACTGGCCAGTGCCGCGCGTCCGTCGCCTTCCAGCGCCACCACCATCAAGGTCAGCGGCGCGCGCCCCTCCAGCAGGATCGCCGCATGTGCGGGGTCGCGGGCCGAATGGATCAGCGGATGCCCCTCATGATCGAGCGCATCGAACAGGGCGCGGCGAAGATCGCGCTGTGGCGCCACCACCAGCACGCCAGTCTCGCGGGACAGTTCGTCGCTCACGGCAGCCAGCGGCCGTCGCGCAGGCGCGGGCGCTGGGCGGGGCGTGACGAACCATCCAGTCGCACGGCCACGTCATCCAGGCCGGCTACCAGGGCCGGCTCCGCATCCAGCAGCACCACCCGTCGCACGTGCCCGGCCGGCGAACGCGCCAGTTGCCGCAGCAGGTTGTTATCCATGGTGGAGATCGGCAGCGGGAATTTCGCCAGCAGATATATGCCGAAATGGTTGCTCTGCTGCATGTAGCGCAAGGCATTGCCCAGCCGCTGCAGGCCCGGCACCCGTGCATGCACCTCGCGCAGGTTGCCCATGCCCGCCTCCGGGTCCCACAGGTAGATCGACTGCCCGCTGTGCCTGGCGATGGCGCGGAACTGCTCGACAAGAGCCGCACTGTCGTCGCAGTCGAGCAGAACCAGACCTCCTGGCACGGCCAGGATGCGCTCGAATATCTCGCTGCCGGCGACCGGACCGGGGGCCATCAAGGTAGTCATCCCGGTCTAAGTTACGCGTTCGCGGAGGAAGCGCAATAGGACGTTGATCGCTTCGTGACGCAGGCATCGGCAAGTGGCGGCAAGCCCTTTGTCAATGAACCCGGAAGCGTCTCGCAATCCACGCTACGGGACGGTATGGTGCAATTTCCATCCACCACCCAACTTGAGCCCATGTTCGAAGGACTGCGCTTCAACCATTGGAAAACGAACCTGGATGACAGCGGCATCGTCACGCTGACCCTCGACCGCGCCAACAGCAGCGTCAACGCCATTTCGCGCGAGGTGCTGGACGAGCTGGGCCAGATCGTCGAGCGGCTGGCGATCGAGCGGCCGGCCGGGGTGATCATCCACTCCGCCAAGGCCTCCGGCTTCGCCGTGGGGGCCGACATCAAGGAGTTCGTGGGTTACGCGAAGCACGGCACCGTGCTGGAGAACATCCAGAACGGCCAGCGCGTCTACGAATCGCTGGCACGCCTGCCCTGCCCGACCGTGGCCGCCGTGCACGGCGCCTGCATGGGCGGCGGCACCGAACTGATCCTGGCCTGTCGCCAACGCATCGCCGCGGATGACGAGAAAACCCGAATCGGCCTGCCCGAAGTCATGCTCGGCATCCATCCCGGCTGGGGCGGCAGCGCGCGCCTGCCACGCCTGATCGGCGCCCCCGACGCGCTGCCGGTGATGCTCACCGGCAAGCCATTGTCGGCAAAGCGGGCACTGACGCTCGGCGTGGTCGATCGCACCGCCCGGCTCGACGAGCTGCTGACCGAAGCGAAGCATCTGTTGCGCCGCCCCATCACGCGCCCGTTCGTGCGGCGGACCAAGGCCTGGGCCACGAACACCTGGCTGGCGCGGCAGATCCTCGCCCCGATGGTGCTCAAGCAGACGGCCGCCAAGGTGCGCAAGGAACACTACCCGGCCCCATTCGCGCTGATCGACGTGTGGAAGCGCGGCGGCGGCGACATCCGGCAACGGCTGAAACTGGAAGCGCTGTCGGTGTCCAAGCTGGCGCAGACGCCGACCGCGCAGAACCTGATCCGCATCTTCTTCCTGCAGGAGCGTCTGAAAGGCGCCGGCGGCGGCATCGACCCCGCCATCAAGCACGTGCATGTGGTCGGTGCCGGCGTCATGGGCGGCGATATCGCGGCCTGGGCGGCGCTGAAGGGTTTCGACGTGACCCTGCAGGATCGCGAGATGAAGTACGTCCAGCCCGCGCTGGACCGCGCCCGCAAGCTCTACGAGAAAAAACTGAAAACGCCGGAAAAGATCGAGGCCGCCACGCGCCGCCTGCGCGCCGATGTCGAGGGCAAGGGCGTGGCCGATGCCGACCTGGCGATCGAGGCGATCTACGAGAACGCCGAAGCCAAGGAAGCGCTTTACGCCACCATCGAACCTCAGTTCCAGGCCGACGAGATCCTCGCTACCAACACCTCCAGCATTCCGCTGGATGAACTGCGCGGCAAGCTGGCGGCGCCGCAACGTTTCCTCGGCCTGCACTTTTTCAACCCGGTGGCGCAGATGCCGCTGGTCGAGGTGGTGCGCCACGAGCGGCTCGATCCGGCCATCGAGAAACGCGCACTGGCGTTCTGCAAGGCCATCGGCAAACTGCCGGTGGCGGTCAAGGGCACGCCCGGCTTCCTGGTCAATCGCATCCTGATGCCTTACCTGCTCGAAGCCATGCGCCTGTACAACGAAGGCGTGCCCGGGCCGGTGCTGGACAAAGTCGCCACGAAATTCGGCATGCCGATGGGACCGATCGAGCTGGCCGACACGGTCGGGCTGGACGTGTGCGCCTCGGTCGGCAAGGAACTGGCGCCCTTCCTTGGGCTGGAGTTGCCACCCGGCCTCGAAGACAAAATGGAAGCCGGCAAGCGCGGCAAGAAGGATGGCCAGGGCCTGTACGTCTGGCACGAAGGCAAGCCGCAGAAACCCGAGGTCGATCCGGACTACGCCGCCTCGCCCGATCTGCAGGACCGCATGGTGCTGTCGATGGTCAACGAAGCCGTGGCCTGCCTGGCCAACGGCGTGGTCGACGATGCCGACCTGCTCGATGCCGGGGTGATCTTCGGTACCGGCTTCGCGCCCTTCCGCGGTGGCCCGATCCAGTACATCCGCAGCGAAGGCGCGGCCAAGCTCAAGGCACGCCTGGAAACGCTGGCGGCGCAATACGGCGAACGCTTCACGCCGAAGCCGGGCTGGGACAACCCGGTACTGGCGCAAAGCGGTTTTGAATTGCCGGACTGAGGAACCGCTGCGGCTTTATCGAGTCTCACTGCCAGATGGGTCCCTGACCCCAACCCTCTCCCTTAACGGGGAGAGGGTGCAAGGCGCTACCACATCAAGTCGTCAGGCACGCCGTCGTCGCCGATGCCGCCGGCGCCTGGCTCCACCAGCAACGCGAGCAGGTGTGCATCGATGTCGCGTACCTGCTCGGCAATCGCACGCTCGACCAGCACATAGCGTCCCGCCTGCTGCACGATGCCCAGCTCGCCGGCATTGAGCGCGGCCAGCTGCGCGGGGTCCACGTGGACACGACGGATCTTGCCGCCGTATTCGAAATGCCGGACATGCTCGGCGTCAGCCTTGTTCAGGGCCTTGCCCTGCAAAAGCTGCTGGATCTTCTGCTTGCGCTCGCGCTTCAGGCGCGCCTGTTCGGCGGCCTCGCGTTCGGCCTGCTTGCGTTCATTGGCTTCGGTACGGGCACGGATCGCATAGGCCTTGGCCAGATCGACCTCGTCGCTGGAGGCAGCGCGCGCCTTCGTCCCTTTCGAGCCCTTCTTGAACGCAGGCGTGCGCCCGCTGTTGGGCGCGCTCGGGCGCTTTTCTTCGCGAACCTGTTTGACGATGCCGCTTTTCAGCAGCTGATCGCGCAGGGAATCGGCCATGGTCGGAATCCGGTGTGAGCGTAATGCCAGAGTCGGTTCAATAATGCGGCGGCGGTGGTTCGCTGTGCGGGTCGTGGCCCTGCCCCAGCCGCAACGAGGCCAGCTCGCTGCGCAAGTCGTGCACCAGCCGCTCCAGCGTGGCGATGCGCATGGACTGCTCGCCATCGGCGTTGGCCAGCCCAAGCACGGTATCGTCGATGAAAGTGAGTCGGACTTCCAGCTCGGTCAGTCGCTGTTCGAGATTGTCCATCAGCGTTTCACGCCCAGCGAACGTCCGCGCCCGATGCCGTAATAGGCCAGCCCGGCCTCTTCCACGGTCGACGGCTCGTACAGATTGCGTCCGTCGAAGATCGCCGGTTCTTTCAGTGCGGCGCGAATCGCCGCGAAATCCGGGCTGCGGAACAGCTTCCACTCGGTGACGATGGCCAGCACGTCGGCGCCCTTCAGCGCGTCATGGGGCTGCCCGCACAAGACCAGGTCGTCGCGTTCACCGTAGATACGCTGCGCTTCCTCGCGCGCTTCCGGATCAAAGGCACGCACCGTTGCACCGGCTTGCCACAACGCCTCGATCAGGCGCCGGCTGGGCGCTTCGCGCATGTCGTCGGTATTCGGCTTGAAGGCCAGGCCCCACAACGCGATGGTCTTGCCCTTGAGCTGGCCGTCGAAGTGGCGCGAGATCAGCTCGAACAACTTGGTCTTCTGGTCGTGGTTGACCGCTTCCACCGCCCCCAGCAGGCGCGCCTGGTAACCCACGCCGCGCGCGGTGCGCTCCAGCGCCTGCACGTCCTTGGGGAAGCACGAGCCACCGTAGCCGGCGCCCGGGTAGATGAAGTGGTAGCCGATGCGCGGATCCGCACCGATACCGTGGCGCACCAGTTCCACATCCGCGCCCACGCGTTCGGCGATGTTGGCAATCTCGTTCATGAAGCTGATCTTGGTCGCCAACATGGCGTTGGCGGCGTACTTGGTCAGCTCGGCCGAACGCTCGTCCATCACCACCATGCGATCGTGGTTGCGGTTGAACGGTGCGTACAGCTTGCGCAGCACGTCGACGGCGCGCGCGCTGGAACTGCCCACCACGATGCGGTCCGGGCGCAGGCAATCGGCCACCGCGTCGCCTTCCTTGAGGAACTCGGGGTTGGAGACCACGTCGAATGCGATCGTCGCGCCGCGCGCGGCCAGCTCGGCGGCAATCGCCTCGCGCACGCGATCGGCGGTGCCCACCGGCACGGTCGACTTGTTCACCACCACGGTATAGCGATCCATGTGCTGGCCGATGGTCTTCGCCACGCTCAACACATATTGCAGGTCGGCGCTGCCATCTTCGTCCGGCGGCGTGCCGACCGCGATGAACACCACCTGCCCGTGCGCGATGGCTGGCGCCGGATCAGTGGTGAAGGCCAACTGGCCATTCGCGTGGTTGCGCGCGACGATCGGCTCCAGGCCCGGCTCGTAGATCGGGATGTCGCCCTGTTCCAGGCGCGCCACCTTGCCCGCGTCGATATCGACGCAGACCACGTGATTGCCCATTTCCGCCAGGCAGGCACCGGTGACGAGGCCTACATAACCGGTTCCGAAGATGGTGACGTTCATCGGTTGCCCAGGTATTCGTGTGAAGCCGCACATTCTAACAGGCGCGGCGTGCTGGATCGCGCAAAAAACCGAGCCAGCAGCCCGTGGCCCGCGACCAAAGCGAAGGGGCGCGAATCGCTTCGCGCCCCTTCGGTTCACAACGCTGGCAGCATGGCTGCCGCGCGCTTACTTCTGTCCGGCGTCCGGTGCAGCGCCACCCTTGGTGGGACCGGTGCTAACCAGGGTCACGTCGAAGATCAGCGTTTCATTCGGCGGCATCTCGCTACGCGGCTCGGAGCCGTAGGCGAGGTTCGACGGGATGAAGAACTGGTAATGGCCACCGGTCTGCATCAGCTCCAGGCCTTCGCGGAAGCCCGGGATCACGTTGGCCAGCGGAATCGACGCCGGGCCGCTGCTGCCATGCTTCGACGAATCGTCGAACACGGTGCCGTCGACCAGCTTGCCGACATAGTTGACCTTGACCGTGTCGTTCGGACCCGGGCGAGCGCCGGAACCCTGCGACAGCACCTTGTACTGCAGGCCCGAGGCCGTGACCTTCACGCCAGCGGCGTGGCGGTTCTTGGCCAGGAAGGCCTCACCGGCCGCCTTGTTCTTGGCCGCTTCCTTGTCGAACTCGGCCTTGGCCTTGGCGCGCAGCTGGGTGACAAACGCTTCCTTGACCGACTTGTACTCGGCCTCGGACATGGTCGGCTTCTGGCCGGACAGCTCCGACTGGACCGCACGAGCGACAGTGGCCGGATCGATCTCTTGGCGCACGATCGGCGGCAACGAGCTGGCCAGATCCCAGCCGACCACGTAGCTGGCCTTGGTCTTGTCGACCGTGCTGCTCTTGGTGGTCTGGGCTGCTTGCACGCTGGCCGTCATGCCCAGCGCAACGGCCAACGTGGCCATTGTCAGCGTGGGACGCAAAAGATGCTTCATTCGGAACTCCCTCGTCATGGATATACCGGCGTGCCGGCCGCCCCTCCCCGTTGGAGGGCAGAACCCGCATTGTGCGGGTCCCGTTCGGTCTTGGCAACGACGTTTTGTGTCCGACAATCCGCCACATGAAAGGTTCAATCATGACGCTTGCGGGATGAGACTTCAGTCACGCGAATCGGCTTCCGGCTTGTTCAGCGTGTCGCGCAGTGCAGCCTGCAGGCGCGCATGCATCTTCACCAGCGAACGCCACAGCATCACCGCCAGCACCAGCACCACGCCCCCCACCGACAGCGCCACCCCGCGTGGCGGCAGGATCGTCGAGCCCAACGCCCCCACCAGCAGGGCCAGCAGTACCAGCGCCGCCACCGGGATCAGTCGCGCCAACACCTGGCGGATGGCCTGGGTATAGCCTCCGGCAAAGCGCTCGCGAATACCCAATTCAGCCAGCAGCATGCCCAGCGCCTCGGCTTTGCGGTAAATGGCAATCAGGAACGGCAGCGACAGCACCAGCGCCACCGCCCAGATCAGCGAATGGCGCATTTCCCGATCGATCCCCACCTTCGAAAACCAGCCCCAGCCGTGCGCATTGACATAGGCGCCGATCGTGAACAGCGTGACCACCAGGATCACATTGACCACGATATGCCACAGCAAGCGACGGAACATCGCCGCAATCGCCGCGTTTTCCGCCACCGGCCGCAAATTCTCCAGCCAGCCGCTATAGCTGGTGACCAGCAGGCGCAACGACTGCGGCAACACCTTGCGGCCTCCGTTCGCCAGGGCATCCGTCGAGCGCATCAGGTACGGTGACGCCACCATGCAGATCAGCGACGAGGCGACCGCGATCGGGTAGATGAACTTGCTTACCGCATTCAGCGACAGACCCAACGTGGCGATCACGAACGAGAACTCGCCGATCTGCGCCATGCTCAGGCCTGCGCGCAAGGCGGTGCGGGCGTCATGGCCCACGAAGAAACAGCCCACGCTGCACGCCAGCGTCTTGCCCAGCATGACGACCACCGCCACCAGCAACGCCGGCAACGCGTACTGCATCAGCAAGGCGGGGTCGATCTTCAGCCCGATGGACACAAAGAACAGCGCGGCAAACATGTCACGCAACGGTTCCACCATATGCACCACGCGTGTCGCGTTGCGCGCCTCGGCCACCACCGCACCGGCAAGGAAAGCCCCCAGCGCCACGCTGAAACCCAGCAAGGCCGCCAGCAGGCTGGCACCGAAGCAGATGCCCAGCACGCTGACCAGCAGCATTTCGTCATTGCCAAACCCGGCCACGTAATCCACCAAGCGTGGCAGCAGCAGCAAGCCAACCAGCATGCCGGCCACCACGAACAGGCCCAGGTGACCGATCAGGCTGAACGCCACGCCGGTTTCCACCACCCCGCCAATGGCCACCGCGGTCAGCAGAGTCAGGATGACGATGGTCAGCATGTCTTCCGCGACCAGCATGCCGATCACCACCCGCGCGAACGGCCATTGCCGCATCCCGCCCTCACTCAGGGTGCGCGTGGCCACCATCGTCGAGGACAACGACATGATCGCGCCCAGGAACAGCGCATCGCGGGTGCTCCAGCCAAAGGCCGTGCCCAGCGTGTAGCCGACCCACAGCATGAAGCCGACCTCGGCCACCGTCACCAGCAGCACGCCCGCACCTACCTCGCGCAACTTGCGCACGCTGAACTCCAGGCCCAGCGTGAACATCAGCAGCACCACGCCGAGATTCGAGATGTCGCCAATGGTGCGTGGATCCGTGATCAGCACGCCCGGCGTATGCGGGCCGATCAGTACACCCGCAAGGATGTAGCCCGGCAGTACCGGCAGGCGCAGCCGGTGCAACAGGACCGTCGTGGTGCCCGCCACCAGCATCACGATGGCCAGGTCGCGAATGAATCCGATATCGTGCATGCCTTCCTCTTGGGCGCGCTGACGGGTTCACCAGCTTAGGCCCTGCGACGCGTCTTCGCCTAGCGCGTGTTGCATCTGTGCATGCACTGCGTGACGCGCCCGTCACGGCTGAACTTGATCAGCGACGAAGCTCAGCGAAAGTGCGTTCGTGCTGAGCGCAGTTTGCTGCCAGCGAGCAGAGTCGAAGCGCCCATCGGCGATCATCCTTCGACTCCGGCCCTGCGGGCCGACGCTCAGGGCGAACGATGAGATATCGACTGAATCTTGTCGCCCACCAAACGGCCGGATGAAGCGAGGACCCGGAGCTTCGGTACCCGACCATTGCGCAGGCACACTGCGCGCTCGCAACGAACGCATCGCCATTTTCACTTCGGTGAAAAATTTCTGGAAAAAATGCTTGACGGAATCGCGAACCACACCTATTCTTTCGGGCTTCCAGCGGCGGGGCCATAGCTCAGCTGGGAGAGCGCCTGCATGGCATGCAGGAGGTCGGCGGTTCGATCCCGCCTGGCTCCACCAACTTGAATTGTCCCCATCGTCTAGAGGCCTAGGACACCACCCTTTCACGGTGGCGACCGGGGTTCGAATCCCCGTGGGGACGCCAAGTTGGCTCGCAACGCTGGTTATACAATGTGGAGCGGTAGTTCAGCTGGTTAGAATGCTGGCCTGTCACGCCGGAGGTCGCGGGTTCGAGTCCCGTCCGCTCCGCCACTGTAAGCAGGAAACCCGCCTTGTGCGGGTTTTTTGTTGCTTGCATGGATACCCATCGGGCTGGCGCCCGCTCGCGGGCGCCTGCCAGGCGTCCCTACGATGTCTTCTGACCCTCACGTCCGGGCATCGGTGCCAGCGTGGCGACGGAATGTCCCTGCCCCGCCAGGTATTCCAGCCAGCGCGAGAGAAACCCGTTCATCTGCAGCCGGTGCTGGAACACCGTGTGCGCCGGCGGAAACGGGCCGAGCACTTGCCACAGGTGGCGTCCGGGATGGCAGTGCATCGCTTCGGCCACATGCGCGTCGGTATACATGCGCAACTGTGCCGAGGGCGACCGATGCCCCGTCTGCGCATCGACAAAGCCGTAGGTGAGTTCCAGTTCCAGCGTGTACGGATGGCATTCCTGCACCACCAGGTGCACCGGCAAGCCATCGGAAACATCCGACACGTAATCGCCCGCTTCCAGTGTCTGCGGTGCGAACAGTCGCACGAGCCGATGATAATTTTCGGCATACAACCCCATCAGGAACTCGAAGCGTCCCGGCAGCAGGCTGTGGCGATTGTCGAGTACGGCACTCATGCGGAAATGGAGACTCCGGAAAAGGTCAGAACATGGTTCGTTCGATACCGAAACGATCGAAGATCTTGCTGGCGATCTCCTCGATCGAGACGTGCGTGGTGTTGAGCGACGGAATGCCTGCCTGGCGCATCAGCCGATCAGCCTGCTCCAGCTCCCAGCGGCACTGCTTGAGCGTGGCATAACGGCTTCCCGGTCGACGCTGTTCGCGGATCTGTGCGAGCCGTACCGGGTCGATGGTCAGGCCATACAGGCGATCCTTCCAGGGCCGCAGCCGCGCGGGCAGTTCCAGTTTTTCGAGATCCTCGTCGGTCAACGGATAGTTGGCGGCACTGACCCCGTAATGCAAGGCCATGTAGAGGCAGGTTGGCGTCTTGCCCGAGCGCGATACACCCACCAGGATCAGATCCGACTCGGCGTAATTCACGTCGATGCCATCATCATGCGACAGCGCATAGTTGGTTGCGTTGATGCGCGCTTCGTACTTGTCGAAATCGACCAGTCCGTGCGAACGGTTCACCGCACCGGAACGCTTGGCGCCCAGCTCGTCCTCCAGCGGACCGATGAACGGCGCGAACACATCCAGCATCAACGCACCGGTACCGGCCACGATCTCGCACAGCGCGCGATCGGCCATCGTGTTGACCACGATCGGCCGCTCGCCGCTCTTCGCGTAATGCGTCTTGATGCGCAACGCGGCATTCTCCGCCTTGTGCACGTTGTCGATGAACGGCAAGCGGTGCTTGATGAAGCTCACCCCCTCGAACTGGGCAAGAATGCTGTTGCCGATCGTCTCGGCCGTAATACCAGTGGAATCGGAGATGAAAAATACCGTGCGCTGCATGGGTTGCCCGAGAGCCTTTGAAATATCCTCGGCGAACATTAGCGCATGCGTCGTCGCCTGTCTTTTCTGGACTCGAGCTGACTGGTATGCAGTTGGAGCGGCGATGGTTTGCAATGGTCTTCTTGTGCCACGCACCATCGACAGCGGACAATACCAGTCTTTGCGCGGCCTGATTCCAGCGCCGCCCGACGTCTTTACCACTATCGAGCTCTTTAAGGAGACTCCCTTGAACAACCTGGTGCTCTGGCTGGACCAACTGCGCATGACCGACCTTGGCAAGGTCGGCGGCAAGAACGCGTCGCTCGGCGAAATGATCGGCAACCTCGCCAAGCTCGGCGTCTCCGTGCCGGGTGGTTTTGCCACCACCGCCGATGCCTTCCAGCAATACTTGGAAAAGAGCGGCGTGGCCAAGCGCATCCAGGAACGCCTTTCCGGCCTCGACGTGGACGACGTCGATGAACTTACCCGCGCCGGCAAGGAAATCCGCGAATGGGTCACCGAAACCCCGCTGCCCGCCGAGCTGGACCAGGCGATTCGTGAGGCCTACATCAAGCTGTGCAAGGACGCCGGCGCCGACAACATCGCCGTGGCGGTTCGCTCCTCGGCCACCGCCGAAGACCTGCCCGATGCCTCGTTCGCCGGCCAGCAGGAAACCTTCCTCAACGTGGTCGGCATCGACGACGTGCTGCACAAGGTGAAGGAAGTCTTCGCCTCGCTGTACAACGACCGCGCCATCGCCTACCGCGTGCACCAGGGCTTCAAGCACGAGGACGTGTTCCTGTCCGCCGGCGTGCAGCTGATGGTGCGCTCGGATATCGGCGCCGCCGGCGTGCTGTTCACGCTGGACACCGAGTCTGGCTTCCGCGACGTGGTGTTCGTCACCGGTTCGTACGGCCTCGGCGAGATGGTCGTGCAAGGTGCGGTCAACCCGGACGAGTTCTATGTGTTCAAGCCCACGTTGAATGCCGGCAAGCCGGCTGTCCTGCGTCGCAATATCGGTGCCAAGCAGTTGCGCATGGTTTATTCCGATGCCCCGGGCGAACGGGTCAAGACCGAAGACACCCCGGCCGAGATGCGCACCAGGTTTTGCATCAGCGACGATGACGTGCAGGAACTCGCACGCCAGTCGCTGATCATCGAGAAGCACTACGGCCGTCCGATGGATATCGAATGGGCGAAGGACGGCAACACCGGCAAGCTGTACATCGTGCAGGCACGCCCGGAGACGGTGAAGTCGCGCGCACACGCCACCCAGCTAGAGCGCTTCCACCTCGGCGAAAAGGGCAAGGTGCTGGCCGAGGGCCGCTCGATCGGCCAGAAGATCGGTGCCGGCAAGGCGCGCGTGGTGCGCTCGCTGGCCGACATGAACAAGGTGCAGCCCGGCGACGTGCTGATCGCCGACATGACCGATCCCGATTGGGAGCCGGTGATGAAGCGCGCTTCGGCCATCGTCACCAACCGCGGCGGCCGCACCTGCCACGCGGCGATCATCGCGCGCGAGCTGGGCGTGCCCGCCGTGGTCGGCACCGGCAACGCGCTGGAGCTGATCCCTGACGGCACCGACGTCACCGTGTCCTGCGCCGAAGGCGACACCGGCACGATCTACGAGGGCATCCTGAAGTTCGAGCGGATCACCGCCGATCTCGGCGACATGCCCGAGGCGCCGCTGAAGATCATGATGAACGTGGCCAACCCCGAGCGCGCGTTCGACTTCGGCATGCTGCCCAATGCCGGCATCGGCCTGGCCCGCCTGGAGATGATCATCGCCAGCCATATCGGCATCCATCCCAGGGCGTTGCTTGAGTACGGCAAGCAGGATGCCGAGATCCGCGCGAAGATCGACGAGCGCATCGCCGGTTACGCCGGTCCGGTGGAGTTTTATGTCGACCGTCTGGCCGAAGGCATCGCCACCATCGCCGCCTCGGTATTCCCGAAGCCGGTGATCGTGCGCATGTCCGACTTCAAGTCGAACGAATACGCCAACCTGCTCGGCGGCGCGCGTTACGAGCCGCACGAGGAAAACCCGATGCTCGGCTTCCGTGGCGCCAGCCGCTACGTCGACCCCAGCTTCGCCGAATCCTTCGGGCTGGAATGCCGGGCGGTGAAGAAGGTCCGCGAGACCATGGGGCTGGACAACGTGTGGGTGATGATCCCGTTCGTGCGCACGCTGGAGGAAGGCCGCAAGGTAGTCCAGGTGCTGGAAAAGAATGGCCTCAAGCAGGGCGTGTCCCATGCCCAGGGCGACAAGCCGCTGAAGATCATCATGATGTGCGAGGTGCCGTCCAACGCCCTGCTTGCCGAGGAATTCCTCGAGATCTTCGACGGTTTCTCGATCGGCTCGAACGACCTCACCCAGCTCACCCTGGGCCTGGACCGCGACTCCAGCATCGTGGCCGGCCTGTTCGACGAGCGCAATCCGGCGGTGAAGAAGCTGCTGTCCATGGCCATCAAGACGGCTCGCGCCAAGGGCAAGTACGTTGGTATCTGCGGCCAGGGTCCCAGTGATCACCCCGACCTTGCCGAATGGCTGATGGAACAGGGGATCGAGTCGCTGTCGCTCAACCCCGACACCGTGGTCGATACCTGGCTGCGCCTGGCGAAGAAAAAGGCCGCCTGACGCACCCGGTTGCACACCGCGTCACTCATGAAAAAGGCGGGCCCGCGGGCTCGCCTTTTTCGTTTCCCCGTTCGCCCCGCCCTTTTCATCGTGCAACGCAACTTGCTCCATCCACGAGCAACCGCTAGCGTCATACACACGTTTGAACCATGCGCCGGTCCAGCACTGACGCAGCAAAGGGGAATCCATGGCCGTTCGCGAACATCCGCCCGGTGTCGACACGCGACACCGCCTGCTCGAGGCAGCCGAGTGGTTGTTCATCGAACGGGGTTATGAAGCACTGTCGATGCGTCTGGTCACCGCGCGCGCCGAGGCCAACCTCGCCGCCGTCAACTACCACTTCGGCAGCAAGGAAGCGATGCTGCAGGAGCTGCTGGCACAACGACTGGACCGGTTGAACGAGGACCGCCTGCGCCTGCTCGACGCCTGCGAAGCCGATGGCCACGTGCCGGATTACGAGACCATCCTCGGCATCCTGTTCGCGCCGGCATTGCAACTGGGACGTTCACCTGCCGGTGGCCCCGCATTCCTGCGCCTGCTGGGCCGCGTCTACAGTGATGCATCGCCGTTTATCCGCGACTATCTGCAGCGTCATTACCGCCCGATCTTCGAGCGCTTCTTCGAAGCCTTCGCCCGTGCCCTGCCCCAAACCCCCCGCAACGAACTGGGCCTGCGCCTGCACTTCGCGCTGAAGGCCTTGTCGGGCATGCTGGCTGCCGACGACATGAACGATCTGCTGGCCGAACTCAGCATGGGCCAGTCACTCGGCGATGCCGAGCTGCTGGCGCGGCTGGTCTCGCTGGTTTCGCCGGCACTGGTCGCACCACTGGGCAATCCGCGGCAAGTGAACCTGATCGAGCAACTGCTGCGCCAGAGCAATCAGCTTGCGGAAACGGCCCAGCCCGGCAGCACCGAACCGGATCGCTCCCGCGGCAAACGCGTGGTCAGCGTACGCGCGCCACGATAGCCGTCACATTGTCCTTGCCACCGCCATCGAGGGCGGCCAGCAACAGGTGATCCACGCACTCTTGCGCGGCCAGGTCCTGGCGCCCGACCACGCCGGCGATCGCCTTGTCACCCACATCCTCGGTCAGGCCGTCACTGCACAACAAAAAAGCCATGCCGCGCGCCAGTTGCCCGCGTGCCATGCCAACGTGCAATTGATCGCTGGCCGTGATCCCGAGAGCCTGGGTAATCACGTTGCGATGCGGATGTCGGGCTGCCAGCGCGGGGTCGAGCGAGCCGATGGCGACCAGCTCCTGTACCAGCGAATGGTCATGGCTGATCTGCCGCAAACCGTCCTGCCAGAGGTAAACCCGACTGTCACCGACCCAGGCCACTTCATAACCGTCGCCAACCAGGCGCAGCGCCGCCACCGTCGTACCCATCGGCAGTGCATCGACACCGTGATCACGCGCATGCCCGAGCAAGCGGGCACCGGCACCACGCACGGCGTCCGCCAGGGATTGCCCCCGCGCCACCATGTCGACCACCGCATCGCGCACCAGCGCCGCGGCGACTTCGCCGTGCTGATGCCCGCCCATGCCATCCGCCACCAGGAACAGGCCCAGTGCCGCGTCGGCGTAATAGGTGTCCTCGTTGCGCGTACGGCGCAATCCGACGTGGGTTCCGTGTCCGAATTCGATCATGGCCTGCAGCACTCGTTATGCCGATGCAGCATGCCGGATACACCGACTGTTGTCACGGCAGATTTGCCCGCGTATGATTGCCGGCTCGCACGCGCCACCGTGCACCCCATCGGAGAGGTGGCAGAGTGGTCGAATGTACCTGACTCGAAATCAGGCGTACGTGTAAGCGTACCGTGGGTTCGAATCCCACCCTCTCCGCCAGTAAAACAAAACGCCCCTTCGTGGGGCGTTTTGTTTTACTGGTGATGACGGCTGGGTAAGAACCCACCCGGTTCGACAAATTCGCCCGGAGCGAATTTGGACAGCCGCAGGCTGGCCCCGCAGCGCGCAGCGCGGAGGGGTTCGGCCCAAGGATGGGCCGAACAATCCCCCCCTCTCCGCCATTAAAGCAAAGCGCCCCCTCGTGGGGCGTTTTGCTTTAATGGCAGTGATGGCTGGGTAACAACCCACCCGGTTACCCGGCACACCCTGTGCCTCGCCCTACGGGCCGTCGGCTGTATCGATGTTCGACTACGGCATCCTGCCTTCGTCGTCGACAAACTTGCATCGGTTCCGCCTGGACTCGCCGGATGTGATCAAGATGCCTACCACCGGGTACAGACGGACACAGCAGAATTAGGAGTCGTCCGATTCCCTGCGCCACCGGTGGATCGCATCCTACTGACGCCCCCCGCCACGGAGTCACCGGCAGGATGCCGGGCATCATCCCGGCGCGGATGATGGGCAACGGGGCAGCTTTCACTTTTGCCGAGGGTGTCCACGTGAACGATGCAAAACTTTCCGCCACTCATCTTGAGCTGCTGCGGGCGCTGTCCGCGCGTGGGCAAGTCCCCCGGGCCGAAGTGCCGGCGCAGTTGTGGGAAGGACTGGAGGCGCGCGGGCTACTTGAGCGAACGCTCGCGGGGTACCTGCGACTGACCAAATACGGTCGCACCGCGTTGAACGAGTAGACAACCGTTCCAGCCGCCGTCCAATCGTCGAACACGCTGCGCACCTTGACCGGCGCTGTTGGCCGGGTCGGCACGGACTCGTCCACGCAACATTCGTGACGCTTCATCCAGCTGCGGATTCTTCCTTCCGCCACAAACTCCCACCCTCGCCGGCGCTTTTGTCCAGCGCATCCAGCAGGTGCTCGTGTGCGGCGGATTCGTCAGCACTTGCACGCAGCACTCGCGGGCGACGGGTCAGCGCCACTGGCTGCAGGACACTGGAGACCCGGGACTCGGCAGTCTCTTCGAACCCCAGGTCGAGCGCGACCTGGCCCGAGGTCATCGACAGATAGACTTCGGCCAGCAGCAGTGCATCGATCAGGCCGCCGTGCAGGTCGCGCGCAGAATTGTCCACGCCCAGGCGTTTGCACAAGGCATCCAGGCTGTTGCGCTGGCCAGGGTAGCGTTCGCGCGCCATGGCCAGGGTATCGAGCACCGGACAATGGTCGGCGATGCGGCCGTAGTGGGCACCAGCGCGCGCCAGCTCTGCATCGAGGAAGCCGACGTCGAAGCTGGCGTTGTGGATGATCAGTTCGGCGCCATCGATGTAGGCCAGGAACTCCTCGACCACGTCTTCGAAATGCGGCTTGTCGAGCAGGAATTCGTCGGCGATGCCGGTGACCTGTCGCGCGCCTTCGTCGATGGCACGATCCGGGTTGAGATAGGTCTGGTAATTGCGCCCGCTGGGGCGGCGTCCGACCATCTCGACGCAGGCGATTTCGATCAGGCGATGCCCCTGGCGCACTTCCAGGCCAGTGGTTTCGGTATCGAGTACGACTTGTCTCATGCCCTGTCCCGTTTGCCGTCGCGATACTGCTCGGCCTGTTCACGGGCGGCCTGGTCCACGCGCTCGTTCTCGGCGTGGCCGTTGTGTCCGCGCACCCATTGCCAGCGCACCTGATGCTTGCCCGTGGCATGGGAAAGACGTTCCCACAAATCCTGGTTCTTCACCGGCTGGCGGCCGGCCGTGCGCCAACCGTTGGCGCGCCATTTCGGCACCCACTGCTCGATCCCCTGCATGACATAACGGGAGTCGGTGGTGAGCACCACCTGGCACGGGCGCGTCAATGCCTCCAGCGCACTGATGGCGGCCAGCAATTCCATGCGGTTGTTGGTGGTATCCGGCTCGCCACCTGCCACGACGCGTTCCTTGCCGCCGGCCCGCAGCAGGGCAGCCCAGCCACCCGGGCCGGGATTGCCCAGGCACGCGCCATCGGTAAAAGCTTCAACATCAGTCACTCGGGTGCAACTCCTGGAAATGGGGAAAGAAGGGTGATCATGGCCCAGCGAACCGTCGAAAAACCGGCCTCGCAGGCAGGTACTTGGCCAGCTTCGCTGTCGTGAAGCACCCCGCCTCGAACGTTTCTGCGGCCCATGCTCGGGATCACGCGGCCGAGCTTCGCCTGGCGCCGGAAGCCAGGCTGGTCCCGGCGCGTGCCGGCACGGAATGCTGGCGCAATCGTATCGGCTGGCTCATGGAGCGGCGCTTGCGTGCCACCAGCACGTACCCCCCTCCCAGCGGATGGACGTTCGCGTGCGCATCGACCTGCAGACTTGGCCACAACCGACCCACGCGCTGGACTCGCTCGACCAGCAAATCGGCCCGCCGCAACCAGCCGCCAAGTTGCAATGGCGTGTTCAAGTGAGCCTCGGTGCCATGCATGCGCCAGTGCCACCACGGCGACCAGCCGCCGAACGGGTGCACCCCGGTCAACGCAAGCACGCCGCCCGGTGCCAGGCATCGGATGATGTCGCCAAGCAAGGCGGGCGGCAGCGGCGCCATTTCCAGCGCGTGCCGAAGCAGCACCAGGTCGAAGGCGTCGTCGATGAACGGCATCGGCTCGCGCGGGCTGGCGCGCACATCGCCACCAAGTCGCTCCCCGGACAGGCGAAGCCGGGTCCAGTGCCCCAGCAGCGGCAAGGCGGGCGGCGCGTCATCGGGCGCGGCCGACACCAGCAGGCCGCGCGTTCCCGCGCAGCGCTGCAGCATGGGCATCAGCGCGGCCATCTCCTCGGCCAGCAATCCCCTCATGGGCGCGCTGGCATAGATGTCGTGGTCACGCTTTGACATGCGTCGAACGGCTCGTCGCGGGGCGGAAACCCGGTCAGTGTACTGGTTGGCGATGCAAAGACGAACCACCGCACGAGGCTGAATGACCGAACGGGCATTTAACCGTCACCTAACGAGAGAGCGGACACCGGGCCTTATAGTCGGGGACTTCGCCTGGACATGGCCGTCACGACGACTGTTCCAGGCCCTTGCGCGGAGCGTCCACTTGCACGTCGTACCGATCCCGGCCCTTGCCGACAACTACATCTGGTTGCTGCACGACGGGCATGGCTCGGCACTGGTTGTCGACCCGGGCGAGTCGGCTCCGGTCGAGGCGGCGCTTGCCGCCTCGGGGCTGACCCTTCGCGCGATCCTGCTGACGCATCATCATCCCGATCACATTGGCGGCGCGGCGGCATTGCGCGAATCGCATGGCGTGCCGGTATATGCACCCGCCGACGAGCGCATCGACCTGGCCACCCACCACGTGGCTGACGGCGATACCGTGATGCTCCCATCCCCCGCCGCACGGTTTCGGGTCATCGCGGTTCCCGGCCATACCACCAGCCACGTGGCATACGTGGGCGAAGGCGTGCTGCTGTGCGGCGACACCCTGTTCAGCCTGGGCTGCGGGCGCATGTTCGAGGGAACCCCGGCGCAGATGCTGGCGTCGCTGGACCGACTCGCGACCCTGCCCGGCGACACGCGGGTGTGCTGTGGCCATGAATACACGGCGGCCAACGGGCGCTTTGCCAGCACCATCGAGCCGGAAAATGCCGCGCTTGCCGCCCGCGTGCAGCAGGTCGCGACGCTTCGCGCGGCGAACCGACCCAGTGTGCCTGGCACGCTGGCCGACGAGCTCGCCGCCAATCCGTTCCTGCGCGTCGACAGCCACGCGGTGATCGACTGGTGCCGGCGTCACGAAGTACACACCGATGACCGGATTGCCCGCTTCGCCGCGCTGCGCGGCGCCAAGGACACATTCGGATGAACGACCGGCGCTGGCGATCCCTGTTGCCACTGGCCATGGCCACCCTGCTGGGTGCCTGTGCCACGGCGCCACGACCCCGTCACGCGCCACAGATCATTCTGCCGGCTCCTGTCGTGCCCACGGCACCCGCCCGCGTCAAGGCCCTGCTTCCGACTCATTCCGAGGACGTCTGGAGCAGGCTTCGACAGAGTTTCGCGATGTCCGATTGCGATGCCGACCCGCAGATTCTTTCCTGGGCCCGCCGTTACACCCGCGACCCGCAGCGTTTTGAAGCCCATGTTCGCGAGATCATGCCGCGCCTGACCTACGTGGAGCAGGTCGCCGCCAAGCACGATGTCGCCGGCGAGTTTGTGCTGCTGCCCTGGGTGGAAAGCCACTTCCAGCCGGTATCGGGCCACGGCCGCCACCGGGCCGCCGGCATGTGGCAGATCGTACCGAGCACGGCCCGGGCCATCGGCCTGAAGGTCGGCCATGATTACGACGGTCGCTATGACGTACCCGCAGCCACCGAAAGCGTGATGGCCCTGCTCAGTCGCTACCATGGCGACCTGCACGACTGGCGACTGGTTGACTACGCCTATAACCGTGGCGAATTCGCAGTGCGCCGGTTGGTGCAGCAGCATGGCGCGCCAGCAGACGAGCCCGTGATTCCCAAACTGCCGGTTTCACGCACGACGCGCGAACACCTGACCAAGCTGCTGGCTATCGCCTGTGTGGTGCGCGAACCGTCCCGTTTCCATGTCAGCCTGCCATTGCTGCCAGCAGGGGATCATCTGGAAACGGTCGAAGTGAAACACCCGATGCCGTTGAGCAAGGCAGCCGCGCGCGCGGACATGCCCTTGCGCAAGCTAAAGCACCTCAACTCGGCCTACCGCAATGGACACATCGCGGTAGCCAGCACACCGGCACATCTGCTGCTTCCACGCCACCGCGCCGCGCAATGGCGCGATGCCGCCCGGCAGGCCGAAGACGGCAACCTGACCGCCAGTGTCATGCCGCAGCCGATCACGCTGCCTTCGCTGTCGTCTCCAGACAACGGTCCGACGTCGCAGAGCGAGGTCGAGCAATCCCCACCGCTGGATTCATCGGCATCCTCCACGCCAACGCGCCATCACACCGTGCGCCCCGGCGAAAGCCTGTGGTCGATCGCCCGCCATTATTCGATAAGCGTGGCCAAACTCGAACGCTGGAACCACCTGCACAAGCACAAGATCAAACCCGGCCAGGTGCTCAAGGTCAGCGCACCAGGCTGATCCCGGTCTCGCACGACCCCGGACGCCAGGATTCGACCCGCAACCATGGACAGCAGCGGCGACGGATTCCGACACCGTGCTTCCGTCGGCATGCATCCATGATGCGCTCGACGGCTTTTGTCTTGGACCGCCACCCCCGGGTCGCTCGCACGAATCGCCCAACCCCGCTCCCACACCGCAAACGCCCATGCAAAAAGGGCAGCCCGCGGGCTGCCCTTTTCAATCCGTCACGGATTCACCGTATTCGTCGGGATTACATCCGATCCTCGGCAATCTTGACCGGCGTCTTCGCCTTCAGGATGTCGATGAAACCGTGCGTCGCCATATTGCCGAATGCCTGAGCCATCTGATTGCGCAGCTGCTCGCGCTGGGCCGGCGTGATCTTGGCGAGATCGCCACCTTGCACCTTGTCCACGCCCACGATGGCGAAGACCCCGTCACCCACGGCCACGCTGGAGAACTCCGGCTTGTCCTTGGCCGGATGCGGCAACAGGAAGGCCTGGCTGCGAACCTGCGCGGGCATGCTCTGGGCTGACGGCGCCCGCGGCATGCGCATGGCATCGCTGACGCTCACCACGTTGGCCCCCGCGGACTTCGCCACGGCCTGGATGTCCTCGCCCTTGCGCAGGCGTGCAAGCAAGCCATCGGCACGCTGCTTCGCGGCGGCAATCACGCGATCATCGAGGATCTTCTGCTTGATGCTGTCGCTGACCTCGGCCAACGGGCGCACGGCCTTCGGCTCGTGCTTGTCCACACGCACCACCACGGCGTCATCCGTGCCCAGGTTGATCAGGCTGGAATTGTTGCCCTGGGCCAGCACGTCGTCCGAGAACGCCGCGGCGATGACCTTGGCGTTTGCGGCAATCCCGGTGCCACCGCTGTGGGAAAACAGACCGGTGGTCTTGACCGGCAGGTCCAGGTTTTTGGCCGCCGTGTCCAGCGAGCCGGGGGTCTGGTAGCTCGCGTCGGCCAGCTTGCCCGCCACTTCATTGAACTTGTGCTCGCGGTCCGCCTTGATGGCTTCCTGCGCCAGCTCGGCCCGCACCTGGTCGAACGGCTTGATCTTGCCGCTCTGGACATCACGCAGGTAAATGATGTGGTAACCCTCGGGCGACAGCACCGGCTTGGAAATCTCGCCTTTCTTCAAGGAGAACATGGCCGTGTCGAAGGCGGCGTTGGTCACGCCCTTCTGCAGCCAGCCCAGGTTGCCGCCCTGGCTCTTCGAACCCAGGTCGTCCGAATCCTTCTTGGCCAATTCGGCAAAATCGGCGGGCGTGGCTTCGGCAGCGATCTTGTCGGCCTTGGCCAGTGCGGCCTTCTGCTGCGCCGGCGTGGCATTCTTCGGCACGTTGATCAGGATGTGCGAAACCAGTCGCTGTTCCGGCTGTACGAAGCGCGACTTTTCGTCCTGGTAACGCTTCTTCAGCTCGTCCTCGCTGGGTTGCGCATCGAGTTTGAGGTCGGCGTCGTTCACTTCGATGTATTTCAGCGATACCTGTTCCGGCCGCATGAAATCGGCCTGATGACCCTTGTAGTAGCTGGCGATCTCGTCGTCGGTCACGGTACTGTTTGCCGGCGCGGGACGGGGCAAGGTGAAGTACTGCACGTCGCGACGCTGCAGCTGCAAGTCGAGGTAACGGTCCATGTCCGCATCGGTGACGATGGCACTGTCGTTGATCGCATCGGGCAACAACGCAACCGCCATGCTCGAGCTCTGCTGCTCCTCGAACATTTCCGGCGTCATGCGATTGGCGGCCAGCACCGAACGATAGGTCTCGGGATCGAACTTGCCATTGACCTGGAAGGCCGGCACGTTCGCGATGGCGTCGCGCAGCGCCTGGGTCGACACGCGCATGCCAAGGTCGCCATTGGCCTTGAGCAGCAGTTGCTGGTCTACCATCGCATCCAGGATACGGCGCTTGTTGGCGGGTTTCTCGAAGGCCGTACCATCGAACTGGTCGCCTTCCTGGGCCATTGCCTGCTGGCGGATCTGGTTCATCCGGTCGCGGAATTGCTGCTGGCTGATCTCATGCTTGCCGACTTTCGCCACGTAGGTATCCACGCGCGAACTGAAATAACCTTCGATGCCGAAAAACGACATCGCGAAGGTGGCAACGCCCAGCACGATGATGGCTGGCCACCCCTTCATCTTCTCACTCATTGCCTGCAGCATGAACTCTTCCCGCAATTCGAATGATGGTGGTACCCGGGAGGCCGGGCACAAGAACCCCTAGCATAAATGACAAGGGCGCCACGTGGGCGCCCTTGCGTTCTCTGGCGGAGCGGACGGGACTCGAACCCGCGACCTCCGGCGTGACAGGCCAGCATTCTAACCAGCTGAACTACCGCTCCGCATTTCTGGTGGGTGCTGTAGGGATCGAACCTACGACCACCGCCTTGTAAGGGCGACGCTCTACCGCTGAGCTAAGCACCCAAAACCAAGCGGAAGCCGCTTAGTTTAGGGCGTCCTTGAGCGTCTTGCCAGCCTTGAAGGCAGGAACCTTCGAAGCCTTGATCTTGATCGTCTCGTTGGTGCGCGGATTGCGACCCGTACGAGCAGCGCGCTTGCGCACGGTGAAGGTGCCGAAGCCGACCACCGAAACGTCGTCACCCTTCTTCAGGGCCTTCTGGACGGTTTCAAAGAAAGCCTCGAGGGCACGGCCGGAATCGGCCTTGGTGAGCTCGGCCTTCTCGGCGATGGCGTTGATCAGATCGGTTTTATTCATTGAGTCACTCCCTTAAACGTTTTTGTGCGGCCCGCATGGTCAGTCTGGGACGAAACGACACCACCATCGAATGGTTGATTCCTCGAAGGTGCCGCCTCGCGGCCCCGCATCGCAACACCCTCGAACGGCGGTGCATTGGTTGCGGTGACTCTTTATACCAGTGCCCCTCAGGCTCCGCAACACTAGGAATACCAAGGCTTCCCACGGTTCAGGTGATATCCGGGAAGCACTTGCACCGGACTGCGCAAAGCCGTATGGAAAAGCTCCGCAAACATGCGCAAAACCGCCTTCGGCCGGCAACGCAATTGCCGCCGGCCGGAAGGTCGATCCGGAACCGTCAGGATCAATGCGTGCGCGTCTGCGCCTCGGAGCCACCCTTGCGCGGCTTCGGCGTCTTGGCCGCCGCTTGCACAGGCTTGGCCGCCAGCGGCTGCAGGGGACGTTCCAGCGCGATATCGAGCACTTCGTCGATCCAGCGCACCGGATGGATCTCCAGCGAGTCGGTGATGTTGGCCGGGATGTCGGCCAGATCCTTGCGGTTATCGTCCGGGATGATCACCGTGGTGATGCCGCCGCGATGGGCCGCCAGCAACTTTTCCTTGAGACCGCCGATCGGCAGCACGCGACCACGCAGGGTGATCTCGCCCGTCATCGCCACTTCCGAGCGCACCGGAATCTTGGTCAAAGCCGACACCAGCGCCGTGCACATCGTGATGCCTGCGCTGGGACCATCCTTTGGCGTGGCGCCTTCCGGCACGTGGATGTGCAGGTCCAGCTTTTCGTGGAAATCCGGCTCGATGCCCAACGGACCGACGCGCGTGCGCACCACCGACAAGGCGGCCTGGATCGACTCCTTCATCACGTCGCCGAGTTGTCCGGTATTCACCAGGCGTCCCTTGCCCGCCACCACCGAGGCTTCGATGCTGAGCAGCTCGCCGCCCACCTGGGTCCAGGCCAGGCCGGTGACCAGGCCGACTTCGTTCTGCTGTTCCTTGCGACCGAAATCGAAGCGGCGCACGCCCAGGTAGCGCTCGAGGTTGTCGGCATCGACGTGAGCTGCGGCTGCCGGCTTCACCGTTTTCGATTTGGCCGTCTTTACGGCCTTTGCCGGCGATTTCTTCGCCTTGGCCGGCACGATCTCACCCAACGTCAACTGCTTGACGATCTTGCGGCAGATCTTGGAAATCTCGCGCTCCAGGTTGCGCACGCCGGATTCGCGCGTGTAGTAACGCACGATATCGCGGATGGCGTCCTCGCCCACGCTCAGCTCTTCCGGCTTGAGGCCATTCGCCTTGAGCTGCTTGGGCAACAGGTAACGTTGCGCAATCGCCAGCTTCTCGTCCTCGGTGTAACCCGGGATGCGGATCACCTCCATGCGGTCGAGCAACGGGCCCGGAATGTTCAGCGAGTTGGCCGTGGCGATCCACATCACCTCGGACAGGTCGAGGTCGACCTCCAGGTAATGGTCGTTGAACGTGTGGTTCTGCTCCGGATCCAGCACTTCCAGCAGTGCCGACGACGGGTCGCCGCGGAAGTCCATCGACATCTTGTCGATTTCATCCAGCACGAACAGCGGATTGCGGGTGCCGACCTTGTTGATGTTCTGCACGATGCGGCCCGGCATCGAGCCGATATACGTCCGGCGGTGGCCACGGATCTCGGCCTCGTCGCGCACGCCGCCCAGCGACATGCGGATGAATTTGCGGTTGGTCGCCTTGGCGATGGACTGCCCCAGCGAGGTCTTGCCCACGCCAGGCGGCCCGACCAGGCACAGGATCGGCCCCTTCATGGTGTTCACGCGCTGTTGCACGGCGAGGTACTCGAGGATGCGATCCTTCACCTTCTCCAGCCCGAAGTGATCGGCATCGAGGACTTCCTGTGCGAGCGCCAGATCCTTGCGCACCTTGCTGCGCTTCTTCCACGGCACGCCCACCAGCCAGTCCAGGTAGTTGCGCACCACCGTGGCCTCGGCCGACATCGGCGACATCTGGCGCAGCTTGCCGAACTCCTGCCGGGCCTTGGCCAGCACCACCTTGGGCATGCCGGCCGACTCGATCTTCTTCTGCAGTTCCTCGATTTCGTTGGGGCCGTCCTCGCCCTCGCCCAGTTCCTTCTGGATCGCCTTCATCTGCTCGTTGAGGTAGTACTCGCGCTGGCTCTTCTCCATCTGCGACTTGACCCGGCCGCGGATGCGCTTTTCCACCTGCTGCAGGTCCATCTCGCCATCGACCAGGCCAATCAGAAGCTCCAGCCGCTGGCCGACGTCGACCGTCTCCAGCACCTTTTGCTTGTCGGCCATGCGTACGGACAAATGCGCGGCGATGGAATCGGCCACGCGCGAGGGATCCTCGATGCCGGACAAGGTGGTGAGCACTTCGGGCGGCAGCTTGCGGCTCTGCTTGACCAACTGCTCGAACAGCGAGATCAGCGTACGCGAAACCACGTCCAGCTCGCGCTCCTTGCCGCTGTAAACGGGCTCGATCACGCGCGAGCGTGCGCTGAGCATGCCGCTTTCGTCGTGGTAGTCCTCGATATCGACGCGGGCCTGGCCTTCGACCAGCACCTTGACCGTGCCATCCGGCAATTTCAGCAACTGCAGGACGCTGGCCAGCGTGCCGATGGCGTGCAGGTCATCGACAACCGGATCGTCGATGTCCGGGCTCTTTTGCGCAACAAGCAGGATCTGCCGCTCGTTCTCCATCGCGTGTTCGAGTGCGCGCATCGACTTGTCGCGCCCCACGAACAGGGGGATCACCATGTGCGGGTAGACGACCACGTCACGCAACGGCAACACCGGCAAGGCGTCCAGCGTGGCGGAAGTGGCTGCGGAGGATGCGGCATGTTTTGCCATCGAAAGGGCTCTCTCGCGATGTATGGACGGGCTCGACCCCGACACTGCGCCGGGGCCCCAAGTACGTCAAGTGGAGGCGAAGACACGTGCACTCAAGTGCGCGCCCCCCGCAAAAACGAAACGGCCCCGACGCGAAACGCCGGGGCCGACGACATTGCCGGAAAGCGGTGGAATCAGGCAGCGGCGTCGCCGCCATCGCCACCGATGCGCTGCTGTTGCAGGTTGCCGCGATAGATCAGGTAGGGCTCGGCCTGCCCGTCAATCACCGCGTCGTCCACCACCACCTTGCTGACGTGTTCCAGCGAGGGCAGCTCGTACATCGTGTCCAGCAGCACCTGCTCGAGGATCGTGCGCAGGCCACGCGCGCCGGTCTTGCGCTTGAGCGCCCTCTTGGCGATTGCCGACAGGGCCTCGGGGCGGAACTCCAGCTCGGCGCCTTCCATTTCGAACAGGCGCTTGAACTGCTTGGTCACCGCGTTCCTCGGCTCGGTGAGGATCTTCACCAACGCGTCCTCGTCCAGCTCGTCCAGCGTGGCAACCACCGGCAGGCGGCCGACAAACTCCGGAATCAGGCCGAAACGCACCAGATCCGCCGGCTCCACCTCGGCCAGCAACTTGCCCAGGTTCTCGGTGCGCTCCTTGGAACGGACCTCGGCGCCGAAGCCGATGCCGGTGGTCTCGGAGCGCTGCTGGATCACCTTTTCCAAGCCGGCGAATGCACCGCCGCAAATGAACAGGATGTTCTTGGTGTCAACCTGCAGGAATTCCTGCTGCGGATGCTTGCGGCCACCCTGCGGCGGCACCGAGGCCAAGGTTCCCTCGATCAGCTTCAGCAGCGCCTGCTGCACGCCCTCGCCCGACACGTCCCGGGTAATCGACGGGTTCTCGCTCTTGCGCGAGATCTTGTCGATCTCGTCGATGTAGACGATGCCCGACTGCGCCTTGTCGACGTCGTAGTCGCACTTCTGCAACAGCTTCTGGATGATGTTCTCGACATCCTCGCCCACGTAGCCCGCTTCGGTCAGCGTGGTCGCGTCGGCGATGGTGAACGGCACATTCAGCAGGCGTGCCAGCGTTTCGGCCAGCAACGTCTTGCCCGAACCGGTCGGTCCGATCAGCAGGATGTTCGACTTCGCCAGCTCGACTTCCTCGTTCTTCTGTCGCGATTCCATGCGCTTGTAGTGGTTGTACACCGCCACCGACAGCGCCTTCTTGGCGCGCGTCTGCCCAACCACGTACTGGTTGAGCGTCTCCATGATTTCCTTCGGCTTCGGCAGCTGGGTGCGGCCGGAAGCGGCCTTCTCCTCCAGCTCCTCGCGAATGATGTCGTTGCACAGTTCCACGCACTCGTCGCAGATGAACACGGACGGACCCGCGATCAGCTTGCGCACTTCATGCTGGCTCTTGCCGCAGAAGGAGCAGTAGAGAATCTTGCCGCCGTCGTTGGAACGGCCCTGCCGCTCGTCGCTCATGCTGTAACCCTGCTGTAAATCGGTTGCGTCGCGAGAATAGCACAGGGCTCCGCGTCTGCATCCAGACGCGGAGCCCGCTCGCAACCCGGGTGGATAAGAGTCGGAATCAGGCCGATTTCACCGTGTCGACCGCACGCTTGTCGAGCACCTGGTCGATCAGGCCATAGGTCTTGGCATCTTCGGCGCTCAGGAAGCGGTCACGCTCCATGTCATGGGCGATTTCCTCGATCGGCTTGCCCGTATGGTGGGCATACAGGCCATTCAGGCGCTGGCGCAGATAGAGGATTTCCTTGGCATGGATCTCGATGTCCGTGGCCTGGCCCTGCGCGCCGCCCGACGGCTGATGAATCATCACCCGTGAGTTTGGCAACGCAAAGCGCTTGCCCGCCGCGCCAGCCATCAGCAACAGCGAACCGGCACTGCAGGCCTGGCCGATGCACATCGTGCTGACATCAGGCTTGATGAACTGCATGGTGTCGTAGATCGCCAGCCCGGCGGTAACCACGCCGCCGGGGCTGTTGATGTAGAAGTGGATGTCCTTGTCCGGATTCTCCGACTCCAGGAACAGCATCTGCGCCACGATCACATTGGCCACGTTGTCATCGATCGGGCCGACCAGGAAGATCACCCGCTCCTTCAACAGGCGCGAGTAGATATCGTAGGACCGCTCGCCGCGAGCAGTCTGCTCGACGACCATGGGAATCAGGTTGAGGTTCTGGATCGGGTCCGTGGCCATGCTTCTCGCTCTCGATGGGTGACTGGGGAAGAACGGCCTCAAGCGCCGGCCGGTCGCATCACTTCGTCAAAGCTCAGGTCCTGCACGGTGGTCTTGGCATGTTCCGCCACCCACTCGGCCACCTGGTCCTCGATCACGCGGTTCTGCAGACCCGACATGAGTTGGGGGTCATTGTTATAGAGTTCAACGACCTTTTCCGGTTCCTCGTAGGTCGAGGCGATCGCGGCCAGTTGCTCGGCCACGCGGGTACGGTCCAGCTTGATTTCCTGCTTGCGCGCCACTTCGCCCATCAGCAGGCCGGCGATCACGCGCTTGCGCGCCATCGGCTGGGCGGCCTCGATCAGCTGCTGCGGCGGCTGCTGGCCCTGCGGCACGCTGCCGCTGGCAAGATTGCGGGCCTCGGACTGCACCATCATGTTCGGCACATCCAGCTCGGCGTGCGCGGTAGCCAGCTTCTCGGCCACTTCGGACTTCAGGCGGGCCAGCAGGGTCGCCTTCAGCTCGCGCTCGAGGTTGGCACGCACTTCCTTGCGGAAGGTCTCCAGGTCGCCGTCGGCGATGCCGAAGAGCTTGGCGAACTCGGCATCTACCTCGGGCAGCTTCGGCTCCTGCACCTTGATGATCTTGAAGCTGACCTTGGCCGTCTTGCCCGCCAGGCTCTCGTTGCGGAAATCTTCCGGGAAAGCCACGTCGGATTCGAACTCATCGCCAGCCGCATGCCCGGTCAGGGCTTCGTCCAGCGCCTTGAACAGGCTGCCCGAACCCAGCACGCTGCCGGCGCGCTCCAGGCCTTCGACCGGGAAGCGATAGTCGCCTGCAACCGCGCTGTACTCGAACATCACGAAATCACCCTCGGCCGAGGCGCGATCCACCTGGTCGAAGCTACGGCGCTGCAGGCGCAGCGTTTCGATCATCTTGTCGATATCGGCATCCGAGACCACGGCGACCGGGCGCTGGATTTCCAGTGCGGCGACGTCGACCTCGGGGAATTCCGGCATCACCTCGAACGTGGCCGTGTAGGCAATCTCGCCGTTCTCCGGCTTGCCCGTGGTGTCGATGGACGGATTGGCCACCGGCTGCAGCTTTTCCTGCGCAAAGGCTTCGCGCAGCGTGCTGCCGATCAGGTCGGAGAGCACCTCGCTGCGAACCTGGTCGCCATAGCGCTGCTGGATGACCGTCTTCGGCACCTTGCCCGGACGGAAGCCCTTCAACCGCACGGTGCGGCCCATTTCCGCGATGCGCTCGTTCACCTGCGTGTCGAACCGCTCCGCCGGGAACTTCACCGTGAGCTTGCGCTCGAGCTTGCCGACGTTCTCAACCGAAACCTGCATGACGTCTCCTGGAATGACCTGTAGTGGCCCTGTCACGGTGCCGCGGCGGCCCCGCCGCCTCATCAAAAAAACAAAACCCAAGGGAATGGTGCGAAAGGCGGGACTCGAACCCGCACGGGGGTTACCCGCCAGAACCTAAATCTGGTGCGTCTACCAGTTCCGCCACTTTCGCACGCGCAACACCCCAACTGGCGCCTCTGCAACCGGGCAATCCGACAGGCATTTCCGCCTGCCCTCGCCATGGCTGCTTGTGCATCCACATCCGCGCCCGCTAAGTCGATGATTCCCTTGCACGAAAGCGGGCCATTTTACGGTTGCCCGGCAGCCCAGCACAAGCTCGCAGCGTGATGCAGACGATAAAAAAACGAAGGCCCGCGTTGCCGCGAGCCTTCGTTCCGTTTGGTGGGCCGTGAAAGATTCGAACTTTCGACCAATTGATTAAGAGTCAACTGCTCTACCAACTGAGCTAACGGCCCTGAAACTTGAATTTGGGGTGAGCGATGGGATTCGAACCCACGACATCCGGAATCACAATCCGGGACTCTAACCAACTGAGCTACGCCCACCAGAACAACAACTATTTTGATTGGCGCGCCTGACAGGAATCGAACCTGCAACCGTCGGCTTAGAAGGCCGATGCTCTATCCGGTTGAGCTACAGGCGCTTGAATCAAGCTTAACGCCTGCTGGTCGGGGCAGAGGGATTCGAACCCACGACATCCAGCTCCCAAAGCTGGCGCTCTACCAGACTGAGCTATACCCCGTTCCGAATGCAACGATCACACTTGGTCACCGAAGCCTTCGAATGTTACGGGTGACACCTCGCTCAGTCAATCCGTATCGAAGCACACCGAACTTCAAACTCTGTCCGGCTCCGCAAGCGGTGTCTTGCTTGCGGCCCATCCATGATGCGCAAACATCATGTTCAAAAAAATGGTGCGCCCGGAGAGATTCGAACTCCCGACCACCAAGTTCGTAGCCTGGTACTCTATCCAACTGAGCTACGGGCGCACTTGAAACCGTCTTTCTTCAATCGCTTTCCGGAAATCCCGGAGGCGCCGAAGCGAGAAGCGGAATTATTCAGATTAGAGGCGCCTGCGTCAACACTTTTCGTAATTTTTTTTCACTCGAAGTGCCTTCTGCTCACTTGTTAACCAGCGTGAAGTCATCCGCATCCATCCACGCCGGGAAGCGCTCGCGGTGCGCAAGCAAGGCCGCCGGATCGAATCGTACCGTGGCCACCTGTTCCTGCGCGCCCAGCTCCAGCAACGGCTCGCCCACCGGATCGATGGCCACGCTGTCGCCCGCATACGGCAAGTCGTTGCCATCGACACCGACGCGATTCACGCCAACCACGCAGCACAGATTCTCGATCGCACGCGCACGCAGCAAGGTTCGCCATGGCTGGCGCCGCGGCGCCGGCCAGTTCGCCACGAACAAGGCGAGGTCGTAATCCATCCCGCCCTCGGCCTGCTCGCGACGGCGATTGCGCAGCCACACCGGGAAGCGCAGGTCGTAGCAAACCTGCGGCAGGATGCGCCAGCCGTTGAGCTCGACGATCAGTCGTTCATCGCCACCGCCGTAGCGCGTGTGCTCGCCCGCCATGCGAAACAGATGACGCTTGTCGTATTGCTCGTGCGTGCCGTCCGGACGCATCCACAGCAGGCGATTGAACACGGTGCCGCCTTCGCGTATCGCCAGGCTGCCGCAGATCACGGCGCCGACCTCAGCCGCCAGCGCACGCAGCCAGGTCACGCCCTCGCCGTCCATCACCTCGGCACTGACACCCGTATCGTTGCTGAAGCCGGAAAGAAATGTTTCCGGCAGCACAATCAGATCACTTTGCCCCGCGGCTCGACGCACCAGGCCGCCGTAGTAATCGCGGTTGGCCGGCGCATCGTGCCAACGCGTGGCGCCCTGCACCAGGGTAACGGTCAGAGCTTGCATAGACGCTCCGCCCCAGCTTCCAGCGTGGCATCGTTCTTGGCGAAGCACAGCCGCAACAGGCGCGTGCCCGGTGGCTTGTCGCAAAACGGCGAGAGCGGGATGCCCGCTACCCCGCCCTGCTTCACCAACCATTCGCCGAACACCACATCGTCCTCATCGCGAATGGCCGAATAATCGACCAACTGGAAATAGCCACCCGGCACATCCAGCAACTTCAGCCGGGACGGCTTCAGCAGTTCGCGGAACCGATCGCGCTTGGCCTGGTAGAACGCCGGCAACTCGAGATAGTGCTGCGGGTCGCTGGCCAGGAATTCGGCGAACGCCACCTGGGCCGGATGGAACGTGCAGAACGTAAGGTACTGGTGCACCTTGCGAAACTCCGCCGACAACGCCTTCGCCGCCACCGCATAGCCCACTTTCCAGCCGGTGCAGTGATACGTCTTGCCGAAGCTGGACACCACGATGCTGCGTTCGGCCAGTTCGGCGTGGCGCAGCACACTCTGATGCGTGGCGCCGTCGTAGACGATGTGCTCGTACACCTCGTCGGACAGCACCACGATATCCGTATCGCGCACGATCGCTGCCAGTTCGTCGAGGTCTCCTGCCGACAGCGTCGCGCCTGACGGGTTGTGCGGACTGTTGATCAGGATCATCCGCGTTTTCGGCGTCACTGCATCGCGCACGCGTTGCCAGTCGATCGAGAATGCCGGCACCGTCAATGGAATGTGCACCGCACGCGCGCCCTGCAACTCGATCGCCGGCTCGTAGCTGTCGTAGGCCGGATCGAACACGATCACCTCGTCACCCGCGCGCACCACTGCGGCAATCGCCGAGAACAGCGCTTCAGTGGCACCGGAGGTGACCGTCACCTCGGAAACCGGGTCGACCCGACGGCCATACAGGCGCTCGGTCTTCAACGCAATCTGTTCTCGCAGCGAAGCCAGACCGATGCCCGGGGCGTACTGGTTGCAGCCTTCGCCCATTGCACGGGTCACCGCGTCACGCAATGCCCGGGGCGGCTCGTAGTCAGGGAAGCCCTGCCCGAGGTTCACCGCCTTGTGCTCCATCGCCAGCTGGCTCATCACGCTGAAAATGGTGGTGCCGACCTTCGGAAGCTTGGTATCAATACGCATCATGGAGTCGTTTGGATGGCCAAACCAAAAGCCTAGCACGCTCAGACCGGGGACAACGGGCGCTGCTTGCACTCTTCATGTTTCTGCCACGCCGTCTCGGGCAGGCGCTCGGCCAGGAAGTCCACCAGCGCACGCACCCCGGGCAGCATGCCGCGGCGACTCGGATACACGAAATGCATCGTACCGTCCGGCGCACTCCACTGCGGCAACACCACTTCCAGCTCGCCCGCGGCGATGGCCGGCGCGCAGACAAACTCCGGCAACAGGGTCACGCCCATGCCGCGGCGCGCGGCTTCCAGCAGCATCGCGAAGTCGCCACTGACCAGGCGCGCCTGCAGCTCGACGTTGACGCGCTGCCCTTCGCCATCGATCAGCTCCCACATCTGCGCCCCCTCGTGCTCCTGCATCGACAAGGCCGGCAGGCGGGACAGGTCCGAAGGATGTTCCGGGCGCCCCTCGGCCTTCAGCAAGGCGGGGCTGGCCACGGCGAGCACGCGCGACATGCCGAAGCTGCGCACGATCATGTTGGCATCGGTATCCAGCTTGCTGCGCACGCGGATCGCCAGATCCACCCCCTCGCCGATCAGGTCCACCCGTCGATTGGTGGATTGCACGCGCACCTGCAACTTGGGATAGCGCGCCATGAAATCCGGCAATACGTGCGCGAGCACCGTCTGGGTCAGCGACACCGGGCAACTGATCCGTACCACGCCGCGCGGTTCGGCACGCAACTCATCCACGGCATCCTGGGCGGCATGCGCCTCCTCCAGCACGGCACGGCAGTGTCCATAGAAGCGCTCACCCACCTCGGTGACCACGAAGCGACGCGTGGTCCGTTGCAGCAGCCGCACGCCCAGTCGATCCTCCAGCTGGGCCACGCGTTTGCTCAGGCGCGACTTCGGAATGCCCAGCGCCCGCCCCGCCGCCGAGAAGCCACCGTGCTCCACCACGGCCGCAAAGAAGTACAGATCGTTGAGATCCTGCAGCGCACCATCGAGTACGGTCACAATCGTTTCCCTGATGAAACAATGACCGCATTCTAGCCCACGCACAGGGGCGTCGTACCAGCCCCGTGGAAAGCGATGAACGGGTCATGTTGCGCACAAAAAAGCCGCCATGCGGCGGCTTTTTTGCTCGTGGGATACCGGATGAATCGGCATCGAATCCACGGTTGTTGGTGCCAAGAGGGGCACCGAATCTCGCATAGGATCAGGGTTGCACGAGTCGTCCAAAAAAATATGCCCCCATAAGTGCCCCCAGCTCGTAGCCGTTTAGGTACCCCCTCAACTAATCTTGCAAAGTGCCAGCTCCTATCCACCTTCGCCACAGCAACTGACCCTATCGTCGCTAGCGGAGTCGACGAGACTCTATCGGTGCACCGAGAAGCGGAGAATTGATTGGCAGCCACCGGCCAGAAGCAGCCGGTCGCGCACGTTACTAAGTTGCCCGACAGCGGTCATCGGCGCGAGACATGACACGAACGTTGGCGTGAACATGAAGCGGTCGCCTGCATTTTCGCGCCCGCTGCGCAACCCCGCCACTGTGGGGCACCGCATCAGAAGTCTTAACCCGACTGTGCGCGAAAACGGGACAGGACCCATGAATGGCAGGAAAATCTCGCGCCGTGGCGATACCACCAGCTAATCAAGAAATGCTTCATCTTCCAAAAAGAGAAGGGAGTAGACCGAATCAACTACGCGGACCGAGTCTTCCACGAGGTCAAATCGCGCCGCATTGTACCTGTCGAACCAGGCATCAGCTCCAACTTTCCTCGGGCCAGCGGCTGCCTTATTTGGATCGAAGCTAAGCTCGAACGCGTAGGACTCAGGGTCAGGGGAGTCCTTGGGAAACCATGCGGTGCTGATATCTCGGGCACGCCGGAACCACTTCCTCTTGCCCTGCTCAACGCACACAAAGATCACAGGGGCCACATTCAGATCGACGATCCTAAGAGCCGTCGCCAGGGGGCTGCACTCAAATTCTCTGGCAAGTTCACGTACTGCTTTCCACGAGAGTTTCTTGTGAGCGAACAGCGCGGGTTTGAAAAGAAAGGACGGCATCAAGAGAGATGAGGCGAAGCGGTCTGCGACCATCTCCGTTTCGCGGGCCTTGTCGCTATGGCCCTCGATATCGTTTTGAGTGCAGTACAGCATGTGGCCCTTGTGATGGGTCCAGTGACCCAGCTCATGGCCAAGCGAGAATCGCTGTCGCTCGGGCATCGAACGGCTGTTGATGGTTGCTATGGCACTCTCGCCGTGGCCGACGATTAACGCGTCGCAGTCCGAAAGTGGCTCGTACTTCACCTTAACGCCAAGCGTGAGAGCTACTGCGTCAAGATCAATGTCTTCCGGGCGGGATATCCCGAGGTCGTAGATGATCTTCTCGGCATGGATGTCAGACATTTCCTGGCCCTTCATCAGGCGAAATGGCGCCGAGCTCCACCAGCGATTGATACATCTTCAAGGCAGTGTCATCCGAGACACCTGCACCCTTTCGTGCCGCTAGTGTGGTCGGGACCTCAGACGGATGCCGTTGCCAATAGTCGCGAAGGACCGCTTTGGCTCTCGCCCCGTCGATGGCGGTAACTGAGCCCCTGTGGGGCTCGCGCAACTGTTGCTTGGCGAGCGCGAGCCTTTCAACGCCTAAGGCGTGCCGGCAGCTTTCGGTTGCCTCTTTGACCATGGAACTGGCCATATTTTCGTCTATTCCCAACTCTTGCAGACTGGCTTCAACCGCTGCGGATGTCAGGTGTGCGATGTCTTCCACAAGGAAGTCGATGGCTTTCTCGAACTGCTCTTTCGACTTGTTGGAGCGCGTTGTCATATGGCCCTCCGCTCTGAGAGTCTCTTGTTCATGAATCGCCGTATCTTTTTCTCCAATGACTCGTAAGCCAACTGGTCAAGGCCAAGGAGTTCGCGGATTTCGTCCCGGCTAAGGCCTTCTGCTCGCCCTTCGAAGACGAGCATTGGGCGCGTGTCATCTCCGAAGGCTTGTTGGACCTCTTCCATGGCATGCTTCAAGTCATCCATGCGCTCCACCCACGCCTCCGGTGACTCATCATCTACGTCCTCAAAATCTTGTTCCAGGTCGCCCATCGACTCGGTTTGCTTGCTCTTCCTACGCAAGTTGAACAACTCGCTCCTCATCGCATTGCCTAAGAAGGTGATGGCGGTGGCATCGCGTGGGCACCGCCGTTCGCCCAGCGAGGCTTTGAGCAGTGCGTGATGCAATAGGTCTTTCGGGTCGACACCGGGAAGCGTGTTGGCCAATCGTGCGGCATACAGTGCAAGCCGCTTTGTGTCGTCTTTCGACAGATCGCCGATGATTGCGCACATCTCTTCCTGCGTGTAAACGGCCGTGCCGTCGTCTGTGTCAGTCACTTGACTCCCCCTGTCCTAGAAGGCTCACCGAGACGCGTCTTTCGGACGAGCCTCGGAGAAGACGATAGCTCTGACTGGCCAGAAATGCGACGCACATCATGCAAGAACCTGCCATGTCCGAAGCCGGGTAGCAGATGAGCCTTTTAGGTCGGAAGGCGGAAAGGTGAAGCCCGCCATGTCCGATCTTGCCGTTCTGGTGAGCCTTATAAGGCGAGGGGAATACTCTTTTTTGGAGAAAAGCCAGATGAGCGAACAGTTTAAGCCGGGTGAGAAGGTGCCTCGGTCGGGGATCTACAAGGTCATGCACGACCGGAATCACGCGCAGGAGCACGAGGTGACCTGCGTGCTCGGGGAGACTTTCCCGCCGTGCAACGGCTGTGGATCGCATCCACGTTTTTCACTCGTGCGCGCGGCGCATCACGTGTTCAACCACGAGCACTTCAAGTAGTAACGGTATCGAAGGAGAGCGACGATGGGTTCGAGGCATTTTCCGAGGGGTTTGGATGGGAGGCAACGTGACCAGGATGGTCAGATCCGGCAAAAGCGGAGCGATACGAAAGTGGTGACTCTGAGAGAGGAGTACGGGCAGAACTTCGCAAAAGGGTTTCGCTCGGACGCACACCTGGGGACCGTCCGCGATACGACTGGAAAAAGCCTCCACGAGTTAGTGAAGGACATGAAGGACGAGTAGCGAGCGGTTGGTCTCTTCGTCTACGCGCAGCCCAACGGATGATGGCCAACGTCAGCCAACTAAATCGTGTGGGATGCTGCGGTAGTCGCGTTGTCACGCTCGGTAAGAGCCCACGGGGGTGGACATCACGGCCGAGGGAAGCCAAAGCGGACCGGGCGACGCATCTACTGTCATGGGCTCAAAAGGTCGATGCGGTGTCTCGAACCACGAGACCGTCATCGGATTTAATCCCAGACAGCATCAGGAGAAAAGCTTATGAACGCCGAAAAGAAAAAGATAAACATCTTCGTCAACGAAGACCGCCACGAGATCGAGACACACACCATCACCTACGAGCGCGTCGTCGATCTCTACCTTGGCGAAGGCAAGCCGCCTTCCAAGCAGTACGTCATCAAGTATTCGCACGGCCCCTCGGAGAACCCGAGTGGAACGCTCGCACCTGGAGAAGAGGTCAAGATTAAAGATGGCATGCGATTTCGAGTTTCCGGAACTGGCGAGTCGTAATCCGTTCGTCCGTGATCTTCATGATCTCGGCTACGACGCCGACTTCATAGGGGGCTATTTCGTGCTCTACGGGTTGCCGTATCTGGACCAAACCGGCGCCCTCAAGCACGGCGACTTGTTCAGCCCCGTCAACCTCGGTGCCGATTGCGTCATCGAGCCACCCAGCAACCACCAGGTCTGGTGGCGTGGCGGCCAGCCGCACGCTGTGGGGGGCTGCGCGCTGGGCATTAGCCCCACCGCTGCAGCCGTCCAAATCGTCCCCGATGTCGTGACCGACCTGGCGTTTTCCTTGAAGCTGCTCGACAACAACCACCAGAAGCGCAACTACGTGTCTTTCCAGGAGAAGATCGAGACATACCTCGATGTCATCGTTCAGCCGGCTATGGCCGCGTACCCTATTGCGACTCCGCTGCGCGGCATCGAGCGACGGGCCGCGGAACAGGGATCGCCGCTTCGGTTCCCCGACACCTCGTCGGCGAATTACGGCATCAACGATGTCGCCGATCGCCTGCGTGGTAAGAAGGTGGCCATCGTCGGACTCGGAGGCACCGGCTCGTGCATTCTGGACTTCATCGCCCGAACGCACCTTGAGACCATCACGCTGTTCGACGATGACAAGATCCACGTGCATACCCTGTTCCGGATCCCCGGTGTTGTGGGCAGAAGCCTCATCGGAAGGTCGAAGGTTGAGGCGCTGGCCAAGCATTACGACACCTGGCACGCGGGCATCACGCCTGTACCCGAGCGGGTTACTGCCGACAACGTCGAGTGTCTGCGCGGCTTGGATTTCGTCTTCGTCTCAGTTGACGATGGACCTTCGCGGCGCTTCCTGATCGACTGGCTGAGCAGTGCAGGCATCCCATACGTCGACTGCGGCATGGGCCTAAACCGGTCCTTTGGCAGCGCGCTCAACGGCGTGGTTCGCATCACCGGCGTCGACCGCGGAGCCTACGACCGGACCGTCGACACCCCGTACCTTCCGACCGTGAACCCGAAGGACGCCGAGTACCGCAAACAGGCGCAAATCATCGAGCTCAACGCGCTGAACGCCGCTCTCGCCGTAGTTCGCTTCAAGCAGCACCTCGGGCTCTACGAGCGGACCGATGAGGCCGCGTGGTACACCTTCGAAACCGCGTCATTCGAAGCCGACGCCGAGGGGCGCAACCTATGACATATGTATACGAGGCGGTGAAGCGCATCCCCACGACGCTGAGCCCGGGCGTCATCTACCACAACGTGGAGTTCGAGCTGGCGGCGCTTCGGTGCGCGTGCGGCTGCGGTCATCGCATCACGCTGCTGGTGCCTGATGGCCACCGCATTTCGGTGCAGGGAGCCGTGCCTTCCGTTACCCCGTCGATACTCGTTGGCGACGCGCCGTGTCACTCGCACTACTTTATAAGCAGCGGGGAGGTGGAATGGCTTCGAGCGTTTTCGCCGAGCCAGGCCGAAGCGGTCATGCGGGGGCAGGTGGCGCGACATGTCTCAGCTGACCGAGCGAGCCGGTCGTTGTGGGAACGCTGGCGTCGCGCGGTGCTCCGGGCGATTGGCAGGGTCATGCGATTCTTCAACGGCAGCCGATGAGTCAGGGGGCGCGTTCGATCTAGCACAATGCCGGTTCGCACTGGAAGCCACGGGCTCAGCGCAAGATAGAGCCGTGCCCGCGCTAATAGATCGAAACGCTGCCGGGCTGCTTCGAGGACGCGACAATTTTCCCGATAGAGAGTCCCGGCAGCCGCGCTTTTCGATCATCCGGCGGTCCGCGGCGGCAGTTCGCCTGACACTGCGCTAGCCCGTATGCTTGGTTCCCGGGGAATTCAGAGGCGGGGACATGGCAATTTATGACGAAGTGCTGGCGTGGGCGGACAGGCTGCCGCCGTGGCGTCAGGATGGTGACGCAGCCAGTCGAGCTGCTGGAGGACATCGACGCGGTGAATGCTCTGTTCCAGGAAATCAACAAACGCAGAGGCCGAAAGCATCCATCACTCGGCTACGCTCCCTGCGCGATGGGACCAATGCTTTAAGTGATTAGCTTTCCAGGCCGGCGCGCGGCCATCCGTGCGGAAGAAACATGGGATTCGGAGCATTGAGGCCCGCCGCTCTAAGCTGAAGGAGCGCCGAGCGGGCCAAGACCGACGACACAATGGTGCGTGGTTGCCCGTTGATTAGCATGGTCCTGGGTTACGACGACGACACTGGTGAGTGGTTCACGCCACATCCCGATGAAGAGAGTGAGTATATCGACGTCCCCTTGCCCGCCCGACGCTCTGATGACCTATGTTGGAGATGACCATGGCGACAGGCAAGCGTGGGTTTGAGTTGGCCCATCCGAACGCGGCGGG
>NZ_FOSR01000007.1 GCF_900114325.1 Rhodanobacter glycinis
GGCGTACGCAGTACGCCTGTTCGCGCAGACAAACGGAGAGATGGCCGAGTGGTTTAAGGCAGCAGTCTTGAAAACTGCCGTAGGTGCAAGCCTACCGTGGGTTCGAATCCCACTCTCTCCGCCATTCCGGCCCGGATGGCGAAACAGGTAGACGCAAGAGACTTAAAATCTCTCGGGGGCAACCCCATCCCGGTTCGACCCCGGGTCCGGGCACCAGTCGCATCCTTTGACGAAATGGCGATCCTGCCGGCTCAGGCGACCGCGCTTTGCGGCATCGGTGCCTGTCGGGCGTACTGGGCCAGGCGAATGTTGGAGACGGGCCCGGGCATTTCCACGCTGATGCTGCGGCCGGAGCGCATGTGCTCGTCGCGGGCAGTTTCACGCGCCAACTGGATGGCTGGGCCCAGACGAAGCTGGCTGAACAGGGTGGTGCCGGCGCGGCGAATGCTCCAGGTGTCGTCGGACGCCTGGCTAAGCGAGTAGATCACCATCAGCATTTCCGTGTGCTCCTTTGCGACCTCGAGAGGGCGGAGTACGCCAATGGCTTCGGGTCGCCCCTCTGATCGACCCATTGCGGCATGTTGCCATCCAACGGGTGAGTGTGCTGTCGGTGGTTTCCTACATGTTGTGTCAGCGCCTTCGGTTTCTGCGCATGTGTGGATGGAAAGGCTTGCATTAACGCGGTGTCCCGCCTAACTTGCCTTGGCCTATTCAGGGAGGGCTCATGCGATGATCGATGTTGTACTGGTGGATGACCACGAACTGGTCCGCACCGGTTTCAGGATGATTCTTGAGCAACAGCCCGATATCCGCATTTGTGGTGAAGCGGGCACGGCAGAGGAAGGCCTTTCCCTCATTCGCTCGCTGAAGCCGGCCATTGCCCTGGTCGACGTCCATATGCCCGGGATGAGCGGCATCGAGTTGACCGAGCGGGTGTCGCGGGCGAATCTGCCCACGCATATCGTGGTGGTCACCGTGGTCGACGACGCGCGTTTTCCCAAGCGCCTGCTCGATGCCGGTGCACTTGGCTACCTGACCAAAGGTTGTTCGGCCGACGAGCTGCTGGGCGCAGTGCGCCAGGTGGCTGGCGGGCGCCGTTACCTGGCTCCGGCGGTGGCGCAACAACTGGCGTTGGCAACGCTGGATGGCGACAGCTCCCCCTTCGATGCGCTGTCCACCCGCGAGCTGGAAGTGGCCATGATGCTGGTGCGCGGCAAGGCGCTGACGTCGATCGGCGAGCAACTCAGCCTGAGTCCGAAGACGGTATCCACTTACAAGCAGCGCTTGATGGAGAAATTGCAGGTGGATCACGTGATCAGCCTGGCGCACCTGATGACCATTCACGGCCTGCTGGATACGCATAACCACCAGGTCGGCAACTGACGAAAACATTCATCGGGGAACAAAAGAAAAGGCCGGACTGAGTCCGGCCTTTTCTTTTTCAGGAACGCGATGATTTGCGATCAGGAGCCTGTGGCATCCGAATGCCCGGGCTTGTCGTTCGCACCCGGTTCCGTCCCGGCATGCGAAGACGGGGCAGGGGCCGGCACGGGCTTGGCCGTTTCCGTTGCGGCCGGGCGGGCTGCGGGCGATGCCAGCAAGTCACCCTGCGTGGGTTGCGGAACCGGGGTGGCGGCCGTCGTCACGGCAGGCTTTTCAGCAGGGCTGACGATCGGCTGGGGCGCAGGTTCTGCATGGACCGGCTTTGGTGCTGCCGGAGCCGGAGCCGGAGCAACGGGTGCCGGCGAGCTGACCGGTCGGTCAGCGGCGGCATCGGCAGCTTTGGCCGGTTCGCTGGCTGGCTCACGTGCGGCAGGCACTGACGCTGCGACTGTCGCGGGTTTGGCCGCTTCGGCGGTTTCCACCGCAGGCTTCGCCGACTCGTCCCCGGACGTCACCGGGATCGGTGGCAGCGTAGGCAATTGGAAGCTGGCGGGTGCAGCGGCCGGTTTGGCGGCGACAGGCTTCGGGGCCTCCGCGGCAGCGGTTTCGCTCGGAGTCGATTTGCTGGCTTCCACGGCCACCGTGGGACGCGGCGCCGGGCTGGCTGCCGCCGGGCTGCTGACGGGAGCAGCGGTCGGAGCCGGAGCGTTCGAGCTGCTGGCGACGTCACGCGGGCGCGGCGCTTCCGCTGGCTGGGCTTCCGCCGGGGCCTTGGATGGGCTGGCCGGAGCCTTGCTTACGCGAGCGGACGTGTCGTTATGCTCCTGGTCGTTCTCTGCCGTGGCCTGCTCGGCGTTGGCTGACGTCTCCGTGGTGTTCGTCTCGTCATGGCGGCGACGGCGACGGCCACCGCGGCGACCACGACGACGGCGCTGGCCGCTCTCGGTGGTGTCGGCGGCGCCTTCTGCGGCGTCCTGGGCTGTCTCGACAGCGGGCTTGGCCACGGCGGCGACCTTGGCCTCTTCGGTTGGCACGGTGGCTGTCAGGCGTTCTTCCTGCACGGCGGTGTCCGGGGCAGGGGCGGCGGCCGGACGCGGGGTGCGTTCCGGTTTGGCGGCAGCCTGTGCCTGCGGCTTGCGTTCGTTGCCAGCCGAGTCGCTGGAGGCCACGTTGGCAGCCTTGGGTTTGCGTTCGGACTTTGGCGTGGACTGGCGTGTCGGTTGCTGGCCCTGTTCGCCATTGCGCTGGCGCGGATTGCGTCCCTGTTGCGCATTGCCCTTGGTGTTCTGCTGGCCTTCGCCACCACCGCGGCGCGACGAGCGCTGCGAATTGCCGGCATTGCCTTGGCGACGCTCGTCCCGCTGGTTGTTGCGGTCGCGGTTCTCGCGCTTTTCAGCCGGCTTGCTCGGTGCCGGGGCGGGAGCTTCCGGGGCAGCGGCACCACCGCGGAACCAGCCGAACAGGCGCGCGATCACGCCGCCACTGGCGGCAGCCGGCGCGGCTGCGGTCGCGCGACGTGGCGCCGGCCGAGCCGGGGCCGCGGCCACCGGGGCAGCAACGGGTTCCTCGCGCACGGGAGCCGGCGTAGCCGGCACCACGCCGGAGACGGCGGGCTGCTCGCTGCTGCCCAGCGCCTGGCCCATCTTCGGGATCGGCGCTTCCTCGACGGCGGTGAGCCGCTCGTAGCTGGGCTTGCTGTGCTCGCCCATGTCCGCTTCCTTGATGCGCTGGATATGGATGTGCGGCGTTTCCAGCTTCTCGTCGGAGACGATGACGACATGCACCTTGTTGCGCAGCTCGACTTCGACCACGCCAGCGCGCTTTTCGTTGAGCATGAAGTTGGCGACCGTCGGCGGCGCCTGCACCAGCACCTGCCCGGTGTTGTCCTTCATCGCGTGTTCTTCGATCAGGCGCAGGGTGGACAGCGCCAGCGATTCGACGCTGCGGATCTGGCCGTGGCCTTCGCACCGCGGGCAGACGATCTGGGTGGCTTCGCCCAGGCTCGGGCGCAGGCGCTGGCGCGACATTTCCATCAGGCCGAAGCGGCTGATGCGGCCGACCTGCACGCGGGCGCGGTCGAGCTTCAGCGCATCACGCAGCTTTTCCTCGACCTCGCGCTGGTGGCGCGGGCTGTCCATGTCGATGAAGTCGATCACGATCAGGCCGCCGGTGTCGCGGATGCGAGCCTGACGCGCGATCTCCACTGCCGCCTCGCAGTTGATGTTGAAGGCGGTGTCCTCGATGTCGCTGCCCTTGGTGGCCTTGGCCGAATTGACGTCGATGGCGGTCAGCGCTTCAGTCTGGTCGATCACGATCGAACCACCGGACGGCAGGCGCACCTGGCGGTCGAACGCGCTCTCGATCTGCGTCTCGATCTGGTAGCGCGAGAACAGCGGCGTATCGTCGGTGTACAGCTTGAGCTTGCGCAGGGCGTTGGGCATCACCTGCTGCATGAAGTCGCGTGCGTCGTTGTACAGCGATTCCTCGTCGATCAGGATTTCGCCGATATCGTTGCGCAGGTAGTCACGCAAGGCGCGGATGAACAGCTTCGATTCCTGATAGATCAGGAACGGTGCCTTCTTCGCCTCGGCGGCGCCGGAAATCGCCTTCCACAGTTGCAGCAGGTAATCCAGGTCCCACTGCAGCTCTTCGGCGTCGCGGCCCATGCCGGCGGTGCGCACGATCAGGCCCATGTCGTCGGGCACGCTCAGGTGGTCAAGCGCTTCCTTCAGGGCCTGGCGATCCTCGCCCTCGATCCGACGCGAGACGCCGCCGGCCTTCGGGTTGTTCGGCATCAGCACCATGTAGCGACCGGCCAGGCTGATGTAGGTGGTCAGCGCCGCGCCCTTGTTGCCGCGCTCTTCCTTTTCGACCTGGACGACGACTTCCTGGCCTTCCTTCAGCAGCTCGCGGATGTTCGCCTTGTGCGGGTCGAGGCCGGGCGTGAAGTAGCTGCGGGAGATTTCCTTCAGCGGCAGGAAGCCATGGCGCTCGGCGCCATAGTCGATGAAGCAGGCTTCGAGGGATTGTTCGACGCGAGTGATGCGGCCCTTGTAGATGTTGGACTTTTTCTGCTCGCGGGACGGGATTTCGATGTCGAGATCGTACAGATTCTGGCCATCGACGATGGCCACGCGCAACTCTTCACGCTGAGTTGCGTTGATCAACATGCGTTTCATTGTAGGTTTTCCTTGGCTTGCCGCGCGTCGCGTGCCTCGGTGGCGCCGAAAAGGGCGGCCTGCCGGGGATCGCGCCGCTGCGGTAAAGCGGCAAATAAACGGCGCCGTTACCGGCTCCGGGATGATTCGTGGCTCACGCAGGGCCGTCCGTGTCATACAACAGCGGACAAATGGCAACCCAAACCGTTACGATGAAAGGGAGCAGCGACCGGCTGCCGGGGAAGGCGACCGGCGCAATCCTCGCCGACGTCACGGGTGGGCACCCCTCGCCGCCGATACTCCGGCGGGTAGGGCATAGCGCCGGCCGAGTATCCTATTTCGCCAGGTTTTTTTCAATGCAGACGGCAACTTCCCCCGACGCACCTCACGGTGTACGTCAAGTCGAGATCGGCCCCGAGCGGGACGGTCAGCGTATCGACAATGCGCTGATGACCATGCTCAAGGGGGTTCCCAAGAGCATGATCTACCGCCTGTTGCGCACCGGGCAGGTACGCGTGAACGGCAAGCGGGCCAAGCCGGACACGCGTCTCGCCGAGGGTGATACGCTGCGCATTCCACCCGTGCGGGTGGCCGAGCGCCCGGTCGGGCGCGGCCCGGCCGCCGAACTAGTGGCCCAGGTGACGGACGCGATCCTGTTCGAGGACAAGCACTTCCTGGTCATCGACAAGCCCTCCGGCATCGCCAGCCACGGTGGCAGCGGGGTCAGTCATGGGGCCATCGAGCTGCTGCGCGCGGCGCGGCCGAACGAGTCGCTGGAGCTGGTCCATCGGCTGGATCGCGATACCAGCGGCGTACTGGTGTTTGCGCGGACCCGCGCCGGCTTGATTGGCCTGCAGGCGGCGATTCGTGCCGGCGAAGTGACCAAGCAGTACCTGTGCCTGATGGTCGGACACCCATCCAAGGCCAAGTTCGACGTCAATGCGCCGCTGCAGAAATCCATCCTCCAGGGGGGCGAGCGCATGGTGAAGGTGTCTGATAACGGCAAGCCATCGCTCACTTTTTTCCGCGAGATGGAGCAATACCCGGGCGCCCGGCTGATGCAGGCGACGCTGGGTACCGGACGGACCCACCAGATTCGCGTGCACGCGGCGCATATCGGTCATCCCATCGCCGGCGACCCGAAGTACGGCGACAAGGAGATGAACAAGCGCTTGCGCGAGTACGGCCTGAACCGCCTGTTCCTGCATGCGGCGCACATGGGTTTCGAGCTGGACGGTCGCAGTTACGGGTTCTCCGCGCCCTTGCCGGATGACCTGAAGGTGTTCCTGGACACGCTGGCCGTGAAAGGGAAAAGGCTGGTCTATACGCGCCAGAAGTCGACGCTGTAGCCCTGGCCGGCCCGGCGGAGTTTTGGTCACACCGGGCCGGAACCGGCTCGGTTCAGCGCTCGAGCAGGGCCTCGACGCGCGCCGCGCAGATGAAATCGTTCAGCGACAGCCCGCCCACGTCGTGGGTGGACCACAGCAGCTGGCAGTGGCCGTAGCCGGCTTCGATATCCGGGTGATGGTCTTCGTGGTTGGCCATGAAACCGACCGCGTTGATGAAACCCAGGGTGCGGTGGAAGTCGTCGAAACGGAAATCCTTCACCAGCGACTTGCCATCCGTGGCGACCTTCCAGCCGGGCAACTGTGGCAGCAAGGTGGCGATGGCGGCTTGGTCAAGCGCGTGTTCCTTGCCCTTGCGCGGCTGGCAGTGCTGGGTGGCAAGCGGCTGCTGGTTGTTCATGAAGGCTCCGGATGATGGATGAGGCCGCAAAGCGTCGAAGCTGCGCGCGGAAAAGTCAAAGTCGCCCTTCATGATGAAACTGGACTAAAATGGTGCTGTATTCGCCCGGGTTCGCTTCGGGTGGACTTTGAGACTTTGACGGAACCGGCATGATCGATATTTCCGAGCGCGCGCAGCAACACTTTCAGCGCCTTCTCGCCCAGCAGGACATCGACGGATTGGGCATTCGCCTGCGCGTGACCTCGCCCGGCACCCCGGCGGCCAACTGCGAGCTGGAATTTTGCGAGCCGGTCGAGTTGACGGGTTCGGAGTGGACGGTGGAATGCACCGGTTTCGAGTTCCATATCGCGGGCGACAGCGCCAGTTGGCTGGACGGCGCCAGCATCGATTACGAGCCGAACAAGACCGGCGGCCAGCTGAATATCCGCGCGCCGAAGATCAAGGGTGACGTTCCCGGTGTGGAAGCGGGGGTGATCGAACGCGTGCGCTATGTGCTGGAATCGGAGATCAATCCGCGACTGGCGTCGCATGGCGGTCGGGTGACCTTGCTGGAAGTGGACGCCGACGGCGTCGTCCTGCTGCAGTTCGGCGGTGGTTGCCACGGCTGCGGCATGGTCGACGTGACGCTGAAACAGGGCGTCGAGAAAACCCTGTGCGAACGCGTGCCCGAGATCACGGCGGTACGTGACGCCACCGACCACTCGGACGGCAGCAATCCGTATTACAGCAAGCACGAAGGCAAGTCGGCACTGGGTTGATGGTGCCGATGCTACGCCGCGCATGAAAAAGCCCGCCATCTCGGCGGGCTTTTTCATGCGCCTGACCCGCCGGGATCAGTCGCCCTGGACGTGGCCCTTCAGCGTGTCGAGCTTGGTCGGCAGGCTGGAGAAATAGGCGGCGACGTCCTCGATGTCCTGGTCGGACAGCGTGGCCACCATGCCCTTCATGATCGGGTTGTTGCGGCGGCCATCCTTGTATTCGTGCAGCACCTGCTGGATGTACTCGTTGTACTGGCCGGCCAGGCGCGGGTATTGCGGATCGACCCCGTTGCCGTCGGCCCCGTGGCAGGCGAAACAGGCAGCGGCCTTGGTCTTGCCGTTCGCAGCATTGCCGCTGGCCAGCAGCGGAGCGGAGGCAAACGCCATGACAGCGCCAAGGGAAAGCAGAGTAAGCGCACGTTTCATGCAGATTCCTTGATGTCCGGAATTACTTGATCGGCTTGAGGCTGGACAGGTAGGCGGCGATGTCCTCGATGTTCTGTTCGGACAGGCTCTGCGCCTGCGCCACCATGGTGGGATAGGTCCGGTCGCCGCTCTGGTATTCGTGCAACGCATTGATGATGTACTGCTCGTTCTGGCCAGCGATCTTCGGCACCGGATAGTCCGGATAGGCGTTGGAATATCCGGGAACGCCGTGACAGCCGGCGCAGGTGTAGACGAGCGTGCGACCGTTGGCCTTGTTGCCGGTGGCCTGTGCGGCACCAACAACGAGGAAAGCGGAAACTGCAGCGAGGCCGAGCCAATGCAATCGAGTCATCGAGAGGATTCCCACGGTTCCGACGGGTACATCGGACGAGTATAGACGCAGCGCGAGAGCCGGAACAACATGACGCCGCGCCGGAGGGCATGGATGCGTGTGGCGCGTGTCGCAACGCTGCGTGCCGACCCCGGCGAGCCCGGGCGGCAATGGGCCGAACACGATGCGCGTCGCCGAGCGAACCCGTCAGAACAGGCTGCGGACGATGTGGAAGCCGGCGCTGTATTCGCCGACGAGGGTGCCCAGGCTGACCAGGAAGAAATTCAGCAGCGTGCGCGCCACGCGATTCTTCCACCAGCCGCTCCAGTGGGTGACGTCGTCGCGCAGTGACTCGAAGTCGGCCACGCGCGGGCGGCGCACCCAGGCCTCGGCCATCGCGCTGATGCCGCCGGCCGGAATGCCGGGGCGGAACGGCTTGATTGGCGCGGCGATGAAGGCGGCAACGACGCTGATCGGGTGCGCGCCGGCAAGCACGGCGCCCAGTGCCGCGAAGCCACCGGTGAAAAGAATCCAGTCACGCAGCACCTGTGCGCCCAGTGCGGTATTGCGATGGAAGGCCCAGCCGATCGCCACGAATACCAGCAGTACCAGGCCCACCGCCAGCCATTTCGGCCAACGCGCCTTGGGCGGGGTTTGCGCGAGTGCCGCCGCCTCGGTGGCCGGATCGCCTTGTTGCGTGCGCAGCTTTTCGCACAGGCCCTTGAGGTGGCCGGCACCGATGACCACCAGCACGCGGCGCGGTTCGGTGGTGGCCGAAAGCGTGGCTTCTTCGCGCAGACGTGCGGCCATGTAGGCATCGCGTTCGGCGATCAGGCTGCGGTAGAGCGGTTCCGACTCGCTGGCGAATTCGCTGAAGGCGCTCTCCAGCATGTCGCCTTGCTTGAGCTTCTCGATCTCGCCCTCGTCGATGTTCTCGCGCTCGAACACGCTGGCGAGCATGCCGCCGAGCAGGCCGAAACGTTGCCAGAATCCGACGCTGTGCCACGCGCGCTTCAGGGTGGTGCCGACTTCGCGATCGACCAGCCACAGTGGCAGGTCGCGTTGATCGGCGCCGTCCATCGCCGCCTTCATCTCGGCGCCGGGTTCGATGCCGTACTGGTCGGCCAGCCGCTTCTGGAACGAGGACAGCACCAGGCTGGCGGCGACCATACCGGTCTTGCCCTGGCGAATGACCTGGAACAGGTCCATCTGCTTGAACGCTTCGGGATTGCGCATGCCCTGCGCGCGGCTGTCGCACAGCTCCACCGCCACCGCATCGAAATGTTCGTGTTCGAGCAGTGCCTCCACCGCTTCCATGCTGCTGCGCGAGACATGCGCCGTGCCCAGCACCACGTATTCGACGCCGTCGCGTTGCACGCGCTCGATCGGTTGGTCGGCAAGTGCGGTGGGCAGTGGCAGGGCGGTTTCGGGAACACTCATGCGGAAGACGTGCCGGTCATGGGGATTTTCCAAGCATGGGGACGCGCTTCGCACGAAGCAAGTGAGGCGCGTGGCCCGGGTGGATCACTCGTTTGATTCTCGCGACGGGACGGTGATCATCGCGTGTTGAGGCGCGCGGCCAGGGGCGGCCAGCCGTTTGACTCCCCCGACCAGGGATGGTCGTAGCAATGATCAACTCAAAATCAGTCGCGGAAGCGCTTGAGCAAGTCGTGGTAGGCATCGATGCGGCGGTCGCGCAGGAACGGCCAGATCCGCCGCACGTGTTCGCTGCGCTGCATGTCGATCTCGACGACCAGCAGTTCGCGCTGATCGGTGCCGGCTTGCGCAAGGAATTCGCCCTGCGGTCCGGCGACGAAGCTGGAACCCCAGAAACGGATGCCATCGCCCACGCCGGACACATCGGGTTCGTGGCCGGTGCGGTTGCAGGCCAGCAGCGGCAAGCCGTTGGCTACGGCGTGGCCGCGTTGCACTGTGATCCACGCCTCGCGCTGGCGGTCTTTCTCGTCCTGCGCGTCGTTCGGGTCCCAGCCGATGGCGGTCGGATACAGCAGCAGCTCGGCGCCGGCCAGCGCCATCAGCCGTGCCGCTTCCGGATACCACTGGTCCCAGCACACCAGTACGCCGAGGCGGCCCACCGAGGTGTCGATCGGATCGAAGCCGAGGTCGCCGGGCGTGAAGTAGAACTTCTCGTAGAACGCCGGATCGTCCGGGATATGCATCTTGCGGTACTTGCCGGCGATGGCGGCCGAGCGGTCGAACACCACGGCGGTGTTGTGATACAGGCCTGCGGCGCGCTTCTCGAACAGCGAGGCGACCACCACCAGTTTCAGCTCCGCGGCCAGCTTGCCGATGCGCTCGGTGCTCGGACCGGGAATCGATTCGGCCCGGTCGAATTCGTCCACCGACTCGTGCTGGCAGAAATACGGTCCGTTGTGCAGTTCCTGCAGCAATACCAGCTCGACCCCTGCCTTGGCCGCTTCGCGCAGGCCGGCTTCGATGGCATCGAGGTTGGCGTCGCGGCTGCCGCGGTCGGTTTCCTGCAGCAGCGCGACCTTGAGGGTCTTGCGGGTCATCGGCATTCCGGTCTCGGGGGCATTCCAGTGGTGCGAGTTTAGCCGATGCCGGCCGGGTTCAGCCCGCCGGGCAGTTGCATGGTGATGCAATGCAGGCTGCCGTTCTGCCAGATCAGCGGGCGGCACGGCACCTGCACGATCTCGCGGCCGGGATGCGCGGTGCCGATGATGCGCGCGGCCTCGTCATCGGCCGTGTCGCCGTAAGCCGGCACCAGGACGGCACCATTGACGATCAGGTAGTTCGCGTAGGACGCGGCGAGCCGGCGCCCGTTGTCGAGGATCGGTTGCGCCCACGGCAACGGGTGCAACTGGTAGGGACGGCCGTCGGCGGTCCGCAGCGCGGCCAGCTCGGCGGCCATGCGCTGCAGTTCGTCGTGGTGTGGATCGCTGGCGTTGGCGCAGGCCTGGAACACGATGCCCTCGCCCGGCGCGAAGCGGGCGAGGGTGTCGATATGGGCGTCGGTGTCGTCGCCTTCGAGGTAGCCGTAATCCAGCCACAGCACGCGCTCGGCGTGCAGGCCGTCGCGCAGGATCGCGCTCATCTCCTTGCGTGACTGTTCCGGGTGGCGCTGTACCAGGCAGCGCCAAGTGGTGAGGATGGTGCCGGCGCCATCGCTTTCGATGCCGCCGCCTTCCAGCGCCCAGTCGATGCGTTTGTGCGCGGCATGGCCGAACACGCCGGCGTCGACCAGTCCGGCCACCAGCGCGTCGTCCTGTTCGGCGCCGAACTTGCCGCCCCAGCCGGTGAAGCGGAAGTCGGTGAGCTGGAAATCGGGCCGGGAATCAGTAGTGTCGCCACCCTTCAGGGTGATCGGGCCGGAGTCGCGCAGCCAGGTGTCGTCATAGGGCAACTCGACGAAACGCACTCGTGCGAGCTCGACGCGGGCCTCGCGCAACAGGGTTTCGGCCTGTGCGTGCACCGCGGCATCGGCCACCACGATGACCAGCGGTTCGAAGCGCGTCACCGCGGCAGCCAGCGCCACGTAGGTGGTTTCCACCTCGGCCAGCCGCTCGGCCCAATCGGTACCGGCGTGGGGCCATGCGATGAGCACGCCGGATTGCGGCTCCCACTCGGCAGGCAGGCGCAGGTTCGTGGATGGGGTCATGATCGTGCTCGCATCGACATCGGGGCAGGGCACGACAGTTTATGGGCAGGCGCTTGCGCTGAATAGCAATGTCGGCGCGCAACAGCACAAAGCCCCGGCCGAAGTCCGGGGCTTTGTGCGTGCCGTGACGCTGACTCTGGCGGGGCTTACTTCGCCGAAGCCGGATGCAGGTTGTTGCCGGCCGGCGTGTTGAGCACGGAGTGGATCACGTGGTCGTGCTCGAAATAGACGATGTAGTGGGCGTACTCCCAGCGCTTGATGACCGGGTGCCGCCGGGTATCGCCGCCGCGCGGCTGCAGCTTGCGCAAGGGCGTGCCATAGCGCTTTTCGACCTGGCCCATGGTCAGGCCGCGTTCGGGCAGGTGCAGCCCCTTTTCCTGCTGGACCCGATGGATCAGCAGGTTGTCGGCGTGAGCCGTCTGCGGCACGGCAAGGCTGCCGGCGCCAAAAGCGAGTGCTGCCAGCAAGGGCAGGCTGAAACGGTGCTTGAACATGGTCCCCTCTCCGCGCAAGGCGATGCGGCAATCGTTGTAGCAGAAGTGATTGTGGCGATCCACGGGCAGTTGCGACAGATGTGACGCCCGCAACCGTTATCATGTGCGGCCAGCCTGTCGATTGAAGTGCCCTTGAGATGATTGCGTTCCGCCATTTTGCCCTGCGCCGCGGCAGTCGCCTGCTGCTTTCCGATATCGACCTGGTGATCCAGAGTGGCTGGCGACTGGGTGTCATCGGCCGCAACGGTTGCGGCAAGTCCAGCCTGTTTGCCGCCCTGCAAGGGCAGGTGGAGGCTGACGCGGGCGACCTCGACCTGCCGGCGAAGCTGCGCCTGGCCTCGGTGGCCCAGGAAACCCCGATGCTGCCCGATCCGGCCATCGAATATGTGCTGGGTGGCGACGAGGAACTTGCCGCTGCCTTGCGCGATGAGGCCGATGCGCAGGAGCGCGGCGACACCGAGGCAATGGCCCGGGCGCATCACCGCATCGAGGAACTGCATGGCTACGACGCGCGGGCGCGGGCCGGTCGCTTGTTGCACGGCCTGGGCTTTGCGCCGGAAACGCACGAATACGCGGTGAAGGAGTTCTCCGGTGGCTGGCGCGTGCGCCTCAACCTGGCCCGCGCGCTGATGGCGCCGTCCGAGTTGCTGCTGCTGGACGAACCGACCAACCATCTCGACCTCGACGCCGTGCTGTGGCTGGAGGAATGGCTGCGCCGCTACCAGGGCACCTTGCTGATCATTTCGCACGATCGCGAATTCCTGGACGGCGTGATCGACCACACGCTGCATCTCGATGGTGGCGGTGCCAAGCTCTATGCCGGCAATTACAGCGCGTTCGAACGCCTGCGTGCCGAGCAACTGCGCCAGCAGCAGATCGCCCACGAACGCGAGCAGGCCGAACGCGCGCACCTGCAGTCTTTCATCGATCGCTTCAAGGCCAAGGCGAGCAAGGCCAAGCAGGCGCAGTCGCGCATGAAGCGGCTGGAAAAGATGGCCGGCACCGAGGCGGTGCGTGCCGAGCGCTCGTTCCACTTCCAGTTCGCGCAGCCCGATCGCGTGCCCGATTCGATGTTGCAGATCGAGGACGTCGTGGCCGGATACCCGGCCGGTTCCGTGGGTGACGAGGGGCAGGGCGCGGCATCCACGGAGGCCAAGGTGGTGCTGGGGGATGTCCGCTTCCGCCTTGAGGCCGGCGAACGCATCGGCCTGCTCGGGCCCAACGGCGCGGGCAAGTCCACCCTGGTCAAGACCCTGGTCGGCGAACTGGAGCCGCTGGCGGGTGAGCGCAAGGCGCACAAGGATCTCAAAATCGGTTATTTCGCCCAGCACACGGTGGAAAGCCTGCACGCGGGTTCCAGCCCGTTCAACCACCTGCAGGACAAGGCCCCCGGCGTGGCCGCGCAAGTCTTGCGTGATTTTCTGGGCGGTTGGAATTTTGCCGGCGAGCGGGCGTTCGAATCGGTGGACGGCTTTTCCGGCGGCGAGCGTGCGCGCCTCGCGCTGGCGCTGATCGCGTGGGACAAACCGAACCTGCTGCTGCTCGACGAACCGACCAACCATCTCGATCTGGACATGCGCGAAGCGTTGGCCGACGCCTTGGCCGGTTTCGACGGCGCGCTGGTGCTGGTGTCGCATGACCGCCACCTGCTTGGCATGGTCTGCGACAGTTTCTGGCGCGTGGCCGACGGCGTGGTCGAGCCGTTCGATGGCGACTTGGACGACTATGCGCGCTGGCTGCGTTCGCGTGGCGGCAAGGCGAAGAAAAAGGCCAAGGCCGCCAAGGCGGGGCAGGAAAACTCATCCGCCGAGGTTTCCGCACCTGAGACGAAGGCGAATGCCGCTGACGAGCGCAAGGTGGCCGCGCTCCAGCGCGAGAACGACAAGGCCTCGCGCCAACGCGTGAAGAAGGTCGAGACGCGCGTCGCCGCCATCGATGCCGAATTGACGGCGTTGGAGGCGAAGCTGGCCGATCCCGACATCTACAACGGCTCAACCGCCGAGCTGATGAAACTGAGTCAGCAGCAGGGTCGGCTGCGCGGCGAGAAGGAAACGCTGGAAGCGGAATGGCTGGAGTTGTACGAGTCGCTGGAAGCCTGAAGAGGATCGTCGATGAGCGCTGCCGTGATCCATCCGCTGGAGCTGTGGTTGCCCGCCTTGGGGCGTTTCGACCCGACGCATCCGCTGCACCGGTGGCTGGCACAGTCGGATCGCCTGGAGGCGGGCCCGCAGGGTTACCTGGATGGACTGGCCGGTTATTTCGACAGCGGTGCAGCGCCGATGCCGGTGGCCGCGTTGACCCGCGAGTTGCTGGCCGGCGATGCGGGTGAGGCGACGTGGTTGTGCGCCGACCCGTCCTGGGTGCAGCCGGACATGACCGGCGTGCGCCTGCTGGCTTGCGGACAGATGCAGCTGCTGATGGACGAGGCGCGCGAGTTCGCCGATACCTTGCGCCCGGTCTTCGACGAGGCCGGCGTCCGGCTTGAAATCTCGGCGGCCGATCACTGGCACCTGCGGCTTTCTCCAGGCTTGGAACTGCCCGATTTTGCCGCTCCGGAGCAGGCGTTGGGCGAAGACTTGTATCAACACTTGCCGCAAGGTGCCGAAGGGCGTCGCTGGCGCGTGCTGATCAACGAGGTGCAGGTGCTGTTGCATCAGCATCCGCGCAATGCGGCGCGCAGCGCGGCAGGCCAGCCGCCGGTCAACAGTGTGTGGCTGTGGGGCGCGGGGACGTTGCCGGCACGGGTGCGCAGCCGTTTCGGTGGCGTGGTCGGCGACGACGTGTTGCTGACGGCGCTGGCCGAGCGCGCGAAGATATTGCATCAGCCGCGCACGCCGGACAGCGTGGCCGCCGCGCGCGAAGGCTGGCTGGTCGACCTGCAGGATCTGCCGGTGGCCGACATCGAGCATGACTGGTGGCCGCGATTGCAGGCATTGGCGCAGCGACAAACCGTGCGCATCAGCTTCGCCAGCGGCGAACGCTGGCTGCACCTGCCGTGGCATCGCTGGCGCTTCTGGCGCGGTAGCCGGCGTTGAGCGACGCCACGGTCATGCGCCTCGAACTGCGTCGCCGCGCCACGCAGGGCGAACCGGTCGGTTGGGGCATGGGAGTGCATCCGGTGCTGCAACGTGTATACGCCGCACGCGGCGTGTTGGGGCCCGCACAGGTCGAGCATCGACTCAAGCGCCTGCTGTCGCCGCATGAGCTCGGTGGCATGGCCGCGGCGGTGGGTTTGCTGGCCGAGGCGATCCGCGACGATTGGTCGATCCTGATTGCCGGCGACTACGATTGCGATGGTGCCACCGGCGTGGCCGTGGCCGTGCGCGGCCTGCGCATGCTCGGCGCGCGCAAGGTCGATTACGTGGTGCCGAACCGTTTCATCCACGGCTACGGGCTTACCCCCGCATTGGTGGCGTCACTGCAACCGACGCCGCAATTGCTGGTGACCGTCGACAACGGCGTGGCCAGCGTGGCTGGGGTGGCGGCCGCAAGCGAGCGTGGCATTCGTGTCATCGTCACCGATCACCACTTGCCCGGCGAGCAGCTGCCGGCCTGCGATGCCATCGTCAATCCGAACCTGGTCGGCGACCCGTTCCCGAGCAAGATGCTGGCCGGCGTCGGCGTGATGTTCTATCTGCTGCTGGGCTTGCGCGCGAAGTTGCGCGAGCAGGGCGCTTTCGGGCAGGGCGAACCCGATCTCTCGGCCTTGCTTGACCTGGTTGCGCTGGGCACGGTGGCCGATCTGGTGCCGCTGGATTTCAACAACCGGGTGCTGGTCGAGGCAGGGCTGCAGCGCATTCGGCAAGGGCGTGCCTGTGCCGGGATCCATGCGCTGATCGAAGTGGGCAAGCGCAGCCGTGCCACCTTGTGTTCCAGCGACCTGGGTTTCAGCGTCGGTCCAAGGTTGAATGCGGCAGGCCGCCTGGAAGACATGCGCCTTGGGGTCGAATGCCTGCTTGCCGATGACCCGGCACAAGCGCGCCGCCACGCGGAACGGCTTGATGCCATCAACCGCGAGCGCCGCGAATTGCAGGCCTCGATGGTGGCCGAGGCCGAGTTGATGGTGGTGGGTGTGGCGAGCATCGAGGCGGTCGGCGTGGCGTTGTACGAGGCTTCCTGGCATGCCGGGGTAGTAGGGCTGGTGGCATCGAAGCTGAAGGAGCGACTGCATCGTCCGGTGATCGCGTTCGCCTCAGCCAGCGAGGACGATGTAGAGCACCTGCGCGGCTCGGGTCGCTCCATTCCCGGTTTCCACCTGCGTGACGCGCTGGCCATGATCGACGCCCGTCATCCCGGGTTGATCGAGCGCTTCGGCGGTCATGCGATGGCTGCCGGACTGAGCATGAAGGCGGCCAATTACCCGCGTTTTGCCGCTGCGTTCGATGAGGTGGCCCGCGAAATGATCGAGCCGGAACACTTGCAAGCCGTATTGCATACCGATGGCGAATTGCCCTCCGGCGGGTTCACGCTGGAACTGGCGCGCCAATTGCGTGATGCCGGGCCGTGGGGACAAGCCTTCCCCGAGCCGCTGTTCGACAACGTGTTCGAGTGCGCCAGTTGGAAGGTGATGGGCGAAACCCACTTGCGACTGCAATTGCGCGATCCCCGCGACGGCGCACTGCAGGAGGCTGTGATGTTCAATGCCTATCACGGTCAGCCACCGCCGCAGCGCATGCGCGCCGTCTACGAGCTGGGCATCAACGACTGGCAAGGGCGCGAAAGCGCACGTTTGTTGCTGCGGCACATGGAGCCGGTTGCGGATTGAATATCGCAGCCAACGCGGCTGGGCGTTAAGCACGCGTGAGCCTCCATGGCGATTTCGCACACGCTTTCAGTGACGGGGATTATGCTTCGCTGCAGGTAGTCGCCAAGCGGAGCAAGCCATGATCGAACAACTGGAAAACCTGCCGGCCGGTGCGTTGGGATTCCGGGCGCGCGGACAGGTGACGGCCGACGATTACGAGCGCGTGATCGTGCCCGATATCGAGGCCGCTTTCTCGCTCAACCGCAAGCTGCGCCTGCTGTACCACGCCGGCGATGATTTCACCGGTTTCGACCCGGGGGCGATGTGGGACGACGCGAAGCTGGGTTTGCGCCATTTCAGCGGCTGGGACCGGGTGGCGCTGGTCACCGACGTGGCGTGGCTGCGCATGACCGCCACCGCCATGGGGTTTGCCATGCCGGCGGATTTCCGCCTGTTCGCCAACGCCGAGCTGGAAACGGCCCGGCGCTGGATCAGTGAGCCGCGGGTGGATGATGGAGGTTAGTCCGGATGGTCACTTGCAGATGGACGTCCAATCTGTTCTAGTCGACGCATGACCACGTTGACTGCCTGCTTCCCGAACGTCACTGCGCTTTCCGCGCAGAGCTTCGTGCCGGCCGTCAACAATAATCGCGCGAACAATAACGCCAATCGTTGGCGGGCCCGCGCGTAGCTTCAAGTTTCCACGAAACATACGCGACGAAGGCCCGCCCAGTGCGGGCCTTCTCTTTTTCTGCGCGCCTTACCCGTGCGTGGATCCATCCACGCAAGAGCAACCCCGGCCATCCATGGCCGACTTGCGGTAACTATGGCGCGAATCCATCCGCGCAAAGACAAACCGGCCATCCATGGCCGACTTTCAAAAACAACGGAGGGGTTTCAATCATGTGTTCGATCTTCGGGATGTTCGACTTGCAGCCAGGCGACGACCTGTCCGCGTTGCGCCGGCAGGCGCTGGAACTGTCGCAGCGCCAGCGTCATCGAGGGCCGGACTGGAGTGGCGTGTTTGTCGATGCCGGGGTGATCCTGGTGCACGAGCGCCTGGCCATCGTCGACCCGGCCAGTGGCGCGCAGCCGTTGCGTTCACGCGACGGCGCGCTGGCGCTGGCGGTGAACGGCGAAATCTACAACCACCGCGAGTTGCGTGAAGCCAGTGATTACGACTTCACCACCGGGTCGGACTGCGAAGTGATCAACGCGCTGTATCGCGATGTGGGCGCCGACTTCGTGGAACAACTCAACGGCATCTTCGCCTTCGCTCTGTGGGATGGCGAGGCGAAGCGTTACCTGATCGCGCGTGACCCGATCGGGGTGTGTCCGCTGTACTGGGGCCACGACGCGCAGGGGCGGCTGTGCGTGGCCTCGGAAATGAAGGCATTGGCAGGCGTGTGCGCGGATGTGTCGGCTTTCCCGCCGGGCCACGTTTACGACAGCGCCAGCGGCGAACTGCGCCGCTACTACAGCAAGCCATGGCGCGAGTACGCGGCGACGCAGGGCCATACGCCGACGCCAGCCGAATTGCGCCAGGCGTTCGAGCAGGCTGTGCATCGCCAGTTGATGACCGACGTGCCGTACGGCGTGTTGTTGTCCGGCGGCCTGGATTCCTCGCTGGTCGCCGCCTGTGCCGCGCATTTCGCGCGCGAGCGGGTCGAAGACAACGATCGCAGCGAGGCCTGGTGGCCGCGCCTGCATTCCTTCGCGATCGGGCTGGAAGGCTCGCCCGACCTGGCCGCCGCGCAGGTGGCCGCCGATGCGCTGGGCACCGTGCATCACGGTTTCGTCTACACCTTCTGGGAAGGGCTGGACGCGCTGCCGGAGGTGATCCGCCATATCGAGACCTACGACGTCACCACCATCCGCGCGGCCACGCCGATGTACCTGCTGGCGCGGCGGATCAAGGCGATGGGCGTGAAGATGGTGCTGTCCGGTGAGGGCTCGGACGAGATCTTCGGCGGCTACCTGTACTTCCACAAGGCACCGTCCGCCGAAGCTTTCCACGAGGAAACCGTGCGCAAGCTGGATGCCTTGCACAGCTACGATTGCCTGCGTGCCAACAAGTCGATGATGGCCTGGGGCGTCGAGGCGCGGGTGCCGTTCCTCGACCTGGAGTTCATCGACGTGGCGATGGGCATGGATGCGAAATACAAGATGGCCGGGCAGGGCAGGATCGAGAAAGCCGTGTTGCGCGAAGCCTTCGAGGGCGCGTTGCCGAAGGAGATTCTGTGGCGGCAGAAGGAGCAGTTCAGCGACGGCGTCGGCTATGGCTGGATCGATGGCTTGAAGGCGCATGCCGAGCAATCGGTGAGCGATCGTGAATTCGCCGCGGCCGCGGCGCGTTATCCGTTCAACACGCCGGCCACCAAGGAGGCGTATTTCTATCGCCGCATCTTCGAACAGCACTACCCGGGTGAGGCTTGCGCCGCCACGGTGCCGAGTGGCAAGTCGATTGCCTGTTCGTCGCCGGCCGCGCTGGCGTGGGATCCCGCGTTCGCCAATGCGGCCGATCCGTCCGGCCGGGCGGTGAAGGGGGTGCACGAGCACGCCGTGGGCTGAAACGGGTCCGCTCGCACGGCGGTCCGTTTATCCGGGCGCATGCCTCGCCGGCATGCGCTCTGCTACCATGGACGGCCGTTTTCCCCATGATTCCGACCATGATCGAGACCAATCCCATCCATGCGCAGATTGCGGACCTTCGGGGCCGCGTCGAGTCGCTTAGGGGGTATCTTTGACTACGCTTCCAAGAGCGAACGCCTTGAGGAAGTAACCCGCGAACTGGAGAGTCCCACTGTCTGGGACGATCCGCCGCGCGCGCAGGAACTGGGCCGCGAACGCGCCCGCCTGCATACCGTGGTCGATGGCATCGACACGCTCACTGCCGGCCTCACCGATGCCGACGAGCTGCTGGACATGGCCGTCGCGGACAGCGATGACGAAACCGCCCAATCGGTGATCGACGACCTGGCCAAGCTTGAATCGAAGGTCGACAAGCTGGAATTCCAGCGCATGTTCTCGGGCAAGATGGATGCCTGCAACGCCTTCGTCGACATCCAGGCCGGCGCCGGCGGCACCGAGGCGCAGGACTGGGCCGAAATGCTGCTGCGCATGTACCTGCGCTGGTGCGAGTCGCGCGGCTGGAAGGCCGAGCTGATGGAAGCCAGCGGCGGCGACGTGGCCGGCATCAAGTCCGCCACCATCCGCGTCGAGGGCGACTACGCCTACGGCTGGCTGAAGACCGAGATCGGCGTGCACCGGCTGGTGCGCAAGTCGCCGTTCGATTCGGACAACCGCCGGCATACCAGCTTCACCTCGGTGTTCGTGTCGCCGGAAGTCGATGACAGCATCGAGATCGACATCAACCCGGCCGATCTGCGCACCGACGTGTATCGTTCATCCGGCGCCGGCGGCCAGCACGTCAACAAGACCGAGTCGGCGGTGCGCATCACGCATATCCCGACCAATACCGTGGTGGCCTGCCAGACTGGCCGCAGCCAGCACCAGAACCGCGACACCGCGATGAAGATGCTGGCCGCCAAGCTGTACGAGCTGGAGATGCAGAAGCGCAATGCCGAGCGGGACGCGCTGGAAGCGACCAAGTCCGACATCGGCTGGGGCAGTCAGATCCGCAACTATGTGCTGGACCAGAGCCGCATCAAGGACCTGCGTACGGGCGTCGAGCGCACCGATACGCAGAAGGTGCTGGACGGCGACCTGGACGAATTCATCGAGGCCAGCTTGAAGTCCGGCCTGGAGGCCGGTTCCAAACGTGCGGATGCGTAAGTGTTGATCCGTTTTCCTTAGCTCTTACCGAACGGGAGTCATGCCATGAACAGCAAGAAGATCTGCGGCATCCTGATCGCCGGCGCGCTACTCGCGACGTACGGCGTGGTGGCGCAGGCCAGCCCGGGAGGCTTCGGCCAGGACGTCAAGCAGGATGCGAAAACCGTAGGCCATGGTGTGGCCGATGGTGCCCGCGACGTGGGTCATGCGACCCGCCGCGTGGCGAAAAAGGTCGGACACGGCGCCAAGGAGGCCGGCGTAGGCATCGGCCATGGTGCGAAAAAGGCCGGCATCGCCATTGGTCACGGCGCGAAAGAAGGCTGGGAAGCCACCAAGGACGCAACAAAGAAGGTGTTTGGCAAGGGCGGTTGATCGCCCGGGTTTTCAGCATGATCCCGTTCGCCCCGAGCGCAGGCCCGCAGGGGTGGAGTCGAAGGGCCGCGCCGCCTGGCGCTTCGACCCCGCCCGTTGTCGCAAGCTACGCTCGGCACGAACGGAAATATCGAGTCACTCCACAAGAAAATCAGCATCAGCCGACGTGAGCGCGCCGGCCACCACGGAAGCCCCATGAGCGAAGCCACCGATACCCCGATCATCGACGAGAACAAGCTGATCGCCGAGCGTCGCGAGAAACTGAAAGCGTTGCGCGGGCAGGGCATCGCCTTCCCCAACGACTTCAAGGTCGACAGCTTTGCCGGTGACCTGCAGGACGAGTTCGCCGACCGTGAGGTGCATACGGCCGAAGCGATCGAGGCCTCGGCGCGTCGGGTCAAGGTGGCTGGTCGCATCGTGCTCAAGCGCGTGCAGGGCAAGGTCAGTTTCGTGCAGTTGCAGGACATGACCGGGCGCATCCAGCTGTTCGTGCATGCCGGCACCGTGGGCGAGGTCTACGACGCCTTCAAGGGTTGGGACATGGGCGACATCGTGGGCGCCGAAGGCGTGCTGATGCGTACCAAGACCGGCGAATTGTCGATCAAGACGGATCAGCTGCGCCTGCTGACCAAGAGCCTGCGCCCGCTGCCGGACAAGCATCACGGCATGGCCGACGTCGAGCAGCGCTATCGCCAGCGCTATGTCGACCTGATCGTCACCGAGGAAGCGCGCGACACCTTCCAGAAGCGCTCGCGCATCATCGGCTTCATCCGCCAGTGGCTGGAGGCCGCGCCGCGCCGCTTCATGGAGGTGGAAACGCCGATGATGCACGTCATCCCCGGCGGTGCCACGGCCAAGCCCTTCATCACCCACCACAACGCGCTGGACATGGATCTCTACCTGCGCGTGGCGCCGGAGCTGTACCTCAAGCGCCTGGTGGTCGGCGGCTTCGACCGCGTCTACGAGATCAACCGCAACTTCCGCAACGAGGGCGTGTCGACCCGGCACAACCCCGAGTTCACCATGCTCGAGTTGTACCAGGCGTACGCCACCTACAACGAGATCATGGACCTTACCGAGAGCGTGATCCGCGAGACGGCCAAGGCGGTGATCGGCAGCACCGAATTGACCTGGGATGGCGCGCAGGTCGACGTGGGCCCGGCTTTCCGCCGCTGGACGATGGAAGATGCGGTGCTGGAGCTGAACCCCGACATCAAGCGCGAGGAATTGCGCGACCGCGCGGCGATGGCTGCGCATGCGAAACGTCTCGGCGTGCAGGTCAAGGACGGTTACGGCTGGGGCAAACTGCTGCTGGAAATCTTCGAGAAGACGGTGGAGCACACCCTGATCCAGCCCACCTTCATCACCCAGCATCCGGTCGAGGTTTCGCCGCTGGCGCGCGAGAACGACAGCGACAAGGGCATCACCGACCGCTTCGAGTTGTTCGTCAACGGCAAGGAACTGGCCAACGGCTTCTCCGAATTGAACGATCCGGAAGACCAGGCCGCCCGTTTCAAGGCCCAGGTGGAAGCCAAGGACGCCGGCGACGACGAGGCGATGCACTTCGACGCCGACTACATCCGCGCGCTGGAGGTGGGCCTGCCGCCCACCGGCGGCCTCGGCATCGGCATCGACCGGCTGGTGATGCTGCTTACCGGCTCGGCCTCGATCCGCGACGTGCTGCTGTTCCCGTACATGCGGCCGGAAGGCTGAATTTGCGGATGACGCAAGCCCCGAAGGCCCGCCGCGTGCGGGCCTTCGGCGTTTCAGGATGCCACTCCGGCGGAAGGCCGTCGGGCGCCGACCGGACGCCTTGGTCCGAAAGCCTCCGGGTGATGATTTTCCGGAATCCCGTGCGACAGGGCGCAGTCGGGTAAAATGGTGAATCGCCCCAGCTACGGAGTCTGCATCATGTGGTTTGCCATCATCGCCAAGGATCATCCCGGTTCCCTCGACAAGCGCATGGCGGCGCGGCCCGCGCATCTGGAGCGACTGAATGCCTTGCAGAACGAAGGGCGCATGCTGCTGGCGGGTCCGTTTCCTGCGATCGAATCGGAAAATCCCGGTCCGGCCGGCTTCACCGGCAGCCTGATCATTGCCGAGTTCGCCAGCCAGGCCGACGCCGAAACCTGGGCCAAGGCCGACCCCTACGTGGCCGCTGACGTGTATGCGGACGTGGAGATCAAGCCGTTCCGCAAGGTCCTGCCGTGAGCGAGCCTATGGTCGACGAGATCCGCCAGCGCCTGATCGCGGCGCTGGCGCCCGTCGAACTGGACGTGCTGGACGAGGGCCACAAACACGCCGGGCACGCTAATGCCGGCAAGGGGCATTTCCATGTGCGCATGGTCAGCGCAGCCTTCACGGGCATGCTGCCGGTGAAACGGCATCGCATGGTCTACGCTGCCCTGGATGACCTGATGAACGATGGCATTCACGCCCTGTCCATCGATGCCAAGGCGCCCTGAGCGCGGCATGGCCGGAGTGAGTCGCCTGTTGCAGTCTGATTCGCCAATCGAGGAGTGAACGATGCCGGACCGGCCCCGCGACGGATTCGCCTGGGAACGTGCCGCCCGGGCAGCAACCCTCGGCTTGCTGGTCCTGCTGGTTGTCTATACCGCCTGGTATCTGTTGCGTTACAGCGATTTCAGCAATGACGATCTGGACAACCTGGTCCTGATGCAGCACACGGGTTTCTGGCAGTTCGTGCTGATGCCCACCGATGTGCACTACGTGCCGTTGCATCGCCTGCTCAGCTGGCTGGTGTACCACGTCGACCCGATGGCGTTCGGGGTGGCGGTTGCGGTGATGCTGGCATTCCATGTGGGGACGCTGGTCTATCTTGCCGCCAGCCTGCGCTTGCTTGGCCTGGACAAGTCGGGCGGCCTGCTGGTGTGTGGTTATGCCGCGTCGGGGCTGGTGATCTACGGTCTGGCCTGGTGGGCGCATGCCGAACATCGGGTGCCCTATGTCTTTTTCGACATGTGCGCCATCTACCATTACCTGGCGTGGTTGAAGGGCGGACGTTCGCGCCACTTGTGGATGGCCGCATTGGCATTCGTGCTGGCTTTCGGGTTTTACGAAAAGGCAGTGATGATTCCCCTGCACATGCTTGTCGCAGGGTATCTGGCCGGGGAACAGCGCTTCCGCGAACGTCTGCTGCATCATGCGCGGCCGCCGCTATTGCTGGTGGTGGGATCCGGTATCTATGTGCTTGTCTATCTCCTGCTTCACCCCGGCAGCGCCCAAGCGTCCCTGATGCCGGCTCTCAGGGCGGACCTGGAGTTCGTGAAGGTGCTGTTCGCCGGGGCATCCGGCATCGGTGTGGAAACGGCTCGCGACGTCCCCGCGCACGGTTGGTCGTGGCAGCTGGCCACGATGCTCGCGGCAGGCTTGGCAATGCTGTTGTGGGGCGTTGGCCGGCGGCGTGGAGGCTGGAAGGTGTTGCCGGCCTTGCTGCTGGTACTGATGCTCGACAACCTGCCGATCGTCATGTCCAATCGCATCGCCTTGTTCGGACTGATGTCTCCGCACCAATATCGGTTCGGATACGAGGAACTCCATTTGGCGGTGCTGTTCATCGGGATCTGGTGGGCGCGCACAGCATTTGTTCCGACCTCCGCAACGGGCAGAAAGGTGGCCTGGTCGGCGGGATTCCTCGCGGTGCTGGCTTTTGCCGGGCTGAATGCCTCCGATATTCGGACGAGCCGTCATGCGACCTGGAGCAACCTGTGGCTGATGGCTGAATCGCATGCCTATCTGGCGCACTTGCGGCAAGGGCTTGCGGTGATCCGAAATCCGCGCCCGGTCTTCGAAAACGCCGCCGTGCCCGGTTACCTGTCGATTTTCCGGGGCACGCCGGACCTGCGTACCCTGCTTCCCCTGTTTGTTCCATCGGTCCGTTTCGATAGTGCCGCGCAAGCTCGTTACAGGGTGCTGCAAAATGGACAGATCGTTCATGTTCAGTAACTTGGCGGGTGTCGTGGTGGCCGTGCGCAGGCACGACCATTTGCCGATACGGGCCTGATCCGGGACACTTGGCTGGCTGTCCTGCACGCCAGCCGTATCTGATTCTTTCCACGGACATTTCATGCGTCTCACCACCATCAAACTTGCCGGATTCAAGTCCTTCGTCGATCCGACCACGCTGCACCTGACCGCCAACATGACGGGCGTGGTGGGGCCGAACGGTTGCGGCAAGTCCAACATCATCGACGCGGTGCGCTGGGTGATGGGCGAGAGCGCGGCCAGCCGCTTGCGTGGCGATTCGCTGACCGACGTGATCTTCTCCGGCTCCACCTCGCGCAAGCCGGTGGGCCAGGCCACGGTGGAGCTGATCTTCGACAACGCCGACGGCTCGATCCAGGGCGAATACGGCCAGTACGCCGAAATCTCGGTGAAGCGCCAGGTCACCCGCGACGGACAGTCGTCGTACTACCTCAACGGTGCACGTTGCCGTCGTCGCGACATCACCGACCTGTTTCTCGGCACTGGCCTGGGCCCGCGCAGCTACTCGATCATCGAGCAGGGCATGATCTCGCAGATCATCGAGGCGCATCCGGAAGAGCTGCGCACGCATCTGGAAGAGGCGGCCGGCATCTCCAAGTACAAGGAGCGCCGCAAGGAAACCGAGAGCCGCATCAAGTCGACCCGCGAGAATCTCGACCGCGTGAAGGACGTGCGCGACGAGGTGGACAAACAGCTTGAGCATCTGAACCGCCAGGCCCGTGCGGCCGAGCGCTGGAAGGCGCTGAAGGAAGAGCAGACGCGCAAGGAAGCCGAACTGCGTGCGCTGGAATACCGGGCGCTGAAGAGCCAGCACGACGGCGAGGGCGAAGGCCTGTCCGCCGCCGAGATCGAGATCGAGAAACAGCTTGCCGGCCAGCGCCAGATCGAGGCGCAACTGGAAAGTGTGCGCGAGCGTCACAATGGCGCCAGTGAGCACCTGAACGCCGTGCAGGCCGACGTATACAAGGTCGGTGCCGAGATCGCCCGTGTCGAGCAGCAGGTGCGCCACAACAAGGAAAATGCCGAGCGCCTGGTGCGTGCGCAGACCGAGGTCGAGCGTGAGCACGCCGAGCTGGCCGAGCACATCGGTGCGGATCGACAACAGACCGAGGCGCTGCGCATGGCGCTGGCCGAGGGCGAGCCGAAGCTGGAAGCCCTGCAGCAGATGCAGGACGACACCGCCGAGGCCCAGCGCAGCACCGAAGCGAAGCTGGCCGATTGGCAGCAGCGCTGGGACACGCATACACGCACGGCTGGCGAATCCAACCGCGCTGCGGAAGTGGAGCGCACCAAGCTCAACTATCTCGATCGCCAGGCGCTCGATCTCGGCCGCCGACGCGAAGCGCTGGAGACGGAACAGAAAGCTACCGATGTCGCTGCCCTCGATGCCGCCGCCGAACAGCTCGGCCAGGAGCACGAGACCCAGCGCGAGCGCGTCGAGTCGCTGGGCAGCCTGCTCGATCAGCACAAGGGCAATCACGAGAAGATCCTCGATGAAGAACGCCAGCTGCAGTCCTCGTTGAACGAAGCGCGCCAGCAACTGCAGACAGCCCGGGGTCGACAGGCCTCGCTGGAAGCGCTGCAGACCGCGGCGCTGGGTCAGGAAGAAAGTGCCGCCAGCGAATGGCTGGGCAAGCTCGGCCTGGACAAGGCGCGCCGCCTCGGTGCTTCGCTGCAGGTGGATGCCGGTTGGGAAGCGGCAGTGGAAACCGTGCTGGCCGGCCTGCTCGACGGGGTGCTGGTCGACGACCCGGTGGCGCTGGCCGCCGAATTCAACGATCTCGGCGAGGCCGATATCGCCTTGCTGCATGCCGAGCCGGGCGAGCCCGGTGCTGCCGGCACGCTGGCGGCGCGTGTGCGTGGTCCGGTCTCGGCGCTGCAGCTGCTGGCTCGCGTGCAGACCGCCGACACGCTGGATGAAGCACGCCAACGGGTCGGCTCGCTCGACGCCGGGCAGTCCGTCATCACCCGTGGTGGCGAATGGCTGGCCTCGCACTGGGCGCGCGTGCGTCGGGCGCAGGGCAACCAGGTCGGCGTGCTGGCGCGCGAACGCGAGCTGCGTACGCTGACCGAACAGGTCGCCACGCTGGAAGCGCAACTGGAAGAAGCCGGCGAACAACTGGAGCTGCTGCGCACGAGCAAGTTCGAGGCCGAGCGCGCTCGTGACGATGCGCAGCGCGAGCTGTACAACGCACATCGCCGTCAGTCCGAGTTGGCCGGCCAGTTGCAAAGCCACCGCGGCAAGGTGGAAACGGCTCGCGCCCGCGCAGAGAAAGTGGCTGGCGAATTGTCGGCCCTGATCGAGCAGATCGACGAGATGCAGGGCCAGACCCGCGAAGCGCGTGCGCGGCTGGACGAGTCGGTCAACCACATGGGCGATCTGGAGGACCAGCGCCGCGAGCTGGAGAACGAGCGCCGCGCCTTGCTGGAGGCGCGCGAGGAAGCACGCATGAACGCGCGCGAGGCGGCCGACCAATCACACGCGTTGGCGCTTTCGCTGGAGTCCAAGCGTTCCTCGCTGGCGTCGCTGGAACAGTCGCTGGCGCGCATGGACACCCAGTTGCGCCAGATCGAAGCGCGTCGTGGCGAGATTGCCGAGCAGCTCGCGGCCGGTTCCGATCCCATCGCCGAACTGGAAGCCGAGCGGCAGACTTACCTCGACCAGCGCCTGCTGGTCGACAAGCAACTGGTCGAGGCACGCCGCGCACTGGAAGATTGCGACATCGAGTTCCGCAAGCTCGAACAACAGCGCCAGTTGGCCGAGCAGGGGCTGTCCGCGCTGCGCGAAGGCTTGTCGCAAAAGCGCCTCGCAGCCCAAGCGCTGCAATTGCGCGCCGAGCAACTGGCCGAGGCGATCACCGGTTCCGGGCTCGAGCTCGAACCGCTGTTGGCCGAGTTGCCCGAAGACGTCGACGCCGCGCAGTGGCGTCAGCAGCTGGTCGATATCGGCCAGAAGATCGTGCGGCTGGAGCCGGTCAACCTGGCCGCGATCCAGGAACATGCCGAGCAGAGCGAGCGCAAGACCTATCTCGACAACCAGCTCACCGACCTGACCGATGCAATGGAAACGCTGGAGGGTGCGATCAAGAAGATCGATCGCGAGACCCGCATGCTTTTCAAGGAAACCTTCGAGAAGGTCAACGCCGGCGTGCAGGAACTGTTCCCGCGCCTGTTCGGCGGCGGCCACGCCTACCTGGAACTCACCGGCGACGACCTGCTCAGCACCGGCGTGTCGATCATGGCGCGGCCGCCAGGCAAGCGACCGTCCAACATTTCGTTGCTGTCCGGCGGCGAAAAGGCGCTGACCGCGGTCGCGCTGGTGTTCGCCATCTTCGGCCTCAACCCGGCGCCGTTCTGCCTGCTCGATGAGGTGGACGCGCCGCTGGATGAAGCCAACGTGGGGCGCTTCTCCAACGTGGTGCGCGAGATGAGCGAGAAGGTGCAGTTCATCTTCATCAGCCACAACAAGGCCGCCATGGAAGCGGCCCACCAGTTGTGCGGCGTGACCATGCGCGAGCCGGGCGTGTCGCGATTGGTGCAGGTGGATCTGGCCGAAGCGGCTAAACTGGCCGGCGCCGCCTGAGCTCGTGAAGAAGTCTTGAGGAAACCATGATGACGCTGCCCCTCGTGTCCGCCTTTGCCTGGAACCCCGCCGTCGGCATTCCGCTGCTGATCGTCGGCGTGATCGTGCTGGCGTTGATCTGGTTGTTCGGCAAACCGAAGCAGGAACAGGGGCGTCGGCGCCCGGCTGCCCCGGTCGAGCACGGGACGGGCGAGCGGCGCGAGCCGACCCTTGGTGGCAACAGCCTGGCCGACGATCCGGCTTTCGATGATTTCGGCAAGCCAGCCGGCGGCGCGGCCGAGCCGGCGCCGCAGCAAGGCGAGCTGGACATGGGCTTGCGCGAAGAGCTCGAACGGCTCGGCGCCACGCTGGCCGGCGAACGCGGTGGCGGCAGCCCGAAGAGCCGGCCGCCGATGAGCAGCACGGCTGCTTCCATCGTGAACACGCTGTGCAGCCCGGGCGAGGGCGCCGCGCCGCTGCCGTCCGCTGCCGCGGCACCGGCTCCTGTGCCTGCGCCCGTACCGGCTCCAGCACCTGCGCCGGCGCCCGCGCCTGTTGCCACGCCACCGCGTTCCGATCTGGGTCGTCGGCCGGCACAGATGCAGGTGGAACGCATCGTCACCCTGTTCGTGATGGCGCGCGAAGGCGCCCACTTCAACGGGCCAGACCTGGTCGTGGCAGCCGAAAAGGCCGGCCTTGAATTCGGCGACATGGGCATCTATCACCGCCTGGTCGACGGCAAGCGCGAGCTGGGACCGATCTTCAGCGTGGCCAACATGCTCAAGCCCGGCAGCTTCGACCTGGGGCGACTTGACGCCTTGCGCACGCCCGGCGTGAGCTTCTTCATGACGCTGCCGGCGCCGGTGCCGGCACTGGATGCATGGGATGCCATGCTGCCCATCGCGCAACGCCTGGCCGAATTGCTGGATGGCCAGGTGCTCGACGAGGAGCGCAATGCGCTCGGCCGCCAGCGCATTGCCTATATCCGCGACGAATTGCGTGGCTGGGATCGCGGCCACGAAGGCGAAGAGATCCATTTCGGGCATTGATCGCCGGGATGCGTTCCCGAGGTGGGAACGGCCTCAGTCGCGATGCTTTTCGCTTTTCCGGGGACCGCGCCGAGGGCGTCGTGGCTGAAGCTGCTCCCACGGGAAGTCGCCCCCACTCTGGGTCAGGTTGAAGCCGTGCAGGAGCGCGCCCTGTGCGCGAAAGGTTTTCGCGATACCCGGCCAAGAGCTATTCGTGCACGACGTGCGCTCGAAACAGTGGCGATGCCGGCTTCAGGTGGTGGGGGACGCTGCGTCCGTGTTCCCGTCGTCGTCGCGCAACCTGCGCACCAGCATGCTCTGTGGCGTGGACAACGGCAGGTTGGCAGCCCCCAGCCGCTTGAGGATGTCGAACAGCAGGTCGCTTTTCACGCCCGATACCTCGCGCGGACTGCGCACGTAGGCGACGATGCTGAAAGTCATCGCACTGACGCTGATGTCGTCCAGCCGGACCACCGGAGCCGGTGTTTCCAGCGTTGATGGATGCGTGTGCAACGCTTCGAGCATGTGCTGGCGTGCCGCATCGGCATCGGTACTCAACGGCATCGGCAGCAGGATGCGTACGCGTCCCTGCGCGCTGCTGTGCGTCACGTTGCGCACGTTCTGCGTGATCAGTTGCGAGTTGGGCACGATCATGGTCGAGCGGTCGCCCAACTGGATTTCGGTGGCGCGCACATTGATGCGGCGGATGTCGCCCTCCACGTCGGCCAGACTGACCCAGTCACCCACCTTCACCGGCCGCTCCACCAGGAGGATCAAGCCGGAAATGAAGTTCTGCACCACCGCCTGCAGGCCGAAGCCGATGCCCACGGACAGCGCGCTGGCGATCCAGGCGATGCTCTGCAGGTTCACATTCAGCGCCACCAGCGCCAGCGCGAAGACCAGCACGCCGCCCAGGTAGCCGAGCAGGGTGACGATGGAGTCGCGCATGCCCGGTTCCATCGTGGTCTTGGGCAGCAGTTGTTCGCCCAGCCAGCGCTTGAGCACGCGCAGTGCCACCAACCCCAGCACGAACACCGCGATCGCGCCCAGTACGGTACCCGGTTCGATCTTGAGCTGGCCCAGCTTGAGCCCGCCGAACAGCAGTTGCGCGCGCTGCGCCAGCTCGGCCGGACCGGCGTCGAAAGGCACCAGCACCAGCGTCAGCGCCAACAAGGCAAGCAGCACGCGGCTGATGCCGGTGAGCAGGGTGGATGCTTGTTCCAGCGTTTCCGGAGCAAGGTCGAAACCTGCCTGCAGGCGCTGGCCGCTGCGTCCGCGCGGTGACAGCAGCGCCTCGAAAAGGTCGGCTACCAGCTGCAGCAGCAGGTACAGGCTGGCTGCCACCAAGCCAGTCCACAGCATCTGTACCGCCACGAAGAAGGCCAGCGCGATGAAGCCCGTGCACACCGCCAGCCAGCACGTAACCACGCCCAGCGCGGCGGCGAAGCTCAACAGGCCCACCCACAATGGCCGCCGGGTCGGCGTGTCGCCGCTGGCATCAGCTTCGCGCCGCGCGTGGCGCAGATGCAGCAGCACCAGCCCGATCAATGCGCTGACCATCAATGCCAGCAAGGCGTGAAGTAGCACCGTCGCTGAAAGGCTGGAGCCTATGCTGCGAATGATGCGTTCGGTGAGGCCGGTGAGCAGCGCCGCGCCGCCGAGCAGCCAGGGGTAGGCGCGCAGCCGTTGCGTGGCGAGGTCGGACAATGGCAGCAATCGCCACGAGGTGTGCCGAGCGGACAGCATGGCGCTGCCCAGTCCGGCGATCAGCGCAGCGAAGCAGACGATGCGGACTGCCGCAGCAGCCAGGGCATCGAGATCGCTGTCCAGGGTGTCATTCCAATTGATGCCCATGTGCAGGCATTGCGCCGCCAGTCCGATCACCAGGGTGGTGGACAGGGCCATCACGGTGGCCATGGCACTGCGCCGCAAGTGCCCATCGGGTAGCCAGTGCGCGGCGACGTGCTGCCAGAGCCGATGCAGCGCCCAGCGGCCGGCGGCAAGCAGCAGCAGCGCGGCCAGCATGAAAGCCTGCAACGGTGTCCGGTTCGGCGGTTGCCAGGCGTCGTGCCAGGCGTCGCTCCAGCGGCTGGCCAGGCGCCGGAACCGGGCCATGTCGTTCGGTAGCGAGTCGGCCTGGTCGCTCCAGAAGGCGTGGCCCAGCGGCGTGTCCGTGCGCGCGGCCAGGCGCGCCTGGAACTGGTCGTTGCGCAGACCGGTGATCTGGCTCACCAGTTGCAACGCATCCAGGTTCAGCGACCTGGCCTGCACCAGTTGCGCGTTGAGGCTGGTTTCGGCCTTGTCCAACTGGCGCCGCTGCGCCGCCACTTCCGGCGCCTCGGCGGGCGCGCCTTTGGCCGGGGGCGGGCCGAGCACGGTGACCTGGGCCTGCAGTGCCGTCATCTGCGGCGCCAGGCTGTCGGCCAGCTGGCGCGCCTGATCCTGCACCTGCATGGCACGCGTGCGCAGGTCGCCGAGTGCCGTGTCGCCGGCCGGCGTTTTCTGCGCATCCTTCAATGCGTCTTTCACGCTGTCGAGCTGGTCGCCCAGTTGCTGCAGTGTCTGGGCGGGCGTGGGCGCCGGCGGAGTGTGGTCTGTGTCCGGGCGCGCCCATGCCGCGCCCGAGCCGAGCACCAGCAGAAAGGTCAGCAAGAAAGCCTGAAACACCGACAGGCGCGGGGATGGGGATGGCATGGCGCGCATGATCGGCGTGGCCTGCGCGGCGGTCAATCGGCCCGTGCGGCGCGCCTAGGCTTGCGTTCAGCCGGTTGGGGCGGATTGCCGGGATGGTGTCAGCGTAAAGCGTGTCGAAATGCAGTTGACGCAAATTAGTTTGCGTTGCAAACTTACTGACGCGCCACTTCGGAGCAAGACTCATGCACGACCCCATGTCATCCCGGCTGGACGAACTGGAGCGCCTGACCCGCGACTACGCGCGCTACTCGCGCAGCGCTGGCGGCCTAGCCTCGGTGCTGGGCGGGGCGTTCGCTCTGTTGGCGTACCTGGCGGGCGGTTTGCTTCCGCTGACGCCTGCACTGCGTATCGTGCTGGTGATGCTGCCGCTGGCGTGGGTGCTGGCACGGCAGTGGTTGATGCGGCGCTATTACCAGCGCTATGGCCGGGTGGAAGAGCAGGCACCGCTGTCGGTGCGGGTCACGCATCGCTTGTGCGTGGTGACGGTGGTTGGCGTGGCGATATGGGTGACCTACGCGGTGACCTCGCAGCCCCGACCGCTGAACGCCGGGGACTACGGCTATCTCGCACTGGTCTGGCTGCTGGCGCCGGTCGTCTGGTTCTGGTTGCGCAGTCCACTGGACTTCATCGTGGGTACGTTCCTGTTCTGCCAGGCCGCGGTGACGTGCGCGGGTTTCACCTATCCGGTGCTTGGCACCAGTGCGGCGGCCGCGAACCCGCCGATGGCGTTGATGACGGTGATGTTCCCGTTGGTCGCGGTGGTATTCATCGTTGCCGGTGTCGTCGAGCATCGACACTTTCTGGCCTTGCGCGAGCGCATGGCTCGCCTTCGCGATGGCGCGACGGCATGAGTGCACCGTCACGCATCGGCGAGGTGATGGCGCTGGACCGGTTGGTGCACGAGCCGGCGCGGCTGCTGATCCTGGCCGTGCTGGCCAACGCAAAGGAAGTGGAGTTCGGTTTCCTCGAACAGGTCAGCGGGCTCAGCAAGGGCAATCTTTCAAGCCACATGAGCAAGCTGGAGGCAGGTGGCCTGATCGAGGTGAAGAAAAGTTTCCGCGGTAAACGTCCGCTCACCGAGCTGCGCATCACTACGGCCGGCCGCAAGGCGCTGGCCGATTACCGGCAACGGCTGGCTGCCGTGATGCAGGAGCTTCCCGATACTCCCGCCACGAGGAAATCCTGATGCATCGTCTGTCCCTGACCCTGATGGCCGCGTTGGCAACCGCGGTACTTCCCGTTCATGCGCGCCCCCAGCAGTCTGTCCCGCCACGTCTCGATCGCATGGCCACGACGATGGTCGACGCAGGCGTGGCGCCGGCCTTGGTCGCGGTGGTGGTCGACCACGGCCACGTGAGCATCCACGGCTACGGCAAGTTGCCCGATGGCCGCGCGCCCGATGCCGATACCGTGTTCGAGCTGGGCTCGCTCAGCAAGACCTTCACTGCGCTGCTGCTGGCGCGCGAGCTGGAACAGGGCAAGGCCTCGCTTGATACCCCGGTGGGTCAGTGGCTGCCGGGCTGGTCGATACCCTCGCTGCACGGCAAGGCGATCACCCTGGGCCTGCTGGCCGAGCAGTATTCCGGCTTGCCGCGAGTGCCGGGCAACCTGGCCCCGCCGGCGCCGACCGATCCGTACGCCGATTACGGCGCGGACAAGCTGAAGCGCTTTCTGGCTGGTTATACCTTGCCGCGCGAGCCGGGTGCGCATTACGAATATTCCAATCTGGGCTTCGGCCTGCTCGGCTATGCGTTGGCTCGCCATGCCAGCTTGGGCTATGGCGCACTGCTGCAACGCGATGTGTTGCAGCCGCTGGGCATGCCGCATACCGGCGTGACGGCGCCGACGAAGGGCGCGCGGCTGGCACCGGGACACGGCCCCGACGGAGCGCCCGCGCCGGCATGGCATTGGCGCGATGCGCTGGCCGGTGCGGGCGCGATGCTCAGCGATGGCCACGACATGGCGATCTATCTGCAGGCCAGCATGGGCACGAAGTCCACGCCACTGGCCGCGGCGATCCGGCTGGCACAGCAGCCGCGCCGTGACGCCGGCCCGCTGGGGCGCATCGGCCTGGCCTGGATGACCACGCCCAGCGCCGATGGTGACGTGGTCTGGCACAACGGTGCCACCGGCGGCTACAGCAGCTTCATCGGCTTCAACGCCAGGCACCAGTACGGGGTGGTGCTGCTGGCCAACGGCTACGCCTCGGACCTGCTTACCGGCGTGGGCCTGGCGAGCTTGTCATCTGCATTGCCGATGCCGCCATTGCAGGTCTTGCCGGAAGCGACGCTGGAGCAGTACGTGGGGCGTTACGTGCTGGCGCCAGGCATGGTGTTCACCGTGAGCCGGCGCGGGCGGCAGCTCTATGCGCAGTTGACCGGGCAGCCGGCGCTTCCTGTATTTGCCTCGGCCAGTGACCGGTTCTCCTACACCGCCGTGCAGGCGGCGCTGGATTTCCAGCGTGATGCGCGCGGCCGGGTCGTGGCGCTGGTGCTGCACCAGAACGGGCAGTCCCGCCGCGCGCCGCGCACGCCATGACCACAGGCGATCGGCCGGTGGTCTGGGCATTTTCATCAGGAGAACGCGCATGACCGCTTCACTCGTTGTGATCCTCATCGCGATCATCGTGGCCAGCGCCTCCGCGCGCAGGCGACGACCGCCTCGCTGATCCGCAGGTTCGCCGCGTGTCGCACGACGCGCGGCCCTTGCGCCCTCGCGGTTGTGCATCCACGCTTGGGCCTTCTTCCCTGCGCACATCGCTCATGATCTTCCGCTGGTTCGAATCCCTCATCGATGCGTTCAAGGAACCGGCCGACGAGATGCCACCGACGTCGGTCGGGCGTTTTTACCTGTTCTACCTGCGCCAGGTGTGGCCATTGTTCGCCGCCGTGGTGCTGGTGGGTTTGTGCGTGGCGGGCATCGAGGTGGCGCTGTTCGGTTTCATTGGCCGGGTCGTGGACCTGGCCAAGGAGGTGCCGCAGCCCGGCTTCTTCCATCGCCACGGGCGCGAGTTGCTGTGGATGGCGGTGGTCATCGTGGTGGCGCGACCGATCTTCAACGCGCTGCACGATCTTCTGGTGAACCAGGCCATCGTGCCCAATCTCACCACGCGCATCCGCTGGCAGAACCATCGTTACGTGATCCGCCAGAGCCTGGGTTTCTTCCAGAACGACTACGCCGGGCGCATCGCCAACCGCATCATGCAGACCGGCGGCGCGTTGCGGCAGTCCACCGTGCAGGTCGTGGATGCGATCTGGTACGTGGTGGTCTATACCGGCAGTGCGGCGGCGCTGTTCGCGCATGCCAATGTCTGGCTGGCCTTGCCGCTGCTGGCCTGGGTGGTGTTCTACATCGGTGCCTTGGCGCTGTTCATTCCGCGCATCAAGCAGCGCTCGTGGCTGGCCTCGGCGGCGCGTTCAAAGCTGATGGGCCGCATCGTGGACGGTTACGGCAACGTGCTTACGCTGAAACTGTTCGCGCACGGTCGGCGCGAAGAGGCCTACGTGGCCGAGGCGATGGCCGAACAGAACGAAAAAACCCAGCGCATGACCCGCGTCACCACCGTGATGGATGCCAGCATCACTGCGTTGAACGGCCTGCTGATCGCCGGCACCTCGGCGCTGGCGTTGTGGCTGTGGAGCGAGGGCCGGGTGACGGTGGGCGCGATCGCGTTGTCCACGGGGCTGGTGATCCGTATTTCCAACATGTCCGGCTGGATCATGTGGGTGGTCAACGGCATCTTCGAGGACGTGGGCACGGTGCAGGACGGCATCACCACGATTTCGCAGCCGCGCCTGGTGCAGGATCGCGCGGGCGCCATGCCGCTGGAAGTGACCCGTGGCGCCGTGCATTTCCACGACATCCATTTTCACTACGGCAAGCAGGGTGGGGTGATCGCCGGATTGTCGCTGCAGGTGCGTGCAGGCGAGAAGATCGGCGTGGTCGGGCCGTCGGGCGCAGGCAAGTCCACCCTGGTCAACGTGCTGCTGCGGCTGTATGACCTGGAAGACGGGCACATCACCATCGATGGCCAGGACATTGCGCAGGTCACGCAGGAAAGCTTGCGCTCGCAAGTCGGCGTGGTGACACAGGACACCTCGCTGCTGCATCGGTCGATTCGCGACAACATCCTGTACGGCCGGCCCGATGCGAGCGAGGCACAGGTGGTCGAGGCGGTGCGCAAGGCGCGCGCCGATGAGTTCATCCCCACGCTTTCCGATGGTGAGGGCCGTGCGGGTTACGACGCGCTGGTCGGCGAGCGCGGCGTAAAGCTCAGCGGTGGCCAGCGCCAGCGCATTGCGATTGCTCGCGTGCTGTTGAAGGATGCACCGATCCTGGTGCTCGACGAGGCCACCTCCGCGCTCGATTCCGAAGCCGAGGCAGCGATCCAGGAAAGTCTCGACATCCTGATGCAGGGCAAGACGGTGATCGCCATCGCCCATCGCTTGTCCACCATCGCCCGGATGGATCGGCTGGTGGTGCTGGACAAGGGCGTGATCGTGGAAACCGGCACGCATGCCGAACTGATTGCGCACGGGGGCTTGTATGCGCGGTTGTGGCGGCGCCAGACCGGTGGTTTCGTGGCAGCCGAGGATGAAACGGCCTGAAGAAAAGGCCGGGCGCGGAGGCGGGTGGCCTTGATAGTTGATTGCGGCTTCGCCGCACCCAGAATCCCCCCGGTCGCCCTAAGCGTCATCCCAGCGAAAGCTGGGATCCAGTGACTTTCGGTTCTGGTGTACGCAAGGCACTGGATTCCAGCTTTCGCTGGAATGACGAGAGTGGGGGCTGTCGCCAGCCCCCGGTATTGCATGCCGCTTACAGTCCGAGCAGGCTTTCCGCCTTCACGTACTCCAGCGAGTGCGCCTGGGCCACTGGCTCGCAGGTGACCTTGCCTTCGCACACGTTCAGGCCGTTGCGCAGGTGCGCGTCCTGCGCCAGCGCCTGCTTCCAGCCCTTGTCGGCCAGCGCCAGCGCGAATGGCAGGGTGACGTTGTTCAACGCGAAGGTGGAGGTGCGTGCCACGGCGCCCGGCATGTTGGCCACACAGTAGTGCACCACGTCGTCGATCACGTAGGTGGGATCGGCATGGGTGGTGGCGTGCGAGGTTTCCACGCAGCCGCCCTGGTCGATGGCCACGTCGACGATTACCGAACCCGGCTTCATCGTCTTCAACATGTCGCGGGTAACCAGCTTCGGCGCGGCAGCACCCGGGATCAGCACGGTGCCGATCAGCAGGTCGGCGCGACGCACCAGTTCCTCGATCGCGGCGCGGGTGGAGAACACGGTGGAGATGGCGGTGCCGAACTGGGCCGACAGGCGCTTCAGCGCATCGGCGGAACGGTCGACCACGGTGACCTTGGCGCCCATGCCCACGGCGATGGTGGCCGCATGGCTGCCGGACACGCCGCCACCCAGAATCACCACTTCAGCCGCCGGCACGCCCGGCACGCCACCCAGCAGCACGCCGCGGCCACCCTGGGCCTTCTCCAGCGAATGCGCGCCCACCTGCGGGGCGAGCCGGCCGGCGACTTCGGACATCGGAGTCAGCAGCGGCAGCGAGCCGTTCGCGGCGGTGACGGTTTCGTAGGCGATGCAGATGGCGCCGGAGTCGATCAGGTCCTGGGTCTGCACGGCATCGGGTGCCAGGTGCAGGTAGGTGAACAGGATCTGGCCCTTGCGGAGCTTCTTGCGCTCGGCTGCCAGCGGCTCCTTCACCTTCACGATCATGTCGGCTTCGGCGAACACCTGGTCCGCGCCCTGGGCGATGCTGGCACCCGCCGCCACGTAGTCGGCGTCGTTGATGCCCGCACCCAGGCCGGCACCGGTTTCCACCAGCACCTGGTGGCCGTGATGCACCAGTTCCTGCACCGAGGAGGGGATGAGGCCCACGCGGTATTCGTGGTTCTTGATTTCTTTGGGCACACCGATGCGCATGGCAGTAAGTCTCTTGCTGGTGGGTGGATGTAAGGGGCGGCCGGCCACTGGCCTGAAAGTGCAGAAGTATGATCCGGATTACGAGCAATTTTGCGCGGATTTGTTGGCTTTTTGTCGATAAATGTAGAATTTAATTCTACGAAATAACGATGAGAGTAAAATTTAATGTCATATTCTTCCACGCAGCTCGATGAGCGTGATCGCAGCATCCTGCAATTGCTGCAGGAAGACGGTCGCCTGACCAATGTGGAGCTGGCCCAGCGGATCAACCTGTCGCCCTCGGCCTGCCTGCGGCGGGTGAAGTTGCTGGAGGAGCGCGGCCTGATCTCGCGCTACGTGATGCTGGTCGACGAAAAGGCCGTAGGCCTGTCCGGAACCGCCTTCGTGCTGGTCACGCTGGACCAGCAGGGCCGCGCCGCGCTCGATGCGTTCGAGGCGGCCATCCAGCACCATCCGGAAGTGACTGAATGCTGCCTGCTGGCCGGCGGTGCCGACTACATGGTGCGCGTGGCCTATGCCAACTCGGCCGACTTCGAGCGCATCCACACCGACGTGCTGACCCAATTGCCCGGCGTGGTGCGCGTGCACTCCACGCTGGCGCTGCGCACCGTGAAAAAGACCAGCGCGTTGCCGGTGTAGGTGAAAACAGGCGCTTGACTCTGGACCTTGATCATGGGTCTAGACTTGAGCCATGAACACGCAAACCGTTTCCCTCACCATCGGTGCCGTCGCCAAGCGCGTCGGCGTGGCCATCGACACCATCCGCTATTACGAGCGCGAAGGCCTGTTGCCGGAACCGCAGCGGCGCGCTTCCGGCTATCGCAGCTATGGCGATGACGCGATTGCGCAGTTGCGCTTCATCCGTCGCGCCAAGAACCTGGGCTTCACGCTGGAGGAGATCCGCGAGCTGCTGAGCCTGTCCACCGACCGGCAGCGCGGCGTGAAGGCGGTGAAGCAGCGCGCGCAGCAGCGGCTGGCGGCGATCGATCAGCGCATCGCCGAATTGCACAAGGTGCGCGACGGACTGGCCCAGTTGGTGGACTCGTGCCCGGGCCACGGCAAGCCGGAGGAATGTCCGATCCTGCGTGCGCTGGTCGAAGATCGGGACGAAGCATGAGCCCGGTCGATTCCTGCTGCCATGGCGAGGGTGCGGCACCGGGCGGAATGGCCATCGATCCCGTCTGTGGCATGACGGTGGATCCGGCCGCGACGAAGCACGCCAGCGTGCATGCCGGCCAGACCTTTCATTTCTGCTGTGCCGGCTGTCGGGAAAAATTCGAGGCCGAGCCGCAGCGATATATCCGGTCCGCGGAACCGTCGCCGGCCAGGCGGGCGACAACAACATCCGCTTCCTCGTGCTGTCACGGAAACCATGCCGCGAATTCCGGCGCGTCCGCCAAACGGCCCGGCGCGACTTCCACGGACCTGGTCTGCGGCATGAGCGTGGACCCGGACAGTGCGCAACATCGTGCCGAGCACGACGGTCGGACCTGGTATTTCTGCAGTGCCCGATGCCGCGAAAAATTCGTGGCCGATCCCTCAGCCTGGACGGGCGAACGCAAGCCATCGCTGGAGGCTCCAGCGGGCACGCTCTACACCTGTCCGATGCATCCGGAGGTGGAGCAGGTCGGGCCCGGCGATTGCCCGAAGTGCGGCATGGCGCTGGAGCCGATGTTGCCCGACGCGGATGCCGATGATGGCGGCGAGCTGGCGGCCATGACCCGGCGGTTCTGGACGCTGCTGGCGTTGACGGCGCCGGTGTTCGTGCTGGCGATGGGGCCGCACCTGTTTGGCTGGCATCTGCCGCCGCCGTGGGATCGCCTGTCCGGCTGGATCGAGGCGTTTCTGGCCAGCGTGGTGGTGTTGTGGGGCGGTGCGCCGTTCTTCCGGCGCGGCTGGCGTTCGCTGAAGCCGTGGCAACCGAACATGTACACGCTGATCGGATTGGGAGCCGGCGTGGCATGGCTGTACAGCGCGGTGGCGTTCATCTGGCCCGGAATTTTCCCGGCGGGCTTCCGCGATGCGCACGGTCGCGTTGGCGTGTATTTCGAGTCGGCCGCAGTCATCGTCACCCTGGTCACGCTGGGGGATTTCCTCGACATGCGTGCACGCCGACGCACCGGTGCGGCATTGAAGGCGCTGCTTGGGTTGGCGCCGAAGACGGCGCGACGCATCGCGGACGATGGCAGCGAAACCGATGTGCCATTGGACGAAGTGCGCACGGGTGATGTGCTGCGCGTGCGGCCGGGCGAAAAGCTGCCGGTCGATGGTGTGGTGATCGACGGCGCAAGCCATGTCGACGAATCCATGCTCACCGGCGAGCCGATGCCGGTGTCCAAACAGGTTGACGATGTGCTCACAGGCGGCACCGTGAATCAGGATGGTGCGTTGACCATGCGCGCCGAGAAAGTCGGTGGCGAAACCATGCTGGCGCAGATCGTGGCGCTGGTGGCCAAGGCGCAGCGCAGCAAGGCACCGCTGCAACGCGTGGCCGACCGGGTGGCGGCCTGGTTCGTTCCCACGGTGGTTGCGGTGGCGTTGCTGGCGTTTGCCGTGTGGGCGCTGCTCGGCCCGCAGCCGCAGCTGGCGCATGCCCTGATCGCGGCGGTCTCGGTACTGGTGATTGCCTGCCCCTGTGCGCTGGGCCTGGCCACGCCGATCTCGATCATGGTGGCCAGCGGTCGTGGTGCGCAGCAAGGCGTGTTGTTCAAGGATGCCGGCGTGATCGAAAGCCTGCGCGGGATCGACACCCTGGTGCTGGACAAGACCGGCACGCTGACGGAAGGCAAGCCGACCCTGGCCGATCTGGTGGTTCTCGGTGAATGGCCGCGCGAGCGGCTGCTGGCGCTGGCTGCTGCGCTGGAGCGTTCCAGCGAGCACCCGCTGGCCCGGGCCATTCTCCACGCGGCGAAAGCCGAGCATCTGCGCTTGCCGTCGGCGACCGACTTCCGCGCGCTGACCGGTCGCGGCGTCGCCGCCACCGTTGAGGGCGACGCCGTGTTGCTGGGCAACACCAGGTTGATGGCGGAGTCATCCGTTCCTGTCGATGACGATGCGAGTGCCCGCGCCGAACAGATGCGCGGGCAGGGCACCACGGCGATGTTCCTGGCCATCGATGGCCACCTGGCCGCCGTGCTGGCCGTGGCCGACAGGATCAAGTCGACCACGCCCGCCGCCATCAAGGCCCTGCATGCGGACGGCTTGCGCATCGTGATGCTGACCGGCGACAGCGCCATCACCGCGCAGGCGGTGGCTGGTGAACTGGGTATCGACGAAGTCCATGCCGATGTCTCGCCGACAGACAAGGCCGCGGTGGTGGAGCGCCTGAAAGCCGAAGGGCGACGCGTGGCGATGGCGGGCGATGGCATCAACGATGCGCCGGCACTGGCGGCGGCCGACATCGGCATCGCCATGGGCAGCGGTACCGACGTGGCGATGGAAAGCGCGCAACTCACCCTGGTCAAGAGTGATCTCGGTGCCATCGTGCGGGCACGCAAGCTGTCGCACGCCACCGTGCGCAACATCCATCAGAACCTGTTCTTCGCCTTCGTCTACAACGCCGTCGGCATACCGTTGGCGGCCGGCGTGCTGTACCCGTGGTTCGGCATCGTGCTGTCGCCGATGATCGCGGCGCTGGCGATGAGCCTGAGTTCGATCTCGGTGGTGAGCAATGCGTTGCGGCTGCGCAAGGTACGGCTTTGACAAGGCATGGCGTGACGCTTGTCATCGGCGATGGCTGACGACCGCTTCTGTCGACGAACAGGCTGCATCGCGAAGATATCTCCCACATCATCAAGTCACGGGAGATACCGCATGAACGCCATCGAAAACCTGCACCGTCACCTGCATCGCCACATGCCGCTGCTGATTGCCGCCAGCGCGACCGTCTGGACCGTCTTTGCCTGCGGCTGGTCGTTGTACGCGTTTGCCCATCCGTTGTGATGCCTGGCCACACGGGGAGGGCGTGCGCCGGTTCCGGATGGATGCTTTAAGCTTTGCGGGCCGGGTGCATGCCCGAGTCCGCCCCTCCCCATCAAAGCAATCGCATGAGCCGCAACCTCGCCGAATGGCTGGCGTATCAGGAGCGCGTGAATCCGCGCAGCATCGAACTCGGTCTGGAACGCGTGCGCCACGTGTGGCAACGCATGGGGGCGAGGCCGCCCGCGCGGCACGTCATCACCGTGGGCGGCACCAACGGCAAGGGCTCCACGGTAGCGTTGCTGGAAAGCATGCTGGAGGCGGCGGGACGGCGGACGGGTGCCTACACCTCGCCGCATCTGCTGCATTACAACGAGCGCATTCGCATTGGTGGCATCGATGCCGCTGACGAGGCGCTGGTTGCCAGCTTCGAGCGCATCGAGGCGGCGCGCGCCGAGATCCCGCTGACCTATTTCGAATTCGGCACGCTGGCGGCGCTGGACCTGTTCGCCCGAGCCGAGCTCGACGTGGCCGTTCTCGAAGTGGGTCTGGGTGGCCGGCTGGACGCGGTGAACATCGTCGACGCCGATGTGGCGGTGATCACCACGATCGACCTCGACCACATGGATTGGCTGGGTCCGGATCGCGACAGCATTGGCCGCGAGAAGGCGGGCATCGCGCGCGCGGGGCGGCCGGCCATCGTGGGCGAACTGGATCCACCCGCGGGGCTGCTTGATGCGCTGGACGCGCGTGGCGCACGGGTGGTGCGCGCGGGTGCGGATTTCTTCACGGAGCGGCATCCGGGCGGTTGGCGCTGGCGTCATCGCGACGGCACGGTGCTGGAGTTGCCCGATCCCGCCCTGGCCGCGCCGGTGCAATACGCCAACGCGGCGGCGGCGATCGCGGCCTTGCATGCCACGGATGCCGCCGGTACTCCACTGTTGGCCGTGGACAGCCTAGCTGACGTGGCCGCCTCCGGACTGCAGCGTGTCCGCGTGCCGGCACGCCTGCAATCGCTGGGGGGCGATCCGGAACTGTTTGTCGACGTAGGCCACAACCCGCAGGCCGCGCGTGCGTTGGCCGCGTGGCTCGCTGTGCAGCCGCCGGCCCGTGTGCATGCGGTTTACGGTGCGCTGGCCGACAAGGACGTGGCCGGGGTGATCGGCGTGCTTGGGCCGCATGTCGCGCACTGGCATCTGGCCGGCTTGGAGCGTGACTCGCCGCGCGGCATGCCGGTGACGGCCCTGGCCGAACACCTGCGGCACGTGCTGCCGCACGCAAGCTTCGATCAACATGACAGCGTCGCCGCCGCCCTGGCTGCGGCGCGTGCTTCGGCGCAGCCCGGGGAGCGCATCCTCGCGTTCGGCTCGTTTTTCGTGGCCGCCGCGGTGGTGGGCGCGCCCTCCGCCTGAATCGCAAACCGCCGCTTATGCCATGAAGGCGGGTGCGGGCAGGTATAATCGCGCCGTTACGCGTTGTTCCGCCGTCCTTGGAGTGAACCTTGAACACACGTCTGCTTGGAGCCGCCGTCCTGATCGCATTGGCGGTGCTGTTCGTGCCGATGTTCTTCTCCAGCAAACCGCCGGCGGCGGGTGCTGACCAGCCGGTGAGCCTGGCGATTCCGCCGGCGCCGGACAGCGACCTGCAGACCAAGACCATGAGCCTGGTGCCGGGCGGCGCCAGTTCCGCGGTGGCGCCGGCTTCCACGGTGGGGCAGCCGGGGAACCCGGTGATTCCGATGACCACCACCACGCCCGGCTCGGGCAGCCAGCTGGCCACGGTGAACATCGGTTCGCGGCGTCCGCACGACGTGGGCACCGATGCCGCCGCTCCGGCGGATGCGCGTCCGGTGCAGACGCCACAGCCGACTACCACGACGCCGGCGCAGCAGCCGGTATCGAGGCCTGCGCCGTCGCGGCCGAGCACGCCGGTGACGAAGGCGCCCGCGCCAACGCCTGCACCGGCGTTGCCGCCGGCCACTGCGGCTCGCGGCCATTACACACTCAACCTCAGCGCCTATTCGGCCAGTGGTGCCGCGCACCTGATCCAGCGGGTCCGTGCGCTGGGCTATCCGGCCAGCGGCCACGTGATCCAGCGCGCGGGCAAGTCGCTGACCCTGGTCAACGCCGGCCCGTTCGAGACGCGCGCGGCGGCCGAGGCGGCCCGGCTGAAGATCGTGCAGTCGATTCCAGGCGCCCCTGCCCACCTGGAAAGTGGGGCCAGCACGCCCAGCGGCGATGCGCCGGCAGCTCCCGCCGGCAGCCATGCGCGAGCGGGTGGCTGGGCGGTACAGGTAGCCGCGATGGGCAGCCAGTCCGATGCCAACGCCCTGCGCGACAAGTTGCGCGCGGCGGGTTTCGACGGTTTCGTGGATTCGGTCAACGTGAACGGCAAGCGCCTGTGGCGCGTGCGCGCGGGGCCGCAGACCCAGCGCGATGATGCGTCCCGCGTGCGCGACCAGATCAAGGCAAAACTCGGCCTGCCGGGCAATATCGTCAGCGTTCCTTGAGCGTTTGAACGGGGCTTGGGCATGGCTTCTTCCACTTCGAGGTAACGGACCGGGTGAGCTGGATCGACTACATCATTGTCGGCGTGCTGGGGCTGTCGGTCTTGATTGGCCTGTGGCGCGGCCTTATCTCCGAGGTGTTGGCGCTGGCCACGTGGGTTGCCGCGTTCTGGGTCGCATGGACATTCGGGCCGGCGGTGTCGGCGCATTTCGAGCACAGCATCGACGTGCCGTCGATCCGTCTGGTGGTCGGTTACGGTTTGTGTTTCATCACCGTGCTGGTGCTCGGTGCGCTGCTGCGCTTCGTGATCCATCGGCTGGTGGAAAGTACCGGACTCAGCGGCACGGATCGGTTGCTGGGCATGATCTTCGGCTTTGCGCGCGGGGTGCTGCTGGTAACCCTGATGGTGTTCCTGGTGAGCTTCACCGCATTTACCCGCGACCCTTGGTGGAAACAGTCGGTGCTGTTGCCACAGTTCCAGGCGGCGGCGGCATGGTTGGGCGAACGCCTGCCCGCCGGCGTGCGCGAACACCTTCACCCGGACGCGTTGCAGGATCGCTTGCGCGCGCTTCCGGTCCCCTTGCCGGGAAGCCTCCAGCCCGCGCCCGGCAGCACGGCTCCATTGCCGGTTCCATCTCCCGCGACCGCAGCGATTCCCTCGCATTCGGCCACGATCAACAGCAGCAGGTAGCAGTTCCATGTGCGGAATCATCGGCATCGTCGGTACCACCGAAGTGGCATCGGCTCTTTATGACGGCCTGACCGTCCTGCAACACCGCGGCCAGGACGCGGCCGGCATTGCCACCGTGGATGGCGCGCGCCTGCGCCTGCACCGTGGCAACGGCCTGGTTCGCGACGTGTTCAATCAGAAGGCGATGAGCCAGTTGCACGGACGCATCGGCATCGGCCACTGCCGCTACCCCACGGCCGGTTCGGAGGGGGCGGAGGAGGCGCAGCCGTTCTACGTGAACTCGCCCTACGGCATTGCGATCGCGCACAACGGAAACCTGGTGAACACCGAGGAATTGCGGCGCCAGATGTTCGAGGACGATCGCCGCCACATCAACACCGATTCCGATTCGGAAATCCTGCTCAACGTGCTGGCGCACGAGCTGCAGATCCAGGAGCGGATGGCGCTGACGCCGGACCATATCTTCAAGGCGGTGGCTGCGGTGCATGCGCGTGCCCGCGGCGGTTATGCGTGCGTCTCGCTGCTGCTCGGCTACGGCGTGCTGGCGTTCCGCGATCCGAACGGCATCCGCCCGCTGGTGCTGGGCGAGCGGGTTACCGACGAGGGCCACGAATACGCGGTGGCCTCCGAGTCGGTGGCGCTGGATGTGCTTGGCTTCAAGCGCATGCGCGACGTGGCGCCGGGCGAGGCGGTGTTCATCACCAATGATGGCCAGCTGCATACGCGCCATTGCGCCGACGGCGCGGTGCATGCGCCGTGCATTTTCGAATACGTGTACCTGGCGCGACCCGACTCGATGATCGAGAACGTGTCTGTGTACAAGGCACGCCTGCGCATGGGCCAGCGACTGGCCGAGAAGATCATGCGCGAGTGCCCAGACCACGGCATCGATGCGGTGATTCCGATTCCGGATACCGCGCGCACGGCCGCCAGCTCGCTGGCCGAAGCGCTGGGCGTGCCGTTCCGCGAGGGTTTCGTCAAAAACCGCTACGTGGGCCGCACCTTCATCATGCCGGGGCAGGGCGACCGGGTGAAATCGGTGCGCCGCAAGCTCAACGCCATCGATCTGGAATTCCGCAACAAGACCGTGCTGCTGGTGGACGACTCCATCGTGCGCGGTACCACCTCGCGGCAGATCATCCAGATGGCGCGCGATGCGGGTGCGAAGAAAGTCTACTTCGCCTCCGCTGCGCCGCCGGTGCGCTACCCCAACGTGTACGGCATCGACATGCCGTCCGTCACCGAACTGGTCGCCGCCGGTCGTACCGACAAGGAAGTGGAGCAGGTACTCGGCGCCGACTGGCTGATCTACCAGGACCTGGACGATCTGGTGTGGGCAGTGCAGGACGGCAACGAAGAACTGACGCAGTTCGATTCCTCCTGCTTCAACGGCGAATACGTTACCGGGCTCGACGAGCATTACCTGAAACAGATCGAGCTGCTGCGCTCCGACGACGCCAAGGCCGCCCGGCGCGACGTGTAGGGCCGAAGCTGCATGTAGGAGCGCACCCTGTGCGCGAAGGCTTTTCGTCGCGTGGCGAAGAGCTTTCGCGCACAGGGTGCGCTCCTACACAAACCCCATGACCGATCTCCATGCCACCGCCAAGGCTTGCCTAGATGCCGTTGACCCGGCCGAAAAGCTGCGCCTGACGCACGCCGCATGGGCGGCCGTGCAGGCAGGTGAGCTGTGCCCTGACCCGGCATCACCCCCACCCGAGCCGATCAGTGCGCCGGGGCGTCCTGCGAAACCACGGCTGGTCAGCGCTCGCAAGGTGCCGCACCGCGGTCTGGGCACGGACGAGGGCCGGGCCGCGCTGGTGCATGCGGTGGCGCATATCGAGCTGAACGCGATCGACCTCGCCTGGGACGCCGTCTATCGCTTCCGCGGCATGCCCGACACGTACTACCGCGACTGGGCCAGCTGTGCGCACGACGAGGCACGCCATTTCGCGCTGCTGTCCGCCCGGCTGGCCGAGCTGGGCCACGCCTATGGCGATTTTGATGCCCATAACGGCCTGTGGGAGATGGCCGAGAAAACCGCGAGTCACGACACCGCTCGCATGGCGCTGGTGCCACGCGTACTGGAAGCGCGCGGGCTGGACGTGACGCCCGGCATGATCGAGCGCCTGCGCAGCGTGGGCGACGAGCGCACCATCGCCGTGCTGGAAGTGATCCTGCGCGAGGAAGTAGCCCACGTGGCCGCGGGCACGCGCTGGTTCCGCTGGTGCTGCGAACGCGACGGCAGCGACCCGTTCGACACCTTCTTCGAGCTGCTGCGTGATTACATGGGCGTCAGCCTGCGCGGCCCGTTCAATCGCCCGGCCCGGCTGGAGGCCGGTTTCATCGAGGCCGAGCTGGATCGTCTGGTCGCGGCAAGCGTTGCCTGACCGGATCTTCCTGAAGGGCTGACGGGTTCATCCGGTAGCAGCCTTGTACCCAAGACACGAAAAAGCCGGCGCAGGGCCGGCTTTTTCGCGAAAACATTGGTCGGGGAGACAGGATTTGAACCTGCGACTTCTACGTCCCGAACGTAGCGCTCTACCAGGCTGAGCTACACCCCGTGGGAGCCGCGTATCTTAATGTCCGGATCGGAGCTTGGCAACAGGTTCGTGTGAATTCGTCCTGCAGGCGCCGGGTCGGTGAAGGTCAGCCATCTGCTATCTTATGAGGCTGCCGTCGCACGGCGTTCCCCGTTACCGTCAGTAGAGGATTCCATGGCGCTTACCCCGGCCCGCACCATGCCAGGCGTACTCGAGCTGTTGCCGCTCGACCAGATCGCGTTCCAGCGCATGCTCGACACGATTCGCCGCAATTACGAGCGCTTCGGCTTCCTGCCGGTGGAAACACCGGTGATCGAACATTCCGATGTGTTGCTGACCAAGACCGGTGGCGAGACCGAGCGCCAGGTGTATTTCGTGCAGTCCACCGGTGCGCTGGGCAAGGAAGGCACGCCCGAGCTGGCGCTGCGTTTCGACCTGACCGTGCCGCTGGCCCGTTACGTGGCCGAGCACGAGCGCGACTTGAGCTTTCCGTTCCGCCGCTACCAGATGCAGAAGGTGTATCGCGGCGAGCGTGCGCAGCGTGGGCGTTTCCGCGAGTTCTACCAGTGCGACATCGACGTGATCGGCAAGGACGCGTTGTCGGTGCGTTACGACGCCGAGATTCCGGCGGTGATCTACAGCGTGTTCCGCGAGCTGGACATCGGCGCGTTCACCATCCAGCTCAACAACCGCAAGATGATGCGCGGCTTTTTCGAGAGCCTGGGCATTGCCGATGGCGAGCAGCAGACCCTGGTGCTGCGTGAGGTGGACAAGCTGGACAAGCGCGGCGCCGACTACGTGCGCGACACGCTGACCGGCGAAGCTTTCGGCCTGTCTGCCGACGTGGCCGCGAAGATCCTGGACGTGGTGCAGGTGCGTTCCACCTCGCTGCAGGATGCCTTCGACAAGCTGGATGCGTTGGGCAGTGGCTCGGACACCATGGAGCAGGGCCGCTCGGAGCTGAAAGAGGTGCTTGGCCTGCTGCGTGACTTTGGCGTGCCGGAGTCGCACTACGCGCTCAACCTGTCGATCATGCGCGGCCTCGATTACTACACCGGCACGGTGTACGAGACCACGCTCAACGATCACCCGCAGATCGGCTCGATCTGCTCCGGCGGTCGTTACGAAAACCTGGCCAGCCAGTACACCAAGTCGAAGCTGCCCGGCGTAGGCATCTCGATCGGCTTGACGCGGCTGTACTGGCAGTTGCGCGATGCCGGCCTGATCGACACCGCACGCAGCACCGTCGACGTGCTGGTAACGCAGATGGACGAGGCGCAGATGCCGGCTTATCTGGCGCTGGCCAGCGAGTTGCGCAGCGCTGGCATCGCCACCGAGGTGGTGCTGGAGGGCGGCAAGCTCGGCAAGCAGTTCAAGTACGCCGACCGCGCGGGCATCCGTTTCGTGATCGTGCTGGGCGAGGACGAGATCGCCAAGGGCGTGGTCACGGTGAAGGACTTGCGTCGCGAAGACCAGTTCGAAGTGCCGCGCGAGGAACTGATCAAGACCCTGCGGGTGGAGTTGGAACAAGCCGCCGCGATGGGTTAGGGCAGCTGTTTCGCTGTCTATGGCGTCAGGCGTCGTAGTGACCAGGAATCGCCGTCTTCGGTGACGAAGGCGGCCGGGTGAACCGATTGGAGCATTCTGTAGTGAGCGAAACCATTCTTCTCGACGGCAGCCATTTCACCCGTGCCCAGCTCGTGGCCGTGGCTCGCCATGGCGCCAGGGTGCAACTGGACGGCGCGCAACTCAAGCATGTGCAGCGTGCTGCCGATTTCCTCGCCGAAAAGGTGAATTGCGGCGAGCCGACCTACGGCGTCACCACCGGTTTCGGCAGCAACGCCGACAAGCTGCTAGGCGCGCACCGCGTGCGCGACGAGCTGCCGGGCAGCCGCGAGCAGGTGCCGCAGGGCACGCTGATGGAAGAGCTGCAGCACAACCTGATCATCACCCATGCGGTGTGCGTGGGCGAGCCGTTTGCGCCGGACGTGGTGCGCGCCATGCTGGCAATCCGCATCAACACCTTGCTGCGTGGCCATTCCGGCATTCGCGTCAGCACGCTGGAAGCGTTGACGGCCATGCTCAACGCCGACGTGGTGCCGGTGGTACCGGCGAAAGGCTCGGTCGGTGCCAGTGGCGATCTGGCGCCGTTGTCGCATCTGGCGATCGTGCTGCTGGGTGGTGGCGAAGCGTTCTATCAGGGCGAGCGCATGCCCGGCGCGGAGGCATTGAAGCGCGCTGGCCTGCAGCCCGTGCGCCTGTCGTTCAAGGAGGGCCTGGCGCTCAACAACGGCACCGCGCAGATGCTTGCCACCGGCGCCCTGGCGTTGGATACGCTGGAATACCTGCTCGACCTCGCCGACACGGCGGCCTCGATGACGCTGGACGCCTTTGCCGGCCGCAGCGGCGCGTTGCGGCCGGAGGTGCATGCGTTGCGCCCGCATCCCGGGCAGGTGGTGGCGGCCGCACATGTGCGCGAGTTGCTGCAGGGTTCCACCCTGGTCGACATTCCTTACCATCTGGTGCCGCGCTTCAAGTCGTGGAGCGCCGAGGCGTGGGGAACGCCGGAAGACCAGGCACTGTCCTTCGACATCAGCTGGGACTGGGTGCCGGCCAACCAGCGCCATGGTCGCGAAGCGTTCTATGCGCGCTTCCTGCCGTTCAAGGGCGGCAAGAAGCACCAGCCGCAGGACGCCTACTGCCTGCGTTGCATGCCGCAGGTGCACGGCGCGGTGCGCGACGCGTGGGCCCAGGCCTGCCGCGTGTTCGACATCGAGTTGAATGCGGTCACCGACAACCCGCTGATCTTCCCGGACGCGGAAGACGCGCAGTTCATCGAGGACCAGGTGATCTCGGCCGGCCACTTCCACGGCATGCCGCTGGCACTGGCGATGAGCTACGTGAAAGCAGCGATCCCGGTGCTGGCGTCGATTTCCGAACGTCGCCTCAACAAATTGGTCGACCCGGCCAACAATGACGGCCTGCCGGCTTTCCTCACCGGTAACGAGGACGGTACCGATTCCGGTTTCATGATCGTGCAGTACACCGCCGCGGCGCTGGTCAACGACCTGGCCACGCGGGCGCATCCGGCCAGCGTGTATTCGGTGCCGACCAGCGCAAACGCCGAGGACCATGTCTCGATGGGTGCCAACGAAGCACGTCACGTGCTGGAGATGGTGGACGACCTGGGCCACGTGCTGGCGCTGGAGCTGTACACCGCCGCGCAGGCGCTGGATTTCCGCCAGGAGATGCTCAATGCGGCCCGTCGTCTGGCGGCGCGTGGTGATTGGCGTGCGCTGGCCGCCAAAGTCGCCAACGCACCGCGCGAGGATCATCCAAGCTATGCGCAATTCGTCGACGAAGTGCAGAAGCTGATGGCGGCACTGGCGCACGTGGGCGATTTCCACGCCGGCGTTGCCGTGCGCAAGGCGCATGACGGTCTTCGTCAACAGGTGGGCTTCATGCATCGCGACCGTGCGATGGATGGCGATGTCCGCGTCGTGTGCGAACTGGTGCGGCAGCGGGCACTCCAGCCGGAGTGATCGGGCCGGTGATCGGCGAACACAAGAAAGGCGGCCGATGGCCGCCTTTCTTGTGTCTGGGGGCGATGCACCAAGGTTCGCGGGCGGGCAAGTGGGCTGTCTGCCGGCGCATGGATGGTATGACAGTCCCGCCGACGGGCTCGATCATGGCTTCCAGCGATGGCCATTGCGGAAGAGGCGCTTGCTGCACTGCGAAAAATCGCGTATGCTTTGATCCATTGTAATAACGCGTTAGTACATTATGAAGCGCCGATCGCTCGATCCGGAAACATCCATCGAGTCCGCCGAAACCAGTCTGTGCAAGGCTTTGCTGTCGCTGAAGAACGCGGCGGAGATGGCTGCGTTCCTGCATGATTTGTGCACGCCGGCCGAGCTGGAAGTGCTGGTGGATCGCTGGCGCGTGGTGCCGCTGTTGCTCGATGGCATGCCGTATCGGCAGATCCATGAGCGCACCGCAGTGAGCATCACCACCATCGGTCGCGTGGCGCGCTATCTCAACCAGGGTGACGGCGGCTACCTCGCTGCCGCGTCGCGGGCCACGCGCAGTCGTGCCACGGCCAAAAAATCACCCGCGAAACCCATATTGAAAAACGGGACCAAGGCATGAAACCGCGCGATCGTTTGCGCATCGCCATGCAGAAATCCGGCCGGCTTACCGAGCCGGGTCTGGATCTGCTCAAGCGTTGCGGGCTCACCTTCCGGCAAAGCCGCGACAAGTTGTTCTGCTTCGGCGAAGGCGAGCCGGTGGACCTGCTGCTGGTCCGCGACGACGACATTCCCGGCCTGATTGCGCAGGGGGTGTGTGATCTGGGCATCGTCGGCCGCAACGTGCTGGCCGAGTTCCAGCTCACGGCGGGTCGCGAGACGGCGGCGTTGAGCGAGTTGCGGCCGCTGGGCTTCGGCCGTTGCCGCTTGTCGATCGCGGTGCCGCAGGAACTCGATTACCAGTCGCCGCAGCAACTGTCGGGCCTGAGTATCGCCACGTCGTATCCCGGCCTGCTGGGCGAATGGTTGCGCACGCAGGGCGTGGAGGCAGGCGTGGTGACCTTGGCGGGGTCGGTGGAAATCGCACCGCGGCTGGGTACGGCCGATGCCATCTGCGACCTGGTGCAGAGCGGCGGCACCCTGGTGGCCAACCAGTTGCGCGAAGCCGACGTGCTGCTTGAAAGCGAGGCGGTGCTGGCTGGTCCGGAAATCCTGCCGGCCGACGAGCGTGGCGACATGCTGGAACTGCTGCTCAAGCGGCTCGACGGGGTGATCCAGGTGCGTGAGTCGCGCTTGCTGCTGTTGCAAACCTCGCGCAGCACGCTGGAGTCGATTACCCGGCTGTTGCCCGGTGGTCCGCAGCCTACCTTGTTGCCGGTGGAAGGGCAGCCCGATCAGCTGATGTTGCAGGCGTTGTGCGCCGGCGAAGTGAGCTGGCGGCAACTGGAAGAGATCAAGCGCGCCGGTGCCCGCGAGATGTTCGTGTTGCCGGTGGAGAAGATGCTGGCATGAACACCAAAGAGATCACCGTGCAGCGCCTGGCATGGGCGCAGTTGGACGAGGCGGCACGTCGCGAGGCGTTGGCGCGTCCCGCGCAGTCACGCAACGATGAATTGCGTGTCGGCGTGGAACGCATCATCGAGGCCGTGCGCAAGGGCGGTGACGCCGCGCTGCGCGAGCTCAGCGCGACCTACGATCACTGCACACTCGATGCCATCGAGGTAGGTGCGGCGGAATTCGATGCGGCCGAAGCCACGCTGGCTCCGGCATTGAAGGCAGCCATCCACGAGGCGGCTGCACGTATCGAAACCTTTCATCGTGCTACGGCACCGCAACCCGCCGGCGTGGATACCGCGCCGGGTGTGCGCGTGGAACGCATGTTGCGCCCGATCACGCGGGTTGGCCTGTATGTGCCAGCCGGCACCGCGCCGTTGCCGTCCACCGCATTGATGCTGGGCGTGCCCGCACGTATCGCCGGTTGCCGCGAAGTGGTGCTGTGCTCGCCGGCACGGGCCGATGGTCAGTGCGATGCTGCCGTGCTTTATGCCGCGCGGGTGACTGGCGTGCACAAAGTGTTCAAGCTTGGCGGCGCACAGGCGATTGCGGCGATGGCTTATGGTACCGCCAGCGTGCCCGGGTGCGACAAGCTGTTCGGTCCGGGCAATGCCTGGGTGACCGAGGCGAAGTTGCAGGTGTCGTCCGATCCGGAAGGTGCCGCCATCGACATGCCGGCCGGGCCGTCCGAGGTACTGGTGATCGCCGACGCACAGGCCAACCCGGTGTTCGTTGCGGCCGACTTGTTGTCGCAGGCCGAGCACGGCCCGGATTCGCAGGTGATCCTGCTCAGCGATTCGGATGCCTTGCTCGACAGCGTCGAGCGCGAGGTGCAGCGCCAGTGCGCCGAGTTGCCGCGGGCCGAGATTGCCGTGCAGGCGTTGTCGCGCAGCCGGCTGATCCGGGTCGCATCACTGGACCAAGCGGTGCAGGTGAGCAACCGGTACGCGCCTGAGCATCTGATCCTGCAGGTGGCTGATCCGCGTGCGTTGCTCAATGGCATCGACAGCGCCGGCTCGGTTTTCCTCGGCGCGTGGACGCCCGAATCGGTGGGCGACTACTGCAGTGGCAGCAACCATGTGCTGCCCACCTATGGCTACGCGCGCAGCTACAGCGGCGTGTCGGTGGCCAGTTTCCAGAAACAGATCACCGTGCAGCAACTCAGTGCCGAAGGCCTGCGTGCCATTGGCCCGTGCACGGCAATCCTGGCCGCAGCGGAGCAGCTTGAAGCGCACCGCCGTGCGGTGACCTTGCGTCTTGCAGCGCTGGGCGACGATGTGTTGGTCCCCCCCTCAACGGAGAATGTGGCATGAACGTGCTCGACCTGGCGCGACCGGAAATCCGCGTCATGCAAGCTTATTCCTCGGCCCGGATGGAATCGGCCGGTGGCCAGCTCATGCTCAACGCCAACGAATCGGCCTGGGCGCCGGTGGGCGACACCGGGCAGGGCTGCAACCGTTATCCGGACCCGCAGCCGGTTGCATTGCTCGACGCACTGGCGCTGCTGTACGGCGTCCGCCGCGAGCAATTGCTGGTGGGGCGCGGCAGTGACGAAGCCATCGATTTGCTGGTGCGTGCGTTCTGCCGTGCCGGCGAGGATGCGATCCTGATCCAGCCGCCCACCTTCGGCATGTACGCGGTCTGCGCGCGGATCCAGAACGCGGGCGTGGTCGAGGTGCCGCTGGGCGACGATTTTGCGCTGGACGTGGACGCGGTGCTGGCAGCCGTCACTCCGGCGGTGAAACTGGTATTCGTCTGCCGGCCGAACAACCCGGCGGGCCAGGATGTGTCGCGCGCCGACATCGAGCGCCTGGCGCAGACCTTGTCCGGTCGTGCACTGGTGGTGGTGGACGAAGCCTATGTGGAGTTCGCCGACGAAGGCAGCGTGGCCGACCTGATCGACCAGTACGACAACCTGGCCGTGCTGCGCACCCTGTCCAAGGCCTGGGCGCTGGCCGGCGCGCGCATTGGCAGCCTGCTGGCGAGTGCCGAAGTGGTCGCCTTGCTGCGCCGGATCATGCCTCCGTACCCATTGCCGCAGCCCTGCGTGGATGCGGCGCTGATTGCGCTGTCCGGTTGGGGCCAGGCCAATGTGCGTCAACGTCTGGCCATCGTGCGCAAGCAGCGCAAGTTGATCGGTGAACAGCTCTCGCGCTTGCCGGGTGTGCGCGAAGTGCTCCCTTCGCAGGCGAACTTCCTTACCGTGCGCTTCGAGGATGCCGACGATGCCGGTCGGCGGCTGGAAGCGGCAGGCATCGTGGTGCGCGATGTGCGTCGTCATCCGCGCCTGGGCGATGCGTTGCGCATCACGCTCGGCACACCCGAGGAAAATGCGCGGGTGATCGGTGCGCTGAAGCGCCCATTGCTGCGTGGCCGTCGCACGGCCGACGGCGCCATCCCGGGCAAGTGTGCATGAGTCGGAAGCTGCTCTTTGTCGACCGCGACGGTTGCCTGATCGAGGAGCCGGCTGATCAGCAGATCGACAGCTATGACAAGCTGGCGCTGCTGCCTGGCGTGATTGCCGCGTTGCAGCGCTTCGTGGCGGCGGGTTACGAACTGGTGATGGTCACCAACCAGGATGGCCTGGGTACGGACAGTTTTCCCGAGGCGGATTTCACCGGTCCACACCAGCTGCTGATGCGCATCCTGTCCTCGCAGGGCATCGGCTTTCGCGAAGTGCTGATCGATCGCAGCCTGCCGCATGAAGGCAAGGACACGCGCAAACCCGGTATTGGCATGGCACGGCATTTTCTCGCCGACGACAGCTGGAGTCGCGCGGCGTCGGCGATGGTGGGCGATCGGGAAAGTGATCTGCAATTCGCAGCCAACCTCGGCGTGCGCGGTTTTCGCGTGGGTCCGCAAGGTCACGATTGGGGTGCGATCGCGCATCAGCTGCTGGACGCGCCGCGCACGGCGACGGTGACGCGCAACACCAGGGAAACCCGCATCACGGTGGAGGTGGACCTGGATCGGGTCGCCGAGCCGCAGGTGCACACGGGTCTGGGTTTCTTCGACCACATGCTGGAGCAGATCGGCAAGCACGGCGGTTTCGCGTTGAAGCTGAACTGCGATGGCGATACCCACATCGACGAACACCACACTATCGAGGATTGCGCGCTGGCACTCGGCCAGGCGTTGAAGCAGGCGCTGGGCGACAAGCGCGGCATCGGCCGCTATGGCTTCTCACTGCCGATGGACGAGAGTGCGGCGGATGCGCGGTTGGATCTGTCCGGCCGACCGTACTTCGTGTTCGAGGGCAGCTTCCCGCGTGAGCGCGTGGGCGAGGTGCCGACCGAACTGGTGCCGCATTTCTTCCGCTCGCTGTGCGAAACCCTGGGTGCCAATCTGCACCTGAGCGTACGCGGCGACAACGCGCACCACATGGTTGAAGCCTGCTTCAAGGTGGTGGCGCGGACCTTGCGTCAGGCGCTCCGCCGCGAAGGCAGCGAACTGCCCAGCACCAAGGGATCGCTGTAATGAGCGTGGTTCTGGTCGATGCCGGTGGCACCAATATCGGTTCGGTGCGCTATGCCCTGCAGCGGCTCGGCGTGGATGCGGCGCTGACCTCCGATGCGGCAACGATTCGCACCGCGGACAAGGTGATCCTGCCTGGCGTGGGTGCGGCCGGTCCGGGCATGGCGCGGCTGCGCGAACTCGGTTTGATCGAGCTGTTGCGCTCGCTGACGCAGCCGGTGCTTGGTGTCTGCCTTGGCATGCAGTTGCTGTGCGCGCATTCGGAAGAGGGCGATACCGAATGCCTGGGATTGATTCCCGCGCCGGTGCGTCGTTTCGTCGAGGCGCCCGGTGTGCGCGTGCCGCACATGGGCTGGAACCGGGTGGTTGCCCGGCGCGAACATCCGTTGCTGGCGGGTCTGGGTGAGGATGACCAGGCCTATTTCGTGCACAGCTATGCCGTACCGACAGGCGACTGGACGCTGGCCAGCAGCGATTATGGCCAACCGTTCTCCGCGGTGATCGCGCGCGACAACTTCCACGGCATGCAATTCCACCCCGAGCGTTCCGCCGCCGTTGGCGCGAAGCTCCTGAAGAATTTCCTCGACTCATGACTTTTGCAGTGATTCCCGCCATCGACTTGCGCGGCGGCCAGGTGGTGCGTCTGAAGCAGGGCGACTATGCGCAGCAGACGACTTATGCGGCCGATCCGCGCGAACTGGCCCAGCGCTACGCGGCCGCCGGCGCACGCTGGTTGCATCTGGTCGATCTGGACGGCGCGCGTTCCGGCAATCTCGACAATCTCGCGGTGATCCAGTCCATCGCTGCTGACGGCATGGCGATCCAGGCGGGCGGCGGCGTGCGCGAGGAAGCCGACCTGCAACGGCTGTTCGACGCCGGCGTGCAGCGCGTGGTGCTGGGTAGCGTGGCCATCCGTGATCCCGAACGCGTGGCCGCATGGCTCGACGCCTACGGCGCGGAACGCCTCACGCTGGCACTGGATACGCGTCGCATCGACGGTCGCTGGGCCTTGCCCAGTGCCGGTTGGACCGAGGTCGAGGCGCGCACCCTGGACGAGTTGGCGCCGTGGTACGCCGAGCGCGGCGCGCGGCATCTGCTGTGCACTGACATCGATCGCGACGGCATGCTCGCGGGCTTCAATCTCGACCTCTATCGCCACCTGGCCGACAGCGTGCCGCAACTGGCCGTGCAGGCATCCGGCGGCGTGCGCTCGCTGGACGACATCCGCGCGGCACGCGAGGCTGGCGCGAAGGGTGTGATCCTCGGACGCGCCCTGCTGGAAGGGCGTTTCACGGTAGAGGAAGCTCTCGCATGCTGAGCCGCCGCATCATTCCCTGCCTCGATGTGCGCGATGGCCAGGTGGTCAAGGGCGTGCGTTTTCGCGACCACGTGGTGATGGGCGAGATCGTCGAGCTGGCGCTGCGCTATCGCGATGAAGGCGCCGACGAACTGGTGTTCTACGACATCACCGCCAGTCCCGAAGGCCGCAGCGTGGACCGCACGTGGGTGGAGAAAGTCGCCCGCGTGATCGACATCCCGTTCTGTGTCGCCGGTGGCATCCGCTCGGTCGACGAGGCGCGCGCCGTGCTGCATGCCGGAGCCGACAAGATCTCGGTGAACTCGCCGGCATTGGAACGACCGGAGTTGATCGATGCGTTGGCTGCTGCCTTTGGCGTGCAGTGCGTGGTGGTCGGCATCGACTCGCTGCGCGATGCCGATGGCGAATGGCGCGTACGCCAGTACACCGGCGATCCGTCCAAAACGCAGGCGCTGCCGCGCCGCACGCTGGACTGGATGATCGAGGCACAGCAGCGCGGCGCTGGAGAAATCGTGCTCAACTGCATGGGCAGCGACGGCGTGCGCCGCGGCTATGATCTGGAACAACTCTCGGTGGCTCGCGCGATCTGCCACGTGCCGCTGATCGCCTCCGGCGGTGCCGGTGAGCCGGAGCATTTCCGCGATGCCTTCGTCGAGGCTGACGTGGATGGCGCACTGGCCGCCAGCGTGTTTCACTCAGGCAGCATCGCCATTCCTGCGCTCAAGCGTTACCTGCATGAGCAAGGCGTGAGCATGCGTGTTTCCTAGGAAAGGCCTGATTTTGCTCGTCATCCCAGCGAGAGCTGGGATCCGGTGTCTCTCAAGCCTTGTTGCAGGAGTAAAGGCGCTGGGTTCCAGCTTTCGCTGGAATGACGAGGCCATGGATTTTCCCGCCAGCTTCAGTATTCGTCGGCAACAGGTGTCCTCATGACCGTCAGCAATCCCAACGATCTTTCCCGCCTCGACTGGGCCAAGGGCGACGGCCTGCTTCCTGCCATCGTGCAGCACTGGCGCAGCGGCGAAGTGCTGATGCTCGGCTACATGAACGCTGAAGCATTGGCCGAGACGCAGTCCAGCGGCCATGTCACCTTCTACAGCCGCAGCAAGCAGCGCCTGTGGACCAAGGGCGAAAGTTCAGGCCACGTCCTTGCACTGAAGAGTATCCGCATCGACTGCGACGCCGACACCTTGCTGATCCTGGCTGATCCGCACGGCCCGACTTGCCACATCGGTACCTCCAGCTGCTTTGGCGACAGCGCCGAAGTGCGCCCGCCACTGGGCTTTCTCGCCGAACTCGATGCGCTGGTCGAACAACGCCACGCCAAGCGGCCCGAAGGCAGCTATACCACCCAGCTGTTCGAAGGCGGCATTCGCCGCATCGCGCAGAAAGTGGGCGAGGAAGGCGTCGAAACCGCGCTGGCGGCAGTGGCGCAGGGCGATGAGGAATTGCTGGGTGAGGCAGCGGACCTGGTATTTCATCTCACCGTGGCATTGCGGGCGCGCGGGCTGTCGCTGGAAGATGTGGCGAAGGTGCTGGCAAATCGGCATCGCGCCAGGTAGGAGCGTGGGCGGCAGAAATCTTCCGGGCTGCAGAAGTGGCTGCGTGGTCCATATGTCCGTCGCTTCTTGGCCCATAGAACCACTATGGGCCGGCGAATCGTCGAAAATCTGTCCTCACGCAGCCACTTTTTCGCCTCGAAAGTTTCTACCGCCCACGCTCCCAGGGATTAAAAGACCGGAGAGCACCGCGGCCGGTAATGGCATTGAGCAGGCTCAGGGCGATCCGTGCCCTACGGGTGCAAGCCAAACTTCGCAGCACGCGCATCGATTCCCGGTTCCAGCGAGCGTGCCGCCGACAAGTAGGCTTTGCCCGTGGCGGCTTGGCTGCTGCGGAGTTCCGCCAGACCGAGGCCGTACCAGGACCAAGCCGACTTTGGCATCAGCGTGACGGCCTGGTCGTAGGCCTCGATCGATTTTGCGTAATGGCCCAGCCGCAGCTGCACCAAGCCTAGGCTGTCGAGATACGCGGGCTTTTTACCGTCGCGCCGGATCGCCTTGCGGCAATCGCGCAGGGCTTTGTCGAGCATCTGGTTGCTCAGGCTGCGCGCCCAGCAGCGTGCGTTGAGTGCCATGCCGAGCCTGGCGTCGTCGTCGTGCATCTGGATCCACTGGTCGAGCAGCGGCAGTGCAGCGGCCGGTTGACCCAGTGCTATATCCAGGGAGGCGATCTGCCGGGCCTGCGGTGAACCGGCCGTTGCCAGCGCGCTCGCTGCCGTCACGTCGGCTGTCGCACCGGTTAGGTCATGCTGTTTGAGGCGAAATTCGGCGCGCAAAAGCAAGGCATCGATGTCTTTCGGGTCAAGGCTCAACGACTTGTCCAGGTCGGCGCGGGCCGCATCAATCTGCTTCCCGGTTGCGTAAGCCCGCGCCCGAGCTGCGTAGTAGGGGGCTTCAGCCGGAGCCATCTGGATGGCCTTGCTCAAATCGGCCACGGCAGCGTCGAGTTCGCCACGCGACAGGTGCGCCTCTCCCCGTAACGCATAGCCGCTGGCGGTGGTGAGCGCGGCTTCGCCGAGATTGGCAGCAGTGGCTGGATGGTTTCCATCAGTGGCTTTGGCGAAAGTGAATACGCGTCCGCCGTTGTAGGTGAAGTACATTTTTCGCTGGCTGTTGGCGATGTACACATGATGGGCGAGCAGAAAGTCCACGCCGAGCAGCATGTCGGTGTCGTCGCCGATGCGGCCGTCAATGACCTCCATCTGGCTGTGATGGATGGTTTCCGTACCGACTGAAAACGAATCAATCGGCACCGTCCAGGTCTTGACCGGCTTGGAGCCAATGCCGAAGCCGAGTCTGCCCACCTTGGCGTTCGATCCGTCAAGATGGATACCGATCCGCTTGGCGGCGTCAAGGCTGAGCAAGGTGGCGTAGGCGCCCGAATCAAGCACCGCCCGCACCTGTTTGCCATCTATGGTCACCTTGAGAAAGGTGCGCCGATCATTGTTGTTCTCGGCTGGTTCGGTGTCGACTACGTCGTAGTTGCCGCCTTTTGTCCAATACGCCAATGCGCTTTTTTTGCAGCCCTGGGGCCGAAATAGAGTCATTTTTCCGTTTGCCAGATCGATTTCCAGGTCGGCAAGGTCGAGCAGATTGGCGCCGAGCAATCCGCGGCCGGTATCTGTGCCACCGACGATGAACTCGACACGTTTGATCGTCGTGCCGAGGATGCCGAAATTCTTCACCTGCGCAAGATCAACGGAGGTAGAGCCGCCCACGCCTCCCAAACGAAAACCAAAGGGGGCAGGCCGCAGCCATAGTCCCAGCGACAGTGCCTTGGCGCGCGACATCGTATTGAAGAACGCGCCGGTATCGAGGGTGAAGCGCGTGTCTTTTCCATCGACTTTCACGATGGTTGTGGCACTTTCACCGACCATGGCCACCGGCAATGTGCCGTAGGACATCAAGTGGCAGGTGCCCGCCCAAGCCGGGCTCGTGAGCAAAAGGAAGAGACCCGTCAAGCCCAGACGCAACGTCCTGATCACGATGTTCCCCCTTGTGCGCCACAAGACCGCTATATGCGTATTTGGAATTCAAACGCCGATGGGTCACGGCGCTCGCGGCATCTTAGTGAAAAATGATGGGAAACTCCGAAGCCGAGGCTGATGGGCTGTTGAGCGTGCGCAATGCCGCTGCCGTCGTGGTCGAGCGCATGAGCATGTCCCGCGCCGGTCTTTGCGGCTATCTGAAAGAAGTCCGAAAGAGACGAGCAGCCGGCGGTTGATTCACGCCGTGATCCGGGCCAGCCCGGCGGCAAGCTTTCATCGCTTCAGCCATGTTCAGCCCGAGCCCCTGTCTCTTGACAGGGTTTGGGCATCAATGCACTATCGTTCCACGTGTAATGTTTTTATGACATGTGAAGAAATATTTTGAAAGAAATATCGCCCAGCGCGCAGGAACTCAGTAGTCGGTTGGCGGCGATCGCCAGTCCTCAGCGGATGCGCATTCTGGCGATGCTGGTGGGGGAACCCATGCATGTCAGTGAACTGGCGCGGCGGCTGGGCATGTCGCGACCGTTGTTGTACATGCACTTGACCAAGCTGGAAGAGGCCGGTTTCGTCACCGGGCACCTGGAATTGTCCGACGATGGCAAGGCGTTGAAGTGCTTCACGATTCATCCATTCAGTCTGACGATCGATCAGAAGACGATTGTCGCGGCTGTGGCGTCCGAATAAACAAGGGAGAGGGTCATGTTCAGCAGCTACGCGGTTTTTCTCATTCCGATTGTCGCCATCCTAGCCTGGGGCGCGCACGGCGTGGTCAGGGAAATCTACAAGGGCAAGGCGAGGGTGGCCGAGGCGGCCCGGGGCGATACAAGCAACGACACCGTTGCCGCCAACAGGCAGGTGTTGGCAAAGCTGGAAAGCATTGAGGCGCGGCTGGCTAGCGTGGAGAAGACGCTCAACGACATCCCGTCGTGAGTTTGTGGCATCAGGGCGCTGCGCTGGTTGTCGCCGGAGCGGGCGGTGCCGGTCGGAATGGAACGGTCGGCCCCGGCGTGATTCCTTTGCGCCAGCGTGCCAGTTGCGCGGCGATGCCGCTACCGATGGATATCTGCGGTTTCGATGGGGTGAGCTTGTCGTGCTTTTCCCAATCGGCAATCTCGTGGCTGGCCTGGTGGAACGCATCGACGAAGTTGTCGGTGTGGTTCAGCGCGTCGACCAGCCAGGCGTGGCCGAAGTAGGTGATGTCCGATTCGGTGCCGCAGCCGAATGAGCTGCGGTCGCTGCGCGCGGCCGTCATCACCAGCGTGTCGCTTCCACGCAGCGGTGGAATGAAACCGCCGGAATAGCAGGCGTTCACCACGATCACTTTCCATTTGAACGGATGCTCGGCGAGGATGCCGGGCAGGTCGGTGGCGCCGATCGCGTCCAGCGGCAACGGGTCCATGTCCACCAGCAGCTGGTGGTCCTCGCTACCGTGGCTGGTGAAATAGAGCATCAGGATGTCGTCGGGTTTCATCACCCGGGCAAGCCCATCCAGCGCGATTTCCAGATTGCTCCAGTCGGCCAGCGGTGCCGTCTGCAGCGTCGCAGGATTGTTCTCCAGCACCAGTGCGTGAGCGGTAGGGCCGAAGCGATGGGTGAACAGTCTGGCAGCGTACTCGGCTTCGTTGCGGAACACGTCTTCGCTGCCATCGCCGGCAAAGGCGATCAGGTAGAGGTTGGGTTTGCCGGCGACATGCGGGCCGAGACGGCCCACTGCGGCCTGCACCATGGCTGGTTGGGCGTATATCACCTGTTCCGGTGTGGGGGCGCTGTCCGGCCAGGCGGTTGAGCTGGCCGGACCCGTAGCCGCTGCCACTAGACCGGCGGGAGGCTCGACGAACATGTGGGCATCCATCGTTGAACTTGTCACGGGGCCGGCGTGACGATGGATGGCGTACAGCAGATATTCGGTGCCCAGTACGATGCCCCCACCTATCAGGCAGCCGAGTATCAGTACGAGCAACGGGCGGTTGCGCATGCTTGTCAGGGTGCGATGGCGTCGAAGTCGGCGAAGGCGGGGTGTTGTGACTGGGCCGGCAACGGATGGGGCGGACGCACCAGCCATGCCGTGCGGAAACCGGCGGCGCGGGCTGCGTCCAGCTCTTCGACGATGTCGGACAGGAACAGCAGGTGTTCCGGTTGTTCGCCGATGGCGTCGGCGATGCGTTCGTAAGAGGCGCGTTCGCGTTTGGGGCCGGTTTCGGTGTCGAAGTAGCCGGCAAACAGCGGGGTCAGGTCGCCTGCCTCGCTGTAACCGAAGAACAGTTTCTGTGCGGGCACCGAGCCGGAGGAATAGACATACAGGCGCAACCCGTCCGCGCGCCATGCGCGAAGCCGCGCAGCGACTTCGGGATACATGTGGGCCTGATAGTCGCCCGCCTCGTAACCTTCCTGCCAGATCATCCCCTGCAGCGCTTTCAGCGCGGTCGACTTGCGATCCTCGTCGATCCAGCGCAGCAGCAGTTCCACCACTTCCTGCCGGGTGGCCTCGACGTAACCGGCTTCTTTCGCAGCCTCGTGCAGCCAATGCTGTACTTCGGAGCGATCGCCATGGGTTTCGATGAAGGCCGGCAGTCGCTTGCGGGCGTAGGGAAACAGCACGTCCCTGACGAAGCTGATCGAGCTGGTAGTGCCTTCGATGTCGGTGACGATGGCGCGGATTTCGGACATGGTGGTTACCGCCGGATATCGGTGTGCAGGGTGCATGCAGCGTAACAACAAAGCGCCGCTCCGGCGAAGGCCGGGCGGCGCATGTGCGTGTCAGGGTTCCGCGATCAGCTGGCGGAAGCGGCCGCCGGATGTGGCGTCATGCGCGGGAACCGGTCGGCGATATCCTCGCCGGTGAAGTTCGCCACCCAGCCATCCTTGTTGGTGAACAGGCGGATGGCCACGAAGTACGGCGATTCGCTCATGTCGAACCAGTGGCGGGTGCCATCGGGCACGCCGATCAGGTCGCCGGCTTCGCACAGCACGTCGTAGACCTTGCCGTCGATATGCAGGGTGAACTGGCCCGCGCCGGCCACGAAGAAGCGCACCTCGTCCTCGCTGTGGGTGTGCTCGCTGAGGAACTTGCGCCGCAGCGTGGCGCGCTCCGGGTGGTCGGGCTTCAGGCTGATCACGTCGACCGACTGGTAGCCTTCCTCACGCATCAGGCGATCAATGTCGCCGTGGTAGGCGGCGATCACTTCGTCCTGGCTGGCGCCGGGGGCGACGGGCTGGTTGGCAGCCCATTGCTCGAAACGCACGCCGACGCGGCCCAGCTCGCGGGTGATGTCGGGATGGCTGGCGTATTCGGCCAGTGGTGTCTGGGGCCGGGTTTCGTCGAAGATGCGCAAGCGGCTCATGCGGACAGTCTCCTCAAATCAAGTTCGCAGCCAAGCAGGAATTCCAGGGCTTCGAGGTGGCGGCGGGTTTCGGCCATGTCGCGGCCCCAGGTGTAGATGCCGTGGCCGTCGATCAGGTAGGCGTGCAGCGGTTTGCCGGCATCCAGCCATGCGTCCACTCGGGCCACCAGTTCCGGCATGTGCTGGGTGTTGGGGAAGACCGGGATTTGCAGCACGCTTTCGTGCGTGGTGTAGCCGGTGATGGCTTTTTGCAGCTCCCAGCCTTGCAGTCGCACCATGCCGGCCTTGGCGAACAATCGCGAGGCCACGCTCTGCGTGCGCGAGTGGGTATGCAGCACGGCGTTCATTTGCGGCCAGCGGCGATAAACCTGCGTGTGCAGCTCGGTCTCGGCACTGGGGCGTGCGTCGGTGCCCACGGCCTTGCCCTGCATGTCCACCAGCATGATGTCGTCGCGACCCAGCCGGCCCTTGTCGCGACCGGAGATGGTGATGGCCGCGTGGTCGGCATCCACGCGCATCGAGAAGTTGCTGCTGGTGGCCGGTGTCCAGCCGAGCGCCGACAGTTCACGCGCGGCAGCGGCCACGGCATCGGCGCGTTCGGCGAACAGCGTGGTCGGGATGGTTTCTGGCAAGGCCTGGCTCATGCAAATGGACGTCCAAATGAGTGGAACTATACATCATGCCCGCAGGGCTTCTTGGGTGGAAATGCGATCCATTCTCGCCGCACCCGCGGTGGTAGGCGTAGCATAACGACGGTTTCACTGCCTTTGCGCAGTGCAAGTTGTGTCCACGACGGAGGTTCCCAATGTCGAACGAAGAAAGCAACGAGTCGCGTCGCCGTTTCCTCAAGATTGCCGCCGGCACCGCAGCGGTGGCGGTTGTCGCCGGCGGGTTGCCGCGGATGGCTCGCGCAGCCGATCTGCCGCATGTCACCGATGCCGATCCCACCGCCAAGGCGCTGGGTTACGTAGAGGACAACACCACGACCAAGAATCCCAAGCACAAGGCGGGTGACGATTGCTCGAACTGCCAGTTCTATTCCGGCGGTCCCACGGGTTATGGCCCGTGCCAGTTGTTCCCGGGCAAGTCGGTCAGCGCGAAGGGCTGGTGCGTGTCTCACTCGCCGAAAAAGGCCTGACCGCCTTTTCATTCGCCATGATTCGCTTGAAAGGCCGGCCTTTGCGCCGGCCTTTTTCATGGCTGCAGCGTGGCCGGCAGCACGGGCAACGGATGCGCGAGGCGCATGCTGCGCATGGGGCATGACTTGCCGGCCGGCAGAGAGGGCATGCCGACACGGATCGAATGGAGACGGAGGAGGCTGGAAGCGGAGGGCTTCGAAAAATGCTGCCCGACGCATCAGACTGAGGAGCTGACTCGCCTGACGCGCCGGGCGGCGATCCGGGGCCCACTGCCAAGTGATCAACCCACGGACTGAGGATCATACTCCGGTTGATCGGCGTGGGCGAACCATGAGCACCGTTTCATGGCCTATGCAAAATTTTTACATTTAAATCAATGGTATAAAGAACTCTTCTCACTTCCGGGAAGAATGCTCTTACGAATTGAGTTTCGCGCTATTTAAGCGTTTTTCGTGAATTTTGTGGTGTTTTAAAAGACGATCACGGCTTTTCGACGACAATTGCCTGAGAGGCGTTTTTTTGCCGCCGAAGGTGGCTGTGACGGTAGCCGTAACCAAAGTAGATAAGCAGCCCGACCGCGGTCCAGCCGAGCATCAACGCCCAGTTGAACCACTCGAAAGTCAGCAGCAAGGCCAGGCAGCTGAGCACGCCAGCCGGGCAGATCACCCAGGCCCATGGCACGCGGAAAGTGCGCGGCAATTCGGGCGAGGTGTAGCGCAGGATCAGCACGCCGGCGCACACGGCGACGAAGGCGATCAGCGTTCCCATCGAGGTGAGGTTGGCGAGCAGGTCGAGCGGGAAGATGGCCGCCAGCACGGCGATGCACAGGCCAGTGATCACCGTGTTGATGTGCGGCGTGCGATGACGCGGATGGATGCGACCCAACACCTTCGGCAGCAGGCCGTCGCGCGACATGATCATGAAGATGCGCGGCTGCGCGATGATCATCACCAGAATCACCGACGACAGGCCGATCAGCGCGCCCACTTCCACCACCAGGCGCAGCCAGTCGAGTTGCGGATGCGCCCTGACGGCGGTGACGACGGGCTCGACGGTATCCAGCATCGAGTAGGGAATCAGGCCGGTGAGCACGGCGGCCATGGCCAGGTACAGAATGGTGCAGATGGCCAGCGACACCAGCATGCCGAAGGGCAGGTCGCGCTGCGGATTCTTGCACTCCTGTGCGGCCGTGGACGTGGCCTCGAAGCCGATGTAGGCGAAGAACACCATCGCCGCGCCGCGGAAGATGCCTGACCAGCCGTATTTGTCCGGCCCCTGTTGCGCAGGGATGAACGGGTGCCAGTTGGCGGTGTCGATATAGCGATAGCCGGCCACCACCACGATGATGATCAGGCCCACCTTGAGCGCGACCATCATCAGGTTGATGCCGGCCGACTCCTTGATGCCGACGTAGCACAGCCAGGTCAGCGCCAGCACGATGGCCACGGCCGGCAGGTTGATCAGCGCGCCGGTGGTGACCAGGTGGCCGTTGGTGAATGCCAGTGGCGCGGAACTCAGCGTCGACGGCAGATGCATGCCGAAATGGTCGAGCAGGCTGGTGAAGTAACCGGTCCAACTGGCGGCCACGGCCGAAGCCGAGATGCCGTATTCCAGCACCATGTTCCAGCCGATGAACCAGGCCAGCAGTTCGCCCAGGGTGGCGTAGGCGTAGGAATACGAGCTGCCCGAGATCGGGATCAGGGTGGCGAATTCGGCATAGCACAGCGCGGTGAAACCGCTGCAGATTGCAGCCAGCAGGAACGAGATGAGCACTGCCGGACCGGCGTGCTCGGCAGCGGCCTGGCCGGTGACCACGAAGATGCCGGTGCCGATGACCGCGCCAATGCCCAGGGCAGTGACGCCCCAAGGGCCCAGCGTACGGCGCAGGCCGTTGCCGTGCAGGTCATCGTCGTTGGTGAAGTCGGTCTTGCGGGCAAGAAGCTGCTTGAGCATCGGTATCGGTTTCTTCCGTAGGGGCGATAGCGGCCGGGTGCAAAAACGAACGAGCCGATGCACAAGGGCATCGGCTCGTTGGATCGGGTCAGGCGGCGGAACGACGCAGCTTGCTGTTGCGGTAGCCGTAGAAGCCGTAGATCAGGAAACCGATGGCGGTCCAGCCAAGGATCAGCCACCAGCGCTGCGTGAACACCTGCCAGAACAGGAACAGGCACGCGGCCGCACCCAGCGGGCAGACCACCCACGGCCACGGCACGCGGAACGAGCGCGGCAATTCGGGGCGGGTATAGCGCAGTACCAGCACGCCGATGCAGACGGTGGTGAATGCCAGCAAGGTGCCCATCGAGACCAAGTCGCCAAGCACGTCGACCGGGAACAGGCTGGCCAGCACGGCGGCGATCACGCCCACGATGATGGTGCCGATGTAGGGCGTGCGGTGCTTGGGATGCACCTTGCCCAGCACCTTCGGCAGCAGGCCGTCGCCGGACATCGCGTAGAAGATGCGCGGCTGGCCCATCAGCATCACCAGCACCACCGAGCTCAGGCCCGCCAGCGCAGCGAACACCACCAGGATCTTCAGTACGCCCAGGATATGGCTGGCCATGCTGCCGGCCGCCACTGTGCCCAGCACATAGTTCAGTGCGGTAGCCACCGGCTCGGGCGTATTCAGATCACGGAACGGCGCCAGGCCGGTCAAGGCGGCAGACATGGCGATGTACAGCACCGTGCAGATCACCAGCGAGCCGAGGATGCCGATCGGCATGTCGCGTTGCGGATTCTTGGCTTCGCCGGCCGCCGTCGATACCGCGTCGAATCCGATGTAGGCGAAGAACACCAGGGTGGCTGCGCGGATCACGCCGCTCCAGCCATACGTGGCGCCACCCTCGTTGGCGGGAATGAACGGGTGCCACAGCGACGGATTGAGGAAGTGGAAGGTCACCACCAGGAACAGCAGGATCACGATGACCTTGATTGCCACGATGATCGCGTTGACCGTGGCCGACTGGGTGATGCCGCGGTAGCACAGCCAGCTGATCGCTGCGACGATCAGCAGCGCCGGCAGGTTGATCAGGGTGCCGGTAGCCACCAGGTGGCCGGCCGCGTTGAAGGTGAACGGCGCCGAGGCCAGCGATGGCGGCAGCGTGAGGGTGAGGCCGGTCCAGTCGCTGAGCATGCGCAGCAACTCGTTGAAATAACCTGACCAGCCCACCGCCACGGTCGAGGCCGCGAACAGGTATTCCAGCACCAGGTTCCAGCCGACGAACCAGGCCACCACCTCGCCCAGCGTGGCATACGAATAGGAGTAGGCGCTGCCCGAGACCGGCAGCATGGCGGCGAACTCGGCATAGCACAGGCCGGCCAGCGCGCAGGTGAAACCCGCCATCATGAAACTGATCACCAGCGCCGGGCCGGCGAACTGCGCGGCGGCGGTGCCGGTCAGCACGAAGATGCCCGCGCCGATCACGGCGCCGACGCCCAGCATGACCAGGTGCTTCGCGGTCAGTGCGCGTTTCAGCGTGGGATCGCCGTGCACGCCATGGGCATCGCCAAGGACGACTTCGCCAGCTTCCACCTCCGGCATGGCGTCGATCGGGTGGGTGGCGAACAGGTTCTTGAACATCAGGCTCCCCTCATGACAAACGATGACGCCCGCGGCTGTATCCGCTGCGGTGCGTTGTCCCTGCGTCTGCGACGCATCAGCGAGCCACCATAGCCCAGCGCGGCCCCGCCATACAAGCGTTGGCCGGTGTCTCAAGGAGGTATGCTGGGCGCTGTTTTGCAACACAAAAAGAGCGCACATGACGATGCCAAGCCAATCGCTGGACGCTGCCCTGCGGCACTACCATGACCAATGGCAGGGGGAGGGCGAGCCCATCGCGCAGTTCGTCGAATTTCTGCATTCGCATGCGGATGTTTTCCGGCGCAGCCATGGCGAGGGACATTTCACCGGATCGGCCTGGCTGGTGAGCGCGGATGGGCAGCGAGCCATGCTGATGCATCACCGCAAACTCGACCGCTGGTTGCAGCCCGGCGGGCATGCCGATGGCGATGCCGACCTGGCACGGGTGGCGCTGCGCGAGGCGCAGGAGGAGACCGGCATTGCCGGGTTGCGCGTGAAGGACAACATTTTCGACATCGACCGGCATCGCATCCCGGCGCGTGCCCACGAGCCGGAGCATTGGCATTACGACGTGCGCTATGTGGTCACCACCACGGTGACCGAAGCGTTTGCGGCGAACGAGGAATCGCTGGAGCTGGCGTGGCGGCCGATCGACGAGATCGCGCAGGACGAGCAGGCGGACGAGTCGTTGCGGCGGATGGCGCGCAAATGGCTGGCGCGCGCATAGCCTGGGCGGCCGTGGCCGCGGCTGGCGCTGCGCCTACGCGTATTTCGCCGGTGCCGGATTGAGGTGCCCGCAGCTTTCGCAAGTGCGGGCTTCGCGCGAACCGTAAAAGCGGTCGAATACTGGCGGGAAATCGTGCTCGATGCTTTCCAGCACGAAATACGCTTCGAACAGCTTGTGGTTGCAGCGCTCGCAGAACCACAGCAAGCCGTCCTTCTCGTGCGGCAGGCGGCGACGCTCGACCACCAGGCCGATTGATTCGGGCATGCGCTGCGGTGAATGCGGCACGCGTGGCGGCAGGTAGAACATTTCGCCGGCACGAATCGGCAGGTCGCGCGCCACGCCATCGTCCTGCACCTTCAGCACCATTTCGCCCTCGATCTGGTAGAAGAATTCCGGGCCTTCGTCCCAGTGGTAATCGGTGCGCGCATTCGGGCCACCGACGATCATCACGATGAAATCGCCATCGACGATGCACTTGTTGCCCACCGGCGGCTTGAGCAGGTGGCGGTGTTCGTCGATCCAGCGCTGCAGGTTGAACGGAGGCGTGAGGGCCATGTCCGGCGATCCATGGAAGATCCGCCTACCTTAGCGCCGCTGCTGCCCCACGCAAACCGCCCCGGCGGGCGGGGCGGTTTGCGTGCCTTGGGTCTTGCCGCCTCTGGACGAATGCCCGCGACTTTCCGCTTACGGCATCAACACCTTGTCGATCACGAAGATCACGCCGTTGGATTGCATCACGTTGGCAATGGTGATGTGGGCGGTGTTGCCCTTGGCGTCGGTGACGTCCCAGCCACTGCCGTCCTTGCTCACGGTGAGGTTTTCGCCCTCGACCGTCTTCAGCTCGGCCTTGCCGCCGTGGGCAGCGGCTTTCGCGGCCAGGTCCTGCGCGGTGTAGCGACCGGGCACTACGTGGTAGGTGAGGATCTTCACCAGCGTGGCCTTGTTCGCGGGCTTCAGCAGGGTTTGCACGGTACCGGCGGGCAGCGCCGCGAACGCCTCATTGGTGGGCGCGAACACGGTGAACGGGCCCTTGCCTTCCAGCGTACCGACCAGACCGGCAGCTTTCACCGCGGCGACGAGGGTGGTGTGATCCTTCGAGTTCAACGCGTTCTGGATGATGTTGCGCGACGGATACATCGCGGCGCCACCCACCATCACGGTCTTGTCCATGTTGTTTGGCGTCGCGCTGGCCGCGAGCGGCAGCCCGATCAGGGCAAAGGCGAGGGCGGTGGACAACACGCGGACATGGCGATTGAGCAGTTTCATGGGGTATCTCCCTGAGGGAATGACTTCCGGACTGGAAGCACAGGGAGATACGTGGCCCATGGGCCGGCGGATGCAATGGCGTTGCGGCGAAGGTTCAATCGCCGCCGGCGGCATTCACACTTCCAGCGTGGCCAGGTCGCCCTTTTCCTCAAGCCACGCCTTGCGGTCGCTGGCGCGCTTTTTCGCCAGCAGCATGTCCATCAGTTTCGCGGTGCCATCGTCATCGCCCACGGTCAACTGCACCAGTCGTCGCGTATCGGGGTGGATGGTGGATTCGCGCAGCTGCGGGGGATTCATCTCGCCCAGGCCCTTGAAGCGGGTGGTGCTGACGGCGCCCTTCATCTTCTCGCGCTCGATGCGATCGAGCATGGCCTGCTTCTCGCCTTCGTCGAGGCAGTAGAACACCTGCTTGCCCACGTCCACGCGGAACAGCGGCGGCATTGCCACGAACACGTGGCCTTCGCTGACCAGGTGCGGGAAGTGCTTGAGGAACAGCGCGGAAAGCAGGGTGGCGATGTGCAGGCCGTCGGAATCGGCGTCGGCGAGGATGATCACCTTGCCGTAGCGCAGGCCGGTGAGGTCGTCCTTGCCGGGGTCGCAGCCGATCGCCACGGCGAGGTTGTGCACTTCCTCGGAAGCCAGCACCGACGTGGATTCCACTTCCCAGGTGTTGAGGATCTTGCCGCGCAATGGCAGGATCGCCTGGAATTCCTTGTCGCGCGCCTGCTTGGCGCTGCCGCCGGCCGAGTCGCCTTCGACCAGGAACAGCTCGGTACGGCTGAGGTCGGTGGCGGTGCAGTCGGCCAGCTTGCCGGGCAGCGCCGGGCCCTGGGTGATCTTCTTGCGCACCACCTGCTTGGCGGCCTTGAGCCGTGCGCTGGCGTGTTCGATGGCGAGCTGGGCGATGCGTTCGCCGGTGTCCACGTTCTGGTTCAGCCACAGGCTGAAGGCGTCGTGGATCACGTTCTCGACCAGTGCGGCGGCCTGGCGCGAGGACAGCCGCTCCTTGGTCTGGCCGGCGAATTGTGGGTCGAGCAACTTGGCGCTGAGCACGAACGACAGCCGTTCCCACACGTCTTCCGGCGCCAGCTTGACGCCGCGCGGCAGCAGGTTGCGGATGTCGCAGAATTCGCGGATGGCATTGGTCAGGCCCGAGCGCAGGCCGTTGACATGGGTGCCACCCTGCGCGGTGGGAATCAGGTTGACGTAGCTTTCCTGCACCAGCTCGCCTTCGGGCAACCAGGTCAGGGCCACGTCCATGCCTTCCGTGTCGCGTGCCACATGGTGCACGAACAGTTCCTGCGGCAAGGTCTCGGCCTGGCCCAGCTCGCCGCGCAGGTAGTCGTGCAGGCCGTCCTCGTAGAACCATTCGCTGGTTTCGCCGCTGGCCTCGTCGAGCAATTTCACGCGCAGGCCCGCACACAGCACGGCCTTGGCGCGCAGCAGGTGCTTGAGCTTGCCCAGCGAGATCTTCGGCGAGTCGAAGTATTTCGGGTCGGGCCAGAAGTGCACGGTGGTGCCGGTCTTCTTCTTCGCCACGCTGCCGATGATTTCGAGCTCGCTGACGCGATCGCCGTTCTCGAACGCCATGCGGTATTCGTTGCCGTCGCGACGGATGGTGACTTCGACGCGGGTCGACAGCGCATTCACCACCGACACGCCCACGCCGTGCAGGCCGCCGGAGAAGTTGTAGTTCTTGCCGCTGAACTTGCCGCCGGCATGCAGCCGGGTGAGGATCAGCTCGACGCCGGGGACGCCTTCCTCGGGATGGATGTCCACCGGCATGCCGCGGCCGTCGTCGCTGACTTCGACCGAGCCGTCGCCGTAGACGACGACATCGATGTTTTTCGCGTGGCCGGCCAGCGCTTCGTCCACCGAGTTGTCCACCACCTCCTGCGCCATGTGGTTGGGGCGGGTGGTGTCGGTGTACATGCCCGGCCGGCGTTTGACCGGGTCCAGACCGGAAAGGACTTCAATGTCGGCGGCGTTGTAGCGACTGCTCATGCGTGTGATCGGCGTAGACGGAACAATGCAGGATGGCGTCGGCCGCCCTGAGGGTCAAGCGCTGGTCGTGTCGGTCGGGTCACGTGGCGAGAGGCGGGACAGCAGTGTCCAGAGGATCGACACGATGGCGATACTCAGCACGCAGGCTGCTGGCGGCCACCAGCAGTCGGCCACGCGCAGCAGGAACAGGCTGGTCAGCAGCGACAGCAGAACGCCAAGCAGCGCGGCTCCCCGGATGCGGCGCAAGCCGGGCAACCCGTAGAGCAGGCACGGCAAGGCCAGCAGCAGGGCACCGGTCGCGAATTGAGTGGTGAAGTCCAGCGGCGTGACCAAGCTGCCACGACGCAGCGATTCGAGCATGTTGGCCTGGTATTCCACGCCGGGCATCAGGCCGTCCGGCGTGCGGATGATGTCGCCCATGCCTTCAGCGGTGGCGCCGACCAGCACCACGCGACCCTTGAGCAGCGAGGCGGGTACGCGACCATCCAGCACGTCGGCGTAGGACACCCGGCCAAACGTGCCGGCCGGCCCGGCGAAGCGCATCAGCGCATAGTAGTCACGCACCCACAGGTAGGGCGACGTGCCGGCGGGAGCGGGGTTGCGCAGGCCCGGCAAATGGGCCGTGCCCGGATGATCGAGGCGGTAAAGCGCCAGTGCCAGGGCGGGCCAGTACGCGCTGCCGAGCCCGGCTTTCAGGTAGATACCGCGCGTGATGCCATCCGCGCCCAGGGTGACATCCACCTGGCCGAGGGCTCTCGCGTCCCGGGCCAGGACGGGGATGGGCTGGGCTTCCTCCAGCGTTCCACCCAGGTCGTCGGCCTCGGCGAAGACCGGCATCACCACGTGCCCATTGAGATGCAGGGCCGCGGCCAGGGCATGATCGTCGCGCGGGTGCGCGGTATCCGGGGTCGACATGGTGATGTCCATGCCGATGGCGCGGACGCCGGCGTCCGTGAGGCGGTCGATCAACCGCGCATGCAGTGACCGCGGCCACGGCCAGCGACCGAGTTCGGCCAGGCTCTTGGGGTCGATCGCCACGATGACCGTGTCGTCACCGGGCACATAGGTCCAGTGCCGCATGTTCAGGTCGTACAGTGATTCATCGATCGGCCGGGACACGTGGGTGATCAGCAACAGGGCAAGCAGTCCGGTGGCGGTGAGCCATACCGCGCCGCGCACCAGCCAGGCGAAGATGCGTGGCGACATCAGGGTGCCCGGCGTTGGCGAAGCGTGCGCGTCATGCTCGCTTCACAGCAGCAGCCAGAGCAGCGCGCCGCCACCGACGCCTGCAGCGATGCGACAGGGCATGCACGGCAACCTGATCTTCTGTGCCGGCCCCCAGTCGCCGACATAGCCGTCGGTGTCGATGGTCTGCACGCGCACATACCAGGTGCCCGAGGCGGGCTTGTGGATGTGCAGCCGGGGCTGGTCCAGGGTCTGGTCGATCTTCGGCTTGGCGAATGTGCTGCTGCGGGCCATCTGCACGTGATAGCGCTGGCCCGGCGAGCCGGCCGGCCAGCCCAGGGTCAGCTCGTTGCCCGAACGCGTGGGCGCACCCACGCTCGGTGCCGGCGGTGGCGCCACGCGGTCGAAGGGCAATGCATCGGTATACGGCCCCAATTGGCCGTGGCGGTCGCGGCTGGCAATGCGCCAGTAGTAGCGACCCAGCGGCAGCGCTTGCGGAGCCCGCAAGTGATCGCCGGTGAGCTGCGGACGTTCGGCCAGCAGATGGGTGAATTGTGCGTCGCTGGCCAGCTGCCATGAATAGGACGCCGCTTCGGAACTTTCGCTCCAGCGGAAATCCGGGCGCGGGTGGCGTGCCTTGCCGTTCGCCTGGGGTGCCTGCACCAGCGGTGGCTGCGGATGCATGGCCGCATGCACGGGGCAGGTCGCGTCGAGGCCTTCAAGGCCATCGGCATCGATACCGCGGACGCGCAACGCATAATGGCCATTCGGCAGGTCGGGCAGGCTGGCGTGCGGCAGGGCGCCGGTGACGCGATTGAGCAGCAGTGTCTCGAAGCGGGTATCCGGGGCGATCTGCAGGCGGTAATGCCGGGCGCCGGACAGGGCTGGCCAGCCCAGCGCATAGCCGATTCGCGTGATGGCCTGCGCGGGGCAGTCCAGTGCGGGTGCCGGCAGCAGGCGCTGCACGCGTCCGGGCCGTTTGCCGTTGGCCACGGCCACGCCGGAACCATGGTTGACCTGGACGTGACGATGGCTGCCGCCTACATCCACGCGCCCTTTCAGTACCTCGGTCTGTGACTGGCTGGCGCCGGCGGCTACGCGAAAATGCGTGCCCCGAACACTCGAAATGGCACTTGGGGTCTGCACGGTGAAATGCGCGTCGTTGCCCGGCATCGGTGTCACGGCGTTGAAGATCCGTCCGCGCTGCAGGCGCAGGTGGGTATCGGCCATGCCGGTGTTGCCATAGGCACTCATGCGATCAAGCTGGAGTTCGCTGTCGCCTTGCATCAGCACGTGCGAGCCGTCGGCGAATTCGAGCGTGAGGCTGGCGTGGGCGCCGGTATCGATACGCGCGCCGTAGCCGAGCTGCATGCCTGCGGTGACGGCTACGGCAGTCGGCTGTCCGGGCAGCCAGGCCTTGGCATCGCCGTTCACGGCCGCCACGGTGGCCTTGGCCGGTTGCACGCGCAACCATGCCACCGGGATGCGCAGGCGCGAGCCCGGCGGCAGGTGGTGCGGGTCGGCGATCTTGTTGTAGGCCTGCAGTTTTTGCCAGGAAATGCCGGGTTTCAGGTAATGCCCGCTGAGCGTCCAGATGTTGTCATGCGGACGCACGCTGTAGAACCAGTCGCCGGCGCGGGCTGCGGGCAGGGCCAGCAGGACCAGGGTCGCGGCGGCCACGCAGCGCAGAAAGTGGCTGTGCCATCGACGGGTGATTTGCATGTCTTGAAACCCCTTCAGCTCGCCCACGGCGTTTGACCGGGACGACGGGCGCCCCCCGCGCTCCGAGCTGGCCGACATGCGCGATCCGCATCCTCGAATCGTGCAGCACGGCACAGCGTCTCTGCCGGGAATTCTGGGGGAGTGGCTCGAAAAACGCCAACGCCAGCGCATGTTGACCCGCTTCAATCGGCCCCGTTGGAGACGGGGTGTTCGAGGCGGTCGAGCAGTTTGCGCAGATCGGCAAGATCGGCCGGAAGTTGCCGGAGGGCCTCACCAGCCCGATCGCCGTGCAGTTCGTCGACTCGCTGCAGGGCTTGGGCGAGTGCGGCTTCGCCGGTAAAGATCTGCAGGCCACCCAGCAAGCGGTGCAGGCGTTGGGCGGCTATCGATGCATTGCCTTGCGCAAGCGCCTGTTCGATGGCGGAAAGGTCGTCGCGGCTGGTTTCCAGCAGCAGGCGCAGCATGTCGCCATGCAAGGCCGGTGGCTCGCCGGTCGTGGCGCGGGCATCGAGCGGGGCAGCACGGGCCGTCCAGGCGAGCAGTTTTTCTTCCAGTGCATGCAGTTGCACGGGCTTGCCGAGGCAGTCATCCATGCCGGCCTGGTGGAAACGGGCCACGTCGTTGCCAAGCATGTGCGCGGTCATCGCAATGATCGGCAGGTGTTGCGTATGCCCCTCCCGCGTTTCGTGCTCGCGCCATGCCATGGCCAGCGCGCAACCATCCATCACCGGCATCTGGCAGTCGGTGAGCAGCAGGGCATAACCGGTGCGACACAACGCTTCGTAGGCGGCCTGGCCATCGTCGACCACGTCGCAGCTCCAGCCGAGCAGGTCGAGCTGGCGGCGCACCAGCGATTGATTCACCGGGTGATCCTCGGCCACCAGGATGCGGCCGCTGCGTGGTGACCGGGCGGGAGTGGCCGGGGCGGAAAAGTTGTCGCGCGCGACGCGCGGTGCGATGCTTTCTTGTGGTTGCAGCGCCAACGTGCAGGCGCGTACGACCGCCTGCCATTTCAGCGGATGGGCGCCGAGCAGGATGCGCTCCCTGTCAGCATCGGGAGAGGCGAGTGCCTGGGGTGTGGCGTCGACGGCAATGACCCGTGCGGCGATCAGCTTCGCGCTATCGTGATCGTGGGCGTCGACAAACAGGAAATCGGCGGCGACGCCCGGACGCAAGGGATGCGACGGCGGCATCACCTCGACGCTGAGGCCGAGCGCGGCCAGGTATCCGTCCAACGCATGGGTCAGTTCGGCGGATGCCAGCCGGACTACGGCGTGTCGACCGCGCAGCCCGGCGGGACCGTCGACCTCGCGCTGGACGATCGGCAGGCGCAACTCCACGGTCACGGTGGTGCCGACGCCGACATCGCTGGTCAGCTCGATGCGGCCCCCCATCAGTTGCACCAGGTGCCGGCAGATGGCCAGGCCCAGACCGGTGCCGCCGTGTCGGCGAGCCGTCCACGCTTCGGCCTGCGTGAACGGGGTGAACAGGCCGATCTGCTTGTCGGGCGGAATGCCGATGCCGGTATCGGTCACGCTGAGGCGGAAGCGCTGGTGCTGATCGTCATCACCAAGGACGCGCATGGTCACGCTGATGCGGCCTTGTTCGGTGAACTTCCCCGCGTTGTTCAGCAGGTTGAGCAGGATCTGGCGCAGCCGCACGTCGTCGCCAAGCAGGCGGCCTGCAAGCATCGAATCCATCGATACGGCAACGTCGAGCCCCTTGCGATGCAGGGGGCCGGCGCTGAGGCTGACCACGTTGTCGACCAGGGTGCGCGGGTCGAACGGTACGGGGTCGAGGCGCAGGTTGCCGGCTTCCAGCTTGGAGAAATCCAGTACGTCGTCGAGGATCTGCAGCAGCACGCTGGCCGAATCTTCCACAGCGTGCAGCAGTTCGTGCTGGTCGGCATCGAGCGAGGTACGGCCCAGCAGTTCGAGCATGCCGATCACGCCGTTCATCGGGGTGCGGATCTCGTGGCTCATCGTGGCCAGGAAATCTGCCTTGGCGCGTGAGGCGCGTTCGGCCGCGTCGCGTGCCGCCCGCAGGGTCTGGTTGTGCGTATGGATGGGGGTGGTGTCGATGAGGTAGCCGACCCAACGGGTTTCACCGGTGCCCTGGCGGTGCGCGACCATGGCCAGGTGGAGCCAGCGCAGGCTTTCCGGGCCACAGGCGCGAAAGTCGAACGAGGTGGCCTGCGCATGGCGCATGGCCTGGCGCAGGTGCTGGCGCAGACGCTCCCGGTCCTCGGGGTGGATGCGGTCCTGGAACGGCCATTCGCGCAGCACGTCGTCACTTTCCAGCATGTCCTGCGGATTGAGGCCGAGCAGCGCGCGCAGGTTTCCCGCCAGGAACGACAGGCGGGGGCGTCGATCCCTGCCACGGCGCACGACAAACACCACCACCGGCACATGCCAGGTGATTTCGCGCAGGCTCTGTTCGGTGGCGCGCGTGCGTCGTTCGTTCTCGCGGTGCGCCTCCATGTCCAGGGCCAGCTGCCGGAGCCGCTTTTCGGCCTGTTTCAGCCGGCGCTGTTGCAGCCAGATCGCCCGGAGCAGAATCAAGGCCAGTACGCCGCTCAGGCTGAGCAGGGCAGCGAGGATCTCGATGGTCGCCGTAAGGGTCATGCCGGGTTGCTTGTCCTTTGCAGCGTCATCATGGCGGTGCCGCTTTCATCAAATTCGGCGTCTTCACGCAGCGGTTTGTGTATTTCGGCAAAATTAAGCTTGGTGAAAGGATGCTACTTCAAGTAGTGGCAGAAGGATTTCAACGAAAGTGACGATGTCGAATATCAGGGGGCCGCTGCGCATTGTCATTGCCGACGACCATCCCGTGGTTTTGCTGGGCATCAAGACGCTCCTGCAAGGGCATGGCAGTGGCATGCAGGTGGTCGGTGAGGCGGGCGGCAGTCGGGAGTTGCTGGAATTGCTGCCCGAATGCGAATGCGATTTGCTTATTACGGATTACTCGATGCCTGACGCGGCCGGTGCCGAGGACGGATTGGCCTGGCTCAAGCGCCTGCGCCGCGAATATCCCGATCTGCCGGTGATCGTGATGACCATGATCCATAACCCGGCGCTGGTGCGCGGCATGCTGAGAGTCGGCGTCAATGGCGTGGTCGGCAAGGCCGCCATGACCAGCGAGTTGCTGCTGGCGATCCAGGCCGTGACGAGTGGGCGGCCCTATGTGAGTGAGCATGTGCGCGAGGCGGTGGCCGGCAACGCCGTGCCGGAATCCGGGGTGGAGTTCGCCGTCACCGGTGATGATCCATCCACGCTGTCGCGGCGCGAAGCCGAGATTGTGCGCCTGTATGCCTCCGGCCTTTCCATCACCCAGATCGCCGAGCGCGTGCATCGCAGCGTGAAGACGATTAGCCAGCAGAAGAACAGCGCCATGCGCAAGCTGGGCTTTACCAGCAACAGCCAGCTTTACGAATATGCGCGGTTATGGGGTTTGCTTACCTGAACTTGCCTGCCTGAACCGGCGATGGCCGATTGCTGTACTCAGCCTGTGCGTGAAAGCCGGAAATTCCGATTTTTAGGAATTGTCTGATCTCAATTGGCGGCCATCATCGGCATCATGGAACAGTGACGCGAGCAGGCCTCCACCGGCATTCGCCGGTTCGTTTATTGGGGGATTGCCGCGTCAATGCTTTTCCACGTGCCGAAGGATCGGTACGGGTCGATGAGTTTACGTCGACGGTCGGTATGTCCTCACCCCCTGAGCCTTGCCGCCCGGAAAACCTCGTGGACAGATCGGCGCCGACGGTGCGGGAACCTCGGCGCCGATTTTTTTCAGCTGGCCAGCGGCGCGCAGTGCCGGGTCAGCCATGCCAGGTCGGCGCCGTCGAGCAGCGGGCTCAGCGCGGCGCGCACGCCGGCGTGGTAATCGTCGAGCCAGGCGCGTTCGTCCGGGTTGAGCAGGCTGATGTCGAGCGCCCGACGATCGAACGGGCACAGCGTCAGTGTCTCGAAGGCGTAGTAGTCGCCGAATTCGGTCTGTTCCGCTTCCACCACCACGGCCAGGTTCTCGTGGCGGATGCCGTGGCGACCCGGCTTGTACAGGCCCGGTTCGATCGAGCTGATCATGCCCGGTTCCAGCGGTACCAGCGCGCCGCCGGTAACCGGCGGGCGGATCGACTGCGGGCCTTCGTGCACATTCAGGAAATAGCCCACGCCATGGCCGGTGCCGTGGCCATAGTCCATGCCATCTGCCCATAGCGGGGCACGCGCCAGCGCATCCAGCTGCGGGCCGCTGGCACCTTTCGGGAAGCGGGCGCGGCTGAGGCCGATCATGCCCTTGAGCACCAGCGTGGCATCGCGCTTCTGCTCGGCGGTGACCGGGCCGAGCGCCAGCACGCGGGTGATGTCGGTGGTACCGCCAAGGTATTGGCCGCCGGAATCGATCAGCAGCAGGCCTTCGGCCTTCAGCGCGCTGTGCGATTCCTGCGTGGCGCGGTAGTGCGGCATGGCGCCGTTGGCCTGGTAACCGGCGATGGTGGCGAAGCTTTCGCCGACGAAATCCGGCTGCGCGGCACGAGCCGCATGCACCAGGCGGTGCACGTCCAGTTCGGTCAGTGCTTTGCCTTCGCCGAGCTGGTGCTCGATTTCATGGAAGGCGTGGGCCAGCGCAGCGCCGTCGCGGCGCATCACTTCGCGAATGTGATCCAGCTCGTCGGCATTCTTTACCGCCTTGAATGCGGTGGACGGGTTGGCTGCCTCGATGCGCTGCACGGTCACCGGGATGGCCGCGGCAATGGCACTGACCACGCGGCCGGGATCGAGCAACAGCGCGCTGCCGGCGGGCAGGCTGGCGAGGGCATCGGTGACGGTGGCGTAATCGGCGACGGTAATGCCGTCGGCGGCGAGTGCCGCGACGGTGCGGTCGTCCAGCTTGGTGCGCCCGGTGAACAGGGTGGCGCCGGCATCGGCGGACACCAGCAGGTGGGCGAGGAAGACCGGATTGCACTCCACGTCGCTGCCGCGCAGGTTGGTGAGCCAGGCAATGTCGTCAACGCTGGACACCAGATGGTGCGTGGCCTTGCGCTTGCGCATGGCGCTGTGCAGGCGCGCGAACTTGTCGGCGCGCGAGGTGCAGGCGTAGGCGAGCACGTGCTCGGTGATCGGCGCATGGGGCAGGGCCGGGCGATCCGTCCAGATCTCGCCGGGCAGGTCGAGATCCGTGCGCAGGCGTGCACCGGCCTCGCCCAGCAGGTTTTCCATCTGGCGTTGCGCCGCCAGCGGCACGCTGTCGCCGGCCACGGCTACCGTGTCGCCGCCATGCAGTTGTTCCGCCAGCCATTGCAGGTGTTCCGGCGTATGCGGCACGCGCAGTTTCATCAGCGTGAAGCCGGTGCCGTCGAGTTGGCGTTCGGCCTGCGAGAAGTAGCGCGAGTCAGTCCACAGGCCGGCGTGGCGTGCGGTCACCACCAGGGTGCCGGCCGAGCCGGTGAAGCCGGACAGCCATGCCCGCGCCTGCCAGTGTTCGGGCAGGTATTCGGACAGGTGCGGGTCGGCACTGGGGACGATGCATGCGGCCACACCATGCTGCTGCATGGCCTGGCGCAAGGCGGCGAGGCGGGCGGGGATGAGTGTATTCATCCGCGCATGGTAGAGCGTGCGTGACCGCTTCGCACGGCCCGGATCAGCCCCGGCCAGCGACGCCAATGTGCTTGGCGAAAGGAAGCGAAGGCCGGTTCGGCCGCGCCCACAAGCTTTTCGTTGCACAGATGCATGGGGATACGCAACTGCGACATTGTGTCTCGGGTGATGTCATTTGGTGCATTGCATCGTTAGCCTATGCGCCGCCGTTCCCCCGGCACACCCCCTCCGTTTGTCTGTTCAAGGGCTGTACGTGAACAAGCGATCTATCGTTACCTCCCTGCGCTGGATGTGCGCAGGCGTCGCCGTGTTGCTCAGCGGTTGCCACATGGAAGTCCTTTCGCCGAAGGGCGACATCGGCATGGATGAGCGGTCGCTCATCTTCATCGCGCTGGGACTGATGTCCCTGGTGGTGATTCCGGTGATCGTGCTGACCCTGGTGTTTGCGTGGAAATACCGTGCCTCCAACACCAAGGCCACCTACGCGCCGAAGTGGTCGCACTCCACCGCCATCGAGGCGGCGATGTGGGCGATCCCGTGCGTCATCATCGCGATCCTGGCCTACATCACCTGGACGTCGACGCAACGGCTCGATCCGTATCGCCCGCTGCAGTCGAAGGTGAGGCCGATCACCATCCAGGCGGTATCGCTGGACTGGAAGTGGCTCTTTATCTATCCGGATTACGGTGTGGCCAGCGTCAACCAGATCGCTTTCCCGGTGGACGTTCCGGTGCATTTCGAGATCACCTCGGGCACGGTGATGAACGCATTCTTCATCCCGCAGCTCGGCAGCCAGATCTACGCGATGGCGGGCATGGAAACCCAGCTCCACCTGATCGCCCGCGAGCAGGGTACCTACGACGGCCTGTCGTCGAACTACAGCGGCGCCGGCTTCTCGGACATGCGCTTCAACGCCATCGCCACGTCGCAGCAGGGTTTCCAGGACTGGATCAAGCAGGCCAAGGCGGCGCCGGCCACGCTTGACGCGAGCGCGTACCAATCGCTGCTGGTGCCGAGCCAGAAGGTGCCGGTGTCGTATTACGGCTCGGTCACGCCTGGCATGTTCGGCCACATTCTCCAACCGGGTATGAAGGGCATGGCCCGCGCCGGCAAGCCGATGGACGGCATGTCCGCGGCGGCAGGCATGGCCGTTGTTCCGGCGCATCCCACCCAGTCCAAGGCTGCGGAGTAAGTCATGTTCGGAAAACTTTCCCTATCGTCGATTCCGTTCGACCAGCCGATCGTCATGTGGACCCTTGCCGGCGTGGTCATCATGGGTGCGTTCGTGCTCGGCGCGGTGACCTATTACCGCAAGTGGACCTACCTCTGGAAAGAGTGGTTCACCACGGTGGACCACAAGCGCATCGGCATCATGTACATCATCCTGGCGCTGGTGATGCTGCTGCGCGGCTTCGCCGACGCGATCATGATGCGCGGCCAGCAGGCGATGGCCGCGGCCGGCGCCCAGGGCTACCTGCCGCCGCACCACTTCGACCAGATCTTCTCCGCCCACGGCACCATCATGATCTTCTTCATGGCGATGCCGTTCGTGGTGGGCCTGATGAACATGATCGTGCCGTTGCAGATCGGTGCGCGCGACGTGGCCTATCCGTTCCTGAACTCGCTCAGCTTCTGGCTGACCGCGTGCGGCGTGGTGCTGATCATGCTGTCGCTGTTCATCGGTGACTTCTCGGCCACCGGCTGGCTGGCGTACCCGCCGCTGTCGGAGTTGAAGTTCAGTCCGACCGTGGGCGTGGACTACTACATCTGGGCATTGCAGCTGGCCGGTCTCGGCACGACGCTGAGCGGCATCAACTTCGTGGTGACGATCCTGCGCATGCGCACGCCCGGCATGGCGCTGATGAAGATGCCGGTGTTCACCTGGACGGCGCTGGTCACCAACATCCTGATCGTGGCTGCGTTCCCGGCGCTGACCGTGGCGCTGGCGCTGCTCGGTGCCGACCGCTACCTGGGCATGCATTTCTTCACCAACGATCTTGGCGGCAACGCCATGATGTATATCAACCTGATCTGGATCTGGGGCCACCCCGAGGTCTACATCCTGATGGTGCCGTGCTTCGGCGTGTACTCGGAGATCATCTCCACGTTCTCCGGCAAGCCGCTGTTCGGCTACAAGTCGATGGTCTACGCCACCGTGGCGATCGGCGTGATGTCGTTCCTGGTGTGGCTGCACCACTTCTTCACCATGGGCTCGGGCGCCAACGTGAATGCCTTCTTCGGCATTGCCACGATGATCATCTCGATCCCCACCGGCGTGAAGGTATTCAACTGGCTGTTCACCATGTACCGCGGCCGCATCCGCTTCACGGTGCCGGTGCTGTGGACGATCGGCTTCATGGTGACCTTCGTGATCGGCGGCATGACCGGCGTGCTGCTGGCGGTACCAGGCGCGGACTTCGTGCTGCACAACAGCCTGTTCCTGATCGCGCACTTCCACAACATGATCATCGGTGGCGTGGTGTTCGGCTGCCTGGCCGCGCTGAACTTCTGGTTCCCGAAGGCGATGGGCTTCAAGCTGGAGGAGCGCTGGGGCAAGTGGTCGTTCTGGTGCTGGCTGGTGGGCTTCTACGTGGCCTTCGTGCCGCTGTACATGCTCGGCCTGATGGGCGCCACCCGTCGCATGCAGCACTACGACAACCCCGCCTGGCAGCCGTATTTCGTGGTGGCCTTCATCGGCGCGGCGATCATCTTTGCCGGTATCGGCTTCACCTTGCTGCAGATCGTGGTGAGCATTCGCAACCGCGAGGCCAACCGCGACCTGACCGGCGACCCGTGGGGCGGCCGCACCCTGGAATGGGCGACCAGCTCGCCGCCGCCGTTCTACAACTTTGCCGTGCTGCCCAAGGGCGAGGAGCTGGACCAGTTCTGGCACGACAAGGAGGCGGGTGTGGCCTATCGCCAGCCGGCGAAGTACGAGGACATCCACATGCCGCGCAACACCGGCGTCGGTGTCTTCATGGGTGCCTTCGGCGTGCTGCTCGGTTTTGGCCTGATCTGGCACATCTGGTGGCTGGCCATCCTGGGCCTGGTCGGCATGATCGGTTCGTTCCTGACCCGCGCCTACGACCGTGATGTCGATTACTACGTGCCGGCCGCCGAGGTCGAGAAGATCGAGCGTGCCCGCATGGTGCCGCTCAACGGCCTGATCGACCGCGTCGACGTGGCTGCGTCCGAACAGAGGGTTGCCTGAGCCATGAACAGTTCCGTCATTACCGCCGACGGCATCGCCGTCCACGAAGAGCACCACGACGACAGCTCCAAGACCCTGCTGGGGTTCTGGATCTACCTGATGAGCGACTGCCTGATCTTCTCGGCATTGTTCGCGACCTTTGCCGTGCTGTCGCACGCCTATGCGGGCGGCCCCACCGGCAAGGACATCTTCGATCTCAAGTACGTGCTGGGCGAGACCATGCTGCTGCTGGTCAGCAGCTTCACCTTCGGCATGGCCATGCTCAACATGCATGCCGACAAGCGCAACAAGCTGCTGGGCTGGATGGTGATCACCTTCCTGTTCGGCGCCGCTTTCGTGGGCATGGAAATCCACGAGTTCGTCGGCCTCATCCACGAAGGCGCGGGTCCGGATCGCAGTGCGTTCCTGTCGGCCTACTTCTTCCTGGTCGGTACGCACGGCCTGCACGTGACCTGCGGCCTGATCTGGATGGGCGTGATGATGCACATGGTGCATCGCTACGGCCTGGACGGCATCGTCAAGCGCCGCTTGTCCTGCCTGAGCCTGTTCTGGCACTTCCTGGACGTGATCTGGATCTGCGTGTTCACTTTTGTCTATCTGCACGGGGTGCTCTGATGTCGAACGCTCACGAACAACATGCCGCCAGCGGCGGCCAGCACGGCTCGCTGAAGTCCTACATGGTCGGTTTCGGTCTGTCGATCGCGCTGACCCTGCTGTCGTTCGGCTGCGTGATGGCCGGGCTGGTGCCGCACCACCTGATCATGCCGGCGCTGATGGTGTTCTGCATCGCGCAGGTACTGGTGCAACTGGGCTTCTTCCTGCACATGGGCATCGCCCCGGAGCAGCGCGAGAACCTGATGGTGATGGTCTGCGCGCTGATCTTCATCGGCATCGTGGTCGTCGGCTCGCTGTGGGTGCTGCACAACATGAACGCCTACATGATGCCCGGGATGTCGCACGGCGGCTGACGCCACCTCGGTATTCCCGCGCCACCACCGGCGGCCCCCGCGAGGGAGCCGCCGGTTTTGTTTTGGCCGGGCGGGCGGGTTTTCCCGGACTCCGCGGGGCTTTGCGGGCCGTGGCACGGGCCTCGCCTGAATCGCGATCGTCGAAGTATCTCGCGAAGAAGCCGTTCTGCCGCTAAAATGGACATTTCCAGCACGGCTACATCCCATGACCCCCCTGATTTTCGTCACCGGCGGTGTGGTGTCCTCTCTTGGCAAGGGCATCGCCGCGGCGTCGCTGGCTTCCATCCTGGAAGCGCGCGGACTCTCGGTCACCATGATGAAGCTCGATCCCTACATCAATGTGGATCCGGGCACCATGAGTCCCTTCCAGCACGGCGAGGTCTACGTGACCGACGACGGCGCGGAGACCGATCTCGACCTGGGGCATTACGAGCGCTTCGTGCATACCCGCCTGACCGGCAAGAACTCCATCACCACCGGCAAGATCTACGAGTCGGTGATCCGCAAGGAGCGCCGCGGCGACTATCTCGGCGCCACCGTGCAGGTGATTCCGCACATCACCGACGAGATCAAGCACCGTGTCCACGAGGCGACGCGTGGTTTCGACGTGGCGCTGGTGGAGATCGGCGGCACCGTGGGCGACATCGAGTCACTGCCGTTCCTGGAGGCGATCCGCCAGTTGCGCATCGAGCATGGCCCGGAGAAGGTGGTGTTCATGCATCTCACGCTGGTGCCGTATATCAAGGCCGCCGGTGAGATCAAGACCAAGCCGACCCAGCATTCGGTGAAGGAACTGCGTTCGATCGGTATCCAGCCGGACATCCTGCTGTGCCGCTGCGAGGAGCCGCTGCCCGAGGGCGAGCGCCGCAAGATCGCGCTGTTCACCAACGTGCCCGAGTCCGCCGTCATCAGCGCAGCCGACGTGGACGTGATCTACAAGATGCCGCTGTGGTTGCACGAGCAGGGGCTGGACGAGATCGTGGTGAAAAAGCTCGGGCTGGACGCCAAGCCGGCCGACCTTTCGGCCTGGCAGCGCACGGTGGACGCGGTGATCCATCCCAAGGACGAGGTGACCGTCGCCGTCGTCGGCAAGTATGTCGAGCACAAGGACGCCTACAAGTCGCTGGGCGAGGCGTTGCGCCACGGTGGCATCAAGCAGCTGACCCGGGTCAACCTGGACTGGATCGATTCGGAGCGGATCGAGGCCGAAGGTGCGGCCAAGGTGCTGGGTGGCGTCGACGCGATCCTGGTGCCGGGCGGCTTCGGCAAGCGCGGTTTCGAAGGCAAGGTGCTGGCGGCGAAATATGCCCGCGAGCATGGCGTGCCGTACTTCGGCATCTGCTACGGCATGCACGCGGCAGTGGTGGATTTCGCCCGCCACGTGGCCGGACTGGCCGATGCCGATTCCAGCGAGAATGATCGCAACACGCCGAACCCGGTGATCGGCCTGATCACCGAATGGACTACCGCCAGCGGTGAAGTCGAGCAGCGCAGCGAGCGTTCCGACCTCGGCGGCACCATGCGCCTGGGTTCGCAGGAATGTCGCCTGAAAACCGGCACGCTGGCGCGCGAGATGTACGGCCAGGATGTGGTGCGCGAGCGCCATCGTCACCGCTATGAATTCAACAACCGCTATCGTCAGTCGTTCGAAGATCAGGGCCTGGTGATCTCCGGCAAGTCGATGGACGACCTGCTGGTGGAGATCGTCGAACTGCCGCAACAGCAGCATCCGTGGTTCCTCGGCTGCCAGGCGCATCCGGAATTCACCTCTACCCCGCGCGACGGCCATCCGCTGTTCATCGGTTTCGTGCGCGCGGCGCGCGAATACAAGGCCGTGCATGACGGCGAGAAACTGGCGAAGGAGGCGACGGCATGAAGCTCTGCCATTTCGAGGCCGGTCTCGACCAGCCGCTGTTCCTGATCGCCGGCCCCTGCGTGATCGAGTCCGAACAACTGCAGGTGGATACCGCCGGCACCTTGAAGGAAATCACCGGCAGGCTCGGGGTGAACTTCATCTTCAAGTCCAGCTTCGACAAGGCCAACCGTTCCTCCGGCACCAGCTTTCGCGGGCTAGGCATGGAAGAAGGCCTGCGCATCCTGGGCGAAGTGAGGCGCCAGGTCGGCGTGTCGGTGCTCACCGATGTGCACGAGTACACACCGTTCGACGAAGTCGCCTCGGTGGTGGACGTGTTGCAGACGCCGGCCTTCCTTTGCCGGCAGACCGACTTTATCCAGAAGGTGGCCCGGGCCGGCAAGCCGGTGAACATCAAGAAAGGCCAGTTCCTCGCGCCGTGGGACATGACGCACGTGGTAGCCAAGGCCAAGGCCGTCGGCAACGAGCAGATCATGGTCTGCGAGCGCGGCGCCAGCTTCGGCTACAACAACCTCGTGTCGGACATGCGCTCGCTGAGCGCGATGCGCGAGACCGGTTGCCCGGTGGTGTTCGACGCCACCCATTCGGTGCAGTTGCCCGGCGGGCAGGGCGCCAGTTCGGGTGGCCAGCGCGAGTTCGTGCCGGTACTGGCGCGTGCCGCCGTGGCTGCCGGCGTGTCGGGCCTGTTCGCCGAGACGCATCCGGATCCGAGCAAGGCGCTCAGCGATGGGCCAAACGCGTGGCCGCTGGGCAAGATGGAGGCCCTGCTGGAAACCCTGATGGAACTGGACGCCGTGACCAAGCGCCACGGCTTCCTCGAACAATCGATCTGATATCGGCGCGGGGGTTCTCCCCCGCGCCGTTTTTTTGCGTATCTTTAGTCTCTTCCCCCAATCCGACCCACAGGACCGCCATGAGCACAGCCATCAGCCGCATCCACGCCCGTGAAATCCTCGACTCGCGCGGTAATCCCACGCTGGAAGCCGAAGTCACCCTGGCCGATGGCAGCTTTGGCCGTGCGGCGGTGCCGAGCGGCGCATCCACCGGTTCGCGCGAAGCGGTGGAGCTGCGCGATGGCGACAAGTCCCGCTACGGCGGCAAGGGCGTGAAGAATGCGGTGGGCAACGTCAACGGTGCCATCGCCAAGACGCTGGACGGCTTCGATGCGGCCGACCAGAATGGGCTGGATGCGAAGCTGATCGCACTCGACGGCACGCCGAACAAGGGCAAGCTGGGCGCCAACGCCATCCTCGGCGTGTCGATGGCCGCGGCCCACGCGATGGCTGCCTCGCGGCATGAGCCGCTGTGGGCTTATCTGTCGTCTGGCAAGCCGGGCGCGCTGCCGGTGCCGATGATGAACATCATCAACGGCGGCGAACATGCCGACAACAACATCGACGTGCAGGAGTTCATGGTGCTGCCGGTGGGTCTGCCCAGCTTCAGCGAGGCACTGCGTGCCGGCGCCGAGATCTTCCACGCGCTGAAGGGCGTGTTGAAGGCCAAGGGCCTGAACACGGCGGTGGGCGATGAAGGCGGCTTCGCGCCGAACCTGCGCTCGAACATCGAGGCCATGGACACCATCCTCGAGGCGGTCAACAAGACCGGCTACAAGGTCGGCAGCGAGATCCTGCTGGGCCTGGATGCGGCCAGCTCCGAGTTCTATCGCGATGGCAAGTACGACCTGGCGGGCGAGGGCAAGCAGTACACCTCGGAACAGTTCGTCGAACTGCTGGCCGGCTGGACGAAGCAGTACCCCATCGTCACCATCGAGGACGGCATGGCCGAGGGCGACTGGGACGGCTGGAAGCTGCTCACCGACGCTATCGGCGAGCGCATCCAGGTGGTCGGTGACGACCTGTTCGTCACCAATCCGGCGATCTTCCGCGAAGGCATCGAAAAGCACATCGCCAACTCGATCCTGATCAAGGTGAACCAGATCGGCACGCTGTCCGAGACGCTGGAAGCCATCGCCATGGCCGATGCGGCGAAGTATTCGGCGGTGATCTCGCACCGTTCGGGCGAAACCGAGGACAGCACCATCGCCGATATCGCGGTGGCCACCACGGCGACGCAGATCAAGACCGGCTCGCTGTGCCGCAGCGATCGCATCGCCAAGTACAACCAGTTGCTGCGCATCGAGGAAGCGTTGGGTTCGGCGGCACGCTACGCCGGCCGCAATGCCTTCCCGAACCTGACCCGCCTGCCGGGCTGAGACGGAACAAGTCGCGCCCATGTTGCGCTGGATCGCCCTGCTGTTGCTGCTGCTGCTGATCGGGCTGCAGATCAAGCTGTGGTCGCCGCACGGCGGCATGCCCGAGGTCAGGAGCCTGCGCGTCGCCGTGCAGAAACAGACCGACGAGAACAGCAAGCTGACCCAGCGCAACCAGGCACTGGAAGCGGACGTGCATGACCTCAAGCATGGTGACGAGGCCATCGAGGCACGTGCGCGCGCCGAACTGGGCCTGATCAAGCCGGGCGAAACGTTCTACCAGGTGGTGCCGAAGTCGGCCGCCAGCGCCGTGGCGCCGCCGGTGGACGACGGCACGGTCGGGCATTGACCGTGGCCAGGTTGTGGTGCGTGGTGCCGGCAGCTGGCCGTGGCACGCGGGTCGGCGGCGACTGCCCGAAGCAGTACCTGCCGCTGGCCGGTCGCCCGCTGATCGAGCACACGCTGAAGCGGTTGGCTGTGCATCCGCGCATTGCCGGCTTGATGGTGGTGCTGGGCGCGCACGATGAACACTGGCCGGGCACGTTCGCGCTCAATGGCAAGCCGGTGCACACGGCGATCGGTGGTGCCGAGCGCTGTGATTCCGTGCTGGCCGGGCTCGATGCCCTGCCCACCGACGTGGCCGGCGAGGACTTCGTGCTGGTGCACGATGCCGCGCGTCCGTGCGTGCGGCTGGCCGATATCGAGCGGTTGATCGAGCGAGCCGGTGCCACGGAAGGTGGCCTGCTCGGCGCGCCGCTGCGCGACACGCTGAAACATGCCAACGAAGCGGGACATAGCGAGCGCACCGAATCGCGCGACCGGCGCTGGCGCGCGTTTACTCCGCAGATGTTTCGTCGTGCTGCGCTTTGTGCCGCATTGCGCGAAGCCTCGCGACAGGGCGTACAGGTCAGCGACGAGGCGATGGCGATGGAGCTCGCCGGCTTTGCGCCCTTGCTCGTCGAAGGCGCCGAGGACAATATCAAGGTGACCACGGCGGCCGATTTCGCGCTGGCCGAATTCCTGCTGGCGAGGACCACATGACGATGCGCATTGGCCAGGGTTTCGACGTGCATGCGTTTGGCGAGGGCGACCACGTCACGCTGGGTGGCGTGCGCGTGCCGCATCATCGTGGCGTGGTGGCGCATTCCGATGGCGACGTGGTGATCCACGCGCTGTGCGACGCGATCTTCGGTGCGCTGGCGCTAGGTGACATCGGCCAGCATTTCCCGCCGAGCGACGAACGCTGGCGCCATGCCGACAGCCGCCAGTTCCTGCGTCACGCGGCGATGCTGATGGCGCAACACGGCTACGCGCTGGGCAATGCCGATGTCACCGTGATCAGCGAGGCCCCGAAGGTCGGTCCGCACGCGCAGGCGATGCGCGAAAACTTGGCGGCTGACCTCGAGTGCGACATCGGCCGCGTCAGCATCAAGGCCACCACCACCGAGAAACTCGGCTTCACTGGTCGCGGCGAAGGCATCGCCGCCCAGGCCTGCGTGCTGCTGGAACGCCGCTGACCTTTTCTCGGCATCCCGGTACAGGCGCGGAGGCGCTTTTCAACAACCGAAGGGTGGGTCATCCGGCAGCGAACAGATCGGGTTGTCGCGAAAGCCGAACCGTTTTCAGCGCTTGATCCGGGCCTGCACGCTGGATGGCAACCCTGCATTTCGAGGCAACGATGTCCGATTACGAGCTCCCCCGCGCCCACGCCGAAACCCCACCCCTCACTGCGCGTCTGCGCAGCACCCCCGAGGATTTCCGGGTCGAGGAAATCCTCGGTTACGACGCCGACGGCAGCGGCGAACACGCCTTGCTGTGGGTGGAAAAGCGCGAAGCCAATACCGACTGGGTGGCGCGCGAACTGGCAAAGTTCGCCGGCGTGCCACCGCTCAACGTCGGTTATGCCGGCCTGAAGGATCGCCATGCAGTGACGCGACAGGCCTTCACCGTGCAATTGGCGGGCAAGCCGGACCCGGACTGGTCGACGTTCCCGCACGCCGAAGTGAAGGTGCTGGCAGCCACACGCCATTCGCGCAAGCTCAAGCGTGGCGCCTTGCGCGGCAACCGCTTCGTGCTGGTGCTGCGTGAAGTGCAGGGCGACCGTGCGCGTGCCGAGGAGGTGCTGGCCGAGATCTCCGCGCGCGGCGTGCCGAACTATTTCGGCGAGCAGCGCTTCGGGCGCGAGGGCGGCAACCTGGCCCAGGCGCGGGCGATGTTCGCGGGGCGCAGGATGGACCGTGCCAAGCGCTCCATCCTGTTGTCCGCTGCGCGTTCACACATATTCAACGCCGTGCTGGCCGCGCGGGTCGAGCGTGGCGCGTGGGATGCGCCGCTGGATGGCGAAATCTGGTCGCTGGCCGGTTCACGTTCTTGGTTCGGCCCGGAGCCGTTTACCGATGCGCTGGCCGAGCGCCTGGCGCGCGGCGACATCCATCCGTCCGGCCCGCTGTGGGGACAGGGCGAACCGCCGAGCAGTGGCGAAGTGGCTGAACTGGAGCGCGAGTTGGCTGCGGCCAATACCGACCTGGCCGATGGCCTGGTCGCCGCACGCATGGACCAGGAGCGTCGGGCATTGCGTCTGCTGCCGCAGAACCTCACATGGCGCTGGCTGGCCGACGATGCGCTGGAACTGGCATTCGAGTTGCCGGCCGGGGCTTATGCGACGGTGGTGATGCGGGAGTTGGCGGCAACTTTATAGACGACTCATCAATCAAGAGCGCCGCTTTTGATGGTCGCCAAAGTGCGTCCTGCACTTTGGCGACTCGCCCGTTCCGGGCTCCGTCTGGCAGGCACGAAGCGCCTGCCAGACGTTGGGCCATCCATGGCCCAATCGTGCTGCTCAGTGCCTGAGCAGCACGATCACCGCCCCCGTTCCGCCTTGTGCCGGCCGGGCCGAGGCAAATGCCACGATGTCGTCGCGTCGGCGCAGCAGGCGGTCGGTGAGGGCTTTGAGTACCGGGCCGGCGGCTTTCGAGCGCAATCCCTTGCCGTGCACGATGCGCACGCAATGCAGGTCGTGCTGGCGTGCCTCGGCCAGGAAGGCGACGATGCTGGCTTGGGCTGCGGCGGCATTCATGTGGTGCAGGTCCAGTTCGTCCTGCACGCTGAACTGGCCGCGTTTGAGTCGGCGCAGCAGGTGGGGTGGATAGCCGTCGCGCAGATAGCTGAGCTCTTCGCCCACTTCCATCGAGGCGGGGTCGAAAGCCATGTCCAGCAGCTCGCCGGACACGGCGGCCTCGTCCGCCTCGAACATGCGCGGGTGCGGCAGCGGTTTCGGCAGGCTCGGCGGCAGCGGTACCGGATCGATCCGGCGCACCTCGCCGATCGCTTCGCGGAACAGGCGCGCGTCGTCGTCGCTGATCGTGGCGGGAGCTCGGCGTTTCATGCAGCCATGCTAACCAAAGTCGCGGGCCGTGGTGCGATTGCCGCGGGCGACCCGACGCGGGGCGGCCCGGCGCGGCAAATCATGGACTCGGGCAGTATCCGGCCACGCGAAAATCGCTGGATGGCGGTTGCCGGGGCGTGGCATGCGCGGGCGGATGTCGTGAAACCGCTTGACCGCTCCGGTAGACTCGGGGGATATCGAAGGTGCGTGCGCCGCCATGCCGGCTGCATGCTGTTGAAGCTCTTTACGGATGATCATGCGAGTTCTCGTAAGCAACGACGACGGCGTGGATGCGATCGGCATCCGCGTGCTCGCCGATCGCCTCGGTGCGGTTGGCAAGGTAACGGTAGTGGCACCCGACCGGGATCGTTCCGGCGCCAGCAATTCCCTGACGCTGGACGTGCCGATCCGGGCAACGCGCATGGACGACGGCCGCTACCGCGTCGCCGGCACCCCGACCGACTGCGTGCACCTGGCGCTGTCCGGATTGCTCGACGAGGAGCCGGAGATCGTGGTCTCCGGCATCAACAATTCCGCCAACCTCGGCGATGACGTGATCTATTCGGGCACCGTCTCGGCGGCGATGGAAGGCCGTTTCCTCGGCCTGCCGGCCATCGCGGTGTCGCTGGTCAGCCATGATCACAAGGGCGAACATTACGACTCGGCGGCACAGGCGGTGTTGCTGCTGATGCGGCGACTGCTGGTCGACCCGCTGCCGGCCGACACCATTCTCAACGTCAATGTGCCCGACCTCCCGTGGAGCGAAATCCACGGTTTCGAAGTGACCCGGCTGGGACGCCGGCATCGTTCCGCGCCCTGCATCGAGCAGACCGATCCCCGCGGGCGACAGGTCTGGTGGATCGGGCCGGCCGGGGATATCGACGACGCCGGTCCCGGCACGGACTTCAATGCCGTGCGACGGGGTTTCGTATCGGTCACGCCGATCCATGTCGATCTCACCCGCTTCCAGGCGCTGGACAAGGTCAGCAGCTGGATGGAATCGCTCACCGACAACATGGCCGATGCCGGCCACAAGGCGGCTTGAGCGATGAATGTCCATCCATTGCCCGCATCGGCCCTGAAAGGCGAGGGCATGACCTCGCAGCGCGCACGCGACCGGTTGGCCGCGCAGCTCAAGGAAAGCGGTATCCGCGATGCGCGCGTGATCGACGTGATCCGCAACACGCCGCGACACCATTTCATCGACCAGGCCTTGCACGCGCGCGCCTACGAGAACACCGCGCTGCCGATCGGCCACGGCCAGACCATTTCGCAGCCGTGGGTGGTCGCGCGGATGACCGAGGCGCTGCTCGAACACTTCGACCTGCGCGGCGAGGCGCCGCCGCAGAAGGTGCTGGAGATCGGTACCGGCTCGGGTTACCAGGCGGTGGTGCTGGCCGCACTGGTCGGGCAGCTCTACACGGTCGAACGCATCGAGGAACTGCTGCGCCAGGCGCGCCGGCGCTTCCGCCAGCTAGGCCTGACCAACATCCGCTCGCGTTATGACGATGGCAAGCTGGGCTGGGCCGATGAGGCGCCATTCGATGCGATCATCCTCACCGCGGCGGGCGATGCGATCCCCGCGGCCTTGCTGGACCAGCTCAGCCCCACCGGCGTGCTGGTGGCGCCGGTCGGTTCGCCCAGCAGCCAGGTGCTGTTGCGCATGCGCGGCGACGGGCAGGGCGATTTCGTGCAGGAAGAACTCGGGGCGGTGAGTTTCGTGCCGCTGCTTGGCGGCATCGGCTGATGCGGCTGTTCGGCAACCTGTATGCGCGCGCATTGAATTGGGCGCGCGACCCGCGTGCGGTCTATTACCTGTGCGGCCTGAGCTTCGTCGAAGCCTTCATTTTCCCGATCATGCCGGAAGTGATGCTGGCGCCGATGATGCTGGGCAAGCGGCACCGGGCGTTCTTCTACGCCAACATCAGCCTGCTGTTTTCGCTGCTCGGTTCACTGGTCGGATACGCACTGGGGCACTGGGCGTTCCATGCGCTGAGTCCGGTGCTTGAGGCGCTGCATGTGCTGGCACCGATCGAGCAGGGCGTGGAACAACTGCGCACGCAAATGAACCAGCACTGGCTGGGCCTGCTGCTGGTGTTGTTCCTTGCCGCCTTGCAGCCCGTGGTGCCGATGAAGTTCGTGACCTGGGCATCGGGCATCGTCGGCGTGCCGATCCTGCCGTTCCTGGTCTGCGTGGCGCTGGGGCGCGGCAAGCGGGTATGGCTGCTGGCCTTGCTGATCCGCTGGTTTGGCGAGCGCGCCGAGCGCATGCTGCACAAACATATCGAGACGATCGGCTGGGCCGCGCTGGCGATCCTGGCTGGGTTGGCCATCTGGTGGTTCGGCTTGCGATGAAAACAGGAACGACCCCCGCTATGCTGATACGCATGAATGGAATGACGCGATGGCTGATGGCTGCCGGCCTGATCTCGGCACTGGCGGCGTGCAGTACGGTGGTGGTCGAGCCCGCACCCGGGGCACACACGTCTGCGCCGACGGCACAGGCGCGTGCCCACGACGGCACGTATCGGGTGAAGAAGGGCGATACGCTCTATTCCATCGCCTTCCGCAATGGCGTGGATTTCCGCAGCCTGGCCAGCTGGAACGGCATAGCCGCGCCTTACACGATCTGGCCGGGGCAAGTACTGCACCTGTCGCCGGGGCATGCCGTTGCATCTTCGGCGGCGGTGGCAGCGACGCATCCGGAACCGACGCATGCGGTTGCAGTGGCACCACATGCGGCTGCGCCGGTGTTCGAGCCGGTGGGTTCAACCGCGCCAGCCCATGTCGTGACGCCACCCGCGCCAACAAAGCTGCCAGCGCCTGCACACGTCGCCTCCACCACGGTTCCGGTGGCGGGCGAGCCGGTGCATGCCGTGCCGCCGCCGGCATCGACCGCGCCGGTCGTGTCCACCGGCGGCAGTCGTTCGGCCGGCGGCGTGGTCTGGCATTGGCCCGTCTCGGGAGCGCTGCTGAAGCGTTTCCAGAGCAGCGATGCCATTCCCGGTATCGAGATTGCCGGCAAGGCGGGTGATCCGGTCCGTGCGGCCGCCGACGGCGTGGTGGTCTACAGCGGCAATGGCCTGGTCGGCTATGGCGAGCTGGTCATCATCAAGCACAACGACAGCTTCCTGTCGGCTTACGGGCACAACCGCAAGCGGCTGGTGACCGAAGGACAGCACGTGAAGGCGGGGCAGGAGATTGCCGAGATGGGTTCCACCGGTGCTTCGCGCGACGAGCTGGAATTCCAGATCCGCAAGGATGGCAATCCGGTCGATCCGCTGGATTACCTGCCGTCGCGCTGATGCGATCCGCGGTCAGGCCAGTCCATTGCGAACTGGCCTGCGGTTGATTGCGCCGATCAGGCTGCCGGCAGGATGAAGGCGGCCACGACGTGCCGCCCTTCGCCGGCAAGCAGGTCGTAGGTGCGCGCGGCGGCCGCGTTGTCCATCACTTCGATGCCGATGCCCTTGCGCAGGAAGCCGGCCATGAACGCTGGCGCCGGAAATACCTGGCGGGTTCCGGTGCCCAACAGTACCAGCTCCGGCTGCAGTTCAAGGATGACATCGATGTGCGCGGCGTCGAGTGTGCTGGCGTCGGTGACCGGCCAGCCCTCGATCGCGCGATCCGGCGTCAGCAGAAAGCTGCGTTCCAGTTCGCGGTCGACCACGGTGACGCTGCGCTCGCTCACGCGGCGCACATGGAGATAGTCGCCGTTGTGTTCGAGCGAGAGATCCATGGCGCGGCCTTCAGCGTGGCAGGGCGAGCTTCGGCTCGTCCTCGTTGCGGCGGAACAGCACCACCACGTGGCCGATCTGCTGCACGTTCTCGGCGCCGGTGCCGCCGGCAAGGAAGTCGATCTGGGCGTCGCGTTCGGCCTTGTCGCCGCCGGACAGCTTCACCTTGACCAGTTCGTGATGGCTCAGCGCACCGTCCAGCTCCTTGAGCACGGCGTCCGTGGCGCCCTTGGCACCCAGCAGGATGACCGGGTTCAGGTCGTGGGCGAGGCTGCGCAGGTAACGGCGCTGCGAGGGGGAAAGGGCCATGCGTTCAGTCTCGGATTCGCGGTCAGGGGACGGCAAAGGGTATCATGCAGACCTCATTCCCCCTATCTGTGGCCGTTGCCGACCATGTCTCGCAGCAAAAGCAGTTCCCGCTGGCTGCGGGAGCACTTCGATGATGTCTACGTAAAGAAGGCGCAGGCCGACGGCCTGCGTTCGCGCGCCGTATTCAAGCTGGAGGAGCTGATCGAGCGCGATCGCCTGCTCAAGCCCGGCATGCGCGTGGTGGACCTCGGCGCGGCTCCCGGTGGCTGGTCGCAGCTGGTGCGCCAGCGGCTGGGCGACACCGGTACCGTGGTGGCGCTGGATATCCTGCCGATGCAGGGGATTGGCGGGGTGGACTTCCTGCAGGGCGATTTCCGTGAAGAAAGCGTGCTGCACGAGCTGGAAGCCCGGCTGGACGGCCAGAAGCTGGATCTTGTGCTGTCGGACATGGCCCCCAATATGAGTGGTGTGGCCCTGGCCGACCAGATCCGGGCGATGGACCTGGCCGAGCTGGCGCTCGATTTTTCCCGGCACTGGCTGAAGCCGGGCGGCGCGTTCCTGATCAAGCTTTTCCAGGGCGCCGGCTTCGATGATTACTTGCGCAGCTTGCGCGCGGACTTCACGCGCGTGACCATGCGTAAACCCAAGGCCTCGCGCGCACGTTCGCGTGAGGTATATGCGCTTGCCACGGGGCGAAAGGCCACGGGCGGGCAAAACGGCGAGAACCGCGCATGAACGAAACAGTCAAAACCTTGTTGCTCTGGGTGGTCATCGCGATCGTTCTGATCACGGTGTTCCAGAGCTTCAACCCGCACGGCAGCGGCTCGTCCGACCTGCCCTACAGCAGCTTCGTGCAGAGCGTGGACAACGGCAACGTGGCCACGGCCTCGATCAGCGCCGAGAATCCCGCCACGATCAGCGGCAAGCTGAAAGACGGCAGTGCCTATCGCACCATCGCCCCGGTGCTCGGCTTCTCCACCAATGGCGTGGTCAAGCAGATGCAGGACAAGGGCGTCACGGTGAGCCAGGATTCGGCGAGCAGCTTCTCGCTGATCAGCTTGCTGGTGAGCTGGCTGCCGGTGATCCTGATCATCGGCGTGTTCATCTGGTTCATGCGCCAGATGCAGCAAGGCGGCGGTGGCGGCCGCGGGGCGATGAGCTTCGGCCGTTCGCGCGCCAAGTTGCAGGGCGAGGACCAGATCAAGGTCAATTTCACCGATGTGGCCGGTTGCGACGAGGCCAAGGAAGAGGTTGGCGAGCTGGTCGAGTTCCTGCGCGACCCGGGCAAGTTCCAGAAACTGGGTGGCAAGATTCCGCGCGGCGTGTTGATGGTCGGCCCGCCCGGTACCGGCAAGACCCTGCTGGCCAAGGCCATTGCGGGCGAGGCCAAGGTGCCGTTCTTCTCGATCTCCGGTTCGGACTTCGTGGAGATGTTCGTCGGCGTCGGCGCCAGCCGCGTGCGCGACATGTTTGAGCAGGCCAAGAAGCACGCGCCGTGCATCATCTTCATCGACGAGATCGACGCGGTGGGTCGCCATCGCGGCGCCGGCCTCGGCGGTGGTCACGATGAGCGCGAGCAGACCCTGAACCAGTTGCTGGTCGAAATGGACGGTTTCGAGGGTACCGAAGGCGTCATCGTCATCGCGGCCACCAACCGCGCGGACGTGCTCGATCCGGCGCTGCTGCGCCCGGGCCGTTTCGATCGGCAGGTGGTGGTCGGCTTGCCGGACGTGAAGGGGCGCGAGCAGATCCTCAAGGTGCACCTGCGCAAGGTGCCCACCGCCAGTGACGTGGTGCCGATGGTGATCGCACGCGGTACGCCGGGCTTTTCCGGCGCCGACCTGGCCAACCTGGTCAACGAGGCCGCGTTGTTCGCCGCCCGCGAGAATGCGCGCGAAGTGCGCATGAGCCATCTCGACAAGGCGCGCGACAAGATCCTGATGGGCTCGGAGCGTCGCTCGATGGTGATGAGCGAGGACGAGAAGAAGCTCACCGCTTACCACGAGTCCGGCCACGCCATCGTCGGCCGCCTGGTGCCCGAGCATGATCCGGTCTACAAGGTCACCATCATTCCGCGTGGCCGGGCGCTGGGTGTCACCATGTACCTGCCGGAAAACGACAAGTACAGCATCAACCGCGTGGCGATCCAGTCGCAGTTGTGCTCGCTGTATGGCGGGCGCGTGGCCGAAGAGCTGATCTTCGGCGAGGACAAGGTCACCACCGGTGCCTCCAACGACATCGAGCGGGCCACCAAGATGGCGCGCAACATGGTCACCAAGTGGGGCCTGTCCGACAAGCTCGGTCCGGTAACCTACGGCGAAGACGAGGACGAGGTGTTCCTCGGCCGTTCGGTGACGCAGCACAAGAGTGTTTCCGATGAAACCGCGCGCAAGATCGACGAAGTGGTGCGCGAGATCCTCGATACGGCATATGCCCGCACCAAGCGCCTGCTTACCGAGAATATCGACAAGCTGCATGTGATGGCCGGCGCGTTGCTGGAGTACGAAACCATCGACGCGCGCCAGATCGACGACATCATGGACGGGCGCGTTCCCGGTCCGCCGGCGGATTGGGACAAGGCGACACCGACCGGCAACACGCCGCCGCCCCCGCCGCCGCCGCGCGGCGATGCCAGCGCGAAGGTGGGTGATCCGGCGACGCAAAGCCACCTCTGAGTCGCCATTCCCGGCGACTTGATCGGGGGCATCAAAAAAGCCGAAGGGCCGCTTGCGAGAGCGGCCCTTCGGCTTTTCGGTGTTGGCATCGCTTGGGCTGTCAGGCGCGGTGGGCTTCCATCAGCCGTTGACGCATGGCTCAGAGGATCGCCAGCACGGCCTCGGGTGGACGGCCGATCGCGGCCTTGCCGTGGGCGACCACGATGGGGCGCTCAATCAGCTTTGGATGCGTGGTCATGGCCTGGACGAGGGCGTCGTCGTCGAGCTCGGGATTATCCAGTCCGAGCGTCTTGTAGTCGTCCTCGCCAGTGCGCAGCAGCTTCCGTGCGGGCATCCCCAGCAGGCCGAGCAGGGTTTTCAGCTCGGCGGCGCTGGGTGGGGTGTCGAGGTAGTTGACGACCTCGAGCGGCTCACCCCGCTGCTCCAGCAACGCCAGCGTGGCGCGCGACTTGGAGCAGCGGTTGTTGTGGTAGATGCGGATCATCGCGGCCTCGGCTTAACGGTTGCCGGAGCGGTTGCCGCCACGACCGCCGCCACCGCCGCCTTGCGGACGACCGCCAGGGCTCGACGGGCGCTTGCCACCACGGTTCTGCGGGCGGCCGCCGGCATTCTGGCCGGGGCGGTTGCCGCCGCCGTGGGCGCGAGGCTTGCCGCTGGTACCGCCGAAACCGGCGTACGGGCTGTTGCCCGCGCTGCGGTTGCCGGCGCCGGCCGGTTTGCCACCTGCGTTGCCGCGGTTGCCGGCGCCAGCCGGCCGGCCGCCTGCGTTGCCACGGTTGGCGCCTGGTCGGCCGGCACCCTCACGGCTTTCGCCGGCAAACCAGGTGCGCACCGACGGCAGCTCCTGGCCTGGTGCCACGCCGCGCTTGCCGCGGCCACGGCCGGCGCTTGGCGCCCGTTCGGGGCGAGCGACGTTGCCGTTCACTTCCTTGCCCGGTTTGCGCGGTTTCTGGCGGCCACGGGTGGGCTCTTCGCGAATCCGGTCGAATGCACGCAGCTCGCGGGCTTCGTCGTGATAGGCGCCACTCCAGGCCGCGGGTGCGCTGCCTTCGGGACGGTATTCGGTGATGTTGCGGTTGGCACGGCGCTGGTGCAGCACCGGGCTCAGCGTGAGCACCGGCTGCGGCGCGCCCAGGCCGCCGGCTTCGCGCAACTGCTTCACGGCGTCTTCGCCGAGGGTTTCGCAGTCGCCACGACGCAGCAAGCGCGGCAATTCGATGCCGCCGTAGCGGATGCGCTTGAGTCGACTGACCAGGTAACCCTGCGAATCCCACAGGCGGCGCACTTCGCGGTTGCGGCCCTCGCGAATCACCACGCGGAACCAGCTGTGGCTGCCGCCACGGCTGATCACGGCGATTTCGTCGAAGCGGGCAGGGCCGTCTTCCAGTTCCACGCCGGCCTTGAGCTTCTCGATGATCTCGTCGGGCACTTCGCCGTGCACGCGGCACAGGTATTCGCGCTCCAGCCCGCTCTTGGGGTGCATCAGTGCGTTGGCCAGTTCACCGTCGGTGGTGAGCAGCAGCAGGCCGGTGGTATTGATGTCGAGACGGCCGACGGCGACCCAGCGCGCACCCTTCAGGCGCGGCAGCTGTTCGAAGACGGTGGGGCGGCCTTCGGGATCGTCGCGGGTGCTCATCACGCCTTCGGGCTTGTGATAGATCAGCACTTCGGCGTTGTCGCGGCTGTCGGTGGAAACGACGAATTGCTTGCCGTCCAGCACTACGCGGTCGCCGGCATGCACGCTGGCACCGGTGCCGGCAGGGCTGCCGTTGAGCTCGACTTCACCGGCCAGGATGCGCTGTTCCAGCATGCGGCGCGAGCCGAGGCCGGCATTGGCCAGCACCTTGTGCAGGCGCTCTTCCAGTGCGGCGATTTCTTCGGTGCGCGGTTCGCGCTTCAGGGTCAGAACGGATTTTTGCGGCGCAGTCATGCGCGGTACTCCTTGGTGTCTTGCTCGGCGTCGCCGTCGTCGGCGTCCGCGCGGTCCGCTGCCTCGGCGGCAGTGGCGATGGATGGATCGGCGTCCGTGGCATCCGCTTCGTGGGCGGCGGAAACGTCGGTGTCGGGAGCGGCCAGGGTGGTTTCGGCCGTGGAATCGGGATGGTCGACGCCGGTGTCGGGCGTGGCGTCGAGCGTGTTTTCGGAGCTGGCTTCGTCCATATCGATGGCGCTGGCGATAGCCGTGCTCTCGTCGATGGAAGCCGGGGTGGCCGCCTCGCCGTCAGTGGCTTCCCCGTCGGCGATTTCCTCGTCCGGGTCGATCGGCAGGTCCTTCACCACGCGAGCGGGCAACGGCTCGTCGTTGAAGCGGAGCTGGGGATCTTCCATGTCGCGGATTTCGGACAGTGGCGGCAGTTCGTCCAGTGATTTCAGGTTGAAGTAGTCGAGAAAGGCGCGGGTGGTGCCGAACAGCGCCGGTTTGCCGGGTACGTCGCGATGGCCGACCACGCGGATCCATTCGCGTTCTTCCATCGTCTTGATGATGTTGGAGGAGACCACCACGCCACGAATCTGTTCGATCTCCGGGCGGGTGATCGGCTGGCGGTAGGCGATCAGCGCCAGCGTTTCGAGCAGGGCGCGCGAATAGCGGCTGGGACGCTCGGTCCACATCCGCGAGACCCACGGATGCACATCCTGGCGGACCTGGTAGCGGAAGCCGGAAGCGACTTCCTTCAGCTCGACGCCGCGGCCCTGGCAGTCTTCTGCCAGCAGCTCCAGTGCGCGGGCGATGTCGTCGCGGGCGACCTCGTCGTCTTCGACGAACAGGTCACCCAGATGCATCACCGTCAGCGGCTGGGTGGCGGCAAGCAGGGCTGCCTCGATAATCGGTTTGATTTGCTCGATCTGCATGGCCTGGTCTGGATGCGGATGTCCGATGGTGCGGTTGGTCGAAAGCCGGTGTTACTCGGCGGCGGATGCCGGAATGTCGGCCGTGTCTTCGTCGATGGGCTCGGCGGCTGTCTCGTGGGAGTCGGCCTTGGCCTTCACGTAGATCGGCGCAAGCGGTTCCTCCTGGACGATCTCGATCAGCATTTCCTTGGCCAGCTCCAGCATGGCCAGGAACGTGACCACCACGCCGAGGCGGCCTTCGCTGACGTCGAACAGCGTCTCGAAACGGCTGAACCCGACATGGTCCAGCCGGCTCAGCAGCTCACTCATGCGCTGGCGTACGCTGAGCACCTCGCGCTTGATGGCGTGGTGCCCGAACAATTCGGCGCGGCGCAATACATCCTTCAGCGCCAGCAGCATTTCCTTCAGATCCAGCGGCGGCGGCACCTTGATGACGTTGCGCTCGCCGGTGTCGGCCTGGGCTACGGCCGTGTCGCGCTCCAGCCGGGGCAGGGCCTCGATGTCCTCGGCCGCCTTCTTGAAGCGTTCGTACTCCTGCAGGCGGCGTACCAGTTCGGCACGCGGATCCTCTTCGACACCTTCCTCGGCAGGCGGTCGCGGCAGCAACAGGCGCGACTTGATCTCGGCCAGGATCGCGGCCATCAGCAGGTATTCCGCCGCCAGCTCCAATCGCATCACATCGCGCATCAGCTCGATGTAGGTCATGTACTGCCGGGTGATCTCGGCAACCGGGATGTCCAGGATGTCCAGATTCTGCCGGCGAATCAGGTAAAGCAAAAGATCCAGCGGTCCCTCGAACGCTTCCAGGATGACTTCCAGGGCATCCGGCGGAATGTACAGGTCCTGCGGCATCTGCAGGATCGGTTCGCCACGCACGATCGCCAGCGGCATTTCCTGCTGCTGCGGGACCGGCGCGAAGGCGCCTTGGACTGGTTCAACCGGCTGAGACTCTGGCTCAGTACTCATCAATGCATGTCGTCGGGCCGCTCGGTGCGGCTGGGCAGTGCTTTCAGTACACCCGGAGCCTTCCCACTGGTGGGCGGGAACCCCGAAAGGCATCCGTCCCCGGATGGAAAGGCCTGTTCGATACCTGTCGCAGCGCAAGGGCGGTATCGCGGCGGGCCGGCGAGATGAAGGCGCATGGCGCGACTTCGGTCAGGCGGTCTTGCTGCGGTCGCCCTGTGCACGGGCCGGGCCGGCAAGCCACGGTACGGGCACGAGGCAGCGCGACGCGCGGGCGTCGCGAGCGGTTCAAGCGGTCGACTACGGAATCGGTGGTCGCGGCGGCTGCCGGATATGTCGAACAGCGGTTGCCCACGAACCTACGCGTGGGTCACAGGGTAATGGTTGCGCGGCGGCAAGTCCAGTGGGCGGATGGCCGGTTGTTGACGGGCGGGGCGATGGGCAAGGGCAGCATGTGACACGTTGCGTCGATTCCGGCCTGCCCGCGTGCCTGCGACGTCGAGGCGAGCGATGGAATCGGGATTCCGTGATGTGGCACACGCTTTGCTTGCTTCGGTTCAACGGGTGTTGTCTGTATGTTGTTTGCGCCCAGGGGAGGGGCCGGCGGGAATCGGTGCGAATGGGACGTCAGCCCCGCGCATTGCATCCTGCCCGGCATGATGAAGCCGGGAAAATACCAGGCGTGTCGCAGGATTCGCGGCGCGAACGGAGATGAAGTGCATGACCATGACCGATGACGAAGCCAGGGATGGTTCCAGCAAGGAGCAACTGCGCCCAGCGCGCATGCGCATCCAGACCACGGTGCTGATGAGCCACGGCGACGAATCGCACCCCACCGAGTTGGTGGACATTTCGGCGACGGGCGTGTTGTTGCGTCGACCACTGGGCTGGAATGGTGAATCCGGCCAGAGCTGGGTGCTGGACATGATCTTCGGACACGACCTGCACATCCATCTGGAGGCGCAGGTGGCGCGGGTGTCCGCCCGCCATATCGGTTTTGCTTACACGCATATCCCGGAAGACAAGCAGGTGCCGTTGTGGAACCTGCTGGGTGGCTACGCCGATATCCTGGAGTTGTGGCAGGACGAGTGATGGCGCTCCTCGACGGAATACATGAAAACGCCCGCTTTCGCGGGCGTTTTCATGTGCGGGTGCGCTGAAACTCAGGTCGCGGGTGCAGCTTTCTTCTCGTCGCGCAATTCACGACGCAGGATCTTGCCCACGTTGCTCTTCGGCAGCGAGTCGCGGAACTCGATGATCTTCGGACGCTTGTAGCCGGTGAGATTGTCGTGGCAGAACTGCTTGAGCGCATCGGCGGTGAGGGCCGGGTCCTTGCGTACCACGAACAGCTTCACCACTTCGCCGGAATGTTCGTCCGGCGCACCGACGGCCGCCACCTCCAGCACGCCGGGATGCTGCATCACCACGTCCTCGACTTCGTTCGGGTACACGTTGAAGCCGGACACCAGGATCATGTCCTTCTTGCGGTCGACGATATAGAAGTAGCCGTTGGCGTCCATCTTCGCGATATCGCCGGTGTGCAACCAGCCATCGGCGCCAAGCACCTTGGCGGTTTCCTCGGGGCGCTTCCAGTAACCCTTCATTACCTGCGGGCCGCGCACCATCAGTTCGCCCACTTCACCGACCGGCAGCGGCTGGTTGTCCTCGGACCAGATCGCCACGTCGGTGGAGGGAATCGGCAGGCCGATCGAGCCGTTGTATGCCTTCAGGTCGAGCGGATTGATGCATGCGGCGGGCGAGGTCTCGGTGAGGCCGTAGGCCTCGGCCAACGTGCAGCCGGTAGCCTTTTTCCAGCGCTCGGCCACCGCGCGTTGCACGGCCATGCCGCCGCCGAGCGTCAGGTGCAGGCGCGAAAAATCCACCTCGCTGAAACCCGGGGTGTTGAGCAGGCCGTTGAACAGCGTGTTGACGCCGGTCAGTGCGGTGAAGCGCGATTTCTTCAGTTCCTTGACGAAGCCGGGCATGTCGCGCGGATTGGTGATCAGCCAGTTCAGGCCGCCCAGACGCATGAACACCAGGCCGTTGGCGCACAACGAAAAGATGTGATACAGCGGCAGCGCGGTGATGATGACTTCCTCGCCTTCCTTCGCGTTCTTGCCGATCCACGAGCCGGCCTGCAACATGTTGGCGACCATATTGCCGTGGCTGAGCATGGCGCCCTTGGCCACGCCGGTGGTGCCGCCGGTGTACTGCAGGAAAGCGATGTCGTCGTGGCCCAGTTCCACCTTCGACAGCGAATGCGCGCTGCCCTGCGCCAACGCATCACGGAAACGCACTGCCGACGGCAGGTGGTAAGCCGGTACCATTTTTTTCACGTGCTTGAGCGCGAAGTTGATCAGTGCGCCCTTGGGGAAGCCGAGCAGGTCGCCGATGCCGGTGGTGATGATGTGCTTCACCTCGGTGTCGGCGACCACCTGCTGCAGCGTGGAGGCGAAATTGTCCAGCACCACGATGGCCTTGGCACCGGAGTCCTCGAGTTGGTGCTTCAGTTCGCGGGCGGTGTACATCGGATTGGTATTGACCACGATCAACCCGGCGCGCAACGCACCGAACAGGGCGATCGGGTATTGCAGGACGTTCGGCATCATGATCGCGATGCGGTCGCCCTTGCCGAGTTTCAGCACGCCGGTGAGATAGCCGGCGAACTGGCGGCTCAGCGCGTCGATCTGGCCATAATCCAGCTGCTTGCCGAAGTTGCTGAAGGCAGGGCGGTCGCGGAAGCGTTCGAAGACTTCGTCCAGCACCGCCACGATCGAGGAATAGGTATCCAGGTCGATTTGCGTGGGTACGCCAGCCGGGTAGTGGTCAAGCCACGGACGCTCGTTGCTCATGATGGATGTCGACTCCTGATCTTGATCGCCAAGGCATGTGATGGTGGCGATATCCCCTGCTGGCATTGGAGCATACGCGCGCGTACAGCGGCAAGCCGCGGGCAGGGATGGCGGATGGTTCGGACGCATGTCGGCCGGGTATTTTCCCGCATGAAAAAAGCCGCCCCGACTGAAGTCGAGGCGGCTTTTCATTTCAACGCGACATGCGGCTTGGCTCAGGCGGCTTTCTTGCCGGCGAGCTGACGCAGCACGTACTGCAGAATGCCACCGTGACGGAAGAAGTCGCGCTCCTTCGGGGTCAGCAGCATCACCTTGACGGTGAACTCCTTCTTGCTGCCGTCTTCGGCGGTGGCCACCACCTTGGCCTGCTTCGCATTGCCGTCGTCCAGACCGGTGACGTCGAAGCTCTCGTTGCCGGTCAGGCCCAGCGACTTGGCGTTCTCGCCGTCCTTGAAGCACAGCGGCAGCACGCCCATGCCGACCAGGTTCGAACGATGGATGCGCTCGAAGCTTTCGGCGATGACCGCCTTCACGCCCAGCAGCAGGGTGCCCTTGGCGGCCCAGTCACGCGACGAGCCGGTGCCGTATTCCTTGCCGGCGAGGACCACCAGCGGGGTGCCCGCTTCCTTGTACTTCATGGCGGCGTCATAGATTGCCATCTGCTCGCCGCTGGGCACGTGGCGGGTGAAGCCGCCTTCGACGCCGTCCAGCATCTGGTTCTTGATGCGGATGTTGGCGAAGGTGCCGCGCACCATCACGTCGTCGTTGCCGCGACGCGAACCGTAGGAGTTGAAGTCCTTCGGCTCCACGCCACGACCGATCAGGAACTTGCCCGCGGGCGAGTCCTTCTTGATCGAGCCGGCCGGCGAGATGTGGTCGGTGGTGATCGAGTCACCGAACAGGCCCAGGCAGCGGGCGGTGTGGATGTCCTCGACCTTGCCCACTTCCATCGTCATGCCGTCGAAGTAGGGCGGGTTCTTGATGTAGGTGGACTTCTCGTCCCACGCGTACAGCGCGCCGTCCGGCGAGGCGATGGCATTCCAGCGCTCGTCGCCCTTGAACACGTCGGCGTAGTTCTTCTTGAACATGTCCGAGGTGACCGCGCTGGCCATCAGGTCGCTGATTTCCTGGTTGCTCGGCCAGACGTCCTTGAGGAACACGTCCTTGCCGTCCTTGTCCTGGCCCAGCGGCTCGGTGGTCAGGTTCAGGTTGAGCGAGCCGGCGAGGGCGTAGGCCACCACCAGCGGCGGCGAGGCCAGGTAGTTCATCTTCACTTCGGCGTGCACGCGGCCTTCGAAGTTGCGGTTGCCGGAGATCACGGCGCCCACGGTGAGATCACCGGCAGTGATCGCCTTGCTGATTTCCTGCGGCAGCGGACCGGAGTTGCCGATGCAGGTGGTGCAGCCGTAGCCGACCAGGAAGAAGCCGGTCTTTTCCAGCTCGGTCAGCAGGCCGGTCTTTTCCAGATAATCGGTGACCACCTTGGAACCCGGCGCCAGCGAGGTCTTCACCCACGGCTTGGCCTTCAGACCGCGTGCCGCCGCCTTCTTGGCGACCAGACCGGCAGCCAGCATCACGGCGGGGTTGGAAGTGTTGGTGCACGAGGTGATCGCGGCGATGACCACGGAGCCATCATTGACGTTGAAATCCTTGCCGTTCATCGAAACATGCTGGCCCGGAGCGCTCTGGCTCTGGTCATGGCCGACGGCAGTGTCGCCACCCTCGTTGGCGAAGCGGGCTTCGGCGCCGTTGCGGTTGGCGGTGGTAGCGCCCACGTTCTCGTTGTAGTTCTTCTTGACGTCGGTCAGCAGCACGCGATCCTGCGGGCGCTTCGGGCCGGCCATCGACGGCTTGACGTCGGCCAGGTCCAGCTCCAGCGTGGCGCTGAATTCGGCGTGCGGGCTGTTCTCGTCGTGCCACAGACCCTGGGCCTTGGCATAGGCTTCGACCAGCGCGACCTGTTCGTCGCTGCGGCCGGACAGGCGCAGGTACTTCAGCGACTCGGCGTCGACCGGGAAGATGCCGCAGGTCGCGCCGTATTCCGGAGCCATGTTGCCGATGGTGGCGCGATCGGCCAGTGCCAGATGCTGCAGGCCCGGGCCGAAGAACTCCACGAACTTGCCGACCACGCCCTGCTTGCGCAGCATCTGCGTCACGGTCAGCACCAGATCGGTGGCGGTGGCGCCTTCCGGCAGACGGCCGGACAGCTTGAAGCCGACCACCTGCGGAATCAGCATGGAGGACGGCTGGCCCAGCATGGCGGCTTCGGCCTCGATGCCGCCCACGCCCCAGCCCAGCACGCCCAGGCCGTTGATCATGGTGGTGTGCGAGTCGGTACCGAACACGGTATCCGGGTAGGCCCACTGCTGGCCGTCGACGTCATTGGCCATGACCACACGGCCAAGATGCTCCAGGTTGACCTGGTGCACGATGCCGGTACGCGGCGGCACCACCTTGAAATCGGTCAGGGCTTTCTGGCCCCAGCGCAGGAAGCTGTAGCGGGCCTGGTTGCGATCGAACTCGATGGCGACGTTCTTTTCCAGCGCGTCTTCGCTGCCGAACACATCGACCTGCACGGAGTGATCGATCACCAGCTCGGCCGGCGACAGCGGGTTGATCAGGGTCGGGTCGCCGCCCAGCGACTTCATCGCGTCACGCATCGCCGCCAGGTCGACCACGCACGGCACGCCGGTGAAGTCCTGCAGCAGCACGCGCGCGGGCATGAAGGAAATCTCGGTATCCGGCTCCTTCTTCGCGTCCCACTGGGCCACGGCCTCGATTTCCTTCGAGGTGACCTCGCTGCCGTCTTCATGGCGCAGCAGGTTTTCCAGCAGGATCTTCATCGAATACGGCAGGCGCTTCAGGTCGAAGCGTTCGCCCAGCTTGGCCAGACTGGCAAAGGCGTACTTCTTGCCGTTGACCTCGAGGGTGTCGCGTACGGAAAAGGTGTCTTTCATGGGGACGTGCTCCTGGCTGAATCCTGCGGCTGGGATGGGGAAGGTCGGCGGCTGACAAACGCCGTCCGAGCCGGAAAAGACCGCAATTATCGCGCAAACGCCGCGCCGCCGTCAGTCGGTAGAGAGGTGTCGGTTCATGCGCGGGCCTTGCGGCAACACCAATGCCGACCGGTAGACTGCATCATCGGCGGGCATGCGGTGGGTACACCGCATAGCATGGCGCCCCGGGCCATCACGCACAAACGCATTTCATGACATGCAGCATTCGATGATTTCGTTGACCCTTGCGGCCGTCTCGCTGCGTGACCTGGCGTTGGTGCAGGCCGTGCATCGTCACGGCAGCTTCAACAGTGCGGCACGCGCCATGCACATCAGTCCCTCCGGCTTGTCGCACCAGGTGCAGAAGGTGGAGCAGGCGTTGGGCACGCCGTTGTTCGAGCGCGGCGGGCGCAAGATCGTGCCCACGGCCGGCGGAAAGCGACTGCTGCTGCAGATCGATGCCGTGCTGGGCGCGGCCGAACTCCTGCAGCAGACCGCACGCAGTGGTGCGGTGGCGTTTGGCGGGGAATTGCGGCTGGGCGTGCCGGCGTCGCTGGGGCCGTATCTGTTGCCGCATCTGATCGGCCCGTTTCCGCAGCATTTTCCAGGCGCGCGCCTGAGCCTTTCCGAAGGCAAGCCGCGTGGCCTGCTGCGGCGTTTGCACGAGGGCGAGCTGGATGCGGTGCTGGCGCCACCGATGCAAGCGGCCAGCGGCATCGCGGTGCGGCCGTTGTTCTTCGAGCCGTGGGACCTGATGTTGCGGGCCGACCACGCGCTGGCCGGTCGCCGCCACGTGGCACTGGAGCAGCTCGATGCCGGCGATGCCACGCTGATGGCCGAAAACCATGCCGACGGCATGCCCGGCGATGGCACCGAGCATGGTCATGTGCAGGATGTCAGCCTGGAAAGCCTGGCCGCGCTGGTGGTGTTGCGTGGTGGTTATGCACTGGTGCCGGCGCTGGCACGGGAGCGGCTGGCATCGATTCCCGACATCACCCTGGCCAAGCTCAAGGGGCCGGGGCAGGGTCGTGAGATCGACCTGTACTGGCGCGAAGCCATGCCGTGGCGCGAGGACATTGCCGCCTTCGGCCATCTGCTGCTGACCTTGGCGGGTCAGCTGCCGGTACTGCGCAAGCTGGCACCGGCGAAGGCCGTCGAGAAGAAGACCGTCGGCAAGAAATCCGCAGCCAGGAAATCGGTCGGCAAGTAGCTTGCCGTCTGTCGTTCACCGGGATATTTCGCGCATCCCCAGCCGGGCCAGCGTGACGAAATGCTGCACGGCCGCCGAACGGTCATCGCGTCGGTAGGCGAGGGCGATCGGTGCACGCGGCATGTCGCCGACAATCGGCAGGTAGGTCACCTCGGGGCCGTTGATCCGGTTCACCGAGCGCGGTACCACGGAGACGCCGAAGCCGGCCTCGACCATCGGGATGATCGAGGATATCTGCGGCGCCGCCAGTCCCAGTTTCGGACTGAAGCCCGCACGATGGCAGGCGCCGACCACGGCGTCATAAAGCCCGTGCCCGATCTCGCGCGGAAACAGGATGAAGGTTTCCCCGGCCAGTGCCTCCAGCGAAATCGCCTCGGCCTTGACCGCGAGCGGATGCCGGTGTGGCAGCACGACCAGCATGTCCTCTTCCACCAGGGTTTCGACCACCAGTGCGTCATCGGCTTCGATGGGTGGGCGGATGAAGGCCAGGTCGATGGTGTTGGCGTGCAGGCCTTCGATCAGCGCCGGCGTATTGCTCTGCTCGGGCAGCAGTTGCACATCGGGGTGCTGTTCGCGATAGCTCTGGATCAGCGCCGGCACCCGTGGCTGGAAATAGGTGGCGCCGGCGAAACCCAGTCGCAAGCGTCCCGACTCGCCGCGTGCCAGTCGCAATACGTCGGTCTTGGCCTGCTCGACTTGCGCCATGATCGATTCGGCCCGTTCCAGCAGCAACTGGCCGGCCTCGGTCAGCTCGACCCCGCGCGACAGCCGGCGGAACAGGCGCACGCCCAGTTCCCGTTCCAGCTGGCGGATCTGCATGCTCAGCGGTGGTTGGCCGATCCCCAGGCGGGCGGCGGCGCGGGTGAAGTGACGTTCGGTCGCCACGGCGACGAAGTAGCGCAGATGCCGCAATTCCACGTTGTCTGGCCTTTGTTATTCTCGAAAATATATCGAATTCGATAATTCCATATATTAGACGACGATGGCTGGTCGGGCGCATAGTTTTTCCATTCCCCGCGGAGAACCGTCATGCCCAAGATCACGCTCGCCGACCAGATGGCCGCCACGCTCGCCCAGGCTGGCGTCAAACGCATCTGGGGCGTCACCGGCGACAGCCTCAATGGCCTCAACGACAGCCTGCGCCGCCTGAAAAGCATCGAGTGGATGCATGTGCGGCACGAAGAAGTGGCGGCTTTCGCTGCCGGTGCCGAAGCCGCCGTGACTGGCGAGCTGGCGGTGTGCGCCGGCAGTTGCGGTCCGGGCAACCTGCATCTCATCAACGGGCTGTTCGACTGTCACCGCAACCACGTGCCGGTGCTGGCGATCGCCGCGCACATCCCGTCCTCCGAGATCGGCCTGGAGTATTTCCAGGAAACCCATCCGCAGGAACTGTTCAAGGAATGCAGCCACTACGTCGAGCTGGTGACCAACCCGGCACAGATGCCGCAGGTGCTGCACCGGGCCATGCGCGCGGCGATCCTGCAGCGCGGCGTGGCCGTGGTGGTGATTCCCGGTGACGTGGCCTTGCAGGAAGCCGTGGCGCCGCTGGGCAACTGGCCCGCGCTGACGCCGCCAAGGATGCTGCCGAACGATGCCGATCTGGATCATCTGGCCGGCGTGCTGAACGACGGCGGCGCGGTCACCATTCTTTGCGGCAGCGGCTGTGCCGATGCACATGACGAAGTGGTGGCGTTGGCCGATGCGCTTGGCGCGCCCGTGGTGCACGCCCTGCGCGGCAAGGAATACGTTGAATGGGACAACCCCTTCAGCGTGGGCATGACCGGCTTCATCGGTTTCAGCTCGGGCTATCACGCGATGCTGAATTGCGACACCTTGCTGATGCTCGGCACCGATTTTCCATACCGGCATTTCTATCCGGGCAAGGCGAAGGTGGTGCAGGTCGATTGCGATCCCTCGGCGTTGGGGCGTCGCGCGCGGCTGGATCTGGGCGTGGTCGCCGATGTGGGCGAAACCGTGCGGGCCCTGCTGCCGCGGCTGCAGAAGCGGACCGATCGTCGCTTCCTCGAAACCGCCCGCAAGCATTACGTCGCCGCGCGCAAAGGGTTGGACGATCTGGCCGTGCCGTCGCCGGCGGGGCGGGCCATCCATCCGCAATACCTGACCCGGCTGGTCAACGAGATGGCGTCCGAGGATGCCATCTTCACCGCCGATGTAGGCACGCCGACGGTATGGGCTGCGCGCTACCTGCAGATGAATGGCCGGCGTCGCTTGCTGGGGTCGTTCAACCACGGCTCGATGGCCAACGCGATGCCGCAGGCGATCGGCGCGCAGGCGGCCTTCCCGCAGCGGCAGGTGATTTCGCTGTCAGGCGATGGCGGTTTCGCCATGTTGATGGGCGACTTCATCACGCTGGCTCAACTGAAGTTGCCGGTGAAGGTGATCGTCTACGACAACAGCTCGCTGGGCTTCGTGGCAATGGAGATGAAAGCCAACGGTTACCTGGATACCAATACCGATCTGGCGAATCCGGATTTTGCCGCGATGGCCAACGCGATGGGCGTGCTGGGCATCCGCGTCGAGGCCTCGGAAGACCTGGAGCCGGCACTGCGCCGTGCCTTCAATCACGATGGTCCGGTGCTGGTCGACGTGGTGACGGCGAAGCAGGAATTGGTGCTGCCGCCGAAGATCCAGTTGGAGCAGGCGCGTGGCTTCAGCCTGTACATGCTCAAGGCGATCATGAACGGGCGTGGCGACGAGGTGGTCGAGCTGGCCCAGACCAACTGGCGGCGTTGACGGCGCGCCGGCCGAGCCCGCAGGAGCGGGAATCGTGCCGAATCGAAAAGGCTCAGCCGTTGTCCAGCGTGGTGCCGGTGAGCAGGCCGCGAGCCAGCATGCTGCACTGGCGACGGTTCAGCAGAAACTGCCACTGGCGACCGCCGACCTGGCGCCACAACACTGCCGACCGCACCGCGGCCAGCAGGCTGGCGCGGACTTTTTCCACCACGGTCTCCTGTTGCAGCAGCTGCGGGTTGCCGGTGACCATCACGCGCGGTTTCAGCGTGGACAAAGTCGACGAATACACTGCGGCCAGCCGGCTGATCACCTGGGGCGAGTCTTGGCCGAAGTGGTCCACCTGCCTTTGCGCGGCGACGATGCCTTGTTGCAGTTGATCCAGCAGTTCGTGACGGGATGACAGGCTGCGTTCAAGTCGCATCACCGTGACTGCCATGCGCGTCACCGCCATGTCGCGGCCGTTTTCGTCGAGTTGCGCAATCAGCGTACGCAGGCCCAGCCGCACGCCGGAGACGTTGCCGTAGACGCCCACGACCGACGGCGCGTCGATGCGGAACACACTCTTCAGGCTGGCTTCCAGCGCTTGCTCGTCGCAGCGGCCTTCGTTGGCCAGTTGCTGCGCCAGCGCTGTGGCCTGGAACAGGCCGGCAACCGCGAGCACGCGCTCTTCATTCATGGCAAAGGCTTCAAACACCGTTGTGCTGCTCTCGTTCGTGTGGGGACAGGCCGCCGTAGGCGGCATCGGTGGCGGCAATCACGGCGCCACCCAGGCAGGCCTCGCCATCATAGAAGACTACCGATTGACCCGGGGTCACGGCACGTTGCGGCGTATCGAAGCGGACCTCGAGGCCACCATCGCACAGTTGCACCTCGCACGGCTGATCGGCCTGGCGATAGCGGGTCTTCGCTGTGCAGCGAAAGCGGTCCGCCGGAGCGTGGCCGGCCACCCAGCTGGGCGCTTCGGAGCGCAGGCGCTGCGAATTCAGCCAGTGGTTCTCGCCACCCTGGGCCACGTACAGCACATTGGCGGCGACATCCTTGCCGACCACGTACCAGGGTTCGCCACCGGCGTTCGTGCGGCCGCCGATGCCCAGGCCGTTGCGCTGGCCCAGGGTGTAATACATCACGCCCTGGTGCTCGCCCACCCGCAGTCCGTCTGGCGTGCGCATGTCGCCGGGCCGGGAGGGGATGTACTGCGCCAGGAAGCTGCGAAAGTCGCGCTCGCCGATGAAGCAGATACCGGTGGAGTCTTTCTTGGCATGGGTGGGCAGCGCCGCTTCGCGAGCCAGTTCGCGCACCCGGGATTTCTCGATTTCGCCGACCGGGAACAGCGTGGCCGCCAGTTGCGGCTGGCCCAGTGCGTGCAGGAAATAAGTCTGGTCCTTGGATGCGTCCACTGCGCGCAGCAGGCGGTATTCGCCACGGCGGCAATCGACGCGGGCGTAATGGCCGGTGGCGATCTTTTCCGCACCCAGCGCGCGTGCCTCGTCGAGGAAGGTCTTGAACTTGATCTCGCGATTGCACAGCACGTCGGGATTGGGCGTGCGGCCGGCGCGGTATTCGTCGAGGAAATGGGTGAACACACCATCCCAGTACTCGGCGGCAAAGTTGCGCGCATGGAACGGAATGCCCAGCCGGCCGCATACCGCCACGGCATCCTTGCGGTCGACATCGGTGGTACAGGGGCCGTTGCGGTCGTCCTCCTCCCAGTTCTGCATGAACAGGCCTTCGACCTCATGCCCGGCCTGTTGCAGCAGCAGCGCCGCGACGGAGGAGTCGACGCCGCCGGAAATGCCCAGCATCACCTTCATGGCGAGGCCGGATCGGGCAGCCAGTGCAGGGTGTCCAGCGGCAGGCGCGAACCGGCCAGCCAGGCGTCGATGCTCTGCAATACCAGCGGACTGCGCAGGCGATCGCCCAGTGCGGCGATTTCATCGCGGCTCAGCCAGAGCGCGCGGCGAATGCCAGTGTCCAGCGGTTGCGCCGGATCATGGCTGATCGCACGGGCGGCGAAGCTGAAACGCAGCACCGCGTCGCCGTGTTCGGTACTGCGCCACTGGTGCACGCCGACCAGGTGCTGCAGTTGTACCGTCCAACCGGTCTCTTCCAGGGTTTCACGCACGGCCGCCCGGGCCAGGCTTTCGCCATCGTCCAGGTGCCCTGCGGGTTGGTTGTAGGCGAGGCGGCCGTTCACTTCCTCTTCGACCATCAGGTAGCGTGCGCCGTCCGCGACGATGCAGGCGACGGTGACATGCGGGCGCCAGCGTTCGCTGGCAGGGGAAAGTGGGCTGGACACGGTGGGGAGGGGGGCTGGAAAAGACGTCATTGTGCCATCACCTTCAAGCCGTTGCCGGCGCGGGAGCGAATCCGGCGCGGCGTATAATCGACATCGAAATATCTTCCAGAGGCAACATGGCTCACGAACCCGACCACGAGCATGACCACGAGCGCGGCCTGGCTGTCGAAACCTCGCGCCCCGAGGTCATGCGCCCGCCGTTGTTCCAGGTGGTGCTGCTCAATGACGATTTCACCCCGATGGACTTCGTGGTCGAGGTATTGCGCGGGTTTTTCGCGCTGGACCAGGAACAGGCGGTCCAGGTGATGCTGCACGTGCATACCCGCGGCAAGGGGGTGTGCGGCGTGTTTACCCGCGAGGTGGCCGAGACCAAGGTGACCCAGGTCAACGAATATTCACGCTCCCATCAGCACCCTTTGTTGTGCACTATGGAAAAGCTCTGATCGACCCCATTTCGGGGACAACGGGCAACGCCCTCGCCATTTGCAACGGAGAAGGTCCGAATGTTCAGCAAGGATCTCGAAGTCACCATCGGTCAGTGCTACAAGCAGGCACGCGAACAGCGCCACGAATTCATGACCGTGGAGCACCTGCTGTTGGCGCTTACCGAGAATCAATCCGCGCTTGGCGCATTGCGCGCCTGCGGCGCCGACCTGCCGCGGCTGTCGGCCGAGCTCGAGAAGATCATCGCCGAGACCGTGCCGGTATTGCCGCACGGTGACGAGCGCGATACGCAGCCCACGCTGGGTTTCCAGCGCGTGCTGCAGCGGGCGGTCTATCACGTGCAATCCTCCGGGCGGAAGGAGGTCACCGGGGCGAACGTGCTGGTGGCGATCTTCGGCGAAAAGGATTCGCATGCGGTGTATTTCCTGCACCAGCAGGAGATCACCCGGCTCGACGTGGTCAATTACATCTCGCACGGCATCGCCAAGATCGGCGACGAGCCGGCCGCCGGTGTCGCCGGTGGCGAGCGCGAGGGCGAGGAAGGCGGCGAGTCCAAGGGCAATCCCCTGGTCGAATACGCCAGCAACCTCAACGAGTTGGCGCTGGAAGGCAAGATCGATCCGCTGATCGGCCGTGCCGACGAGATCGAACGCACCATCCAGGTGTTGTGCCGCCGGCGCAAGAACAATCCGCTGTATGTCGGCGAGGCCGGCGTGGGCAAGACCGCGCTGGCCGAAGGGCTGGCCAAGCGCATCGTCGACGGCGAGGTGCCCGAGGTGCTGGAAAGCGCCACGATCTGGTCGCTGGACCTGGGCGCGCTGGTGGCCGGCACCAAGTATCGCGGCGACTTCGAGAAGCGGCTGAAGGCCGTCATCGCCCAGTTGAAGAAGCAGCCGGGCGCGATCCTGTTCATCGACGAGATTCATACCATCATCGGCGCGGGTTCCGCGTCGGGCGGCACCATGGATGCGTCGAACCTGATCAAGCCGATGCTGGCGTCGGGCGAGCTGCGCTGCATCGGTTCGACCACGTTCCAGGAATTCCGCGGCATCTTCGAGAAGGACCGCGCGCTGGCGCGGCGCTTCCAGAAGATCGACGTAGTGGAACCCACCGTGATGGACAGTATCGAGATCCTCAAGGGCCTGCGTTCGCGCTTCGAGGAACACCACAACGTGGTCTATACCAACGAGGCGTTGAGGGCGGCAGTGGATCTTTCGGTGAAGCACATCCCCGACCGCCTGCTGCCGGACAAGGCCATCGACGTCATCGACGAGGCAGGTGCGCGCCAGCGGCTGCTGCCGGAAGACGAGCGCACTGGCCGGGTCGACGTGCCCGAGGTGGAGTACATCGTCGCCAAGATGGCACGCATTCCGGCCAAGCAGGTGTCGGCTTCGGATCGCGATGTGCTGAAGAACCTGGAGCGCAACCTGAAAATGGTGGTGTTCGGACAGGACCCGGCGATCGAGGCGCTGGCTGCCTCGATCAAGATGGCGCGCTCCGGCCTGGCCGATCCGTCCAAGCCGATCGGCAGCTTCCTGCTCGCAGGTCCCACCGGCGTGGGCAAGACCGAAGTCACCAAGCAACTGGCGATGCAGCTGGGCATCGAGATGATCCGCTTCGACATGTCCGAATACATGGAGGCGCATTCGGTCTCGCGGCTGGTCGGCGCCCCTCCGGGTTACGTCGGATTCGACCAGGGCGGCCTGCTGACCGAGGCCGTCACCAAGCATCCGCATGCGGTGCTGCTGCTGGACGAGATCGAGAAGGCGCATCCGGATGTCTTCAACGTGCTGCTGCAGATCATGGATCGCGGCGTGCTCACCGACACCAACGGTCGCGAGGCGAATTTCAAGAACGTGATCGTGGTGATGACCACCAATGCCGGTGCGGTCCAGGCCTCGCGGCGCAGTATCGGCTTCGTGGAGCAGAGCCACGTCACCGACGCCATGGAAGTGATCCGCCGCACCTTCACGCCGGAGTTCCGCAACCGGCTGGATGCGATCATCCAGTTCGGCGCGCTGGACTTCGAGCACATCCTGCGTGTGGTGGACAAGTTCCTGATCGAGCTGGAGGCACAACTGGCGGACAAGCACGTCGCGCTGGACGTGGACGCCGATGCCCGCCACTGGCTCGCCGAGCACGGCTTCGACCCGCAGATGGGCGCGCGCCCGATGGCGCGGGTGATCCAGGAAAAGGTGAAACGCGCACTGGCCGACGAGCTGCTGTTCGGCAAGCTGTCCGAAGGCGGCAAGGTGATGCTTGGCGTGAAGGACGGCGAACTGCAGGTGCGCACCGAGGCGGCGGAAAAACTGCCGGCGGTGGTGGAATAGCCGGCGGGAGCGGTGGCGCTCCCAAACGCCGGGCAACACAAAAGGGCCGCGCGATGCGCGGCCCTTTTGTTTCGATGCGTACCCGCCGTTACTTCATGCGGTAGGTGATGCGGCCCTTGGTCAGGTCGTATGGAGTCATCTCGATCTTGACCTTGTCGCCGGTCAGGATGCGGATGTAATGCTTGCGCATGCGGCCGGAAATATGGGCAATGACCACGTGCCCGTTTTCCAGTTGCACACGGAACATGGTATTGGGCAGGGTCTCAAGGACCGTGCCTTCCATTTCGATGACGTCGTCTTTGGCCATGTGTTCCCAAGGGTTCGCGCACAGCCGTCGTGGCTGCGTAAGCCGTCGATTATGCCACGTTCCGGCGTCTGGTTAAAGATTCGTCAGAAGACCCGTTTCCAGGGCGCAAGACGGGCTTTCAGGCGAAATGCTCGTCCAGCTTGCGCTGGATCTCCTGTTCCACCATGCCCTTGAGCGGTGCCAGCATCAGGCCGAGCTCGGCGTTGACGCGAATCTCGTTGGCGGCCACCGCGATGCTGCCCTTCACGCCGGAGCGTGAAAAATTCAGCGTATCGCCTTGCCACTGGCTGGTCATGCCGAATTTTTCCTGCATGCGGCTGCCCACCTTGTCGACGATGGCGCGGGCTTCGGCCAGGGGCAGGGCATGGGGGCGGCGGATGTCGATACTGGGCATGGCGGGGCTTCGATGCGAAAAGTGTCGACATGATACGGGAGCCGGCATGGCGAGGTGCCGGCTTTCTGGCCGTTATCTGTCGGGTTTGGGCCGACCGGTTTGCCGTGGCGGTAGTGCGGTGCGTGTTTCCGTCGTTTTGCTCGCCAGGGAACCACGATGGCTCGGCGAATCGTCGACAGTCCGGCCTCGCGCCTCGACCACCAAAGCCCGGCAGGCTGCTAAAGTTCGCTGATCAGGTATCGGCCCGTCCATGCGCATCCAGTTTCCCCACTCCGCCCGTGAATCGTTCCCGTGGACGCAGCCACAATTGCGTATCGGCAGCGCACCGGACAACGATCTGGTGCTGGCTGCCGATCAGGCCAATCCGCACCATCTGCACATCCAGCAGGATCATCGGGGGCTGGTGCTGCAGGTGTTGCCGTCGGCTGGCCGCATCTATGTGAACGCGCGACCGGTACGTGAGCGAGCCATCCTGCGGGCGGGCGACATGCTCAGCGTGGGAACGTGTCGCATGCTGTTGAGCGCCGATGACGAAGTCGTCCACGACCTTCCGCCCGTATCCGAGCGGCAGCGCTGCACGGTGGCGCTGCGGGCGGTCGCAGGTCCGCTGTCCGGTCGCGTGCTGCCGTTGCGCGACCGGCTGGAGTTGGGGCCGGGAGGCCACTTGCCGCTGGAGTTGCCGCAGGACGAATCCACCGCGCTGTACATTTCCTGGCGCGATGGCCATTTGTTGCTGGAAGGTGGGGCGCAAGCTTCAACGCGTTACCCGCTGCGTCTCAATGGCAGGGTCGTGCAAACGGCGCGGTTGTCGCCCGGTGACCAGATCGGCGTGGCCATGCATCGCTTCGTGATCGATGCCCCCGGCATGCGCCCGGAGCCCGAGATCGTGATGCCGGAACCGCCTGCGCCGAAGCGTTTGCCCGAAGACGAGGCTGGCCCGCGTGGCGAGGTGTGGTGGCTGATCGCCACCGCCGCGGTGATTGCCCTGGGCATTGCCCTGGTGTTGCTGGTTCGTTTCTAGGAGCGTGGGCGGTAGAAACTTTCGAGGCGAAAAAGTGGCTGCGTGAGGACAGATTTTCGACGATTCGCCGGCCCATAGTGGTTCTATGGGCCAAGAAGCGATGGAAATATGGACCACGCAGGCGCTTTTGCAGCCCGGAAGATTTCTGCCGCCCACGCTCCTGGGCCGCTATCGGGCTTGTGCCGAATGGCCATTGACGACCGGTTGCTGCGGCGCGGCATAATGCGCTGAACGCAGCCACGGGAAGTCGAACGGTGAGTCAGGTCTGGAATTTCAGTGCGGGCCCGGCGGCCCTGCCGCCTCCGGTACTCGAGCGCGCGCAGCGCGAGTTGCTGGACTGGAACGGCAGTGGCGCATCGGTGATGGAGCAGTCGCATCGCGGCAAGCGCTTCATCGCGATGGCCGAACGGGTCGAGGCCGATCTGCGCGAACTGCTGGCCATTCCTGCCGACTATGCCGTGCTGTTCCTGCAAGGCGGTGCCACCCAGCATTTCGCCCAGATTCCGATGAACCTGGCGGGCGAGGGCGACAGCGCCGACTACGTCGTCAACGGCCATTGGGGCGCGAAGGCGGCCGGTGAGGCCGCGCCTTATGTTCGCGTCAACGTGGCGGCCAGCAGCCAGGCCGACAATTATCTGCGGCTGCCGCCACGCGAAAGCTGGCAGCTCGATCCGCGCGCAGCCTACGTGCACTACACGCCGAACGAGACCATCCACGGCGTGGAATACCATGACGTACCTGTGGTGGGCGACGTGCCGCTGGTGGCGGACATGTCCTCGAACATCCTGTCCGAACCGCTCGACGTGTCGCGCTTCGGGCTGATCTATGCCGGTGCGCAGAAGAACATCGGGCCCTCCGGGCTGGTGTTGATGATCGTGCGTCGCGATCTGCTGGAACGCAGCTCGCGGCCGATGGCGCGGATCTTCCGCTATGCCGAGCACGCCGCCGCGGCATCCATGCTCAACACCCCCAACACCTGGGGCTGGTATCTGGCCGGGCTCACCTTCGAGTGGCTGAAAGAGCAGGGCGGCGTGGCGGCCATGGGTGAGCGCAACCGGGCCAAGGCCGAAAAGCTGTATGCGGCGATCGACGGCTCCGGTGGCTATTACCGCAACCCGGTCGATCCGGCCGCGCGCTCGCGCATGAATGTGCCATTCACCCTGCACGACAGTGCGCTCGATGCCGATTTCCTGAAGGAATCCGAGGCGGCCGGCCTGATGGCATTGAAGGGCCACAAGGCGCTCGGTGGCATGCGTGCCTCGCTGTACAACGCAGTGCCGCTGGCCGCGGTGGATGCACTGGTGGCGTTCATGGGTGACTTCGCGCGCCGGCACGGCTGAAACTTTTCAGGCATCATGCCCGTTCACCGTTTGGACTTCTTTACGCCAAGACTGCCGAAATGACCGATACGAAAACCTCCCTGCCCGAGGTGCGCGAGCGCATCGACAGCATCGACCGGCAGATCCAGGAATTGATCTCCGAACGCGCGAACTGGGCGCAGGAAGTGGCGAAGGTGAAGGGCGAAGGCCTCTCGGCCATCGACTATTACCGTCCGGAACGCGAAGCCCACGTGCTGCGCATGGTGGTGGACCGCAACAAGGGGCCATTGCCGGATGCCGAAATGGTGCGCCTGTTCCGCGAGATCATGTCCTCGTGCCTGGCGCAGGAGGATCCGCTGAAGATCGGTTACCTCGGCCCCGAGGGCACCTTCAGCGAGCAGGCGGTGCGCAAGCATTTCGGCCATGCCGCCTATGGCCTGCCGCTGGGCAGCATCGAAGAGGTGTTCCAGGAAGTGGCCGCCGGTCATGCCGATTTCGGCGTGGTGCCGGTGGAGAATTCCGGTCAGGGCATGATCCAGGTGACCCTGGACATGTTCCTCACCTCCGACGCGCGGATCTGCGGCGAAGTGGAACTGCGCGTGCACCAGTGCCTGCATTCCATGGCCGGCAAGCTGGAAAACATCAAGCGCGTCTACGCGCACGCGCAGTCGTTGCAACAGTGCAAAACGTGGCTGCGCATGAACCTGCCTGGCGTGGAATGCGAGGCGGTCAGCAGCAATGCCGAGGCGGCGCGGCTGGCCCGGCATGCCGACGACGTCGGTGCGATCGCCGGCGAAACGGCTGGCAAGGTTTACGGGCTGAAGACGCTGGCCACCGGCATCGAGGATCGTGCCGACAACACCACGCGCTTCCTGGTGATCGGTCGCTCGCTGTTTCCGCCGTCCGGCAACGATCGCACCTCGCTGCTGATCACGGTGAACGACAAGCCAGGCGCGCTCTACGACGTGCTCAGCCCGTTCGCCAGGCATGACGTCAGCCTCAACCGCATCGAGTCGCGCCCGGCGCACTCGGGCAAGTGGCAGTACGCGTTCTTCATCGATGTCTCGGGACATATCAACGATGAAGCACTGCAGGGTGCGGTGAAGGACATCGAGCAATCCGTGGCGCAATTGCGCGTGCTCGGCTCCTACCCGGTAGCCTTGCCGTGAGCGCTCGGCTGGACTGGCGCAGTGGCCCCGCCGGGCCGCTGCGGGGAACTGTTCGCGTACCTGGCGACAAATCCGTGTCGCATCGTGCGCTGATGCTTTCGGCGCTGGCCGACGGCCGCACGCGTATCCGCGGTTTCCTGGAAGGCGAGGATACCCGCGCCACCGCTGCGGTACTGGCCCAGTTGGGCGTGCGCATCGAGACGCCGGCCGATGGTGAGCGCGTGGTACACGGCGTGGGCTTGCACGGCCTGCGTGCGAGTGTGCAGGCGCTGGATTGCGGCAATGCCGGCACCGGCATGCGCCTGCTCGCGGGCTTGCTCGCCGGGCAGGCGTTCGACAGCACGCTGGTGGGCGATGCCTCGTTGTCGAAGCGACCGATGCGGCGCGTAACCGATCCGTTGGCGGCCATGGGTGCACGTATCGATACCCGCGAGGGTTTGCCGCCGCTGGTCGTGCGCGGTGGCCACTCCCTGCGTGGCATCCGTTACGAATTGCCGGTGGCCAGCGCGCAGGTGAAGTCGGCGTTGTTGCTGGCTGGCCTGTATGCCGAAGGCGAAACCGAAGTGGTCGAGCCGCATCCCACGCGCGACTACACCGAGCGCATGCTAGCCGCCTTTGGCTGGCCGATTGTCTTCGAGCCGGGTCGCGCAAAGCTTTCGGGCGGACATGCCTTGCATGCCGTCGACGTCGACGTGCCGGCGGATTTTTCCTCGGCGGCATTCTTCCTGGTTGCGGCCAGCATCGTGCCAGGCTCCGAACTGCGACTTTCCGCCGTAGGCCTGAATCCGCGGCGCACCGGCCTGCTGCAGGCCTTGCGCCTGATGGGGGCGGACATCCGCGTCGAGAACGAGCGCGAAAGCGGCGGCGAGCCGGTGGGCGATCTGCTGGTGCGTCATGCCGCATTGCATGGCGCCGAGTTCCCCGAGTCGCTGGTGCCGGACATGATCGACGAATTCCCTGCACTGTTCGTGGCCGCGTCCGTGGCCAACGGCCGCAGCGTGATCCGCGGTGCCGCCGAGCTGCGCGTGAAGGAATCCGATCGGCTCGCCACCATGGCGACGGGTTTGCGAACCTTGGGCGCGCAGATCGAGGAAACACCCGATGGCGCGATCATCGAAGGCGGTGCGCTGACCGGGGGCACGGTGGAAAGCCTCACCGATCACCGTATCGCGATGAGCTTCGCGGTGGCCGGGCTGGTGGCTGGCGGGGCGGTGCGAATCAATGAGTGCCGCCATGTGGCCACTTCATTTCCCGGCTTCATGGATCTGGCCAACGGCTGCGGATTTGCGCTGGGCGTCGCGGACTGACAATCGGTGCGGCTGGCATGCGGCGGGTTGCACCATGCGACGCTTGAGCCTCTTTCCCGCCGGGAGATGGGTGAGGCTTCGGGCTTGCGATGGTTTGCGCTCCTGCGGCCGGCAGTGGCAATTGGGTTAAAGTCGCAGCCAGTTTCTGCCCGAGCCCATCATGTCTACCGTTCCGCCGTTCATCGTCGCCATTCCCGCCCGTTACGGTTCCACCCGGCTGCCGGCCAAGCCGTTGCGCGAGATCGGTGGTGTGCCGATGGTGGTTCGCGTGGCGCAGCGTGCCTTGCAGGCCGGTGCCATGCAGGTGGTGGTGGCGGTCGACGACGCGCGCATCGCCGAGGCACTGGACGGACAGGGCGTGCAGGTGTGCATGACCCGGGCCGACCATGCCTCAGGCAGTGATCGTCTGGCCGAATGCGCAGCTCAATGTGGCTGGCCCGACGACGCTATCGTGGTGAACCTGCAAGGCGATGAGCCGTTTGCGCCGGCCGCCGGGATTCGTGAGGTGGCGCGGGCCCTGGCCGAGGACGATGCGCCGATGGCCACGCTGGCCACGCCAATCACCGATGCGCACGAGTTGTTCGATCCGAACGTGGTGAAGCTGGTGCGCGGGGGCAATGGTCGGGCGCTGTATTTCAGCCGGGCACCGTTGCCGTGGGCGCGCGATGCGTTTGCCGCAGACCGAGATGCCTTGCCGATCGGTATGCCGTTTCTGCGCCATATCGGCATCTATGCCTATCGCGCAGGTTTCCTCGGCCAGTACGCGCAGTTGCCGCGCACGCCACTGGAACAGGCGGAATCGCTGGAGCAATTGCGCGTGCTCGAACACGGACACGCGATCGCCGTGCGGTTGACGCCGGAACCGTTTCCGCCAGGTATCGATACCGAATCCGATCTGGAACGCGCCGAGCGCTGGTTGCAGTCCGCGGGCTGAGAGCCTCAGCGGCGCCGGCGCAGCAGCGCGATAAAGGCGCTGGCCAGCCCCAGCCCCATGGCCAGGCCGATGCCCGCGCCCCAGAGTGCGCCGCGATCGCCCCAGAACACGGAGCCGATCACGACACCGAGCACGAACAGGATGGGAATGGGCAGGCAACCCATGCGGCGGTCTCCGGCGGTGGTCAGGCAGGGCATGATAACGGTGCCGGACGCACGAATCGCAGGCCGGGACCAGATAGAATCCACGCATGCAGCCTACATCGCCGCAGGCCTTCGATGGCAAGGCCTTCGTCCACACCCTGACTACCTCGCCCGGCGTCTACCGTTACTTCGATGCGGAGGACGAGCTGCTGTACGTGGGCAAGGCCGGCAACCTGAAGAAGCGTGTCGGCAGCTACTTCCTGAAACCACGGATGGAGCCGCGCATTGCCGCGATGGTGGCGCAGATCGCGCGCGCCGAGATCACCGTGACGCGCACCGAGGGCGAGGCGCTGCTGCTGGAATCGCAGCTGATCAAGTCGCTCAAGCCGCGTTACAACATCCTGCTGCGCGACGACAAGAGCTATCCCTACATCTACCTGTCCGGTGGCGAGGACTATCCGCGGCTGGCCTTCCATCGTGGCGCGAAGAATCTTCCCGGGCGCTATTTCGGGCCTTACCCGAGCACGTTCGCGGTGCGTGAAAGCCTCAGCCTGATGCAGAAGCTGTTCAAGGTGCGCCAGTGCGAGGACAGCTATTTCCGCAACCGCTCACGGCCATGCCTGCAGCATCAGATCGGCCGCTGTACCGCGCCATGCGTTGCGCTGATTTCGGTGGAGGATTACCGCCGCGACGTGCGCCATGCCGAGATGTTTCTGGAAGGGCGCAGCAGTGCGGTGATCGACGAGCTGGCTGCCGGGATGGAGCAGGCCAGTCGGGCATTGCAGTTCGAACGCGCGGCCGCGTTGCGCGACCAGGTGGCGGCCTTGCGCCAGTTGCAGGCGCAGCACCACGTGCAGGGTGCCAGTGCCGACATGGACGTGATCGCCTGCCGCATCGAGTCGGGCATGGCTTGCGTCAGCGTGCTGTTCTTCCGCGACGGCATCAGTCTTGGCACGCGCGATTTCTTCCCGCGCCTGCCGCTGGATGCCGAGCCGGGCGATGTGCTGACGCAGTTCATCGCGCAGTACTACCTGGAGCGTCCGGTGCCACGCGAGCTGATTCTTGGCGAGGCCCTCGCCGATCAGGAGATTCTCGCCGAGCTGCTGGCGCAGCATGCCGGGCACGCGGTGGAGCTGAAGACCCGCGTGCGTGGCGAACGCGCGCGTTTCCTGCAGATGGCCGAGCGCAACGCGCAGGCCTCGCTGACCCAGCGACTGGCCAGCCGGCAGACGCTGGGAACGCGTTTCGAGGATTTGCAGAAACTGCTCGGGTTGCCCGAGCCGCCGCGACGGCTGGAATGTTTCGACATCAGCCACACGCGTGGCGAACTGACTGTGGCCTCGTGCGTGGTGTTCGGTCCGGAAGGCCCGGAAAAATCCCATTACCGTCGATTCAACATCGACGGCATCACGCCCGGCGACGATTATGCCGCCATGCACCAGGCGCTGACGCGGCGCTTCCGCAAAGTGGCTGAAGGCGAGGGCGCGCGCCCCGACGTGCTGCTGATCGACGGCGGCGATGGGCAGGTGGCGCAGGCGCTGGACGTGCTGAAGGGCCTGGGTGTCGAAAGGATCCATGTGGTCGGCGTGGCCAAGGGGCCGGCCCGACGCGCCGGCGAAGAGACCCTGATCCTGGCCGACCGGCCGCCGGGCAGCCCCGGCCGCGAGATCCATCCCGGGCCGGCGTCGCCCGCGCTGCATCTGGTGGCGGCCGTGCGCGACGAGTCGCACCGCTTCGCCATCAGTGGTCATCGCAAACGACGCGAGAAGGCGCGCGAACGCAGCGTGCTGGAAGACGTGCCCGGCGTCGGCGCGCGCCGCCGTTCCGCGTTGCTGCGAACCTTCGGTGGCCTGGCTGGCGTGGAGGCGGCAGGCGTGGAAGAGTTGATGCGGGTGAAAGGCATCGACCGCGGCCTGGCCGAACGCATTTACGCGGCGTTGCACGGCTGAGCGGCATATTGCGCGGGCAGCCCACTTGCAAACCATGCGACACTGGGCCCAGAAATCCGGAAGCGAGCCATGCGCATCAATTTACCCACCTGGTTGACCCTGTTCCGCGTGGCGCTGCTGCCGGTGATGGTGGTCGTTTTCTACCTGCCGTTCCGGGGGCACAACATCACCGCGGCGATCGTGTTCGTGCTGGCCGCCGTCACCGATTGGCTGGACGGCTATCTGGCTCGCCGCATGAATCTCACTTCAGCCTTCGGTGCCTTCCTGGACCCGGTGGCCGACAAGCTGATGGTGGCGGTGACGCTGTTCCTGCTGGTGGAGGCGCATCGCCCCGGTTGGTCAAGCATCCTGATGGCAGTGACTGCGGCGATCATCGTCGGTCGCGAGATCAGCGTATCGGCGTTGCGCGAGTGGATGGCCGAGATCGGCATGCGTGCCACGGTCAAGGTGGCCTTCATCGGCAAGCTGAAGACGGTGATGCAGATGGTGGCGCTGGTGGTGCTGATCGTGCAGCACGAAAAGGAAGCCAAGCTGCTCAGCCTGTACAACATCGGCGAATGGCTGCTGGTGATCGCCGGCGTGCTGACGATCTGGTCGGGCCTGACCTACCTGCGTGCAGCGTGGCCCAGCCTGCAGGATCGCGGGACGAACGATCCCTCCGAATGAATGATGCGCGACGCGTGGGCTTGACGATCCGGTTCCACGTATTAGAATGCGCGCCTCCGATGCGGGAATAGCTCAGTTGGTAGAGCACGACCTTGCCAAGGTCGGGGTCGCGAGTTCGAGTCTCGTTTCCCGCTCCAGATTTCGGATTGAAGCCCCGGCCTTGTGTCGGGGCTTCGCCGTTTGATGTGCGCGAGTTTGCATGGTGGAGAGTGTCTTTTTGCTTTTGCCGAGCCGCTGGGGAGACTTCTCGCGAGGGTGCCGGAGTGCCGATGCGAGCCGGAAGACAGTGGCGAAAGATCTCGCCGCGGGGGCTTCCCATCCGGCATTCTTCTGCTAAGATAACGGGCTCCGATGCGGGAATAGCTCAGTTGGTAGAGCACGACCTTGCCAAGGTCGGGGTCGCGAGTTCGAGTCTCGTTTCCCGCTCCAGTTTTTCGCAAAACCTCGGCTTCCCGGGGTTTTGTTTTATCGGCGACTGTCATCGTCCTGATGATGGCTCGCACGCAATGGCCAGGTGGCAGAGTGGTCATGCAGCGGACTGCAAATCCGCGTACGCCGGTTCGATTCCGACCCTGGCCTCCATTGCACATCGAACAGCCGGCCTTGTCCGGCTGTTTTTTTGTCTTGCGCAAACGGAGCGCCGAGGCTCCCCCCCCTTTTCGGTTACTGGCCGGATTCTCGTGCGGAGTCCGCAGAGGCATCGGCCGGCGCGGCGTGGCGCAGCAGCCACGCCAGTATCGGCGGCGTCACCATCGCGGTGAGCAGGGACATCGCCACGATGATCGCGTAGATGCGGTCGCTGAAGACACCGGCGGCCAGGCCGAGGCTGGCGATCACCACGCCCACTTCGCCACGCGGCACCATGCCGAAGCCGACGATGGTGGCGCTGCGCTTGCCCAGCGAGAGTGCGCCGAGGAAGCCGCCGGCCAGCTTGGAGGCGATCGCGACAAGGGTGACCACCAGCAGCATCAACAAGGCTTGGCCGCTGGCCAGTTCGGCCAGGTTGATCTTGGCGCCGGTGATGACGAAGAAGAACGGGGTGAGGAACGCCAGCAACGGCAGCGTCTTGTGTTCGAGCTCGTCGCGCTGGCGTGTTTCCGAAGCGATCATGCCGGCGAGGAAAGCGCCGATGATCGCCGCCAGGCCGAAGCGGGTCGACAACCAGGCCAGGCCCAGGCAGAGGGCCAGCACCAGGGTCAGCGCCGAATGCGGGCTGATCGGCGCTTCCAGCCAGCCCGACTGGCGCCGCATCACCTTGGTTCCGCCCCAGCCGATGACGGCGACGAAGCCGATGGCGCCGCCCAGGGTCAACAACAGCGAATACACGTCCAGCGAGCCGCCGCCCTGCAGCGAGGAGACCACGCCGAGCAGCAGCATGGCGAGGATGTCGTCGATCACGGCGGCCCCCAGGATGACCCGGCTCTCGGTGCGCTGAAGCACGCCAAGCTCTTGCAGCACGCGAGCCGTGATGCCGGCCGAGGTGGCCACGAAGGCGGCCGCGACAAACAGCGACTTCACCCAGGCGAAGCCTTCGCCGTGCGCCCACAGTGCGCCGGCGCCGAAGGGCAGCAATACGCCGAGGACGCCGACCAGCACCGCGCTCTTGCCGACTTTCTTCAGGTCGTCGAGGCGGGTTTCCAGGCCCACCGAAAACAGCAGCAGCACCACGCCAAGCTCGGCCAGCACGTCCAGCGGCGACCCCGGGATGATTTGCGCGGGCTGCAGCCAGCCAAGGATCGACGGGCCGACGACGCAACCGGCGGCGATTTCCCCGACCACACCAGGCAGCTTCAGCCGTTGCGCGATCTCCGCGCCGATCTGTGCGGCGATGAAGATGATGAAGATGGTCAGCAGGATGTCACTGGCATGATGCATGGGACGGTGGCTCCGGTTTCCGTGCGGGGCAGGGCGGCGTCAATGGCCGCCGAACAGATGGGCGTTCATCCACAAGTGCAGGGCGATGCTGGCAACGTAGCCGAGTGCGATCGCCCAGCTCCAGCGCAGGTGTCGCATGAACGTGTACTGGCCGCGCGAGGCACCCATCAGGGCCACGCCGGCAGCCGAGCCGACCGACAACAGGCTGCCACCGACGCCGGCGGTCAGCGTGATCAGCAACCATTGGCCCTGGTCCATCGGCGGGTTCATTTTCAGCACGGCGAACATGATCGGGATGTTGTCCACGATCGCCGACAGCAGGCCCATGATCGAGTTGGCCGCGGTGAAACCCAGGTTGCCGTACAGGTGCGTCGACGCCAGTTCCAGGTAGCCGAGCGCGGCCAGGCCGCCGACGCAGGCGAACACGCCATAGAAAAACAGCAAGGTGTCCCATTCGGCGTTGGCGATGATGCGGAAGATCGAATAGGTCTGCGGCTCCATGCCCTGGGCCAGCGCGTAGTGCCGCTGCCGGTAATCGATGCGGGTAGCCAGCAGGTTCAACAGCGCCAGTCCGGTCAGCATGCCGTAGGTGGCCGGCATGCCCAGCCATTGGCGGCCGATCACGGTGATGGCCACGGTCAGCGCGAACGTCAGGCAGATGCTGATGCCGCCGTGCTTGATCGGGCTGCTGCCCTCGGCGGGCTCGGGGCTGCCCTTGGGCAGGGCAAAGTTCATCGCCAGTGCGGGTACCAGCCAGTTGACCAGGGCGGGCGCGAAGATATGGAAGAAATCGAAGAACTGCGCCTTGTTGGCCTGCCACACCATCAGCGTGGTGATGTCGCCGAAGGCGCTCCACGCGCCGCCAGCGTTGGCGGCTACCACCAGGTTGATCAGGGCCAGCGTGGTGAAGCGTCCATTGCCGGCGCCGACCGCGAGGATCACGGCGGACATCACCAGTGCGGTGGTCAGGTTGTCCAGCATCGGCGACAGGGAGAATGCCAGCAAGCCGGTAATCCAGAACAACGAGCGATAACTGAAACGGCGCCGGGTCAACTGCGTGCGCAGGGCCTCGAACACGTTGCGCTCGCCCATCGCGGTGACGTAGGTCATCGCCACGACCAGGAAGAAGAAGATTTCCGAGTATTCGAGGAACATCGCATCGAAAGCCTGCTGGGCTTCGTGCGTACCGCCGGCACCCCCGGTCGTCCAGGCGATCAGCCCCCAGATCAGCGCGGCGGCAAGCACCACCGGCTTGGACTTGGCGAGATGAATGCGTTCCTCCAGTATCACGGCGACGTAGGCGAGCACGAACAACGCCAGCGCCAGCCAGCCGACCGGGTGCGAGGTCAGGTGGAAATTGACGTTGGCGCCGGTTTCGGACGCACACGCTGGCGTGCAGCCAAACAGCGCCGCCAGGGCGATCAGCCTTCGCATGAAAACTCCTCTGGAACATGTTTCGGTGCAGCACACCGCACCGGAAAAGAGTAACAGTCCGCCAGCAACTACGGCAGCGCCATCCGTTCGCAGAGAGGTTTTTCGCGGCGTGGAATGCACGAACCCAGCGCTCGCCACGGGTACTGTCCGACGGCATGTCGTGGCGCGGCCGGTCTGATACTTGCCGTGACAGCTTGTTTTTCACGCCGTGTCTGCGCAAAGTCGGGATAGTTTCATCTGACGCGGTCGCACCCCGGCCGCAACAAACCAGCCCTCACTATCGCGCCGGTGCGGTTTCGCCCCGGCGTGTGTGTTCGCGCGACCACCACAGGAATGACCATGAGCCGCAAGCCCGCCATCACCGTTTCCCGCCTCGACCTCGATCGCATCGAGGCTTTGCTGGAGCGTCTGCCTGCCGCGCAGGCCGCGGGTTGTGCGGCGTTGCGCGATGAGCTGGACCGCGCCGAGGTGGTGGAGCCCAAGGACATGCCGAAGAACGTGGTGAGCATGAATTCCACGGTCACGTTCAAGGACGACGCCAACGACGAGAAGCTGACCTTGACCCTGGTGTATCCGCAGGCAGCCGGCAAGCCCGGCACGGTGTCGATCCTGGCGCCGGTAGGCAGCGCCTTGCTGGGCCTGTCGAAAGGCAAGCGCATCGACTGGCCCACTCCCGATGGCAAGAAGCGCCGGCTGACCGTGCTGACCATCGATTACCAGCCGGAGTCGGCCGGGGAATATCACCGCTGAGCCCAGTGTGGGTGCACGCACCGTACCCGAGGGGAACATCGAAAAATCTGCGTCACCCCGGCGAAGGCTGGGGGCCAGTGCCTTCAATACCTTGAAAAGCCGAGGCACTGGATTCCTGTCTTCGCAGGAATGACGAGCAAAACAGGCTTGTTGGAGATTCCCGAACGCAGGGTTGCAGGCACGCAGGCGGTGCGGCTGTCGCTAAACTTCACGCATGAGCGAACAACCCGTACCCCAGGATATCCGGCTGCGCGCAAGCGAGTTGCGCACGCGCATCGAGCAGGCCAATTACCGCTACCACGTCCTCGACGATCCGGAGATTCCGGACGTCGACTACGACCGCATGATGCGCGAGCTGGAAGCACTGGAAGCCGCGCACCCGGCCTTGGCTACATCGGATTCACCGACCCGCCGGGTTGGCGCGCGCGCCACCGGCGGTTTTGCCGAGGTGCGCCATGCGCTGCCGATGCTGTCGCTGGGCAATGCGTTCGAACAGCCGGTGGCGGACGGCGAGCCGGACGGTGATCGCAACCGCTTCCGTGAAGTGGCGGAATTCGTGCGGCGCATCGAACAGACGCTGGATCGCCGTGATCCGTTGTTTTCCACCGAGCCCAAGCTCGATGGTCTGGCGATCAGTCTGCGCTACGAGGACGGTGTGTTCGTCCAGGGCGCCACGCGCGGCGATGGCGAAACCGGCGAGGATGTCACCGCCAACGTGCGCACCATCCGCGCGATCCCGCTGAAGCTGCGCGGCAGCGGCTGGCCGAGCGTGCTGGAAGTGCGCGGCGAAGTCATCATGCTGCGCCGGGATTTCGAGGCCTTCAATGCGCGGGCCCGCGAGCATGACGAGAAGACCCTGGCCAATCCGCGCAACGGCGCCGCCGGTTCGCTGCGCCAGTTGGACCCGGCGATCACCGCCAAGCGCAAGCTGAGCTTCTTCGCCTATGCGGTGGGTATCGTGGAAGGCGGCGAGTTGCCGCCGACGCATTCGGCCACGTTGCAGCAGCTGCGCGAATGGGGCTTCCCGGTTTCGCCCGAAGTGGACACGGCACGCGGCTTCGACGGACTGATCGCCTATTTCAAGCGCATCGGCGCCAGGCGTGACGGCTTGCCGTACGACATCGACGGCGTGGTCTACAAGCTGGACGATTACGACGGCCAGCGCACGATGGGTTTCGTGGCGCGCGCACCACGCTGGGCCATTGCGCACAAATTCCCGGCGCAGGAGCAGAGCACCACGGTCGAGGCGATCGAGATCCAGATCGGTCGCACCGGTGCCGCCACGCCGGTGGCGCGCCTGGCGCCGGTGCAGGTAGCCGGTGTCGTCGTCACCAATGCCACCCTGCACAATGCCGACCAGATCGCGCGGCTGGACGTGCGCGTGGGCGATACGGTGATCGTGCGCCGCGCCGGCGACGTGATTCCCGAAGTGGTGCGGGTGATCCCCGAGCATCGTCCGCTGCATGCCGTGCCATGGCAGATGCCGGTCGCGTGTCCGGTCTGTGGTTCGGCGCTGGTGCGCGAGGACGGGGCCGCTGCCTGGCGTTGTTCCGGCGGGTTGGTCTGCGCGGCCCAACGCAAGGAGGCGCTGATCCACTTTGCCTCGCGCCGTGCGATGGATATCGATGGCATCGGCGAGCGCTTCGTCGAGGCGCTGGTCGACTTTGGTTACGTGCACACGCCGGCCGATCTGTACCAGCTCACGCTGGAGGATTTCCTGGAAATGAAACGTCGCGCTGACGAGCGCGATGGCGTCACGCCGGAGACCGTGAAGCAGGGCAAGATCGCCACCAAGTGGGCCGAGAACCTGGTCGATGGCATCGAGGCGAGCAAGTCCGGCACGCTGGCCCGCTTCCTGTTCGCGCTGGGCATCGTGCACGTCGGCGAGAGCACGGCAAAGACCCTGGCGGCCTGGCTGGGTCGGCTGGATATCGTGCGTGCCATGCCGGCACCGGTGCTGCGCGTGTTGCCCGATGTCGGGGCCGAAGTGGCCACTTCCATCGCCGCTTTCTTCGCACAGGAAGGCAACCAGCAGGTGGTCGATGCCTTGCTCGCCGCCGGCATCCATTTCAGCGACGAGAGTGCTCCTTCGCCGCAATTGCGCGCACGGCTGAGCCTGGCAGTGCTGCTGGACATGGCGAACATCGCCAAGCTTGGCCCGAAGAGCAGCGCCTTGCTGGCGCAGCATTTCCCCACGCTGGACGCGTTGTTGGCAGGCGGGCCCGCACACTGGTCCACCGCAGGCGTACCGCAGGCGGCGGTGGCCGGACTGGAGGCGTTCCTCGCCGATCCAGCATCACTGGCCGAGCTGCGCACAGCCGAAACCGCCATGCAGCATCTGCTCGATGCCATCCCCGCTTCCGCATCCGCCTCTGCCACGCAGGCGCCCCTGGCCGGGCAGACCTTTGTGCTCACCGGCGCGCTGACGTCGCTCAGCCGCGACGAAGCGAAGGAGAAGCTGGAGGCGCTGGGCGCCAAGGTGGCCGGTTCGGTATCGAAGAAAACCAGTGTGGTGGTGGCCGGCGAAGCGGCCGGCTCCAAGCTGGACAAGGCGCGTGAGTTGGGCGTGGAGGTATGGGACGAAGCGCAGCTTGTCGCGCTGTTCGAGCGCCATGGGACATCCGCGTGAGTGCAGCGACGATGCATGCGGCCTTGCAACTGCGCGCTCACGTGTACGCACTGGTGCGCGGATTCTTCATCGCGCGCGATGTGCTGGAAGTGGAAACGCCGATGCTTTCCGCGGCTGGCAATACCGACCCCAACATCGAAAGCTTCACCACGATGTTCAGCGGCCACGTCGACGCCGGTGCGCGCGAGCGCTGGTTGCGAACCTCGCCGGAGTTTCCGCTGAAGCGCCTGCTCGCAGCGGGCGTGGGCGATTGCTACGAACTGGGCCGGGTGTTTCGCAATGGTGAGGCAGGTGGCCGACACAATCCCGAGTTCACCATGCTGGAGTGGTATCGCACCGGCTGGGACCATCGCAGGCTGATGCGCGAGACCATCGAGCTGGTGGAGTCGGCGTTGGCGATGACGGGGCGTCGCGCCGAAGTGATGATTACAGGCTATCGCTCCCTGTTCATCGACGAGCTGGGGCTGGATCCGGCCCATGCAGCCATCGACGCGTTGCGCGCTCCGTTGGCGGAATACGGCATCGATCCGGCAGGACTTACCCGCGACGACTGGCTCGACCTGTTGCTTACGCACAAGTTGCAGTCGGCATTCCCGCGTGATCGCATCACGGTGATCCACGACTACCCGGCCAGCCAGTGCGCGCTGGCGAAGGTGCGCCCCGGCGATCCGCCGTTGGCCGAGCGCTTCGAGCTGTACCTCGGCCCGCACGAACTGGCCAATGGCTACCACGAACTCAACGATGCGGCCGAACAGCGCGCACGCTTCGAGCGGGACAATGCGCGGCGTCGCGAGCGCGGCTTGCGCGAAGTGCCGATCGACGAAGGCCTGCTGGCCGTGCTCGACGCAATGCCGGACTGCGCCGGCGTGGCGCTTGGCGTCGAGCGGCTGCTGATGTGCCTGGCCGGTACCGATGCCATCGCCGACGTACTGGCGTTTCCGTTCGCCGACGCGTAAGCCACGGCACGCGCCCGATGGGGGCCGCGTGCCGTGCGGTGTTCAGGCGTGATCGCCCTTGATGTCCGGCAGCGTGGGCCGGTCGTTCCACAGGAAGCGGTAGATCAGCCCGCCGATGATGCCGCCGATGATCGGCATCACCCAGAAGAACCACAACTGGTGCACGGCCCAACCACCCTGGAACAGGGCCACGCCGGTCGAGCGCGCCGGGTTCACCGAAGTATTGGTGACCGGAATGCTGATCAGGTGGATCAGGGTCAGCGCCAGGCCGATCGCGATGCCGGCGAAGCCCACCGGCGCGCTCTGGTGCGTTGCGCCCATGATGATGAAGATGAAGAAGCCGGTCATCACCAGTTCGCATACCGCGGCGGCACCCATCGAATAGCCGCCCGGCGAATGGGCGCCATAACCGTTCGAGGCAAAGCCACTGGCGGTGGCATCGAAGCCGAGCTTGCCCGAGGCGATCACGTAGAGCACTGCGGCGGCAAGGATGGCTCCGATCACCTGCGCGATGATGTACGGCACCACGTCCTTCAGCGGAAAGCGGCCGCCGGCGGCGAGGCCACAGGTTACTGCCGGGTTGATATGGCAGCCGGAAATGTGGCCGATGGCATAGCACATGGTCAGCAGGGTCAGGCCGAAGGCCAGTGCCACGCCGGCGAAGCCGATGCCGTATTGCGGGAATCCGGCGGCCAGCACGGCACTGCCGCAGCCGCCCAGGACCAGCCAGAAGGTGCCGAAGAACTCGGCCGTCATACGCTTGCCCAGATTGTGCATGGGGTACTCCTTGTCGGTTGCAGGTGGGTGAGGCGAATGCAGCACGGGAAGTGACTGCAGGCGTCATGCTTCGAAACACGCTGAAAACCAGATCGCGCGACGCTGTTGTTCCCCTTGAAACGTCGCCAGGCATGCACGTGGCCAACCCGCCGCGCCATGCCGTCCGCCGGAAATCCCGCCGGCAGGCGCAGCATCCGGCGATGGCGGCGCGATGTCCATAGGCATGATCCGCAATCCGGGCGATTTGCGCTAAGGTGCCGGCTCCCTCGTTCCGCCCCCGGAAAGGTCTGCCGATGACCGCTGTCAGCGCCGCCCCGTTGCCTGCCCGATCGCACGAGACACGACCGCTCGATCGACGCGATGCGCGCACCTTGCTGTTGTCCGCATTGGGCGGGGCGCTGGAGTTCTACGACTTCGTGGTGTTCGTGTTCCTGGCGTTGCCGTTGAGCGAGCTGTTCTTTCCGAAGGACACCGCGCCGTGGCTGGCGCAGGTGCAGGTCTACGGCATCTTTGCCGCCGGCTACCTGGCGCGACCGCTGGGCGGCATCGTGATGGCGCACTTCGGCGATCGCTCCGGCCGCAAACGCATGTTCACGCTCAGCGTGTTCCTGATGGCGTTGCCCACGTTGGCGATTGGCCTGTTGCCCGGCTATGCGCAGGTCGGCGTGCTGGCGCCGCTGCTGCTCTTGCTGTTGCGCGTGGTGCAGGGCATCGCGGTGGGCGGCGAGGTGCCGGGTGCGTGGGTCTTCGTGGCCGAACATGCACCGGCGCGCCGGGTCGGGTTCGCCTGTGGCAGCCTCACCGCGGGGCTGACGGTGGGTATCCTGATCGGCTCGTTGCTGGCTGCTGCGTTGAATGCCCGGCTCGACCATGCGCAATTGCTGGGCTGGGGCTGGCGCGTGCCGTTCCTGCTGGGTGGCGTGTTCGGTTTCATGGCGGTGTGGTTGCGCCGCTGGCTGGACGAGACGCCGGTGTTCACGGAAATGCGCGAGCGTCGCCAGCTCAGCCAGGGCATGCCGCTGCGCGTGGTGTTGTCCGAACATCGCGGTGGTGTGGTGGTGTCGATGCTGGTGACCTGGATGCTTACGGCGGCGGTCGTGGTGGTGATCCTGATGCTGCCGTCACTGGCGCCGAAGAGTTTCCACATCGCGCCGCGGCTGGCCTTTCTCGGCAATGCGTTGGCGGCACTGGGGCTTACGCTGGGCTGCGTGCTCTACGGATGGCTGGCGGATCGCTTCGGTGAGTTGCGCGTATTGCTGGTGGGCTCGCTGGCCCTGGTGCTGGGCACCTATGCATTGTTCGGCGATCTTGCCGCGGGCGGCGCGCATTTCCTGTCGCTGTATGCGCTGGATGGGCTGCTGGTGGGCGTGGTCGGGGTGGTGCCTACGGTGATGGTGCGCGCATTTCCGCCGGCGGTACGCTTCTCGGGGCTGTCGTTTGCGTACAACGTGGCCTATGCAGTGTTCGGCGCCGGCACCGCCACGGCGATCGGCTGGCTGGCCGCGCGCGCCGGCCGCATGGCGCCGGCGCACTATGTGGCGATCACCGCCCTGGTGAGTGTCGGTACCTGTTTCTGGTTGCTCGCACGAGCTCGGGCAACTTCGTCCGAAAGCACCTGAATGAACCTCTCTCCCGCATATCAGAGAGGGCGATGGCAGCTTTTGCTCGTCATTCCTGCGAAGGCAGGAATCCAGCGCCTTTGTGCGTAATAGCCTGGAGGCGCTGGATCCCAGCTTGACCGGCCCTTCGGCCGTTGAGAGCCGCTGGGATGACGAACAAAAAGCTGGTACACACCGGCCACTAAAACTCCAGCTCCTGCGCGGCGCACAGGTAATCGATCATCGGCGCGATGCGCTTGAAGCTTTCCACCGTTCGCGGCAGCAGTTCGGCGGAGCAGGCCAGGGCTTCGTCGATGCTTTCGCCGGCCGCGAAATCCTTGCGCTTGAGGTCGTCGATCAGTTCGTGCTCCGGATCGTAGCCGCGTGGCGGACGGACCAGCGAATCGCCCCATAGCGTAAAGCGGTCGCGGAACGCCTTGCTGCGCGTGGCGCGCTTCCAAGCTTCGGGGTTGTCGGCGAGGAAAGCGCGGATGTGCTTGAGTGCATCCGGCTCGGGATGCCACATGCCGCCACCGATAAAGCAGTCGCCAGGTTGAATGTGCAGGTAGAAGCTGGGCGCGGGAATTTCGCGGCGTCGTTCGTGGAAGAAGCGCGAGCCCTGCCAGGGCTTGTACGGCAGCTTGTTGTTCGAATAACGGGTGTCGCGGTAGATGCGGTACAGCGAGCCGCCGTTCTTGCGCGGATCGGCACGGTAATGCGGGCTGATTTTCGCCAGTGGCGCCTGCATGTCGGCGATCAGCTCAAGAAACGGTTCGCGCACATGACGCTCGTAGTCGGATTTGTGCGCCTGGAACCAGTCGCGGCTGTTGTTGCGATCCAGCGCGCGCAGGAAGCGGAAGCTGGCAGGGGAGAAGTAGGCTTTCGACATGGTGTTGATCAGGGCATGGGTCAGGTGGAAAGGCCGGTTTCGGCGGCAAGTTGTTCGCCCCAGGCCTGCAGCTGATCGAACAGGGGGCGGCGATCGGCCAGCGCTGCATCTTCGCGCATCAGCGCCAGTTTGGCGGTGTAGTCGTCCAGCGTCAGCGTGGTCAGTGGCGTGGGGCGGCTGATGCGCTCGCGGCGGAAGTGCTCCCAGCGCTCGCGTTCGGCGGCATCCAGTGTCTCGGGCCAGTTGCGGGCGCGATAGCGGAACAGCAGTTCCGGATAGCGCGGATCGCGAAACGGAAAGGCGCGCGTGCCGAGCTGCGCGGGCGGCGTGGCGCGCACTTCGGCCAGCAGGCGCTTGTCGCCATCGGGCAGGAAGCCGGCGTACAGCGCCAGCTCCGGATCTTCCGGTGGCGGCAGATCGCTGGCGCGGGCAAATATGCGGCGCACCTTGTCGGCCAGTTCGGTGGCGGCGTGCAAGGTATCGCGATGGGCCAGGTTGCGCTCCAGGTCGAGCTGCAACCGGCCGAGGTCCGTGCCCTTGAGCGTGGACAGCGGCGCCAGCGCTGGCGTGCGGTTGGCGCGCACGGTGCGCAGCGGGATGCGCTCGACGCCTTCGGGCAGGTCGGCGCGCGAGGTGAACACGCGATCGGCGATCTCGTCTTCGTCCAGCGCCAGCAGTTCGGCCGGATCGGTAGCCAAGTCGTAGACGATGATTTCGCCCGGGCGGCTGGGGTGCAAGGCCAGTGGCGCGATGATGGCCAGGCAATGCCGGCTGGCCGGGTAGCGCGATGAGATGTGCACCAGCGGCGTCATGTTCGCCACGTCGAGCAGTTCGAATACGCGCTGCTTGCGGCGCAGCGCGAAGTGCCAGTCCCACAGCCGCGGTTGGCGCACGCGGATCAGCCGTGCCAGGTCGATCAGCGCGTGCACGTCGGACAGCGCATCGTGGGCGCGTTCCTGCAGCAGGTGATTGGCGGTGGCCAGGTGCTCCAGCTTGAAGCTGGGCGAGCCGTCTTCGCGCGTCGGCCAGTGGATGCCCTCGGGCCGCAGCGCCTCGCACATGCGCACCAGGTCGATCAGGTCCCAGCGCGAATTGCCGTTGGCCCATTCGCGACCATAAGGTTCGTAGAAGTTGCGGTAAAGCAGCTGCCGGGTCACTTCATCGTCGAAGCGCAGCGAGTTGTAGCCCACACCGCAGGTGCCTGGTTCAGCCAGTTGTTCATGCACGCGCGCCGCGAACTCGGCTTCGCTTACGCCCTCGCGTTCGGCCTGCTGCGGCGTGATGCCGGTGATCAGGCAGGCTTCGGGGTGAGGCAGGCTGTCCCGTGGCGGCTGGCCGAAGAACATCACCGGCTCGCCGATGATCTCCAGCTCCATGGTGGTGCGGATGCCGGCGAACTGGACCGGGCGATCGCGCCGGGTGTCGGCGCCGAAGGTTTCGTAGTCGTGCCAGAAGAAGGTCTGCATGATGTTCCCTGAGGGCAGATACCCGATGATCGCATGGCGTGCTGATAGACTGCTCGAATCGAGCCTGCCGGGCCGGGCCAGTCAGGCTTGGCCGGTTGGGCTGCAAATCCGACTGCGCGGTCCATGTTTCCGCCGCCTCTTGATCCATGGAACCATCATGGGCCTGCGACGCGGCGATAACCTGTTCTCGCGCGGTCGAATTTTTGCCTTGACCGCCCACGTCCGACAGGCTCCCAAGGAGAGCGCATGAGCCAAGCCAACGACGAAAACCTGATCTGGATCGATCTGGAAATGACCGGCCTCGACACCGATGCCGACTCGATTCTCGAAATTGCCACCATCGTCACCGACAAGCACCTCAACGTGCTGGCCGAGGGGCCGGTGTTCGCCATCCGCCACGAGCTGGATCGGCTGGAGGCGATGGATTCATGGAACCGCAACCAGCACGGCAAGTCCGGCCTGTGGCAGCAGGTGCTGCAATCGACCACGGACCACGCCACGGCCGAGCAGGCCACGGTGGATTTCCTGCGCGAGTGGGTACCGGGCGGCAAGTCGCCGATGTGCGGCAACTCGATCTGCCAGGACCGTCGCTTCATGCATCGACAGATGCCGCGGCTGGAGCGTTATTTCCACTACCGCAACCTCGACGTGTCCACCTTGAAGGAACTGGCGCGGCGCTGGGCGCCGACGGTGGCCAAGGGCTTCAGCAAGGAGTCTGCACATACCGCGCTGTCGGACATTCGCGATTCCATCGAGGAGTTGCGTCATTACCGCCAGCACATGGGCGAACTCGGCGGCCTGGGCTGAACCCGGGCCCGGACCAAGCGGAGAAAACAGCATGTCCAGCGACTTGTTCGCGCCCGTTCTCGATTGCGCCGGACGGCCGTTGCGGCTGGATCGGCCACGCGTGGTGGGCATTCTCAATGTCACCCCGGACTCGTTTTCCGATGGCGGCGCCCATGCGGACATCGACGCGGCCGTCGCGCATGGCCTGGCGATGGCGGAGCAGGGCGCCGACATGCTCGATGTCGGCGGCGAGTCCACTCGCCCCGGTGCGGCCGATGTGTCGCCGGACGAGGAACTGCGCCGGGTGATCCCGGTGATCGAGCAACTGGTGTCGCGCACCACGTTGCCGATCGCCATCGATACGTCTAAGCCCGAAGTGATGCGGGCGGCCGTGGCGGCGGGCGCCGGCATGATCAATGACGTCTACGCCTTGCGCCGCGAGGGCGCGCTGGATGCCGCGGTCGAGTTGGGCGTGCCGGTGTGCCTGATGCACATGCAGGGCGAACCGCGCAGCATGCAGGACGAACCCCACTACGACGACGTGGTCGGCGAGGTGCATCGCTTCCTTACCGACCGCCTGTTCGCCTGCGAGCTGGCCGGGATGGATCGACGCAAGGTGATGGTCGACCCGGGTTTCGGCTTCGGCAAGAACCTGGAGCACAATCTGGCCTTGCTGCGGGCGTTGGAGCGCTTCGTCGACCTCGGCAGTGGCGTGTATACGGGGCTGTCGCGCAAGGCGATGATTGGCACGCTCACCGCGCGCGACATTCCCGCGGAACGTGCGGCCGGGTCGGTGGCGGCCGCGTTGATCGCGGTTCAGCGCGGCGCGCGCATGGTGCGCGTGCATGACGTGATGGCGACGGTGGATGCGCTCGCGGTTTGGCATGGTGTGCATGCCGGTGACGAGGCGCCGCGTCGCGATCCGAAGCCGGCGGCACCGCGCTGGCCGGATGACGATTGAACAACAGGCAGGGCAGGGCGGCGTTGCATGGAGCTCGCCGTCAGGGCAGGGAATCTTTCGGAAAGGCATCACGATGAGTCAACGCAAGTATTTCGGTACCGATGGCATTCGCGGTCGGGTGGGGCAGTGGCCGATCAGTGCCGATTTCATGCTGAAACTGGGGCGTGCGTTGGGCGCGGTGCTCGCCGCGCAGCAGAAAGCGCAGCAGAAAAAGACCAGCCAGCGCCCGCTGGTGCTGATCGGCAAGGACACCCGCGTGTCCGGCTACATGTTCGAATCCGCGCTGGAAGCCGGCCTGGTGGCTGCCGGTGCGGACGTTCGCCTGCTCGGCCCGATGCCGACGCCGGCCGTGGCCTACCTCACGCGCAGCCTGCGCGCCGATGCCGGCATCGTGATCAGCGCCTCGCACAATCCGCACCACGACAACGGCATCAAGTTCTTCTCCGCCAGCGGTGAAAAGCTGTCCGATGCAGTGGAGGACGCGATCGAGCGCGAGGTGGATGCGGACTTCGCCACCGTCGACTCGGACTGCCTGGGCAAGGTGGTGCGCATTGCCGATGCGGTGACCCGTTACGCCGAGTTCTGCAAGGCCACCTTGGCCGAGGACTTCAGTCTGGCCGGCATGAAGCTGGTGCTGGATTGCGCCAATGGCGCGACTTATCAGGTGGCACCCAAGGTATTCGCCGAGTTGGGCGCCGAGGTCATTGCCATCGGTGACGAACCGGATGGCTTCAACATCAATCGCGAAGTAGGTTCCACCCATCCGCGGGCCTTGCAGCAGGCCGTGCTGGAGCATGGCGCCGACCTTGGCATCGCCTTCGACGGCGATGGCGACCGCGTGCAATTGGTCGATCGCCACGGCGCCGTGGCCGACGGCGACGACATCCTTTTCGTGCTTGCCCGCAGCTGGCACGCCCGCGGCCTGTTGCAAGGGCCGGTGGTCGGCACCTTGATGAGCAACTATGGCCTGCAACTGGCGCTGGAAGGTTTCGGTGCCACGCTGTTGCGCGCCAACGTGGGCGATCGCTACGTCCTGCAGCGACTCAAGGAACACGACGGCATCCTCGGCGGCGAGACCTCCGGCCATATCCTGTGCCTGGATCGCGCCTCCACCGGCGATGGCATCGTGGCTGCGCTCGCAGTGCTCGAAGCGTTGACGCTGTCCGGCGAAGATCTGGCCGACGTCCGCAAGGGCCTGCGTAAAATGCCCCAGATCATGCTCAACGTGCGTGCCGAAGGTGCCCGCGAAGCGTTGTCCAGCGATGCGGTGCGCGAGGCACAGGCCGAGGTGGAGCGTATCCTGCACGGCCGCGGCCGCGTGGTGTTGCGAGCCTCGGGCACCGAGCCGCTGGTGCGCGTCACCGTGGAAGCCGCCGACGAGGCCGAGGTGCGGCAGATGGCGGAACGGTTGGCAGACGTCGTAAAATCCGCGGCAGAACGCTCGTGAACCAGCAGACGCATTGACGTCTGCCTTAGGAGCCTGTCGGGCTTGGGTGGTCGAGGCGAAAATGTGGCTGTGTGAGGACAGCTTTTCGTCGATTCGCCGTCCCATAGTGGTTCTATGGGGCAAGAAGTGGCGGAAAGATGGACACACAGCCGGATTTGCAGCCCGGCCAACCCAAGCCCGACAGGCTCCCAAGTCAGCCAGGACCCGGTCGCCAAGGAATGGCCCGACGTGCACCGCCCCTGCGGTGGCGGAACACCTTCGACCGCATGTCAACCTGGACTCGACTCATGAAAAACGTTCCTACTCTGGATATCCGCCGTTACGACACCGACCGTGCCGCCTTCGTGGCCGAGCTCGGTGCCGCCTATCGTGAATTCGGTTTTTGCTGCATCAGCGGCCATGGCATTTCCCGCGAACTGGTTGATGGCGCCTACGACGTGTTCCAGCGCTTTTTCGCGCTGCCTGCCGACACCAAGATGAAGTACCACGTGCGCGGCGGTGGCGGCGCGCGCGGCTACACGCCATTCAAGGTGGAGACCGCCAAGGACAGCCATTTTCCTGACCTCAAGGAGTTCTGGCATATCGGTCGCGAGATCCCGCGCGACTCGACCTTCGCCGACGTGATGCCACCGAACCTCTGGCCGGCGGAAGTGCTGGCGTTCCGCCAGTACGGCTATGGCCTGTACCAGGCGCTGGACCAGCTCGGCACCCGCGTGTTGCGTGCGCTGGCCCTGCACGTCGATCTGCCCGAGAACTATTTCGAGGACAAGACCGAGCAGGGCAATTCCATCCTGCGCCCGATCCACTATCCGCCGATCACCGAAGAAAACGTTCCCAACGTGCGCGCCGGTGCGCATGAGGACATCAACTTCATCACCCTGCTGGTCGGGGCCAGCGCGGAAGGGCTGGAAGTACTCACGCGCGAGGGCGAGTGGCTGCCGATCACCACCGAGGGCGACGCCATCGTGGTGAATATCGGCGACATGCTGCAGCGGCTGACCAACCACGTGTACCCGTCGACCACCCATCGCGTGGTGAATCCGCCGAACGAGAATGCACGCAAGCCGCGCTACTCGGTGCCGTTCTTCCTGCATCCGAACCCGGACGTGGTACTCGATCCGGTACCCCAGTGCATCACGCCGGACAACCCGAAGCGCTACGACACGCCGATCACCTCGCACGAGTACCTGCAGCAGCGGTTGCGCGAGATCAAGCTGATCTGATCGAGCCGGCCCTGTCGGGCAGTCCGGTCAGGCCATCCAGAAGAACACCGCCGTCATGCGCTTGCTGGCGGCGTCTTCGAGGCCTCCGTAGGCACTGGCGCTGTGGATGATGTTGGCCTTGTACAGCAGCAGGCGGTTGAAGCGATGTGCCACGCGCACGTCTTCGACGAAGGCATCGGGCTGCACGAAACGGTTGCCCAGCGCGTCGACCAGGTTGTGATGCGGCGGCATCACCAGGTTGCCGCCCAACTGGTTGCCGGCCATGCGCTGGCGGAAGAAGCTGGTGCCGCAGCGCTCGGACACCTGCGGGTTGAGGTAAAGCACGGCGGCATAGCGGCAGAGATCACGCGAATCGGTATGCGGTTTGACCGCGCCCTCGACGGCGCCGACCACCTGCACGCAGTTGTGGTTGAGTTTCAATCCCCCCGGTGCACTGCCGACTTCGAGCTTTTTCACGCCAGTCGCCTGGCGCACGCGGGCTTCGATGCCGGCCAGCTCCGATTCCAGCAGCGCCGGACTGGCGCGCATCCCGGGCCACGCCTCGCCGGTGTGCGGAAAGCCGTATTCCCAGTCAGTCTTGGCCAGGCAGCGGTCGCGTACTGCCTGCGGATCGTCCAGCACATCGTCCAGCACCCAGTAATCGCGTCCTTCGACGGGTTTGCGGTAGGGCAGCGGTCGCATGCGGGTGGGAAACAGGCTCATGGTGTCCTCGCCATGGTCGATTCGACGGGTGATGGTGCGATGGCGCGAGGCGCGGTCATTCCTGCTGCCGGTAGCGCCGGGCCTGGCGGGCGGACAGGCGCAGTGCCAGGCGATCCGGCATCAGCTTGAACAGGCCCTTGATGAAGCGGTTCACGCGGCCGGTGACGAGTACGGCCTCGCCACGCTCCACGGCGTCGATGCCTTCCCGCACCACGTCCTCCGCCGATTGCCACATGAAGCCGGGCAGCTTGTCCATCAGGGCGCGGGTGCCGGTGACATCATGGAATTCCGAACGGGTGAAGCCGGGGCAGAGAGCGCAGACATGGACGTCACGGTCACGGTTTTCCAGCGCCAGCGATTGCGAGAACTTGATCAGGTATGACTTGGTGGCGGCATACAGGGTGTGGCCGGCGGTACCCGGCACATGGCCGGCCAGCGAGGCCACGTTGATGATGCGGCCGTACCCGCGCTGGCGCATGTCGGGCAGTAGGCGCCAGGCCAGTTCGGTGGGGGCGGTCAGCAGCACCTGCAGGGAATCGGCGTGGGTCTGCCACGCGTTGGCCACGAATGTTCCCGGTACGCCATAGCCGGCGTTGTTGATCAGCCAGTCCACGGCCAGCCCGCGCCTGGCCAGTTCGTCGCACAGGGTCGCCGTGGCCGCCGGATCGGCAAGGTCCGCGGTCAGCACAGTCACCGTGCTGCCGTGTTGCTGGCGCATGTCGGCGGCCAATGCTTCGAGCCGTTCGGTACGTCGCGCGGTCAACACCAGGTCATGGCCCCGGGCCGCGAGCGCGCGGGCAAAGGCGGCGCCGATGCCGGCCGAAGCGCCGGTGATCAGGCTGAGCGGGCGAGCAGATGACATGGCTGGTTTCCGATGAGGCTGAACGTGCATGATGGCATGCGCGTGCATGGCGTTGCCGCAAGTTGCTTCGATCGGTACCCTTCGCGCTTTGAACGCAATGGAATAAGGCAACGGCATGCGCAAGAAACTCGTCGCAGGCAACTGGAAGATGCACGGCAGCCATTCGATGGCTCAAGCGCTGGTCGGCGAGATCGCCGCCGCCAAGCCGGCGGATATCGACGTGCTGGTCTTCCCGCCGTTCCCTTACCTGTCCGGTCTGGCCCGGCAGTGCGCCGACAGCGGCCTGGGCATCGGTGCCCAGGATGTCAGCGAGCACGAGGGGCAGGGCGCCTACACCGGTGAAGTATCCGCTGCCATGCTGGTCGACGTCGGTGCCCAGTGGACTTTGGTCGGCCATTCCGAGCGGCGCCACTATCACGCCGAGAGCAATGAGCTGGTAGCACGCAAGTTTGCCGCCGCGCGTGCGGCCGAGCTTACCCCGATCCTTTGCGTCGGCGAAACACTGGAGCAGCGCGAGGCAGACCAGACCGAGGCGGTGATCGCGGCGCAGATGCAGGCCGTGCTGGCACTCAACGGCATCGCCAGTTTCGATACTGCGGTGATCGCGTACGAGCCGGTGTGGGCCATTGGTACGGGCCGTACCGCCAGCCCGGAACAGGCGCAGCAAGTGCACGCCTTCATCCGTAGCCAACTGGCGAAAGAGGATGTTATGATTGCCGGTCTGACGCGGCTGCTTTATGGCGGCAGCGTGAAGGCGGCAAATGCCGCGGAATTGTTCGCGCAGCCGGATGTGGATGGAGGGTTGATCGGTGGAGCCGCCTTGGTGGCCGCCGATTTCCTGGGCATCTGCGCCGCCGCGCACTAGTGCCAGGGCCTGCACCTACATGTTTGTAATCTTCAGCGTGTTCTACATCCTGATCGCTGCGGCGATGATCGTGCTGATCCTGATGCAGCGCGGCGCGGGCGCCGATGCGGGCTCGGGTTTCGGCGGCGGTGCCTCGGCAACCGTGTTCGGTGCGCGTGGCTCGGCGAACTTCATGTCGCGTGCCACGGGCGTGCTGGCCACGTTGTTTTTCCTGCTCAGCCTCGGCATGGGCATTTACCTGAAAGTCAACGGCGCACCGCAGCAGGCTGCGAACAGCGATCTGGGCGTGATGGCGGGGCTTGGCAATCAGCCCGCGAAGTCCCAGAATGCGCAGCCCGCGAAGCAGGCGGCACCGGTCAAGGCGGAAACGCCGACCCCGGCCGCTGCCAACAGCGACGTGCCGGCCGCGCCGGCTGCGAAAACGCAGCCTGACGTACCGAGTGCGCCTGCCAAGCATTGACGGATCAGCAAGACACCTGCCCAGGTGGCGGAATTGGTAGACGCACTACCTTGAGGTGGTAGCGACGAGAGTCGTAGGGGTTCGAGTCCCCTCTTGGGCACCATTTGATAGTTTCAGGACGTCCGATACAGTCCGAAAAACTTAGGAAAACCCGCCACTTGGCGGGTTTTTTTATGCCTGATTGTCCGATTCGGTGCAAGGCCGTCCGATTGAATCCGGCCAAAATTGGGGGCATATTTGGGGGCATATCGCTGAACAACAGCAGGCAGAGCGAATTTGTGCCCCCAGATCTCGATTGGTGCGCATAACATTCGATGTCGAACAGAGCGCCACTAGAGCGTTGGGTACGCTACCGACCGATCGCATTCCGAGGTGATGCATGAAACTGACCGATGTCGCCGTTCGCAAGGCCGCTCCGCGCGCCAAGCGGTACAAGCTGGCGGATGGCGGAGGCATGTATCTCGAGGTGACGCCGGGCGGAGCGAAATACTGGCGGCTCAAGTACCGGGTCGCTGGCCGGGAGAAACGGTTGGCACTGGGGGTGTATCCGACGGTTTCCCTGTCCGCTGCCAGGCAAGGGGGCCAGGAGGCTCACCGGCTATTGGCCCAGGGCATTGATCCCGGTGCGGCCCGCAAGGCGGCAAAACAGCAGAAAGTCGAAGTAGCCACGGCGGCCAGGGACACCTTTGAAGCGGTCGCCCGAGAATGGATGGCTCGGCAGGAGGTGGCCGAGGTGACGGCCAACAAGACCCGGTGGATCCTGGAGACCTTCCTGTTTCCGGAAATCGGCGGCCGGCCGATTGCTGAGGTTACGCCGCGCGAGCTGCTGACGGCCCTGCGCAAGATCGAGGAAAGCGGCAAGCTGGAGACCGCCAAGCGGGCCAAGATCAAGGCCGGACAAGTGTTCCGCTATGCCGTGCTGGAGGGCAAGGCTGAGAGCGACCCCACGGCCAGCCTGCGGGGCGCACTCAAGGCGCCGAAAGGCAACCATCATGCCGCGGTGACGGACCCGACCCGTATGGGCGAGCTGCTCCGGTCAATCAACGGCTTCGCCGGCCAGCCCGTCACACTGGCCGCGCTGAAGTTGGCGCCGCTGGTGTTCGTGCGCCCGGGCGAGCTGCGCCACGCCGAATGGGGGGAACTCGATCTAGATGGTGCTATCTGGCGCATCCCCGGCGAGAAAATGAAGATGGGCGCCGCGCACTTGGTCCCGCTGTCCACGCAAGCCGTGGCTGTCCTGCGAGAGCTATATCCGTTGACCGGTGACGGCCGCTACGTATTCCCCGGCTTACGTACCTCGTCCCGGCCCATGTCCGAGAATACCGTGAACGCCGCGCTGCGACGGCTGGGCTATTCCGGCGATGAAATGACCGGTCACGGCTTCCGCAGCATGGCGGCGACGCGGCTCAACGAGATGGGTTGGAACGCCGACGCCATCGAGCGCCAGTTGGCGCATGCCGAATCGAACAAGGTCCGCGATGCCTACACGCACGCCGCGCAGTACTTGGATGAGCGCACCCGAATGATGCAGGCGTGGGCGGATTATCTTGACGAGCTGAGAGCGGGCGGCAGGGTCATTCCCATCAGGCAGACTCGCAGCCTTTGAATCTGAGCGTTATGGAGCCAAGTACGTCGTATGGGCATACGGACGCCATGTGTGTGATGTCTTCAAACACTTCGCCTAGGCAGTTGATGCTTCGATGCAATTGGCAGCAAGAGTGCGTGCTGGCGTTGCTCAAGCATCAACAATTCAAAAAAAAGTGGTGACAGGCCGGCATCATTCGGGGTATTCGATGTCAATCCATTTGTTGTAGGCGCCGCCAAAGGAGTCCCGTAATCCCTGTACCTTCAAGCGGGCTTCCCTGAGGCTGGACGTATCGTGTTCAATGAACCGATAGCCGACCCCGAGTCTGATCAGAAGGTAGTCGAATGAGTCGGATATGAGGCGGGCCAGATGGGCCATGTGTAATGAATCTCGGCGATCGGGTTGACGTGCATCACGGTCCAAAGGAATCGACACGCCCTGATAATCGGCATGGTGGACATGGCTTGCAATCGAATACCCATGGGCCAGTCCGCCGAAATCCGCGAACAGTTGATCGTTGCTTCGTCGAAGGGCGCCGATGATTCCAGTGAACCCCCATCTTGTTTCCAGCGCACGACGCGCGGCCTTGTCATGCCGTTCGCCCAAGATCGTGCGCTCCTCATCGGTAAGCAGCCGCTCCCGCAGCGGTTTCCATTCCTTCGCGTCAGGATCGCCAAGTGCATCAAGAAGGTCGCGCACCTTCTGATCATCCTTTAGGAGGGTGGCGTTGAAATGGTCGCCGCCGTATTCCCCAATCCGGGTCTTGAATTGCTCCTTCGTCTGCATGATGAAGGCAAACTTGAGCGATGCTTCGCATACGGAACGAAGCGTGACTTCCGCATCCCAGAGCTGCCCGTACGCACACAGCAGAAGTGTGCTCTCCGTGGAGCGCGCCGCCGCGGAAAGCAGCATCGCAAGGGTGGTCTGCTCATGGCCTTCCCATGCCCCATGCCTTGCGACAGGGGCCATCAGGGGAAGGGTCTCCCGCATCAGCATGAGTGCCCTTTCAGACCAGTCACGTTGGGCCTGAAACGTCTCCTCCGTGTACACCATTCCCCTCCTTTCGCCAGACCTTCAATACGGTCCAGATGCTGTATGAATCCAATCGAAGTATTCGATGCCGCAAGTGAGCGGTTACATCAGGGCCGGGCCCATACCCTCGGACACGCAGGAAGAGAAGCGGAGCTCCATCAGGCAATGTGTCTGAGCGAAGCGGCTCAGCGCGTATTTTCCCCCTGTGTCGCCTCATCGGCGGCGTCTAGGCTTTCACACCCGTATTGCAGAAGGGATGGACCAATCTGCCGTTGGCGGCTTCGCCGGTTCCCTTGTCCCGCCTTGGCGTGATGTGGTCATACGACACGGACTTGCTCGGGTGAAGATAGCCTCCGCAGATGGGGCACATGATGGCTGAGGCGAGTGCCGTGGTCATGAAAAGCATCGACTTCGTTCCGTCATTGAATTGCGGGGATGTCTGTATCGCATTTACATCCAAGATCCGGCCACGCAGCCCCATGTTCGCGATAGCTGCTTCCGGTGTCGGAGCGGCGACACCTGTTGCATTGAGGAAAAGGAATTCGAAAAGATCCTTCATCCGCGGAATGCGCTGCGCCTTGCTCATGTTCTGTAAGACGAACGCGATCAATGATTTGTTTTCGACCAAGAACTTCTCCGCCATACCTCGAGCTGAGGTGAACTTCTTGAAAAAAGAGCCGTCGTTGTTCCTGATCTTTTCCGTGATCAATGCCGTCATCCCCAAGAAAAGAAACCTGTTGTACTTGCCGCGTTCATTGTAGAAATAGACGGCGGGATGAAGGCCCAGACTGCCAGGTGAGTTGCCGGTAATCCGGTTCAATATCTGCAATGAGCGTGTCAGCACATCAATGGTTTTTTCTCCGGTGTCATCATCGGCATACTTTTCAATGGGCAGGGCGACTGGTTGTCGATTGCTCGAGATGGTGAGGAACTCAATCAGCAGAGACAGCGCATCCACAGGTGAGACAGAGCCGCCGAAGGGAACATCCAGCGTTTTCAATGGCGTGGTGGATTCAGGCTCGAATAGAAGCTCATAGAACTCGCCGGCCAGGCTCTCAATGCGCTCCTTGTACTCCGGCTTGAACGATGACCAATACTGATGGCCGCTGCCTGCACGAAGAATGACGCGAGCCCCTATGGCAATAGGTTTTCTCCTGTTCCTGATCAACATCTCTTCCGTATCATCAAGTGGAGTGCCTTGAGAGTTGATCTTGAAGAATGACGTCTCCGCCACGTCGGCATTGCCTTGTATCCACTGAAGGTTCAGTGCGCGAGTAAACAGGCGATTGGCCCTCTTCAGTGCATGGGCATCGTCGGACACCTTCGTATCGATCAGTGCGCGAAGCTTGGAAAAACGGCCTATCCGCTGTTCAACCAGCTTTCTTGTCCGCTTGGATATCCTTTTCTGTTCTTCCGAAATCTCCCCCTTATAGAATGCCAGCGAGAGAGGTCCATCCCCATAGTCATCCTCAATCCAGGCGCGTAGCGCACTCAATCGATGGCAGCCATCTATCACAAAAATGAAGGTTGGTGACTTCCACAGAATCAATGATGGAATGACCTCATTGTCGAGAAAGCTGGCAATGAAGGTCACAACCTGCTCCGGTGTCCATTGATTCGTCTCTCGCTGGAAATCAGGTTTCCTGAGCAGCCTCAGGATTGCCGAGTCTGCGGACAGGTTGGCGATGGGGAAGTCCCGAAACAGATCCAAGACGAACTCCTCTTGGGCGACAGAGAAATCCTCACGAGGAATCATGGCATCCAGTGTGACCCGCTGGGACATGGCAAAATCTCAGACTGTGTGGAGTCATGATGATAGCCAGGTAGTGGTGGGCGGTCTTCAGCCACACCATAGGAACGTCGCCGCTGGCCGGCCTGCCCGTGCGCGGCCCGCGCAATCGACTCCGCATGTTGGATCACCGATGGTTTCACCGTATAACGGTGGGGCTGTCGCAGCTCTGCTGCACAGTTGTCCATTGGTAACCTTTGCGTTACCATTTCGCCAATGCTGGCCGGTCGAGCTTTTGGAAGCAGATGCGGCGATCTTGGTGACGAGGGGTATATGGCGCTGACAAGAGACTTCAATGAGGCCGTGCGGAGTCGCGCGAGCAGCGATGCCGCATTCCGCAGACAGCTGCTCTGCAACGCACTTGGTGCGCTGCTGGAGGGCGAGCTTGACGTCGGCAAGTCGGTGTTGCGTGACTACATCAACGCGACGATCGGATTTGAAGGACTTTCTGTGAGGGTGGGTACGCCCTCCAAGAGTCTGCACAGGATGTTTGGACCGCAAGGCAATCCGAAGTCGGCGAATCTGTTCAACGTGATATCAACACTCCAGCAGGCGGAGCAGATCCGGCTCGAAGTCTCGGTGTCCACCGGTGGCTAAAAGACGATCTGTCAGGACGGAACAGGCGATTCCGTTCAATTATCTCGACCTTTTCTGCGGATGCGGCGGATTCAGCCTCGGTCTTGAGGCGGCCGGGTTGAACTGTGTTGCGGCAATCGACTTTGACCCCGACGCGATCAGTGCCTTCAAAAGCAACTTCCCAGGAGTTGGGCATGTTCTTGAGCGTGATCTGACGAAGTTCACGCCGGAGGCGCTTCGCGAGATCATCGGGCAAGCGAAAGTCGACATCATCGTGGGCGGACCGCCGTGCCAGGGATTCAGCAAGGCAAGGATGGTCGACGGTTCGAACCACGGCAGCCGTCTGGTGGAGGATCCACGCCGTCTTCTCTTCAGAAATTACCTTCACTACGTGGAGTTCTTCAGGCCGTCGATCTTTGTGATGGAGAACGTTCCGGGCATACGGACCGCGGCCGGCGGTGAATTCTTCATCGCGGTGCAGGCGGAGGCGCGAAAGCTCGGCTACCGCGTGCATGCGACCCCGGTTCGCGCATGGCATTACGGCATTCCACAGAAGCGTGAGCGTCAGCTGATCATCGGCACGACATGCGATTTGCCAATATTTTCGGCCGAGCAGTATGTGGCGGCGACCCATGGCGACTCGACGGATTCGGACGGTGCACGCAAGGGACCGGGCCGGCCGAGAGGGCTCAAAAAGCTGGTGACGCTCTGGGACGCCATAGGTGACCTACCGATACTCGGAGCCGGGGAGGGGGAGGATTCTTCGCCGTACGACTTCAGGCGTCGCCATCTTCACGTGCAGCGTTATGGCCGGAATTATCTTGAGGATGTCGCTCAGGTCGACCGCGCGGTCGAACTCACCGGCCATGTTGCACGTTCACATAGTGCCCGTGATCTCAGGGATTTTGACCGGTTACATGAGGGTGAAACCAGTCTGCAGGCAATAGAACGGGGAGTGGAGATGGAGTTTCCCTATGACCGGGAGAATTTCAAGGATCGATACACGAAACAGCACCGCAATCGTTTGTGTTCGACGATCGTTGCCCACCTCAGCAAAGATGGGCTGATGTTCATCCATCCCACCCAGCGCCGATCGCTCACCGTGCGCGAAGCGGCCAGAATTCAGAGCTTTCCAGATTGGTTCACCTTTCCAAAAGCGCGTACCGTTGCGTATCGGCTGATCGGAAATGCGGTCCCGCCGCTATTGGGCAAGGCAATAGGGCGGGGCTTGAAGCGATATCTGGGCACCCCCCTGTCTGATCGGGAGTTGTCGCCGTTGCCCACCACCCCGAAACAGGCGGCGGAATGGCTGACCGCGATCGTCGAAGGAACGGGAAATGGACAACGGCTTCGGACGCTGCCATTGGATGACTTCAAGAAGGCTTGGTTCTCGATCGGGTTTCTGAACAGCTGGCTGCATCCCGACAGTGCAAGCCAGAACGGCGGCCGCGTTGATGAGGATGTCCACCAGCCTGCGATGCTCGCCGATCTCGTTCCGGAAATTGCCGCGCCGATCTATGCCTCCAGCGGCTGGCCCGTCAGGCTGATACCCATAGCAAGAGAGGCCACCCGCCGCTTCCAGCAGGGCAAGCTGCGCTTTGACGAGTATTACTGTTCACATGCCCAGCTCATGGGATGGACATGGTGGAAGAAACAACAGGGGGAGACATGGCAGGAAGGGCAAAAGGGCACGAGCTGATACCGTCTGCCAGGAGACTGATCACCTCCCTGCGGGACATGGGGTACGACTTCGCCGCTGCGGTCGCAGATGTCGTGGACAATTCCATAGAGGCGCGGGCGACAAAGATCGACGTTGACGTGCATTTTGACGGAGATGAGTCTTGGGTTCGCATCACCGACAACGGCACGGGAATGAAGCCGGCGCAGATACGCGAGGCGCTTCGCTATGGCGCAGAGCGTGACTATGACGAAGATGCGCTGGGGAAATTCGGGCTGGGTCTCAAGACCGCGTCCATGAGCCAATGCCGGCGGCTGACGGTGGCCAGCAGATCAAGCACCGAGCGAGCGGAGGTGCATGCCTATTGCTGGGATCTGGCCCATGTGGTGAAGGTGAACGCATGGGAGATCCTTGAGGTGGGGCGCAAGGAGCGGCCGGAGCACTTGGACGCCCCGCTCAAGAAGCACACCGGAACGGTCGTCCTGTGGCAGCGGCTTGATCGGATCCTGGGCTACAAGCATCCATATGGTGAAGCGGCCAAAAAGCGGCTTTCCGGCATGTGCCGCGAGCTGGAGCAGCACCTTGCCATGGTGTTCCACCGCTATCTCGCCGGAGAGGCCGGCCGACGGAAGATCCGGATCCAGATCAATGGCAATGCGGTGCAGCCATGGGATCCGTTTGTCCGTCATGAGCCGAAAACCAAACGTTTGGAGACGGTCACGCTCCACTACGACCATGAGGGCATCCGTGGTGACATCCTGATCGAGCCTTATGTCCTGCCACACCAGGATGACTTTGACTCCACCCAGGCCCACTCGGCAGCGGCCGGACCACTGCGGTGGAACCGCCAGCAGGGTTTCTACATTTATCGTGCAAACCGCATGATTCAGAGCGGAGGTTGGAGCAACCTCCGGACGCTTGACGAGCACACCAAACTTGCAAGAGTTGCGGTGAGCTTCGATCCGCACCTTGATGAGGCCTTCCGCATCAACGTTGCGAAGATGCGGGTACAACTCCCCCAGCTATTAAAGGAGCACTTCGACAAGGCCGTGGGTCCCGTCATAAAGATCGCGCAGAATGCGTACCGTCGCTCGGCGGAAAACGGTGGTTCGCGCCGCCTCACAGCTCGGTCCCGCTCTGCGCAAGGGCTTTCATCAGTCCAGACGAATCCGGCCGCATCGCCGCCGAATTTCCAAGATGCCAAGCCGGCATCCGGCCCAGCGAATGGCCGCCTGTGGACGGTGGAGGAAGTCCGCCAGGCAGCAGAGCGCGTCGCAACTGAAAAGGAGCTGCCGGTCGTCAGATCGGTTTTCGACCGGCTGGAAAAGGGGAAGAGGCATGACTGACCCGCTGACGCTTGATTCCGCCCTGCGCATAGTCAGGGTTCTCATCGCAAACGGACTTCCACGCGATGACGCGGTGGGCAACCCGGCGATACCGGAGCAACTGCGCTCTCAGGTCAGGGAGCTGCTCTCAAGGGAAGAGATGATCGTCCTGCGCCCCGCAAGCATCATTACGGCCGAAAGTGGTCGCGGTGACTGGTTGCGGAGGATGGATCGTTCCGGGTGGTATTACTGGCCCTCGCTTCGGGATTATCTCCTCAACGTAAAGGGATGGGGAGCTCCGGCGGTGCGCTCCCTTGATGAGTCCACGGACCGCATACTCGCTGAGGTTTCGGATCCAGCCTCCGAGCGGTTCGACATCCGGGGACTCGTCCTCGGATATGTTCAAAGCGGTAAAACCGCGAACTTCACGGCATTGATGGCCAAGGCCGCTGACGTCGGCTTCCGGCTGCTCGTCGTGCTGTCAGGGCTCGACAATGGGCTGCGACGGCAGACCCAGATCCGTGTGAACAAGGAGCTGGCGGGCTATGCGGACAGCAGGCCGGGCGCGGTTCCATTGCCGCCAATGGGCAGGCAGTGGCACCAGTTCACTACCGAGGATTTTGACGGAGACTTCCGCGCCGGGAACGCGAATCACAGCGCCTTGCAGGGCACCCAGCCGGTTCTTCTGGTCGTGAAGAAGAACGGGCCGGTGCTGCGTCGTCTGCATGCCTGGATCGATGCGGCACCGGAAGAGGTCAGGCGGACGCTTCCGCTGCTCGTCATCGATGATGAGGCGGACCAGGCCAGTGTTGATACACGCGGTTCATACCAAACCGGCACGACCAGCGCCGATGACGAGGACTATGAGGCGCCGGCGGTCATCAATGGGCTGATCCGACAGCTCCTGCAGAAGTTCCAACGCTGTGCCTATGTTGCATACACCGCAACGCCCTTTGCCAACATCCTTATCCCGCATGACACCGTGGATCCATCGGTTGGAAACGATCTTTACCCGAAGGATTTTATCGTTGATCTCCCCAAGCCTTCCGGCTATTTCGGTGCCGAGGAGCTCTTCGGACGCCAGGATCCTGAAACAGGGGAGCTGATTGGGGGCATCGATGCGGTACGACACATTCCAGATGCCGATCTGGCCACCTTGGAGAACGGGATTGTTCCACCATCCTTGGATCGGGCGCTGTTGGATTTTATTTTGGCCGGTGCTGCCCGTGCCGAACGCGGTGACGGGGTGCATCCCGCGACCATGCTCATCCATACAAGTCAGAGAACCGATGAACACGATCGTATCTGGAGGCAGGTGGATGCGCGCTTTGGCGAACTGAAAGACGAATGGCGCTATCAACGTGAGCAAGGCATCCGCGAGCGGATGCGCGAGCGCTGGCAGACGGAATTCGTTCCGGTTACACGGGCCAGCTTCGTGGGCCGTGAACGCAGCTTCGACCAAATAGAGGAGCACATTGGTCCGTTCGTGGAGGCGGTCCTCGTGCGCCAGATAAACAGCGCAACGGGTGAGATGCTTGATTACGAACGGGAGCCCGGGTTGAAGGCGATCGCGGTTGGTGGAAACAAGCTTGCCCGTGGGCTGACTCTTGAAGGTCTGTTGATCAGTTACTTTGTGCGTCCCAGTGCGATGTATGACACATTGATGCAGATGGGACGTTGGTTTGGATTTCGCGGCGGCTATGAGGATCTGACCAGGATATGGATGCCCGCGGAACTGGCAGGATGGTTTAGCGACCTGGCAAACGTGGAATATTCGTTGCGCGAGGACATTCGACGTTACGAAGTCGAGCAGGTGACACCGTTGCAGCTCGGCACCCGGATACTTGAGCATCCGGCGATGCTTGTGACAAACCGCCTCAAATCGCGTTTTGCGACCACGATCATCGTCGAACAGTCTTACAGTAGCCAGGTCGTCCAGACGGTGAAGTTTCCCTTCCGGCGCCCCGTCGATCTCGCGGCGCTGCTCGAGGAAAACGTCCTTGCGACACGTGACATGCTTGGTCGCCTCGGTACGCCGACATGGCTGGATTCTGGGCCGATGTGGTCCAACGTGTCTGCAGACGAGGTGCTGGCGTACTTGGCGACGTACCAGGTGGATGATGAGGTCCGCAGCCTTTCGCTGGCCCTGTTGGACAGCTATATCGAAAGGCAGAGAGAACAGGGTGAGCTTGTACGATGGACAGTCGCGATGATGGGCCGCACCTCACATGACCCTCGGTTGGGACGGCTGCCTTGGGATATCCCTGGTGGCATCGTCAACATGATCAGCCGATCACGCCTGCGGGGCGACCCGGATTCGCTGGGCGTCATCACCAGCCCTGGTGACGAAGCGGTCGGGTTTACCCCGGAGCAGCTTGATCAGGTGACACAACTGCGCCAAGCAAGAGGGATCGGAATCAATCCTGCCGCCCGCGAAATTCGCGACCCATCCGAAGGACTTTTGTTGATCTATCCGATCAGTCGACGGTCCGGACAGGAGCTCGTCCCGGGAGGCGCGCGGCAGTCGCTTTTCGGCGATCCGAACGATCCGCTGGCTCGCGACGTCTTGGGCATTGCGTTGTCATTCCCGCGGTCAATGAACGCGCAGAGTGTGCGCGGCACTTATGCGATTGGGACTGCGGGCTGGAGACCTGAATGAACCCGGTGCCTGCGGAGGTCTGGCGTCAGATCGAACCGTCCCGACCCAAGGGAGACGAACTGGTGGGCCGCCAGGCCCTGCCTGACATCACGCCCCGGCTGCTGGCGGCCATCGATGCATCCGGCCATCACCATCTTCTGGTGGCCCTTGATCCCATTGAGGGCGCCTTCCGAGATGTGAGCAGTCGCGGACTGACTGTGGAAACCGATGAGCTTGTCCTCCCTGGATATGAACACGCGCGTTACATAAAGCTCAAATGTCATGATGCGGCGGCCCACGTCATGTTCGACCTCATCGGAGGAGAAATCGCGGAAAGGCTGCGCGCCGATGCAGCTCCAGCCGATGCTGTCTCTGCCGTACTCGCGCGCTGGAGGCGCTTCTGGTCGCAGCAGTCCATGCAGCTGTTGACGCGTGAGGAGCAGGCAGGCCTGTTCGCCGAGCTGTGGTTCCTGACCTATTGGCTGATCCCCGCCGTCGGTGGCTTGGAAGCCTTGCGGCGCTGGCGGGGAACTCATGGCGCTCGCCATGATTTTGAGCATCCCGGCCTGTCAATCGAGATCAAGGGAACTTCTTCCACCCGGGGGCGGACATTCCGTGTAAACGGCATCCAGCAACTCGACCCGCCGGAATCAGGTCGTTTGATGTTTTTCGGTGTTCGTCTTAGGGAAGAGGCGGGAGCCAGCAACACGCTGCCATTGCTCGTCCAAGTCTCTCGGCGGCTTGCGGCGGAACATGCCGATGCAGAGGGCATGCTGGAAACTGCACTGATTGCCGCGGGATATGTGGAAGCCCACCGGGAAGAGTATGAAAAGACCCGGTGGAGAGTGGTCGAGGCGCTACTGTTTGATGTCCGCGCTGACTTTCCAAAGATCACACCCGGAACCTTCATTTCCGGAGTGCCGGCCGGAGTTGAGGGAGTGGACTATGTGATCAACTTGGATACATTTGACCATCTTGTGATTGCGCGGGAGCCCGCAGAAGCGGCAATCCTGTTCGGAACCTGATCTCGCGGCCATGGCTGACATATTCACCCCGGCGAAACGATCTGAAGTGATGTCGCACATCAAGGGGCGTGGCAATCAGCGCACCGAAATCGCCTTCATGCGTTTGCTTCGGCAGCAGAAAATTACGGGTTGGCGACGACACAAGCCAGTCACGCTTGTAATCACACCGAGGCCGCACACACGAGGGAGGCGTCAATCCGTCAGACCGGATTTCGTTTTTTCCGCTCTCAGGTTGGCCGTATTTATCGATGGCTGTTTCTGGCATGGCTGTCCTCGACACGGTGTTCAACCGACATCCAATGAATTGTTCTGGAGAGACAAGATTCAAGGCAATGCCAAGCGTGATCGTCGGGTAGCCAGAGCTCTCCGGCGTCAGGGCTGGTCGGTGCTTCGGGTGTGGGAACATGAGATGCATGCAGGCGACAAGGTCATCGCCCGACTTCAGCGCTCGATGGCCCGATGCGCAGAGAGAATTGTGGATAGACCCAGGTAAAGGCGAGATTGGGGGATGCAAGTCCAAGGCCTGTGAGCCAGCTTCACCACGAAAGTCGGCGGCGTTAGCGTGTGACTTTGGATCGGGGCCATGAATCGTCGGAACGTTGTGTCGCACACGCCCATCCAAGCTTTTTCCGATGCACTACAAGCTCGATCGCGTTCAGGATGCTTGTCTTTCGAGACGTACTCCAAGACGTCGTCACCCATGCTTCCCAGACGCTGATGGGTTTGCGCTGGTTTGGGCAAGGTTGGTTGCGCGGTAGGCCAGCGCAAGGGGCAAGCCCTCGTCCACCTACGTTCCCGCCTTTCAGCGTCGGCATGGCCGACACTTCCCGGTGCTGCCGGTCTTTTCCCGCTTCACCACCCGGTGCCCACGGCGCAATCCCGCGTCGGGGAGAAGGCACATGGGCATCACACGCGACGTCCTGGGGCACTACATAGTTGATGGGCCGCAGACGGAGAGCGACATTTTGGAAGCGGCCGAGGACATCCTGCGCCGCCGGCTGGAACGGCTGGGCAGCGTTGGCAATCCCAGGAACAGCGCCGATTTCCTGCGCATGCGGCTCGGCGCCCTGAAGCACGAGGAGTTCCACGTCGTCTGGCTCGACAATCGCCACCGCATTCTCGCGGTGGAGAAGCTCTTCCGCGGCACGATCGATGGTGCGTCGGTGCATCCGCGCGAGGTGATCCGCTCGGCGCTGCAGCACAATGCCGCCGCGTGCATCTTCGCGCACAACCATCCCTCGGGTGTGGCTGAGCCGTCCGCCGCCGATCGGGCGATCACCAAGGAACTGGGCGACGGCCTCCAGCACATCGGTGTGAGGATACTGGATCACATTGTGGTGAGCGCGGGCGAATGCGTGAGCATGGCGGCAAGGGGGCTCCTATGAGCCCTTGTGGCTGGCTTGCTGAGCTTTTGGTCAATCGAATCGGGAGCGTTCCTCGTCGATTTCCTCTTGCTCGATGTGTCGATCCAGGTACTCGATCTCGCTTTCGATCCACTGTGTGATTTGGAGCTCGAAACCAGCCGCCAGCCACTGACGAAGTTTGTCCCGTTTCCGTTTCAGGTAGACACTTGTTGGGCCACTCCATCCCCCGGAATGAAAAGTGGTGCTGATGCCATTTCGAACTCCCTTGAATTGTCCATATCTCTGCAACAATTCCCGAGTCAGTTGACCGCCTTGATCATCGTCAAGTGTTCGAAGGGCGGCATGGGCCATCAGCACAGCTCTGGGCTCGGGGTCCTGTTCGATCCATGCAAGAATTTCCGAAATCGGAAGATCCGCAAGCGCCCCTCTCGGGGTACCTTCGTTGAAGGTGTGCAGACCACCCTTGAGCCAGCTCAGAATGTCACCTCGCCATTTGGGAAGCGTTTCTTCCAAATGCCTCTCCACAAGAGTCCATGCACCATTCGGATCGACTCGGACGAGTTCATCCGCCAATGGTTTTGCATAAGTGTCATAGCTCAGCTCGTACGTTTTCCCCATCTGGGTGAGCAGGGCATCCAGCAAGGGGAGTGCACGACTCACATCCCACTTGATCAATTTCAAGCAGACATTCTTCCAATGGTAACCACGCATGACGTCCCGGCCTTTCTCGCCGGGGACGGACTCCGACACGATCCGGAATACGAAGTCCGAAGTGAAGGGCGAGGAACCGTTGAACGGAATGGAGTCCAGCAGTTCGACCAGTAGAAACAGCGCCTCCTGAGTGTCGCATTCGGCCAATAGGCAAAGCAGGCGTCGAATCCTTTCCGGAGCGACCGATTCGATCGCCTTGCCGTACCGGAGTATCCCGAAAAGCAGCGGGTCGACCCATCGCTTTTGCAGCGCATCCAGGCATCGCTCGAACAGCTCATCGTCATAGGCAGCATAAAGTGCGATGGTGACCCCAAGCCACGCCGTGGTCTCCGTATCCAGAAGGCTACGAACCGTGGAGTGATAGAGCGTTGGATTGCATATCAGGACGTCTGACAAGTAGCCGAGCAGGCACGTTGGGTGCCTCGTCTCCAGCGTCACCTGGACGAGAGCTGGCAGCAGTGTTCGCGGCGTATCGGCAGATGCCAGCTGCGCTCCGAAATGCCATAGGGCAGGTGCATTTGACGTAGGAGCGAGGAGATGCCGAATCTGGTTCAGTGTCTCCGGATGCCGCGCGATGCGATGAGCCAATGCCGTGACGAGCGCCTTGGCGCGGTTCTTGGGTTTATCGGCACTTTGGCGGAAATCCTCATCCCATTCCTGCCAGCTCACATCGATGACGTAGCGACGGAATCTGCTTGCGAGATCTTGCTTCGTGTAGTGGCGTTCGAGATCCCGAAGGCGTTTTGCAATCTCGGGATGCTTGCCGTCGTTCTCGTACGCCTGCCAATGCGAGAAGAAGTTATTCAGCTTTTCCGGCAGCATGGCCTTGTCGTCGACAAGCACGTTCAGCACCTGGAACGCCAACTCGGTACAGGGTGGCGTACAGACCTGCTGCTCCACGGCGTTCAGCAAGGTCTGGCAAACTCCGGTGCGTAGGGCGGGCGGCCAGTTCTGCGTTTCATCGACGAGCGTTTGGAAATACTCGAACTGGGCCTGCCACCAGTCACCGTAGGTTTCAGGCATCCAGAGCTTGGCTCGCTCCCGCAGCCCTTGGTATTCCGGCCCAACCATGCGCATGCCCAAACCACGGCTATCGAGCGCAGCGTCCATGGCCTTGAGCGCGAGATGGCGTTCCGCGTCCCTGGGAGCACGGAGAAGCTTCAGCATGGCCGGCAGCCGGGCTTCGGGTGAAGCTTCCGTCACGGCGGCTTCGGGGCCGATGCGAAACAGCCCCATCAAGGTGCCCGTCGAGTTGTTGGAGTGATCGGCATTCTCGTTGACCGCGAGTCGGGCGAGCAGATGGATGGCTCGTACCGTCAGGGGCGGCCAGACTGCGATCTTTTCCAGCGCCCAGACAAGATTCTGCCGATTCTTTGTGAAATCGAGCAATTCCTGATCTGTCCATTGGCCGATCGTGGCTTCGAGGAGCTTCAACACGGCGGCCGGATTGGCCTCGGCGAGGGTTGAAAGAAATCGAGAACCCTTGTCCGACGTCAGTGTGGCCCGTTCGGCAAATATGCCATCTGGCTTGAGGATGTCGTCGATGACATGAGCGGTTGCGGCATCTCCGGCAAACTTGAACATGCCCATGAACCAGGCGTGCAAGGATTCGGGCATGGCATTGAGGGTTCGTACGAAGTCGAACCCGCGTCCGTAGTTCTTCCAGAACTGTTTCCACAAGTAGATGTGGAGTGCCTTGGGTACGAAGAAGAGTGTCCGGCTTCCTTGCAATACTCTCCGGGCACGAAGAGCTTGGATGATCTCCTGGAATCGCGCCCATCCAATGGTCGGATCCACCTCTCGAACCAGTTCGGCGATATACACCGCCTCGTCACCCACCGGGGACTCGTAGCCGAATCGGCTGAACAAGGCCAGATGTTGGGTGACGCAATCAACCTGTCTTGCCGAGCTTTCGTCGCGGCGGCCATAGCCATGCAGGAACCTCGCCCAGATGGGTACCGTCGAGGATGGCTTCAGGATGTCATCCGGGTTCGCGCGCAGGTTGTCGGCGACCGCCTGGGCTGCTCGTGGAGAACCTTCGCAGATCGCGACCCATCGATCGAGTTCGTGTGATTCGCCGACTTGACTGGCAAGTATCTTTCTTATGGTTTCGTCGGGCAGGCGGGGAACGGCAAGTCGATCAATGTCTTCGTCATGGGTTTCGTCCCTGCCGTGATCCAGCGACACGATCTTCAAGCTGCCGCAACGTGACTTCAGGTGGCGCCAGATATCGGCCAGCTCGGATTCCGGAAGTTCGTCGATGACCAGCACAAGCGGCTTGTCGCGACCGGATTTAAGCAGCTGGCGAAAAAGCTTCGACTGTCCGAACTGCGAACCGTGCGGTATGTAAAGTACGGAAGGTGCAAGACTGGGATCTCTGACGGACTCCAGCACAATGCGCGTCTTCCCGAGACCCGGCTCTCCGAGAATACGGATATGCTTGCTCTCACCTGCCAGTCCCGCACGAATCCGGTCGATTATCCGGGACTGCTCCGAGGATGCCTCGAAGGGGTTGGCCATGTGCGCGTCGCGTTGCCAGTCCTCGAGAACCCAGGCCTCCTGAATGGGGTCGGTCATCAACAGGGACGCCACTCCCGGATAACGTTCGGCAAATTCTGCGATCTGACTTGCGCCGAGAACCTCGACCTGTTTTTCGTCTATCCCAAATCCTGCTTCGACGAGGACTGCAGCAATCTGTTCGCGTGAATCGCTGCGCTGTTTCGGTGTCAGGTCATGGCCCGTGCAGAGCAGCGTATAGCGCCCTTGCCGACGAAAAAGGCGATCCACCTCGGAATACAGCTTCCCCTTGCTGTCCAGCAGCTCGCCGCGGATCGCACCTGTCGTCCAGGGTTTGAACCCTGTTCCCGATTTGATCTGGAACCCCGTGAGTCCGGACCGAAAAATGCCGTCTGTTGGAACGACATGTCCCGGTGGTGAGTTGATTTCCGCATCAATGCCACCGTCCGCCACGGTGAGACGATCGGAAATCGTCAATGCGGTCGGATTGATTTTGGCGTAGCTGCACTCCGACCGAAGGATTGCGCGCATGACGACTACGGCATGCTCGGGAGTCAGGGCGGTCACCGAGGAGAGTGGAACATCCCAAAGATTGTTCACGCGATGCAATCCAGCAGGTGGGTTATTGATTTACTTGGTCGCCTTCCTGACCACCTTCTTGGCGGTCCGCTTCTTGGCGGCTTTCTTCGTTGGTGCCTTTTTCGTGGCCGCCCGGGTGATCAGCAGCGAGTCTGCTGTCACGCCGGACTTCTTCAGGGCCAGCTGGAACCACGTTGGTTTCTTGCCGTGGCCGGTCCAGGTCTGGGAAGGGTCGGCCGGATTGCGGTATTTGGGAATGCCTGCACCGGCACGCTTGCCGCGCTTGCCGCCGCGTCCCGCGTAGACCTCGGAGAGCTGCAGGCCCTCGGCCTTGAGCAGTGCGTCGATTTTGGCCTTGACGCTCTGGATATGTTCAGCGCGTGCGGACTCCATTTTCGATTGGGCCTGGGCGATCAGAACCTGCAGTTCCTTCGGTGACAGTCCGTCGAGTTTGACAGCCATGGAAGCTCCTCGGTGTGGATGGGTGGCGCCCTGAAGATTACCAGCGAAAGGGAAGTGGGCCGGTGCGTCACCCTTCGGGTCGGATACCGGGTGCTGCGCACGCGCACGGCGTTGCGCCCGTTCCGGCCTGGCTTCCTGACGCCTTCGGCAACCTCGGGTTGCCTGCGCGCGCGGCTTGCTGGATTCGCATCGACATCGTCCCGAAGTGCCGCTGGTGCGGCATCCTTCCGGCCGGAGCATGTTTCGTGTGCACCACGATCACATCGCGGTATGGACAGTCGATGGGCGCAAGTCCTTGCCATCGGGAGCGCCATGCCTGATCCCATCGTATCGATGCCACCTGTCACTGGGTACGGGGTGTTGCCGTGATCGGCAGGGGCGGGCTGTGATGCTTGTTCATGGACTCCGGTCGGGTGCGATTGCTGATGGCGAGCGACGGTAGCGCGCCTCGTCTCCGCGCAACCCGCAAGGGGTGCTCCACGATGTTCCGCCCTGCGTTCCTCACTCGCGTTCGTCACTCCGGTGCTGCCGAGCCTATCCGGCGCGCGGCCCTGGGCTCGCGCAACCGCGCAGAACCCAACCGGAGACATCCTCATGAGCAAGAACAGCAAGCCCGCCCCTAAAGCCGCCGACCGCTACGACGCCTTCACCGTGCGCGAGTACCAGGTGGCCGGTGAAACCCGCCACGACTGGACGAAGATCGGCGTGGCGTTCCCGAACGGCGACGGCAAGGGCTTCCGCCTCGCGCTGAACGCGCTGCCGCTCGACGGCGTGATCGTGGTGCGGCTCTACGAGCCGAAGGAGCCGCCGGCGGAATGATCCGCCGGCACCGGGCCGGCCCTTCGGGGCCGGCTTCGGTTTGCCATTAGTAAAGGTGTGCGCTGGTCGACGCACGACTCACCGGTTCCACCTGTGGGTGGAAAGCGCAGAGGCAGGTGACCGAGGACGACAGCACGCACCACACTGATCTGGCTGCGCAGCAAGCCGGCCGACCGTCGCGGACAGCCCGAACGAAGGGGCGCCTCCCTGGCTAGGAGACGGACGCCGCGAGGCGGCTTTCCGTCTCCACCATCAGATCGGCCGCGCTGCATCCCAGTGCGCGGGCGATCTTCAAGATGAGCGCGAGCGTCGGCATGTGCGTGCCACGCTCGATCTTGCCCAGGTGCGAGCGCTCGATGCCGGCCAGGTTGGCAAGGTCTTCCTGCGCGACACTGTGTTCCATGCGTAGTGCGCGCACCGCCGCACCGAACGCCTTGGCCGGCTCGGCCTCGTAGGTGGTGGCGCCGGCGGGGCGCCCGCGCTGGATCGAACGCTTCTGCATGGACAGAAGCGTCGATTGACAGTCCAACTAAAACCACGTTAAAGATAACTCAAAGGTAGTTACCTGGGCTGGTCGTTGCCTGTGGCTTTCCGCAAAGGCGCCAAGCCGGTTCCGGCGCCTTTGTGACTTTGTGGGTCTGAACCTTGCACCTATCGCGATGACTGTGCTTTTCCGGTTTTCCGCCATGAAGTCTTTGCGCTTGTGCGCTTCCACGAAAACCCACGTATCCGCCTCCGTGCTTGGCCGCCCATCCGCAAAACCGGTTTCGCGCATCGGCGCATCCGCGCCAAAGCGGATCGGTGCTGCAGCGGCTGGGTGGCGTGTCGCGCTGGTATTCGGATCGGCAATGCCGATACTTGGGGGCAGCAGCGATCCTTACAGGGGGAACGTGCCATGAACACCCTCGTCACCGACGACGAGCGGGCGCAACTGCTTGCCAACGGCCGTGCCCGCACGGCGTTGCCGGACCTCGATTTCCGGCCCGTGGTCCGCTTGTTCACGCCCGACGCGCATGCCATCTGGCTGCTGGCGGCGCTCGATCCCGACGACGGCGATACCGCGTACGGCCTGTGCGACGCGGGCATCGGCATGCCCGCGCTGGGCACGGTGCGCCTCTCCGCCCTGGCATCCATCGTCGGCCCGCGCAATCGACCGGTCACGCGCGACATCTATTTTCAGGCGGCGCGCACGTTGTCGGAATACACCCGGCTGGCCCAGCGCGACGGCGCGATCCTGGACTGACCAACACCGGCGTGGTCAGGTGCATTGTGTCCATGGAGGTCTGACGGGAGATCATCCAGGCATCAATGCGGATTCCTGTGTTTCGCGGTACGCATCGGACGTAAACCGTCGCAATCCCACGGCCAGCTTGATGCATCGTGCCTCAACGTTGCATGACGGCGGAAGACAGGCTGCACGCGCCAACGGGTGCGCCACGCCCCGCGGCGATGCCGAAGGAGCTCTGTATCGCATGGCCCGGTGACGACGCGACGCCGGCGCAGATGGCGCGTGAGCGGTGATCTGCCAAGCTGCTGGAGTCTGCGCCATGACCGATCCGCATCCGGAGGCCTGGCATCCCTGCGCCGCCTACCTCTACGTATTGCACCTCGATGGGCCGGCGCTCGCCTGGGAATACCTGCGCCGCCATCCCGACTACCGCCGCGACTGGCGTCGCCGTCGCGGCCACATGGGCGCCGTCGCCCAACGCTGGGGACTGCACGGGTTGGAGAATCCCGGCCTGGATGCGCGCGAGGCGCATCCGGCCTGGTGTTCCGAGCCGGCGCACCTTGTGCAGATCCATCCCGATCTGGCACCGGCTGCCGACGCCGTGCGGTTCGACGTGTGGCACATCGCCGGTCACAAGCACCTGTTCCATGAGGGGCGGCATCTGGTGCTGACGGCCTGGTTGCCGGGACGCTGGCGGCGCTTCGCGCTCGCCCCCGCGCTGGAGTACGGCGTGCCCTGCGTGCATGTTGGCCACGACCGCGACGCCGGGTTGCCGCCCGTGGCGGACGAGGCTGCATGGGCCTGCAGCCGGCCGCGGCCAGGCCGCGCCGTGCTGCTGGAAGCCCACACCTTGCAGGCGCTGGATGCCATGTTGGCCGGTGCGACGTTGCGCGAGGTGGCCGAAGCACTGCACGGGACCGCCGCTGTCGCGGCCGACTGGCATGCCGACAGTGCGCTGCGTGCCCGCATGCGTCGGCTCACCCGGCGCGGCGCGATGCTGATGCGCGGCGGCTATCGCCGTTTGCTCCAGCACGCATCGGTCGGGCAGGGACGTTTGCATGACCCCACCAAACGTCCCTGAGCAAGCCGCCGATCTTTCCCGAGACTGCCTCCCTCCGGCGGCGCTGACGTTGCCGGCGCTCTTGACCGATGGAGGCTGACCTCATGCGCCCCGACCCCGTGCGGCCCCTTGCCGTTCACGCCGCTACCCCGCCACCCGCCGCAACCTCCGCGCTGCCGCGCTACCTGACCAACGACGAAGCCGCCGACTACCTGCGGCTGTCGCCACGCACGTTGGAGAAGCAGCGCGTGCTGGGCGGCGGCCCGCGCTTTCGCAAGTTCGGCCGTCGCGTCATGTACGCCGTCGCGGACCTTGATGTCTGGGCCGATCAGCGCGGCTTCGGCTCCACGTCCGATCCCGAGTACGCCGAGCGCCACGCGGCGGACAGCCGTGTGCGCTGAGCGGCCGTGCGCGGGCGGCCATCGCCATGTCCCGACCCGCCGGCGAACAGCTTGCGCTGTTCCGCGCGCTGCCGGGCGACATGGCGCCGCGCGACAGCCAGGACCTGATGGCCTTTCCGTTCTTCTCGCTGGCGAAGTCGCGGCGCATGGCGCCGATCGACTTCCAGGCCGGTGGCGTGAGCATCCGCGTGGAAGGGACGGCCGAGCATGGCATCGCCACCATCTGGGATGCGGACATCCTGATCTGGGCCGCCAGCCAGATCGTCGAAGCCCGCGATGCGGGCATTCCGACCTCGCGACTGATGCGGGCCACACCCTACGAGATCCTGCGTTTCATCGGACGCGGTACGTCGCTGCGCGACTACCAGCGCCTCAGGGCCGCGCTGGATCGCCTGCAGTCGACCACCGTAGCCACGTCGATCCGCGAGACGACCGGGCGGCGTCTGCACCGCTTCTCGTGGATCAACGAATGGAAGGAGCGCGCCGACGGGTGCGGCGCGCCACGGGGCATCGAACTGGTCCTGCCGGACTGGTTCTACGCGGGCGTGCTCGATGCCGCGCTGGTGCTGACCATCGACCCTGCGTACTTCCGCCTCACCGGCGGCCTCGAACGCTGGCTGTACCGCCTGGTGCGCAAGCACGGCGGACGCCAGCCCAACGGTTGGCAGTTCGATTTCCGGCACCTGTACCGCAAGTCCGGCAGCGCTGCGCGCTATTCGGACTTTGCCTACGACCTGCGCGTCCTGGTGGCGCGGCAGTCGCTGCCGGGTTACGTGTTGCACATCGAACGCCTGCCGAACCATGGCACGGAATGGCTCACGTTCCGGCCCGTGTCGTCCACGGCACGGGGATAACCCGGGGACAGGCGGTGCATGGCGTCGTGCCATCAGGCGTGCCGGGACACGTGCTATCGGGAGTACGGTCCTCGTGCTATCGGGAGTACGGATTCGCGGCAAAGCGAGGCGCGGCGCGGATTTGCACGTGCCCTAACGTTCCTAACGTAAAAGCACTAACTCGTAGTAGGTCCGCAGGGTCGCGGTGGATAACCGCTGCGCGACAACGATCAACGCGAAAACGACTGCGCGCAGCACGACGTTTCGCAGTCCGACTCGGGGCCGATCTCTCGACGCAGAGGGTGTCTTCGTGATCGTCGCCTTCCTCCACCAGAAAGGCGGCGTGGGCAAGACGACGCTCGCCACGCACGTCGCCGGCGAGCTGGCGTTGCGCGGCCAGCAGGTCATCCTGCTCGATGTCGACCCGCAAGGCTCGGCACTGGACTGGACGCAGCGGAGAAGCCAGCAGGGCCTGCCGCGCCTGTTCGGCACCGTGGGCCTTGCGCGCGAGACGCTGCACCAGGAGGCGCCGGAACTGGCGCGACGCAGCGATCACGTCGTCATCGACGGGCCGCCGCGCATCGCCGCGCTGGCGCGCTCGGCGCTGCTGGCGGCCGAGCGCGTGCTGGTCCCGGTGCAGCCCAGCCCCTACGACGTCTGGGCCTGCGCCGAGATGGTGGCGTTGATCCGCGAGGCGCAGGTGTTCCGGCCGGCGCTGCACGCGGCCTTCGTCATCAATCGGCGCGTCAGCACCACGGTCATCGGCCGCGAGGCACGCGGCGCGCTGGCCGACCAACCGCTGCCGGTCCTGCGCGCGGAAGTGCGTCAGCGCATCGTGTTCGCCGACAGCGTGGCGGCCGGCCGGCTCGCCCGCGAGACGGCGCCCGACAGCGCCGCCGCGCGCGAGATCACGGCGCTCACCGACGAACTGCTGCGGTGGCCGGCATGACCGACGTGCGCACCCGGCGCATCGCCATCGGCGCCCGCCCGCCGGCGAATCCCCATGCCGAAGCGTGGGTTCGCCAGGGCGACGGCGACGGCCTTCAGAAAGGCGACCTCTATACCGCGCGCCTGACCCTCGACATCACGCCCGCGCTGCGCGCGCGCATCAAGGTCTCGGCGTTCACGCAGGGCGTGACGGTGGCCGAGCTGTTGCGTGCCTTGCTGGAACGCGAGTTCCCGGAGTCTGCGTCATGAACGTTTCCACTCAGGCGAGCACTCGCATGGTTCTGGCGAGCTTGGCCGCCCTTGGCCTGACGGCGCTGGCTTGGGCGTCCTTCGTGTCGCCCCTGCCACGCTTCGTCTACAACCCGTCCGACAGCGTGGCGGTCGGCTGGTATCGCGTCGATCCGCGTACACGCAACCCGGCCGCACCGCATGTCGGTAGCCTTGTGTTGGTGCCGTTGCCTGCGGCCGCCGCGACACTGGCCGCCCGCCGCGGTTACCTGCCGCGGGGCATTCCGCTGCTCAAGCCGGTCGCTGCCGTCGCGCCGCAGCGGGTGTGTGTGCACGACGGCATCGTGCGCATTGGCGGGGTGCCGGTGGCCGCCGCGCTGCGCACCGACGGATTGGGCCGGCCGTTGCAGGCCTGGTCGCAGTGCCGGCGCCTTCGTCCCGGCGAGCTGTTCCTGCTTAGTACGACCAACCCGGCGTCGTTCGACAGCCGCTATTTCGGCCCGGTGCGCGCGTTCGCCGTGCTCGGCATCGCGCATCCGGTCGGGCGGGAGGCACGCCGATGACGACGTTCGATGCGCTGCGTTTCATCGTGCGATCCGACGTGTCGTCCCATGGGCCGTCGCCGTGTCGTCGCACGTGGCGTGCGGGCGCATTCGCGCCGCACGTCGCGCGATCTCCGTCGCCGCCTTTCCACGGGAAGGCGTCCTGTCTCGGACGGGCCCCGCCTGCGGTCGTCAGCGTGTTCGCTGACGCGCAGGCCGAAGGCGGCGCAGCACGGCCGGGACATCGACGCCTGGAGCGACAGCGCAGGGCAACGGCGGAGGGCAAGATAAAAGGTCGCGGCACTCCGTGGCGCGAGAAGCCTGTCTGCACGTGGGGATGGCGCAGCACGCGCCTGGATGCGGCAGGGTGCCGTGACGTGGCGCAACGCCGCATCGGCGTTGGCGAAGCCGCGTGCTTTGTTGGCCGGACTGCACCGGCCTTGGAGGGAGATGTCGTATGAGTCAGCGCGATGATGACCGTTTTCGCGTCCGGCCCGGTATGCCGAAGCAGCGTGGCGAAGCCTTCATCAACCAGGTACTTCGCCAGACCAGCAAGGCCGGCGCGAAAGTCAGCAAGACCATCCGCAAAGCCGGCCAGCGTCCCGGTGCCCGGCTCGGGCGCGGCCATGTCGCCGCGCGCTTCGCGGGCCGGGGCCTGGGGCCGAACGCTCGGCGTGTCACGATCAAGGCGCGGCTGGTCAACCTGAAGCAGGCTGGACGACGTTCGACCGACGCCCACCTGCGCTACATCGAGCGCGAAGGCGTCGATCGTCAGGGGGGAGCAGGGCATGCCTACGGATCGACGACGGACCATTCCGACCTCGATGCGTTCAAGGAACGCAGTGTCGACGACCGGCATCAGTTCCGCTTCATCGTTTCGGCCGAGGATGCTGAACAGCTCGACGACCTGCGCACCTATACCCGGCACCTGATGGCTCGTATGGAGGCCGACTTGGGGACGCGGCTGGAATGGGTGGCGGTGGACCACTGGAATACCGACAACCCGCACACGCACGTTGTCCTGCGCGGCAAGGACGACACCGGCAAGGATCTCATCATCGCCCGTGACTACATTGCCGCAGGGATGCGCCGGCGAGCATCGGAGCTGGCGACCGAATGGCTGGGGCCACGCACGGAGCGGGAGATGCAGCACGCCATGCAGCGCGAGGTCGATCAGGAGCGGTGGACGATCCTGGATCGTACCTTGCAACGCGAGGCTGACGAGCATGGTCGGGTACACATCGAGCGCTTCGCCGAACCACGGCTGCAACACCAGCGGCAGGTGTTGATCGGCCGTTTGCAGTGCTTGCAGCGCATGGGACTGGCCACCGAACCGCAGACTGGCATCTGGATGATGCACGCCAGCGCCGAGCCGACCCTGCGTGCCATGGGCGAGCGCGGTGACATCCTCCGTGCCCTGCAGCGGGCCATGCGCGGCAAGCCGCGCGAGCTGGCCGTATTCGAACCGAGCGACGATGGCCGCACGCTTATCGGCCGGGTGGCCGGCAAGGGGCTGGCCGACGAGCTGTACGACAAGGGCTATCTGATCGTCGATGGCGCCGACGGCAAGGCGCACTATGTCCCGCTGCCGTCGCGGTCAGAGCTGGAGCAATACCCGGCCGGCGCCGTGGTGGAGGTGAAAGGCGCGGCCGACGTGCGTGCCGCTGATCGAAACATTGCCGCGCTGGCTGTCGATGGCGTGTACCGCACCGATCATCACCTGGCCGTCGCCCAAGGTCGGGCCAATCCCGACCGCGATCCGCGCGAGGTAGTTGCCGCGCACGTGCGCCGGCTCGAAGCCCTGCGCCGCGCCGGCATCGTGGAGCACGAGGCCGAAGGCGTCTGGCGTGTGCCGAGCGACCTGGCCGAGCGCGGCCGCCAGTACGATGCGCGGCGTCTTGGCGGCGGCGTGGCGGTGGAGCTGAAATCGCACCTGCCGATCGAACGGCAGGCCCGCGTGATCGGTGCCACCTGGCTCGACCAGCAGTTGATCGGTGGCGGCACGGGGCTGGGCGACTTGGGTTTTGGCGGTGAAGTGAAGGAGGCGCTACGCCAGCGTGCCGACTTCCTGGCCGAACAGGGGCTGGCCGAACGGCGCGGACAGCGCGTCGTTCTCCCGCGGAATTTGCTGGCGACATTGCGCGGGCGTGAGTTGGCGCAGGCTGCGAAGAACATTGTCGCCGAAACCGGGCTGGAGCATCGCCCGTTGACCGATGGGCAACGCGCGACTGGCATCTACCGGCGCAGCATCATGCTTGCTAGTGGACGTTACGCCGTGCTCGACGACGGCGTGGGATTCAGTTTGGTGCCGTGGAAACCGGTGATCGAACAGCGTCTGGGGCAGCAGCTTGCGGCGACGGTACGTGGCGGTGCAGTGTCATGGATCGTTGGGCGGCAGCGTGGACTCTCCATTGGCTGAAAATCCGATGTATCCGTGAATCGAGGCGTGCCCAATGGACGCGGGCTGCTATGTCGGTAGACCTGTAGGGGGTTTAAAGTCGACACCGTGGTGCTTGCGTGATGCGTCGCACAATTCGGGTGTCTGGATGGAGTGGCGGAAACGTCTGCTCCTATGACGGGAACGAAACCGGCTGAAGCAAGGTAGTCGCATGGGCGACGTTCTACAGATGTTCCGTAAGGTCCGTGCTGTCATTTTGCGACAGGGCGTAGCACCACAGGATGCCGACGATATCGTGCAAGAGGCGTTTGCGCGTCTGGAGTCCTATACGCGCCGACAGGAGCTGCGCTCGCAGGAAGCCTTCTTGGTCACGACCGCGGTGAATATCGGTCGCGACGCTGCCAGACGCAGGGGACGCACACCTGCCCAGGCCACCGAGTTCGACCTCGATACGATCGTTGACGCAGCGCCGCAGCCGGAAGAACAACTGCTTCTACAGGAGCGCCTGCGTCGTACCAGAACAGGCATGGCGCAGCTCGACCCGGTGACTCGGCGCTGTCTTCTGGCGCAGAGGCTGGACGGGCTGACGTTTCCCCAGATTGCGGAACGCGAGAACATGTCGGTAGCCGCGGTCGAAAAGCGCGTCGCCAGGGCGGTGTTGTTCCTCACGAAGTGGATGGATGAGCAGTGATGCGCACGAATCATGAAATCTTCGAAGATTTGGTTCTGGCCGAAGCATCGGCGTGGCTGGTTCGGTTGCAGAGCCCTTCACGTACCGCGGCGGCCGATGCCGCCTTCAGGGCTTGGCTGGCGGAGGACGTCACGCACGCTCGTGCCTTTGCGCGGGTCACCGAGACTTGGGACATCATTCCCGGCGCTGCTCAATTAGTCACAATTCCAGCTGCGGCCAGGACGCGTCAGCGACGGCGCATGCTGGCGGCTGTAGCGGCATGCCTGCTGTTGGCTGTGGTGGGGGGCGGTATCACGTTCTATGCATTGCGCAGCCCGGTGTACCAAACCGCGGTTGGCGGCCAGCAGACCGTGACACTGGACGACGGAACGCGTATTACGCTCAACACGGATACCCGGCTCACGGTGGCCTACAGTAAGACCGAGCGCCGCATTCTGCTCGATCGCGGCGAAGCGATATTCGATGACACACAGGATTCCCGGCGACCGTTCATCGTGCAAGCCGGCGACAGGGCGATATCCGCGCTGGGTACGACCTTCGACGTGCGAAACGATCCTCATGTTTTCGAGGTGACGCTCATCGATGGGAAGGTCAAGGTGGGCCCAGCCGCCTCTGGGCAGGCTGACGCGCAACACGGCGAAACGGTATTGTCCCCTGGTGAGCGAGTGATCTTGCGTCCTGGTGGTGAACAGACAATCGACCGCCCCAACCTTGAAGAAATAACCGCGTGGCAGCGAGGCGAGTTGATATTCGACGACGCCACCTTGGGAAAGGTCGTGTCGGAACTCAATCGTTATGGCAACACCCATGTCTCTCTGGGCAATCCGGCCTTGGCGCAGCTGCGTGTGTCGGGTGTGTTCGTCACCCGTGACCCGGTCGAGGCTGCCAAAGCCATTGCCCGGTTGCACAACTTGAATGTCATACGCTCCGGCCAGGGTGTCGTGATCGCCCGGTAGCGCCTCCCCCAAGGATCCCGCTGAGGAGCGCGCAAGAAAAGTGACGACCACATGTCCGGATCGTGTCAACCCATCGTCTCCTGCTAAAGAGCCCGTCGTCGACGGGACATAGTGATCGGAGGGGATGCTATGTTTTTTGCACGTCGTAACGTTGTGGCGATCGCGGTGTTGCTGGCCCTGGGGGCGGTGCCAGCTGTGTACGCGCAGGCCAGTTACAACTTCAACCTGCCGGCGCAGCCGCTGGCCGACGCGCTTCGCGCCGTCGGTAGCCAGGGTGGCGTCAATGTCACATTCGAGCCAGCTACGGTGCGAGGTCGCAATGCCCCCGCGCTGAAGGGCAGCTATTCCGTGCGGCAGGCGCTGGATCACCTGCTAGCAGGTTCCGGGTTGGTCTTGCGGACAACGCAAGGCGGCTCGTTTCTAGTGGAGATGGGAGACGCGACGGGCAAGGCGCCTTCGGCTGCGGCACAGGGGAAGGACTTTGATTTCAATATCCATCCGCAGAACCTGGCAAACACGTTGCGTGCGATTGCACGCACCACCGGGCAGCGGATCGATTTTGGCGCGGATCTGGTTTCTAAAAAAAAAGCTGATGTCGTCATCGGCCGCTTTACGGCGATCGACGCGTTGCAGCGGGCACTCGTGGGTACCGGTCTGCATGCGGTGATCGCGCCATCGGGCGTGGTGATCATTCTACCCGGTGCTGCAACGGCCGGCGAAGGCATCCAGGAGCTGCCCGACGTCCTGGTTCAAGCCACGGTCGAGGGTCTGGCGGCGACGCGCGTAGCGACCGCATTGAGGGAAATTCCGCAATCGGTCTCGGTGATATCACAAGAAACGCTGCAGCAGCAGAATGCCAACGGATTGGCCGACGCGCTTGATTGGGCGACCGGTATCACCGTTCAGCAGAACGGCACTTCCGCGAATACGACCTTTTCTGCAAGAGGCTTCGGTGTCGACGAAGTTCATGTGGATGGTGGTGGCCCCATCACTCTGAGCCCAAACACCACAACTGCAGCTGGCTCACCACTCGACGATCTCTCCGAGTACGACCACATCGAGATATTGCGCGGTTCGGATGCCCTTTTCGGCGGGGCAGGCAATCCCGGCGCCACGATCAGTCTGCAACGCAAGCAACCGCAGGCCAATGACGAAGCCAGTGCCACCGTTACGATAGGTTCGTACAACTATTACCGGGAAATGCTCGATGCCACAGGCTCACTGGGGTTTGACGGGGCGCTTCGCGGACGCATCGTGGCATCCAATACGGACCAGGATTATTTTTACGATATAGCGAGCCGCAAGCAGCATAAGCTCTATGGCATTCTGCAGTATGACCTGACGTCCATGACGATGTTGACTGTCGGTGGCTCCCTCGAGCAGGTTAATGCTGTGCCATTTGACGTCGGGCTGCCACGTTATATCGATGGCGCCGATCCGCATCTGCCACGCTCCACGGCGCTGGCGTTCCCGTGGAATCGGAGCACCGCGCACAACAGTGAAGCCTTCGTGCAGCTGGAGCAGCGATTCAACGACGACTGGAAGCTGAAGGTCGAGTCAACCATGATCGATCAAGACAGCCGTTCCAGAATTGGGGCGTCCTCTTCCTCTGGCATCAATCCGGTTACGAATACCATTCCTGGTGTCCTGGGCCAAGGTGTCGCGTCCGAATCAAACCTGGCGGTCACGGGGGACGCCACCCTGACAGGATCTTTTGAGGTGGGTGGCCATCGGCAGGACGTTATCGTCGGTATGGACTACACGAGACAGACTTACTCAGTACCTCAACAGGATAGTGAACTTGCAGGTCCTCCGCTGAATCCATGGTCCTTCGATCCTTCGGCGTATACGGCAGCTCCGCCGGGACTCCTTACCCCAGTAATTGATGAGTACAATTATGCCTATACAAAGCAAATTGGCGGATATGCTGCGCTTCGCCTGCGCTTTCTGGACGGCTGGTCGGCTGTCATTGGGGCGCGTGACAGTTACTACCGAAACGAAACGCGATTCTCGGAAAACCTGGACTACGGTCCGCCGCTCGGCAGCTTCGGATTTTCGGGAGCTCCAATCAGGAATGTCTCCACCGGTGTGGTTACCCCTTATGCGGGTCTGACCTACGATATCAGCAAAGATTATTCGCTCTACGCCAGTTACGCTGATATTTACAAGCCAAACAGTGGTCAGTTGACGGCTTCTGGTGGACTGGTTCCTCCCGTTCGTGGTGTCAATCTCGAAGTGGGTGCGAAGGGTGCCTGGTATGGAGGTCTGCTCAACGGTTCAATCGCCCTTTTCAGGATCGACCAGCGCAACAATCCAACGTATTTCAACCCGGGTGGAAATTACAATAACCCGAATTGCTGTTTTGTCGATGGAGACAATACCAGCAAAGGCGTTGAAGCCGAACTTAGTGGTCGCTTGACGCCAAATTGGCAGATAAGCGCTGGGTATACCTTCGATATCAACAGGGAAAATGCCAACCTGGCCAATACTCCAGGGGTTACGCAAGGTGTACTGAGCTCAATCACGCCGAAGCATATGTTCAAGGTCTGGACCGACTATCGACTGCCGGGCATGGACAATCGTTGGAGTATCGGTGGCGGGTTGCGTGCGCAGACCTCAAGCTACGCTACCGGTGAGGCCTGTCCAACCTACGATGCGTTAGGCAACTGTCTGGGGACCTTCGCTCCTTACGCCATCCGACAAGGGTTCTACACGGTGGCTACCTTGCGTGCCGGTTATCAGATCAATAGGCACTGGTCGATGGCATTGAATATCGACAACCTGTTTGATCGGACCTATTACCAGACGACCGGAGAAATCTACGGGGGTAACTGGTATGGCACGCCGCGCAGCTTCATGCTGACGATCAAGGGACAGCTGTGACCTATCGGTGTGATCCGGTCTCGTAGCCACTGTCTTGTGGCTACGGAACTAAAGTGCGCCACTTCACGCCAGCGCAACTCGGGCAATGAAAGCGATTTGGCAACCCGTACTGGGCTGTTCCAAGGATGGCCCAGTGCGAGCCTGTGCAATTTGCTGGCCGCCTTGTTGCACTTTCGTCAAAACGAATGTCCGGATTTTCCAGCTGTGGCGTCTATGACATGAGTGCCGCATTGACGCATCGCATGTGTTTCGGCGTTTGGCGACCGCAACCCTTATGTCTGACTTCCTGACCGTCGGTATCGATTCAGATAAGACGTTGGGCGTCTCATGTCATTCACCCTATCAGAGTCTAGATGGACGCACGTACCCTTCATTCGGATCCGGCAGATTACAAGGTATCGCGCCAGCTGTTCGCACGCCTCTGGAGGTTAGCCCGGCCGTACTGGGTTGCCAAGGAGAACCGGCTAGCACGCTTGAGCATGATCGGCCTATTGGTGCTGGTTCCCGTCCAGAGCGGCATCGCCGTCTGGATAGCGATACTCACAAAGGACATGACCAACGCAATCGTCGCCAAGGAGCGCGCGGGTTATGCCGTCTTGTTCTGGTCCACGACTGGCGTAGGGGCGCTGTCGGTGGTCATCGTGATGGCCATGTTGTTTCTTTCCACCTGGCTCAGCGTGGACTGGCGCCAGTGGCTGACCGACTACATGGTCAAGCGATATCTGGACAAGAAGACGTATTACGACATCGCTTTGCGTGAGGATCTGGACAACCCCGACCAACGTATCCAGGAACAGGTCCTGCCCTTCGTCGAGGCGGTTATCCAGATTCCGCGCCAGCTTCTAAGCCAGACACTGATGCTGATCAGCGGAGGGGTGATCATTTCGTCGATCAGCTCGACGATGACGTTGTACGTGATCGGCTATGCCGTGCTGCAAACCGTCGTCACGCTGGTGATGTACACGCCGATGATCCGGTTGCAGTTCGACAATACCGTGGCCGAAGCGGACTTGCGCCACGGCATCCTGCATGTACGCGAAAACGCTGAAACGGTTGCGTTCTATCGCGGTGAGGACAGCGAACACACGCAGATCTGGGAGCGCCTGAAGGCGGTCACCCGCACCAGGATGGCCGTGCTGATCTATACCATGAAGCTCACGGGAGCCACCCAGGGCATGCAGGTCATCTGGCAGATAGCTCCGTTCTTCTTGATAGCTCCGTTGTTCTTTGCCGGCAAGATCGAGTTTGGTGCCATCGCCATGGCGACGACCGCCGCGGGCACCATGCTCTCGGCTCTGACGACGCTGAGCAGCTTCATCCCCATGCTGACCCAGATGGCACCCGGCGCGGTGCGTCTGGCGCAGATCCTCGAACGCTTCGATGCCATGGATGCGGAACGCGCGAACAGCAATGCGCCGCGAATCACGGTTACGGAAGGCCCCTTTCTCGTCATAGACAACGTGGACCTGGAAACGCCAGGCGGCGAGCAGCTGCTCGCCCACGGACTCGACTTCACCCTGTGTCCGGGTGAGAACCTGATCATCGTCGGCCAGACCGGGGTCGGGAAAAGCTCCTTGCTCCGTGCGATGGCTGGTCTATGGCAACGCGGCACGGGCTCGATGGTCATGCCGCCGTGCGAGGACAGCATGTTCCTGCCACAGCGGCCGTACATGATCCTTTCCAATCTGCGCTCTCAGTTGCTCTACCCGCGGCGGGTCCGCAAGGGCAAGGATCTTTCGGACGCAGAGTTGCAAGGCATCCTCGAACAGGTCTTTTTGCCGAATCTGCTGGAAAAGCATGGTGGCCTGGATGCGGTGCGCGATTGGGCCAAGGTGCTTTCGCTTGGCGAGCAGCAGCGTATCGCCTTTGCGAGGGTGCTGATATCAGGAGCGAAGTACATCTTCCTCGACGAAGCCACCAGCGCCATGGACATCGCTACCGAGGCAGCGGTGTACGCACTGCTCAGGAAAGCCGGGACAACCTACGTCAGCGTGGGGCATCGCGAAACGCTGCTGCATTTCCACGACCGAGCGTTGTGTCTTTATCCGGAAGGGCGCTATCGCTTGATGTCTGCGAAGGAACTGGTGATGACGGCATCGGGCAGTACAACGGGCTTGGAGTCGGTGCCCGAAGCCGGGCAACGGCACGGGTGATGCCATGAAATGCGCGGATTTTAATCAGTGCATTAGGGCTGTCGTCGCCGTGAAGACGTGAATAGGAAGCGATTGCCATGTCGAGGATGCGATGTGTACCAGTTGATCCCACGCAACGAAAGTTTGTGCGTATCGAAGCTGCGACGAGGCTGGTACGTGTACGAAACGAACCGAGAGAGAGCCAATGAGCGAGCACGCTGTTGATGTTACAGAAGCCACCTTTGCTGACGAAATCGAGCAAGCCGAATTGCCCGTGCTCGTCGATTTCTGGGCGCCTTGGTGCGGCCCCTGCAAGCAGCTCGCACCCCGGTTCGACGAACTGGCGCAGATGTACCAGGGGCGCGTCAAGTTCGCCAAGATCGACATCGACGGGAACAAGGCGCTCGCTGAGCGCTTCGGGGTACGTAGCGTGCCTGCGTTGCTGTTGCTGAAAGCCGGCGAAGTCGTCGCACAGACGCTTGGCGCGCAGAGCAGGTCGGCACTGGTCGACTTGCTCGACCCACATGTCACTGCGCAGACAAGCGGGAACTCACCGGATCCGGTGAAATCCCTGCGCGCATTTCACGGTGACGGTGGGCTCAAGCGGAAGGTGATCGATCAGGTGCGTAAGCACATTGAGGCCGGCCAGGTCCAGGTGCGCGGCCCATTCCCGCCGACGGGGCCTATCTGTGAGGTGGAAAAAGGGCAATACACGTTGATTGGTGCGGTCTTGCACGGCACCAGCATGGAGCAGTATGAAGCGACTCTCGGCATTCCCGCTAGCGCAGCCATTCTGGAGGATTTCATACACGCCTTCCCCATGCAGGTGTCGGCGGATGCGCTCGGTAGCCTGAGCTATACGCTGCAGGGGGCGATGCATGACTATCCCCTGGAATGGTTTGAAGCCATCCCTCCCGGCGCGGATCTTCGATACATCACCTCCCATTTTCTGCATGGGCTGTTGCTTGACCTGGCCGAGGGCTCTCCGCCATTGCCGTTCGGCGCGAGGAGCTCGGACAGTATCAGGGCACCTGTACGCGATGTTGCCATGCTGCATGGGCGCATGGCCAAGGGGGACGCGCCGTCGGCCGCGGAATGGAAGGCAGCGCGCGAGACGGCAGGCAAGGCGAGCCCCAGTTACCAGGAAGACGCCGTTTCCTGGGGAGTGGCCACGTGTGCCGAGGCGACGAGCTGGCCCTCGGACGAGTTGCCTTTCGTCGCGCGCGAAGGTCTCAATGCGCTCTTTTCCTCGCTACGCGAGACGGCCGTCCGGCATGGGTACTCCGCAGAAGCTTGGGCCGAGCGCGAGGCAATCGCGGCAACTTACCAGAAGAAGAAAGAGTCCGAGCCCCACGCGGGCAGGGACGCGATCTTCGCCTGGGAGGAGACGAAGGCGTTCTTCGCAATGTTGAAGGACGCTCGACCCACCGACACCGCACAGTTGGAACTGCTTCAGCACACCTTGGGCAAATACTGGCACCAAGGGTTGATGCAGGCTCTTGCGAAGACACTGCAGCAGGAGGCATGACCGTGGACATACCCGTGATCGATTTCTCGAAGTTCCATCTAGATAACGGCCTCACCGTAATCGTGCATGAAGATCACAAGTCGCCAGTAGTGGCGGTATCGATGTGGTACCACGTCGGTTCTGCGAATGAGCCGCCCGGGAAGACCGGTTTCGCGCATCTGTTCGAACACCTGATGTTCTCGGGCTCCGAACACCACAGGAGCTCGTACTTCAGGCCATTCGAGCTTATTGGCGCCACCGACCAGAACGGTACCACCTGGTTCGACCGGACCAACTACTTCGAGACGGTGCCGAGTACCGCCCTGGACGTGGCGCTATGGATGGAGTCCGACCGCATGGGCCATTTGCTCGACGCGATCGGCCAGCAGGAGCTCGATACGCAACGTGGGGTTGTACAGAACGAGAAGCGCCAGAATGAAAACCAGCCTTATGGTCGGAGCATGGAGAACATCCAGCTCCACGCGTTTCCGGCCAACCACCCTTATCAACACACCACCATTGGTTCCATGGCTGATCTCGACGCAGCCTCGCTCGACGATGTGAAGCAGTGGTTCCGTGACTATTACGGTGCGGCGAACACGGTTTTGGTGCTGGCCGGCGATATCACGCCAGCGATGGCCAGGGAAAAGGCCGAACGGTATTTTGGCCATATCTCGTCCGGCCCTTCGGTGATGCGCCCGGCGTCTTGGATCGCGCCACGACAGGTATCCACCCGTGGCACGTTGGCGGACCATGTTCCCCAGGTACGGATGGTGAAGGAATGGAACGTACCGCCGATGGGTCACAAGGACGTTTCGCTGCTGGAACTGGCGGCGTGGGTGCTTGGCGGAGGTACAACCTCACGCATGTATCAGCGTCTTGTGTATCGCGACGGGTTGGCCGACAGCGTCAGCATTGGCGTGCAGTCGCTGGCCCTCGTCAGCATGTTCATGCTGGAAGTGGGTGTCAGGCAGAGTGTCGATCCTGCGCTTGTCGAGGCGGCCATCGCGGATGAGTGGTCGATTTTCCTCAAGGATGGTCCGACCGAGGACGAACTGGCTCGAGCCAAGGCAGTGCTGCGCCTGGGCTTTGTCAGCCAGATGGAAAAGGTGGGTGGTTTCGGCGGCAAGGCCGCGATTCTCGCGCAGGGCGAGCTTTACCGCGGCGATCCGGCTGCCTATCGGATCGATCTTGCGCGTCGTGACGCGGCGACGACAGTATCGGTCCTCACTGCAGCTAGACAATGGATTGCGCAGGGCGACTATACGTTGACCGTGCTGCCCGCCATTGCCGATCAGGCGACGATCGACTCGACGGCGGAGCAAGGTTTGCCGGCCGTGCCCGACAAACCCGCTACCGTCATCGTACCGGTGCGTGAATTCGCGAGGGCTGAAAGCAAGGTCGACCGTAGTGCGGGTGTGCCTTCAGTCGAGACGTTCCCGGAGCTGACCTTTCCAGCCGTTCAGCGTGGTCGTTTGAAGAACGGCATCGAGGTGGTGCTGGCTGAGCGCCATGCGATTCCGATGGTCCAAGTGCAATTGCAGTTCGATGCTGGATTCGCCGCAGACCGTAGGCACCAGCTCGGCCTCTCGAGGATGACTGGGTCCATGCTCGATCAGGGCACCCTGAATCTGGATTCGGTGCAAATCGCCAAACAACAGCAGCGCCTGGGCGCGCAGCTCGGCGTTTCCATGGGACTGGACACCAGCAACGTCGGCGTCAATGCATTGAGCTCCAGCCTGGCTGGTGCGCTGGAGCTTTTGGCCGATATGGTTCGCCACCCGGCGTTTCGGGAAGCCGACTTCGAACGCCAGCGGGCGCTGGCACTGGCAGCCATTCAGCGCGAGCGTAGCCAGCCTGGCAGTTTCGGCGGGCGTGTGTTGCCGCCGCTGCTGTACGGCAAGGATCACGCGTACGGGATACCTTTCTCGGGTATCGGTACGGGTGCCTCGGTCAATGCGCTAACTACCGATGACCTGCATGCTTTTCACCGCGTATGGATCCGGCCGGACAATGCGACCATCCTGGTAGTTGGCGATACCCGACTGGATGTGCTTCTACCTCTGCTCGACGCGGTTTTCGGCGACTGGACTGCACCGGTAGTGCCGAGGCCCGACAAGAATCTTGCCTATGTGCAAAACCGCATTGCTCCACGCGTTCTTCTGGTGCATCGACCTGATGCCCTGCAGTCGCACATCAGCGCTGTCAATGTCGCACCGCCGACTTCGTCGCCAGGGTACACGGCGGTGCGACTGGCGAATACGACATTCGGAGGCACTTTCACTTCGCGCTTGAACATGAACCTGCGCGAAGACAAGCGCTGGTCCTACGGTGCACGAAGCAACCTGGGCGATGCCATCGGGCAGCGTCTTCTGACAGTTTCCGCACCGGTACAAACGGACAAGACGGCAGAATCGATGCGCGAGATGCTGCGCGAGATGGAAGCGATCGCTGGCGATCGGCCGCCAACCCAAGGTGAGATCGACAAGGTCAAGGTGCAGGGCCTGCGCATGCTTCCGGGGGGCTACGAGTCGAGCGCGGCGGTGCTCCAGACCTTGTGCACCAACAAGCTATACGGGCGACCGGACGACTATGCCTTGGCTTTGAGGCAGCGTTTGGAGGGGCTCACCGTGGCGCAGGTGGCGGCAGTCGCAGAGGAACTGTTTTCACCCGAGGCTTTCACGTGGCTCATCGAGGGCGATCTGTCGAAGATCGAGACGCCGGTGCGTTCATTACGCCTTGGCGATGTCAGCGTGCTCGATGTGGCGGAGGAGGGGTAACTGGAGCGGATGCCCGCCGTCGCCACGCTATGGCGCGGCGGGGATGAAAACATAGCGGGTGTTTAGACGAAGGCCTCCAATACGATGAAGACGATCCTGCTTACAGGCTTCGAACCTTTTGCGGGCGAGACCTTGAATGCCTCATGGGAAGTGGCGCGACGATTGCATGGCACGCTGGCGGAGGATGGTAGCCGTGTGATCGCGATGCAGTTGCCGTGTGTGTTCGAGCGCGCCTTGCGCGTACTCGAGGAACGGCTGGATTCGCTTCGGCCGCAGACCGCGGTGGCGTTGGGCCAGGCGGGTGGTAGTCCCTGTGTCCGGCTGGAACGAGTGGCCATCAACCTGGACGATGCCTGCATGGTCGACAACGCGGGTCGGCAGCCGGTCGATGTTCCTGTCGTCCATGGCGGACCAACGGGCTACTTCAGCGGTCTGCCGATCAAGGCGATGGCGTCAGCCCTACGCAAGGCACACATTCCAGTTTCGGTTTCACACAGCGCCGGCACCTATGTCTGCAACCACGTTTTCTACGGATTGATGCATGAGGCTGGTCGCCGCGAGAGCTTGAAGCGCGCTGGGTTCATCCATCTTCCCTACTTGCCCGAGCAGGCCACGCGCTATCTCAAGGCTCCGGCGATGTCCCTGGAAACCCAGCTGTCGGCCATGCGCTTGGCCTTGCGGGTCGTTCAGACAACCCATAAGGACGAGATCTTGTCCGAAGGCACGCTGGATTGAGATGGTTTCCCTTGCGCGGACCAGCATGCATTAGCGGCCTCAGCCAATTTCCCCGAGCCGGTTGGCAGTAGCCCCGGCTTTTTTTTCAACTACATGTGAAATACACCATGAGCCACTCCTTGAAGATCGAATTGCAACGCATGCCGTCGGATGAACTCCTCCTCCAGCATCAGTGCGACTGCCTGGTCGTGGGAGTCGGCGTTGGGGCGGATAGCCGGTGGGCGACGGTGCTTACGTTGATCGACCGGGTCGGCGGCGGGTTGCTTACACGGCTTCGTGACGAGCGCGAACTACCCCGCAAGGTGGGACAGACATTGCTTCTGCATGCTGTGGGTGGTCTTTCCGCCCGGCGGCTCCTGCTGGTGGGTCTTCAGGATGGCGAATCAAGCACCCCCGCCAAACTCCTGAGGGCGACCCGCGCAGCGGCTGCCGCCATCGAGACCAGTCGGGCGAGGTCGATCGGATGGGCGTTGGGCGACCCGTCTGAATTGCTGGCGTTGTCGGTGCTGGCACTGCGAGATGCCCATTACCGATGCGACAGTTACCGGCAAGCGGAAGAAGAACCTTTGGAGCGTACCGTCTGCCTTTTTTCGGCGGCCGATGACGAATCGACCCAGGGTCGCGTGATGCAGGCCCTCGCCATTGCCAACGGGGTGGATCTCGCGCGGGACCTTGGCAACGCGCCCGCCAATGTTTGCACGCCCGCGTACCTTGGCAACGCAGCGGAAGCATTGGCGCGGGACTTGGCGCTTGAAATCGAGGTTCTTGGTCACGACGAGATCAAGGCATTGGGCATGGAGTCCTTTCTGGCGGTTTCCCGAGGCTCCGCGGAGCCCCCTCGGTTGATTGTCATGAACTATCGGGGTGGCCGGGATGCGTCCGCACCCATAGCGTTGGTGGGGAAGGGGGTGACGTTCGACTCGGGGGGTATCTCCATCAAACCGTCGGAAGCCATGGACGAGATGAAGTACGACATGTGCGGCGCAGCCAGCGTATTCGGTGTCATGCGCACATGTGCAGAGTTGAAGCTTCCGATCAATGTGGTCGGCGTCATCGTCGCTTGCGAAAACATGCCAAGCGGCGCTGCGCTCAAGCCGGGGGACGTGATTCGCAGCCTTTCGGGCAAGACCATCGAAGTGCTCAATACGGATGCCGAGGGTCGGCTGATCCTGTGCGATGCGCTTACCTACGTTCAACAACGCTTTTCCCCTGCGATGACCATCGACATCGCGACATTGACCGGGGCTTGCGTGATCGCCCTCGGGAGGGTCCACAGTGGCCTGTATGCCAACGATGATGTTCTGGCCAGCAGCCTGCTCGCGGCTGGATCGAAGGTATGCGATACCGCTTGGAGAATGCCGCTGGACGATGATTATCAGGAGCAACTCAAGTCGTCTGTTGCCGATGTCGCCAACATTGGTGGTCGACCAGCAGGGAGCGTTACGGCGGCCTGCTTCCTTGCGCGGTTCGTCAAAGGCAAGTGGGCGCATTTCGATATTGCGGGTACTGCATGGAAGAGTGGTCCCCACAAAGGAGGTACGGGGCGACCGGTGTCTCTGCTCTCGCAATTCCTCATCGATGCCTCGGAAGCGTCGTGAGCTCCGGCATTGAACTTCTCACCTCCTAAAAGAGCAGCATAAGGTCGTCAAAGCATGGAAACAGGGAAGCACCGACGTCTTGTCATCCTCGGCTCCGGCCCGGCCGGCTACACCGCCGCGGTGTACGCCGCGCGCGCCAACCTCAAGCCGACCATGATCACCGGCCTGCAGCAGGGCGGCCAGCTGATGACCACCACCGACGTGGACAACTGGCCGGGCGACGTCGAGGGGCTGCAGGGGCCGGCGCTGATGCAGCGCATGGCCGAGCACGCCGAACGCTTCCACACCGAGATGGTGTTCGACCACATCCACTCGGTGGACCTGAAACAGCGGCCGTTCCGGCTCAAGGGCGACTCCGGCGAATACACCGCCGACGCGCTAATCGTCGCCACTGGCGCCACCGCCAAGTACCTCGGCATCGCCAGCGAGGAGAAGTACAAGGGCAAGGGCGTCTCCGCCTGCGCCACCTGCGACGGCTTCTTCTTCCGCGAGCAGGAGGTGGTGGTGATCGGCGGCGGCAACACCGCGGTGGAGGAGGCGCTGTACCTCGCCAACATCTGCAGCAAGGTCTACCTGGTGCATCGCCGCGACAAGCTGCGCGCCGAGAAGATCATGCAGGACAAGCTGTTCGAGAAGGCCGCGGCCGGCAAGATCGAGCTGGTGTGGAACCACACCGTGGACGGGGTGCTGGGCGACGACTCCGGCGTCACCGGCGTGCGCGTGAAGGACGTCAACTCCGGCGCCACCCGCGACATCGCCGCCACCGGCTTCTTCGTGGCGATCGGCCACACCCCGAACACCGGCATCTTCGAAGGCCAGCTGGACATGCACGACGGCTACATCCGTATCCACAGCGGCCAGAGCGGCATGGCCACCATGACCTCGGTGCCCGGCGTGTTCGCCGCCGGCGACGTGGCCGACCACGTCTACCGCCAGGCGATCACCTCGGCCGGCTTCGGCTGCATGGCCGCGCTGGACGCCGAGCGCTGGCTGGACCAGGCATCCGCCAAGCTGAGGGTTTCATGATCTGCACGCGCATCGAGCTGGTTGTACGTGGAAGCCTGTACACGTGCTTGTGGAGCTACGGGTTCGGAGTTTAACGGTGCGCCGGTGCAGCGCCCAAGGACGTTGAGGCATGGAATTCCGCCATCTACGTGCGTTTGTGGCTGTGGCTGAGGAGCTCCATTTCGCTCGGGCTGCGGAGCGGTTGCATATCGAGCAATCGCCGTTGTCGCGGGCGATCAAGGAGCTGGAGTCTGATCTGGGTGTGCAGTTGTTCGAGCGCACTACCCGCAGTACCCGGCTCACTTGGGCGGGTCAGGTCTTTCTGGAAGATGTGCGCCGTGTGCGCGCAGCGCTTGACCAAGCCAAGGTCAACGTCAAGGCGGCAGCCAATGGTTACCGAGGGGTGCTACGCGTGGCTGTCTCCGACAGCATCGTACCGTCGCGGCTGGCGGCCTTGCTGGCGCAGTGTCGGGCCGAAGATCCCGAGGTGGAAATCCGCCTGTTCCAGACGCCTCTGGCACGGCAACTCAAAGGGCTGCGCACCGACCTGTACGACGTCGGGTTTGCGCAATCCGACGCGGTAGGGGAGGGGCTTGTGGCCGAACCCGTATGGCGCGACCCTCTGGCGGCGGCGGTGCCGGCACGGCACCCGTTGCTCGCCTACAAGCGTATTCCGTTGGAGGAAATGCTGCGCTATCCGCTGGTGTTGTGTCACCCGGAGGCATGCGAGGGCTGCGCACGGCAGATCGAGCGGGTGTTGCGTAAGTTGGACGCGGAACCGATCGTGGCCGATCGGGTGACCACGCACGACATGCTGCTGGCGTTGGTGGCTGCTGGCTATGGCATCGGTTTGACCAATGCGACCCACATCGAGGATTTCCGCCACCCCGAAGTCGTGGCCCGGCCATTGGCCGGTCGCGCGGTGATGTTGACGACGTATCTGCTGCGGCCCGACAGTGAGCCATCCGAACCGCTGCGGCATTTCATTGAGCGGGTTATGCCCGGATTCGTGGGTTCGCAGGGCGGCAAGGTTTGAGGAACACTACGTCGTCGAATGCTTGTTGCAGGAGGTGTCCCGTGAACAAGTCCTGTCTCTTGCTGGCAGCGTGCATGTTGGCAGCGTGTGGTAAAGCCACGCCCACCGATACGGTGGACTCGCTGATGGCGCATCCCGACCGACTGCACCAAGTGGAACGGCAGTGTGCGAACGACGACACGACGATGAGCGCTGCCGAATGCGAAGCGGCGTCCGAAGCGCGGCGCCGTCTTTTCATGGGTAACGGGCCGAAGTACACGCCTCCGAAGGAGCCGCCGAAGTTCTGATTCCTGGCAAGACGGCCCCGTTTTGACAGCGGATAGCGAATTGCGCCGCAGCACGCCCCGGCTGGCGGCGTCACCCGCGTTTCGGACGCTTCTTGAATTGTGGCATTTCTGGCCATTTCTACGGCTGAAACGGTCTTTGACCGGGGCTGGTGACGGCTTCAATTTTCCTGCTCATGCGGCATGTCCCCGCCGTATGAGGCAAGTGAGAATCGGAGGCCGGCATGAACGGGACCAGCGTGGCGTTCGGCCCGGTGCTGATGGTGTTCGGCGTCGTGGTCGCGGGAATTTGGGGTGCCACCCAATGGACCGCCGCACACCTGGGCTACCAGCTGCGCCTCGGCTCGCCCTGGTTCGACTGCCTTGGTGTTCCCGTCTATCGCCCGTGGCAACTGTTCCAGTGGTGGTACTGGTACGACGCCTATGCCCCGCGCCTGTTTCTCGAGGGTGGTGCCATCGCCGCCGGGGGTGGCGTGGCTGCCGCGTTCGTTGCCATCGGCATGTCGGTCTGGCGTGCGCGACAGTCGCGGCTCGTCACCACCTACGGCTCGGCGCGCTGGGCGGCGGCTCGTGACATCCGCAAGGCGGGGCTCGACAAGCCGGTCGGCGTCGTCCTTGGCCGCTACGACCGCCAGTACCTGCGCCACGATGGGCCGGAGCATGTCCTCGCGTTCGCGCCCACCCGCTCGGGCAAGGGTGCGGGCCTGGTGGTTCCGACCCTGCTGACCTGGCCGGCCTCGGCCGTCGTCCACGACATCAAGGGCGAGAACTGGCGGATCACGGCCGGCTGGCGCACGCGCTTCTCGCACTGCCTGTTGTTCAACCCGACCGATCCGACCTCGGCCGCGTACAACCCGCTGCTCGAAGTCCGGCGCGGCGCATACGAAGTGCGCGACGTGCAGAACATCGCCGACATCCTGGTCGATCCCGAAGGGGCGCTGGAGCGGCGCAACCACTGGGAGAAGACGTCGCACGCGCTGCTGGTCGGCGCGATCCTGCACGTGCTCTATGCGGGCGAGGACAAGACGCTGCGCGGCGTCGCCAACTTCCTTTCCGATCCGGCGTGCCCGTTCGAGTTGACGCTGCACCGGATGATGACGACCAGGCACCTGGGCAATGCGCCGCATGCCGTCGTCGCGTCGGCAGCACGCGAAGTGCTCAACAAGAGCGACAACGAGCGGTCGGGCGTGCTGTCCACCGCCATGTCGTTCCTTGGCCTCTACCGCGACCCCACGGTGGCCGAGGTCACGTCGCGTTGCGACTGGCGCATTGCCGACCTGATTTCCGCGGAGCATCCCGTCTCGCTGTATCTGGTGGTGCCGCCCTCCGACATCAGTCGCACCAAGCCGCTGATCCGGTTGATCCTCAATCAGATCGGACGACGCCTGATCGAATCGCTCGACGGCTCCGACGGCATCGTGCGGCGACACACGTTGCTGCTGATGCTCGACGAGTTTCCGGCGCTGGGCCGGCTGGATTTCTTCGAGTCGGCGCTGGCGTTCATGGCGGGCTACGGCATCCGCAGTTTCCTGATCGCGCAGTCGCTCAACCAGATCGACAAAGCCTACGGGCCGAACCACTCGATCCTCGACAACTGCCATGTGCGGGTGACGTTCGCCACCAACGACGAACGCACCGCCAAGCGTGTCTCCGAAACGCTCGGCACCGCGACCGAACTGCGCGCGCAGCGCAACTACGCCGGACATCGCCTTGCACCGTGGCTCGGGCACCTGATGGTGTCACGCCAGGAAACGGCGCGTCCGCTGCTGACCCCCGGCGAGGTCATGCAGCTTCCGCCCGACGAGGCAGTGGTGATGGTCTCGGGCATGGCGCCGATCAAGGCAAGGAAGTTGCGTTACTACACCGATGCCAACTTCAGGCGGCGCGTGCTGCCGCCGCCGGTCTTGTCGGGCGGTCGCTATGCCGATGTACCGCCATTGCGCTCCGACGATTGGAGCGGCCTGGCCATTCCCTCCGTGCCTTTGGCGCCTGCGCTCGCGCCCGTCGGCAGCCATGGGACAGCCGACGAGGGTGGTCTGCGTCGCCAGCCCGAGCTGGTCGAAGTGGCGATCGGTGTCCCTGAGTCTGACTCGCAGGCCGGCGACCTGGCCTTGCTCGATGACGACGACTTGCCGTTACCGCCGCCTGTGCAGCTCGATCGACGGCCGCAGCGTGGCGCACGGTTCGCGGCCCTCGACCCTGACGACGGGATCGCGCTATGAGCCAATACCGCCTCAACCTGTTCGTTTCCACCGAGCACGCACGGCGGCTCGGTGAGTTGGCCACCAAGAAAGGCGTGTCCAAGTCCTCCATCGTCGCCGCGGCGCTCGCATCCTGGCTGTCGTCCGACGCCGGCGACCAGCGCGAGGTCGCCATCGCACGCCGACTGGACCGGCTCACCCGCCAGTACGAGCGCCTGGAGCGTGACCAGGCCATCCTGATCGAGACCGTCGCGCTGTACGTGCGCTACTACCTCACGGTCACGACGCCGGTACCGGAGGCGCACCAGGACGCTGCGCGAGCCCAGGGCAAGGCACGCTTCACGCAGTTCGTCGAACAGCTCGGCCGGCATCTCCTGCGTGGCCATGGCTTGTTGCGCGACGTGGCGGAGCAGGTCCAGCCCGATACGGCGCGGCGCGAGGCCGCGCCAGCGGAGTCTATGGAGGGGGGCACGCCATGACGGTGCAGCCGCACGAACTGAGCCCGGCGGCGCGTGCGCTCGATCGGCGCGTGCGCATGCTGCGCACGGCGATGGGGCCGCTGATCGCCGCTGCGTTGGACGACCCGGACGTGGTGGAAGTGCTGCTGAACCCGGACGGTACACTGTGGATCGACCGACTCTCCACGGGGCGCGCGCCGACGGGCGCCTCGCTGTCAGCCGCTGACGGCGAGCGTATCATCCGGTTGGTCGCCGCGCACGTACGCGCTGAGGTCCATGCGGGCAAGCCGTTGTTGTCGGCGGAGTTGCCCGAGACCGGCGAACGCTTCGAGGGCGTGTTGCCGCCGGCGGTGCCTGGCCCGGCTTTCGCGTTGCGCAAGCGCGCGGTCGGGGTCATCGGCCTGGATCGCTATATCGCGGACGGCATCCTGGGCGCGGAACACGCCGTGTTCCTGCGCCAGGCCATAGGCGAGCGCCAGAACATCCTGATCGCTGGCGGCACCAGCAGCGGCAAGACCACACTCGCCAATGCCTTGCTCGCGGAGATCGCCGCTACGGGTGATCGCGTGCTTGTGCTCGAAGACACGGTGGAGCTGCAATGCGCCGCGCGCGACCACGTGCCCCTGCGCACGCTCCCTGGCGTCGTGTCGATGACCGAACTGGTGCGCGCCACGATGCGTCTGCGCCCCGACCGCGTGATCGTCGGCGAGGTGCGTGGCGGTGAAGCGCTCGATCTGGTCAAGGTCTGGGGCACCGGCCATCCCGGCGGCATCGCCACGGTCCATGCCGGCTCGGCGCACGGCGCGTTGCTGCGTGTGGAACAACTGATCCTCGAGGTTGCCGTGACCCCGCCTCGGGCGCTGATCGCCGAGGCGATCAACGTCGTCGTCTTCATCGCCGGACGTGGCCGCGCCCGGCGCATCCGGGACATCGCCCGTGTCGTCGGTTTCGACACGCGCGGCTACCGGCTCGATCCCGTGGCCGGTGCGTCGTCTTCCCCGTCCGCCACCCCTGGAGAACCGTCATGACACGAATCTGTCTTTACGACGATCCGTTTTTCCGTAACGCCTGGCTGTGGTTGTTCCTGCTGCTGATGTGTCTTGCGGCGACGGTAGCGCACGCGGCGGGCTCCAACATGCCGTGGGAAGCACCGCTGCAATCGATTCTCGAATCCATCCAGGGACCGGTCGCCAAGATCATCGCCGTCATCATCATCATCGTAACGGGCCTCACGCTCGCCTTTGGCGACACCAGTGGCGGCTTCCGGCGGTTGATCCAGATCGTGTTCGGACTCTCGATCGCTTTCGCCGCATCGAGCTTCTTCCTGTCGTTCTTCAGCTTCTCCGGCGGCGCGGTGGTGGCATGAGCGAGTCCGTCACTCCCGCCGGCTTCGCACCTGGATTCGAGGTGCCGCTGCACCGGTCGCTGACCGAGCCGATCCTGATGGGCGGTGCGCCACGCACCGTGGCGATTGCCAACGGCACGCTCGCCGCGGCCGTGGGGCTGGGTCTGCAACTGTGGATTCCTGGCATCGCGCTCTGGCTGATCGGCCATTCGCTGGCCGTGTGGGGCGCGAAAGTCGACCCGCAGTTCATGCCGGTGTTCGCGCGGCACCTGAAGCACCGACCGCTGCTGGACGTGTGAGGCCGATGCCATGTTGCACCTCGCCGAATACCGCCAGCGTCCCGCGTTGCTTGCCGACTGGTTGCCGTGGGCGGGACTGGTCGCGCCCGGTGTGGTGCTCAACAAGGACGGTTCCTTCCAGCGCACGGCCCGCTTTCGCGGGCCGGACCTGGACAGCGCGACGCAGGGCGAGCTGGTGGCCACGACCGCGCGCCTGAACAACGCGTTGCGCCGGCTCGGTTCGGGCTGGGCACTGTTCATCGAGGCGGAGCGCCGGGCGGCGGCCGACTACCCGCATTCGGCCTTTCCCGAACCGCTGTCCTGGTTGGTGGACGAGGAACGCCGCGCCGCGTTCGAGTCGGCGGGCAGTCACTACGAGAGTCGCTATCACCTGACGCTGGTCTACCTGCCGCCGGAGGAAGCCAGGGCGCGCGCCGCGAAAGTGCTGTACGAGAACACGCCCACGGCGGGCGTGGACTGGCGTGAACGGCTGACCGCCTTCATCGCGGAGACCGATCGTCTCTACGACCTGCTCGACGGCGTGATGCCGGAGATCGTGTGGCTGGATGACGGCGACACGCTGACCTACCTGCACGGCTGCATTGCCACGCGGCGTTATCGCATCGGCGTACCCGAGGTGCCGTTCCATCTGGACGCGCTGCTGGCCGACGCGGCGCTGATCGGTGGTCTCGCGCCGATGCTGGGCGATCAGCACCTGCGCGTCGTGACGGTGCGCGGTTTTCCGACCTCGACCTGGCCGGGATTGCTCGATGACCTCAACCGTCTGGGTTTCGCCTACCGCTGGTCCACGCGCTTCCTGTGCCTGGACAAGGCGGAAGCGGAGAAGGAGCTGACGCGGCTGCGCCGGCAGTGGTTCGCCAAGCGCAAGAACGTGGTGGCGCTCTTGCGGGAAACGATCTTCCAGCAGGAATCGCCGCTGGTCGATAGCGACGCGGCCAACAAGGCCACCGATGCCGACGCGGCCCTGCAGGAACTCGGCAGCGACCAGGTGGCCTTCGGCTACGTGACCACGACCGTCACGGTGATGGATGCGGACGCCACGGCGGCGGATGAAAAGCGGCGCCAGGTGGAGCGCGCCATTCAGGGCAGGGGGTTCGTCACGATCCCCGAAACCCTCAACGCGGTAGAGGCATGGCTGTCGTCGGTGCCGGGCCATGCCTACGCCAACGTGCGTCAGCCGAGCATTTCCACGCTGAATCTCGCGCACCTGATGCCGCTGTCGGCGGTCTGGGCCGGCCAGGAGCGCAACACGCATCTGGATGGCCTGCCGCTGATCGTCACGCGCACCGACGGCGCCACGCCGTTCCGGCTGGTGACGCACATCGGCGACGTCGGCCATGCCCTGGTGGTCGGCCCGACGGGCATGGGCAAGTCCGTACTGCTCGCGGTGCTGGCGATGCAGTTCCGGCGCTACCGCGGTTCGCGCATCTTTGCCTTCGACATGGGCCGCTCGATGCGCGCCACGATCCTGGGACTGGGTGGCGAGCATTACGATCTCGGCGCCGACGGCGCCATCGCCTTCCAGCCGCTTGCGCGCATCGACCAGGAGGGCTATCGCACCTGGGCGAGCGAATGGGTCGAAGGACGCCTGACGCACGAAGGCATCGCGGTCGGCCCCGACGAAAAGGCGGCCATCTGGTCGGCGCTCGGCAGTCTCGCTGGAGCGCCCATCGAGCAACGCACGCTGACCGGCCTGTCGGTGCTGCTGCAGTCCAACGCATTGCGCCAGGCGCTCGCCCCTTACGTACTCGGCGGCGCACATGGTCGCCTGCTCGATGCCGACCATGACCGTCTCGGCAGTGCCGACGTGCAGGGCTTCGAGATGGAGGAGCTGATGCACAGCAAGGCCGCCGTACTGGCCGTGCTGGGCTACCTGTTCGCGCGCTTCGACGAGCGGTTCGACGGGGCACCGACGCTGCTGATCCTCGATGAGTCGTGGCTGTTCCTCGATGACCCGGTGTTCGCCGCGCGTATCCGGCAGTGGCTGAAGACGCTACGCAAGAAGAACGTCTCGGTGATCTTTGCCACACAGTCGCTCGCCGACATCAAGGAATCAAGCATTGCGCCCGCGATCATCGAGAGCTGCGCGAGCCGCATCTTCCTGCCCAACCCGCAGGCGACCGAGCCGCAGATCCGCACGATCTACGAAGGTTTCGGCCTCAACAGTCGGCAGATCGAGATCGTCGCCACCGCGCAGCCCAAGCACGACTACTACTACCAGTCGCGTCTGGGCCATCGCCTGTTCGACCTCGATCTCGGGTCCGTGGCACTGGCCTTTGCCGGTGCCTCGACACCGCAAGACCAGCGCGACATCGACCGCGTGCTGCGCGATGCGGGCGCTCCCGGTTTCGCTGGCGCCTGGCTGCGCCACGCCGGTCTCGACTGGGCCGCCGACCTCATCCCCTCGTTCCCTTCGCACCCGGAGAGATAGCCATGAAGACCACCTGGCTGGCCGCCGCCGCGGCCGTGTTGTTCACGTGCTCATCGGCGAGCTTCGCACAGTGGGCGGTGTTCGACGCCGCGAACTTCTCGCAGAACCTGATGACCGCCGCGCGCGAACTGCAACAGATCGACAACCAGATCCAGCAGTTGCAGAACGAAGCAACCATGTTGACCAATCAAGGCCGCAACCTCACCAGCCTCAACTACAACTCGCTCTCGCAGTTGCTCACCACGCTGGCGAGCACGAACCAGTTGATCACGCAGGCGCAGGGATTGACCTTCAACGTCGCGCAGTCGCAGGCGACCTTCAACCGGCTGTATCCAGCGTCCTACGACGCCAGCACCAGCGCCGTGCAGATGATGCAGGACGCGCAAACGCGCTGGCAGACCTCGGTGCAGGCGTTGCAGACCGCGACGCAGATGCAGTCGCAGGCTGCGCAAAACCTGCTGTCGGATCAGGGCGTATTGAGCCATCTGGTGACGCAGAGCCAGGGCGCGGTCGGTGCGTTGCAGGCAAGCCAGGCCACCAACCAGTTGCTCGCGCTGATCGCGCGCCAGGCGATCCAGGCGCAACAGCTCACTGTGTCGCAGGACCGCGCGACCGCGCTGGATCAGGCACGCGCGGCGGCCGACGAGGCACAGGCCGAGCAGGTGCGTTCGCGTTTCATCGGCAACGGCCCGCAGTACACGCCGCAGCCGGTGAACTTCTACGGGAACTGATGCGATGAATCGCGCATGCGTCCTGTCCGTCGTCGTGGTGCTGGCCGCTTGTGGCCGGCACGCACCGGCGTTGACGGTAGACGCATTGGCCCGCGATCCGCAGCGGTTGAGGCCATTGCATCACCGTTGTGCGGTGGCTCGCGCGCAGGTCGGTGAAGCGACCTGCCGTATCGCGGGCGCGGCGTATGCGCGGCGTTTCTTCCTCGGCCTCGGTGGCCCGGATGAATACCAGACCCTGGCCTCGCTGCCGCCGATTCCGGTGAGCTTCGACGAGCCCGACGACGGAGTACGGCGATGAACGACATCTCCGTCATCGACCAGTTTCTGCAAGTCTTCTCGCAGTACATCGACTCCGGCTTCGGGTTGCTGCATGGTGAGGTCGCCTATCTCTCGGCCACGCTGATCGTCATCGACATGACGCTCGCGGGCCTGTTCTGGGCGATGGGCGGCGAGGAGGTGCTGGCCAAGCTGATCCGCAAGACGCTTTACGTTGGCGCCTTCGCCTACATCATCGGCAACTTCAATACGCTCGCCGGCATCGTGTTCCGCTCGTTCGCGGGTCTCGGGCTGCTGGCGACCGGCTCGACGGTCGGCATCGACAACTTCCTGCAACCGGGGCGGCTGGCGCAGATCGGCGTCCAGGCCGGCCAGCCGATCCTGCAACAGGTCGGCACGATGTCCCACGGCATTACCGCCGTTTTCAGCAACCTCGACATGATCGTGGTGCTGTTGTTCGCCTGGGTCGTGGTGGTCATCAGCTTCTTCATCCTGGCCGTGCAGCTTTTCGTGACGCTGGTGGAGTTCAAGCTGACCACGCTGGCCGGTTTCGTGCTGGTGCCGTTCGCGCTGTGGAACAAGACAGCCTTCCTCGCCGAGAAGGTGTTGGGCAACGTGGTGGCATCGGGCATCAAGGTGCTGGTGCTCGCCGTGATCGTCGGCATCGGCTCGACGATCTTCGGGCAGTTCCAGGCCTCGACGGGCGCCGGTCCGTCGCTCAATCACGCGCTCGCCGTCATGCTGGCGTCGCTCACGATGCTGGGCTTAGGTGTCTTCGGGCCGGGCATCGCCACGGGCCTGGTGTCCGGAGCACCGCAACTCGGTGCCGGCGCGGCGGTCGGCACGGCCCTCGGTGCGGCGGGCCTCGCAGTCGCGGGCGGTGCGGCCGTGGCGAGCGGCGGTGCCGCGGTAGCGGCGGGCACACGCCTGGCCGCGCGGGGCGCGGTGGGAACGGCGCGCGCGGCCAGCGGCGCCGCATCCGCCTATCGCGCCGGTGCGACGGCATCCGGCGCTTCGGGCACGCGTGCGTTCGGGGCCGGCATGGCCAACGTCGCACGCAGCGGCGCCCGGGCGGCTGGCGAGCGTGTCGCTGCCGGTGCTCGCGCCATGCGCGATCGCGTGGCCGCGACGGCGGGTTCGACTCCCGCGGCGGCATCCGCTGCCAGCGGACCCTCTGATACCTCACCGGGCGGTACCGCCTCTTCCACCGATCACCAGGCACCCGACTGGGCGCGGCGCCTGCAACGCCGTCAGCGCGTTGCGCATGGCGCCTCGACGGCTGCGCACGTCGTGCGCTCGGCTGATCACGGCGGCGGCGGGGCCGCGCCGGAACTTCACGATTCCTCGAACGAGTAAGGGGGCGAATCATGCCCTTCAAACGACCCGGTGTGCGCTACAGCGAATCTCCCGTACCCGCTACGCCGTATCAGGCCGCAGCGCAGGTGTGGGACGAACGCATCGGCAGCGCGCGCGTGCAGGCGAAGAATTGGCGGTTGATGGCCTTCGGCTGCCTGGGGCTCGCGCTGCTGATGGCCGCTGGCCTCGTCTGGCAATCCGGCCAGTCGCGCGTCACGCCCTACGTGGTCGAGGTCGATCACGCGGGTGAGGTACGCGCGGTGGGCGCAGCGGTGACGCCCTACAAGCCGACCGACGCGCAGATCGCCTGGTACCTGGCGCGCTTCATCACCGACGTGCGCGCGCTGTCGATCGATCCGGTCGTGGTACGGCAGCACTGGCTCGAAGCCTACGGTTACACCACCGACCGAGGCGCAGCCACTTTGAACGACTACGCGCGCGCCCACGATCCGTTCGCCCACGTCGGTCAGGACTCCATCTCGGTAGACGTGACCAGCGTGGTGCGCGTCAGCGATGCGTCGTTCCAGGTGCGCTGGACCGAGCAGCATTACCACGAGGGCACGCCCACCGGCATCGAGCAGTGGACCGCGATGCTCACCCTCGTCATGCAGACCCCGCGCACCGAACTGCAGGTGCGCCGCAATCCCCTCGGCATCTACATCAATGGGCTGTCCTGGAGCCGCGACCTGGACGCGCCCGAAGGAGCGAAGAAGTCATGAAACACGTCATCACCGCCCTTGCGATCGTCGGTTTATCGAGTGCGCTTGCGGGCTGCGCCACGCAGGGCAGGCCGCCGCCGTCCATTTCACTGGACGAGTCCGTGAAAGCCGAGCCGCTGCCCGAGCCGGCGAAGCCCGTCGCGGTCGTGGCGGTGCCCAAGCCCTTGCCGTTGCCGGGTCAGATGAAGCCCCTGCCGGACGCCGCGGATGCCAAGCCGCCGTCGGTGCCTGCCGATCCGCAGTCGCGTGTGGAGCAGGCCAACGCCGAGGCCAGCGTGTCGCCCACGCGCGAGGGCTACATCAACGCGATCCAGGTCTGGCCGTTCTCCGACGGCGCGTTGTATCAGATCTATACGAGCCCCGGCCGCGTGACGGTCATCAGCTTGCAGCCGGGCGAGGCACTGGTGACGGTCGCCGCCGGCGATACCGTGCAATGGATCGTGGGCGATACCGCGAGCGGCAGCGGTGCGAGCCGGCGCGTCGCCGTGATGGTCAAGCCGGTGCGCACGGGCATCACGACGAACCTCGTCATCACCACGAGCCGGCGCACCTACCTGCTGGAGCTCACGTCCACCGCGAAGGCGTGGATGGCGTCCGTGTCGTGGGAGTATCCGAAGGACCAGATGCTGGCCTTGCAGGTCCAGGCGCAAGCCGCCGAGGCGCAGGCGCCCGCCGCCGAAGGACTGTCGCTCGACCAGTTGCACTTCCGCTACGCGATCACGGGCGACAGCCCGCCGTGGAAGCCGGTACGCGCGTTCGACGACGGGCGGCACGTCTATATCCAGTTCCCGGCTGGCATCGCGCAGGGCGAGTTGCCGCCGCTGTTCGTCGTCGGAGCGGACGGCAAGGGCGAGCTGGTGGACTACCGGTTCCACGCGCCTTACGACATCGTGGATCGCCTGTTCGGTGCGGCCGAGCTGCGTCTGGGCGGCGACAAGGCCGCCGTGGTGCGCATCGAGCGCACCGATGGCGTCGCGGCAGGAGCCGGTCATGGACACGACTGATCGCGCTGCCTCGTCTGCGCCGAAGGTCGCGCCCGAGGGTGTCGCGCTGCGTGCCGCGCCGCGTCCGGTGACGCGGCTCAACCGTCGCACGCTGGCGATATCCGCCACGGTGCTGGCGGCGGTCATTGCCGGCGCGTCGATGTGGGCACTGCAATCGAAGGGGCGGCGCGGTTCGGAGGATCAGACCAACCTGGTCAACGTCGATCGGGTCGCCCGGGCCGATGACCTGGACCAGTTGCCGGCTGACTACTCGAAACTGCCGGCCAAGCCGGTACCGGCCGCCAGCGTGCCGCAGCTCGGGCCGCCGCTGCCAGGCGACTGGGGTGCGGCTTCGGCTGCGCCACCGCTGCCCAGTAGCGCAACGAATCCCGGTCCATCGGCCGAGAGCGTGGACCGGCAGCGCCAGGCCGAGGAAATCGCGCGCTCGTCGGTGTTCTTCCGCACCAGTCATACAGCCGGCAATGCCGAGGCGGCTGGGATGCCGGCGAATGCCGTGTCGGGGGCCAACACCGCGGCCGGCGCGTTCAATCCGGTGGGGAACGGGTCGGCGTCGACGGCTGCACAGCCCAACGATCCGACGACGATCCAGAATCGGCAGGACCAGAAGGAAGCGTTCCTGGCCAAAGGCGGCGATGCCGCGACCCGCAATGCCGGCACCCTGCAGGCGCCGGCTTCACCGTACACGGTGATGGCCGGGACGATCATCCCGGCGGCGCTGGTGACGGGCATCAATTCCGACCTGCCGGGGCAGATCATCGCCGAGGTCACCCAACCGGTGTACGACACCGCGACGGGTCGCTACCTGCTGATCCCGCAGGGCTCGCGCCTGATCGGCCGTTACGACAGCCAGGTGGCGTTCGGGCAGCGGCGCGTGCTGCTGGTCTGGCTGCGACTGGTGCTGCCCGACACCTCGTCGATCGCCCTGGACAAGCTGCCCGGTATCGATCCGGCCGGCTATGCCGGCCTAGAGGACGGGGTGGACTGGCACTGGGGTCGCATCCTGGGTGGCGCGGCGCTGTCCACGCTGCTCGGCGTCAGTTCCGAGCTGGCCGTCTCGAACGAGGGCGACGTCAACGGCAACGCGGTGATCGCCTTGCGCGACAGCGCGCAGGACACTGCCAACCAGGTCGGCCAGGAGTTCACCCGGCGCAACCTGAGTGTCCAGCCGACGCTGACCGTGCGGCCTGGGTTCCCGGTCAACGTGATGGTGAACAAGGATCTGGTGCTGCGGCCGTACCAGCCGCTTTTTGTCCAGGGAGGGCCGATGCCATGAGCACGTCCCCGAAAAAACTGCGGCTTGGCCCGTTACCTCGGACGGAGGTCGTAAAAGTCACCTTTGCCTGCGCGGCGGCGCTCAAGGTGGAACTGGAACGCTACGCAACGATGCACGGGCAGACCTATGGCGAGCCGGTTGATGCCGTGACGCTCATCCCACACATGCTCGAAGCGTTCATGGCACGGGATCGGGGGTACAGACGGGCGTGCGCGATCAAGACGCGTGGCGGGAACACATGAGTTGCCGGGAGAAGACCATGGAAGAGAAAGCTGCCACCGCAGACATGCTGCCTGGCACCGGCTATCTGCGTCTGGCGCAGATCATCGGGAGGCCGGCGACGAGGGGGCGGCCGGCAACGCCACCGATCATCCCGGTGTCGCGATCCACCTGGTGGGCAGGTGTCAAATCCGGTCGTTACCCGCAACCCACCCACGTGCTGGGGCCACGAATCACGGCATGGCGTGTGGAAGACGTGAGGTCACTGATCGAACAGCACGGCATCATGCGCACTTTGCGGTAGATCGCCGGCCGATCACGATCGTCCGTGGTGGAAAGAAGGTGGGGCCGTGGGTAGCGTCAGTCACCTGGTCGCGCATCGGCCGAAGGGTCCCACGCCTCTGTCCGGCGCACTGGATACGCACCGCTGGATTTTCATTGAGACCGATTTTGAAATAATCATCAGTGAACTCCTGTGAGAGGATCGGCCCGAGAGGAGATGGCGAGGCGCCGAGCGATCCGGGTTGGTGCCTTTGCCGGCATCCGTATCGACGACATTCCTGAAACTGTTGTGTACCGGCAACAGTGCCAGAGCCCTAGCGAGCGGATGCCATGAGCCAGAAGGTCAGTCGTGAGACTCTCTATGACGAGGTGTGGGCGGATCCGGTGACGGAGGTGGCCAAGCGCTACGGACTGTCGGATGTCGGGCTGGCCAAGCTCTGCAGGACGATGGGCATTCCGCTGCCGGCGCGCGGGTACTGGGCGAAGGTGCGGGCCGGGGCAAAGCCGCAGCGCACGCCGTTGTCGACGCATGGCCGTTATCGGCAGGCCGCCAGCCTGACGCGCCTCGACCCGGAAGCAGTCAAGGAAAAAGATGAGGTCAGGCGTCGTGTGCGGGAAACCAGGCAGGTGATCGAGGTTCCCGCCGGCCCCATCGATCGGCACCCGTTGGTGGTGGCGGCAGGCAAGCGGCTGGCAAAGGGTGACGTCAAGTTGGAGAAGGGGGTGGTCTCGGCGCCGGCCGAAGTCCTGCATGTCGAGGTGTCACGCGGTTCACTGGACCGTGCGCTCGATTTGTTCAATGCATTGATCCTCGAGTTCGCCAAGCGTGGTTCCGCGGTGGAAGTGGATCCGGAGAAGAAGCGCACCGTGCTGACCATCAAGGGCACCCGGGTGGAGCTGAGCCTCACCGAGCGTGTCAGGCGCAAGGAACATGTGGACACCCCGGAGGAAACGAAAGCCAAGGAGCGCTACTGGAAACTGTCCCATTACGCCCGGGGTGAGTATCCGGGGACGCCGAGATACGACTATCTCGCGACCGGCATCCTCACCATAACGGCCGGGCGATGGCCGGCCCGAAGCTGGAACGATACGGAACGCACGCCACTCGAACGGCGATTCCCGGAGGTTGTTTCCGGCCTCATTCTCCTTGCCACGGAAATCCGCGAACGCGAGGAGCATCAGGCGAGGGAGGAGGAGCGACGGCGCCTGGCGAAGGAGCGTTACGCCCGGATCATGGAACAGCGCAAACGGGAGCGCGGGCTGTTTGAAGCTCTGGAAACCGAGGCGACGAAGTGGGAGCGGGCAACGCGCCTTCGTGCCTACGTGGATGCCGTCGAACACGCGGCGACATTGAAAGGCGAGCTTACCGATGAGCTGGTGGACTGGATCGGCTGGGCCAGGGCCAAGGCCGACTGGCTGGATCCGATGATCCCCGTCTTCGATCTCATTCTGGATGCTCCGGAGCCGGAGAAGCCGGCTTACTGGTGGTGATGGAGGGGGATCGAGCGTGTGCCATGGCTTCATCAGTACGGGTGAGGGGCGATGCCAGGGAGCACGGATGGACAGGATTTCGAGGGACTGGATTCCATCGAACTGACTCCTCTGGGGTTCCATCCGATTGCCATGTTTTGTATCTCGTGGGCTACAGGATGGCTGCTCGACACGGCTCCTGTAGCCTTTGGGCTACGAGGAGACTTGACGTATTGTGTCCCTTGGGCTACAGTTTACCCATGTTCTCTCGTCCATGCTGCCCAGAGGCTACAAATGACGATGCTCGCGAACGTGGCTGAATTGCTGAAGCAGGTGCGCCGGGAAGCCGGGCTCTCCCAGGAAGAACTGGCGAGCCGGGCCGGGGTGGCTCGCACCACCGTGGCGCGCATGGAAACCCTGGCCAAGGGGGACATGAGCGTGTCCGCCCTGGTACGGCTGCTGGAGGCGGCCGGTTACGACCTGAAGGCGGTCAAGCATGGGCATGCCAGGACGCTCGAAGACATCCTGGCCGAGCAGCGCCGGGGAGACGGTGCATGAGGCTCGATGTCCAGGTGCTGGGGCGCAAGGTGGCGCAGCTCTATCGCGAGCGCGACGAATACGTCCTGCAGTACGACGCAGGTGTGGCGCCGACGGATTTCGTCAGCCTGACCATGCCGGTGCGCGAACAGGCATGGCGCTGGCCGCGCGACCTGCATCCGTTCTTTCGGCAGAATCTCCCCGAAGGGTATCTGCTCGGGGTCATCCGCGAGGCCTTCGGTCCCTTGCTCGACGGCACCGACTTGTCCTTGCTGGCCGTGGTGGGTGGCATGGGCATCGGGCGCGTGACGGTGACGCCGGAAGGCGTGCCGCCCGGCACGGACCTGGCGCCCTTGCACGTCGAGGAACTGCTGGCGGGGGACAACACGGCCGGGCACTTTGCCGAGCTCGTGCGCCGGTATGCGCGGGCAGCCATCTCCGGTGCCGTGCCCAAGTTCATCGCACCGGAGTCGGACGGTGACGAGGCCATGCCGCTGGGCAAGCCGACGTTGCGGACCAGCCGTCACATCATCAAGGGCTCGGACGACAGCACACCGTATCTGGGCTTTAACGAGTTCTACAGCCTGCGGGTGCTGGAACGCCTGGGCGTCGTGCCGGTCGTCAAGGCGCGGATGTCCCAGGACGGCCGGGTGCTGGTCGTGGATCGTTTCGATGTCGACGCGCACGGACGGCCGCGCTACGGGCTGGAGGATGCGTGCGGCTTGCTGGGCCTGCCCCCGCACGAGAAGTACGCCACGACCACCGAAAAGGTGCTCAACGCAACCCGGGCCTATCTGCCCGCGGGTACGACGCGGGCGCAGCTGCTGCAGCTAGGGTGGCAGCTGCTGACCAACTACGTTGTGCGCAACGCGGACTGCCATGCTAAGAACGTGGCCCTGTACTACACCGCCCTGGCCGATGTGACCTATACGCCGGTCTATGACGTGGTGACCACGCAGGCCTATCCGCGCTACGCCACCAACCCTCCGGGCCTGTCCATTGAGGGGCGTCAGACCTGGGCGCCGGGCAAGTCGCTGGAGCGCTTCTTCAACACGCGCCTGGGCATCGCGCCGCGGGATTACGCGCAGATGGTGGAACAGCTGTGCGAGTCGGCGGTGGAGGTGGGCCGCGAGGTCATCGAAGCTGCGAAGAATGAGCCGCTGTGGCGAGGCATCGCCAAGCAGATGGTGCATACTTGGAACGAAGGGACGAACACACTGCGTGGTCCGAAGCGTGTTGCCGGGTATCGCGGACTGGATGCGGCGATCAGGGCCGCGGGGTTCTCGGATCCGGAGCCGCCGGAACCTTTCCGTGTGTCGGTGGGACGGTCGGAACTGCTCGCACCGCGACGCAAGCGTTGATTCCGCTGGAGTGGACACGGTAGAAATCATTCCTACAGACGCCGATCCATCACTCTGCATACCCCAATGGATTCCGCGTGGAATGATCGAGGTTGTGCGTATTGCCGTATTGCCAGCGAGCTAGCACAGTTGACCAGGGCTGGCACAAGACTTGACCAGTGTTGCCAACTGGCTAACCACCTGGCTGGGGGTCACCGGTTGGGCACAATCGACCGGCAGCAGCCGACCCATAGCGGCCGGTTGGGCTCGGATTTCCTCTGCCCCCTCTTCAGAAACAGAAAAATAACCCCTTGTTTTGCTTGTCTGTTTCATGGGGCGGACGGAATCGGTACGAGGTTGTAGCCCATCATGGCAGCGCGCTTTTGGAGTTGATGTACCACGCGCTGCTGATGCCGCTCCTCGTAGTAGGTCTGCCCCTGATCGACGTAGGCCTCGCCCTTGGTCAGCAGGGTGTAGATCAATCGCGCCAGCTTGTGCGCCGTCGCGGTGATGGCTTTGGCTTTCTCCACCCGCGCCAGCATGCGCCGGTGATACGCTCCGAGCGCGGTCTGGCTGCGGCGTAAACCCATGGCCGCCATCCGTAACGCCT
>NZ_FOSR01000001.1:0-141322 GCF_900114325.1 Rhodanobacter glycinis
AGAGTTTTTCTATCGCAGCAGGTGCATGTCCGTTTGGGTGAAGACCCTTTTCCAGGTTCCGGGCGCACGCCTCCCGTCGCGGCTCACGTTGGCGATGGATTCCACCACTCGCCAATGCCGCCGAGTCGGATCAGGTTGTATGCCGCAAACGTCCACGTCACCCAACCACGCACCTTGGGCAGCGATACCAGCGGCAACTTGTCCAGCCCGCCAACAGTCTTGATCCAGCCAAAACCCTGCTCGATGCGCTTGCGTACCTGAAGACTCATCGCGTACCCCTTGCCGCGCGCCTTGCGCGCATCGATGGCGCTACGCCGGCACTCGAACTTGAGAAAGGCTCTCAAGTGTTGTCGTCATCAGTGCTGACACTCGATGTTTGCCAAGTCGCCGCTGAATTCGCTTAATATTTTCGACGACCAACTGATGGCCATTTTTCCCCGGACGAGGCCGGTTCTTATTGTGGAGCGAAGCGGGTCCATCGAGACTGGTGCTCAGATCAACGCCGTGAGTCGAGCAGAATTCGATAACCTCATCCGTAAGAAAGCTGAGGTTCGTTGCAATCACGAAGCGAAGGTCGCGTTTAAACGTCTCGTTTAGACTTTCCGCTCTTCCAACGATGTATTGGATGAGAGGGAAATTAAGAAGCGGCTCACCACCTTGAAATTCGATTTTGATCGAGGGGTTCGGGCTCAGAAAGACCATATCAACAGCACGGTCGGCTGTCTCTTTGCTCATGTCAAAAGCCATTTTGTCGTCAGTCTGGCGCGATACCTGGCAGTAAGGGCATGAATAGTCGCAGCGCAGCGTGACAACAAAGATGTGCAGGCCCGTGAAGTGAGAAGCCTGTGTGAGCTTGGTTCGATACTTCAGCCCGAGAAGAGGCAATGCCGCTTGGCTGTCCTCGTCATAGATGAAGTGCTTGGACTTCAGATCGTCGTAGAGTGATGTACCTGACACCAGTCTATGTTCAACAAGATCCTCGATGAGGTTGCGGCCGAGCACCAAGTATTCGCCGACCATGTTGCTGACAACATAGCGTTCACTGTTGAGGGCGGTGAAGCGAAGCGGCAGCAGCCGATAACCACGCTCTTCCGTCTGGCGAAAGTGCGAGAGATCCTTGAACTTTCTACTCAGCATTAGCCACTGATCAACTTCGACCGCGAGAACGTGTATGAGAGGATCAGGTTGCGTTCCGTGGACGTTTGTTGGGCGATGCGCTCGCGCAGTGACTGATCCATCACTTCATTCACAAGGACCTTTCCGAGCTCATCGGCAGTGATGCTGGCATCTTCAAAAAGTGTAGCTTTCGCGCAAAGAGAACCCGAGGCACTTCGGCTTATCGCTATAGATGCCAGATCTGAATACTTCAAAGATGCCCTCTGGAGAGTATCCAGTGAGTAGACCGACTCGTCGAACTCAATCTCTACGCTATCACCCACCAATCGGGCGGGGATACGGATGCCCGTCATCAGACAAAACTGCTGGACGTGTGGCTGGAATGGCTGGAGTGGGATGCATGAGACGAGTGACTTTCATGACTTGCAAAAGCGACCTGTTGATCGGCTGGAGCAATGGTCAAGTCGGGAACCAAGGTGGTCGGGTTGGCAGGTAAGCTACCTGCAACCACGGCAGCCACCTGATGATTCTGGGTGGGAAGATTCGTGGCCAACGCTGGAGCAGCGAGCAGTGCGGCCGCAAGAGCGGCGGTACTGCTAAGAAAAAGACGAGTTTTCATGACAATCCCCCTAATACCGGGGTCGAAGATATGCCGAGTTATTACCGTGGTCAAGCAGACTGCGGGCGGCTCCGCGGAACGGCTGCTTCTGGCCGATTCCAGCCCAGCCCGAACGGCGAGCCCTCAGCGGTGAGCATTCGGAGTGCCCTGATCACATGTGACTGGAACGGGTGATTGCGCTGGCCGGAATGCGTATCCGGCAGGTCCCGCGTGTGTTTCGCGGCGCACGTGCTGGCTTCAGGCGGCATCCGTTGCGGGTTTTGCCTGCCTCTTTTCTTTTTTGCTCACCCGCACAGGCCTATGCTCGGGAGACTGCGGCGTTGCCGCGTTACCCCGGAGTCGTGTCATGAGGAAGCCATTCACATGTTGTCTGCCGGTTTTCCTGCTTGCGGTGGCCTTGCCGATGGGCGCATCGGCGGCGGATGCAAGTAGTGCGGTATCCAAGCAGATGGCCACGGCGGATGCCCATGCCGGCATGGCCCTGGGTGCGACCAGTCTGAAGATGACGCACACGCACCTGCACCACGTCGTCAATTGCCTGGTGGGGCCGGACGGCAAGGGGTTCGATGCCAAGGCCGGCGATCCGTGCAAGGGCATGGGGCAGGGCGCCATCGTCGACGCCAAGGGCGATGCCGCTGCCGAAGCCACCTTGCATACGGCGCTGAGCCAGGCACGGCAAGGCCTGAAGGCCACCACCCTGGATGGCGCGCACGCGGATGCCAAGAAAGCCTTCGCCACCCTGCAGGCCAAGTAGGCACGGCTTGTTGGCGCGATGGGACCGTTGGCGTCACGTGGGGTGTGCCGATTGTGGAAAAGGGCAGGCAGGCATGCCTGCCCTTTTGCTGCGGTGATGTAACCACCATCTCTGCCGTAGCGAAATGTACGCAGGAGGTAAGCCATGTCCGACTATCGCAAGACACCTGAAGCCCTGTCGCGCCTGACGCCCGAGCAATATCGGGTGACCCAGGAGAGCGCCACCGAACGTCCCGGTACCGGCGAGTACCTGCACAACAAGGCCCCCGGCATCTATGTCGACGTGGTGTCGGGCGAGCCGCTGTTTGCTTCGTCCGACAAGTTCGACTCGCATTGCGGTTGGCCCAGCTTCACCAAGCCGATCGTGCCGGCCAACGTGAGCGAATTGCATGACCGCACGCACGGCATGATTCGCACTGAAGTACGCTCGGCCCATGGCGATAGCCACCTCGGCCATGTCTTCCCGGATGGTCCGGTCGACCGCGGTGGCCTGCGTTATTGCATCAACTCGGCGTCGCTGCGCTTCGTGCCGCGCGAAGCGATGGCGGCCGAGGGCTACGGTGCGTATCTGGACCAGGTGGAGGACGCGTCATGAGCACCGAGCGCGCGGTATTCGCGGGGGGGTGTTTCTGGGGCATGCAGGAACTGATCCGCCAACAGCCCGGCGTGGTTTCCACGCGCGTGGGTTACGCCGGCGGTGACGTCGCGAATGCGACCTACCGCCATCACGGCACGCATGCCGAGGCGGTCGAGATCCTGTTCGATCCGGCGCGCACGGACTATCGCACGCTGCTGGAGTTCTTCTTCCAGATCCACGACCCGAGCACATCGAACCGGCAGGGCAATGATCGCGGCAGTTCGTACCGCTCGATGATCCTCTACACCAGCGAGGCGCAGAAGCGCATCGCGGAGGACACCATCGCCGACGTGGATGCCTCGGGCCTGTGGCCGGGCAAGGTGGTGACCGAACTGGTACCCGCGGGCGACTTCTGGGAAGCCGAGCCGGAGCATCAGGATTACCTGCAGCATTTTCCGGATGGCTATACCTGCCACTTCGTGCGGCCGGGCTGGACGTTGCCGCGCCGACAGGGCATGGCGTAACGGGCGCGTTATCCGTGGGCATGGATTGCGCATGCCCACGGCCATTCAAGCCTCCACGCGGGCCCGTAGTCGTTCCAGGGCCTGGTCCCATTGCCGGCTGACCTGTTCGAGCGAGCGTCGTGCAGCCTCCAGCGGCGCAGGCTCGAATGCCCAGCGACGCTCGCGCCCCATTCGCGCGTCCTGCACCAGCCCGACATCGGCCAGTACTTGCAGGTGGCGGGTGACGGCCTGGCGAGTGATGGCGGTGCCGGCCGTGAGCTGGGCGATGGACAACGCGCCCCCTGTGCACAGCGCGGCGACCAGCCGCAAGCGGGTGGGGTCGCCCAGTGCCGCGAAGACGGCGGCGTGCTGCTGCAGTACGGGCGTTCGCCTGGACCGTGTTGCAGGGGCGGGTTCAGTGCGTGACGACATAGGCCTCGATGTTCCCCATCTGCACGTCCCAGCCGTGGCTGTTCATGCGGAATGCCTCGTTGCGCCGCTCCGGCGGGATGCGGTCGAAGCCGGATTCCACGAGCCGCAGCAGGGTTCCGCCGGGTGCGTCTTCAAGGGTGAATTCCACCAGCGTAGTGGGCTCGTGCGAATAGTCCACGGCCGGGTCGATCGCATAGGGATGCCAGCGGAAAGCCAGGCGCCGCTCGGGCTCGATGCGCTCGATCACGACGCTCCACACCATGTGCTCGGAGCCCGGCCAGGTGATGTGGCCTTCCACGCGCTGGCCCTCCGCGAAGTGCTTGCCCCTGAGGTCCACGCGGAACCATTCGCCGAATGACTCGGCCTCGGCCAGTGCTCGCCAGACCCGGGAGCGGGGCGCTTTCAGGAAGACCTGGCGTTCGATGCGATCGGTGGTCGATGGGTTCATGGGATGGCCCGTGCGGGTAATCAGGATTACATGCAACATTCAAGTTGCATGTTGCGCCGAATGATTCAAAAGGGCAACTTTCCTGTTGCATGAAAATCCACGCCGGATGTCGAGGCGGGCGCCTCCCGCCAGCGGATTCCTCGTCTCAGTCGCGATCGGGCGCGCCGAGCGGGAAGTAATGACGATACGGTCGGGCCTCGTCCACCGCGCGGGCAAATGAAGGGCGCGCCAGCAGGCGCTGGCGATAGGCATGCACATGGCGGAAGTGGGCGCCGATGCGGTGCGTCCAGTCGGCATAGAACAGGAACGGTGCCGCACCGCAATCGGCCAGGCTGAAGGTGTCGCCGACGGCCCATGTGCGACCTGCCATGCGACGGTCGAGCCAGGCATAGGCGGTGTCGAGGGTGGCTTTTGCCCGGGTCACACCGGTCGGGTCACGTTGATCCTCTTGCCGCAGGCTGTCGTCCACCACCTTTTGTATAGGCGTCGAGATGTAGTTGTCGAAGAAGCGATCCAGCATGCGCACGTCCAGCGCGGTTTCCGCGTCCGCGGGAATCAGGCGTGTCGGGCCCGGATAGTGCAAATCCAGGTATTCGACGACACAGTTGGCTTCGAGTATGACGTGCCCGCCATCGACCAGAATCGGGAAGCGTTTGATGGGCCACGCGGCAGCCAGCTCGGCCTGGGCGTCGGCATCTTCCAGCGAACGATAGTCGAAGCGTGTGTCGTTTTCGTACAGCGCCACCAGCGCCTTCTGGCTGTAGGAGGAGAACGGGTGGGCATAGAGTCGGGGCAGGGCGGGTGTCATTGACGTATCCGTTGGCGGGTTTGTCATGGCGACGATCCGGCGAGGAGGAAATCGACATCCCGCTGCGCGGATCGCCGACTGGGATGGCGTGCGGTGCCGCCGTCACCGGGCGGATCTTCGTCGCGCAAATGCCGCCGGCTGTGCTTTCATGGCGTGGTGACCACGAGACAGGATGTTCTTCGATGACCGAGACGATTTCGCAACGAGTGCCCCGCGATCACTGGCTGATACAGTTTCGCAGGCATCCTTCGGCCTTGCTGCTGCTGGCGCAGCTGCTATGCATTCCGTTGTATCCCTTGGTGGAAGACATGCACGCGGCACGCATGCTGCTGGGCATCTTCGGCGTGGTGATCCTGCTGCTGGCGTTGCGCATGATCCGCTACACCTCTGCGCGCATCTGGCCAGGGGTATGCCTTGCCGTGCTGGCGGTGCTGGCGAGCGGCTTTTACCTCGGCGGCGGCCATGACGAGCTGCGCGCGTGGCATGCGGGGCTGGAGGCGCTGTTCTACTTCTACGCAGCCAGTCGCCTGATCGCGTACATGCTGGCCGACCGCCGGGCGACCTCCGACGAACTGTTTGCGGCCGGCGCCACTTTCACCCTGCTGGTATGGGCCTTCGCGTATCTGCTGGTGTTGTGCGTGGCCTTGCAGCCAGCGTCCGTTTCTACAGGCACGGCATCGCCGGCCAACTGGAGCGACCTGATGTTCCTCAGCTTCGTCATGCTGTCCTGCACCGGCATCGGCGACGTGGTGCCGGTCGGTGGCATGGCCAAGGCGGTGAGCGATCTGGAGATGTTCACCGGCGTGATGTACGTGGCGCTGGTGGTGTCGCGGCTGATCGGCCTGTCGGTGGCACAGGACAAGCGCTGAAGTTTGTTCTGTGGAATACCGGGCGACTCAAAGGTCGAGTCACCCGGCATCAAGCCGACGTCAACGGACCAGGCGCAGCGCTTGATGGCGCGAGTGTCGCGTGGATGGGCGGCTCAGCGTGCGCACGTTCGGCACCGGCGGCTGTTGTGCTTCCTGCAACAGGTTGAGCAAGGTTTCGCCGTAAATCAGTTCGACCGGCTTGCCGACGACGAGCTTCCATGCCGGCTCGGTGTAATCGCCGATGGCGAGGATGCGCGCGGAGCCCGCATGCTGGATCAGCATATGCGCGTGCACGTCGTGGACCGCGTCGACATCGAGCGAGCGCTGGCGCCAGCCGCGGCACTGCACCAGCACGGTGGCACCGTTGCGATAGAGCAGCAGTTCCGCCAATCCGGCCTCGTCGCGCAAGCTGTCTTCCACCACGTAGCCGCGACGGTGGAAGGCCTCGATGATGTTTTCCTCGAAGGTGGCTTGGGGTAGGGCGGCCAGTCGATCGAGCTGATGGCGGATATCCAGGCGGTGCCGGCGCTGACGGTAGCCGGGAGCGGTAAACGCCGCGACGAGCCAGCAGGCGCCCAGCCATGTCCAGGCAAGCAGGTCATGCTCGTGGCCACCGACCGGCATCAGTGCCGCGTGGCTACCCGAGCCGTAATGCGTGGCGAGGCAAACAACCAGACCGATCAGGACACCGACCGGCCAGCGCATCAGGACCATCATTTCGACGCCGTGCATTGCCTGCTTTGCCATCAACTCCTCCGAGCCATGGGCATGTGGAATGACGATAGCGCGTGGTCGCCCGAATGGCAGCGTGCGCTGCGACATAAGGTCGCATGAGGCGAGAGGCCCCGCGTAGCAAGGGCTCGCAGGCAATCGCCGGGCTTGATTGGTGCGCCGCACTAAGCGAGCGGCTGCGGATGGCTGCATCTGTCCGACACGGTTGCCGCATGGCGCGAAACAAAGGGTTGCCCGGCCCGACATCGGCCTGTGCTCTTCAGCGCGACAGGTCGACCAGCGTTCCGGTGTGCAGGCGATTGCCACCTTGCCGCTTGGCGCGGTACATCGCTTCATCGGCACTGCGAATCAACTGCTCGCGACTCTCGCCGTGCGAAGGAAAGAACGCGATGCCGATGCTCGCCGCCACTTCCAGGCGATGGTGGCCGATCGCATAGGGATGATGCAGCGCCAGACGGATCTTGGTGGCGACGGTGGTTGCATCCCCGGGCAGGCGAAGATGGCCGAGCAACACGACGAATTCATCTCCGCCGAACCGGCCGATGGTGTCCGACTCGCGCACGCATTGCCGAAGCCGGGCGGCAACCTCGCGCAACAGCATGTCGCCGGCGTCGTGACCGTAGTTGTCGTTCACCCGCTTGAAGCGATCAAGGTCGATATAGAGCAAGGCCAGGGGTTCGCCTTCGCGGCGGGCGCGGGCCATCGCGACATCGAGTCGGTCGTGGAACAGTTCGCGGTTGGGCAGGTCGGTGAGCGGGTCGTGTTGCGCCACGTGTTGCAGGCGTGCCTCGGCCTGCTTGCGTTCGATGGCGGAGGCGACCTGGATGGAGACGAATTGCAGCAGGGTCTTGTCGTGTTCGGTGTAGCGCACGTCGCCGGCATAGGTTTGCACCACCAGCGCGCCGATGACACCGCGCCGTGCGCGCAGCGGCACGCCGAGCCAGTCCAGCGCCTGGTGGCCGGTCAGGCACCGACCGCCTGCGCGAAGCGCCTGGCACTGGTCGGACGTGAGCAGCATGGCCTTGCCGGTGCGCACCACTTCGACGCTGAGTGCGTCCGAGTCCATGGGCTGCGATTCCGGTACGCCATCGTGCTCGTCGACGAAGTAGGGGTAGTCGAGCCGGTCGTGTTGCTCGTCGCGCAGGGCGACGAAGAAATTCCGGGCCGGCAGCAGGTCGCCGACAATGCGGTGGATCTGCTGGAACAGCGCCATCAGATCGCGGGTGGTGAAGGCGGCTTCCGAGACGGCATACAGCGCGGCCTGGATGGTTTCGGCGCGCTTCAGTTCGGTGATGTCGCGCGCCACCGCTATGCGTGCCTGATCTGCTTCGGACCAGCACGCCGACCACATGATGTGGACGATTTGCCCGTCCTTGCGCACATAGCGGTTCTGGAAGTTCAGCAGGGGTTTGCCGCGCATGACGTCTCCGGCCGCCAGCAACGTGCGCTTGCGATCATCCGGATGAACCAGGTCGATCATCGGCTTGCCGATGATTTCCGCGGGCGTGTAGCCAAAGATGCGTTCGAAGGCGGCGCTGGCGTGAAGGTAACGGCCCTCGGTATCCACCACGCAGACGGCATCGAGCAGCAGGTCGGTGATGTTGGCCAGCGAGGTGGGGGCGGATTTTTCCATGGGGCGATGGCATGGGACAGGCCCTGCCGGCATTCCGGACGCGGCGATGGTTTCCACTTTAGCGTGAAAAACCGGATCGAATGGACGTTTCCGGCAGGTGCGTCCGTTCCGCGCATCGGCGGGCTGTATCGGGTGCCGTGCGCGTGCGTGGCCAGTGGATTTGCGCGATGAGGATATCGTTGTCATCCGTGCATGACCCGCAAGCCCTCCGCGTCATGTGACGCTGCCTCACCTAGTGTGAAGAGACGCTGCGCGAAGTGGGCATGCCGGCCTGTGAAGAAGGTCGGCTCATCGGGTTGTCGGGGGCGTGGTCACTTGCGTGCCTGCTCAAATTCCGGCGGCTGCGGCAGACCTGCTTTGCCTTGAATGATGAACGGACACTTGCGTCTGGGTGACGCTGTCGTCAGGCGGAATCTTATTTGCCGGTTAAAGGTGGCGGGCATTTGTGCGACGTGCATCGCGCTACGACGTCGCACAGGGCGGTTATGCCTGCAATTCACTAGACAACGTTGTCATTGCGGTCTAGTAATGGCCAGGCTTGACCCACGACACGCAGTAGAGGCAAGGACGCGGCGAGGCGGCTGTCCCCAAGCGGCCATCAGGATCGATGGCTGTCGTTCGCCTTGGTAACGCATTCGTAGCGATGTATCCCAACCGGAGACAGTTCAATGCATGCCAAACGATCGGAAAAATGGTCGCGCCTTGCCCTCGGCACCCTGAGCGGCGCCATCGGCACGGCCTTGTCGGTAAGTTTGCTGGCCATGGCGCCAGTGCAGACGGCACACGCAGGGGTTGCCGCAGAGCAGGCCTGTGCGGCCAGCTGGAACTCGACCACCGCTTACAGCGGCGGTGCCACCGCCAGCGAAAACGGTGTCAATTACCGCGCCAACTGGTGGACCCAGGGCAACGATCCGGCCACCAGCAACGGTGCCAGCGGCAGTGGCCAGCCGTGGACGTCACAAGGGGCCTGCGGTGGCGGTTCGCCCAGCCCGACGCCCACACCAACGCCTACCCCGACGCCCACGCCGTCGCCTTCGGGTAGTTGCGACGCCGCGTGGAACGCGACGACGGCTTACAACGGTGGTGCCACCGTCAGCGAGAATGGTGAGAACTACAAGGCCAACTGGTGGACGCAAGGCAACGATCCGGCCACCAGCAGCGGTGCCAGCGGCAGTGGCCAGCCGTGGACGCCGATCGGTTCGTGCAGTGGCGGTTCGCCCAGCCCGACCCCCACGCCGACGCCTACTCCAACCCCCACGCCGACACCGACACCGACACCGACACCGACGCCCACCCCGTCGCCGAGCGGTTTGCTGTTCAGTCCCTACAAGGACGTCACCATCAATGCCAACTGGAACACCGACGGCATGCAGACGGCCGTCACCGGCACCGTGATGCCCGTTGTCGGTAGCGGCAGCCTGGTGTCCACGGTGGAGCCGAACCTGGGAGCGATCACGCTGGCCTTTGCCACCGGCGAATGTGGTAGCGAGAACTGGGGCGGCATTCCGGCCGCGGGTTTTGCCAGCGCCAATATCCCGGCACTGGACAGTGCAGGTGTGGACTATGTCGTTTCCACCGGTGGTCAGGCAGGCGTGTTCTCCTGCTCCAGCGAGTCGGGCATGGCGCAGTTCCTGTCGCGCTACATGTCGCCGCACATGGTCGGCGTGGACTTCGACATCGAAGGCGGCCAGTCGGCAGCGACGATCACCAACCTGGTGGCCTCGGTAGCGTATGCGGAAACGCTGTATCCGAACCTGCGCTATTCCTTCACCTTGCAGACGCTGGCAGCGTCGGATGGCAGCTACGGCGGCCTGAACACGCTGGGCAATTCGGTGATGCAGGCGATCAAGGCTGCCAATCTGCAGAACTACACCATCAACCTGATGGTGATGGATTACGGCAGCACGGGCCCGGGCCTGTGCGTGGTGGTTGGCGGCAGCTGCGACATGGGGCAATCGGCGATCCAGGCAGTGACGAACCTGGAACACACCTATGGCGTTCCGGCCAGCAAGATCGAGCTGACTCCGGACCTCGGCATCAACGACACGTCCAGCGAGGTTTTCACGCTGTCCAACGTGGATACGATCGTCAATTACGCCAAGGCCAACGGTCTGGCGGGCCTGCACTTCTGGTCGCTGGATCGCGACAACTCGTCGGGCCCGGGGGCTACCGGTGACGGGATCAGCGGTCCGCCGCTGCAGTACACCAACCGCTTCCTGCACGACCTGGGACGCTGAGGGCAAAGTAAAGGGGAAGAGTCGGCCGGGCCATGTGCCCGGCCGGCTTTTTTGCGGGCTTCGAGAACCGGCAGGCGGAGGTTTCCCGAAGTGTCCCGTTCGGCGCATGCCGTGTTGCGGGTGACTCATCCGGGTCTTTCCGTGCGTACGGCCCGGAGCGGTCGTGACCACGGAATTTCGCGATGCTTTTCGCGCGACCTTCGCTGATGCGCTTGTGGGGTGGTGCGACTTGCCATTAGAGTTCGCGGCTTCAAATGCGAAAGATTCTCATGTCCATCCGTCACAATGTCCTCAAGTTCGTGCGCCAGTTCCACCTCTATCTGGGCGTCTTCACCGCGCCGGCGTTGTTGTTCTTCGCGTTCACCGGTGGCCTGCAGACGTTCAGCCTGCACGAGACGCAGCGCGGCAGCGACTACACGCCGCCAGCGTGGCTGGTGACGATGGCGCAATTGCACAAGAAGCAGACCATGGTCGTGCCGGTGCGTCGGAAGCGTCCGGCGCCGACGATGCCGATTGCCGGCGCCGACGAGCGTGGTGCGGCGGCTGTCGCCCGAGCCGGCGCCGAGGCACCGCGTCCGACGATACGGACGCGCCATGCGTTGCCACTGAAGATCTTCGTGGGACTGGTGGCGCTGGCCTTGTTTCTTTCCACGCTGACCGGGCTCTACATGGCGTATCGCTATACCCGCAACCAGCGGCTGGTCAGCGGCGTGCTGGTGGCGGGCGTGGTGGTGCCGGTGTTGCTGGCGCTGTTCTGATTCCGGATTCGCGGGCTGGCCCGGCAAATATCGAGCGCGCATGCCTCGCGTCGGCATCGCGACTGACGGTTCGCCCGGGCGGATTACGCCGCCGGGATGAACGATTCGACGGCAGGCAAGTCATAACAACTGGGCAAGTGGAAAAAGCAGCGCAGTGCCTGCGCAAGCCATGGACGCTGCGTCGCGGCCGGCACCCCGTGCCAGCCGGGCGAATGGTGCAGGGAACTTGCCCGATGGGCTGACGCGAAAAGCCAGTGAAATGACAGTTTTCCGGAGTTTCCTGAGGTATCGACGCAACGCGGGGCAATACAGTGAGCAAACAGAGTTCGGCAGGTAGTTGGGTGGTGGCCGTGATCGTGGTGGTCATCGTGATTGCGGCAGGTGGTTACATGGCGTATCGCGCCATGCATCCGGCAGCGCCGGCGTCCGAGGCCATGCCGGCAACGTCGGCCAGTGCGGCGACAACGCCCGCTGCCGAGCCGATCCAGCACCCCATTTCACAGGCGTCGGCTCCGGCCAGCGCCTCGACCGCGCCACTCCCCGCACTGGATGACAGCGATGCCAGCGTGTTGTCTGCATTGCAGGGTCTGGCCGGTGGCCAGGACCTGGATTCGTTGCTGATCCATGGCCAGATCGTCGAGCGCATCGTGGCCACTGTCGATGCATTGCCGCGTCACGCGCTGGGTCGTTCCGTCCTGCCGGTGCATGCGCCGAAGGGAACGTTCGCGGTCACCCAGGCGCAGGGTGCCACCGTGATGGATGCACGCAATGCCGAGCGCTACGCGCCCTATATGCAGTTGCTGAAAGGCATGGACAGCAAGGCGCTGGTCGATTGGTATGTCCACGCATATCCGTTGTTCCAGCAGGCTTATCGCCAGCTGGGTTATCCGAAGGGTTACTTCAATGATCGCCTGGTGACGGTGATCGACAACCTGCTAGCCACGCCGGACCTGGCCCAGGCACCGGCATTGACGCCGGTGAACGGCCATTACGAATACGCCAACCCTGCGCTGGAATCGCTGTCGGTCGGGCAGAAGATGCTGTTGCGTGCGGGGCCGGCCGACGAGGCCGCGATCAAGGCCAAGTTGCGTGACGTACGCGCGCAGCTGACCGGGAAGACCTTGCCCGCGGTGAAGTGAAATGCACGCGCCACGCCTTGGAGCGTGGCGCGTGCAATCGTCAGGTGGCGACGGTCGGGGTTTCGAACGGCAGGCGCACGGCGCCGACGTGGGTGACGGAAGCCTCGACCCGGGTGAGCTGATCCTCCGGAACGTCGACCACCACCAGAATATGGCCACTGTCGATCTCGCTCTTGAAGCGGCGATCCACCGGGTCGGCGATTCCGGCACCGGCCACCGCGCTCATGCAGCCGCCGGCGATCGCGCCGATCACGCAGGTGGCTATCGCGCCTTCGAGTGGAAATCCCGAGGCAGGGATCAACAGTCCGGCAATCAGGCCCAGCACCAAGCCGCCAATGCCGCCCCACAGCGCGCCACGCCAAAGCGCCGGGTAGAAATCATTGCGGTTATGCAGCCGTTGCCCGGGGCGGCTGAGCTTCTGGATGTCCTTGCGAGCCAGCAGGCCGATGTCGTCGTCATCGATGCCGGCCTGGTGGGCCGCCTGCATGGCCGCGCGAGCGGTGGGCAAGTCGTTGGTGCGAAATACGCAGCGATTCTTCATGGGGCCCTCCCTTCGATGGGACCGGCGGCATGTCACGGGCCGGTCGTGCAGCGCGGATGGAGCGCGCCGGAATGGTCGAGTCCCATCCTTCGCTGCACGGGGTAAGCGGCGCGTGACAGTGGCATCAAGCTTGCGCGACTGCGGCCGCGTGCACGGCTTTCGGTTATTTGTCGTTGTGGTTGCCGTTGCGGAAGAAACGTTCGCGTACGCGTTCTTCCCGGTGGTAATGGGTGTACGGCTTGAGCAGGTCGTAACGGGTGACCATGCCGAGCAGGCGGCGGCCATCGGCATCGACGACCGGGATGCGGTCGAGCTTTTCCACCGCGGCGCGGATGGCCACGCTCTTGCAACTTTCACCGGGGAAGGCGACCACCGGGTCCTTGCCCAGCAGGTCGGCCAGGCAGGCAGTGCCGGCTTCGTCGGCCTGCAGCATGCGCGCCATTTCGTTGCGATCGAGCATGTTGAGCAAATGGCCGTCCGCATCGGTGACCGGGTAGGCACGGTATTTCTGGTCGGTGCCGAAGTGGCTGCGTGCGGCTTCACGTACCAGGGTGTCGCCGGGAATGGTCAGCATCTCGGTGGTCATCACGTCTTTCACCGCCATGTGCTCCAGCCGATCCACCGAGTATTCGCGGAAGATGTCGAAGCCGCGCCGGGCGATCTTCTCGGTGAGGATCGAGCGTTTCATCAGGAACACGCTGACGCCGTAGGCGGCGGTGCACGCCACCAGCAATGCGGGCAGTGCGCTGGCGTTGTGGGTGAGTTCCAGCGCGAACAGGATCGGCATGAACGGCATGCGCATGACGCCGGCCATCAGTGCGCTCATGCCCAGCAGCGGCCACAGCAGGGGATCGGCACCGGGAAAAAACAGCGCTTCCAGGCCGCCCAGGCCTGCGCCCAGCGCCAGCAGCGGCGCCAGGATGCCACCGGAGGTTCCCGAGGCGAGGTAGATGATCCACATCAGCGATTTGGCGATCATGAACACCACGATCGCCATGCCGATGATCTTGCCGGTCAGCAGTTCGTCGATCACGCCGTAGCCGACACCCAGCGCCTTCGGTTCCAGCAGGCCGCCAATGCCGACCGCCAGCGCGCCGATGGCCGGCCACCACATCCAGTGGACCGGCAGTTTGTGGAACAGGTCTTCGGTCTTGTAGATCATCGCCGACAGCAGCGTGGCGAACAGGCCCGCCAGCACGCCGCAGACGGCGGCCATGCCCAGCTCGCCCAGTTGCGGATGGAACTGCACGGCCAGCGGAAACAGCGGGCCGGGGCCGATCAGGAGCGGCCGCAACGCGGCGGCGACGAAGCAGGCGATTGCTACCGGAATGGTGCTGCGCGGACGCAGTTCGAACAGCAGCAATTCCACCGCCAGCAGGGTGGCCGAAATCGGCGTGGCAAAGGTCGCCGCCATGCCGGCGCAGGCGCCGGCCACCAGCAGCGTGCGGCGCTCGATCGAGGTGAGGTAGAAGGTCTGGCCGAACAGCGAGCCGACCGCGCCGCCGGTCATGATGATCGGCCCTTCCGCGCCGAACGGACCACCGGTGCCGATGGCAATGGCGGCCGACAACGGTTTCAGTATCGCCACCTTGAGCAGCATCTTGCTTTGTCGGAACAGGATGGCTTCCAGCGCTTCGGGAATGCCGTGGCCGCGGATGCGTTCGGTGCCGAAGCGGGCCATCAGGCCGATGATCAGGCCGCCGACGATCGGTGCCAGCACAATCACCCATGCCGGCGCGCCGAACGCGGACGGCGCGGTGAAATCGAACGACCATTGTCCGGCGAAGGCGAGGTGGGTCACCAGACCGATCATGCGATACAGCAGCCATGCGACCAGGGCGGCGGCGATGCCGACGAAGATCGCCATGAAGGAAAGCTTGAGGATGCTCACGCTGGGGCGAAAATCGCTCTGGCTGAGCGTGTCCTGCTTCCACTTCTCGTAGATGCGTCGAAAGCGGTGCGTGATGCCGGTCATGGGGTGTCCCGTATGACAAAGCCTGTTCACGATTTTCGAACAGCCGTCCCGGTGAAAGGCAAGGCGGCCAAATCAGGGTAGCGGATTCGTGCGCCGGCATCAGGTGGTTTGATGCCGGCCTGGACAGGGTGGGGATCCATGCCGAAAGACATGTCACCCGATGGCGGGTTTGGGTCCACAATGACGAACCCCACACTCGTTGCCGGAGTACGTCATGCGTCCCACTGTGCTTGCTGTGCTGGTTGCGTTAACCCTTCCTGCCGCGGCGATGGCCGCCGCGCCTGTCCATACCCATGCCCATCACCACGCCAGCGGCGCGGTGCCGGCCTATGTCACCGCCGCCATGCACGACCCGGCACGCCAGGCCGATGCGTCCAACGACGCGCGCCGCAAGATGGCTGCCGTGATGACCTTTGCTGAGGTGAAGCCGGGCGAAAAGGTGCTGGAGCTGGTCCCCGGCAGTGGCTACTGGACGCGCGTGTTCAGCGCCATCGTGGGTCCGACGGGCCACGTCTACACGGTGTGGCCGAGCGAGATGGCGAAGTTCTCGACCAAGAGCCTGGACAACTGGCGCAAGCTGTCGGCCACGCCCCATTACGCCAACGTCAGCGTGCTGGAGCAGCCGGCGGCGATGCTCAGCGTGCCGGCAAAGGTCGACCTGGTCTTCACCTCGCAGAACTACCACGACTACCACGATCCGTTCATGGGCCCGGTGGACATGATGAAGTTCGACAAGGAAGTGTTCGATGCGCTCAAGCCCGGCGGCCTGTTCGTGGTGATCGACCACGTGGCGCCGGCCGGTTCCGGCATCAGCGACACCAATACGCTGCACCGCATCGATCCAGCCGTGGTGAAGCAGGAAGCGGAGTCGGCCGGTTTCGTCTTCGACGGTTCCAGCAAGGCGCTGCACAACCCCGCCGATCCGCTCACCGTCAAGGTGTTCGACAAGTCGATACGCGGTCATACCGACCAGTTCATCTACCGCTTCCGCAAGCCGGCGCAATAAGCGGCACGACGCTGGCTGTAATCGCCCGAGCCACTGATTGTAGGAGCGCACCCTGTGCGCGAATGCTCTCCTTGGGGTTTGTGACCAAAGCCTCGCGCACAGGTTGCGCTCCTACGCGGTCAGGCGAAGTATTGCCTGGCCGTAGTTCGTGCGACGGGAGTTAATGCAGTCCGCGCCACATCGCGTCGAGCAGCTCGTCGCTCGGGTCCAGGCTTTGCTCCCAGTACATGATGCCGCCCAGATGGTGTGCCTTGACGAAGGCAGCCTTGGCGGCGATGGACTGCGGATCATCGTAGGTGATGAAACGGCGCGTTTTGGCGTTCCACAGCCACGGCGCCTGCGCGGCGCCATCCCAGTAGCGCACATAGCCGTGCTTGCCGATGTAGTCGGCCTTGAGTTTCGGCCACGGCAGCATGCCCTGGAAGTGGTCGTAGCGCTGGTACAGGCCGTGGTGTGCCGGCTGCACGCCGGCGAATTCGCGGCCGTAGAACGCTGCGCCGATCACCAGTTTGCGTGCCGGTACGCCAGCTGCGAGGAATTGTTCGACGGCGCGGTCGGTGGTGCGGCCGTCACCAGCGATAAGTGCGGAGGCGTGCAATCCGGTGTGGTGACCGGTGGTAGGCGTCATCGCGTTGACGAAGTCGTAAGTCATCAGGTTGAACCAGTCCAGCGTCGGCGCCACCGCAGCAAGGTCGATGCCATTGACGAACGGGCCGTCGGCTGCGGCAATGCTCAGCGTGTAGTGCTTCGTGCCAGTGCGGCCTTGCGCGGCACCGAGCCGGTCCAGGCTGGCGCGGATCGCTTTCAGCAGCAGGGTGAAATGGGCGCGATCCTGCGGACTGGAATGGATGCCGGACTCGTGGTGTTCCGGATATTCCCAGTCCACGTCGAGGCCATCGGCATCGTGCGTGGCCACCAGTTGCGCGGCGCTGTCCGCGAACGCCTGGCGACCGGCGGCGGTGCTGGCCGCTTCGGAAAAACCGCCCACGCTCCAGCCGCCCACCGAGATATCCACCTGCAATGACGGGTGGGGCGCTTTCAGCGCGGTGAGCTGGTGCAAACGCTCGGCGCTGGCATGGTCGAGCACCACCCGGCCATCCTTCAGTTGCGCGAATGCGAAGATCAGCGTGTCGATCTTGCCGATGTCCTTGTCCTGCACCGGATTCCAGCGGCTGGCGTAGCCGACGATGCGGTAGTGCGGAGCCGTGGCCTGCGCCCCTGCGCCGAACAGCACGGCGGCGACAAGCAGGGCGGTGAACATGTGGCGAAGCGGTCGGAGCTGGCGCATCGGTTCGGTTCCTGGCGGGATGTCCGATCTTGGCAGCCACGGCAGCGACAGCCAAGCGTGGATGCGTGGATGGATGGCCAAACGCATCACGGTGGCACGGCACGCTTGACGGAGTGGGCGGTCGATCGGGTATACCTCGCCCCATGAGTACGCCACCGAACGATGTTCCCGCCAAGTCATTCGTAGACGATCCGCCGCCGCGCCGACCGGTCGAGCCCGATCCTGCCGACTGCTGTGGCGAAGGCTGCGTGCCGTGCGTGTTCGACCGTTACGACGCGGCACTGGAACGCTACCGCGACGCGCTGGCGGCATGGCGCGAGCGGCATCCGGGCGTCGATCCCGATGCGTGAGTCCACGGTACGCCGGTGTGGCGGAGCGGCGCTTGTCGGGACGCTGGTGTTCGTTGCCGTGGCAGTAGTCGTGCAATGGTTGCGCCCTGACCTGGATTGGCTGGACGCACCGCTGAGTTTCTACCTGCTGGGCGGGTACGGGCATGTGCTGCAGGCGGCTTATGTCGTGCTTGCTTGCGCCTTGGTCTGCCTGGGCGGCGGCTTTTATGGCGCCTTGCGGCGCGAGGCACGCAGCTTGGCGCCATGGTCGCTGTTTACGTACGCTGCGTCCGCATTGGTGGTCACGGCGCTGGCGCACAGCAATCTGCCGGGACACGCGCCGACGCTGCAAGGTTTGGTGCATGGTGTTGCGGCGCAGGCGGCCTTCCTGGGTGCCACGGTGGCGATGTTGTTGCAGTCGTGGCGATTACGCGACGATGCGCGCTGGCGATCGCGTTTCCGTTTTGCCTTCGCGCTTGCGCTGGTGTGCTTCGTCGGACTGTGGGTAGATGCAATATGGAAGGGCATGCCACGCGGATTGGAGCAGAAGTTGCTGATCGCGCTGATCGTATGGTGGCTGTTGTGCGCGGCGTGGTGGCTGTGGCGCGCGAAGAATGGGCCGGGAGCGAACAGGTGAGGTACGGCTAGATTGCCTGACCCCACCCCGGCCCTCCCCTGCGACCGAAGGAAGTCCCTTGGGGCCGGCAGGGGAGGGGGTAAGTGGCAGCCCTCGATTAGTTCACGCCGTAGAGTTTCTTGACGTCCTTCACCAGCAGCGCCTGGCTGTCCTTGCGCGCGTAGAACATGTGGCCGCCCGGGTACTCCTTCACCTGCACGCGATTCGGGTCGCCCATTGCCGGCATCTGGTCGACGATCAGCAGCGAGGCCATGAACGGGCAGGACAGGTCGTCCCAGCCGTGGCCGATCAGCACGCGCAGGTTCGGATCGTTGGCCACCGATTCGCGCAGTTGCGACACCGAGCCGTCGCGGGCGTCATCGTCTTCGTGCCACAGCCGGTTCACCTTGTAGCTGAGTGCGTTGTAGCGGCCGTCGAACTTCCAGCCCACGGTCTGGGTGACGAAATTGACCATCGCGGTGGTGGTCGGCGCGATGATGCCGTTGAGGATCGGGTCGCCGGTGCGCTGGTGCGGCGCATACGGGAACGGGTCCCATGCGGTGACGTTGGAATCGTAGCGGCTGCCCAGCTTGCCTTCGGCGCGGTACACCTCGCGCAGATAGGCCTGGGTTTCGATGCGACCGCCGGAGCGCTTCACGAAGGTGGGGTCCAGGCCGGTCAGCTCAGTGACCTTCTGGATCATCGCGGCGGTGGCGGCCGGGTTGGAGCGACCCTGCATCAGCGTGCTGGCATAGGTGGTGCGGGTGTAGTCGATGATCGGCTGCATCGCCGCGTCGGTGAGCTTGCCCTCGCGCTCCAGGTGCGCGGCGGCGATCGAGGGCAGGGTGAGCATCCACGGCAGCGGCGAGACGTTCTCGTCGTCCGACGCACCCGGGTCCAGATACGGCGACAGCAGCACCACGCCCTTCATCGCCACGCCGAGCTGGGTTTGCAGGTAATCGGTGATACGCGGACCGCGGAAGCCACCATAGCTTTCGCCGACGAGGTACTTGGGCGACTCCATGCGGCCGTTCTTCACCAGCCAGTCGTAGACGATGCGCGACAGGTACTTGATGTCGGTGTCGGTGCTGTAGAAATCCTTGGTGGCCTGCTTGTCGTCCACCAGCGCGCGGCTGTAGCCGGTGCCAACCGGGTCGATGAACACCAGGTCGGTGAAGCCGAGCCAGGTGCCCGGGTTGTCGTGCAGCGTGGCAGGTTCGGACGGGGTGTCGCCGGCCACGCCGAAGTCCACCTTCTTCGGGCCGATCGCGCCAAGGTTGAGATACACCGACGAGGCGCCGGGGCCGCCGTTGACCGCGAAGGTCACCGGGCGGTGCTTGCCGGGCATGGTGTAGGCGGTGAACACGACCTGGGCGATGATCTTGCCCTTCTCGTCGCGCACCGGCAGCGAGCCCACCGTCACCGTGTACTTCAGCGTGCGGCCATCGACCCGGGTGCTCTGCGTCACGTGCGCATCGGCAGGGAAGGCCGGCAGGTTGAAGCCGTTGGCGCTGCCGGCATCCTGCGTGGCAGCGGGGTGATGGTTGTCGGCGGCCAGCACGGAAGGCGTCTGCAGTCCGGCGATGATCAGGGCAGCCAGCAGGGCGGCTTGCAGGGGCTTGTGCACGATGAAACCTCGACGATGGAAGAAAACCTTCCAAGCCTAGTGGCCAGGATCCGGCATGACGTGTGCCCAAAGGCATGGGTCGCGGTCTTGCCGGCGTGCGATATGGACGGCCATTTGCATGGAAATGAGACGTCCGACATTGCCCGCACGTGCCGCGTCGGCTACATTTCCGAGCTTATGCTTAAGATGGGGGATCATCCATGAAACGTATTGCATGGGCCATGGGGGCCTGCATGCTTGTTGCCGCGTGCAGCCACGATGTGCGTCTGGCGGTGCCGCTTGGCAACATGGTTACGCCGGGTACGGCGCCGTGGCTGCAGGTGTCGCAGGGGCCGGAGCAGATCGAGGTGAAGGGGCTGGAGCAGAAGCTGGTGCTGACGCCGGCGCCGGCATTGGCCACGGCCTTGCAGTCCGCGCTTGGCAAGTCGTTGCAGCCCGATTATTTCACTGACCTGACCGTGAGCTGCGATTCACTCGACGCCCGCATGAAGGTCGACCAGGAGGATGCGCCGGGCAAGGTGGCGATGGACCTGTCGCTTCGTTGCACGATCAACGAGCGCGGCTTCGTCACGCATGGAGCCTATTCGGCCGCGCCGGTTACCGATGTCGCCGCGAATGCGGGGTCCGGTGCCTACGCCCGCGCGCTGCCGGTGCTGCTGGATGCCGCCGCGAAGGATATCGCCGGGCACCTTCACGCCGACATTGCGGCGAACAAGGGCAATCCGCACCACTGACGCCGGCTTGCGCCCGCGCCGCGACGGATCGGGCGGGCGCATTCGCGCATCCGGCTGGCAATCCGGGTGAGATGCCCCCAGATGTCGGGGCATCCCCCGGAGGCTGCCCATGATTCCGTTTTCCATCCTCGACCTTGCGCCGGTTGCCGAAGGCGCCGACGTCACCCGTTCATTCCGCAACACGCTGGAGCTGGCGCAACTGGGCGACCGGCTCGGTTACACGCGCTACTGGCTGGCCGAACACCACAACATGCCCGGTATCGCCAGCGCCGCCACGGCAGTGCTGATCGGCCATGTCGCGGGCGGCACGTCGCGCATTCGTGTCGGCGCGGGCGGCATCATGCTGCCGAATCATGCGCCGCTGCAGGTGGCCGAGCAGTTCGGCACGCTGGCTTCGCTGTATCCCGGGCGCATCGACCTGGGTCTGGGTCGCGCGCCCGGTACCGATCAGCCGACGATGCGTGCATTGCGCCGCTATGCGGATGCCGCCGACAGCTTCCCCGACGACGTGCTGGAATTGCTGCACTACTTCGAACCGGCCCAACCCGGCCAGGCCGTGCGTGCGGTGCCGGGGGCGGGCGTGGACGTGCCGGTGTGGCTGCTCGGTTCCAGCCTGTTCGGTGCGCGGCTGGCGGCCAGGCTGGGCCTGCCGTATGCGTTCGCCTCGCACTTCGCGCCGGATGCGATGGATGCGGCGCTGGAGGTCTATCGCCGCGAGTTCCAACCGTCCGCGCGCTTGTCGCAGCCGTACGCGATACTCGGCATCAACGTGGTCGTGGCCGACAGCGACACCGAGGCGCGGCGCTTGTTCACCAGCCAGCAGCAGGCTTTCATCAACCTGCGCCGGGGCATGCCGGGCTTGCTGCCGCCGCCGATCGACGACATCGCCAATCATGGCGCGCCGCACGAGCGGCACAACGTGGACCATGCGCTGGCTTGCGCCGTGGTCGGCGCCCCGGACACCGTCGAGCAGGGCTTGGCTGCTTTCATCGCGCGGCACCGGCCCGACGAGCTGATCATCACCGCCAACGTGTTCGAGCACGCGGCACGGTTGCGCTCGTTCGAACGGATTGCCGCCGTGCGCGACCGCCTGGCGGCGGCCAGTCAGTCATAATGGCAGGTCATCCTCCAGCTTTTGAGCCCATTTCCGCATGAAAACCCCCGCCGGCCTGCAGGCGCTGATTGACGACGGTGTGATCGACGAGGTTCTGCGCCCGCTGAAAAGCGGCAAGGAAGCGTCGGTCTATGTCGTGCGCTCAGGCGACGACGTGCGTTGCGCCAAGGTCTACAAGGACATGGCCCAGCGCAGTTTCCAGCAGCGCGTGCAGTACCAGGAAGGCCGCAAGGTGCGCGGCAGCCGCCAGGCGCGTGCGATGGGCAAGGCCAGCAAGTTTGGTCGCAAGGAGGCCGAGGCCGCCTGGAAAAGTGCCGAGGTGGATGCGCTCTACCAGCTGGTGGGCGCGGGCGTGCGCGTGCCGCAGCCATACGGTTATTTCGGTGGCGTGCTGGTGATGGAATTGGTCACCGATGCCGACGGTTTTTCCGCGCCGCGGCTGGGTGAGGTGGAGCTGTCGGCGCAAACGGCACGCGATTACCACCGCTTCCTGGTGCGCCAGATCGCATGCATGTTGTGCGAGGGGCTGATCCACGGCGACCTGTCCGAATACAACGTGCTGGTGGCCGCCGATGGTCCGGTGATCATCGACCTGCCGCAGGTGGTCAGCGCGGCGGGCAATAATGCCGCGCGCACCATGTTGCGGCGGGACGTGGGCAACATCACGATCAGCCTGTCGCGCTTCGCGCCGGAACTGCTCGATACCCATTACGCCGAGGAAATGTGGGCGTTGTTCGAGCAGGGCGAACTGCGGCCGGACAGCGAGCTGACCGGCCACTTCACGTTCGAGGACGGCGCGGTGGACGTCGACAGCGTGATGCAGTCGATCATCGACGCGCGCGAGGAAGCCATCATCCGCCAGCAGGGACGCGAGGCGGCGCAGGCGGAAGACTGAGGCGGGAGCTGGCCGCGGCGCGAGGGCGCCGAATCAGCTCTTGGCGGCCTTCTTGGCGACCTTTTCGGCTTTCTTTTCCTTGGGCGTCTTCAGGGCCTTCTTCTTGTCGCCCTTTTTCTGGACCATGCCTTTCATGGGGTGCTCCTGCGAGCGTGGATTCGCCGCATCGACATGGTGACAGCTTTGGGCTGTGCCGGGCGGCTTTATTTCGGCGTCACGCCCAGCAAGTCCACCTCGAACACCAGCGAGGCATTCGGCGGAATCACGCCGCCGGCACCGCGCGCGCCGTAACCCAGCGCCGCCGGGATCAGCAGCAGGCGCTTGCCGCCTACGTGCATGCCGGCCACGCCTTCGTCCCAGCCCTTGATGACCATGCCCTGGCCCAGCGTGAAGGAGAACGGCTGGCCGTGGTCGAGCGAACTGTCGAACTTCTTGCCGCGCTTGTCCTTGGCGTGTTCGTCGTAAAGCCAGCCGGTGTAGTTCACCTCGACGGTCATGCCGGGTTTGGCCTCGGGACCGGTGCCGATCTTCAGGTCGGTCTTGGTCAGCGTGGCGACGCTGCCGCCCTGGTAGGGCTGCGGCGCCGAGCGGTTGCAGGCGGCGAGGACGAACAGAGTGGACAGAACGAGCAGGGGAAGTAGCCAGCGCATGGATAGCCTCGTTGGATCGATGGGTCAGTGGTCAGGCGACGGCGTAGTCGCCCATGCGGATGTCGGGACGGATGGCCAGCGTGGCGTCTCCGGCGATCAGTTGCAATTCGCCGTCCTGGATCAGGCATTGCAGGCGCATGGTGCGCGCGCACAACGCGACGAGCTTCTGCATGTCGGCATCGTCGATGGCGAGCACGCTGAGGTTGTCGTGGCGGGTGAGCGTGTTGGCGATCTTGCTCCACCACACGTCGGTGGCATGGCCACCATAGGCCAGCACCACCACTTGCCGCGACTGGTTGCAGGCCTTGCGCAGGCGTGTTTCATCGGGCAGGCCGACGTCGATCCACAACTCGATCTCGTCGGTATAGGCCTTGCGCCACAACGCCGGTTCGTCGGTGTCGCTGAGACCCTTGCCGAACTCCAGCCGCTCGTCGGCGTACAGCGCGAAGGCCAGCAGGCGCGTCATCAGGCGCTCCTCGGTTTCCGACGGATGCCGCGCCAGGGTCAGTGCATGGGTGGCGTAATAGTGCCGGTCCATGTCGCTGATCGACAGTTCGGCCTTGTAGATGGTGGCGCTGAGAGCCATGGAGGTGCCTGGGAAAAATAACTCCCCATTCTACTCCCTGGCCGGGCTCAAGCCCGCGGGGGCCATGTGGCGCCTAGGAGCGTGGGCGGCAGAAATCTTCCGGGCTGCAAAAGTGTCTGCGTGGTCCATATTTCCGTCGCTTCTTGGCCCATAGAACCACTATGGGCCGGCAAATCGTCGAAAATCTGTCCTCACGCAGCCACTTTTTCGCCTCGAAAGTTTCTACCGCCCACGCTCCTTGTTCATGGCTTGGGCAGCACGTCCATCAGCGGCTTGATCAAATCCAGCGGCAGCGGGAACACAATGGTCGAGGATTTGCCGTTGCTGGACATGTCGGCCAGCGTCTGCAGGTAGCGCAACTGCAACGCCTGGGGCTGCTGCGACAGCATGGCGGCGGCATCGCGCAGCTTTTCCGCGGCCTGCATTTCACCCTCGGCGTGGATGACCTTGGCGCGGCGTTCGCGCTCGGCCTCGGCCTGGCGGGCGATCGCACGGATCATGGTCTCGTTGAGGTCCACGTCCTTGATCTCGACATTGGTGACCTTGATGCCCCAGGGATCGGTGGCCTCGTCCAGAATCGTCTGCAAGGTGTGGTTGATCGAGTCGCGCTGCGCCAGGATCTCGTCCAGTTCGTGCTGGCCCAGCACCGAGCGCAATCGTGTCTGCGCGAGCTGGCTGGTGGCCTGCAGGAAATTCTCGACCTGCAGCACCGACTTGTCCGGATCCACCACGTGGAAATACACCACCGCGTTGACCCGCACCGAGACGTTGTCGCGCGAGATCACGTCCTGCGGCGGCACGTCCATCACGGTCACGCGCAGATCCACCCGGATCATGTGCTGCACGATCGGCACCAGCAGCACCAGTCCCGGTCCCTTGGTGCCGGTGTAGCGGCCCAGCGTCAGCACCACGCCACGCTGGTACTCCGGCAATACCTTGATGGACAGGAACAACAGCGCGATCACGATGATCACGATGACTCCAGAAAAACCGACCATGAATCTTCTCCCTGGCTTGAGTTACGCCGGTGTCACCTGCAACAGCAGGTTGTGACGGCTGACCACGCGCACGCGCGCACCGGCGGGAAGCGCCGCCTCGCATTGCACCCGCCAGCGTTCGCCGGCAATGAGTACCCAGCTTTCACCGCCTGCCGATACCGGCTGCAGCAGTTCACCGGTGGCTTGCAGCATGGCATCGATGCCGCTGGATGGGCGGACGCGTCGCGCCCGCATCACCAGCCGCAGCAGCAGCGCCAGCAACACGACGGCGCAGAATGCGATGCCGGCGATCACGCCGAGATTCACGCCATAGCCCGGTACGCCGCTGCGGAACAGCATGACCGACCCCAGCACGAACGCGATGACGCCGCCGATGCCGAGTACGCCCGCCGTCGGCACGAAGACCTCGGCCAGCAGCAAGGCGATGCCGAGGGTCATCAGCGCGAGCCCGGCGTAGTTCACCGGCAACAATTGCAGTGCGTACAAACCGATGAGCAGGCAGATGCCACCCGCGATACCCGGCAGCAACGTGCCGGGGTGGAAGGCTTCCAGGATCAGCCCGTAGATGCCGGCCAGCAGCAGGACGTAGGCAATGGTGGGATTGGTGATGATGGCAAGGAAGCGGGCGCGCCCGTCGGGTGGGTAATCGCGCAGTGCCAAGTCGTGCAGCTTCAGCGTCACGAGCTGGTCGCCGACCTGCACGCGGCGCCCGTTCGCCTGGGCCAGCAGCGACGGGATGTCGGCAGCGACGAAATCGATCACGTGCTGGTGGGCGGCCTCACTGGCGGTCAAGGTGGCCGCGCCGCGCACGGCCTGTTCGGCCCACGTGGCATTGCGTCCGCGCAACTGCGCCAGCGAGCGGATATAGGCAATCGCGTCGTTGAGCACTTTGTCGGATTCGGCGTCGCGCGGTTGCTGTGCTGGTTTGACGGCTGCGGGCCCGGTAGTCGATGCGCCGGCCGGGGTCGATGCGGCCCTGGCCGGAAGCGCGGGCATGCGCGTGCCGCCGCCGAGGCTGACCGGCGTGGCGGCGCCGAGGTGCGTGGCCGGGGCCATCGCCGCGATGGGGCAGGCGTACAGAATGTAGGTGCCGGCCGAGGCGGCGCGGGCACCGGGCGGGGCGACATAGCAGAGAATCGGCACTCGCGCGGCCAGGATGCCGGCAATGATCTGCCGCATCGATGCCGACAGGCCGCCGGGCGTGTCCATCTGCAGCACGATGGCACTGGCACCATCCGTCGTGGCGCGCTGGATCGTGCCATCCACGTATTCCGTGGCGGCCGGTCCGATCGGACCGCGAAGATCGATCCGCGCGGCAAAGGCCGGGGCCGGTTGCGCAAGTGTCGGGGTATCGGCGGCGAAAGCCGTCAACGCCAGCAGCAGGCAAGCCATGGCACTGCAAGAAGTCCATGATCCTCGTGACATCGCGCATGCCTCCCTTACGACAGCACCCGCGCAGTATGCACCGGGGCGTGTTGCGTGGATGTCTAGCAGGTTCTCGGACGCCACCGTCTTTCCGGCCGGGAAGTCATGCAACGCTGGCCATGGGCGTGTGCGGCTAGAATTCGAAGCTTGTGCAGCCGAGGGTTGTCGTGCCGGATATCGCCGCCAGTACCGTTCACTTGCCTCCCGGTACGTGGGAGAGCGTGCTCGATTGCCTGTGCGCGCATTTCGCGACGGTCGGCCGCGTGCAATGGCTGGACCGCATGGCGCGCGGATGCGTGCTGGACGATGCGGGCCAGCCGATCACGCCTGCCACGCCGTATCGCGCCGGCCTGTGCATTCGCTATTGGCGCGAGGTAGCGGACGAAGAGCCGATCCCGTTCGCGGAAACCATCCTGTATCTCGACCAGCACCTGCTGGTAGCCGACAAGCCGCATTTCCTGCCGGTGACTCCGGCGGGGCGTTTCGTGGAGGAGACCTTGCTGGCGCGATTGGTGAAGTGCACCGGCAACGCGGACCTGGTGCCATTGCATCGCATCGATCGGCTTACTGCGGGGCTGGTGCTGTTTTCCACGCGTCCGGATAGCCGGGCGGCGTACCAGGCGCTGTTCCGCGAGCGGGCGATCGAAAAGCGCTACGAGGCGCTGGCACCCCCGTTGCCCGGGCAGGCGTTTCCGCTGGTTCGGCGCTCGTGCATCGTCGCGGGCGAGCCGTTCTTTCGCATGCGCGAGAGCGATGGCCCGGCCAACAGCGAGACGCGCATCGAGGTGCTGGCGCGGGGTGAGGGCGACTGGCGTTACGCGCTGTATCCGCACAGCGGTCGCAAGCACCAGCTACGGGTGCAGATGGCGGCGCTGGGGGCGCCGATCCGGCACGATCCGCTGTATCCGGTCTTGCGGGAGGAAGCGCCCGACGATCATGCGCGCCCGTTGCAATTGCTGGCGCAGGCGCTGGCATTCGACGATCCGCTGACAGGCGGCCAGCGGCGCTTCGAGAGCGCGCAGGCGCTGGGATCACCACCGACACCCCATTCCACGGTATCTTGACGCCCGAATCTGCCAGGGAGCTTCGTCCGTGAACACACCTCTCCAACCCGGCGCGGAATCGCGCTCCGAGCTGACCATCCGTGGGCTGGTCATCGGCATCGTGATCACCGTGGTGTTCACCGCGGCCAACGTGTTCTTCGGCCTCAAGGCCGGCCTCACCTTCGCCACCTCGATCCCGGCGGCGGTGATCTCGATGGCGATCCTGCGGTCGATGAAGAACTCCACCATGCAGGAGAACAACATCGTGCAGACGGTGGCCTCGGCCGCCGGCACGTTGTCGTCGATCATCTTCGTGCTGCCGGGCCTGATCATCATCGGCTGGTGGAACGGCTTCCCGTTCTGGATCTCGTTCGGCATCTGCGCCACCGGCGGCATCCTGGGTGTGATGTACACGATTCCGCTGCGTCGTGCGCTGGTCACCGATTCGGACCTGCCGTATCCCGAAGGTGTGGCCTGCGCGGAGGTGCTGAAAGTCGGTTCGAGCAGTTCGCAGGAGGCCGCCGAATCGGTGGAGTCCGGCGGTTCCGGGCTGAAGGCGGTGATCGCCGGCGCGGTGGTTTCGGCGGTGTTCTACGTGATCGTGCAGACCCGGGTGTTCGCCACGGCGGTGTCGGACTATTTCCATGTGGGCAGCGACAAGAGCGCAGCCACCGGTTTTGATTTCAGCCTTTCGTTCGCGCTGTTCGCCGTAGGCCATCTGGTTGGCCTGTGGGTGGGCGTGGCTATGCTGGTGGGGGCGTTGATCGGCTGGGGCTGGGCGGTGCCGCACTTTCTGCTGCTGCATCCGGCCAGCGGGCTGGCCTCGGAAGTGGCGCAGGGCGCGTGGAGCCACTACGTGCGCTTCGTCGGCGCCGGCACCATCGGCGTGGCGGCCATCTGGACGCTGGCCAAGCTGGTGAAGCCGGTGATCAGCGGCCTCACCGGCGCGATGCGCGCCTCGCGTGCGCGCAAGAGCGGCCAGTTGCATACCTTGCCGCGTACCGAACATGACATGCCGATTGGCATGGTCGGCCTGATCACCCTGTTGTGCCTGATTCCGGTGGGCTGGCTGCTCGGGCATTTCAGCAACGTCAGCGGGCTGGGTTCGCACACGGCGTTGCTGGTCACCGGCGGCATCATCTTCGTGGTGATCCTCAGCTTCCTGGTTTCGGCCGTGTGCGGCTACATGGCCGGCCTGATCGGTTCGTCCAACAGTCCGCTGTCGGGCGTGGGCATTCTGGTCGTCATCATCGCCGCACTGTTGCTGGTGCTGGGGGTGAAGTCGCTGATGCCGGCCGATGCGGGCAAGGCGCTGGTGGCGTTCGCGCTGTTCATCACCTCGATCGTGTTCGCAGTCGCCTCGATCGCCAACAACAACCTGCAGGACCTCAAGACCGGCCAGCTGGTCGACGCCACGCCGTCACTGCAGCAGTGGGCGCTGGTGATCGGCGTGATCGCCGGTGCGATCGTGATTCCGCCGGTGCTCGACCTGCTGAACCAGGCCTATGGCTTCCTCGGTGCGCCAGGCGTGGATCCGGCACGTGCCTTGCCGGCACCGCAGGCCGGCCTGATTTCGGCGCTGGCGCAGGGCGTGATCACCGGCAACATCGACTGGAGCCTGATCGGCATCGGCGCCGCCATCGGGGTGGCGATCATCGTGGTGGACGAACTGCTTGGCCTGGCCGGCAAGACGGTGCGACTGCCGCCGCTGGCCGTGGGCTTGGGCATCTACCTGCCAACCTCGACCACGCTGATGGTGGTGGTCGGTGCGCTGGTCGGCGCGTGGTTCGACAAGCGTGCCGAGCGTGGCCCGAATCCCGAGCCGACCAAACAACTCGGCGTGCTGCTGGCTTCGGGCCTGATCGTGGGCGAGAGCCTGCTCGGCGTGATCGTGGCGGCGCTGGTGGCGTTCTCCGACAAGCTCGGCTTCAGCAACCACGACGCGCCGCTGGCGCTGGTCGGCGAAAGCTTCCACACCGCGGGGATCTGGATCGGCGGCATCGCGTTCGTGGCTACCGTGGTGATCCTGTATCGCTGGATCGCCCGGATGGGGCGTGGCGCGGCATAATCGCCGCCATCGAATTGCCGAGATAAAGCCATGGCCACGCCAGGCAAGCTGGACAACGACCGCCTCGACCGCATCGTGGCCGAGGCGCGTCGCGCCGCCGAACAGCGTGAGCTGGGCTATCGCGAGCGCGCGCTGAAGATGTACCCGTGGATATGCGGCCGCTGTGCGCGGGAGTTCACCCGCGCGAACGTGCAGGAATTGACCGTGCACCACCGCAACCATAACCACGATGACAACCCGGCTGATGGCAGCAACTGGGAACTGCTGTGCGTGTACTGCCATGACAACGAGCATTCGCGCTACATCGACCACGTGCGTGGTGCCGGTTACGAGGACGCGACGCCCGCGCCCGCCACCGGCAATCCGTTCGCGGACCTGAAGGCGATGCTGGACGCCAAGGGCAAGCGCTGAACGCCAGGAGCGTGGGCACGTACAATAACGGCCCGTTTTCCATTCGAACCTCGCCGTGATCCCTGCCGGTTTTTCCGCGCCCGCGCCCGATGTGGCCCTGGATGCCTTGTTCGTGCCCTTCGCCTCCGGCGAGCTGCGCTGGCCAGAGGATGGTCGCGTGCTCTTCCTGCGTGCGCGCGACGGCTTTCGCTTGCGCGAGCTGGCGCGGCCGGGTTGGCTGTGCGTGCAGGGTTTCAAGCCATTTGCCGAGGCCTTGCAACGCAGTGGCTTGAACGTGGGCGAGGTGGCTACCGATGAACGCTTTCCGCTGGTGCTGGTGCTGCCGCCGCGCCAGCGCGACGAGATGCGTGCACTGTTCGCGCAAGCGCTGCAGCATGTAGCGCCGGGCGGTGTGGTGCTGGCCTGCGTACCGAACGCCGAGGGAGCGAAATCGGCCGAGGGCGACCTGATGCGACTGGCCGGGCCGCTGCGCAGCGTATCCAAGCACAAGTGCCGGGTGTTCTGGACGAAGCCGGGCGCACCGGTCGACGTGGCCGTGCGGGACGAATGGCTGGCACTGGACGCGCCGCGCGAGATTGCGCCCGGGCTGGTCAGCAGGCCGGGCCTGTTCGCATGGAATCGCATCGATGCCGCGTCCGCCCTGCTGGCCGAACACCTGCCGGATGACTTGCACGGTCGCGTCGCCGATCTCGGTGCCGGTTACGGTTACCTGTCCACGCAAGTGGTGGCGCGTTGCCCCCGGGTGACGGCGCTTGACCTGTACGAGGCCGAGGCACGGGCGCTGGAACCGGCGCGGATGAACTTGGCGAAGGCGGTTGCCGATTGCGGCCGCGAGATCGCCGTGGCAACGCACTGGCACGATGTCACGCGTGGCCTGCCACAGCGCTACGACGCCATTGTCAGCAACCCGCCATTCCACCAGGGGCGCGCGGATTTGCCCGATCTTGGCCGCGCTTTCATCGGCGCGGCGGCGGATGCCTTGCTGCCGCACGGCCGGCTGTGGCTGGTGGCGAACCGGCACCTGCCGTACGAAGCGACGCTGGCCGAACGCTTCGGCATCGTGCGTGCAGTGACGGTGCAGGCGGGATTCAAGATCATCGAAGCGAGTGGAGTGCGTACATGAAGCTGGTCAGACTGCTCGCCAATCTCGGCTATGGCAGCCGCAGGGACGTGGCCTGGATGTTTCGCGAAGGTCGCGTCACCGATGTCGACGGCGAGGTGCTGTATGCCGACGACAAACTGCCGCACGAGCGCATCCTCGTCGACGGCGAGCCACTGGACCCGCCGACGGGACTGGTGCTGATGATGCACAAGCCGCTGGGCGTGACCTGTTCGCGCAAGGACCAGGGGCGCGTGGTCTACGACTTGTTGCCGCTACGCTATCGCCAGCGTGATCCGGCCTTGTCCACGGTGGGCCGGCTGGACCGCGACACCTCGGGCCTGTTGCTGTTCACCGACGATGGCGCGTTGTTGCACCGGATCATTTCGCCGAAGGCGCAGGTCAGCAAGGTCTACGAGGCAACGCTGGCCGAGGACTTGCGCGGCGACGAGGGTGAGCTGTTCGCCAGCGGCACGCTGATGCTGGAGTCGGAAACCACGCCGCTGGCACCGGCCCGCCTGGAGGTGCTGGCGCCGCGACAGGTGCGTCTCAGCGTCACCGAAGGTCGTTATCACCAGGTGCGGCGCATGTTCGCCGCCACCGGCAACCGGGTGGAAACCTTGTGCCGCGTATCGGTGGGTGGTCTGGCCATGGACGACATGCCTGCCGGCATGTGGCGGGCGCTGGTACCAACCGAGATTGAGCGGATCTTTGCCGCTGCGTCAGCCGGAAGCTGAGCGCACGCCCCGGAGCGACTCCTGGTCGGGTCGAAGCAGGCGACTTCGGGCCAGCTCATCCTCGCGACGCGAATGCGCGCCAGAGGACCAGGAAACCAGCTGGAAGTCGTGCCTGGGCGGCCGGACTGATGTGTGTACCAAGGCTTTCCGGGCCGTGAAGAAGGAGAGCATCCCTGCCACCATGTGCATCCCCCGCGCGAGCGGAGAACGGGCATGAAGCGTATGCATGTGAGTTGCTCCGGGCAGCCCCTGTGCCGCCGTGGCTGGACTGTAGCAAATCACCCCGGGGTGTGATCAAGTAATCATTTTTCCTAGTTGACTTTGCCTTGAAAAAAGAGTGGCAAGAATGACTACGAGGTCAGCATGATCGGCGTGGGAACCTGGCGCCATTTGCGCCGCTCGTCGCGGCAACTGGGGCTGCCCATGGCGTATTTGCGACAAATGGCCGGTCGCTCGTCGTAGATGGTGCAGCGGAACGTGTTCGGGTCCAGTGCGGCGCACCAGCCATCGTCGCCCTTGGCCAGTGTTTCCAGGCCGCGAATGTCATGCTCGACCAGCCAGTCGGGGACATGGTCTTCCGGCATCAGCACCACGGTGAGGCGGCAGCAGACGGCTTCGCAATTCGAGCATTGCACGCCGGGATCGATGCTTTCGGCGTAAGGGTCGGGGGAGATGTCCACGCGACAGCATGACAGCTATCGTCGTGCGAACCCTGAACCACGCGGGCCGCGGTTCACTTCGGGGCATCGCTCCAGAGTTTTTCCCAGCCTTCGCGACCGAGCTTGCGCAAGGTATCGATGTTGTGTCGATAGATCGCATCGGGGTCGCTCATCGCGTCCACGGCACGTTCCACGCTGGCTTCGCGCAGCAGGTGCAGGGTGGGATAAGGGGCGCGATTGCTGAAGTTCTCGATGTCGTCCGGCGCGCTGTCGGCAAACTGGTAGTCCGGATGGAAGCTGGCCACCTGCAGCACGCCTTCCAGCGACAAGGTCTGCACGGCGGCATCGGCCACGTCGAGGAAGTCGTTGTACTCGAAGAAATCGCCGAATACGTGCGGATGGACCAGCAAGGTGGTTTCGCAGTCGTTGGGGTCGGCCGCGGCCAGGCTTTGCAGTTCGCCGCACAGGTCATCGAGCAGGCCGTCGCTGTCGCGCGCATGGCTGACCGCGTAACGGATTTTCTGCTGGGCAAACGGCGCATGCGCGAACGGGCACAGGTTGAGGCCGAGTACCGCGCGTTCCACCCAGCGGCGGGTCGCCTCGATGTAGGGTGCGTCGGCCGGGGTCAGGCCGGCGGTGATGGCGTCGCTGGGGCTGTTCATGGGCATGTGGCCGGGATGGGGGCTGAGACTATAGCGGCAGCTTGCATCCGCTGCGCTTGCATGTGGGGCGGCGTGCCTCAAACTTGCCAGCATGCATACGCTTCGTTTCGACAACGCTTACCTTCGCGAGCTGCCCGGCGATCCGGAAACCGGGCCGCGCCTGCGCCAGGTGGCAGGTGCGCTGTATTCGCGGGTGGAACCGACGCCGGTGGCGGCGCCACGGGTGCTTGCGCATTCGGCGGAAATGGCCTCCGCGCTTGGATTCAGTGAGGCGGATGTCGCCAGCGAGACGTTCGCGCAGGTGTTCGGCGGCAATGCCTTGCTCGACGGCATGCAGCCCTGGGCGGCGAATTACGGCGGCCATCAGTTCGGCGTGTGGGCGGGGCAGCTTGGTGATGGTCGGGCGATCTCGCTGGGCGAAACCATCAGTGCCGCCGGCGAACGTTGGGAGCTGCAGCTCAAGGGCGCCGGCGCCACGCCGTATTCGCGCGGCGCGGACGGCCGCGCGGTGTTGCGCTCGTCGATCCGCGAATTCCTGTGCAGCGAGGCGATGCATCACCTGGGCATTCCCACCACGCGCGCGCTGTGCCTGGTGGGGACCGGTGAACCGGTGTTGCGCGACATGTTCTACGACGGCCACGTACAGGACGAGCCCGGCGCCATCGTCTGTCGCGCCGCGCCGTCGTTCATCCGTTTCGGGCATTTCGAGTTGCCTGCTTCGCGCAACGACGTCCCGTTGCTGCGTTCGCTGGTGGAGTTCACCCTCCGTCGCGATTTTCCGCATCTGACCGGGCAGGGCGAATCGCTGCATGCCGACTGGTTCGGCGAGGTCTGCGCGCGCACCGCGCAACTGGTGGCGCAATGGATGCGCGTGGGCTTCGTGCATGGCGTGATGAACACCGACAACATGTCGATCACCGGTCTCACGCTCGACTACGGCCCCTACGGCTGGGTCGACAACTTCGACCCGGACTGGACGCCGAACACCACCGATGCGCAGCGTCGTCGCTACCGCTACGGCCAGCAGCCGGATGTGGCGTGGTGGAACCTGTCACGCCTCGCCGGTGCGTTGGCGCCGCTGTTTGGCGATATCGCACCGTTGCAGGCGGGGCTGGATCGCTATGCCGCGGTCTATGCCGAGGCGGACCGCGCCAACATGGCTGACAAGCTGGGTCTGGCCGAATGCCGCGAGGATGACGTGGCCCTGATGCAGTCGCTGCATGGTTTGCTGCAACAGGCCGAGGTGGACATGACGCTATGGTTCCGCGCGTTGGGCGATCTCGACGCGAATGCGCCGATGCTGACATCTGCGCTGCGCGACGCGTTCTACGACGAGGCGAAATTGCGCGCGAACGAAGCGGCATTCGGTGACTGGCTGCAGCGCTATGCGGCGCGCCTTGCCGACGATCCGCTCACTTCCGGTCAACGACGTAATCGCATGCGTGCCGCCAATCCTCGCTACGTGCTGCGCAACTACCTCGCGCAGCAGGCGATCGATCGCGCCAGCCAGGGCGACCATGCCGGCATCAGCGAATTGCTGGAAGTGATGCGTCATCCGTATGACGACCAGCCAGGGCGCGAAGCCTATGCGCAGAAGCGCCCCGACTGGGCGCGCCACAAACCGGGCTGCTCGATGCTGTCGTGCAGCTCGTAAGGCTTTCCGGAGGGGGGGCCTGGCGCACGCGCGCTCAGTCGACGCCGACCAGCTCCACGTCGAACACCAGCGTGGCGCCGGGCGGGATGTCGTCGCCCGCACCGCGGCTGCCGTAGCCCAGTCGTGCCGGAATGACCAGCGTGCGCTTGCCACCGACATGCATGCCGCGAATGCCCTGGTCCCAGCCTTCGATCACCTGGCCCGCGCCCAGCGTGAAGCTGATCGGTGCGCCGTTGTCGTAGGAGCTGTCGAACTTCGCGCCGTGGTGATCCTTGGCGTTGGCGTCGTACAGCCAGCCGGTGTAATTGACGCGCACCTCGTCGCCGTCATTGGCGACCGGCCCGGTGCCGACCGTGCGATCGATCTTCACCAGTTGCGGGGCGTCAGTGGCCGCACCCGCCAGCGGTACGACAATGAGCGTGGCAAGCAGGGCGGTGGCGAGAAGGGCGAGCAGGCGGCGCATGGTGCGGTTTCCCCGGGACGAATGTCGCGCAGTCTAGCGCAGGCCTGCGCGGGAGGATCGGAGCCGCCGGTGGGAAATGCAGGTTCCCGGAGGTCGCGGCCTCCGGGAACGCTGCGAATCAGTGGTCGTGCTGATCCTTGTCGTGCTGCCTGGACTCGCCGCGCTCGGTGGGCCTGCCATGCGAACCCGGAGCGCCGTGACCGGCCGTCGGCGCAGGGCGCGCGTTGCCCTGCGGACGTCCTGCATCATGGCCGTTCCAGCCCGAATTGCCGCCAAGCTGCCCGGGATTGGGACGCGGCATCACGTGCGGGCGTTGCGGCATGGGTTGCGGGTGGCGATCCGGCAATGGACGCGAAGGGCGTACAGACGGTGTCGGGCGATAAGGCATGCCGTGGTGGTGTGGTGGCGCGGGCCGGTACATCGGGCGCGGCGGCGGGCGGTGCGGCATCGGTCGACCGTACCAACGCTGGCGCTCGCGGTAGAACGGTCGGTTGCGGTAGTAGTTGTCCCAGTAGGTCTGGATCACGAAGGTGACGATGGGAATGCCGATCTGCGCACCGTACTGCGGCACCAGCACGTCCTGATTCTGGTACTGGTACTGGATGAAGTTGCCGGCGACCCAGCCGCGTTCACCCTGGAAAACCACGTCGCACCATTCCCAGCCGCTGGTGCAGCCCTGGATATCCACCGGTGCGCCGGCGGGCAGGGTATCCAGACGGGGGTAACTGGTATCCGGACCGGCACGAAGGTTGACGTTGCCGGTGGTGTAGCCATCCGCGGCCAAGACGGTGAGCGGGAGAACCAGCAGCGGAAGCGTGGCGAGCCAGGCAAGTCGTCTCATCGGAACTTCTCCTGCGGCAAGGGCATGTTGCCCTGTGCGTGAGCCTGTACCCGCATGGCTGAACGTGGCCATGACGGTGGCGGGCGGGTGTGTCAACCCGGTGGCGCAAGCTGTGCCTGTACCTCGTTGATCGAATCGCGGATGCGCTTGCTGAACACCGAATCGTCGTGGTGGATCAGCACCAGCCGTTCGGTGGCGCGGGTCATCGCCACGTAGAGCAGGCGCGCCTCATCGGCTTCGCCTTGGCCGGGCTTGGGCAGCGAGCCGAGGCCGGGAATGATGACGAACGGAAATTCCAGCCCCTTGCTGGAATGCATGGTGACCAGCTTCACGCTGTCGCCCACCACAAACAGCGAGCTCTTGCCGTTGCCCTCGGCGAGCCGGCTGGGGATGTCCTCGCGGCGCAGGGCTTCCTGGAGCTTCTCGCCTTCCCACTGGTTGCGAAAGATCACCGCCATGTCGGAGTACGGACGGCCGTGCGCGTGTTCGTCGCGCAATTGGGCGATCAGCGCGTCGAGCTGGGCTGCCGCGGTGTCGGTGCGGATCAGTTCGGGCAGCGGGCCACGCCGGCCGGCGCTTTCCGGCGCGATCAGCGGGATGCCGTCGTCCTCATCGGGGCGCTCGGCAAGCAGCTCGCTGGCGAAGCCACGCGCCACGGCAAGAATCTCCAGCGTGTTGCGGTAGTTGAGCTTGAGGATGGTGGTGCGCCCCTGCGCCTGCACGCCCATGCTCTTCCAGCTGATTTTCTTGCGGCTGGCCTGGCCGTAGATGTTCTGCGCGTCGTCGTACAACACCAGCAGCGAGTTGGTGGACGGGTCGATCATCTGCACGATCAGCTTGTACCAGTCCGGCTCGAAATCGTGGCCTTCGTCGATCAGCACGGCGCCGTACTGGAAGCGCGGAATCTGGCCCTTGTCCACGCCGGCGATGACGGCCGGCGGCAACGCGTCGGTGAAGGCCTTGCCGTGGCCCGGTGGCAGCGGCTCGTGATAAGCCACCAGCATTTTCCGGCACCACTTGTGGAAGTTGTACACCTGCACCCGTTCGCTCAGGCCGCGTTCGCCGATCAATTGTTCCAGCCGCGCGGCCAGCGTCTTGTTGTAGCAGAGCACCAGGATCGGCTTGTGCAGCGCACGCGCCAGTTGCATGGCGCGGAAGCCGAGGATCATCGTCTTGCCCGAGCCGGCGACGCCGTGGATGATGCGGTGCTCGTCGCCCAGCGAACGCGCCAGTTGTTCCTGCTGGGCGTCCATCACCTTGACCAGGTCGGGAATCGCCAGCGTACGCGACGCGCTCTCGCCGGATGACGCGAACAGGCCGAACTGGCCGCTGCCCGGTTCCACGCGCAGCTCCGGGAACAGGTGCCAGCGCACGCGGTCGATCTGCGGCAGGGTCAGGGCCACCGGAAACACCTGCGGGAACATCGCCCACAGCTGTTCCTGGAATACCTCGGCGTCGGCCGTCTCGTAGAGCTCGTCGCGGCAGATCGCCAGATGGTCGGGAATCACCGCCGCCAGCCCGCCGTCGATGAACTGTTTGCGCGTGATGTTGGCCAGGATCACGCCGTAGGCCCACGGCATGATCAGCTTGCCGGCATGACGGTGCCCTTCGGGGTGGCGCAGGGCCGGGTCGCGTTCCAGTACCACGCCGATTTCCAGCGCGTAGGCGCGAGCCTGCAACAGCGGACTGGTTTCCTTGGCCAGCCCGCGGTCGGTGACCAGGGTGAACTGGGTACGGTCAGCCTGCTGGATCGTCTCGGCCTTCCAGTCCTTCACTTCCAGCACCAGCAGGCCGCGGCGCGGGTGGAACACCACGAAGTCCGGGCGACGCTGCTTCAGTCCGATCGGTACGTCGTACCACAGCAGGTAGTCGTCCTCGAGCTTCTGTTCCAGTCGCTCGGAAACACGCTTCTCGCCGCCGGTCATGCGCGGCAGGCAGCTGTTGCGGGTCGGAATGAGTGTTGCCACCGTGGATTGCTTCCCTGGATGCCCTTCCGGGACGTTAGCCGAACCGGTGGCGCTGTCAATCATGCGGCATCGTCTCGCGAGCGAATCCCACTCCCTGTGGGAGAGGGTGGCGGAAGCCGGGTGAGGGTGCGGGCGGAGCGGGGTGCTACGGCGAAGCCGTACCCTCACCCCAACCCCTCTCCCGACGGGAGAGGGGCGTAAGGCCTGGAGGGGCATCCCTGCATGCCGTCATGCCAAACGAGACTTTGCACGCGCCCGGCATCGTGCTATTTGTAGAAACATGATCCTCTCTTCCACCCGCTACTACTTTTGGTTTTATGGCTATCCGATGCCGGCGGCGGAGAGTGGAGCGCGATTGCAGTAAACCGAAAATCGCACAGACAACCACAGAAAGCCGCCAGTCACCCTGGCGGCTTTTTTGTTGGCCGCCGGAAACCACCCAAGGAGTCCACCGTGTCCAGCCACACCGACGATCTGCGCATCCGCGAGATCAGGGAATTGCCCACCCCCGCCCAAGTGATGCGCGAGCATGCCCCCGACGAGAACGCGCTTGCCACCGTGAGCGAGTCGCGCCAGGCGCTGCACCACATCCTGCACGGTCGCGACGATCGCCTGGCCGTGGTCATCGGGCCATGCTCGATCCACGATCCGCACGCCGCATTCGAGTACGCCACGCGCCTTGCCGTCGAGCGTGTTCGTCATGCCGGCGAACTGGAGATCGTGATGCGCGTGTACTTCGAAAAGCCGCGCACCACGGTGGGCTGGAAAGGGCTGATCAACGATCCGGAGCTGGATGGCAGTTGCCGCATCGACAAGGGTCTGCGGCTGGCGCGCAACCTGCTGTGCGACATCAATGCACTGGGACTGCCGGCCGGCTGCGAGTTCCTGGACATGATCACGCCGCAGTACATCGCCGACCTGGTGGCATGGGGTGCCATCGGCGCGCGCACCACCGAAAGCCAGGTGCATCGCGAGCTGGCCTCGGGGCTGTCCTGTCCGGTGGGCTTCAAGAATGGCACCGACGGCAACGTGAAGATCGCGGTGGATGCCGTGCAGGCAGCCTCGCAACCGCATCATTTCATGGCCGTGACCAAGGACGGGCACACGGCCATCGCGGCCACCAGCGGCAACGAGGATTGCCATGTGATCCTGCGTGGCGGCAAGACGCCGAACTACGACGCGGCCAGCGTGGATGCGGCCTGCGCCGCGATCGGCAAGAGCGGCCTGGAGCCGCATGTGATGATCGACGCCAGCCACGCCAACAGCAGCAAGAAGCCGGAGAACCAGCCGCGCGTGGTAGCGGATATCGCCGGACAGATCGAGGCGGGCGAGCGGCGCATCGTCGGGGTGATGGTGGAAAGCCATCTCAACGCCGGTCGCCAGGAACTGGTGCCGGGCCAGCCGCTGGCTTACGGCCAGAGCGTCACCGATGGCTGCCTTGGCTGGGACGAGTCCGTACGCGTGCTGGAACGGTTGGCGCAAGCCGTGCGCCGACGCCGCGCGCTGGCCGTGGATGGATTCGCACCGGTGCGACTGCAGGCGGCGGGTTGAGGCGAAAACGGATCGCTTCTGCTAACCGTCGAGGCGCGCATCGAGCGTGATGCGCGCGTTCAATACCTTGGAGACCGGACAGTGCTGCTTGGTCGCTTCGGCAATCTGCTCGAACATGGCAATGTCGATGCGCGGGATGCGGGCGCGGCAGGTCAGGCGGATGGCGGTAATGCTGAAACCGTTGGTTTCCTGCTCCAGTGTGACGTCGGCACGCGTCTCGATCCGTTCGGCCGTGATCCCGGCGCTTTCCAACCCGAGTGCCAGCGCCATCGAGTAGCAGCCGGCGTGGGCGGCGCCCAGCAGCTCTTCCGGATTGGTACCCGGGCCGCTCTCGAAGCGGGAACGAAAACCGTAGGGCGCGTCGCGCAGCACCCCGGTCTGGGTGGAAATGTTGCCCTTGCCGCCCTTCAGATTGCCTTGCCAGACGGCGGTGGCGGATCGCGTGATCATCGATAAGCCCCATGTTCAAGGGAGGCCAGCATGGACCGGTTTGCGTGCAAGTCGCGCGAACGTCGCGAGATGCCGGTTTCACGCCCGTTTTCCGCCGGCTGGGCGTATGCTGCGCGGCTATGTGCCACTCAGGAAAAACAGCATGACGCCCGACGTCCGCCATGACGCTTCCGCGCATCGTTTCGAGATCCTCGTCGACGGCTCGCTGTGCGAGCTGGACTACACGCTGGAACACGGGGTCATGACCATTACCCATACCGGCGTGCCCGAGGCGGTCGGCGGGCGCGGGCTGGCCGGGGCGCTGGTACGTGCAGCGATGGAAACGGCGCGGGCGCAGGGCTGGAAGGTGGTGCCGGCGTGCAGCTACGCCTCCGTCTGGGTGCAGCGCCATCCGGAGTACGACGACCTGCTCGCCTGAAGCCACCCGTTGCCCGTTGCCGTATCCGAATGCAGGAAAGCCCGTGACCGAACCACCCGAGTCGACGCCCGTGGAGGACGCTGCCACCCATCGCCGCTGGCACCCGCTGCGCTACATCCGTGTGCGACCAAGGTTGATGACATCCACCGTGATTTTCGTGGTGGTCGGTACGTTGTTGGCCTTGGGCGGAACCCGAACGTCCCTGGCAATGCTGCTGGCTTTCGATGTCGGTGCGTTGCTCTATCTGATCGCGCTGGCGCGCATGTTCACGCGCTCCAACCATGGCCACCTGGCACGCCAGGCCCGATTGCAGGACACGGGGCGCCACGCCACGCTGGCGGTCGCCGTGCTGGTGTCGATGGTGGTGCTGGTGGCGCTGGCGACCGAATTGCATGCGGCCAAGGCGGGCGGCGTGGCGGCGATTGGCGTGGCGGCGGGCAGCGTGATCCTGTCATGGCTGTTCATGAACACCACGTTCGCGCTGCATTACGCGCACAGCTTCTACGGCGAGGACGACAGCCGGGCCGGCGGTCTGGAATTTCCTTCCACGCCCAAGCCCGACTATTGGGATTTCGTGTATTTCTCGTTCGTCATCGGCATGTGCTTCCAGACCTCGGACGTGACCGTCAGTGGTCGGCACATGCGTCGCCTCACGCTCATGCACAGCGTGGTGGCGTTTTTCTTCAACGTGTTCATCCTGGCGATCAGCGTCAGCGTGGTGGGCGGCCTGGGCTGAGCCTGCGCCGGTTCAGTCGCGAAAGTTGTCGAACTGCAGCGGCAGTTCCACCTCGGACTTGCGCAACAGGGCCATGGCCAGTTGCAGGTCGTCGCGCTTCTTGCCGGTGACGCGCAGCTTGTCGCCGTTGATCTGCGCTTCGACCTTGAGCTTGGCGGCCTTCAGTTCGGCTACCAGTTTCTTCGCGACCGGCTGCTCGATGCCCTGTTTCACGGTGATCTTCTGGCGTGCGCCGGCCAGGTTGGTTTCCGGGTCGGCCACGTCCAGCGCGCGAACGTCGATCTTCCGCGAGATCAGCCGGGCGCGCAGGATGTCCAGCATCTGCTGCAGCTGGAATTCGCTGGGTGCGCTCTGGGTGATCTCGAACTTGTCCAGCTCGAACTTCGCGTCGCTGCCCTTGAAATCGAAGCGGCTGGCCAGCTCGCGGTTGGCCTGGTCCACGGCATTGGTGAGTTCGTGCTTGTCGACTTCGGAGATCACGTCGAAGGAAGGCATGGCATTGGTTCCCGGGAAAACAGGCTGACAGTGTAAGCGATGCCGCTGAGCGATAATGCTGCGTATCCCTCACCGTCATTCCGGCGAGGCGCAATCCAGGCCCAACGGATGATCGACAGTGCAAATGGTGAACCCTTGAAAGTGGATGTATTGATCGTCGGCGCGGGCGCCGCGGGCCTGATGTGCGCCATCGCCGCTGGCCAGCGTGGACGCAGCGTGCTGGTGGTCGATCACGCCAACAAGGCGGGCAAGAAAATCCTGATGTCCGGCGGCGGGCGCTGCAACTTCACCAACATGGGCGTGACGCCGGCCAATTACCTGTCGGCCAACCCGCATTTCGCCAAATCGGCACTGGCGCGCTACACGCCCTGGGATTTCATCGCGCTGGTGGAAAAACATGGCATCGCCTACCACGAGAAGGAACTGGGCCAGCTGTTCTGCGACGACTCCTCCAAGCAGATCGTGCGCATGTTGCTGGACGAATGCAGCGCTGCGGGCGTGCGCGTGGAGACCGGTTGCGCGGTCGAGCGCGTGCGCCGCCATGACGAGGGTTTCAGCGTGCGCACGGCGCGTGGCGAAGTGCATGCCGAGTCACTGGTGGTCGCCTGCGGCGGACTGTCGATACCCAGCATGGGCGCCAGCGGCTTCGGCTACGAACTGGCACGCCAGTTCGGCCACGAGGTGTTGCCGGTCCGCGCCGGCCTGGTGCCGCTGACCTTGAGCGGCAAGCATCAGGAGCGTTATGAGGATCTGGCCGGCGTGGCACTTCCCATGGTCGAAAGCCGGGTCGGCAAAAGCCGCTTCCGTGCTGGCATGCTGTTCACCCACCGCGGCATCAGCGGCCCGGCGATCCTGCAGATTTCCTCGTACTGGCAGCCCGGCGACGACTTGCGCGTCGACCTGCTGCCCGATCTTGATGCCGGCGGTTGGCTCAACGAGCAGCGCGTTGCCCGGCCCGCCGCCGAACTGAAGAACGTGCTGGCCGACGTGCTGCCGAAACGCCTGGCCCAACGCCTGTGCGAGCGCGGGTTCCTCGCTCCTCAAAGCAGTGGCCATCCATGGCCACTCCCCGCGTTCGAAAGCCGTCCGATGCGTCAGTACCGCGAAGCCGATCTGCATGAGATCGGCCGACAACTGCACGACTGGCCCATCGTCGCCAGCGGCACCGAAGGCTACCGCACCGCCGAGGTCACCCTGGGCGGCGTGGATACCGATGGCCTTTCGTCGAGCACCATGCAGTCGAAACTCGTGCCCGGGCTGTACTTCATCGGCGAGGTGGTCGACGTCACCGGCTGGCTGGGCGGCTACAATTTCCAGTGGGCATGGGCGTCGGGGCAGGCGGCCGGGCAGGTGGCGTAAACGTCTGTCTGGCCTTCCTGCGGCCATGCGACCATTTCCACCTGTAGGAGCGCACCCTGTGCGCGAAGGGCTTTCGCGATACTTCCACCAGGAGCCTTTCGCGCACAGGGTGCGCTCCTACAGGTGGCGAGCAGGGTTGTGAATATCTTGCGGAGGTTTTCGGGTCTGGCGGCAGCCTCAACGGCGCGCCTGACGCCGCTGCGTGAGCCAGCGATCGAGCTGGTTGGCGAAGGCCTGCTTGTCGCGGGCATGGAAAGGCGCGTGACCGCGGGTGTCGACGCCGCTGCCGCGCAGTTCGTCCATGAAATTGCGCATGGTGAGGCGTTGCGCGATGGTCTCGGGCGTATGCAATTCGCCGCGCGGATCGATCGCCAGCGCGCCTTTCCCGATCACCAGCGCGGCGAGCGGAATGTCCTGGGTCACCACCAGGTCGTCTGCGGCGACGCGCAGCACGATTTCGTTGTCGGCCACGTCGAATCCGCCCGGTACCTGCATGGCGCGGATGAAGCGTGAGGGCGGCGTGCGCAGATACTGGTTGGCGACCAGGGTTACCGGGATCTGCTCGCGCTCGGCGGCGCGGAACAGGATGTCCTTGATCGCCACCGGGCAGGCGTCGGCATCCACCCAGATCTGCGCGTTCGCGTTCACCGGCCGTCCCAGTGCAGGTGGCCGTCGACGATGACGTGGGTGCGGCCGCCGATCCATACCGCGCCGTCCACCATGTGTGCGATCAGGCACGCGTCGTGCCCGATCTCGCGGCCCTGGCTGACGGTGTAACCGCCGGCCAGCGGGCCGTGCGGTTCGGCCTGGGCGATGTACGCGGCAATCAGGCCGTTGGCCGCGCCGGAGGCCGGGTCTTCGACGATGCCCACGCCGGCCGGGAAGGCGCGTACCACCAACTGGTAGTCGGGCTGATTGCCATCCACACGGGACGTCCCCTGGACGCGCGCGAAGGCGCACAAGCCCATGCTGTCGCTGGCCTTGGCCAGGGCGCCGATGGCGCTGTGGTCGGGTTGCCACGCACGCAGTGCCGATTCGCTCTCCACTTCGGCCAGCCACCAGCGTCGGCCGCCATCGACCAGTGCCGGCGGCAGGATGCCGCTGCCGATGCCGCCCAACGCGGCACCCAGCAGCGGGTGCGCATCGTGACCGGTTTCCAGCACGCGTTCGCCGGGCGATTGCAGCAGTAGCCGGCAGTCGGCGCCGTTGCCTTCCACGCGGATCGGCAACACGCCGGCGCCGCATTCCTGCCACAGCAGGCCATCGACCGGTGCGGCCAGCCCGCATTCCAGCGCGGCATGCGCGCTGCCGATGCTGGGATGGCCGGCGAACGGGATTTCCTTGTGCGGCGTGAAGATGCGCACGCGGTAGCTGGCTTTCGGGTCGTCAGGCGGCAGCAGGAAGGTGGTTTCCACCAGGTTGTTCCAGCGCGCGAAGCGCTGCATCCGCGCGTCGTTCCAGCCACGCGCGTCGGTGACCACGCCAAGGTGGTTGCCGCCGCCGTGGCTGGCGGCGAAGACGTCCAGGTGCAGGTAACGAATCGGGGTCATGGCGATGGCTGGCGACAGTGGCCGCAGGGGGAGCGCGCATTCTAGCGGTCGACAAGCGCAGGCGTGAACGCGAAGATGGGCGGATTCATGTCCATGTTCGGAATTGTCCTATGTCGCTCGTGCTGATCCTGATTCTCGCGGTCACGTGCATCGTTTCGTTCATCGCCTTCAAGAACCGCCAGGTGATGGATGACCTGATCCTGTGGCCGCCGGCGGTCGCCCGCAAGCGCGAGTATTACCGCCTGCTGACCTACGGCCTGGTGCATGCCGATGGCACCCATCTGTTTTTCAACATGCTCACGCTGTTCTTCTTCGGGCGGGCCATGGCACCGGTCTACAACGCGTCGATGGGCATATTCGGTTTCGGGTTGTTCTACCTGGGCGGCTTGCTGGTATCGATCCTGCCGACCTATCTGAAGAACCGCAACAACTCGAATTACTACAGCCTCGGCGCTTCGGGCGCCGTCTCGGCCGTGCTGTTCGGCTACATATTGTTTGCGCCGTGGTCGCAGATCCTGGTGCTGGTGATTCCGATGCCGGCGATCATCTATGCGGTGTTGTACACGGCCTACTCGATCTACATGGATCGACGCGGACAGGATCACGTCAACCACAGTGCGCATCTCTGGGGTGCAGCCTATGGCGTGGTATTCACCATCGTGATGAATCCGCGGGTGTTGCCGCATTTTCTGGCGGCATTGTCACAACCCCACTTTTGACACGGGACGTACGCTCACGTTCGAGTCATCATGGCAATGCCCATACTGGGCTGCCCATCACCGCAGGAGTAGGTACGCATGGCAACGACACGCAAGTCGGCCGCGAAGAAATCCTCGGCCAGCAAGACCAGCGCAGGCAAGCACGCAACGACACGACCGGCCGCGAAAAAGGCCGTAAAGAAGGCTTCGGCAAAGAAGGTTGCACCGAAGAAGAAAGTCACCGCGACACGCAAGACGGCAGCCAGCAAGTCCTCTCCGCGAAAGGCGGCAAAGAAGGCTGCCGCAACGCGCAAGACTCCGGCACGCAAGGTGGCGGCGAAAAAGACCGCGACAAGGAAAGCCGCGGTGAAGAAGACGACAGCCAGGAAGGCTGTTGCAAAGAAAACTGTCGCGAAGAAGACAGTCGCAAAGAAGGCCGCAGTGCGGAAGTCGGCGTCGGCAAAATCGCCGGTCGGGAAGCGCAGTACGAAGAAAGTGGCCGCGAAGAAGGCCCCAGCAAGAAAGACCCCGGTGAAAAAGCCCGTGGCGAAGAAGTCCGTGGCCAAAAAGGCCGCTGTCAGGAAAACCGCCAGCAAGAAGGCCGTGGCTCCGAAGACGGCAGGCAAGGCCGTACGCAAGGTCGTCGCGAAGAAGGCGGCTTCCACGCGCAAGGCACCGCCTGCGGCGCCGACACACATCACCCAGGAAGAGGCGGTGGCGCAGATCCAGGCCTTGCTGGAAGCCAAGCGCGAACGCGTGCAGAACGGGCCGAACTGGCCGGGCGCGGAAGCGCAGGCACACCATCCCGAATCCGACGTGCACGACGAACTGCCTTCGCATGCGAATGCATCTGGCGATGCGCCGCATGGCATCGGCCTGGCACATGCGCGCGGCGAAGGCATGAAGCGCGGCAAAAGCTGAACCGGAATCCGCGGCGACGGAACGTGTCGCGGCAAGTGTTGTCATACAGGTGTCGTGCAGAAGTGCGACATCCGGTGCCGTTCGCTCAGTATCGGTTCAATCGTGCGGTGCCAGCGTGGTGTCGTGCCTTCCTGGAGGGAGCGCCATGAAACGTCTGCCCATGAAACGTCTGATTGCCGGCTTGTCCATTCTTTGCGCCACGGCACTGCTGTCCGGCTGCTACGTGTCGCCCGATTACAGCTATGTGCGCGGCAACGGTTATACGGGTGGTGCCTATTACGGCAGCGGCCCGTCCGTGACCTATGACAACAGCTATTACGCCTCGCCGTATTACGGCGGCTACGGTTGTTGCTGGGCGCCAGGCATCACCGTCGGTGGCGTCTGGTACAGCGGACACCGTTACTACCGGGGCGGCCATCGTTACTATCGCGGCGGTTATCGTGGGCGTTCCGACTACGGGCATGGTTACCACGGAGGGCACGGTCGTCCGGCGCCCTCGCATGGTCATGGTGGCGGACACTGGAATGGCGGACACGGCGGCCATCACCACGACGGCCATTGAGTGCCCGGCAAGCGGTTCGGGCGTGGTTGTGCGGCGCGGAGAGTCGTCCTGAGGTGTTCCGCTGCGTCACAATGACAACATGACCCGCCGCGGCAAATCCCCGTATCCATCATTTTCGATCAGGCTCATCGCATTCAGCGCGGTGAGCCTGTTGCTGTCGGCCTGCACCAACCTTGGCTACTACGTCCACGTCACGCATGGTGAAGGCGAGTTGCTGCTGCATCGCCGGGCGATCGACAAGGTGTTGCACGACCCGGCCACGCCACCGGCGCTGGCGGCCCGGCTGGAATTGTCGCAGCGCGCCCGGCGCTTCGCCTCGCAGGCGCTCGGGCTGCCCGACAACCGCAGTTACACCTATTACGTGGATCTGCACCGCCCGTTCGTGGTGTGGAACGTGTTCGCCACGCCGCGCTTTTCCGTGCAGGCGGTGCCACACTGCTTTCCGTTTGCCGGTTGCGTGGCCTACCGGGGCTGGTTCAGCGAGGCGCGCGCGGATGCCGATGCCGCACGGCAGCGGGCCAGGGGCGATGATGTCTACGTGGGTGGCGTGCCGGCGTATTCCACGCTGGGCTGGTTCGCCGATCCGATCCTGTCCAGCATGCTGCGCTGGGACAACGACGAACTGGCCAGCACCATTTTCCATGAGCTGGCGCACCAGTTGATCTACGCCAAGGGCGATACCGCCTTCAATGAATCCTTCGCTACCTTCGTGCAGCGCGAGGGACTGCGCGAATGGCGCGCGTCGCGTGGCTTGCCGCCGACGGATGGCAAGGCGCAGGCGATGGATGAAGGCTTCACCCGGCTGGTGCTGGATCTGCGCGACAGGCTCAAAAAACTCTACGCCAGCGGCGAGGATGTCGAGGCCATGGAAGCGGGCAAGCAGCGCGAGATCGCCGCGTTCCGCCAGCGCTACGCCGCATGGCGCGAGGCGCACTGGCCCGGCGATCATCGCTACGACGCCTGGGTAGCCAAGCCGATCAACAATGCGCGGCTGCTGCCGTTCGGCCTGTACGACCAATGGACGCCGGCTTTCGCCGAGCTGTTTCGCCAAAGCGACCGGAAATGGCCCGCGTTCTATGGTCGTGTGCGCGCGTTGGCGCATGAGTCGAAAGCGCAGCGTGACGAAACGTTGCAGGCGATGGTGGCGGCTGTCCCGACCGGCTGATCTCAGTGCGCAGCCTTGTGCTTCGCCATGTAGCGCAGGTAGTCCAGCACCGCATCCAGGTCGGCATCCGACAGCGACGCCTGCGTGGGAAAGCCGTGCATCTTCGCTCCGGGCCAGCGGTGCAGCGATTGCGGGTTGCGGATGAAGGCGCGCAACAGGTCGGCACGCAGATATTCGGTGGGGTTGTAGGGCAGGTTGAGATCCGGCCCCAGCGTGGCATCGCCTTCACCGTTGAGTGTGTGACAGGCGAAGCAGGTGCGCTTGAACACCGCGAAGCCGCGTCGTACCGGGCTGTCCTTGGGCACCGAGGCGCCGGGCACGATGGCCGGAAAGCGTGCATCCACGCCGTTCATGCGCCGGATCGAGGCGAGTTGGTAAGGCCATTGTTCCGAGCCGATATGGGCGGCCTGGGGGTGAGTCCAGACCACGTAGAACGGGCCGGCGCTGCGGGTGTTGCCGGGCAGGGCAGGCCATGGCGCCGTGGTGGCCTCCACGGCGAGCCAGGCTTGCGAACCCTTCCGATTCAGGATCGCGGAGGCGGGAATCTCCGCGCTGAAACCGTCGGATGCCGCGAACCGGAGGTGATCGTCCGGGGCCAGTCCGGGCAGCAGCGCGCGCAAGGGCACGGCGCGGTAATGCATGGTGCGCTGGTAGGCCACGTCACCCGGAATCGTCACACTGCGGGCATCGGCACGGTGGAGCAACTGATCCGTGGTGAGTATCGTCACGCCATGGCCCAGGTCAATCTTCAACTGGGCCGCCTGGGCTGGCAGGGCAAGGCATAGCGCGAGTGCGCACATCCAGCGCATCAACATGGCGTTCTCCGGCGACAAACCCCGGCATTGTAGCGGTCGGGCCGGCAGGTGCCGGGGAGTCCGGTGCCTGTCTGGTGGATAAACGCAGCCCTTGAACTTTCCTCCCGGCGACCACACTAATTCATCGTATCGCCGTGACGGCGACAAGAAGCGGGGCAGAACATCGCGCCGCTGAGGGGCCGGCACCATCCTCCCCAAGGACGCCGACCTGACAGACCCCGCGTGCCCCTCCCCTGGTGCGCGGGGTTTTTTTATGCCCGGGTGCCGGTTCGTCGAATGGATCATGCGGCCGGTGACGGGGATAATCGGGATTCCCGTTCCCCGGGCCCGGCTCATGGGCTGGCGAATCCCCGCATCACATGGACGATCCATGATCATCGAATCGTTGCTGGACACCGACCTGTACAAGTTCTCGATGATGCAGGTGGTGCTGCATCATTACCCTGCTGCCCACGTTGAATACCGTTTCAAGTGCCGCAACCCGGGCATCGAGCTGGTGCCGTACATCGACGAGATCCGCGCCGAACTGGCCGCGCTGTGCAGCCTGCGCTTCACCACCGACGAGCTGGACTACCTGCGCGAGATGCGCTTCATCAAGAGCGATTTCGTCGATTTTCTGGGCTTGTTCCAGCTCAATGCCAAGTACGTGACCATCGAGCCGGCCGAGGCCGGCAACGGCGAGATCGAGATCCGCATCGTCGGGCCGTGGCTGCACACGATCCTGTTCGAGGTGCCGTTGCTGGCGATCGTCAACGAGGTGTACTTCCGCAACACGCAGCCGGGGCTGGATCTGGCCGAGGGGCGGCGCCGCTTGCAGGCCAAGATCGCCCTGCTGCACGAGACGCCGGATTACGAGCACTGCCGCATTGCCGATTACGGTACCCGCCGGCGTTTCTCGCGGGTGTGGCATGAAGAGGTGCTCACCACCCTGCGCGACGGTCTCGACAAGCAACTGGCCGGCACCAGCAATGTGTGGTTTGCACGGCGGCTCGGCCTGGTTCCGCTGGGCACGCTGGCGCACGAATACCTGCAGGCGCATCAGGCGCTGGGGCCGCGGCTGCGCGATTCACAGGTATCCGCGCTGGAAACCTGGGCCATGGAATATCGGGGTGATCTCGGTATTGCCCTGTCGGATGTCTACGGGCTGGAAGCGTTCCTGCGCGACTTCGACATGTACTTCTGCAAGCTCTTCGACGGCGCCCGCCACGATTCGGGCGATCCGTTTGACTGGGGCGAGCGGATGATCGCGCACTACCGCGCCAACCGCGTCGACCCGCGTACCAAGGTGCTGGTCTTCAGCGACGGCCTGGACATCCCCAAGGTGATGCAGTTGTACGAGCATTTCCGCGGCCGCTGCCTGCTGGCGTTTGGCGTGGGCACCAACCTCAGCAACGACGTGGGCCCGGAGCCGCTCAACATCGTGATCAAGATGATCCGCTGCAACGGCCAGCCAGTGGCCAAGCTCAGCGACTCGCCCGGCAAGAACATGTGCGAGGACAAGGCTTACGTGGCCTACCTTCGGCAGGTGTTCGAGATTCCGGCCGAACAGGGCTGAGGCGAGCTGCCGGGGCGCCCCGAAAACCTCACCGAAGCCGTGTAGGAGCGCACCTTGTGCGCGAATGCTTTGGCGCTTGATCGGAGTCAAAGGCATTCGCGCACAGGGTGCGCTCCTACAAAAGCGGATTGTTCGAAGTGTTTCTGAGGGCTGCGCGTCAGAACGCCGGCAGCACCGCGCCGTGGTACTTCTTCTCGATGAACGCCTTGATCGTCGGGCTGGTCAGTGCCTTGGCCAGCTTCTGCACGCGCGGGTCGTCCTTGTTGTCGGGGCGGCCGACCAGGTAGTTCACATAGGGTGAATCCTTGTCCTCGATCAGCAGGGCGTCTTTCTGCGGATCGAGGCCGGCGGCCAGCGCGTAGTTGGTGTTGATCAGCGCCAGGTCGACCTCGTCCAGCGTGCGCGGCAGCATCGCCGCTTCCAGCTCCTTGAACTGCAGGTGCCTGGGGTTGGTGGTGATGTCCTTGAGCGTGGCCAGCGCATCGGACGGGTCCTTCAGCGTGATCAGGCCGTGCTTTGCCAGCAGAAGCAGGGCGCGGCTGTTGTTGCTGGGATCGTTGGGGATGGCCACGGTAGCGCCGTCGGGCAACTGGTTGATGTTCTTGTAGCGGTGCGAGTACGCGCCGAACGGCTCGATGTGCACGCCGACGATGGTGATCAGGTGCGTGCCGTGCTGGCGGTTGAAGGCATCCAGGTAGGGCTTGGTCTGGAAGTAATTGAGGTCGATATGCTTCTCGACCACCTGCATGTTCGGCTGCACGTAGTCGGCGAATACCTTGATCTTCAGATCCACGCCTTCCTTGGCCAGGATCGGCTTGACCTGCTTGAGAATCTCCGCGTGCGGTATGGCGGTGGCGGCTACGGTCAATATATGACTGTCTTCCTCGTCGTTCGACGAGCAGCCGACCAGCAACAGCAGCCCCAGGGTGGCGACGATGGCGAGGATCAGCAGTTTCATGGAAGGCATTCTCTTGTGCGGTGCAAAAGAATAGCCGTCCATACGTCCAGATGCAAAACGACTTTCAGTGGCGTGAAAGGCGTGCCACCACGCGGTCGCCAATGACCTGCAGCCCTTGTACCAGAACGATCAGCAGCACCACCGTGACCACCATGTAGTCCGATTCGTAGCTCAGGTAGCCATATCGATAGGCCAGATCGCCAAGACCGCCGGAGCCGATCGCGCCACCCATCGCGGTATAGCCGACCAGGGCGATGGCGGTGACCGTGATACCGGCGGCAATACCGGCGCGAGCCTCGGGCAGCAGGACGTGGCGCACGATCTGCCAGGTGCTGGCGCCCATCGCCTGGGCCGCCTCGATCACGCCGTCCTGCACTTCGCGCAGCGCGGTTTCCACCAGCCGGGCGAAGAACGGGGCCGCACCGATCACCAGGGGCGGAATCGCGCCGCGGATCCCCAGCTTGGTGCCGACCAGGAAGTAGGTGACCGGCATCAGCACGATCATCAGGATGATGAACGGCACCGAGCGCAGCACGTTCACCACCAGCGCGGTGAGACCGTACAGTTTCGGCATCGCGCGCAACTGGCCCTTGCCGGTGAGGTAGAGCAATACGCCCAGTGGCAGGCCGATCAACACGGTCAGCGCCAGCGAGCCGCCCAGCATCAGCAGGGTATCGATGCAGGCGCGGCCCAGTTCGCCCCAATCGTCGATGTTGGGAAACAGGGTGTGCAGCAGCGGGACGGTGGTCATGACGGGTTCTCCAGCGAAGCGACTTCCTCGATCTCGATGCCGGCGGTGCGGAGCGCTTCCAGCGCGGCGTCCACGTTGGCGCCATCCAGCGCCAGCGTGAGTTGCCCGTATGGCAATTCCTTGATGCGGTCGATGCGGCCGGCGAGGATGTTGAAGTCGACCCCGGTGTCGCGCATCACCCGGCTCAGAGTCGGGGTCCAGGTGGCCTCGCCGCGGAAGGACAGGCGCAGGATGCGGCCTGGCACGTGGGCGTAGGGCGTCTGCCTTGTACTGGCGGCTTCTTCCGGCAGCGCCTCCTCCACGAAGCGGCGCGTGGTGGGGTGGCGCGGATGCAGGAACACGTCGGCGACCGCCCCCGTTTCCACGACGTGTCCGGCATCCAGTACGGCCACGCGGTCGCAGACACGGCGCACCACGTCCATCTCGTGGGTAATCAGCACGATGGTCAGCTTCAGTTCGCGGTTGATCTCGGCCAGGAGTGCCAGCACGTCGCCGGTGGTCTGCGGGTCGAGCGCGCTGGTGGCCTCGTCGCAAAGCAGGATGGACGGCCGGTTGGCCAGCGCGCGGGCAATGCCGACGCGCTGCTTCTGGCCACCGGAAAGCTGCGACGGATACTTGTCGGCATGCGCTTGCAGTCCCACCCGCGCCAGCAGTTCGTCGACGCGGGCGCGGATCGCCTTGGCATCGCGCTCGCCGGCCAGGCGCAGCGGAAAGGCGATGTTGTCCGCCACGGTCTGCGAGCCGAGCAGGTTGAAGTGCTGGAAGATCATGCCGATGCGCCGCCGTTGTGCGCGCAACGCCGGCTCGTCCAGCGAGGTCATGTCGATGTCGTCGATCAGCACGCGGCCGCCACTGGGGCGCTCAAGCAGGTTGATCAGGCGCACCAGTGTGGATTTGCCCGCGCCGGAATGGCCGATGATGCCGAACACTTCGCCGTCGGCGATCTCCAGATCAAGCGGTTGCAATGCGGGAACGTCCCGGCCGTCGACACGGTAGGATTTGTGGACATCGAGGAAGCGGATCACGGCGGTTCAGCGGTGGGGCGGGCGGGTATTCTAGGGGATGTGTGCCTTGGGCGTAGACTTCCATACGTCCATCCCGCCATTTTCCCCTTTGTGGAATCCATCGACATGACCAGCATCTACGATTTCAGCGCACGCGACATCGATGGCCAGGAACGCTCGCTGGCCGAATGGCAGGGCAAGACCCTGCTGATCGTCAACGTGGCCTCGAAATGCGGGTTCACCCCGCAGTACAAGGGGCTTGAGGCACTGTGGCGCGAGTATCGCGACCGCGATGTGGCGGTGTTGGGCTTTCCCTGCGACCAGTTCGGCCACCAGGAGCCGGGCGACGAGGCCGAAATCCGCAACTTCTGCAGCACCAGCTACGAGGTCAGCTTTCCGTTGTTCGCCAAGATCGAGGTGAATGGCGCGAACACCCACCCGCTCTACAAGTGGCTGAAGAGCGAAGGCAAGGGCATTCTCGGCAGCGAGGCGATCAAGTGGAACTTCACCAAGTTCCTGGTCGGCCCCGACGGCCAGGTGCGCAAGCGCTACGCCCCCACCGACACGCCGGAGAAGATTGCCCGCGACCTGGCTGGCTGAGTCGGGGCCACCGGGAGCGCGGAATTACTACTGGAGCCCGGGAAGGACGGGCGTGGCAGGTGCCGTGCCGGCTTCCGCCACGGCAATGGTGTTCTCGGCCAGTGTTTTTCCGTGGCGATCGAACGCGCGCAGGCGATAGCGGCCCGGGAACAGGTACAACGGCTCACGCATGGATGGCTTGGTGAAAAGGTAACGATCGGCAGCAGTGGCGTTGTCCGGTTCGCCTGGATAATGGGCCTCGATGACGCACGGGAACGTCTTGCCGCAAAGGCTGCCATCCACGAAATGGGCGTGTCGCTTGCCATCGAGCTGCAGCCACGCCGGCCGGATCGGATCACTGGAGGGCGGTTTGACCGCGATGCCGCTCATGCCGAAGGAGAGCCATGCCGTGTGCACTTCGTCGCCGCCCGGCGCCAGCGCCAGACTGGGCGGGAGCAGCACGCTGACATCGTAGGTGCCCGGCGAGACGCTCCACGCCTTCCCGGTTTCGCGATTGACCAGGGCCGTGGGCAACTGCGGATGAAAGGACGCGACGAGCTGGTGATATGGGTCGAATTCATTCCCTGAGTGCACATCGCGGAAATTGACCTGGTCGACCGACAACGGGGTGAGGCCCGTCAGCGCCTGCAATTGCATGGCCATGGGCTTGACCTTGCCCAGCCGGCCCTTGCCTTTGTCGATGTGAGCGTAGCCGGCATGCACGAACAGCCGGGCATCCGGATTGCCGGCAAACACGCGCTGGTACAGGTTGCGTGCCTGTTCCCGTTCGCGCGCCGCGGTGTCGGTGCTATCGCCGTCATAGGGAACGATGACGAAGCCGAGCCGGATCGCCGTGCGGATGATTTCACCGTAGAGGGGCTCGTGGAGATATTCGGATCCGCTGGTGCCATCCGGATAGCCGCGCTTCATCAGTGCGGGGTCGCGATTGCCCAGCGCTTCCGCGGCGAAATGGGTGAAGCCGAGTGCGCGCAGGCGCGGCAGCAGCGCCAGGGTCAGCTCGCGGGTATGTGCGTCGTGGTGGGCCTCGTTGACCATGACGATGTGACGGTCCCTGGCCAGTTCGGCGACGACATCGACGGCCCTGGCGGCTCGCCAATCGCTCGCCTGCGGAATCGACAGGTTGCCGGGTAGCCGGGGTATCAGTGGGAAATCGAGGATGGCTTGCTTGTACATGCCCAGCTCGTCCTCGACACCCGCCAGCAATTGCACGGCAATCGGGCGGTCGGCCGGGGCAAGACGGGGCATGGCCTGTTTCAGATAGTTGTAGCGGGCCAGGTCATTGGTCATCGGCTCCAGTGTGCGGAACAGAGTGTCCAGTGACATGTCCGGTGCTTTCGCGAGGATGCCGGGTGTCAACAGGCAAAGGGCGAAGCCCAGGGCGGTTCGAATCGGCATGGGAAATCCGCATGTCAGGAACGTGCCCGTACGCTATATGAACGCGGATCGCATGTATTTACGCAGTGCGTCAGGCGCCTGCTCAATGCTCGTTGCGAAACCCGGCCAGCAACTCGGCGATGGCGTCGAGGTCGGCGCTGGTGCGCGGGGCGTCGGCGGGGTGTCGATAGTTGTTGAGCATGATGGCGAAGGCGAGGTGTTCGCCATCCGCGCTGGTGACGTAGCCGGCGAGGCAGTCGACGTAGGTCATGCTGCCGGTCTTGGCGTGCAGGTTGCCGGCGGCCGGGGTGTTGCGCATGCGCCACTGCAAGGTGCCGTCGATGCCGGCAATCGGCAGCGCGCTGCGCAACTGCGTGGCGTAGGGTTGGGCCGCAAGGTATTGCAGCAGGCGCACCAGTGCGGCGGGTGTGGTCAGGTCTTGCCGCGACATCCCGGTGCCTTCCTCCAATAGTGCAGAGGAGGGTGCGATGCCGATGCGGCCGAGCAGTGCGTACAGCGCACGGATGCCCCAGTCCTCGCTGCTTTGGAAGCCGCTCGGGGTGGGGGATGCGGGATCGGGTGATGCCATGGCTTCGGCGCGGGCCTTGACGCCGGCGATTTGCAGCAGGTTCTGCAGGTACAGGTTCTGCGAGCGCTTCAGGCCGCTGGTCAACACGTCGAGCAGCGGCGGCGACAGCACTTCGCCCAATGGCTGCGCATGGGCGAGCAGGTAGGCGTCGTCCTGCGGCCAGTGCAAGGTGCGTACGCGGCCCTCCAGTTTCACGCCGTGGGCGGCGAGTGCGCGTTGCAGGCGCTGGCCGGCAAGCAGCGCCGGATCGGCTATCGCCAATCGGTAGCGTTGCGGCTTGGCGCCCACGGGCATGCTGCCAAAGGCGTACAGGGTGGAGGCGCCCGGGGCGCGATAGAGGTTGATGTCCGGGGGTGTGCCGGCGGCGCTGGTGGTCAGGGTGTCGACGAGCGACGGCACCGCATCGCCGGGGTCGACATCGAGTCGGGCTGGTTCGCCGGCATGCGCCGCCGGATGCACGGTCACCGCGACGATGTTCTCATTAATGCTGAGTGCGGAAGTGGGTGCGCCGTACCAGCTCTGCAGGTCGTTTGCCTCCCAGCCGGCGCCTTCGGCCGGACCGGTGAAATAGCTGTCGTCGGCGATCAGGTCGCCATGCACGCGACGCACGTCATGCGCGGCCAGTTGTGCCGCCAGCTGATCGGCCCAGTCGGTGCTGCTGCCCGTTCCGAGGGTGGGGTCGCCCATGCCGTACAGGATCAGCGGGCCGTCCAGCCGTCCCTGTCGCACAGGTTTCGTGCCCAGCAGTCGGGTGGGAATGCGGTAGTCGGGGCCCAGCGTATCGAGCACCAGCGCGGCGGTGTACAGCTTGGCGGTGGAGGCAGGCAGCAGCAGGTGCTCGGCACGATGGGTGTACAGCGTCTGGCCGCTGTCCAGCGACACCACGGCGATGCCCCAGGCCGCGTGGGCGAAGCGCGGTTGATGGATCAGCGCATCGATCCGGGCATCCAGCGTCGCGACGGCCGCAGGCGCGGTGGGCGGCACGGCGGCAGTTGGCGGGACGACCACCGGCGCGGCGGCGACGGAAGCGGCAAGGGCGGCGTACAGCAGCGGGGCGAGGGCAAAACGAGGCGTGCGCATGGCGGTCAGTATCGCCAATCCGGCCCCCCGCTGCAGGCCGTGCCATCGGCACATCTCTGTTAGGCTTGGACTTTCGTGCCGGATGAGCTCCGGCGAATTCACCGAACCGTGAGATTTTTCATGCAGATTGCCCAGAACACCGTTGCCGCTTTCCATTACACCCTGACCGACGACGCAGGTCAGGTCATCGACAGCTCCAATGGCCGCGAGCCGTTGACCTACATGCACGGCAAGGGCCAGATCGTGCCGGGTCTGGAGAAGCAGATGGAAGGCCGCAAGGCGGGTGACAAGTTCAATGCCGATGTGGCGCCGGCCGAAGGTTACGGCGAGCACCAGGCCGAGTTGATGCAGGAAGTGCCGCGCGAGGCGTTCCAGGGCGTGGAAGACATCCAGCCCGGCATGCAGTTCCAGGGCCAGGGCCCGCAGGGCGTGGTCAACGTCACCGTCACCAAGGTCGAGGACGGCAAGGTGCACATCGACGGCAATCACCCGCTGGCCGGCAAGACCCTGCATTTCGCCATCGAAGTGGCCGACGTGCGCGAGGCCACCAAGGAAGAGCTCGAGCACGGTCACGTGCACGGCGAAGGCGGTCACCAGCACTGATCGCATCCCGACGGTTCACCGTCGTGCGATATCCGAAGGCCCGGAGCGCAAGCCCCGGGCCTTCGTCGTCAGAGCCATTTGCGATGTTGGGTCAGTACCAGTCGAGCAGCGAGATGCCCACGCCGAGGTAGGTGGCGTTGTGGTTGTAGTCGATCAGGCTCTCGCCGTAGCCCTTGAACAGTTCCATGTAGCCGCGCACGTTGCCGGCTACCGGGAAGCTCCAGGTGAAGCGGGCGGCGCCGTGGCTGCGACTGCCGCCGCGCAGCGAATGGCGCAGCATCAGGCCGAATTCCTGGCCGTGCCATTCATGTATCAACTGCATGTCGGCGCGGCCGATGTAGTCGCTGATGTCGGGGTTGTTGTCGTCCTGGCGCGACTCGGGAATGCGCCACCACGGACGGATCATCAGCGTCCATCCCGCGCGCTCGAAGCCGAAGTCGGCGATCACCCGGTTCCAGCTGCGCGACAGCGGATCGGAGCGGCCGTTGGACTGGTGGTCGACGCCGATGCCGAGCAGCCGGCCATCCCAGCCCAGCACGTGGTAATGGGTGTTGAACACCAGCATCGCTTCGGGTTCGTAATTGGTTTCGCGGAACGGGCGCGAGAGCTTCGAGTTGTAGGCCTGCCAGCGCGAGGACTGGGTGTAGCCGATCCACAGGTCGCCGGCATCGCCGAACACGCCCTGCCAGACCTTGGTCTTCAGGCTGATCTGGAATTTCGCCTCGACGTTGTCGAGATCCTGCGGTGTCTGCACCGTGTTTACGGGATTGGGGCTGGTGGGGCGGTCGTTCTGGTTGCTGGTGGCGAACACCGGCATCACGTAAACCGGCTGGTAGCCGCGGATATTGAAGGTGCCCAGTTTGCTCTCGGGCGAGAGCTCCCACCGGGTGTCCAGCAACGACAGCGGCGTGGCGACCTTCGTGGGAGCGGGCTCGATGCGGTGTTCGTGCGAAAAGATGCCGTGGCTGGCCATCGATGGAGGCGCCTCGGTGTTTTCGGCGTTGCGCTTTTCCGCGGCAGGCAGGTTTTCGCGGCCGGTGGCCTTGTCGTAGCAGGCCAGGCGCTGCGCATCGCTTTCGATGGCCGTGCAGGCACGGATGTCCATCGGATTCGGGTTTTGCGCATGGGCGGCCATGCTCAGCAGGCCGGCAATCGTGGCCGCAAGCACGGCGGTCGACTGTTTCATCAGGGAGGGCTCCTCAGGGCGCGGTCCGGGCGCGTGGGGGGCGGCCATTTTAGCGGGTGGGCGTGACGGGCAAGAAAACGCCGATCACAGGCAGCGCGTGATCGGCGTTGAAAAGGCCCCAGGCTGAGCCGGAATTTCCGGCGTGCCGTCAATGCATCTGTTTCACCCAGCGCTGGTATTCGGCCTTGCTGATCGAGCCGTTGCGGTTGCTGTCGGCGTATTCGAAATCGTTCGCCAGCGGCGGGTAGGCGGCGGCTTGTGCTTCCGTGATCGACTTCTTGCCGCCGGAAAGCGTGGCGAAGTCCGGAGCCGGGCCGGCATCCGGCACGGCGGCCGGCTGCGAGTTGATCGTCACCTGGCCCTTGGGCGAGTTGAACGTGGTGCTGGTGGTGTCGCTGGTCGGGGTCGACTGGGACTGATCCTGCGCCAGGGCATTGCCGGCCAGCAGCAGACTGCCGGCGACGAGGGGAATGAGGAAAGCGGTACGCAATTTCATTGTAGGTACTCCATGCCAATATGGGATACGGCGCTGGGTGCGAGAACCATGCAAGGTCTCCGGACTCAGCAGGTACGCTAACAAGCGTTCCGTCAACAAGGACTCAAGATGGCGGCGGTAGTTTTGTGAAGATGGCGCGAACGTTGGGCAAACCTTCAGCTCCGGCCGGGGTGTTGTCGGTGAATCAGGCGCGCTGCCTGCAATTGGCTGCGCAGGGTTTGTTGCAGCCGCCGCGCCGCCGGGCAAAGCGCACAGACGTGCCGGCAATCGTCGAGCGCATGCGCTTGCTGCAGATCGACACCATCCACGTGGTCGCGCGCAGTCCGTACCTGGTGTTGCATGCGCGTCTGGGCGATTACCCGCCCGAATGGCTGGACGAGGCGCTTGAGCGCGGCCGTTTGGCCGAGTGCTGGGCGCATGAAGCGTGTTTCGTGCCGGCGTCGGATGTCGCCTTGCATCGCGCCTGGCGCGGGCAGCGCGATGGTCACTGGGCGCATCGGCATGCTCGGCGCATGCGTGACGAGCATGCCGCGGACATGGATGCGCTGCTCGCGCACATCCGCGCCAACGGCCCGGTACGCGCGGCTGATTTCGAGCGCAGCGATCGCGGGGCTTCCGGCTGGTGGGAGTGGAAGCTGGAAAAGCGCTGGCTGGAAGCATGGTTTGCGTCGGGCGAGTTGATGGTGGCGCGGCGCGACCGGTTCCAGCGCGTCTACGATATGGCCGAGCGAGTGCTGGCCCGGCTAAACCCGCCACTGGATGCGGCGGACGCGGGCTTGTCGCACGAGGATTTGCGGCGGCGTTTCATCCTGGACAGCGTGCGGGCGCTGGGCGTGGCCCGGGCGCGCTGGATCGCGGATTACTACCGGCTGAAGCCGGGCGTGACGACGCGGGAACTGCAACCGTTGCTGGCCTCCGGCGAGTTGCTGGCGGTGGAGGTGGCGGGCTGGACGGAACCCGGCTACGTGCATGCCGATCATGCCGCGATGCTGGCGAAGGCATGTGCCGGACGCTTGCGTGCGACGCATACCGCTTTGCTGTCGCCGTTCGATCCGTTGGTCTGGGATCGTGCCCGTCTGCTTGCGATGTTCGATTTCGACTACCGCATCGAATGCTACGTGCCGGCCCCAAAACGTCAGTACGGCTATTACGTGCTGCCGATCCTGCATCGCGGTCGATTGGCCGGGCGGCTGGATGCCAAGGCGCATCGTGCCGAGGGCGTATTCGAGGTGAAGTCGCTGTATCTTGAAGAAGGCGTGGAACCGGATTCCCGGTTGGTGGCAGATCTCGCCATGGCCATCACCCGCACTGCGCGCTGGCACGAAACGCCACAAGTGCGGCTGGGACGCTGCCGTCCGGCGGCGCTGGCGCCGCTGTTGCGGGCGGCACTGCGGGACGCTGCCGAAATCGGATGATCATCTCGGGGCCGGCGCTCAGTGCGAGCTGCTGCTCGGCATCGGCAGTGGCGCGTCGCAGGATTTGCCGTGCAGGGCCTCGTGCAGGCTTTGCTGCAGCGATTCGCAGCGGTTGGCCAGTTGCGGACGAATGTCCGGGTCCTGCGAATCGCGCAACAGGCTGTCGCGCATCGTCTCGTAGCGACTTTGCAACTGGTCGGGGGCAAAGATGTTGGCCGCACGGTGACAGGCGATATAGGTGGACAGATAAGCGTCGCAAACCGGGATGCCGGTGCGCGACGGCAACGGGGTGGGGGCGGTCTCGGCCGCGGATGAAAGGTGGTGGACGTGGTGGTGCGTTTGGGCGGGGGCCGAGGACGTCGGGCGAGCAGGTTGCTGGCTGCAGGCCGCCAGCAACAGGGCGCACCCGGCGCAGGCTGCCGTGGCAAAGCGCGGCACCGTGAAATGTTTCATGAGTGACTCCCGGGGCGTCCAGGAAGCGGGCGATGGCTTCACCCTAATCCGACCGGCGTAAAAGGAAGTTGAAATCGGCGGCTGGCGGTGGCCTGAATCAAGCGTGGCCCGGCGATGCGAGGGAGTCGCATTCGAAAAAAACTTCGGCTACGCTTTGAGTACTGTGTTTGCCGGGGTCACCAGAGTCATGTGACCCGATGCTGCTGATCGTGATCCGTTTCATCGCTCACCCTAGGGTTCCTTGCACACCAGTAAGCAGACGCCGCCGATGGCGGTCGTCGAGTCTATGTATTTTCGTGAAAACCTTAGTGGAGTGTTTTATGTCTGATCGTCAGATCGGTACCGTCAAGTGGTTCAACGACGCCAAGGGCTTCGGCTTCATCAGCCGTGACAACGGCCCGGACGTCTTCGTGCATTTCCGCGCGATCACCGGCAACGGCTTCAAGAGCCTGCAGGAAGGCCAGCAGGTCAGCTTCAAGGTGGTGCAGGGCCAGAAGGGCCTGCAGGCCGACGAGGTGGCTGCAGTCTGATTGCCTCGCGGCACTCGAACCAGCAAAGCCGGGCAGCGATGCCCGGCTTTTTTGTTTGCAGGCAATGACTTGGGGCCGGATTTTGGCTTGTGTGGCCTTTCAGCACTTGCATTTCAAAAATAAGTTATCCTCGGGCCACTGTGTCTGCTTGGTCACGTGCGTGCCCCGATGCGGTTTTGCGTTTCCGTGTCGCTCCACTCGATCCTCAGCATGCCCAGTAAGCCGTCGACCCGGGCGGGTCGACTGGTCTCAAGTCAGAGTTGAAACGGATCGGAGTGAGTGAGTCATGTCGGATCGTGAAGTTGGCACCGTCAAGTGGTTCAACGACGCCAAGGGCTTCGGCTTCATCAGCCGCGAGAACGGCCCGGACGTCTTCGTGCATTTCCGGGCCATTACCGGCACCGGGTTCAAAAGCCTGAAAGAAGGCCAGAAGGTCAGCTTCAAGGTGGTGCAGGGCCAGAAGGGCCTGCAGGCCGATGAAGTCGCGCCGGAGTGAACCGCATCGATGCACGACCGGAGAAGGCCGGCGCAAGCCGGCCTTTTTCGTGGACGGTTTTGTGTCGCGCGCGTCGATTCGCTAGCCTGCGGCCATGACCGCACTCCCTGTTTCGCCAGACACACAGGCGCTGGCCGAGCCCGATGCCATGCCGGTGACCACCCGCGACGGCGCACGCTTCGAATTGCTGCTGCTCGCGCCGGCGTCATCGCCCCGGCATGTGCTGTACTGGCTGCCTGCACTTGGCGTGCCGGCGAAGCATTACCTGCCGCTGGCCACGGCGCTGGCGGCTGATGGCGTGGCTGTGGTGCTGCATGAGTGGCGCGGGATCGGCTCGAGTGATCGTCGTGCGGGTCGGCGCTGCGACTGGGGTTATCGCGAACTGCTGGAGGTCGATCTGCCGGCCGGCCTGGCGGCGGCGCGGGCGCGCTGGCCGCAGGCCGTGTTCCACATCGGCGGGCACAGTCTGGGCGGGCAAGTGTCCTGCCTGTATGCGGCGCTGCATCCGACGGCCTTCGCCGGCATCGTGCTGGTGGCCAGTGGCGCACCTTACTGGCGACGTTTCCGGCGTGGCGCGGCGATCGGTTCCGCCTACGTGCTGGCGCCGTGGCTGGCCCGGTTGTGCGGTCATCTTCCCGGCCGCCGGATCGGTTTCGGCGGCAACGAAGCACGTGGCGTCATTGCCGACTGGGCGCGCAGCGGTCGCAGTGGGCGTTATGCCGCGGCGGGCATGACGGTGGATTTCGAGCAGTGCCTGTCCGAGCTGCAGCAGCCGGTGATGGCCCTGCGCCTGCGCGACGACTGGTTCGGGCCGTCCGCTTCACTGGAATGGCTGCTCGGCAAGATGCCACGGTCTGCACATGAGGTCGGCGTGATCGAGCCGGCGGATCTCGCGGGCCACCCTGCCGATCACTTCACGTGGATGAAGACGCCGGCGGAAATTGCCGCCCGCATCGCGCATTGGGTCGATCGACGGAACACTGCGTTCGCCACGCCGGACCCACATTCATCTTGAAGCGGCGGCGGGATGCAGGCACTTCCAGATATCGCTCTCCACAAGGTCGTCTGATGCCCAAGCTCTTCGAACCCCTGTCGCAACGTGGCCTGACCCTGCGCAATCGCATCGCGGTGGCGCCGATGTGCCAGTACTCGGCCGTCGACGGCTTGCCGGATCACTGGCATCTGGTGCACCTGGGCAGTCGCGCAGTGGGTGGTGCGGCGGTCGTCATTGCCGAGGCTACCGCGGTGTCGGCCGAGGGCCGCATTTCGCCGCAGGACGCCGGTATCTGGAATGACGCGCAGCTCGCCGCATGGCGACCGATCGCCGATTTCATCGCGGCGCAGGGCGCCATCCCCGGCGTGCAACTGGCCCATGCCGGTCGCAAGGCCAGCACCCAGCGCCCGTGGGAAGGGCATGGCCCGGTGGCCGTGGCGAAGGGCGGCTGGACGGTGGTTGCGCCCTCGGCTGTGCCGTTCGATACCGGCTGGCATGTGCCGCATGCCCTGGACGAGGCCGGTATCCGTGCCGTGATCGCGGATTTCCGCGCGGCCGCGCAACGGGCGCTGGACGCGGGCTTTCAATTGATCGAACTGCATGGCGCGCATGGCTACCTGCTGCATCAATTTCTGTCGCCGTTGAGCAACCGCCGGGCCGATGCCTATGGCGGCAGTTTCGACAACCGCACCCGCTTGCTGCGCGAAGTGGTGGTGGCGGTACGTGAGGTATGGCCCGAGCATCTGCCGCTGTGGCTGCGCATTTCCGCCACCGATTGGGCGGAGGGCGGTTGGACCCCGGAGGAAAGCGTGGCCCTGGCGCGCATGGTGAAGCCGTTGGGCGTGGATCTGGTCGATGTGTCCAGTGGTGGCCTCGTGCCGCACGTGACGATTCCGCTGGGCCCGGGTTACCAGGTGCCCTTTGCGGCGCAGGTGCGCCGCGAGGCTGACATCGCCACCAGTGCGGTGGGATTGATCACCGAGGCTGCGCAAGCCGAAGCCATTCTCGCCGAGGGTGCCGCGGACGTGATCTCGTTGGCGCGCGAGAGCCTGCGTGATCCGTATTTCCCGCGCCGCGCCGCCAGCGAGCTGGGTGCGCAGATCGCCGCACCGGTGCAATATGGGCGGGCTTGGTAACACGCTTCCGTGCTGCCGACTCAAGGAGTGTCCCGATGAACGCCACGCCGCAACGCATCGACGGTCGCCTGCACGATCTCGGCGATGGCTTCACCGTGCGTCGCCTGCTGCCGGCGCTCGATGCACGCCACGTCGGCCCGTTCGTGTTCTACGACCACATGGGGCCGGTGGACCTCGCCCCCGGACGGGGCATGGATGTGCGGCCGCATCCGCACATCGGACTGGCCACGGTGACGTGGTTGTTCGACGGCACGATTCGCCATCGCGACACGCTGGGCAGCCTGGCCGACATTCGCCCGGGCGCGGTGAACTGGATGACGGCCGGCCGCGGGATCGCCCATTCCGAGCGCACGCCGCCCGAGGCCCGTGCCAGTGGCCAGCGCATGCATGGCGTACAGGTGTGGGTGGCGTTGCCGAAGGCGGACGAGGACGTGCCACCGGAGTTTCATCACCACGAGGCCGATGCCTTGCCTCGCATCCGCTTGCCGGGTGCCGAATTGGTGCTGATCGCCGGTAATGCCTACGGACGTGCTTCACCGGTGAAGGTGTTCGCGCCGATGTTCTTCATCGAAGCGCGGCTCGAGGCCGGTGCCGTGCTGGAACTGCCGCACGAGCACGCGGAGCGCGGCGTGCATGTGGTCGATGGCGTGCTGGAGTGGGGCGGCGAGTCGCTGGCCCATGGCCAGATGGCGGTGCAGGCCGGACCGCCGGCACCACCGCTGCGTGCCCGTTCGGCCAGTCGGGTGATGCTGTTCGGTGGGGCTCCGCTGGATGGCGAGCGTCACCTGTGGTGGAACTTTGTCGCCAGTACGCAGGCTCGGATCGAGCAGGCAAAGGACGACTGGCGCGAGCAGCGCTTCGGCAAGGTCGCCGGTGACGAGGATGAGTTCATCCCGTTGCCGGCGCGCTGAGCGGGAGGTGGCGCACATGGCCGGGTTCACCAGCTTTCGCGAGTTCTATCCGTTCTATCTTGGCGAACACCGCGACCGGCGCTGTCGCCGAATGCATTTCGCGGGCAGCACGCTGGTGCTGCTGATCGTGTTGCTGGCCTTGCTCAGCGGGCGGTTGGCATGGCTGTGGCTGCTGCCGGTGGTCGGCTACGGTTTCGCCTGGATCGGGCATTTCGCCTACGAGAAAAACCGCCCGGCCACGTTCCGCCATCCGCTGTACAGCCTGATGGGCGACTGGGTGATGTACTGGCAAATGTTACGCGGCAAGGTGCGGTTCTAGGAGCGCCTTGTCGTGCTGGCCGGGATGCTTAGCGGTACTGCTGGTGGCAGGTCTGGCAGGCCTTGCCGACCGGTTCCAGCACGGTGGCCAGCGCGGGGCAATCCGCCGGCGCGGCCAATACGGCGGCCTTCAGTGCGCTGCGCAGGTGGTTGGCATCGTCCACGAACGGCTGCGGCGCACCAGGGAAAGCTGCGGGAATATCGCTGGCGATCACCTGCATGTGCTGCAGCTGGTCCAGGCTCACGGCTGCTTCGCAGCGCTGCGACTTGAGCGCGCCCTTCAATTGGTGCATGTGATAACCCATGGTGGTCATCACGGCCTTGGGCATGGGATTGCGCTCACTCAGCGTGTTCATCACGGGAACCGTGCCAAGAATGCCGATGACCAAACCAAGCAGAATGAGAAGGGCTGCACGCATGTCGACGATCCGGGTGGCAATGAAGATTGCCGCCGAGGATACCGCAGCCTCGTGTCCTTGCCATGCGCGCGGTTGGTTAAACTGTCGGCCTTTCGGTGGCATCGTCGGGAACGACATGAAGTTTTGCAGGAAATCTCGCGCAACAGGTGCACGGTCATGAGCGAAGCGACTTATCCGGTCGAGCGCTTTGCCGGTGTCGAGCGCTTGTATGGCACGGGCAGCCTCGACCGGCTGGCGCAGGCGCACGTCTGCGTGGTCGGTGTCGGCGGCGTGGGTTCATGGGCGGCCGAGGCACTGGCGCGCAGCGGGGTGGGGCGACTCACCCTGATCGATGCCGACGATATCTGCGTATCCAACACCAACCGCCAATTGCATGCGCTGGACGGCGAGTACGGCAAGACCAAGGTCGGCGTGATGGCCACGCGGTTGCATGCAATCAACCCGGTGCTGCGGCTGGAGGCGATCGAACGCTTCCTGACCACCTCGACGCTGGACGAACTGCTCGACCGCGGCTACGACGTGGTGCTGGATGCCTGCGATGCCTTTCGCGTGAAGCTGGAGATGATCGCCTGGTGCCGCCGTCGCAAGTTGCCGATCGTCAGCGTGGGTTCGGCTGGTGGTCGCACCGACCCCACCCAGATCCGCGTGCGCGACCTGTCGCGCACCGAACACGACGCGATGTTCAGCCTGATCCGCAAGAAGCTCCGCACCGATTTCAACTTCCCGCGCAACCCGGACCGCTACTTCGGCGTGTCAGCCGTCTATTCGCTGCAGAACGTGCAGTACCCGCAACCGGATGGCACCGTGTGTGGCAACCGCCCGCCGGGTGGCGACGCATTGAACCTGGCCTGCGGCGGCGGGCTGGGCGCGGCGACACACGTCACCGGCGCGTTTGCGTTTGCGGCGGTGGGCAAGGTGATGGAGAAGTTGCTGCAAGCCTGAATCCTTCCCCCCTCCGGAGAGAAGAGCCTGGCCCGAATTTGATCCGGGGTGCCCGAAGAGCGGATGAGGGGTGGGTGCTCGCGATCAGGCGGGTTCGAAGCGCGCTTTACATGTCCTTGTGGGGCGATATGGCAAGCAGGCATCCCTGCGTCGCCGCCCGTTCGGCATCCATGCCTCACCTGGTAATCGCTGCGCGAGATGCGCTTCAACGCATCTCGCAAACGCAGCAATTACCAACCCATGTATTGCCCGCCGTTGATGGCCAGGTTGGCGCCGGTCATCCAGCCGGTTTCCTCGCCGGTGAGGAAAGCCACGGCATGGGCGATTTCCTCGGGCTTGCCGAGGCGGCCGATCGGAATCTGCGCCTCGATCTTGGCGCGCACGTCTTCCGGCACGGCCATTACCATGTCGGTGGCCACGTAGCCGGGCGAAACGGTGTTCACGGTGATGCCGAACTTTGCATTCTCCTGTGCCAGCGAGATGGTGAAGCCGTGCATGCCGGCCTTGGCGGCGGCGTAATTGGCCTGGCCGTACTGGCCTTTCTGGCCGTTGATCGAGCTGATCTGCACGATGCGGCCCCACTTGCGCGCACGCATGCCCTCGATCACCGGGCGGGTGACGTTGAAGCAGGCGTTGAGGTTGGTGTTCACCACCTCCGTCCACTGCTGGTAGCTCATCTTGTGGAAGGTGGTGTCGCGGGTGATGCCGGCGTTGTTGACCAGGATGTCGACGGGACCGCACTGCGACTCGATGGCGCGAACCATGGCCGCGCACGCTTCCGGGTCGGAGACATCACCTTGCACCATGCAGACCTCGATGCCTTCCCGTGCCATCTGCTGTCGCCATGTCTCGGCCTTGGCGGCATCGCGAAAGTTGGTGGCCACGCGATGTCCATGCCCGGCAAGATAGCGCACGATCGCGGTGCCAATGCCGCCGGTGCCGCCTGTGACCAATGCCGTGCGCTGTGCCATCGCTGTTCTCCTGGGTTTCCGGGTTTTCGTGTCTGCATGTGTCGAATCGGGATTGGACGTCCGAAACGCGTCGGACGTCCGCTTCCATCATCGCGCGTCGCGGCGTGGTTTTGGAAACTTTCTTCGCATGGATGCGTTGCCTTTATGTGACATGGCGTCCTGCGCCGCGCGGCAAACGCGCGGGATCGAAGTGCGCCAGCGCGTGCGCGAGCAGTTCAGCCGGTTGTTCGGCGTCGCTCGCCGGGACCCCGAGGAAGCCCAGCGCACGTCGCAGTGCCGGCAGGGGCCGGGCTGCATCGACGGGACAGGCGCCGTCGGACTTGGACAGCTTGCTGCCTTGCGCGTCGAGCGCCAGCGGCAGGTGGCGGTAGCGCAGCGTGGGCAGGCCAAGCAGGCGCTGCAGCCAGATCTGCCGCGGCGTGGCATCGAGCAGGTCGTTGCCGCGGACGACTTCGGTGATGCCCTGGAAGGCATCGTCCACCACGCAGGCGAGCTGGTAGGCGTAGATGCCTTTGGCGCGGCGGATCACGAAATCGCCCACGTCTTCGCGCAGGTTCTGTCGGTACGCCCCCTGCACGGCATCCTCGAAGGCGACGTCGATATCCGGTGCGCGCAGGCGCCAGGCCGGCGGGCGATCCGTGGTCGGTGGAGTGACGCATCGGCCGTCGCGGTGCAGGCCATGCGTGGCGGCAAGGTCGCTGCGGCTGCACCAGCAGGGAAAGACGTGATCGTCCACCCGCAGCACCGCGAAAGCGGCGTCATAGGCGGCGCGGCGTTGCGACTGGTAAAGCACGGGCGCGTCCGCGCGCATGCCGAAGGCGTCCAGTGTGGCGAGGATGTTGGCGGCGGCTCCGGGCACTTCGCGCGGCGGGTCGAGATCCTCCATGCGCAGCAGCCATTGGCCGCCGGTGTGACGTGCGCACAACCAGCTGCCCACAGCGGCCACCAGCGAGCCGAAATGCAGTGGCCCGCTGGGTGATGGGGCGAAACGACCGCGGCAACTCATCGATTGCGGTGCTTCGCGTGAGCGATGACGTGGCGGGGCAAGCGTGTCCTCGTGTCTGGTCAGTCTGGCTGGTAGAGCGGATACAGGCTGGATTCCTCGCGGTTGATCCGCTGCTTGAACAGCGCCCCCACGGATTGGTAGTCCGCGGCGAACTCGGACTGCAGCGTGGCATCGAATGTTCCCGGAGACTGGTATTTCTTGACGAAGACGACGACGCCGCGTGCGATGGTGTTCATCTCGCGACGGAAGTCGCGCATCATCTCGGCATTGTGCGTGTCGCCGGCCAGGCTTTGTTCGAGATAAGTGTAGAAACGCACGTTCTCGGTAAGGATGTGTGCTTCCAGCCGGGTCTTGAAATTGACCAGCTCGGGGCGGATTTCGTCGTATCGTCCGTCTTGCATGAGCTTGCCGATGCGCTCGAACAGCGCGCCCAGCTCGGCGTGGTCATGCAGCAGCGAGTTGAGCAGGGCTGGATCGTAGCGGATGGTGCGCTGGGGCCCGCTCGCCTCGGTTGGCGCGGCGTGGGAGATGGTGTCCTTGGTGGCATCGTTTGAGCCGAACAGCTTGCCTAAAATTCCCACGGTGGCCCCCTTGTTTTGGCCCGGGTCCATCCCGTGACCAGTCATTACTGTACTGCGCATTTGCCTCCTTGCAACGGCTTGCGCGAAGACGCGGGCTGGGTGCAAATTATCGTGTTGTACCGGTGCGCCAGCGCCGTGATCGTATGGATTTGCGGGCGATTTCTCCCTCTTGAAATGACCCCTGATCGCCCCGACTGATTTGCTGGCGCCCCGTCGCGCTCCCATTTCATCGACTGCCCGAGAGACAGCCGTGCGCCGCATAGCCCTGTTCGTTGCCACCAACCTTGCCGTTCTGCTCCTGCTGAGCATCATTTGCCACCTGTTCGGGGTGGATCGGATGGCTTCCGTCCAGGGCATTGGCGGCAGTACCGGGCTGCTGATCTTCGCGGCAGTGTTTGGCATGGGCGGCGCTTTCATTTCACTGGCCATGTCCAAATGGATGGCGAAGATGTCCACCGGTGCGAAGGTGATCGCGCAACCCGCGAACGAAACCGAGCGCTGGTTGCTGGATACCGTGCGTCATCACGCGCAGAACGCCGGCATCGGCATGCCCGAAGTGGCGATCTACGACGCCCCGGAAATGAACGCCTTCGCCACCGGTATGACGAAAAACAGCGCGTTGGTGGCGGTGAGCTCCGGCCTGCTGCAGCAGATGGACCGCGAGCAGGTTGCCGCGGTGCTCGGCCATGAGATCGGTCATGTGGCCAATGGCGACATGGTCACCATGACCCTGATCCAGGGCGTGCTGAATACGCTGGTGATCCTGGCAGCGCGCATCGTTGGCCGGATGGTGGACAGCTGGATGAGTGGCGGTCGCGACGACAACCGCGGTGGCGGCGGCATCGGCTATTTCGTGGTGGTGATGGTGCTGCAGGTGGTGTTCGGCCTGTTCGCCTCGATGATCGTGATGGCCTTCTCGCGCTGGCGCGAGTTCCATGCCGACGCCGCCGGCGCGAAACTGGCCGGACGCGGTGCGATGATTTCCGCCTTGCAACGGCTGCAGACCGATCACGGCGAGAACACGCTGCCGAAAACCCTGGCCGCCTTCGGCATTTCCGGCCCGCTGGCGCAGGGCTTCCAGCGTCTGTTCATGAGCCACCCGCCGCTGAATGAGCGCATCGCCGCGCTGCAAAGCGGTCGCTGATCCGCCGCTTTTCACTCGCCCTTGCGTGTAGGGGAGGGTTGGGGCGGGGTGCTCTTGCCCTTATCTTTGAAAGTCCAGGTTGAAAAGCGACCTCCCTCTCAACCTCCCCCTGCGGACAGGGGGAGGAGCTATTGTCCATAGTCATAGTCAACGTCTGTTCGGAATATCCACGCATGAACGCACCCGCCGAAACCCGCAAATTCGAAGCCGAAGTCGCCCAGGTCCTGCACCTGGTCACGCATTCGCTGTACTCGCACAAGGAAATCTTCCTGCGCGAGCTGATCTCCAACGCCTCCGACGCCTGCGACAAGCTGCGCTTCGAGTCGATCGCCAACCCGGCGTTGTCAGCGGGTGACAGCGAGCTGCATATCGACGTCAGCTGGGATCCGGACGCGCGCACCGTCACCGTGCACGACAACGGCATCGGCATGACCCGCGATGAAGTGGTGGCGAACATCGGCACCATCGCCAGCTCCGGTACCAAGCGTTTCCTCGAAGCAATGTCCGGCGAGCAGAAGGCCGACGCGCGCCTGATCGGCCAGTTCGGTGTGGGCTTCTATTCCGCCTTCGTGGTAGCCGACAAGGTCACCGTGATCACCCGTCGCGCCGATGCGCCGGAAAGCGGCGGCGTCAAATGGGAGAGCGACGGCAAGGGTGAGTATTCGCTGGAGCAGGTCGACCAGCCGCAGCGCGGCACTTCGGTGATCCTGCACCTGAAGGCTGACGAGGACGAGTTCCTCAAGCGCTGGCAGCTGCGTTCGCTGATCACCAAGTATTCCGACCACGTTGCCTTCCCGATCCGCATGCCGCAGGAGAAGGACGACAAGCCGACCGACGAATTCGAAACCATCAACGCCGCCTCGGCGCTGTGGACCAAGCCCAAATCGGAGATTTCCGACGAGGATTACCAGAGCTTCTACAAGTCGCTCGGCCACGACTTCAACGACGCGCTGGCGTGGACGCACAACCGCGTCGAGGGCAGCCAGAGCTTCACCACCTTGCTGTACCTGCCGTCGCAGCCGCCGTTCGACCTGATGATGGGCGGCCGCGACGAGCGCAAGGGCCTCAAGCTCTACATCAAGCGCGTCTTCATCATGGACGCCGCCGAAGAGCTGCTGCCGAACTACCTGCGCTTCGTGCGCGGCGTGGTCGATGCCGACGACCTGCCGCTCAACGTCAGCCGCGAAATCCTGCAGCACAACCGCCAGCTCGATCGCATCAAGGCTGCCTGCGTCAAGCGCGTGCTCGACCTGATCGAGAAACTGGCGCGCGACGAACCCGAGAAATTCCACACCTTCTACAAGGCCTTCGGCAACACGCTCAAGGAAGGCATCAGCGAAGACGCCAACAACCGCGAACGCATCGCCAAGCTGCTGCGCTTCGCCAGCACCAAGGGCGAAGGCACCGCGCAGAACGTGTCGCTGGACGACTACATCGGCCGCATGGCCGTCGGCCAGGACGCGATCTGGTACATCACCGCCGACAGCTACGCCGCCGCCGCCGGCAGCCCGCAGCTGGAAGCGTTCAAGGCCAAGGACATCGAAGTGCTGCTGATGTCCGACCGCATCGACGAATGGATGATCGGCAGCCTCAGCGAGTACGACGGCAAGAAGCTCAAGAGCGTAGCCAAGGGCGACGTGCCGCTGGACGAAGCCGACAAGAAAAAGCAGGAAGAGGCAACCAAGGAAGCCGAGCCGCTGCTGAAGAAACTCAAGGACCTGCTCGGCGATCGCGTGGGTGACGTGAAGGTCTCGGCCCGCCTCACCGATTCACCGTCGTGCCTGGCCCTGAGCGACTACGAAATGGCACCGCACCTTGCCCGCCTGCTGCGCGAAGCCGGGCAGGACATGCCCGAGTCCAAGCCCACGCTGGAGATCAACCCCGCTCACGCGCTGGTCAAACGCGTGGAGACCGAAGCCGACGAAGCCAAGGCCAAGGATCTGGCCACGCTGCTGCTGGAGCAGGCAGAGATTTCCGCCGGCGCGCAGCTGCCGGATCCCGCCGCGTTCGTGCAGCGGATGAACCGGGTGTTGCTGGGGTAAGCCGCAGGGTCAATTGCCACGAACGTTGGTGCCGGCGTGCGTTTGCGGCCAGAGCGGCGTATGGCATGCACTCCAGCGCTGCATGCCCAGCATGCAGCGCTGGGTCTTACATGGGCAGGGTGGGTGCAGGCATTTCCTGACCATGGATGCCAAGCACAGACAAGGTGCAGGCATCGAGATCGAGCCAGCACGCGACCACCATGCGATTGTCGATGCGCCGCGCCGGCCCGGCGCGATGGGCATGGACGCCGATACGGCGAAACAGGCGCTCCATGCTGAGAAACGTCACCGCAACCAGCCGGTGCGCGCCAAGCCGCAGCGCTTGGCGTACCACCAACGCCAACATTGGCCGGATGGCCCACTCCGGATCGTCACCTGACAGATGCGCGGCGAAGCGCGACAGCTCCCAAGTGCCTGCGTCCTCGGGTGGCAGCATGGGTTTGGCCAGCAGAAATGGGAACAGCTCCTTCAGCAGGTAGGGGCGCGTGGTGGGTAGTAACCGTGCACACCCGCAGATCGAGCCGCTGTCGTCGCGGGCGATGACATAGATGGTGTCGTTGCGATCGAACTGGTCGCGCTCCATGCAGCCATCCACGACGGGAAGTTCCCAGCCCAGTTGCTCGACGAAGACCCTATAGCGGTAGCGCGCGAGTGCGTCGTCGATCTCAGCGGGCAGGCGCCCGCCATCATGCATGGTCGCTTGCATCATTCCACCCCTGGCTTTCCATTGCAGAAGTGAGAACTACAGCGTCAGATCGAGACATTGATAACTGTCAGAATCGACAGGCATCAGCGGAGTCTGAGGGGGTGAGGCGTGACGTACTTTTTCTTGCAGTTCGAATCGATGGATGCCCGGGAGCGACGATCGCCACGAGTGCGAGCCGTGCTTGGCCTTCGGCCGGATGCAAGGAGTGGCTCTAGTTGAGGCACGAGCCGCGCGGGTGAAACGCGAGCGGGACGGCTGCGGCCACAATGCATTGCCAATCCAGCATGGCCAGCCCACGGTCAAGCGCCAAGGTCGTCCGCATCATGCCAAGGTCATGGCCATTGCAGTCGACGGCCATGACATTGCTGCGGATGTCGCCTCCTGCGAGCAGCAGCGTCCCTGCGGCGCTCTCCTGGTACCAGTCCCAGCCAACCGATATCTGGACAATGTCGTCAGCCACGCCACCAATCCAGCCGGTGCATAGCCACTCGGTGTAACCGGCGCTGAGTGCATTGATGGCCGTGCGCCACAGATTGTCTAGCAGTGCGGTGTCCAAGCCGGAAGAAAGGTGACGCAATGCCAGACGAGGAATTGCCAGCTCGGGGATGCGCACGTAACCGTCGGCTTGTGCATCCCGAAAGATGATGGGGGCGGACGTGTTCATCGAAGGACTATAACGATTTGTCGCGTGTGCGGACCTGCAGGCTTTGACAGCGCGATGGCAGGGAGGGGCGAATGGATCTTCATTGGCAGGATGTCTACCAACAGCTGGGCGCCGCACGCAACGAGCACGAGCTGTTTTTCAGCGTGGCCGGAATCGCGCGGGAGCTGGGTTTCGACTATTGCTGCTATGGGGTGCGTGTCCCTTATCCTGTGCACAAACCAAGGACGGCCATCTTCGACACGTACCCCGCTGGCTGGATGGATCACTATCGGGACAGTGGCTACCTGGACGTGGATCCGGTCGTGCAGGCCGGCTTGCTCAGCAATGAGCTCGTGGTCTGGCCGCAAACGATGCGCGGCGAAGCGCATCGGCTGTGGGCAGACGCCTGCGAATACGGCATCCGGACGGGGGTGGCGTGCTCCAGCTGGGGGCAGCATGGCGTGTTCGGCTTGTTGTCGCTGGCGCGCCCTCACGGCGCGCTTGCCTCGTCGGAGATCGACGAAGTGTCACGGTCAGTACATTGGCTGGGCAACTTGACCCACATGCTGATGAGCCAGTTTCTGGTGCCCGACATGACGGCGGCAGGCGAGGTGACGTTGACGCAACGCGAGCACGAAGTGCTGATCTGGACCGCCGAAGGCAAGACAGCCTACGAGATCGGCCGGATCCTCGGTATCGCCGAGCGCACGGTCAACTTCCATATCAGTAATGTGATGATGAAGCTTGGAGTGGTCAACAAATTGCAGGCGGTGGTGAAGGCCATCATGACCGGCCTGCTGCAGCCCTTGCGCTGAGCTGGCGATGTTCGCCACCTGACAGGATTGGCAGGTGGAAGCGGGGACCCCGGGTGCGATTCTTCGTGTCGACATGCTTGGGCATGTCTTTCGGCAATTTCCGTCACGAACGCACAAGGGGATTCACCATGGCAATGAAGATCATGTTGGAATCGAGCGCGCAGCAGATCAACGTACTGGTCGTGATCGACACGGAGTACGTCAAGACCAACTATCCGAACCCCAGCAAAGACCCCAGTCATCCCACTGGAATCAATCACAACAGTCAGTTCATGATCTGCACCGGTTCACGCGGCATCGTCAGTGGGCAAGGGTCCGCCGACCTCAATTTCCGCGCCAACCCGGGTGATCTGGTGGCCTTCACCGGCGTGTCGATCTACGACAATTCCGATGATGCGGTGATCGTCTATGGCATCCAGTACTGGAAGGGAGATCAGGTGTTCAACCAGTTCGTGCCGAACCTGGTAACCCGCAACGGCGCGGTGATGCCTGATGCGAACTCCGAAAACGGCTTGCCGGCGCTGCAGACGAAGATCGATTTTTCCAGCTTCGACTCGAAGGTGCGCAACGGAGGCACGGAAAACTTCTATGTCGTCTTCGCGCTGTACACGCTTTCCGACAACGGCGAGAACCAGGAAGTCTTCGGCTACTACTACTGGGATCCCACCATCACCGTGTCATGAGCGCTTTATAGGGCCAGGGTGTTGGCTGCCATGGCCTTGATGCCGCAATTTCGTGAAAACCAGTCAGCGAGGGCGCGCAGTCATGCGCTCCCTCGCTGTGTCGTGCGTGAGCGCCGCATGATACGGGGTACCGCGGCACCGCTTGCATCGATAGCCGGACACGATGGTTCGCGGCCTGACCTTGATGCCGATCCGCGATGCATCGGATTCACGTGATGACCTGATTGGCGGCGAAGCTCAGCAAAAAAAGGCCATTCGCGCTGAACGCGGCTTGCGTTGACCAGCGCACGCGGAGAGTAGCCATGGTTGGCTACGACTTTGAGGAGCGAGGAAGTCGAAGCGATCACGGGCGATCACCCTTCGACTCCGGCCTATGGGCCTACGCTCAGGGCGAACGGTGAGATATCGGCTGAACGTTGTCGCCGATCAGGTGTGAAGGGCGGGCACGTGACGTGGACCTCTGGTGTTCGCGTGCGACGGCGCATACGGCCACGTCGTCAGTTGGTTGACCTGCACGTGCCCTCACCAGTCAACCGCACGCGCGTGTCTGCGCGAAAGCTGCCTGTCCCTGTCGTGCGACAGCGGTATGAATTGATGTTGTCCTCACCGTTGGCTTTTGTGCGGGGAGCTCACGGCTGCCTCTTGTGTGCCAAGTATGATAAAAAAATATCATTGACACAGTAATGTTAATGAGATATCAAAGTGCCCCAGGGTTGTCCATGCGATTCCATGGGGAGAACGTCATGCAATTTCAGCAGTATCCGCAGAAGCGACATGGCCTCAGTCTGGCGATAGCCATCGCCTTGCTTGGGTCCTTCAATGCAGTGGCACAGCCGTCCACGCCTGATGGTGGTGATCCCGCGGCAGGGGCCGCCGTTGGTGGCGTATCCGTGCAAGGCCAGGTGCCCGCGGCGGACGTCGGGGCACAACACGCACAGCAGGCGCAGTCCTCGACCAGCAGCACCGCGCCGATCGATCTGGCGACAATCGTGGTCACCGCGAACAAGCGCAGCGAGTTGCTGCAGAACGTGCCGATGGCGGTGTCGGTGGTTTCCGGTGACGACCTTCGTCGCGAAGGCGCCAACAGCTTTGCCGACTACGCCACCCAGATCCCCGGTCTCAACCTGATCTCCACCGCGGCGGGGCAGACCCAGCTGGTATTGCGCGGCATTACGTCAGGCAGCGGGCAGGCCAATGCCAGCGTCAGTACCTATATCGACGATGCGCCGTACGGTTCGAGCACGGTGTACGCCATCGGCGGTTTGCTGACGCCGGATATCGATCCGGCGGATATCGAGCGCATCGAGGTGCTGCGCGGCCCGCAAGGCACGCTGTATGGCGCGAACTCGCTGGGTGGGCTGGTGAAGTTCGTCACCACGCCGCCGGACGCCACTCGCGCCTACGGCCGCGTGACGGTCGGCTATGACAGTGTCAGCGGTGGTGGCAGCGGCCTCACCGAGCGCGCCATGTTCAACGTTCCCTTGATCGAGGACAAGCTCGCGCTGCGCGTGAATGCCTATCATCGCGACGATCCCGGCTACATCGACAACGTGGCCACCGGCAAGTCCGAGGTCAATGAGGACACGGTCAGCGGTGGCCGTGCGCAAGTGCTGTGGACGCCGAACGACAAGGTCTCGGTGCGCTTCTCGGCGCTGGCGCAGAACCTCAGTGGTGATGGCCTGGCCAATGCCGGCGTGGAAGTGGATCCGACCACGCTCAAGCCCATCTATGGTTACCAGAAGCAGAGCCGCGCCGCGGGTACCGGCCTGTTCAAGGTCAAATATCGTCTCTATGACCTTTCGATCAATGCGGACCTCGGTTGGGCCACGCTGGTGTCTTCGAGCAGTTACGGCACGCAGCGGGTCAATCAGGACCAGGACGTCACCATGGCGTACGGTCCGATGCTCAACCCCGCTTTCGGTCTGGCCAATGGCGGGTATTCGATCAGCGATCCCATCACGTTGGGGAAATTCACCCAGGAACTTCGACTGCAATCGTCGACGGAGCAAACCCTGGCGTGGCGCGCGGGCGTGTTCTACACGCGCGAAAACACCACGAATCACCAGACCATCAATGTCTTCGACGCAACCACCGGGGCGCTGATCGATCTGCCCAGCCTGGCCGAGATTTCCATCGGTCCCGGCATCTTCAAGGAGTGGGCGGGTTATGCCGATGTGACCTGGCATGCCACGTCGCAGTTGAGCGTCCTGGTGGGTGCCCGCTATACCCATGACAGCACCACTTATACGCAAACCGGCAGCGGTCTGTTGACCGGGCCCAGCCAGTTCACCAGTCGCAGCACGGATACGCCCACCACCTTCCTGGTCAATCCCAGTTTCAAGTTCAACGACAACCTGATGGCATACGTGCGCGTGGCATCGGGTTTCCGTCCCGGTGGCGCGAATGTGGGCGTGCCGCCCGGGCTGGGCGCGCCGGCAACATTCAAGCCGGACAAGCTGACCAGCTACGAGCTCGGTTTCAAATCCACCTTGCTGGATCGCAGCATGGTCTTCGATGCCGACGTGTTCTACATCGACTGGAGCCAGATCCAGCTTGCGTCCACCGCGGGCAATTTCAGCTTCCTCGGCAATGGCGGCAAGGCCAAGAGTCAGGGTGTGGAAGCCAACTGGAAGTACGAGCCCATGCGCGGACTGGTGCTGTCGGCCAACGCCAGCTGGACCGATGCGACGTTGACGCAGGACACGCCGCCGGGCTTGTACGGCTACAACGGTGATCGCCTGCCGTGGGTGCCGAAATGGAATGCCAACGCGGGCGTGGATTACAACTTCCCGCTGGGCGGTGGCTGGTCGGGGTTCGTCGGCGGCAGCTATCGCTACGTGGGCGCGCGCATGACGGATTTCCTGTCCGAGCCGGGCCCGCGCTTCACGGTGCCGTCCTATCACGGTGTCGATCTGCACGCCGGAGTCTATGTCGGCAACTGGACGATCCGGGGGTACGTCAAGAATCTGACCAACGCCCGCGGCATCACCTCGCTGTCTTCCGAAACCGAGGATCCGCGCGGGAGTCCGTTTGCCGCGTCCTATGTGCCGCCGCGCACCGTCGGCGTGACCGTCGGCCTGGACTTCTGACTATGACTCATCGGAGTAAGCGCTTCATGAATCGCTATGTGAAATGCCTTGCGTCGCTGGTCGCCACTTGCATCACTGGTCTGGCGATGGCGCAGGTGCCGCCGCCGATGCAGCCGGCATCGACGACTCCTGCGGCCGTACCCGCATCTGCATCGGCGGCGGTCGATTCCACCGCGAATGCCAGTGGCCAACTCCACGCGCTGACTGGCGCGGACCTGTCGAACTTCTTCGACGGGTTGGTGCCGTTTGCATTGCGGCGGGGCGACGTGGCCGGCGGCGTGATTTCGGTGGTGAAAGACGGCAAAGTGCTCTTCGCCAAGGGCTATGGCTACAACAACCTGAAGCAACGGACGGTGCCGTCTCCCGCGGACACGCTGTTCCGCATCGGCTCGACGTCCAAGTTGTTTACATGGACGGCGGCGATGCAGCTGGTGCAGGCGGGCAAGCTGAATCTGGACAGCGACGTCAACGACTATCTCGACTTCAAGATTCCGCCGTTCCAGGGCAAGCCAATCACGTTGCGCAACCTGTTGACGCAAAGCCCCGGCTTTGAAGATACCGCGCGCAACCTGATTTCCACCGATGGCAAGCCGGTCGATCTGGAGCGTTACCTGAAATCGCACCTGCCGGCGCGGATTTATCCGCCAGGCGATGTGGTGGCGTACTCCAATTACGGTTGCGGCCTGGCCGGCTATATCGTGCAGCGGGTGTCCGGGCAGAGCTTCGACGATTACGTCGAGCAGCACCTCTTCAAGCCGCTGGACATGCAGCACTCCACCTTCCGTCAGCCGCTGCCGGCACAGTTCGAGCCGCTGATGGCCGCCAGTTACGACAAAGCCTCCGACGGCAAGCTGCAGCCCTTCGAGATCGTCGACCCGGCCCCGGCCGGTGCGATGAGCTCGACGGCGCTGGACATGGCGCATTTCATGATCGCCCAGCTGCAAGGCGGCAGTTACGACGGCAACTCGATCCTGTCGCCGGCCACGACCGCCTTGATGCACACGCCGCAACGCACCGATGCGCCGGGGATGAATGGCTACGCCCTGGGTTTCTACCAGGAGAACAGCCACGGCCAGACCATCATCGGCCATGCCGGCGATACGGACTATTTCCATACCGATCTGCATCTGATGCTGGATGCCGACGTTGGCGTGTTCATGTCGTTCAACAGCGCGGGCAACGAGGGTGGTGCCGAAGTGATTCGCGCAGGAATCTTCAACGCATTCCTCGACCGCTATTTCCCGGTCGCGACACCGCAGCTGCCCACCGCTGCGACAGCCAAGGCCGATGCCGCGCGAGTGGCGGGCTGGTATCTGTCCAGTCGCCGCAACGACAGTGCGCTGCGCATGCTCTACGCCTTGACCCAGACCCAGGTATCGGCCTTGCCCGACGGCACGATCCAGACTGCGGCGTTCATGAATCCCTCCGGTGCACCGATGCATTGGCGCGAGGTGGGGCCGCTGAAATATCAGCAGGTGGATGGTCCCTACCATCTGGATTTCGTGGCGGCGGCCAATGGCGACATTCGTTACTGGGTCACCGACTCATTGCCGCCGGTGATGGTTTTCCAGACAGTGACGGGCCTGCACACGCTGGGCAGCATCGAACTGCTGGGTACGTTGTCGTTGCTGCTCCTGCTGGCTACCTTGCTGAGCTGGTTGTGCGGTTGGCTGGTGCGTCGTCACTACGGCCGGGGACTTGCGCTGAATCCGAAGCAGCGCCGCTTCCGCCTGTGGTCGCGACTGGGCGTGCTGGCGCTGTTTGTCACGCTGCTTGGCTGGCTGATCCTGATGGTGAGCATGGCCAGCGACCAGAGCCTGCTGCTGCAGGGCGGCGCGACGCCTTGGCTTTATCTGCTCTATGCCTTGGGCGTACTGGCCTTGCTGGGTGTGGTGTTGATCGTGCACCACACGGTGCGCAGCTGGATGACGCCACGTCGCGGTCGCTGGGTGCTGGTGGGCGAGACCCTGCTGGCGCTGGCGGCGATCTATCTGGCGTGGCTGATCCTGGCGCTCAGGATGATCAGCTTCAACGTCCACTACTGACTTCATTCGCGCGGCGGCGGATCTGCGTCGCCGCGCATTTCATCCAGGAAGCAAGCATGAATATCCATGTTGGCGGGCGGTTGCGCCTGCGAGCGACACCCAAGAGCTGGGCGATCGAGGCACCGTTCCACATCACCGGCTACACCTTCAACGCGTTCGATGCAGTGATCGTCGAGCTGACGGATGAACAAGGGCATACAGGGCGCGCGGAAGCGCAGGGCGTCTATTACCACCAGGACACATCCGCTTCGATGGTGGCGCAGGTCGAAGCGTTGCGCGCACGGGTCGAAGCCGGCATCACGCGGGAGGAATTGCAGGCCCTGTTGCCGGCCGGCGGCGCGCGCAACGCGTTGGACTGTGCCTTGTGGGATCTCGAAGCCAAGCGTGCCGACAAGCCGGTCTGGCAGCTTGCCGGACTGGATGCACCGAAGCCGTTGCTGACCACCTATACATTGAGTGCGGAGGAGCCGGAGGTGATGGCAAGTCGCGCGGGTGCCTACGCGCAGGCCCGGGCGATCAAGCTCAAGCTGACTGATGATGATCGCAATGCCGAACGCGTGCTGGCCGTGCGCAAGGCGCGTCCGGACGTATGGCTGATGGTCGACGCCAACCAGGGTTTCACGCGGGAGTCGTTCGCGCGCCTACTGCCGACGCTGGTGGATGCGCGCGTGGATGTCGTCGAGCAACCGTTCCCGGTGGGCAACGAAGCGTGGCTGGATGGCCTGGAACGCCCGATCCGCATCGCGGCGGACGAAAGCGTGCAGGATCGCAGTGACCTGGCCAGGTTGGTCGGTCGCGTCGACGTCATCAACATCAAGCTGGACAAGTGCGGCGGCCTCACCGAAGGATTGGCCCTGGCCGAGGAAGCACGCAAGCTGGGCTTCGAATTGATGGTCGGCAACATGGGTGGTTCGTCGCTGGCGATGGGACCCGCTTTCGTGGTGGGCCAGTTGTGCGACGTGGTGGATCTTGACGGGCCGCTTGGCCTGCTGGCCGATCACGTTCCGTCGGTGGTGTACGAGGGCGGTACCATCTGGTGCCCCGACGCGCTATGGGGCGGCCCGCTGGCGGTGCCGGCATCGTGAGCGCGTGCAATCAGCAAGGAGACCTGTCGGCGTGATGTCCAGCATGGCGGCCCCATCCATCGAGAAAAACTGGTTCGGTCACCCGCGTGGCCTGACCGTGCTGTTCCTCACCGAAATGTGGGAGATGTTCTCCTTCTTCGGCATGCGCGCGATCCTGGTCTATTACATGACCATGCATCTGGACATGGAGCAGGAGTACGCCTCGCTGGTCTATGGCGCGTACGCGGCCTTTGTCTACTTCACCCCGGTGTTCGGCGGCATGCTCGCCGATCGCTGGCTGGGCAAGAGCCGCGCCGTGGTCATCGGCGGCTCGATGATGGCGCTCGGCCATTTCATGATGTCGTCGGAAGCCTTGTTCTATCCGGCGTTGTGCATGATTGCGCTGGGCAATGGGCTGTTCCTGCCCAGCCTGGCCAGCCAGATCGAAGGGCTGTATCGCGACGGCGACGTGCGCAGCAAGAGCGCGTACAACATCTATTACGTCGGCATCAATCTGGGTGGATTTCTGGCGCCGCTGGTGTGCGGCACGCTGGGCGAGGCGTTTGGCTGGCACTGGGGTTTTGCGGCCGCCGGCATCGGCATGTTGCTGTCGTTGGTGATCTATCTGTGCGGCCGTCGCTATCTGCCGCCGGAGCCCAAGCGCGGTGTCGAGGCGCGCGCGGCACGACCACCGATGGACCGGGCCGCGCGTGATCGCTTCGCCTTGCTGATCGGCATCGCCGCCATCGTGGTGATTTTCCGTGGCGCCTATGAGCAGAACGGCAACACCATTGCGTTGTGGGCCGACACCGGCATCGACCGGCAACTGACCGCAAGCTGGTCGATACCGATGACCTGGTTCCAGTCGATCAACTCCTTGGCCGTGTTCATCTTCACGCCCGTGTTGGTGGCGCGCTGGGCGCGGCTGGCGAAGCGTGGCGTGGATACGCCGCTGCTGGCACGCATGGCATTCGGCGCGACGATTGTCGGTGCGTCGTACGTGGCCCTGGGCCTGGTGGCGGCATGGAGCGAGGCGCATGGCACGCGTGCGAGCTGGGTGTGGCTTTTCGTCTGGTTCGTGGTGTTCACCATCGGCGAGCTGTACATCCTGCCGGTCGGGCTGGCGTTGTTCGGGCGCATGGCGCCGGAGGGTTTCCGTGCCACCAGCATTGCCACGTGGTTCTTCGCAGGGTTCTTCGGCAACCTGCTGGCCGGCGGGCTGGGCACGCTGTGGAGCCTGATGAACCACGGCCTGTTCTTCGTGCTGATCGGTGCGGTCTCCGGGCTGTCAGCCGTGCTTTTGTATATGCTCAGTCGGCGCCATCGCGGCGTGGGACAACAGGGAGAGGTCGGCGGCACTGCGGTGCTGGCCCGATGAGCGCGCACTGATGATCAAAGACCTGCAGAAAAACCTGAAAGACCACTGGGACAGCTTCACCACGTCCGAGCAGAAAATTGCCACCTACCTGCTGCAGAACCCGGGCGGCATCCCGTTCGAAACCGCCTCGTCGCTGGGCCAACGCGTGGGCGTGAGCGCGATGACGGTGGGGCGCTTCCTGCGCAACCTCGGCTATGCCGGCCTGAATGAACTGAAGGAAGAGTTGCGCGGCGACGCACCGTGGCTGCAGCTGTACCAGAACCCGGACGTGGCGGGCGATCCGGCCACGATGTCCGAAAGCCTGAAAGCCGAAATCCGCGGCATCACCACGGCGCATGCGCTGACCCGCACGGCAGAGTGGAAGGGGGTGGTCAAGCTGCTGGTGGAGGCTGACCGCGTTTCGGTGGCCAGTTTTCATCAGGGGCGCTTCCTCGGGCTGGGTTTGGCCAGTCTGATGCAGAGCGTCAAACCGCGTACCCGTTTCGACGAAGGCCTGGATGGCGCCTATACCGACCTGCTGCTGGATTCCAGCGGAAAAAGCTGTGTGCTGCTGATCGATTTCCGGCGCTATTCGCGGCACTTCCGCATTCTGGCCGAGGAATGCGTGGCGCGCGGCATCCCGCTGGCCATCATCACCGACAGCCAGTGTTACTGGGCGCGCCAGCTCACCGACAAGGTGCTGATGCTGCCGGCCGAGATGGAGCGGCCGTGGCACAACTTCACTGCTGCCATGAGCCTGCTCAGCCTGCTGATCGGCGCGGTCACGCGCGCGCAGGGCGACATGTTCGATCGCATCGGCGACATCACCCAGTTGCGCCAGAAACTGGTGGGTTATGTCGAGGCGCCGCCTGTCATCGACCGGAATGCAAAAGCTGCCACGAAGGCAACTCGGTCCACCGCAAAGAAAAGCGGTAGCAGCTCACGCAAACGCAACGGCAAACCGGGGGCCTGACGGCTGCGGGCAGGCCTGCAATGGCCATGCGCTGAAGTCAGGCTTGTGTCATCCCGGCGAAGGCCTGGATCCAATGGCTTGTGTCACTGGGCCAGAGGCACTGGATGACCAGACATTCGTCTGTTGTAAAGCGCTTCCAGCTTGACCAGCCCTTCGGTTGTTGAGAGCCGCTGGAATGACGAGCAGGAAAATGGCCTGACTCCCGGCGCATTGCCGGCGACGGGAGGCGCGTAGATAACGCCATCGAAGAGGTGCACTGATGATCCATCGATTCCGCAAAAATGGCGTGCCGCAAGCCGGAGCCATTCGCTGGCACACCACGCTCGTGCTCGCGCTGGTCATGCTGCTGTCCTCCGGGATGGGTCAAGCAGTGCTGGCTCACGGGGCCTTGGCCCCAACCGTGTCGGCACCTGCGCTGGATGCGTTCGCCCACAAGGACATGCAGACCTTCGGCACCCCGGGCATGGCGGCGGTGATCGTCGATGGCGACAAGACCACCACCTATGCCTGGGGTGTGCGCAAGCTGGGCACCAGCGCCAAGGTGGACGCGCACACCATCTTCCCGATCGGCTCCAACACCAAGGCCTTCACCGCCGCCGCGCTGGCGATTCTGGTCGATGAAGGAAAGTTGCACTGGAATGACCGCGTCGCCGACAAGCTGCCGGGATTCCGCATGTACGACGCCTATGCGTCCAGCGAGATGACCGTCACCGACCTGCTCGTGCATCGCAGCGGGCTGGGTCTGGGTGAGGGCGATCTGATGATGTTCCCCACCTCCAACCGCACCCGCGCGGAGCTGGTGCACGACATTCGCTACCTGAAACCCAAGTATTCGTTCCGCAGCGGCTACGACTACGACAACGTGCTATACGTCGTGGCCGGGCAATTGGTCCAGGCCGTTTCCGGCCAGCGCTGGGAAGACTTCGTGCAGCAGCACATCCTCGATCCGCTGCAAATGCACGACACGCGGACCAGCATCGATGCACATACCGCCGATCAGGTGGCGCTGCATGCCAAGAACACCACGTCGGTGCGCGGCGTCGGCAAGCAGGCGGTGCTCACCACGGTGATGACGGGCGATGTGTTTGCGCCGGCCGGTGCGCTGCAAGTCAGCGCAGTGGACATGGGCCGCTGGCTGCAGCTGCAACTGGATCGCGGAAAAATGGCCGATGGCAAACGGCTGCTCAGTGCGGCGTCGGCGAAGATGTTGTGGACGCCGCAGACATTGATTCCGATTTCACCGTTGCCACCCGAGGTTGCGCTGGCGCAGCCGCAATTCGATGCCTATGCGTTGGGTCTCGAAGTGCAGGATTATCGCGGCCACAAGATCATCACCCATCTCGGCGGCGTGCTGGGCGGCGTGTCGGCGGTGGTGATCATTCCGGACCGGCATGCAGCGTTTGCCATCATGCTCAATTCCGAAGACATTGGTGCCTTGTTCGCGATGCGCGAGCATCTGCTGGATACCTTGCTGGACCTGCCTTCGCCGGACTGGATCGCCGGCTACAAGCAGATGTTCGACAGCATCCACGCCGGCGCCATCGCAGCACTGCACAACCAGGGCGCGACCACGCATCCGGAACGCGGACCGTCGCTGCCGTTGTCCGGTTATGCCGGCGTCTATCGCGATCCGTGGTACGGCACCGCCACGATCAGTCAGGACAAGAGTCGGCATAGCGCGCTGGACATCAGCTTCGATCGTTCGCCGGGGTTGCACGGCACGCTGGAGCACGTGCAGTACGACACCTTCCGCACGCACTGGGCGATGCCCGATGTCGAGGATGCCTACGTCACCTTTGCGCTCAATCCCGATGGCAGCATCGACCGGATGACGATGAAGGCCGTTTCGCCGCTGGCCGATTTCAGCTGGGATTACCAGGATCTTCGCTTCGTTCCGGTAACGAAGCATTAGCCATCGCTGACGGTTCCTGATGCCGGACTTCCACCGCATGTTGCCTGGCGCGCACGTGAACTGATGCATGGGCATGCGCTGCGCGTTCAATCGGGTTGGCGAGTTTTTGATGCATCATGGGCGTGCTGCCGCGTGGTGCGGCAAGGACGGCGAGCTGGGCGTGGCATGAGTTCGATCGAACTGGTTTTGGCGATGTTGCTGGCGGTGGTGGCCAGCGGCTATCTGGTGCGGGTACTGCCGTTCTCGCTGCCGCTGCCCCTGGTGCAGATTGCGCTGGGCGCGGTGATTTCCGGGGTGCTCAAGCATGGCGTGACGCTGGACCCGGATGTGTTCTTCCTGCTGTTCCTGCCGCCGCTGCTGTTTCTTGACGGCTGGCGCATTCCCAAGAATGGCCTGTTGCGTGACCGCGCGGTGATCCTGGAACTGGCGCTGGGGCTGGTGGTGTTCACGGTGCTGGGGGCCGGGCTGTTGATCCATTGGCTGATCCCGAGCATGCCGCTGGCGGTGGCCTTTGCGCTGGCGGCGATCGTGTCGCCGACCGATCCGGTGGCGGTGTCGTCGATCGCGGCGCGCGTGCCGATTCCCACCCGGCTGATGCACATTCTGGAGGGCGAGTCGTTGCTCAACGATGCGTCCGGCCTGGTGTGCTTCCGCTTTGCGGTAGCCGCGGTGGTGACCGGCAGTTTTTCGTTGCTGTCCGCATCGCTGACGTTCCTGTGGGTCGCCTTGATCGGGCTGGCGGTCGGCGCGCTGTTCACCTTGCTGGTGAGCTATGTGCAGCAGCGGTTGTCGCGCCGGTTCGGGCAGGAAAGCGGTTCGTCGATCCTGATCAGCCTGCTGATCCCGTTCGGGGCTTATCTGCTGGCCGAGAAGCTGCAGGCCTCGGGCATCCTGGCGGCGGTGGCGGCCGGCATCACCATGAGTTACGTGGAACTCAACGGCAAGGTGCTGGCGAGCACGCGGGTCCAGCGTTCGGCGGTATGGGCCACGATCCAGTTCGCGCTGAATGGCATCGTGTTCATGCTGCTGGGCGAGCAATTGCCGGGCATTCTGCAAGGCGCGGTGCGCTCGGTGGAACAGAGCGGTCGGGCCAATCCGTGGTGGCTGCTGGTGTACGTGCTAGTGATCAACGTGGGGCTGGCCGTGCTGCGTTACGTATGGGTGCAGGTGTCATTGCGGATGAGCCTGTGGCATGCGCGCCGTCGCGGCGAGATACGCCCGAAACCGCCCTGGCGGCTGGTGGTGGCCACCTCGCTGGCTGGCGTGCGTGGCGCGATCACGCTGGCCGGCGTGCTGACCCTGCCGCTGGTGCTGGGCGACGGTTCGGCGTTTCCCGCGCGCGATCTGGCGATCTTCCTCGCCACGGCGGTGATCCTGATTTCGCTGGTCACCGCCAGCGTGGGTTTGCCGATCCTGCTCAAGGGGCTGGAGATGCCGCCGGAGACGATGGCGGAGCAGGAAGAAAGCCTGGCTCGCCAGCAGGCCGCCACCAAGGCCATCGCCGCCGTCGAGAAGGCGCAGCAGGCCTTGCTGAAAGAAGCGCCCGCGACCGATGCGGATATCTACACGCACGCGGCGACGCGGGTCATCGCGCTATACAAGCGGCATCTGGACAGCACCGGCGAGGAAGGTGTCGACCCGGTGCAGCTGCGCAAGTCCGATGCCGCCGAGCGCACGCTGCGCCTGGCCGGTCTGCAAGCCGAGCGCAACGAGATCTTCCACATGGCGCGGCATCTGCGGATTTCCGACGAGATGTCACGCAAGCTGGTGCGCGAAATCGACCTGGCCGAATCGCGTTACCGCTGAACCTCGCCGGGGTGCAGGCTTGGGCTTGCCGGTGCGGTGTCCGGCTCGCTGGCCGCAAGCTGCCATTCGCGCAGGCCGATGATCGCCAGCACCACGAAGCCGGCATACAGCACCGAGGTGATCAGCAGGTGCTTGTAGACGTATTCGCCGACATAGATCACGTCGACCACGATCCACAGCCACCATGCGGCGGTGTGGCGACGGTCCTGCCACCACTGGGCAACCAGGCTGAAGGCGGTCAGCGCCGAATCGAGCCAGGGCAGGGTGGCGTCGGTCCATGCGTGCATCGCATAGCCCAGACACAACGCGCCGAGCGTGCCGGCGCCCAGGTTGACCAGCGCGCGGGCGCGCGACAGCGGCGTCACCCGGACCCGGCCATCCTGTCCCAGGTTCTGCTGCCAGCGGTACCAGCCGTAGGCGATGAAAATCGCGAACGCCAGCTGCAACAGCGTGTCCGAATACAGTCTGGCATCGAGAAAGACCCAGCCGTAGATCAGGCAGGCGGCGAAGCCGACCGGCCAGCTCAGCATGCGGCGCCGGGTGGTCAGCCAGACGCCCCAGACGCTGAGGATGGCGGCGATCAGTTCAACCCAGGTCATTTCAAAGAGCCATGGTCAGCGACAGCCGAGCCAGTCGCTGCGCGCCGGGGAACAAGTAGCTGTCGCCGCCGGAACTGCCGGTGTCGCGCCAGTAGAAGCGGTTGAACACGTTGTCCATGCTCAGCCGCCAGGTCAGCGCGTGATCGTGCCACTGCGTGGCGTAGCGCAGACCGGCGTCGAACACGTTATAGGCACTCACGCGCACGCGCCCGTCCGGCGTGGCCACGTTGGGCGACGCGTAGCGCCAGCCGCCGAGCAGGCTGAGCTTGGGCAGGAAGGGCAGGCGGTAATCGGCGTGCAGCACGGCGCGGAAGTGCGGCACATTGGCCACCTGATGGCCTTCGTAGGCCGGCGTGCCGGTGTTCTGCGCCTCGGCGCGAATGAAGCTGGCGCTGGCGGTGACATGCAGGTTGTCGCTCACGCGGCCCTGCGCGCCCAGTTCCAGCCCGGTGTGCACTTCCTCGCCGTGCTGCACGAAGGTGAAGCCGGCGGCGGAGTTGTCCGGTTGCGCGAACTGGTAGGGCTGGCGGATGTGGTAGATCGCGCCGGTCAGGTCGAACGCATCGCTCATGGCGTACTTCACCCCGGCCTCGATCTGGCGCGACAGGCGCGGTGCCAGCATGTCGCCATTGTTGCTGGTCCAGTACGGCGCTTCCTCGCCCAGCGACAGGCCTTCGCTGTAGCTGAGATAGGCGGTAAGCGGCGCGGTGGGTTGCCACAGCACGGCGGCTTGCGGCAGTGCCTTGCTCATCACGGTGTCGCGTTCCAGCACGCCGCTGCTGTCCCAGGCGCGTTCGTGCAAGCGCACGAAGCGGTCGCCGGCAATCACCTGCCAGTGATCGCCCAGATGGATGCGATCCAGCGCGAATACCGAGTGTTGCCAGCTGGTGAGCCGGCGCCGCGAGGCACCCGGCTGGTTGGGCGAGGGCGGGAAATACGGCGGGTCGACATCGGCGATGTTGGCGGTGCCGACGTAGTCGTAGACCTCCACGCGACGATCGATGGTGCGGCGGAACGCGCTGGTGCCGACGCTGATGTCGTGGCTCACGCTGCCGGTGTCGAAGTGGCCTTGCAACGTGGCGCGCGCTTCGTCGCTGACCCGGGTGTCGTCGGGGCTGCGGTAGTCGTAAACGTCGTAGTCGCCGTTTGGCGCGAAGAAATTGCCGGGCGTGGCGCCGCTGGCGCAATCGGGCGAATAGAAACAACCGTAGGCGAAGGCCACGTTGTCGTTGATCACGCTGCGGCTGTGCCCGGCGGCAAGGCGCACTATCCAGTCGTCGTCGAAGGCGAAGTTGAAGCGTGCGCTGGTATTGGACGTATGCACGCTCACCGGCTGTTGCCACGGCTCGAAACCAAGCATGCGGGAGGTGCTGGCGTGCGGGGGAATCACGCTGCCGCCGAGCAACTGGTAGCCGGAGACCGAGCGCTGCGCGCTGGCCTGGTCATCGCTGTCCAGCTCAAGCGTGGCCTTGGGCGTGATGTGCCAGTCGGCGGCGATGGAATAGAAGTTGCGGCGACCATCGGCATGGTGCACGTAGGAGTGCGTGTCTTCCCAGGCAAGATTCGCACGCAGGCCGAAATCAGGCGTGAGCCAGCCGCCAAGATCCAGCGCGCCATAGCGCGACCCGTGCGAGTCGGTGCCAAGGGTGACGGTGCGCACGTTGGCGGGGCGTTTGCTCACGTAGTTCACCACGCCGCCCGGCTCCATCACGCCCGCCTGCAGGCCGGCCAGGCCCTTGAGCACTTGCACCTGCTGCTTGTCTTCCAGCGCGATTTCCTGCTCGCCGGTGACGGTGAGGTTGTTGAAGCGAAAACCGGTGGCCGGGTCCAGCGGATAGCCGCGGATGCTGATGTCCTGGTAGTAGCCGACGGGGGCGTAGTTGTCGCCCAGCGAGGCATCCTCGCGCGCCAGCTCGCTCAGCGTGCGGATCTGGCGATCCTCGATCTGTCGGCGGCCGATCACCGTGACCGAGGCCGGCGTGTCGTGCAGCGAGGCGTTGCCGTAGGCATCGATGGCGGTGCCGTGGCGATCGTTGTGGGTACTGGCCTTGACCTGCACCGGCGCGAGGTCGGTGGTCTGTGGCGTGGTGGCAGTGTCGGCCGCCTGTGCGGCAGGGCACAGTGCGGTGAGCAGGGCGAGCAGCAGGGGTGTGCGGGAAAAATTCATCGTCGTCGTCGTTGGGGATGTGACGAAGCGACGGCGAGCCGCGCGTCCGGCAAGGATCGCACGACTCGAATCAAGCTCCCTACGCCGGTGCAAACCGGATCAGGTTCCAAGGGACTCTCTCAGCCCGGCGTTCGCCGGGCACCCCCGCTTCAAGACGCGTATTGAACCACGGATGGCCATGCCGTGTCCGGCCCATGCCTGCGGGCAGGCCTCATCGGTAGGAGCGCACCCTGTGCGCGAATGCTCTTGGGCGGTTCCGCCAAAAGCTTTTCGCGCACAGGGTGCGCTCCTACAGTGCAAGCTACTGATGTACGGGGAATTACGGGCCGCGCAGCGCGTCCAGCAATGCCTGCCCCGGGCGCGTGCGAAACCATGCGGCGTGGCCACGCAGGAAGGTATCCCAGGCCACATCGGCATGTTCTTTCGAACGGGTAATGGCGTGGAAGTACTCCACTTCAGACAGTGCGAAATCCACGTGTACCAACGGCAGCAGGTCGGCGAGCAGGCCGAGGTCGGCGTCATCCAGCAGCCGGTGTTCGCGATAACCGGCGATCAGTGCGCGGGCGGTGTCGGGATGGGCGGCATGGCCGTCATCCAGTGCCAGCCAGGCGATGGCGTTGCGTTCGATCGCGGTGGCCAGGTCGAACAGCGCGAAGCTGCGCGCGGCCAGCCCGAAGTCGAGCACGTCGGTGATACGGGCGTGCGGGCTGGTGTCGCTCCAGCACAGGTTGGAGACATGCCAATCGCCATGCGTCCACAGCGAAGGCTGTTGGGCCAGGCGCGGTTGGGCGATGCTGTGGAAGGGCGCGAGAGTTTCCGCCAGCTCGCTGCGCCAGTCTCGCGTGCGCAGATAACTGGTCAAACCCGGGCGTTCGGGCAGTTGCGCTTCCAGCGTCGCCATCGGGTCGGTCGCTTCGATCAGCTCGCTGCGAGCCACCAGAATGTGGGTGTCGCGCTGGGGCGCGGCGTAGTCCGCCGCGGCATTGTGCAGGCGCGCCAGCATGGCGCCAGCCGCATGGGCGTGGTCGAGGTCGCGCAACGGCGTCCAGGAGATGGTTTCGCGATAGACATCGACGCCGCTGACCGGTGTATGCACTTCGTAGGTCCAGTCGCCGAGCGCGCTGGCGGTGTCACCTTCGACATCGGCCAGTACGGCGGGGACCGGAATGCCCCTGCTGCGCAGATGGGCCATGAACGCATGCTCTTCGCCCAGCGTGGCGGCGGTGCGTACCGAGTGATGGTGGCGCTTGACGAACACGCGGCCACCGGCCGTGTCCACCAGGGCGGCGGCGGAAAGCGGACGCGGGCTATGCCAGCGGATCGTGCGGGGACTGCGCAGGTCCGGGTAACGATCCAGCACGCTGGCCAGTTCGACGCTGGTGAGCGGTGGCCAGTCGGGCGGCACTTCGTCGGCGGCGAGGCCGTGCACGCGGTGGTCGGGATCGGTCATGCGGGGCAGGTTTCGCACAGGGGGGGGCGTCAATTATCCCCGAAGCGCCGCCTGCGTCGGGTGCCGGCGTGGCCGCCCGTGGCACCATGCGACTTGGGTCGAGATGACGCTGGCCACCCGCATCGCGTCTAATGGCCGCATGACATCCACGTTTCCGGCGCGCCGATGAGCGCCCTCGTCCTGCTCTTCGTCTGTCTTGTGCTCGGCATGCTGGTGGCGCGTTTCGCGCGGCCGCCGAGTGGGATGGTGCATGGGCTCAACTGGTGGGTGATCAATATCGCGTTGCCGGCGCTGGTGCTGGAGCTGATTCCGAAGGTGAAGCCCGACCCGCAGCTGTGGTTCCTGGTGGTGGCGATGTGGCTGGTGTTCGCCGGGGGCTGGCTGGTGTTCGCGCTGGTCGGGCGCTGGCGAGGCTGGTCGCGCCAGCGTATCGGGGCGCTGGTGCTGGTGTGCGGGCTGGGCAACACCTCGTTCATGGGTTACCCGATGGCGCAGGCGTTGCATGGCAAGGCGGGTCTGTCGCTGGCAGTGGTGGCTGATCAGCTCGGCTGCTTTCCGTTGCTGGCGTCGGTGGGCATCGTGGTGGCTTGCCTGTACGCCGGACGTTCGCCACAGCCGCGCGTGATCGTGCGGCGCATCCTGACTTTTCCGGCGTTCATCGCGCTGATCCTGGGCATCGTGGTCGGTGTGCTGGGTGGCTGGCCGGCGTGGCTGGATGGGGTATTCGCGCCCATCGGCGAAACACTGACCCCGCTGGCGTTGTTCTCGGTAGGCCTGCAGTTCCGCTTCCATCCCGACGGCGGCCAATGGGGGGCGATGGGCTGGGGATTGGGCTGGAAGCTGCTGGCTGCGCCGCTGCTTTGCTGGGTGGTGGGCGCGGTGGCTGGCGTGGGCGGGCTGGTGCTGACCATCGGCGTGCTGCAGGCGGCGATGGCGCCGATGGTGTCCGCGGCGATCCTCGCCGATGAATACGATCTGGAACCCGCGCTGGCCAACACCGTGCTGGGCGCGGGCATCGTGCTGTCCTTGCTGACGGTGCCGTTGGGCAATCTGTGGTTGCCGGCGGGATAACGGGGTCAGGGGGTCAGAGTCAGTTTTCCAATTCTTCGGGTTTTCACCAAGCGTCACAGAAAACTGACTCTGACCCCCACGCACACCAAAGGAGACTTGCAACATGCCACCGATGAACCCGCCCGACGATTCCAACGTGGCCGACGTTCGCGTCGATATCTGGCTGTGGGCGGCGCGCTTTTTCAAGACCCGCAACCTGGCCAAGCAGGCGATCGTGGGGGGACACATCGACCTCAATGACGGCGGCTGCAAACCGGCGAAGACGCTGCACGTGGGCGACCGTTTGCAGATTGCCCGGGGCGAGGAGCGGCTGGATGTCGAGGTGCTGGCGTTGTCCGATCGTCGTGGCCCGGCCAGCGTGGCGCAGGGGCTTTATCGCGAAACCGAAAGCAGTCGCCTGGCACGTGAAGCGGCCATCGCGACGCGTCGGATGACCGGCACCGGCGCACCGGCAAAACGTCCCGACAAACAGGCGCGACGCCAATTGCGGCAGTTGAAGGGCGCTGGTTGAGCAGTGCATCGCAGATTTGCATGGCGTAGTGCCGGAACATCGACACCAGAGCCGGGTGGCGCTTCATGCCATGCCAGCACGGACGATGTGCATTACCCGAGGATTGCGCCATGACCGGAATCGGCTTCTTCAAGCGCCTGCTTGGCCATTCTGCCGCCAACGAACAACACGACGAATCCACGCGACAGGCTGCGCTGGGTAGTCGCATGCTGGTGGTCGACGATTCGCCCACCATTTGCGCCGTGCTTGGCCGCATGCTGGAACGCGATGGCTATGCGGTGCAGAAGGCCGTCGATGGCGAAAGTGCGCTGGAACTGGCGCGCGAAGTCCAGCCGGACCTGATCTTCCTCGACATCGTGTTGCCGGGCATCAACGGCTTCGCGGTGTTGCGCGCGTTGCGCCATGATCCGCGCACGGCACAGATCCCGATCGTGATGATCAGCGGCAACCAGCAGGCCACCGAGCAGTTCTACGTGCAGCGCTTCGGTGCCGACGATTTCATCAAGAAGCCTTTCGGTCGCGTCGAGGTGGGTGCGTGCATCCACAAGCTGGTCCGCGCCGGGCGTCTGGCCGGGCGTGCTGCGGTGCCGGTGGCCTTGTCGGTGGACGCCGATGCCGTTCCGTTGAAGCAGGCGCCGAGCCTGCAGGCCTGAGTATCCGCATTCGTTCGCTTGAAGCACGGCCCGGCATCCGGGCCTATTCGTCGTCGGCGCCATCCAAGTAGATCGGCAGATCCGGATTGCGCCGGAAGGTGAAGATCAGGCTGGTTTCGATGTGCGCCACTTCCGCGCGCGTGGTGAAGGCATCCAGTGCGAAGTCGCGCAGATGGTCGCTGTCGTGCACGGCGACGTGCACCAGATAATCGTTGGCGCCGGCCACGTGGTAGAAGCCCAGCACCTCGCGCAGGGTGAGCAGATAGGCGTGGAAGGCATCAAGGTCGCCACGCGCATGCCGAGCGAGTCGCACGCTGATCATCGCCTGCAAGCCGATGCCCACGGCCTTCGGCTGGATCTCCGCATGAAAGCCCTGGATCGCGCCGTCCTCGCGCAGTCGTCGCACGCGCTCCAGCGCGGTGGATGGCGCCACGCCGATGCGTTCGGCCAGGGTCTTGTTCGGTAGCCGAGCGTTCTTTCGCAGCTCGCGCAAAATGGCGAAGTCGATTCGGTCGAGACGCATGATCCGGGCCTTTTTCGAAATAATGTTTGGTCTTGTGCTTTTGATTCTGGTGATGATTCTAGTATCGAGGCAATTCTACGAATGGATCTGCCGCTATGCGCGAGTCTACCCAATCGCACCCGGATACGTTGGGCGTCCACGCCGGTCGCGAGGATTTCGCCGAACTGGGCGTGCATGCGCCGCCGCTGGATCTGTCCACCACCTACCCGGTGCGTGATCTCGACGTCGGCACGGCCAGCTTCGATGCGTTGGTGGGCGGCGAGGCGAAGGCCGCCAATCCGATCTATGCGCGCCTGCACAATCCGACGGTGGCCCGTTTCGAGGATGCACTGGCCACGCTGGAAGGCACCAGCGATGCGGTGGCTTTCGGTTCGGGCATGGCGGCGATGTCGGCCTGCCTGCTCGCCGCCGGTCAGCGCGGCAAGCACGTGCTGGGAGTGCGTCCGCTGTACGGCACCAGCGATCACCTGATGAATTCGGGACTGCTCGGCATCAAGACGCACTGGGTGGAACCGGGCGAGATCGCTGCGGCGATCAATGACGACACCGCGCTGGTGGTGATCGAGACGCCGGCCAACCCCACGCTCGATCTGATCGATATCGCCGCCGTGGTCAAAGCGGCGCGCGGCGTGCCGGTGCTGGTCGACTCCACGTTTGCCACGCCGGTGCTGCAGCAGCCGGCAGCGCTCGGCGCAACGCTGGTGCTGCACAGCGCAACCAAGTTCATTGGCGGCCACGGCGACGTGATCGCCGGCGTGGTCGCGTGCAATGCCGAATGGGCCAGTGCCTTGCGCCAGGTGCGCGCGGCCACCGGCGGCCTGCTGCATCCGCTGGGCGCCTACCTGTTGCATCGCGGTCTGCAGACCCTGGGCCTGCGGGTGCGCCAGGCCCAGGCAAACGCGCAATACGTGGCCGAACGACTGGTCAAGCATCCGGCCGTGGCCAAGGTTTGTTATCCGGGGCTGGGTACGGTGGCCAACGCGCACCTGGTCGGCACGCAGATGCGCGGGCCGGGCAGCCTGCTGGCCTTTGAAATGCACGGCGGACATGCGGCGGCAGCCGCGGTGATGTCCGCCGTTCGCCTGGCCACCCCGGCGGTGAGCCTGGGTTCGGTGGATACCTTGATCCAGCATCCGGCCGGGCTCACCCATCGCGTGGTGGATGCCGAGACACAGCGGCGCCATGGCATCACGCCGGGCCTGCTGCGCCTGTCGGTGGGCATCGAGCACGCGGACGATATCTGGGCCGACCTGGAGCAGGCGCTGGACGCAGCGCGCCAGGCCGAGGCCGCCTGATGCACTGAATCGTTTTTTGCGCGGGGCGTTGGGTGGCGCAGGGACGAAGCGCCACTGCAGGTTGGGGAGGCGATGATGCCGGGGAAAGGAGCCGTCGACCTGTCTCGACGGAGGGCACGGATTGCCGGCAGGGAAGCCGATAAAGGCCGGCGTCGGGAGGCGCCGGCCTTTATTCGTTCAACGACGGGTTTTCAGCCCAGCGACTTGAGCCGGTAGAGCGCTTCCAATGCCTCGCGCGGCGACAGCGCGTCCGGGTCGATCTCGTCCAGCATGCGCTCCGCGGCCGAGGGTGCCGACGGGGCAAACAGGCCGAGTTGTGGCGAGGCCTCGGCGTTCGGTGTCGGCGCGTTGGCCTGCTGGTGCATGCCGCGCTCCAGTTCGGCCAGCGTGCGCCTTGCGTCGGCGATAACGGCTTTCGGCAGGCCAGCCAATGCGGCCACCTGCAGGCCGAAACTCTGGTTGGCCGGGCCGTCCTTCACCGCGTGCATGAAGACCAACTGGTCGCCGTACTCGACGGCGTCCAGATGCACGTTGGCGATCGCCGGGAATTCCGTGGCCAGCTCGGTCAGCTCGAAATAGTGGGTGGCGAACAATGTGTACGCGCGGCAGTGACGCGCCAGATGCACGGCGGCCGCGCGTGCCAGCGACAGGCCGTCGTAGGTACTGGTGCCGCGGCCGACTTCGTCCATCAGCACCAGGCTCTGCTCGGTGGCGTTGTGCAGGATGTTCGCCGTCTCGCTCATTTCCACCATGAAGGTGGACTGGCCGCGCGAGAGGTCGTCGCCCGCGCCGATGCGGGTGAAGATGCGGTCGATCGGGCCGATCACCGCGCGGGTTGCCGGCACGTAGCTGCCGATATGCGCAAGCAGCACGATCAACGCGTTCTGGCGCATGTAGGTGCTTTTGCCGCCCATGTTCGGGCCGGTGATGACCAGCATGCGGCGGTCGTTGCCGAGCATCAGGTCATTCGGCTCGAACGGTTCGTCGCGAACTTTCTCGACCACCGGATGACGACCGCGTTTGATCGCGATGCCGGGTGCATCGGTGAGTTCCGGCATGCTCCAGTCCAGCGCCTCGGCGCGTTCGGCCAGGGTGGCCAGCACGTCCAGTTCGGCGATGGCGGAAGCGGCCTGCTTCAACGGTTCGAGCTTTTCGATGAGAAGGTCGAGCAGGGCTTCGTACAGCGCTCGCTCGCGCATCAGCGAGCGCTCCTTCGCCGACAGCACCTTGTCCTCGAACTGCTTGAGTTCCTCGGTGATGTAGCGCTCGGCGTTCTTGGTGGTCTGCCGGCGCGTGTAGTGCGTGGGCACCTTGTCCGAGTGCGCCTTGCCGATCTCGATGTAGTAGCCGTGCACGCGGTTGTAGCCGACCTTCAGCGCGCTGATGCCGCTGCTGGCTTTCTCGCGTTCCTCCAGTTCCACCAGGTATTGGTCGGCGTGGGTGGAAAGACGACGCAGCTCGTCCAGCTCGGCGTCGTAGCCGTCGGCGATCACGCCACCATCGCGCTGCAAGGCCGGCGGCTGTTCGATCACTGCGCTGGCGAGCAGCGCCGCGGTTTCCGCGTGGTCGCCAATGCGCTTCACCAACGATTGCAGCAACGGAACGGGCTTTTGTTGAAGGGTGCGGCCATGGATGGCCGCTTCTTGATCTTCGCGATCATGGACGAGCGCACCAATAAAGGGCGCAGCCAGCAGGCCGTCGCGCAGCGTGGACAGGTCGCGCGGCCGCGCCGAGCGCAGTGCCACGCGAGCCAGAATGCGTTCCAGGTCGCCCACGCCGCGCAACTGGTCGCGCAAGGGCTCGTAACGACGGCTGTCGATCAATGCGCCGATGGCCTGGTGGCGACCGCGCAGCACGTCGCGCGAACGCAATGGACGGTTCAGCCAACGCCGCAGTGCGCGTGCGCCCATCGGCGTCACCGTCTCGTCGAGTACGCCGAGCAAGGTGTGTTCGGTGCGTCCGCTGGGATGGGTGTCCAGTTCCAGGTTGCGGCGCGTGGCGGCATCCAGTGCGATGGTTTCGCTGGCCGCTTCCACCGCCATGCCGGACAGGTGCGGCAGCGCGCTCTTCTGCGTTTCCTCGACGTAGCCGAGCAGGCAGCCGGCAGCGGCAACGGCCAGTGACAGGCCCTCCACGCCGAAACCGCCCAGATCGCGAGTGCCGAAGAAACGGTTGAGTTCGCGCTTGGCCGCATCGGCATCGAAATGCCACGGCGGACGCTTGCGCAGGCCGGGCAGGGCGCTGACCAGTTTCGGCCACGCCACGTTTTCGTCCACCAGCGTCTCGGCTGGCTGCAGGCGCGCCAGTTCCGCGGCCAGGGCTTCGGCATTGGGTACTTCGCTGAGCAGGAAGCGGCCGCTGGAAAGATCGACCCAGGCCAGCCCGTAATCGCCACGTGCGCCGGCAGACATCGCCAGCAGCAGGGTGTCGCGGCGATCTTCCAGCAGCGCGGCATCGGTCACCGTACCGGGCGTGACGATGCGCACCACCTTGCGCTCGACGATGCCCTTGGCCAGCGCCGGGTCGCCGATCTGCTCGCAGATCGCCACCGACTCGCCCAGTCGCACCAGCCGGGCCAGGTAATTCTCCACCGCGTGGTGGGGCACGCCAGCCATCGGGATCGGTTGGCCCGCCGATTGCCCGCGCTGGGTCAGGGTGATGTCCAGCAAGCGCGCCGCCTTGCGGGCGTCGTCGTAAAACAGTTCGTAGAAATCGCCCATGCGGAAGAACAGCAGCACGTCCGGATGGGCGGCCTTGGCCGTGAGGAACTGGCGCATCAACGGGGTGTGCTGGGAAAGATCGTCTTGGCTCATGAATGGTGCGACGGCGAGGTGCTCGAAAGGGGTGGAACAGGGTGTCCGCTACGGGTTAACGTGCCGGCTTCAAGATCGGGAGTCTCGCATGGAGTCGTTGTCCGTTCCTACCGATGCCGAGCTGACCGGGCTCGCGCGGCTTGCCGCCGACGAGGTGCAGCGGCAGAAGCTGATGCTGGTGACGGCCGAGTCCTGCACCGGTGGCTGGATTGCCAAGGTGCTGACGGACCTGGCGGGCAGTTCGGCCTGGTTCGATGCCGGCGTGGTGACCTACAGCTACGAGGCCAAGGAGTCGTTGCTGGGCGTCAATCCGCGCACGCTGGAACACGATGGCGCGGTTAGCGAGGAAACCGCGCTGGAAATGGTCTCCGGCGCCCTGGCGCGCTTCGGCGCGGGCGTGGCGGTGGCGGTCACCGGTATTGCCGGGCCATCCGGTGGTACCCCCGAAAAGCCCGTGGGCACGGTGTGGATCGGCTGGAAGCGGCGTGGTGGCTACGCCCATGCCCGGCTGTACCAGTTCGCGGGTGATCGCGAGGCGGTACGCCGACAAACCGTGGCGGCGGCGCTCATCGGCCTTCGGAAAACGCTGACAGAGTGACGCGGCCGCTGCCGCCGGACCCTGGCGCCCGATGTGGGATAATCGGGCGGTACAGATCGCAGCCCGTGAGACGACAGCCGGGCATCATGCTTCCCATCACCACCCAACCGGAATCAAAGACGATGGATGACAACAAGCGCAAGGCGCTAGCCTCCGCCCTCGGCCAGATCGAGAAGCAGTTCGGCAAGGGTGCCGTCATGCGCATGGGCGATCGCGTCAACGAGGCCATCGCAACCATTTCCACCGGCTCGCTGGGGCTGGATATCGCACTCGGCGTCGGCGGTTTGCCGTGCGGTCGCGTGGTCGAGATCTACGGGCCGGAATCCTCCGGCAAGACCACCATGACCCTGCAGGCGATCGCCAGTTGCCAGCGTGCCGGCGGCACCGCGGCGTTCGTCGATGCCGAGCATGCACTGGACCCGACCTATGCCGAAAAGCTGGGCGTCAACGTGGACGACTTGCTGGTCTCGCAGCCCGACACCGGCGAGCAGGCGCTGGAAATCGCCGACATGCTGGTGCGCTCCGGCGCGGTGGACATGGTCGTGGTCGACTCGGTCGCCGCGCTGACCCCGAAGGCCGAAATCGAAGGCGAAATGGGCGACTCCCACGTCGGCCTGCATGCCCGCCTGATGAGCCAGGCCCTGCGCAAGCTCACCGCCAACATCAAGAAGTCCGGCTGCCTGGTGATCTTCATCAACCAGATCCGCATGAAGATCGGCGTGATGTTCGGCAGCCCCGAGACCACCACCGGCGGCAATGCGCTGAAGTTCTACGCCTCGGTGCGTCTGGATATCCGCCGCATCGGCGCGGTGAAGAAAGGCGAGGAGATCATCGGCTCGGAAACCCGCGTCAAGGTGGTCAAGAACAAGGTGGCGCCGCCCTTCCGCAAGTGCGAGTTCGAGATTCTCTACGGTGAAGGCACCTCGCGCGAAGGCGAGATCATCGAGCTGGGCGTGGCCGAAAGCCTGATCGACAAGTCCGGCGCGTGGTACAGCTACAAGGGCGACCGTATCGGCCAGGGCAAGGAAAACGTGCGCCAGTTCCTGCGCGACAATCCGGCCATTGCCAACGAGATCGACAAGGAACTGCGTGCGCGCCTGCTGGTCAGCGCCAAGTCGAATGCAGCCGCGGAGCCGGCAGCGGCCGAAGCCGAGGCCTGATGCCGACCGCGGGACCCGCCCTGTCGTGGCCGCGATGAAGCGGCGCGACAGCGGCGACAAGCCGGTTCCCAGCGCCTATGACAAGGCGTTGGGGCTGCTCGCACGGCGCGAACAGTCGAGACGCGAGCTTCGACGCAAGCTCGATCAGCGCGGCTACGCCGGTGAAGAGACCACGGCGGCACTGGACCGGCTCGGCGAGCAGCATTACCAGGATGACGAGCGCTTCGCCGGCATGCTGCTGCGCAACCGGGCGGGGCAGGGCTATGGCCCGCTGCGCATCCGCATGGAGCTGAAAACCCATGGATTGTCCGATGCCGTGATCCGCCAATTGCTGGACGGGGCAGAGGTCGACTGGGAGGCCTCCGCCGCGACACAATTGCGGCGCCGTTACGGTGGCAAGGCCAGTGCCGACCACGCTGAACGCGCCCGACGTGGGCAGTTCCTCTTGCGTCGCGGCTTTTCCGCCGCCACAGTAAGGCAAGTAACCCACGCTGAAGTGGACGACGCCGACGAGGAAAACTGATCGCGGCGTCGCTGCGGCGTGGCCTTTTTTTCGCAGCCTTACGCCACGATCGAATGACTCAGACTCGCATGAAAACGGCCGACATCCGCTCGACCTTCCTCGACTTTTTCCGCTCGAAGGGGCACACCGTCGTGCCGTCCAGCTCGCTGGTGCCGTCCAGCGATCCCACGCTGCTGTTCACCAATTCGGGCATGGTGCAGTTCAAGAACGTGTTCCTGGGCAGCGAGAAGCTGTCCTACGTGCGTGCGACCGACGTGCAGCGCTGCCTGCGCGCCGGCGGCAAGCACAACGACCTGGACGCCGTGGGCTATACCGCGCGCCACCACACCTTCTTCGAGATGCTGGGCAACTGGTCGTTCGGCGACTACTTCAAGCGCGATGCCATTGGCTGGGCGTGGGAGCTGCTCACCGGCGTGTTCAAGCTGCCGGCGGACAAGTTGTGGGTCACCGTCTACCACACCGATGACGAGGCCTACGACATCTGGAACAAGCAGGTCGGCGTACCGGCCGAGCGCATCGTGCGCATCGGCGACAACAAGGGCGCGCCGTTCGCCTCGGACAACTTCTGGCAGATGGCCGACACCGGGCCCTGCGGCCCGTGCACCGAGATCTTCTACGACCACGGCGCGGACATCGCCGGCGGTCCGCCGGGGTCGCCGGACGAGGACGGCGATCGCTACATCGAGATCTGGAACCTGGTGTTCATGCAGTTCGATCGCGCACCGGACGGCACGCTGTCGCCGTTGCCCGCGCCGTGCGTCGACACCGGCATGGGTCTGGAGCGCCTTGCCGCCGTGCTGCAGCACGTGCATTCCAACTACGAGATCGACCTGTTCGAGCGCCTGATTCGCGCGGCCGGTGAATTCACCGCCACCAGGGATCTGGGCAACAAGTCGTTGCGCGTGATCGCCGATCACATTCGCGCCTGCAGTTTCCTGATCGTCGATGGCGTGCTGCCTTCCAACGAGGGGCGCGGCTACGTGCTGCGCCGAATCATCCGGCGTGCCTTGCGACATGGCTGGATGCTCGGCGTGCGTGGCGACTTCTTCTGGAAGATGGTGCAGCCGCTGGTCGAGGAGATGGGCGTGGCCTATCCCGAGCTGGTGCAGAAGCAGTCCTTTGTCGAGGACGCGTTGCGCACCGAGGAACAACGCTTCGGCGAAACGCTGGAGCACGGCATGCGCGTGTTCGATGAAGTGGCGGCCAAATCGGGCAAGACCATTCCCGGCGTCGATGCCTTCCGTCTGTACGACACCTACGGCTTCCCGGTCGATCTCACCGCCGACATCGCGCGCGAACGCGCGCTGGACGTGGACATGGCCGGCTTCGAGCAGGCCATGAACGAACAGCGCGAGCGCGCCCGCGCCGCCGGCAAGTTCGAGGCCAAGGGGCAGATGCCGGCCGAACTGGCCAGCCAGCTCAAGCCGACGGTTTTTCTTGGCTACGAGGCTCTGTCGGCCAGCGGCAGCAAGGTGCTCGGTATCGTCCGTGACGGCCGCCAAGTCGGTCAGTTGACCGAGGGCGAGGAAGGCCTGGTCATACTTGATCGGACGCCGTTCTACGCCGAGTCCGGTGGCCAGGTAGGCGACACGGGTTCGTTGGCGAATGACCAGGGCCGTTTCGACGTGGCCGATACGCTGAAGATGGGTGGCGTGTTCTTCGGGCATGCCGGTGCGTGGCACGGCACGCAGTCGCTGAAGACCGGCGACGTGGTCACGGCGCAGGTCGACGCTGACCGTCGCCAGGCGATCAGGCTCAATCATTCGGCGACCCATTTGCTGCATGCCGCGTTGCGCCAGGTGCTGGGCACACACGTGACGCAGAAGGGCTCGCTGGTGGCACCGGAGCGCCTGCGCTTCGACTTCGCCCACCACAAACCGATGAGTCACGATGAGCTGGCTCGCGTGGAAGCATTGGTCAATGCCGAAGTGCGTCGCAACGCCGAGGCCGAAGTGCGCCAGATGGGTTACGACGAAGCAATCGCGTTTGGCGCGATGGCCTTGTTCGGCGAGAAGTACGGCGACGAAGTGCGCGTGCTGAAGATGGGCGATTTCTCCACCGAATTGTGTGGCGGCACCCATGTGAGTCGCACCGGCGACATCGGCCTGTTCAAGATCGTCGGCGAAGCGGGCGTGGCCTCCGGCGTGCGTCGTATCGAGGCGGTGACCGGCGACGGTGCGCTGGCTTACGTGGCGGACGAGGAGCGTCGCCTGGCCGAATTCTCGCAGCTGCTGTCCAGCACGGGCGACGATGCGGTGGAGAAGCTGCGCCAGTTGTTCGACCGTCAGAAAAAGCTGGAGCGCGAACTCGAATCGCTGCGCAGCAAGGCCGCCGGTTCGGCCACGGCCGACCTGGCCGGTTCGGCGCAGGACGTGGACGGCATCAAGGTTGTCGCCGCGCGGCTGGAAGGGCTGGATGCCAAGTCCTTGCGCGACAGCATCGACAAGCTCAAGCAGGAACTTGGCGATTGCGTGCTGCTGCTTGCCGCGGCCGCCGACGGGCGCGTCTCGCTGGTTGCCGGCGTGCATGGCGCCGCGCTGGGGCGGATCAAGGCGGGCGACGTGGTGGCGCACGTGGCGCGCCAGATCGACGGCAAGGGCGGCGGTCGCCCGGACATGGCCCAGGGCGGTGGCGCCGATGCGCCGCAGCTGCCCGAACTGTTGGCAGGTCTGCGGAACTGGGTCGCGGATCGGCTGTCCAATGCCAAACCGGATGCGTAGGCCGTTTGTCCCGTTCGAAACGCGTTGCACCCAAGGCGCGCGCTCGGCTACCATCGGCTGGATGTCGTATTGCGGCAAGATGGCAGTGCGGAGGCAAAGGCGTCTTACGGAGCATTCGCTTCATTGAGGCCCGGGAAGGCGGCAAGGCCTTTCGGATGCTGGAGTCGAACTGCAAGTGGTCGTGCTCAGGGGTGAGGCACCGCTACGCAGAAGGCCTGTGACCACTCGTATTTAATGGAGTAGCGATATGTTGATTCTGACCCGCCGGGTCGGTGAAACCCTGATGATCGGTGACGAGGTGACCGTCACTGTTCTCGGCGTAAAGGGCAACCAGGTGCGTATCGGCATCAATGCCCCGAAGAACGTTGCGGTTCATCGCGAAGAGATCTACCAGCGCATCAAGGGTGAACACGATGCCGCTGCGCCCGATGAATCCGAGGAACACTGATCTTTAGGCTTTACCTTAGCCTCGCCGGCAAGTATCCTTGCCGGCTCCGCAGAAATGCGGCGAAAATCCGGAGAGATGCCCGAGTGGCCGAAGGGGCTCCCCTGCTAAGGGAGTATAGGGTCAAAAGCCTTATCGAGGGTTCGAATCCCTCTCTCTCCGCCAGATACGCAAAACGCCCCCACGTGGGGCGTTTTGCGTATCTGGCGGAGAGAGGTGGTGGACGCCATGCACACGATGGTCACTTCAGCTTTGCGAGCATCCGCCCAAACATGCCCGATGCAACGGGTGGCGCCCATGTGTACGTGAATGGTGTCCGACCAGTCGCATGACTGGTGTCCGGTGAAAGCTGTCCGATGGCCTGCATCGATTGATCCGCAGCTCAAGCCCGGAGGTAGCGCCGCATGACTGGACATGCCCGAACCCGACATCGCATGGCTGCCGACGACAAGCGGTTGCGACGCGATGTCGGCATCGTCGGACTGCTGTTCACGGCAGTAGGTTCGATCATCGGTTCGGGCTGGCTGTTCGGGGCGTTGAGTGCGGCGCAGATCGCCGGGCCGGCGTCGATCCTGGCCTGGGGCATTGGCGGGGTGATGATCATCCTGATCGGTCTGTGCTACGCCGAGCTTGGCACCATGTTTCCGGTGTCCGGCGGTGTGGTGCGTTTCCCGCACTTCGCATTCGGTTCGTTTGCCAGTTACACGCTGGGCTGGATCAGTTGGCTGGCGGTTGCTTCCACTACATCGATCGAGGTGGAGGCCGCGCTGCAATACGCCACCAACTACCTGCCGTGGCTGCAACGCCTGCAGGATGGCGTGCCGGTACTGACCGCCGCGGGTTTCGCGGTGGCGGCGACCATGCTTGGCATCTTCAGTCTGATCAACGTGGTGGGCATTCGCTGGTTCGCGCGACTCAACAATGCGCTGGTGTGGTGGAAGCTGATCATCATCTGCGTGGTGATCATCGCGTTCCTGTTCACTGCATTCCATGGCGCGAATTTCCATGGCGGCACGCTCGCTCAGGATCACGTTGGTGGCTTCATGCCGTTCGGCTGGAGCGGTGTGTTCGCGTCCATCGCCACTGCCGGCATCGTGTTCTCGTACCTCGGCTTTCGCCAGGGCGTGGAGCTGGCGGGCGAAACCAGCCATCCGCAGCGCAACGTGCCGATCGCGATCATCGGTTCGGTGCTGATCACGGCCGTGATCTACGTGGCCTTGCAGGTGGCCTTCATCGGTGCGTTGCCGGCCGAGGCGCTGGCGCATGGCTGGGCACATATCGGCACCAGTTTCAGTGGCGGACTGGATCATGTGGCCGCCACCTATGGACCGTTGGCCGCACTGGCAGGGGTGATGGGGCTGACCTGGCTCGCGGTGTTGCTGTACGTCGATGCCTTCATCTCGCCAGCGGACACGGCGCTGATCTACACCACGGTGACGGCGCGCATTGCCTACGCGATGGGGCGCAACGGCAATGCGCCGCGCTCGCTGGCCAAGGTGAACGAACGTGGCGTGCCGTGGATCAGCGTGATCCTCACTTTCATCGTCGGGCTGATCTTTTTCCTGCCGTTCCCGGGCTGGCAGAAGCTGGTTGGTTTCGTGACCTCGGCCACCGTGCTCTCGTTCGGCTCGGGGCCGCTGGCGGTGCTGGCCATGCGCAGGCAGTTGCCGCGGCAGGATCGTCCGTTCCGGCTGCCGTTCGTGCACGTGATCGCCTACCTGGCGTTCCTGTCCTCGAACCTGATCGTCTATTGGTCAGGCTGGGACACCGACTGGAAGCTGTTCGTGGCGGTGCTGATCGGCTACATCGTGCTGGCCATTCACGAATGGCGCTATCGCAAGCAGACGCCGCCGCTGGAATGGCGCGCCGGTGCCTGGGTCGTGGTCTGGCTGGCAGGTCTGGCGGTGATCAGTTGGCTGGGCGATTACCCCGCCGCAGGAAAACACGCGGGCAATCTGCACCTGTTCAATTTCGCCGAGTCCATCGGCATCATCGGTGTGTTTTCGCTGCTGGTGATGTGGATGGCCATGCGCCTGCGTCTGCCGACCGAACGGGTGGAATCGCATCTGGGCGAGACCGACGCGACGCAGGCCGGATAGCCCACCGGGCACCACCGTTCAGCCGACGGCCAGACCGCGCAGCTGGACGTGGTCAGGCGTCACGCTCAGCACCGAGCCCTGCTCGTACCAGTCGCCCAGCACGATGCGCTCGGCTGGTTGGCCATCCAGGTCGAAGCGATGGATGGCCGGGCGGTGGGTGTGGCCGTGGATCAGACGGGTCACGCCGGCCTGGCGCATGGTGCCGGCCACGGCGTCGGCGTTGACGTCCATGATCGATTCCATGGTGTTGCCGGTATGCGCCTTGCTGTCGGCACGGGCCTTGGCAGCAAAGGCCCGACGCGCTTCCAGCGGCATCGACAGGATATGGGCCTTCCATTCGGGCGTGCGTACCTGCTTGCGCACGGTCTGGTAGGCGAGGTCGTCGGTGCACAGCACGTCGCCGTGCATCAGCAGGGTGGGGCGGCCGTACAGCGTGTGCACGGTGCCGTCGTCGAGCAGTTCGAAGCCGGCGCGGCGTGCGTAGTCTGCGCCCAGCAGGAAGTCGCGGTTGCCGACCATGAAGTACACCGGCACGCCGGCATCGCGTACCGCGTGCGTGGCGTTGGCGATGCGGCGCGGCAGCTCGGCATCGTCGTCGTCACCGATCCAGGCTTCGACCAGGTCGCCCAGGATGTACAACGCGTCGGCGCTGCGCACTTCGTCGCCGGCGAGGTAGTGTTCGAACAGTTCGGTGATCTGCGGACGGCTGTCGTCCAGATGCAGGTCGGCGATGAACAGGGTATGGCTCATGCGGGCTTGCCGGCCTTGGCGGGCTTCTTGTGCGTCGCGGTGTGCTTGCCGGTCTTCGGCTGCGGCTGGGCCGGCGCGGCCTTGGCGCTTGTTGCGGCCTCGGCCGGCGCAGCGCTGCTGGCAGCGGAGGCCGGTGCCTCCTCGCCGATCACGCTGGCACTTTCGATCACCACCAGCGGGTTGGGGACGTCGGCAGCGAACGGGCCGAGCGCGCGGGTGGGCAGCGCGGCAATCTTGTCCACCACGTCCATGCCCTTGACCACCTTGCCGAACACGGCGTAGCCCCAGGTCAGCCCGCTCTGGTTGCCGGCGTAGTCGAGGCGACGGTTGTCGACCAGGTTGACGAAGAACTGCGAGGTGCCGGAATTCGGGTCGGCGCCACGCGCCACGGCCACGGTGCCGCGTAGGTTGGACAAGCCGTTGTCCGCCTCGCTGGCAATGGGCGAGTGCGTGCGGCGCGGCTGCAGTTCACGCGTGTACAGGCCACCTTGCACCAGATAGCCGGGGATCGAGCGGTGGAACACGGTGCCGGCGTAGAAGCCCTCGCGCACGTAGCGCAGGAAGTTGGCCACGCTCTTGGGCGCCTTGTCCGGAAACAGTTCCAGCGTGATGTCGCCCTGCGATGTATGCAGCAGGACCTGTGGATCCACGGTGGGTGATGCGGTGACCTTGGGCGTGTCGGCGGCGAAAGCGGACAGCGAGAACAGGAGCAGCGGAACGAGCAGAAGCTTGGACATGAGGGGCAAGTCAGCGAGGGCGTCCACGCATGATACGCAAAGAGGGTGAACATGGCTCAAGCGCGAAGCCATGCCATGGCCGCACGGCGTGTGTGGATGGCGCACGCGCACGGGCGCCGGCGCCGCTGCTCAGGCGGTTGACACGCCAAGCGCCAGGCCGAGTTCGGTCATCGGCGGCGTCTCCTGCACGAGGTCGGCTTCGCTCAGTGGATGGTGTTCGAGCCAGTCGGCGGGCAGTTGCAGGTGCAGTTGCTGGCCGCTGGCTTGCAGCCGCAAGGAGGGCAGTGATTCGGCGCGTCGGGCACGGCGAAACAGTACGGCCAGACGCAGCAGGGCGGTGATTTGCCGGGACAGTTGGCGATAGCGTTGCGGCAGGGCGGCGAACATGGCCTTGTCCGGCTTGCGCCGGTGCGCCTCGACGATGGCGGCCAGCAATTGCTGCTCCTGCCGCGAAAAGCCGGCCATGTCGGCGTGGCGCAGGATGTAGCCGCCGTGGCGGTGGTGCTGGCTGTGGGCGATGGCCAGGCCGATCTCGTGCACGCGCGCGGCCCAGGACAGCCATTCACGCGCTTCGGCGTCCAGCTTCCACGCCGCCGCGACCTGGTCGAACAGCATCAGTGCGGTGGATTCGACACGCCGCGCCTGCGCGCGATCCACGCCGTAGCGGCTGGCCAGTGCATCGATGCTGGCGGTGCGCGGGTCGCTGCCGCCAGCGCGGCCGAGCAGGTCCCACAACAGGCCTTCGCGCATGGAGTTGTCGCACACGCGCAGGCGCTCGATGCCCAGCGCCTCGAAGGCAGCCTCGAAGATCACCACCGCACCGGCGATCACCGGCGCACGCTCTTCGGCCAGGCCGGGCAGCTTGAGCGCGCCGATCTGGCCTTGTTCCAGCATGGCCTCGCGCAGGGCTCCCAACGTGGCGAGCGTGATGCCGTCATCGGACAGCTTCATCGCTTGTACCGTCGAGCTGATCGCCTTGGCGCTGCCGGAAGAGCCATAGGCATCGAGCCAGCCGACCTCGCGGTAATCCTCGGCAAACTGCTGCAGCAGCACGCCGATTTCGGTGTGGGCGCGCTGCCAGCGTTTGCGGGTGAGCTTGCCGCCGGGGAAGAAACGCAGTGTGGAGGCGATGCAGCCGGCCTGCACACTCTCGGTCTGCAGCGGAGCGAGGCCGCGGCCGATGATGAATTCGGTGCTGCCGCCGCCCACGTCGATCACCAGCCGGTGTTCGCGCGAGACCGGCAGGCCGTGCGACGCGCCAAGGAAGATCAGGCGGCCTTCTTCGCGGCCGGACACGACTTCCACGGGATGGCCCAGTGCCGACTCGGCCGCAGCGAGAAAGGTGTGCGGTGCGGCCAGCTGCCGCACGCTGTTGGTGGCCACCGCGCGGACATGGCTGGACGGAATGCCGGCAATGCGCTGGCCGAAGCGGGCCAGGCAGTCGAGCGCCAGCCCGCGGCGCGCGGCATCCAGTGAGCCATCGGCACGCAGGCCGGCGGCCATGCGCACGCTGTCGCGCAGGCGATCGATGATGCGTGGCTCGCCGTGCTCGACCCTCGCCACCATCAGATGGAAGCTATTGGAGCCCATGTCCACCGCGGCGATCAATTCGCCGTTGCGGATCGGTGTCGGATCGCCGTGGCTCAAGCGCGGGCTTCCCTGCGAGGTTGCGAAAGATCCGGGGTGATCGGGTAGGAGCCCGCTCGCGGGCGATGCTGTTGGCCGTGATTCGGGAGAGCATCGCCCGCGAGCGGGCTCCTACAACGGCCATGGTGGTGGGAGGCTGAAGTTTTCACGGGCTCGGAGATCATGAGCAGGCTCTGGGCGGACGGTGGTTCCGGCCCGCCTCGGTACATGCATGATGCCGGATCATCACGATCATGGACACAGCTTGTCCAGCAGGGTCTGCTGGGCGTCATGGGCCAGCGCGTCGCCAGGCGCGGCCCGCGCGTAGCGGCCGTTGGCGTCGAGCAGCCATGCGTGGGTGTTGTCGGCCAGGTAATTGGCCAGCGTTTCGTCGTACACGCGTTGCGCCAGTACCGGGTCGAGGATGGGGAAGGCCACCTCGATGCGGCGCAGCAGGTTGCGCTCCATCCAGTCGGCGCTGGCGCAGTACACCTCGGCGTTGCCATCGTTGGCGAACCAGTAGACGCGGCTGTGCTCCAGGAACCGGCCAATGATGGAACGCACGCGAATGCGTTCGGACAGCCCCGGCAGGCCGGGTCGCAAGGTGCACGCGCCACGCACGATCAGGTCGATCTCCACGCCGGCTTCCGAGGCGCGGTACAGCGCCTCGACCACGTGCGCTTCGTTCAGCGCGTTGAGCTTGGCCACGATGCGTGCCGGCTTGCCGGCCCGTGCGTTGGCGGTTTCGCGCTCGATCTTTGCGACCACGCTGGTGTACAGCGTGAAGGGCGAGTGCAGCAGCCGCTTCAGTTGCAACCGCGGTCCCAGCCCGGAGAGTTGCTGGAAAACCTTGTGGATGTCCTCGCCGATTTCCGGGTTGGCCGACATCAGTCCGATGTCGGTGTAAAGGCGGCTGTTGGCCTGGTGGTAGTTGCCGGTGGACAAGTGCACGTAGCGGCGCAGGTGGCCGTCTTCACGGCGCACGATCAGCATCATCTTGGCGTGGGTCTTGTAACCGACCACGCCGTAGACCACCTGCACGCCGGCTTCCTGCAGGCGCATGGCCAGGCGGATGTTGGCTTCCTCGTTGAAGCGGGCGCGCAATTCGATCACCACGGTGACGTCCTTGCCGTTGCGCGATGCTTCCACCAGCAGGTCGACCAGCGGGGTGTCCGAATCGGCGCGATACAGCGTCTGCTTGATCGCCAGCACCTCCGGGTCTTGCGCGGCCTGGCGCAGCAGGTCCACCACCGCGCCAAACGACTCGTAGGGGTGATGCAACAGGACGTCGCGCTGGCGCAACACGTCGAACATGCGGCTTTCGACATCCAGCCCGCCGGGCAGGCGCGGAGTGAAGCGCGGGAACTTCAGCGCGGGGCGATCGAGGCGGTTGCAGATCGAGCCGGCACGAATGATGTTGACCGGGCCGTCGCAGCGGTAGACGTCGGTTTCCTCCAGCTCGAAGTTGGCGATCAGCATGGACACGATGGATTGCGGGCAGTCATTGCCGATTTCCAGTCGCACCGGGCGCGCGTAGCCGCGGCCGAGCAATTCCTCGCTGAGCGCGTGTGCCAGGTTGTCCACCTCGGCTTCTTCCACCACCAGTTCGCTGTTGCGGGTGACGCGAAACTGGTAGGAGCCGGCCACGTCGAGCCCGGGGAACATCAGGTCGGCAAAGGACTGCAGCAATTCGGCCAGGAACACGAAATGGTCGCCCGGCCCGCAGACCTCGTCGGGCAGGCGGATGATGCGGGGCAACGAGCGCGGTGCGCGCACCAGTGCCATGTGGCCTTCGTGGCCGAAGGCGTCGCGGCCGTGCAGCACCACCGCGATGTTCAGCGTCTTGTTGAGGATGCGCGGGAACGGATGCACCGGGTCCAGGCCCAGCGGCGACAGCACCGGCAGCACCTCGTTCTCGAAATAGCCACGCAGCCAGCGACGTTGACGGTCGCTCCATTGCTCGTGGGTCAGGAAATGGATGTCCTCGGCACCCAGGGCCGGCCCGAGGTCATCGTGCCAGGTGGCGTATTGCGCGCTGACCAGGTCGAGCACGCGCTGGCGGATGCGGGTGAGGATTTCGGCGGAGCTCAATCCGTCCGGGCCGGGTGCGGCCGAACCGTAGCTGTGGTGATGCTTGAGCACGGCGACGCGCACCTCGAAGAACTCGTCGAGGTTGTTGGCGACGATGCTCAAGTAGCGCAATCGCTCCAGCAGTGGAATGCGGGCGTCCTGGGCCTGGCTGAGGACGCGGAAATTGAATTCCAGTGCGGCCAGCTCGCGGTTCAGGTAGAACTGCGCGGCGGTCGGGTCGGGGGACTGGGACTGGGGCGTTGCGGGATCAGGCATGCTGACATTCTCGCCCATGCCGGGCTCGCATGCATGATGCGGCGCGGCTGGGGTTCAGTGTGGAGTCTGGGCGGTAGCCATCGTTCGGGCCGTGAACCTTTCCGCCGGCCGGGCTGCCGGGCTCAAGGTGTATCCGGAAAGTCCGGGGGAAAGTCGTCTTCGCCGGTATGCTCGGGCAGCAGCCGCTCCTTGCCGAAACGGCAGGCGAAGGTGGAGCCTTGTCCGGGCGTGCTGTGTATTTCCAGGCGACCCTGGTGCAGGTTCAGCACGTGCTTGACGATCGACAGGCCCAGGCCGGTGCCGCCGCTGTCGCGTGAACGGCTGGACGATACCCGGTAGAAGCGTTCGGTCAGCCGCGCCAGGTGGTCGGCGGGGATGCCGAAGCCGGTGTCGTTGACCGAGTAGAGGGCACCGTCCGGGGTACGTTCCCAGCGAATCGTGATGGTGCCGTCGGCTGGCGTGTAGCGCACCGCATTGCTGACCAGGTTGGACAACGCGCTGTGCAGGTCCTTCGGCGAGCCGAGCAGGTCGACGTGTGCAGTGGCATCCAGCACGATGCGATGGCGACCCTGGCTGATCGCCTCGGCTTCCTTGCGCAAGGTGGCGAGCAGCGATGCCATGGGCACGCGTTCGTCGGAGACCGTGTTCTGGGTTTCCAGCCGCGACAGGGTAAGCAGGTCCTCGACGATCTGCCCCATGCGCCTGGACTGAGTGCGCATCTCGCCGAGCACCGGCGCCAGATCGGGCACGTCTTCCGGATCGAGCAATTCGAGATAGCCGTGGATGACGGTCAGCGGCGTGCGCAATTCATGCGAGACGTTGGCCACGAAGTCGCGCCGGATCTGTTCCAGTCGCGTCAGATGGCTGATGTCGCGCGCCAGCAGCAGGTGCTGGTGGTGGCCGAACGGCAGCATCTCGACGTTGATGTGCCGGCTCGGCTGGCCGGGGGCGGCGATGTCGTGCAGGGGGTGACTGGAATCGCCTTGCAGCCAGTTGGCCAGTTCCGAGCCGTGCAGGCGGGCCTGCAGGAACGCGTTGCGATCGTGCGGACGGCGCAGGCCGAGCAGAGACTCGGCGGCATGGTTGAACCAGCGCACGCGCTGCTGCTGGTCGAGCAGCACGATGGCATCCGGCAGGCTGGCGGCGGCGGAGCGCAGGTCGTGCAGGTTGCTGGCAAGGCGGCGCGAGCGGTGCATGAAGCGGTCGTGGCGGAGCAAGGGAGTGTCGGGCATGGATGCCATGGTGTTCCGTGTTCCGTGACGGAGTCGCGACAGTAAAAGGACGATTTCCGCCACCGCGACGATAGCCACGCCGGCGGCGACATGGCCGCCCGCCGCCGCGCCACCCGCGGCGCCCGCGAGCAGCCCGGCCAGCAGGGCTGCCGGCAACATCCATGTGGCGGATCGCGATTGGGTCATCGTGTGGCTTGGCTCACTCGCTGGTGGAAAAACGATAACCGGCGCCGCGCACCGTCTGGATCAGCCCGTCCAGTTGCCACGGTTCCAGCGTCTTGCGCAGGCGGCGGATGTGCACGTCCACGGTGCGCTCTTCCACGTACACGCTGCCGCCCCACACGTGGTCGAGCAATTGCGCACGCGAATACACGCGCTCGGGATGGGTCATGAAAAAGTGCAGCAGCCGGTATTCGGTGGGGCCGATGACGACGGCTTCGTCGCCGGCGAACACGCGGTGCGCCGGGCCGTCGATGCGCAGGCCACCCACTTCGATCGTGCCGGAGCCGTCGTCGCCGTGGCTGCGTCGGAGCACGGCCTTGATGCGGGCGATCAGTTCGCGCGCGGAGAACGGCTTGATCACGTAGTCGTCCACGCCGGCTTCCAGGCCGTTCACGCGATCCATTTCCTCGCCGCGGGCGGTGAGCATGATGATCGGAATCTCGCGACCGGGTTCCTCGCGGCGCAACCGGCGCGCCAGTTCCAGCCCGCTCATGCCGGGCAGCATCCAGTCGAGCAGGATCAGGTCGGGTACGCGTTCGGCGATGGCCATTTGCGCGGACCGCGCGTCGGCGGCCTGGATGGCTTCCATGTCGGCCTTGCGCAAGGCAAAGGCGACCATGTCGCGGATCGAGGGCTCATCTTCAACGATCAGGATACGTTTGTGCACGCGTGGGCTCGCTCGGGTGGCCTGTGACACGAGTATTGCAGCGTTGCAATGTTACGAGGGCATGACATGGGGCGCGAATGACGCCAGCAAGCCGTTTTCGGGCGACCGCTGTTTGTCGCAAGGTTACTGTTGCTGGCCGCTGTCCGGATTGTCTGGTGTCTTGATCCTGCGCTTGCGCAGTTCCATGACCAGCGGCGTGAGTTCGGCCAGGCGCCCCTGGATACGGGCGCGGGCGTAATAGTCCAGGTCCGGCCGCTTGAGCAGCCGCTTGAGCTGTTCCACCGCGTCGAAGGGGCGGCCGGACAGATAGCTGGCGTCGGCAAAGGCTTCGCCGGCCAGTTCGCTATTGCCGGCCTTGTCGCTGGCGCGGGCATAGGCGGTGTAGATGTCCGGCTCGTCGCTTTCGTCCAGCAGCGGGCGCAGCAAGGCAGCGGCTTGGGCCGCCTGGGCCTTGTCGCCGCCTTGGGTCAGGGCCTTGGCATAGTCGAGGGAGATGGCGCGATTGCGCGGTGAGGCGGCGTTGAGATCGCTGTAGATCGCCAGCGCCTGGGTACGTTGGCCGGCCTGCAGATGCGCACCGGCCATGGCCAGGCGCAGGATCTGGTTGCCGGGATGAGCGACCAGCAAAGGTTGCAGCTCGGTGACAGCCTTGCTGCCATTACCACTGCGGGTGAGCGCCAGCGCATAGCCGTAGCGGTTCGACGGCGTGTCGAAATCATGCCGCTTGGCGAGATTGGACGAGTAATAGAGGCTGAGTTGCTGGGCGTCGCCGGCGAGTACGCGCACGCGCTCGCGCATCAGCAGGAAGGTGTCGAGGTCATCGGCGTCGTGGTGGGGCGTCGCGAGCAGGCGGGTGGGATCCTTCACGTAGGGGATCGGCGCGGTCTGGCTTGCCCATTGGCTCTTGTCCAGGGTGAGGCCGGAGGGACGCAGTTTCTGCTGGGCGATCAGCTGGCGCGCCCGCGCCTTGGCGTCGCTGATGCGTATCGAGGTGACCGGGTGGTCCTGCAGCAGCGCCGGCACGTCTTCGCCACCGGCGCCGGTGCTCATCACGTCTTCCATGCGCTGGAAGAAATCGGCCATCGCATCGGGATCGAAGCCGGCGTTGGCGAGGGTCTGGATGCCGACGCGGTCGGCCTCGGTCTCGTCCTTGCGGGTGAAGTTGATCTGCTTCTGTTCCAGCAGGCCCTGGCCGCCAGTCAGTACAGCCATGCCGGCATCGCCGCCGTTGTGGGTCGAACCGGCGGCGATGGCGCCCAGCAATACCAGCGCCAGCAGCGGTGCATCCTTCTTCGAGGCCTCAAAGGCGCGCTGCAGGTGATGCTGGGTGATGTGGCCGATTTCGTGCGCGATCACCGCCGCCAATTCGCTCTGGTTCTGGGCAATGACGAACAATCCGGAATTGACCGCGATGTAGCCGCCCGGTGCGGCGAAGGCGTTGATTTCCGGGTCCTTGGCGATGAAGAACGCAAAGTGGTCCTTGGGTCGCGAACACGCCGCCACCAGCCGGAAGCCGAGGTTCTTGATGTAGTCGTTCAGCAGTGGGTCGTCCACCACCATGTTCAGTGCGCGCATCTGGCGCAGCATGGCGGCGCCGTAATCCTGCGCTTCCTGCGGCGAGATCAGCGCGTTGGCCGAGCTGCCGAGGTCGGGCAGGCGGCGCTCCGATTGCGCGCCGGCGCCAAAGGCCAGTCCGGCGATGATCAGGGCCGTCAGCAGACGAGTGGCGGGGCGTCGTGGCGACATGTGCATAGGTTGCGAGACAATAGCATTGTGACCATGGTCGACGGGCGCAGTTCAGTCCCCGTCAGCTTGTTTTCGCCAGCGCCTGCCGCCATCTGGATGGCAGCAGTTCATGAAGTTTTCCGGAGCCAGGCAATGCCCAAGATCGAAGTCTATTCCACCGCCGTATGCCCCTACTGCGTGGCAGCCAAGAACCTGCTCAAGGCCAAGGGGCTGGCCTGGGACGAGATTCGCGTGGATACCGACCTGGCCCAGCGCGAAGCCATGCTGACGCGCAGCGGCGGCCATCGCACGGTGCCGCAGATCTTCATCAACGACCAGTTCGTGGGCGGCTACGACGAACTGGTCGCCGCGGATCGCAGCGGCAAGCTGGCCGAACTGCTGGGGCAGGCCGCATGAGCGCCAGCGCCGACACTGTGGAAAAGAACGAGTCTGAACAGAGCCGTCTGGCCGAGTTCACCGCCTTCCGCCAGCGCATGAACGAACGCATCCTGTCCGAGGACAACCAGGTGGTGCGGCGCTTCTTCGCGCTGGATACGCAGACCTACAAGGCCGGCGCGCTGGACATCAAGACCAAGGAGATGCTCGGCCTGGTCGCCTCGATGGTGCTGCGCTGCGACGACTGCATCAGCTACCACGTGGCCCAGTGCAAGGAAGCTGGTGTGAACCGCGACGAGTTTTTCGAAGTGTTCAGCGTGGGGCTGGTGGTCGGCGGTTCGATCGTGATCCCGCACCTGCGCCGCGCCGTGGATTTCCTCGACCAGCTTGAGTCGGGCGGTGCCGGTCAGGCCGAAAACTGCGCCGACCACGCCTGAGCTTTTGCTTCCTCTCCCCGCCGGGGAGAGGGGCTGGGGTGAGGGGCGACTCTTGTCCGGGCGGCCGTGCGAAACGCGTTTGGAAGAACCGTGCATGCGAGTTCCTGCAACGCTCCATGCGAGCATTTGCAACGCGCCAGTCCGGTCCGGCCCTGTTAGTTGCCTGCCGTATCGGCGATAATTACAAGGTTTTCAACCCTTCATGCCGATCCCCACGGCGCGTGGTTGACCGATTCATTCCTAAGGAGCTTCCCCCATGAGCAAGACCATTGCGGTGATCCCGGGCGACGGTATCGGCCCGGAGATCATGACCGCCACGCTGCGCGTGCTCGATGCGCTGGACTGCGGCCTGACCTACGACTTCGTTGACGCCGGCATGGTGGCGCTGGAGAAGCATGGCGACCTGCTGCCCGCGGCCACGCTGGACAAGATCGGCGAGCACAAGGTGGCGCTGAAAGGCCCGCTGACCACGCCGATCGGCGGTGGCTTCACCTCGATCAACGTCACCCTGCGTCGCCACTTCGACCTGTATGCCAACGTGCGTCCGGCGATCAGCTTCCCCGGCACCAAGGCGCGCTTCGAGAACATCGACATCATCACCGTGCGCGAGAACACCGAGGGCGCGTACCTGGCCGAGGGGCAGTCGCTGTCCGAAGACGGCCAGACCGCGATCTCGATGATCCGCAACACGCGCAAGGGCAGCGAGCGCATCGTGCGCTATGCCTTCGAGATGGCGGTGAAGAAGGGCCGCAAGAAGGTCACGGCCGTGCACAAGGCCAACATCATCAAGACCGCCTCGGGCCTGTTCCTCAATGTGGCGCGCGAGATCGCCAAGGAATACCCGCAGATCGAGTTCAACGAGATGATCGTGGACAACACCTGCATGCAGCTGGTGATGCGCCCCGAGCAGTTCGACGTGATCGTCACCACCAACCTGTTCGGTGACATCCTGTCCGACCTGTGCGCCGGCCTGGTTGGCGGCCTGGGTCTGGCTCCCGGCGACAACATCGGTGCGAACGCGGCGATCTTCGAGGCCGTGCACGGCTCGGCGCCGGACATTGCCGGTAAGGGCATCGCCAACCCCTGCGCGCTGCTGCTGGCCGCGGCCGACATGCTCGATCACCTGGGCATGGTGGAGAAGGGCAGCCGCCTGCGCCAGGCCATCCGCGACACCATGACCAACGATCGCGACAGCGTGACGCCGGACCTGGGCGGCAAGGGCAGCACCGAGAGCTTCGGTGACGCCATCGTGAAGCGCGTCAAAGGCTGATCCGCCTCGGGCGAAAGTCTCCGAAGGCCGCGGCATTGTCCGCGGCCTTCGTGCATTCTGGATGGCGTGTTCTGGAAAGGCCCGTTGTGGAACGGCCCGTTGTGGAACGGTATGTTCTGGAACGCCGCCGCCCGCTTCGCTAGCATCAAGGGCCCTGGCCATCTCGGCGCCTTCGTCCATCCATGCGCGCATGACGTTCTGGGTTTTCCTCTACTTTGCCGCCGCCCTGCAGGCGGCGCTGCTCGCACTGGCGTTGTGGCGACGACCAGCCAATCGCGAGGCGAACCGACTGCTCGCGGTGTGGGTGGCGCTGGCCGGGCTCGACCTGGCGGTGAAGGCCGCGTACTGGCACACGCTGGCGCCGGAGTGGTTCCGAGCCTACCGCTTCGTGGCGTTGTTCCCGTTTCTCTACGGCAGCCTGTTCTATCTCTATGTGCGCGCACTGACGCAAGGGCGCGGCTTTCGCTGGCGCGATGGCGTGCACCTGCTTGGCTTCGGCGTGATGTTCGTGGCCAATGGCTACGTGTGGACCATGGGTCACGCGCAGATCGCCGCGCTGTCGTCGAGCTGGATTGCCGGGGCGCGCAACGTCGGCGTGTGGTTCGACGGGCCGCTGTTCGTCTACAGCCTGTCCTACGTGGCGGCGGCACTGGTTCGGGTGCACCGCCATCGGCGCGAGCTGCGCGAGCGGCGCTCGGATGCCGACCGTCATTCGTTGCGCTGGATCGACGCGCTGGCGCTGTGCCAGGTCGTGATCTGGATGGTCGCCATCGTGCAGGCCGTGGTGTGGATGCCGGTGATCAACTACATGCTGCTGTTCGGGTTGGTGGCGGCCTGGGTGTGCATGGTGGGCTGGTTCAGCCTGAACCAGCCGCCGGTGGCGATCGAGCCCGAAACGGCGGCGGTGGAGGAACCTGTCGAGGCGCCGGATGCTGCCGTCGAGACGGACGACGCACGCTACGACGCGGTGCAAGCACGCGTGACGGCGCTGATGGAGGGCGCCACACCGCTGTACCTGGAGCCGGCGTTGACCATCGGCCAGGTGGCCAAGCGCAGCGGCTATCCCGAGTACCTGGTGTCGGCGGTGATCAACCGTCGCTTCGGCGGCACGTTCTGGGATTACATCAACCGGCTGCGTGTGGAAGCCGTTCGCGCCTGCCTTGCCGACATCGACGACACGCGCAGCATCCTCGACATTGCCTACGCCTGCGGCTTCACCTCCAAGTCCACTTTCAATGCCGCGTTCAAGCGGCAGGTAGGCGACACGCCCAGCAGCTACCGCAAGGCGGTGCGGCCGTTCACGGCTGCGGATGGTGCAGGGCCGCGATGATCGCCGCTACCAGGTCGCCGGTGCCGTCACCGTAGTCCAGCGAGATACCCATGCGCACCACCACGAGCTTTTCCGACGGCACGATCACCACGTATTGCCCGAACGCGCCACGCGCGTAGTACATGTCCTTGGGCAGCTGCGGCATGCCCCAGGGCGCGTTCCATACCGGCACCCGGGTGTCGTGCTTGATGTTCAGCCAGAAGCCGGCGCCGTAGCCGGTATCCAGCGTCTGCGAATGGCTGTAGGCGACCCAGCCCGCGGGCAGGATGCGCCGGCCATCGATCATGCCGTCGTCGAGGTAGAGCTGGCCGAAGCGGGCGAAGTCGCGTGCCGTACCGTAGCTGCCGCCCGAACCGATCAGGGTGCCGGTGGCATCGGTCTGGATCACCGTATGCGCCATGCCCAGCGGTGCGAACAGCTCGCGCCGCACGAAGCGCTCGGCATCCACGGCGCTGCCGCCGCTGGCATGGGTGACGATGCGACCGAGCAGCACGTAGTCCAGGTTGCCATAGGCCCAGTGGGTGCCGGGCGGATGCGCCAGCGGCGTGCCTGCCGCGTAGGCGGCCATGTCGCGCTGCAGGAAGGTCATGCGCGTCAGCGGGCTGATGATGCCATTGGTTTCGTCGAACGGCAGACCACTGTCCATGCGCAGCAACTGGTTGACGGTTACGGCGCGATGCGGGTCGCCGGCACGACGCCAGGCGGGCACCGGCGCGGGCTGGTCCAATTGCAGCTTGCCTTCCCGCACCAGAATGCCGACCAGCGCGTTGATCAGCGACTTGGTCAGCGAGTGCGCCCAGATCGGCGTGTCCGGCCCGTAGCCCGGGGCATAGCGCTCGGCGATCAGTCGGCCGTCGTGCAGTACCACGATGGCCTTGGTGTTGCGCGGATGCGCAGGGTCCGGCTCGGCGAAGGCACGGTCGATCGCCTGGCGGATCGCCGGATCGGCCGTCTCGACCACGCCGGCCGGGAACGCGCTGGCGATGAGCATCGGCGTGAAGCCGTCCGCCTCCGGTACCGGACCGTCGTCGTGCATCAGCAGGCAACCCAGTCCGGGGCGGAATACCGCACGCGCCGCGAAACCACCCAGTATGGAGGCGCGAACTTCGCGATGCTTGCGATCCACGTGGTAGCGGATCGCCCAGTCGATGCTGCGCATCATCGGCGCGTGCTGTTCGCGAAATACCTGGCCTGGATCGACGTGCGAGACGAAGGCGGCGTCACACAGCCCGCGACTGACCGAGCCGGTGGCAATGCGCAAAAGCGGGCAGCCCGCGGTGCCGAGCCAAGCCACGAAGGCCAGCAGGATCACGGCCAGGGCGGCGAGGGTGAATGTGACGATGCGTCGTGTCATGGGGCGTCTGCCTGGAAAGGGAGACGCCAGCATGGCGGGCACGTTCGTCGCTGGCGTCCGTGCCGGCGGAACCGTACCACCGAGCCGCCGGCACGGGTGCGATCCGGCCGGATCGCACCCGTACAGCCATTGCCCGGGGACGCGCCGTCAGTGCGAGGCCGGCTTGTAGTGGCCCCCTTCCGTGCGGGCGGCGATGTTGAGGCGGTTCCATGCGTTGATGGTGCCGACCAGCAGGATCAGGTCGACCACGCCGGCCTCCTCGAAGTGCTGGCGCACGCGCTCGTAGAGCGCATCGGAGACCGACTCGTGCGAGGGCAGCTCGGTGAGTTCCTCGGCGAAGGCCAGCGCGGCCTGTTCGCTTTCGCTGTAGAGCGCGGTCTCGCGCCACGCCGACAGCAGGTACAAACGCTGCTCGGTTTCGCCGGCGGCGCGGGCGTCCTTGCTGTGCATGTCGAGGCAGTAAGCGCAACCGTTGATCTGCGAGCAGCGCATCAATATCAGCTCGACCAGCTTCGAATCCAGATGGCCGCGTTCACGGATTTCCTGACCAAGCTTGACCAGCGGTTGCATGGCGGCGTAGTGGCGCTGGATGGCGAAACGACTCATGGGGAAGGCTCCTGTGTGGTGGGGAACGGGGCCGGATCGGCCCTTCAATGCAAGGACGCGCCAGCGTGCGGATTCGTGACAGTGGCGGCCAGCCGCGCAAGCTTGTCCGGATGGCGCAGTGCGTGGATGGCGGTGATGCGGTCGCCATCGCCCTCGACCCAGATCGCCGTGGTCAGCGTGTGGCCTGACCAGACCAGCAGGGCCGGCGCCCCGTTGAGGGTGAGCGCGCTGTAGCGCAGCGGATGCTGGGCGATCTGCAGATACAACTGCGCCAACCGCTCGGCCCCATGCAAGGGACGCAAGGTGGCGCTGACCACGCCGCCGCCATCGGAGATATGCACGGCGTCCTCGGCGAACAGGGCGCGCAGCGAATCCAGCGTGGGTTGTTCCATGGCGGCGACGAAACGCTGCAGCAGCCGTTGTTGGGTATGCGCGTCCACGTTGAAGCGCGGGCGATCCTCGCGCAATCGTTCCCTGGCGCGGTGTACGCGCTGGCGGCAGGCGTTCTCGGTGATGCCGAGAATGACCGCTGCCTCGGCATGGCTGTAATCGAACACCTCGTTGAGCAGGAACGCGGCGCGCTCGTCCGGCCCCAGTCGTTCGAGCAGGGTGAGGAAGGAGAGCGTGAGCGTCTGGTCGCGTTCCAGCGCAGCATCGGGGGTGTCCGCGAGACCGTGGGCAGGGTTTTCCACCAACGGCTCGGGCAACCACGGGCCGGTGTAGTGTTCGCGTTCGGTTTTTGCCCGGCGCAGACGATCCAGGGCCACGCGCGTGGTCACGGTGACCAGCCAGGCTTCCGGGTCATCCAGTGCGGCAGCGTCTTGCGAGTGCCAGCGCAGCCAGGCGTCGTGCAGTACGTCCTCGGCGTCGGCCGGGGTGCCGAGCATGCGATAGGCCAGTCCGAACAGTCGCGGACGGTGTTGCTGGAACAGGGTGGTTTGCGGGTCCATGACGACCTCCTTGCGGGATTGCATCAAGGACGTGCCGGCACGCCGAAACGTGACTGCCTCAGCGTGCGAAGGGCCATGGCGCGAGGAAGATCACCCACAGCAGCACCAGCATGCCGATGTACTTCACGGCGCGGAACAGCTTCGGGTACTTGCGCTTGAATTTGCGGCTGCGACCACGGCTGCGCTGGTTGAACGCGAACATGCGGTTCACGAAACCGGTTTTTTCGGTGCCGGAATCGGAATTTGGCGACGCGGTGATCTTGCCCATGAAGGCTCCCACGCGATGATTGATCGCGGTCATCAAGCGCGAGCGCAGCGGGCGCTCCACGTCGGCGAACAGGATCACCCGGGTCTGGTCGGTCTTGTTCTCCACCCAGTGCACGTAGGTCTCGTCGAACACCACGTCCTTGCCGTCGCCCCACGCGTGTTCCTCGCCATCCACGAAGATGCGGCAATCGCGCGAGTTCGGCGTGATCAGGCCAAGGTGGTAGCGCAGCGAGCCGGCGAAGGGGTCGCGGTGCGGGTTGAGCCGGCTGTTCGGCGCCAGCGTGGCGAACATCGCCGCCTTGATGCCAGGAATCGTGCGCAGCAGGGCCACGGTCTTCGGGCACAAGGCTTCGGCCGACGCCAGCGGCTCGCCGTACCACTTCAGGTAGAAGCGCTTCCAGCCCTGCTTGAAGAAGCTGTTGAAGCTGGCGTCGTTGTGCTTTTCGGCCGCGCGGATGTGGCCGTCGTCAAACAGCGCCAGCGCCTCGTCGCGGATGGTCTGCCAGTTGGCCTGCAGCAGGTCCAGTTGGGGGAAGCCGCGGCGGTCCAGGATCGGTCGGGCCGGCACCGCCGAGAACGCATACATCAGCAGATTGTACGGGGCGAAGATCGCCGAGTGGTCGACCAGCTGGCGATCGAAGCGCAGCCGCGCCCGCCCGCGCAGGTGCACCAGCAGCACGCACAGCACGAAAAGCAGCAGGACGTAGAGAATGATGAAGCGCGGGCTGAGGAAATCCATCGACGGGTGACTCGAAAAACGGCCAATTGGCAGGCTTCGAGTATGTGGCCGCCCGGCGCCAAGTCAAGCGGGCTGCGACGAAAGGCCGGAGGGGACGACCTCGGCGGCGCGCGGCTGGCGTGCCATGCGTCGGCACGGAACAGGGCCTTTCAATGCCGCAGAACGTCCAGCTGGCCGCCGCCGGGTTGGTAGCCATTGGCCAGCGCCTTGTGCACGTACGCGCTGGCGAGACGCACGGCGGTGCGTGGTGACCGGCCTTTGGCCAGTTCCGCCGCCATCGCGGACGCCAGCGTGCAACCCGTGCCGTGGCCTTCGCGCGGCAGGCGCGGGTGGCGGATGTCCAGCCTGCCGCGGGCGTCGTAATAGCGGTCGACCACCTCACGACCCGTACCGTGGCCACCCTTGAGCAGCACCGCCCGGGCCCCGAGCGCGAGCAGTGCCGCGCCGGCCGCATCGAAATCGTTCGCGGTCTTGATGGGCTGGCCCAGCAGGGCTTCGGCTTCGGGCAGGTTGGGCGTGAGGATGTCGGCCAGCGGAACCAGCTCATCAAGCATGGCGGCCACGGCATCCTGCGTGAGCAGGCGCGCACCGCTGGTGGCGATCATCACCGGATCGACCACCAGCCATGCCGGCTGGCGACGACGCATCTCGCGCGCGACCAGACGGACGATGCCGGCACTGCCAAGCATGCCGGTTTTCACCGCGCCGATCGGAAAGTCGTCGAACACGGCAGCGATCTGCTGGCGAACATGTGCCAGCGGCACGGCGTGGACGGCTGTCACGCCGCGGGTGTTCTGGGAAGTGACGGCGGTAATGGCCGACAGACCATGCACGCCCCGCGCATGGAACGTCTTCAGGTCGGCCTGGATGCCGGCACCACCGCCGGAGTCGGAGCCAGCGATGGTGAGGGCGATGCGGGGCGTGGTGTGGGACATGCAGGATGTTGTCGTGCGGTTGCTGGTGGTCGCTACGGGATACCTGCCCCGGATAGGGTCCGGGGCAGACGCTGCGCCGGCATGACCATCAACCTTACAACGCCTCCGACGCGAAGTCGGCCAGCCGTGAACGTTCACCGCGGCGCAGGGTGATGTGGGCCGAATGTTCCCACTGCTTGAAGCGGTCGACCGCGTAGGTGAGGCCGGAATTGGTTTCGGTGAGGTAGGGCGTGTCGATCTGTTCCACGTTGCCCAGGCAGACGATCTTGGTGCCGGGGCCGGCGCGGGTGATCAGGGTTTTCAGCTGCTTCGGCGTGAGGTTCTGTGCCTCGTCGATGATCAGGTAGCGGCTGAGGAAGGTGCGTCCACGCATGAAGCCGAGTGAGCGGATCTTGATGCGCGAGGCAAGCAGGTCGTTGGTGGCCTGGCGCCCCCATGAACCGCCTTCCTCGGGATTGGCGAGCACTTCGAGGTTGTCGGTGAGCGCGCCCATCCACGGCGTCATCTTTTCTTCCTCGGTGCCGGGCAGGAAGCCGATGTCCTCGCCCACCGCGACGGTGGCGCGGGTCATGATGATCTCGCGGTAGCGTTGCTGGTCCATCACCTGTGCCAGGCCGGCGGCCAGCGCCAGCAATGTCTTGCCGGTACCGGCGGTGCCGAGCAGGGTGACGAAATCCACGTCCGGGTCCATCAGCACGTTCAGCGCGAAGTTCTGCTCGCGGTTGCGCGCGGCGATGCCCCATACGCTGTGGTTGGGATGGCTGTGATCGTCCAGCAGCACCAGTGTGGCGTGTTGCTCGTCCACCGTCAGCACGCGCAGTTCCACGCTGTTCTCGCCGGGCAGGAACAGGCACTGGTTGGGATACCAGTCTTCGCCTTCGTGGAGATCGAGCTTGTAGAAGGTGTGGCCGTGCTCGTTCCACGATTGCACTTCGGGGTGATGATCCCAGAAGTCTTCCGCCAGTTCGTCCGCGCCGGTGAACAGCAGGGCGAAGTCGTCAAGCGCACGGTCGTTCTCGTAATCCTCTGCATGCAGGCCGTAGATCTTGGCCTTGATGCGCAGGTTGATGTCCTTGCTGACCAGCACGACTTCGCGTTCGGGATTGCGGTCGCGCAACTCGATCACGGCGGCGAGGATCAGGTTGTCGGCCTTGCCGTGCCCGTTGGTGGTGCGCTGCTGGAAATACAGTCGCCCCACGGCGCCACGTTGCAGGTTCACGCCCTGCGGGTTGGCCAGTTCCAGGCCATCGTTGAGGCCGTTTTCGTTGCCGCGCCCGATCAGCTCGTTGATGAAGCGGCTGACTTGTCGCCCATTGCGCGAAACCTCGGAAACACCCTGCTTCTTTTCGTCCAGCTCCTCCAATACCGTCATCGGGATGAATACGTCGTGCTCCTCGAAGCGGAACAGCGACGTCGGGTCGTGCAGCAGCACATTGGTATCCAGGGCGTAGATACGCTTGCTTCCAGTCATGCGGAAGAAACCTCGCGGTGGGTGTGGCAAGGGGTGCGCGGCAAGCCGGTTGCCGCGGTGAGGATATGGAAAGCGACGGGATTCACTTGGCGGGGATGGCGTCCAGGACGGCCTGTGCGTGGCCGGGGACCTTCACCCCGCGCCATTCGGCGGCGAGCTTGCCGTCCGGATCGATCAGGAAGGTACTGCGCACGATGCCCATGTGGCGTTTGCCGTAGAGCACTTTCTCGTGGATCACGTCGAATGCCTGGCACCAGGCTTCGTCCGGATCGGAGACCAGCGCGAACGGCAGCTCCTGCCTGGTGGCGAAATTGGCGTGGGATTTTACCGAATCGCGCGAGACACCGATGATGTCGGCGTGGCGTTTGCGGAATGTCGGGTAGAGGTCGCGGAAGTCCTTCGCCTCGTTGGTGCAGCCGGGCGTGGAGTCCTTGGGGTAGAAGTACACCACGATCCAGCGACCCTTGAGGTCGGCGAGCTTCAGCGTGGAGCCGTCGCCGGTGGTGCCGGTCAGTGCGGGGGCTTTCTTTCCGATTGCTAGCATGGTCTCTCCGGAAACCCGGTGGGGTTTCACTCGTGTCGAGAGAGAGACTAGCGCGTGTGCGATGACCGAGACAGCCTTGTCAGCGGATCCGGGCGGGCGCATTCTGGGAGTCTGCGCGGCAACGACCTTCCGGATCGAAAATTCGTTCATCCAGGGGCGCCTTTTCGGGCGCCGGGGCGCCGCTAGAACTTCACCGGGTCCATGATCGCGTCAAGGTTCAGCCCGTCGCAGAATTCGAGGAAATCGTCGCGCACGGCGGCAATGTGCAGTTCGGCGGGAATGCCCACGGTGAATTGCGCTTGGAACATCGCCGCGCCGGTCTGCATCGCCTGGTAACGCATCGAACTGAGCTGTTCGACGCTGATCTGCAAGCGGCTGAAGAATTCCACGATCTGCACCAGGATGCCGGGGCGGTCGGCCGCCACCACTTCCACCAGGTAAGGCAGCAGGTTGCCGCTGGGCTCGCGCGGCTCGGTGCGGTAGTGCACCAGGTGGATGGCTTCGTCGCGGCCGAGTTTGGCCAGGGCGGTTTCCAGCTTGGCCACGGCATCCCAGGCGCCAGTGGCCAGCAGCATCAGCGAGGTGTCGTCGCCGAGGCTGGACACCCGCGCATCGGACAGGTTGCAGCCTGCGTCGGCGATGCGTCGCGCCAGTCCCAGCAGGGGAGCCTGGGACGAGGGGGTCAGGGTCTGGATCAGCAGCTGGTGGTCGTTGCCGGTGCGGGCGGAGGGACGATTCAATGAAATGGCCTGTGGAAACCCGCGCAACACGGGCGAATAAAGCGTATCGCCCAGCTTACTTGTCCGTTCGATCGGCCGGCAAGTATCATCCGAGGCTTGGTTTCATGCGGAAATCGCGATGAACATTCGTGGAAGCATCTGCGCCCTGGCCACCCCGTTCGGGGCCGGTGGTGCGCTCGATCTGGCGGCCTTTGGTCGCCTGCTCGATTATCAGATTGAGGGCGGCACCCAGGCGCTGGTGGTGGCAGGTTCCACCGGTGAGGCACACATGCTCGAACACGACGAGTTCGGGCGCCTGCTGGCGTTCGCGGTGAAACACGTGGCCGGCCGCGTGCCGGTGATCGCCGGCACCGGCGAAGCGGGCACCGCGAAAACCGTGGCCGCTACCCGGCACGCCCGCGAACTGGGCGCCGATGCCGCGCTGGTGGTGGCGCCGTATTACGTGCGCCCGACCCAGGAAGGCATGCGTCGCCATTTCCTCGAAGTGGCCGAACATGGCGGCCTGCCGGTGCTGCTCTACAACGTGCCCGGGCGTACCGCCTGTGACATCGATCCGGCCACGGTGGCGCAGTTGCGCGAGCATCCCGCGATCATCGGCATCAAGGAAGCGCGCGGCGACGCCGAACGCATTCACGCGCTTGCGGAACTTGTGCGCCCGGATTTCGTCTATCTGTCCGGCGACGACGCAACGGCGGGTGAGGCGATGCTGGCCGGGGCGGCGGGAACGATTTCGGTCGTCGCCAACCTGGTGCCAAAGGCGTTTCGCGCGCTCTGCGACGCGGCCACCGGTGGCGACCAGGCGGCGACGGCACGTTGCCGGATGGCGCTGGATCCGCTGTTGCAGGCGCTTGAATGCGCACCGAACCCGATCGCGGTGAAGGCAGGCTTGCCGGAACTGGGCCTGGGATCGGCGACGCCGCGCCTGCCGTTGGTGGAACTGGAAGAAGGCCCGGCAAGGGCCCGTTTGCGCACGGAACTGGCGACTCTGGCATCCTTGGCGAACGCTGCCTGACGAAAAGCGGCCGCCCGACGACTTACCTGACGGAATACCATTACATGAAGAAATCCTCGCTCGCCGTTGCCCTGCCGGCCCTGGCACTCACCGGCCTGCTGCTTTCGGGCTGCGGCATGTTCCGTTCCACCAAGGCCTGGGAAACCGCCAAGCAGGAAACCCCGCTGGAAATCCCGCCGGGCCTGGATACGCCCACGGCCAGCGAGGCGCTGGTGATTCCGCCGCCGGGCGCGAACCAGCCGAATGCCAATGGCGCCACCGCGCGTGTCGGTGCCAATGCCGGCGTGATCGCCGACGGCTTCGTGGTGTCCGACAGCGTGGCGAACGTCTACAACCGCGTGGGCCAGGCGCTGGAAGCCGGCGACATCGGCACGGTGCAGTCGCACGACGACAGCGCGCACACCTACACGGTGGCGGTGGTGGCTTCGGACGCGTCGGAGAAGAAAGGCGGCTTCTTCCATCGCATGTTCCACCATGACAAGAGCACGAGTGATGCCGCGCCGGGCGCTGCGCCGCATACGGTGCAGATCAGCGTGGGCAGCAGCGGTGACGCCAGCCAGGTACGCGCACAGGGCAATGCGGCGGCCGTGGCGAAGGTGATCGATGCGCTGAAGTCGCGCCTCGGCGGCCACTGATCCTTTTTGCACTTAGCTTGTCGAAGCGCCGCCTGAGGGCGGCGTTTTCGTTTCTGCGACGCTATCGCCAGGCGGCTTGTTTCGGGGGGTCACTGGCCACCGACGTCGATGGCCATGGATGCGAAAACGCCGCCAGGCAGGCGGCGTTCGTGCGGTATTGGCTGGTACGCCGTGATCAGCGCTCGAGCAGACCGAGCTTGTCGGGCTTGCCGTCCCAGTCCTTGGCGTCGGCGGGTGCATCCTTGCGCTCGGTGATCACGGGCCAATCCTTCGCCAGCTCGGCATTCAGCGCCACGAAACCCTCCTGGCCGGCCGGCACGTCGTCTTCCGGATAGATCGCATTGGCGGGGCATTCCGGTTCGCACAAGGTGCAATCGATGCATTCGTCCGGGTCGATCGTGAGGAAGTTCGGGCCTTCGTGGAAGGCATCAACCGGGCAGACCTCGACGCAGTCGGTGTACTTGCACTTGATGCAGTTGTCGGTGACGACGAAGGTCATGGCGCGGTCCAGCTCTTGCAAAACGATACCCGCAAGTATGCCCGCAATGGGGTCTCGCTGAGAAGGGTGCGGGCGCGCGGTGCGGGCTGCATCGCCACTTGCAACATGCCGCTTTTTGCGGCGTGCGGCCTCGGATGCCCGCCTCTGGCAGCAGCAGTGGTGCCAGCAGGCGTGACCATGCGCCATGGCTCTGTGCGCGATGGTCGAAGCGAGGGTTTTGTGAAGAGTGCGGCCATGGATGGCCGCTTCTGGCGTCAGTCCGGAGGTTGGCGACAAAGTCTTGCCGCGCCGTCCCCACTGGCTGCGATCATGGATGATCGCAAAAGTAAAAACTGGCGCTCCCAACGAGGTTCGAACTCGTGTTCCCGCCTTGAGAGGGCGGTGTCCTGGGCCACTAGACGATGGGAGCGGAGTGCTGCGAAGCGCGGTAGTATAGCCGAATTGTTTCGTCCGGCAATGCCTGCGTGCGGCTTGCGTTGCATTTGTGCATTATCACTATTGCCGGGCGCCTGTTCATGCCGGCAAGAGCCGGTGCGCGACGGTTGCCGTCACGCTCGAACGACCACAGGGCCGCTTTGCCCGCAAGGACTTTGACCGCTTGAATCCCATAGCAAGGACCGACGTCGTGCCCGCGCTGCGTATCATCCCGCGCGAACAGCACATCATTTCCCGCAAGAACATCAGCAAGGCCGCATTGCGCGTGTTGTACCGACTGAACGAGGCCGGTTATGACGCGTTCCTGGTCGGCGGCGCGGTACGCGACCTGCTGCTTGGCGGCAAGCCGAAGGATTTCGACGTGGCCACCAGTGCCACGCCGGACGAGGTGAAGAAGCTTTTTCGAAACTGTCGCCTGATCGGCCGCCGTTTCCGGCTCGCGCACGTGGTGTTCGGCCCCGAGATCATCGAGGTGGCCACCTTCCGCGGCACCGGCGAGGAAGAGGGCAATGACGGCGAGCGCCGTATCGTCGATGGCCGCATCGTGCGCGACAACGTGTGGGGCACGATCGAGGAAGACGCGGTGCGCCGCGACTTCCGCGTCAACGCCATGTACTACGACATCAGCGATTTTTCGGTGCGCGATTACGTCGGCGGCATGCAGGATCTGGAGGACCGCGTGTTGCGCCTGATCGGCGATCCGGTCACGCGTTATCGCGAGGACCCGGTGCGCATGCTGCGAGCGGCACGGCTGGCAGCCAAGCTGGGCTTTCGCATCGACACGGCGGCGGCGAAACCGTTCGCCGAGCTGGGTGACCTGCTCACCGAGGCGGCGCCGGCGCGCCTGTTCGACGAGTCGCTGAAGATGTTCCTGGCCGGCAATGGCCTGAAGAGTTTCCACATGCTGGAAAAGTGCGGGCTGCTGGAATTCATGTTCCCGGCCACCGCGCGTGCGCTGAAACGAGGCGACGAGGCCTTGCGTGCGCTGGTCGAACAAGGCCTGGCCAATACCGACGAGCGCGTGGCCGAGGGCAAGTCGGTGACACCGGCCTTCCTTTTCGCCGTGCTGCTGTGGGGCGAAGTGCGCGACCAGGCGCACGCCTGGATCGAGCAGGGCAAGGACAACACCGAGGCGTGGGCACGTGCCGCGCTGCACGTGGTGGGTGAGCAGTGCCAGCGCGTGGCGATCCCGCGCCGGTTCACCTTCACGATGGAAGAGATCTGGTCGTTGCAGCCGCGCTTCGAGCAGATCCAGCGCAAGAAGGTGTTCCGCCTGCTGACCCATCCGCGCTTCCGCGCCGCGTTCGATTTCCTGCTGCTGCGTGCCAACGAATCACCGGCGATGCGCGAACTGGGCGAGTGGTGGGCGCACGCCCAGCAGTTGCCGCACGAAACCTTGGCGGCTGCGCTGCCCAATCACGGTGGTGCCGCGGTCGATGCGGAAATCGCCAAGGCGCCGCCGCGCCGTCGCCGTCGTCGTCGCAAGCCGACCGGCAAGTAGGGTTCGCGTGCCACGGGCTTATGTCGCGCTGGGCAGCAACCTCGGCGATCCGCGGCAGCAGGTGCTGGACGCGCTGGACGCGCTGGCGCGCCTGCCCGGAACCCGTGTACTGGCGCGATCGCGGCTGTATCGCACGCCCCCGTGGGGCGTGCTGGAGCAGCCCGCGTTCGTGAATGCCGCGGCGCTGCTGGAAACGGAGCTCTCGCCGCATGCCTTGCTCGATGCGTTGCTGGCGATCGAACAGGCCGCCGGTCGCGTGCGTGACGGCGAGCGCTGGGGGCCGCGCACGCTGGACCTCGACCTGCTGCACATGCCGGGCGTGCACCTGGACGATGCGCGGTTGACGCTGCCGCATCCACGGATTGCCGAACGCGCGTTCGTGCTGTTGCCGCTGAACGACCTGGATCCGGCCCTTGAGTTGCCGGGGCAGGGGCGGATCGATCGGCTGCTGGTACAGGCCGATCGGGCCGGCTGTGACGTTTTGCCTTGAGCCATTGCGGCTGCGCGCCGGATAATCGGCGTTCCACTTTCCGACCAAGTACGAGGGTTCGCCGTGTACGTGCAGAACGCCAACGCTCCCGCACGCAAGCCGGTCACCGTGCCGGGCCTGCATGCGATGAAGGCCGAAGGGCGCCGGATCGCCATGCTCACCGCCTATGACGCCAGTTTCGCCTGGCAGCTGGAATCGGCCGGAGTCGATGTGGCGCTGGTCGGCGATTCGCTCGGCATGGTGATGCAGGGCCACGCCAGCACCTTGCCGGTGACGCTTGATCACATGGTCTATCACACGGCGATGGTGGCGCGTGGCGTCTCGGCCACGATGCTGGTGGCCGACCTGCCGTTCATGGCCGACCGCGATCTGCCGCACGTACTGGAAGCCGGCGCGCGGCTGGTCGGCGAAGCCGGCGCGGCGATGGTGAAGATCGAGGGCGGCGCGCCGCATATCCTCGCGGCGATCGAGGCGCTGACGGTGCGGGCGATCCCGGTCTGCGCGCACCTCGGGCTGACGCCGCAATCGGTGCACAAGTTCGGCGGTTTCCGCATCCAGGGGCGTGAGCAGGAAGCTGCCGATCGCGTGCTGGCCGAAGCGCTGGCGGTGGAGTCCGCCGGTGCCGACCTGCTGGTGCTCGAAGGCGTGCCCGTCGCATTGGGCGAGCGCGTGACCAAGGCCGTGAAGATCCCGGTGATCGGCATCGGCGCCGGCCCGCATTGTGACGGCCAGGTGTTGGTGATCCAGGACATGCTCGGCATTACGCGCGGCAAACGGCCGAAGTTCAGCAAGGATTTCCTGATCGGCCACGATTCTGTAGCGGCGGCCATCACGGCCTATGTGGCCGATGTGCGCAGCGGCGCCTTCCCGGCACCCGAACACTGTTTCAACTGACGGCAGACCTTCGATGCAAACGGTACAAGACGCTCCCGCCCTGCGCGCCACGATTCGCGGCTGGCGCGCCCAAGGGCAGACGGTGGGCCTGGTGCCGACCATGGGCAACCTCCATGCAGGGCATCACTCGCTGCTGAAGTTGGCGAAAGCGCGGGCCGATCGGGTGGTGGCAAGCGTGTTCGTCAACCCCACCCAGTTCGGTCCGAACGAGGATTTCGAGCGCTACCCGCGCACGCTGGCACAGGACCAGGCCGGCCTGGCCGAAGTCGGTTGCGACCTGCTGTTTGCGCCCGAGGTGGCCACGCTCTATCCATTCGGTGCGCAGCACAGCGTCAGCGTGCACGTGCCGCAGATCACCGAAACGCTGGATGGTGCGCATCGCCCCGGTCATTTCGATGGCGTGGCCACGGTGGTCAGCAAGTTGTTCAACCTGGTGCAGCCGGATATCGCAGTGTTCGGCCAGAAGGATTTCCAGCAGCTCAAGGTGATCGAGCGCATGGTGCGCGACCTGTCGCTGCCGGTGAAAGTGATGGCAGCGCCCACCTGGCGCGCTGACGACGGCCTGGCCATGAGCTCGCGCAACCAGTACCTGTCGGAAGCGGAACGCGCGCTGGCGCCGCAGATCCATGCCACGCTGCTGCAGATGCGCGAGTTGATCGCCAAGGGCCACGCCTGGCGCGTGGTGGAACAGGCGGCGACTTCGAAGCTGGAACGCGCGGGTTTCGTGCCGGATTACGCCGTGATCCGGCGCGCCGAGGACCTGTCCGAGCCGGCTGATGGCGAACGCGATGGCCTGGTGGCGTTGATCGCCGCCCGCCTTGGCAGCACGCGGCTGATCGACAACTTGTTGTTCGACTGAGTCGCCCACATTTCATGGTCGCAAACGGCTGATGTTGCGGTGCAATGTCGGCAGGTTCGATAATGTCCCCCTGTGCAGGCGGTTCCTGCAGGTAATGAAGTCATGCAATTGAACATGCTCAAGGCGAAGATCCACCGTGCCACCGTCACCCACGCCGAGCTGCACTACGAAGGCTCGATCGCCATCGACGGCAATCTGCTGGATGCCTCCGGCATCCGCGAGTACGAGCAGATCCATGCCTGGAACGTGAACAGCGGACAGCGTTTCGTCACTTACGCGCTGCGCGCCGAGGAAGGCTCGGGCATCATTTCGGTGAATGGCAGTGCCGCGCGCAGTGCGCAGGCCGGCGACATCATCATCATCGCCGCGTTCGTGCAGTTGAACGAGGCCGAGCTGGAGCAATACCAGCCCACCTGCGTCTACATCGCCGCCGGCCCCGGCAACCGCATCAGTCACACCAATCGCGCCATTCCGAAGCAGATGGCGGTTGCCTGATTTGGCTTTCCATCGGGGCACGCGTATTTTGGTGTGCCTCGATGGAACATAATCTTCCGTTGGTTGGCTTGGCACGCTCCAGCATCCTTGCTCGTCATTCCGGCGTAGGCCGGAATCCAGTAGCGACCACGTCTGCTCAGGCCATACAGTCACTGGATGACCAGACCTTCGTCTGTTGTAAAGCGCTTCCTGCTTTCGCAGGAATGACGAGAAAAAAGCCGGTTCCGACATGTGCCACGTACGCTGGCGAGCGTTCGAAACTATTCTGGACAGTAGTCGGTCACGCGCCCGTTTCCTTTTCCGCTTGCCGCTGCAGCGCCCACGCCACGTGTTCGCGTACCACTGACGAGGCATCGTCAGCGCGTGCGTTCAGCGCATCGATCGTGGTTTGCGAGTGCGGCGCGTTGCCCAGCGCCACCGCAATGTTGCGCAACCAGCCCTCGTAGCCGGTACGGCGGATCGCCATGCCTTCGGTACGCTTGAGGAATTCCGCTTCGCTCCAGGCGAACAGCTCCAGCAGTTTCGCGCCGTCGAGACTGTGGCGCGGGGCGAAATCGGGCTCGACGGCTTCCTGCGCGAATTTGTTCCACGGGCATACCAGTTGGCAGTCGTCGCAGCCGAAGATGCGGTTGCCCATCGGTGCGCGCAGCTCTTCGGGAATCGGGCCTTTCAGCTCGATCGTCAGGTAGGAGATGCAGCGCCGCGCGTCGAGTTTGTTTGGCCCGAGGATGGCGCCGGTGGGGCACACATTGATGCAGCGGGTACAGGTGCCGCAATGGGCGGTTGCCGGCACGTCCACGGGCAGTGGCAGGTCGGTATACAGCTCGCCGAGGAAGAAATACGAGCCGGCGTGGCGGTTGATCAGCACGGTGTGCTTGCCGATCCAGCCCAACCCGGCATTGCGCGCCAGCGCCTTTTCCAGCACCGGCGCGGAATCCACGTAGGCGCGATAGCCGAAGTCGCCGACCTCGGCCTGGATGCGTGCGGCCAGTTTCTGCAGGCGGTTGCGCATCAGCTTGTGATAATCGCGACCGAGCGCATAGCGCGACACGTAGCCGGCGTTGCCGTCGCCGATCACCTCCCAGGCATTGCGCGTGCCGGGCGGGATGTAATCCATGCGCACCGAGATCACCCGCTGCGTGCCCGGCTCCAGTTCGTCCGGGCGGCTGCGCTTGGTACCGTGGCGGGCCATGTATTCCATCTCGCCGTGATGCCCGGCATCCAGCCAGTCCTGCAGATGGGTTTCGTCCGGGGCAAGCGTTACGCCGCTGATGCCGGCTTCGGCAAAGCCCAGCTCGCGCGCCCATTGCTTGATGTCGCGGGCGAGGGTGTTGTAGTCGATGGCGGGGACGGTGGACATGCCGCCATTGTAGAAGGCACCGCCAGTACCCGCGCCCGGCGGCCTATAATTGGCCGATGCCAAGCAGCCCGCGTAGCCACGATCTCTACACCGTCGAGCAAGTCCGTGCGCTGGATCGGCGGGCGATCGACGAACTCGGCGTGCCCGGCATCGAGCTGATGCGTCGCGCGGCCTGGGCCGGCCTGGCCAGCCTGCGCCGGCACTGGCCACAGGCCCGCCACATCGCGGTGTATTGCGGGCCGGGCAACAATGGCGGCGACGGTTTCCTGTTGGCGTCGCTGGCACGCGAAGCAGGCTTGCGCGTCGACGTGCTGGCGCTTGCGGATACGGCCCACGGCGATGCCGCACAGGCGCGGGCGACCTGGGTCGACGCGGGTGGGATTGTCCGGCACTGGGATGCGCACGAGGCGTTGCCGTCGGCGGACGTCCACGTCGATGCGCTGTACGGCACCGGCTTGCACCGGGCGCCCGACGCCGATGCAGCCACCTTGATCGAGCGCCTCAATGTGGGCGATGCCCCGGTGCTGGCGCTGGACGTTCCCTCGGGACTCGATGCGGACAGTGGGCGTTGTCCGGGCGTGGCCGTGCGCGCCGCCGTCACGGTCAGTTTCATTGCTGCCAAGCGCGGGCTGCGCACCGGGCAGGCGGCGGATCACGTGGGCCAATTGGAACTGGACACGCTGGGCTTGCCCGATGCGTTGTGGCAAGGCATGTCAGCCGACGCTCACATACTGCTGGCCGAACACCTGCCGCCGCGCGCGCGCGCCGCGCACAAGGGCAACCATGGCCACGTGTTGGCCATCGGCGGTGATCACGGCACGGCTGGCGCCGTCCGCCTGTGTGGCGAGTCGGCCTTGCGCAGCGGTGCCGGACTGGTAAGCGTGGCGACCCGCGCCGAACACCTGCTGGCACTGAACAGCGCGCGTCCCGAGTTGATGGCGCATGCCGTGGATGGGCCGCAAACACTGGAGCCGCTGCTGGAGCGCGCCGACGTGCTGGCGCTGGGCCCCGGCTTGGGGCAACGGGCGTGGGGGCACGCGTTGTGGCTCACCGCGCTGGATACCGGCAAGCCACTGGTGCTGGATGCCGATGGCCTGAACCTGCTTGCCCATGAGCCGCGTCAGTTCACCCGTCCGACCGTGCTGACGCCGCACCCGGGCGAAGCGGCACGGTTGCTGCACGACACCACCGAAAACGTCGAGGCCGACCGGTTTGCCGCCGTGCGGGCGCTGGCAGCTCGCTACCACGCGATCGTGGTGCTGAAGGGAGCCGGCAGCCTGATCGCCGATCCGGCAGGCCGGGTGGCCGTTTGCCCGTGGGGCAGCCCGGGCATGGCGACTGGTGGCATGGGCGACTTGCTGACCGGCGTCATCGCAGCCTTGCTGGCACAAGGCTGCGACGCCTGGCGGGCAGCCTGCCTTGGCGTGGGTCTGCATGCCCGTGCCGGCGATTGCGCCGCGCGGCAGGGCGAGCGTGGCCTGCTGGCCAGCGACCTGTTGCCACATTTGCGCCTGTTGGGAAACGGACTCGAACATGATTGATACGTCCACGCACACCCTCCCGGGTAACACCCGCCATCGGGAGCTTGTCGACGAAGTTGCCACCACGGCGCTAGGGCGGCAGTTTGCTGGCGCACTGCAAGGCGGTGGTCTGGTGGTGTACCTGCACGGTGACCTGGGCGCCGGCAAGACCAGCTTCGCCCGGGCCCTGCTCGGCGCGCTGAACGTGGGCGAACGCATCAAGAGCCCCACCTACAGCCTGGTCGAGGGCTACGAGGCGCAGGGGCGCCCGGCCTGGCATCTCGATCTGTACCGCATTGCCGATCCCGGCGAACTGGAATGGCTGGGCCTGGATGCCCTGGCCGACCCGGCGGCCCTGGTGCTGGTGGAATGGCCCGAACGGGGCCGTGGCGCGTTGCCGGCAGCGGACATGGTCATCGACATGGCTTATGCCGGGGCGGGGCGGCAGGCGACATTGCGTCCGCTCACCGCACGTGGGCGGCAGGTGCTGGCACGGCTGGGCTGACGGCTAAGTAATCGTTTCGTATGGAAAAAGTATCGAGCCGGTGGCCTTGCCAAGGTTGCCTGCATAAAGCGCGGCTTAGGGTCAATAGCTTGATCTGATCTGACGAATAGTGTGCAGGTTATGGATATTCAAGGGAAAAGCCCTTGCAATCGTCCATTTGCTGCGCTTCAATGCTGCCCTATGAACGGAACCCTGACGCGTCTGCTGTGGATGGCTGGTGTCGCAATGGCGACAGCGATGCCGTGCGGTGCTTCCAGCGCGGCCGAAGTGAAGGATGCACGCGTCTGGGCCGGGCCGGATTACACCCGCGTGGTGTTCGACCTGTCCGGACCGGTGCATTACAAGCTCAGCCAGCAGGACGGCAAGGTGGTGATCGCCCTGCCGGCCAGCAGCCTGGCGGGCGGCTTCAACGGCCCGGCGGCGCAAGGGCGCTTCAAGGGCATGACGAATACCCGTGAGGGCGGCACCTTGCAGCTGGCGGCGAACGTGGCGCCGGGCAGTCATCCGCGCGACTTCATGCTCGGCCCTTCCGGCAAGGCCGGTTATCGCCTGGTGCTCGATCTGTATCCGGACAACGCCGCTGCAGCCACCAAGACGGTTGCGACGGCCAAGACGATGGGCAAGCCGGTCGTGATCCCCACGGCAGAGGTTCATCGCGTCTCCGATTTCAAGAAGCTGGACTCCCGCCAGGTGGCAGCGCTGCTCGGTGGCGAGCGCAAGGTGATCGTGGCGGTCGATGCCGGTCACGGCGGCAAGGATCCCGGCGCCCATGGCCCCGACGGCACGCTGGAAAAGAACGTGACGCTGGCGGTGGCGCGTGATCTGGCGGCCCAGATCAACAAGCAGCCGGGCATGAAGGCGGTGCTTACCCGCACGGGCGACTATTACATTCCGCTCAAGCGACGTTATGAGATCGCGCGTGCCGACAAGGCCGACCTGTTCATCTCGATCCACGCCGATTCCTACACCAGCAGCGATGCGCGCGGTTCGTCAGTATGGGTGTTGTCCTCGCGCGGCAAGAGCTCGGTGGCCGCACGGCTGCTGGCCGATCGCGAAAACAGCTCCGATCTGATTGGCGGTGTGTCGCTGGCGGCTGAAAACGACAGCCTCGCCTCCGTGCTGCTGGACATGCAGCAGGGCTGGGCGGTGCAGGCCAGCGACGTGGTGGCGAACAATGTGCTCAAGGCGCTGGCTCAGCTCGGGCCGACCCATCGCGATCACATCGAGCACGCCAACTTCGTGGTGCTGCGGTCGCCCGATGTGCCGTCGATCCTGGTCGAGACCGCTTTCATCAGCAATCCGACGGAAGAGCGCAAGCTGCGCAATCCCCAGCACCAGCGCGCGCTAGCGACGGCGGTGATGGGCGGCGTGAAGGATTACTTCGAAAGCTCGCCGCCGCCGGGCACCTGGTTTGCCGCGCAGGCTGCGCGTCGGGCGGGCGTCCAACTGGCTTCGGTCGACGCCTCGGCCAAATCCGGTGCGGGCGCGGCCAAGGGTGGCGACAAGCACCGCGTCGCCCGCGGCGAAAGCCTGAGCAGCATCGCGCACCAGTACGGCGTGAGCGTCAGCTCGCTGAAAAGCGCCAACGGCATCAGCAGCAACAGCCTGCAGGCCGGCACGGTGCTGATGATTCCCACGGGCTGAACGGCCCGTGGGGCGGATGGGCGGATTCATCGCCGCCGTCCGCTTTTGTTGTCGGGGCACGCTGGTTAAGCTTGGCCGATGCCCCAGATTCGCCCGCTCCCCCCCGCACTCATCAACCAGATCGCCGCCGGTGAAGTCATCGAGCGGCCGTCCTCGGTGGTCAAGGAACTGGTCGAGAACAGTCTCGACGCCGGCGCCACGCGCATCGAGGTGGATATCGAGGCCGGTGGCGCGCGGCTGATTCGCGTGCGCGACGATGGCGGCGGCATCGCACCGGACGAATTGCAACTGGCGGTGGCCTCGCACGCCACCAGCAAGATCGGCAGCTTCGATGATCTCGAACACGTCGCCAGCATGGGTTTCCGCGGCGAGGCACTGGCCTCGGTGTCGTCGGTGGCGCGCTTCGCGCTCACCTCGCGTCCGCGCGATGCGGACAATGCGTTCCGCATCGAGGTCGACGGCGGCAAGCTGCAGGCGGCGCGCCCCGCGCAGCATCCGCCGGGCACCAGCGTGGAAGTGCGCGACCTGTTCTACAACGTGCCGGCGCGCAAGAAATTCATGCGCGCCGAACGCACCGAGTTCGCCCATATCGACGACTTGCTGAAGTCGCTGGCGCTGGCGCGCGGCGCGGTGGAGTTCCGGCTCAGTCACAACGGCAAGCCGGTGCGCATCTGGAAGACCGCGCGCGACGAACAGGCCGAGTTGCAGCGCGTGGCCGAAGTGCTCGGCGCCGATTTTCCGCAACAGAGCCTGCGTGTCGAACATGCCGCTGCGGGCATGCGTTTGTCCGGCTGGGTGGGTTTGCCCACTGCCTCGCGTTCGCAGGCCGACTCGCAGTATTTCTACGTCAACGGCCGGCTGGTGCGCGATCGCGTGGTGACGCATGCGGTGCGTCAGGCCTATGCGGACGTGCTGTTCCACGGTCGCCATCCGGTCTTCGTGCTGTACCTGGAACTTGATCCGGCCGGCGTCGACGTCAACGTGCATCCGGCCAAGCACGAAGTGCGCTTCCGCGAGCAGCGGCTGGTGCATGACTTCCTGTTCCGCACCTTGCACGAGGCGTTGGCGCAGACACGCGCGGGGCAGGTTGAATCGCATGCGCAGGCTGACGACGGTCGCCTGCACATGACGACATCGGGTGCATCTTCCAGTGAGCGCGTGCCCGGCCTGCCTGCCATGCAAACGTGGCCGACGCACGCGTCGCAGAGCCGACTGACGCTGGGTGTGTGCGACCAGCCGCTGGCCGACTACGCGGCACTGGTCGGCGAGCCTCCACGCGCGGCACCTGCCGTCGCGCCGATGGCGGAAAGCGAACCCGGGGAAGCGCCGCCGCTGGGTTACGCCATCGCGCAGCTCAAGAACATCTACGTGCTCGCCGAGAATGCGCAGGGCCTGGTGCTGGTGGACATGCACGCCGCGCACGAACGCATCACCTACGAGAGGCTCAAGACCGGACGTGCATGCAGCAACCTGCGCTCGCAATTGCTGCTGGTGCCCTTGAACCTGGCGGTCAGCGCGAAGGAGGCGGCTGCTGCCGAGGAGCACGCCGACGCCCTTGCCGAGTGGGGGCTGGAACTGTCGCGCAGCGGTCCGTCCGGGGTGGTGGTGCGGCGCATCCCGGCCTTGCTTGAGGGCGCCGACGTAGGCCAGCTCGCCCGTGACGTGCTGGCCGAATTGGCCCAGCACGGTAGTTCGCGCCGTTTGCAGGAGCTGGAAAACGAGCTGCTTTCCACCATGGCATGCCATGGTTCGGTGCGTGCGGGGCGGCGCCTGTCGATTCCCGAAATGAATGCATTGCTGCGTGACATGGAAGCCACCGAGCGTTCCGGCCAATGCAACCATGGTCGACCGACCTGGACGCAGCTTTCGCTGTCCGAGCTGGACCGGTTGTTCATGCGCGGGCGATAAACGTGGAGATTCGTCATTGCCGCGAAGTGGCAATCCGGTGACGTTGACGTCGTGCGCCGGAAAGGCGCTGGATCCGGATATCGCCGCGCGATTCCGGGATAGCACCAGGAATGATTGTGACATCAAGGCTTGTCGGTCCAGCGTTTGGACGTCCATACTCAAGCCTTCCATTGCCGCGGATCGCCCCCATGTTGCGTGTCGCCGCCTTTCTTCTTGCCTTGATTCCCGGAGTCGCCGCCGTGCATGCCACTGATGTTCCCCATTCCAGCACTGCCTACACGCAGCAAGTCGAACAGTGGCGTGCCGCCCGCGTGGCGCGACTCACGGCGCCCGACGGCTGGCTCAGCCTGATCGGCCTGGAATGGCTGCACGAGGGTGCGAATCGCGTCGGCAGTGCGGCCGACAACGACATCGTGCTGAAGGCCGGTCCTGCGCATCTTGGCGTCGTGACGGTGGCCGCCGACGGGACGACCCGTATCGCGTTGGCGAAGGGCGTGGATGCGACCATCGATGGCCAGCAGCTCGAATCGGCAACCCTGGTCGATGACATGCACGTCAGTGGCGATGCCGCACCGACCACGGTGCGTTTCGGCCATGCGAATTTCTTCGTGATCGATCGTGACGGGCGCAGGGCGTTGCGGGTGAAAGACAGCGATGCCGCGGCGCGCCGTGACTTCGTCGGCATTGACTATTTTCCGATCGATCCGTCGTGGCGCATCGAGGCCGACTGGGTGCCGTTCGATCCGCCGCATGACCTGCAGATGGGCACGGCGATCGGAACCATCGACACGGTGAAGATCCCGGGCAAGGCCGTGTTTCAGCGTGACGGCCAGACCTTCGAATTGCTGCCGTACCAGGAAGAGCCCGGCGGCGAGTTGTTCTTCGTGCTGGCCGACAAGACGTCGGGCAAGCAGACCTACGGTGCCGCGCGCTTCCTCTACGCAGCGTTACCCGCGGGTGGCATCGACAAGCCGGGCAAGCTGGTGCTGGATTTCAACCGGGCCTACAACCCGCCATGTGCCTTCACGCCGTTCGCCACGTGCCCGTTGGCACCGCCGGAAAACCGGCTGGATATCGCGGTGACCGCCGGCGAGAAAAAGTATCGCGGCGGGGATCACTGAGAAACTGCGGTTCGCGATGACTTCCTCTCCCCGGAGGGGAGAGGGAGAACACCAAGCGTTGAGCAGCCGCGGTGCGCCGTGACTTCCTCTCCCC
>NZ_FOSR01000001.1:141692-522376 GCF_900114325.1 Rhodanobacter glycinis
GAGTGCCCCCTCACCCCAACCCTCTCCCCGGAGGGGAGAGGGAGAACACCAAGCGTTGAGCAACCGCGGCACGCGATGACTTCCTCTCCCCGCCGGGGAGAGGGGAAACAGCGGTGGTCAGCTGCCCTTGAATGCGGCCTTGCGCTTTTCCAGAAAGGCGCTGGTGCCCTCGTGCATGTCATCGGTGGAGAACATCAGCGCGAAGCCCTGGGTTTCGAATTCCAGGCCCTGGTCGAGCGCAGCTTCGCCTCCCTGCAACACCGCATCGAGAATGCCGGCAGCGGCCAGTGGTGCGGCGGCGGCCAGCTGATCGGCCAGGGCGGCCACGCTCTCGTCCAATGCCTCAGGCGCCACCACACGGTTGACGATGCCCAGCTCGTACGCGCGTTGTGCGCCGATCGGCGCGCCGGTGAGGCACAGTTCCAGCGCAGCGCTGCGGCCGGCCAGGCGCAACAGGCGCTGGGTGCCGCCGAACCCGGGGATCAGGCCGAGGTTGATTTCGGGCTGGCCGAACCTGGCCTTCTCGCTGGCGACGCGCAGATGGCAGGCCATCGCCAGTTCCATGCCGCCACCCAGCGCGAAGCCCTGGATGCGTGCGATCACCGGCTTGCCCAGTCGCTCGATCGAGCTCATCAGACGCTGACCTGCGCGCGAGAAGCCTTGCGCCTGCACCGGCGTGTAACCATTCATCTCGGCAATGTCGGCGCCGGCCACGAAGGCCTTCTCGCCGGCGCCCGTCAGCACCACGGCGCGCACGGCGTCGTCCTGCGCGGCTTGGGCGAAGGCGATGGTCAGCTCGTTGAGCGTGTCGCGGTTCAGCGCATTGAGCTTGTCGGGGCGGTTCACGGTGATGGTGCGCACCGCGCCACGGTTGGAGATTTCCAGGTTGCGATAAGCCATGATGGGGATTCCGGCAGGGCAAAGCCGGCATGGTAGCAGCGGGAACCTTTGCCGTTGTCGGGTTTCTCAGTTCCGTGCGCCGGATCGGTCGGTAGCTGCTGCATGTCGCAGTGGAACCACCTAGGATGTTGCGCTGTAGGTCCGTCCGCTGGAGATATGGAATGACACGACTGCGTTGGCTCGCCTTCGGCCTGCTTTTCGTCGCGGGAGCGACGCTGGCGCAGCAGCGCATGATGGCGCCCGGCACACCGGCGGTGAAGCTGGACAAGCACAAGCTTTCCTATGCCATCGGCTACCAGATCGGCAGCCAGTTCGCGGATGGCCAGCCAGCAGTGGACCTGGCCACTTTGCAGCAGGCAATCCGTGATGCCTTCGCCAAGCGCCCGCCATCGGTATCGATGCAGGACATGCGCCAGCAGCTGCGCGAGCTCGATCACCAGATGCATGCGCAGGCCGTGTCCGAGTTCCGGCATCTGGCGGAAGCGAACCTGCGCAAGAGCCAGGCGTACATGGCGAGCAATGCCAAGCAGCCCGGCGTGGTGCAGTTGCCCTCGGGCATCCAGTATTCGGTGATCAAGAAGGGCAGTGGCACGATCACCCCGACCGTCACCAGCACGGTGACGGTGAACTATCGCGGCATGCTCACCGACGGCACCGAATTCGACAGTACCTGGGCGCGTGGCCAGCCGGTCAGCTTCGCCGTCAACAACGTGATCCGCGGTTGGCAGGACGTGATTCCGCGCATGCACGTGGGCGATCGCTGGAAGGTGGTGATCCCGCCGCAGCTGGCCTACGGCAAGCATGGCGCATTGCCGCGGATCGGGCCGAACGAGGCGCTGGTGTTCGAGATCGAGCTGCTCGACATCAAGTCCGGGCCCAACCATCCCTGATCGCGTGACGCCGGGTCATCGGGACGGAGCCCGGCCGGTGGTAACATGGCCGGGCATGTCGAACGACCCTGCCGTACCTCCTCCCGTCCTCACGCCCTGTGTCGGCATCTGCCGGCTGGATGCGCGTGGCTATTGCGTCGGGTGCCGCCGCACCGGTGAGGAAATCGGCCACTGGCGCGAGATGAGCGAGACCGAGCGGCGTTACTGGATGGACGTGGTGCTGCCGGCAAGGCCGCCGGCATGATCGACGAGCTTCTGCAGTCGCTGATCCCGCTGTCTTCGCCGCCGTCGGGGCCGGGCTGGAACCATGCATCGATGGTCGAGTTGCTGGGCGATGTGCCATTGCGGCCGGCATCCGTGCTGATCGGCCTGCGCGAAGGCGTGCAGCCGCGAATCATCCTCACCGTGCGCACCAGCCACCTCACCGCACATGCCGGACAGGTGGCGTTCCCGGGCGGCAGTCGCGATGCCGCCGATGGCGACGCAGTAGTCACCGCGCTGCGCGAAAGCGAGGAGGAAATCGGCCTCGATCGCACGCTGGCGTCGCCGCAGGGTTACCTCGACTGTTTCGAAACCATCAGCGGCTTTTGCATCACCCCGGTGGTGGCGTGCATCGACGCCAGCGCGCGCTTGCGCCCGTCGCCGGACGAGGTGGACGAAGTGTTCGAGGTGCCGCTGTCGTTCTTTCTCGAACCGGCCAACCTGCGTCGCTACGTGATGGAGTACCGTGGCCGCCAGCGCGAGATGGTGGAATTCGTGCATGGTGGTCACCGCATCTGGGGCGCCACCGCCGCCATCTTGCTGAACATGCTGGAGAGGATGAAACGCGCATGAAAACCACGCTGATTTCCGTCGCCGAACTCGCCGCGTTGCCGCCGTCGGATGTGCTTGTCGTCGATTGTCGCCACGTGATGGCCGATACGACTCAAGCCGAGCGCGACTATCGCGCCGGGCACATTCCCGGTGCCGTGTTCGCCGATCTCGACCGTGATCTGTCCGACCTTTCGCGGCGGTCCGAAGGCTTGGGCCGGCATCCCTTGCCGTCCGAATCGGCCTTTACCGATCTGCTGGGTCGCTGGGGCTGGCTCCCCGGCCTGCAGGTGGTGGCTTACGACGCCGCCAACGGCGCCATGGCCGCGTCGCGCCTGTGGTGGTTGCTGCGCCTTGCCGGCGAGCATGCGGTCGCGGTGCTCGACGGTGGCCTGGCTGCCTGGCAGTCCGCCGGCTTGCCGATGGAAGCAGGAGCCACCGAACGCACGCCGACGCAGGTGGTGGTCCACTTCGATCCGGACCAGGTGATCCTCGACCACGACGCGGTGGTCGGGCAGTCGCAGCAAGTGGTGCTGGATGCGCGCGCCGCGCCGCGTTATCGCGGCGACGTGGAGCCGCTCGATCGCGTCGGCGGGCATATTCCCGGCGCGCTGAACCGCCCGTTCGCCGACAACCTGGATGCCGACGGCCGCTTCAGGCCCGCCGCCGAATTGAAGAACGAATTCCTCGCGTTGATCGGCACGCATGCGCCAGAGCAAGTCGTGCACTCGTGCGGCTCCGGCGTCACCGCCTGCCACAATCTGCTGGCGATGGAATACGCCGGTCTGAATGGCTCGAAGCTCTACGCGCCGTCGTGGAGCGGCTGGGTCAGCGATCCGTCGCGGCCCGTGGCCAAGGGCTGAAAGGGCGCACCCGGGCACGCAACTGCAGGAGCGACTGAAGTCGCTCCTGCAGCACCCTTGGCAGCACTTCTGTCGCCGGGGAGCGATCAACCCTTGTTCTTGAGCCGGGCCACCAGCGCCTGCAGCACGATTTGTGTCTGCGGGTGGTAGAAGCCGTCGACGAAGTCGTCGATGGCCAGGGCGTCGACGTCGGACCACATGTCGATCAGGTCGGCGCGGGCAATGCGGCGGGTCGCCAGCATCGAATGGGCCGGACGAGTCAGCAGATCGTCCAGCCAGACGCGGGCGCGGGTCACCACCTGGTCGATGGCGGTGGTTTCGTCGACGAAGCCGCAGGCCAGGGCTTCGGCCGAATCGATCATTGCACCGGCGACCAGCAGGCGTTCGGCACGATAGGCGCCGACCACGCGCCGCAACGCGAACTGGATGGCATCGGGTACGGTCAGGCCGACCTGCACCTCGTTGAGGCCGATCTTGTACGGGCCGTCGGCCATCACGCGGTAGTCGCAGAACAGCGACAACACGGCGCCGCCGGCGGGGCTGTGGCCGGTGATCGCGGCGACCACCGGTACCGGCGACTGGGCCAGCGAGCTGCAGGTGCCGAAGAACTCGCGCCAGAATTCGCGCACGCCGTTGCGGTCGGCCTGCAACAGTGCCGGCACATCCACGCCGGCGGAGAACATGCCTTGCGCACCGGACAGCACGATGCCGCGCGCGCCTTCGCTGACGACGGTGTCGAGGCTGCTGCGCAAGGTGCGCAGCAGTTCCAGGTTGAGCGCGTTGACCGGCGGCCGTGCAAGACGGATTTCGGTGATGGCGTCATGGCGGATGATGTCGAGCATGGAGTGGCTCCGGGTCAGGATTGCGGCTGGACGTCGGCGGTCCAGTGGTAATGCACGGCGTAGTCGAGCACGGCCTTGCCGTTGGCAGGCACGTTCACGCGGAACTCCAGCGTGTCGGTGGTCTGCTTGCTCGGCTTGCTGCTGGATGAGGTCAGCGTCCATTCGCGCCAGCGGTTCGGGTGCTCGCGCACGGTGACGGTGCGTGCGTTGTCGCCGGCGTTGGTCAAGGTGATGCGGTACGCCTCGTCCATCGTGCGGCCGGCCTTGTCCACGTGGAAGGCGGTGCGTTCGCGGTTCGCACGCAGGTCGAACGCGGTGCCCAGGGTGATCGCGGCAGCGCTGCCCTTGGGCGTGTCGTCGATGCGGCCTTCGCCGATGAATTGCGGCACGCCGTGGCGGTCAGCCGTGAGCACGCGCAGGTAGCCGGCCGGCAGGCTGTCGAAAGCCTTGAGCTTCAGTGTGTCGACGACGGTGTTGCTGCTGCCGGTGTTGTAATCGCGACCGAGCATCGGGTGCGACGGCGTCCAGGTACCGCCGTTCTCGTACAGCGCGGTGTGTTCGCAATCCAGCGTGCGCGGTGTGTACAGCGGCACCTGGCTGACGCTGCCGTCGGGCAGGTCCACGGTGCCGGGCAAGGTGTAGCTGCGGTAGTCGGCCAGTTGCGCCTGTTCGGGCATTGCCGGCGCGGCGGCGGCAAAGGACACCTTGGCCCGCATCATCATCGGGCGTGGCGCCGAATCCTTGGCGAAATTCGGCTCACCGGCGATCAAGGTGAGCTTCACGTCGCGCCAGTCGCGGCCACTGCGGTTGGCGATGCTGGCGCGCGATTCGAACTGCATGCGGCAGCTGCCACCCGGTTGCAGCGTGGCCACGTAGGCAGCGCGCCAGCCCAGGCCGGAGGTGGGATAGCTGAGCATCGCCTGCGTGTTGCCGGCATGCGCGGCGTCCACGCGCAGGTCGAGGCTGGAGCCGGTGGGGAAGTGGCTGTTGGCGCGCACCGCCGCGTATTGGCGCACCAGGGTGGTGCCGGATGCGCTGTGCACCAGCAGGCCGTCGCCGGCGCGCAGCAAGGTGCCCTGGGCCAGGGTTTCGCCATTGCTGCCGAGCACGGTGATGTTTTGCCCGACCAGCCCGGTCATCGCCGCATCCGCGCCTTGTGCAAGCAACAGGCGTTGCGAGATGACTTTCGCACTGCCATCGGGGAAGCCCAGCGCCAGGGCCTCGGCGTCGATGTGGTCGGGCAGGTCGCCCAGCACCACGTCGTGGGTGCCGGACTGCAACGTCAGCGTGCGCTGCTCGCGGATCACGGCGTAACCGTCGTCAGCTCCACCGTTGCTGCTGCTGGCGTACAGCGCGGCGTTGTCGCTGCGGTAGAGCGTCATGCTGGCGTGGTCGGCGGCGTGCGCCAGCGGCACGCCGCCCAGCACGGTGGCACAGGCGAGGGCAAGGATGGTTCGATGCGGTGTCGTCATGAGGCGCTCCTTCGTGGGGAAGGGCCATCATAACGGGCGCGTTCGAATCATGGCCCGGGTTGCGCCGGCGCGCGCTGCCGATGCGCCAAAGCGTGACCGGCTTCAGCCATGCGGGCTTGCGCACTTGCGGCTGTCGGCGTCTCCGGCTGGCGTGAAGCTGTTGCCGGACGGCCGTTTTTCGAGTCGTGGTGAAGCCACGCCCAAGCGAATTGTTGCGATGCAACTTTCCACGATCTAAATTTGCGGGAAGCATAGTGGGCGCGGAGGGCTCGCGCGCCGGAAGGGGCGGCGTGTGCGAACCATCTCCCGACCCCGGGGAGGGGCTATGCGGGAATCGATGTACGTAGCAGGCATGCCACGCTCATGCGCCGTGTCCGTGCGACACGGTGAGGTGCTGCAGGCGACTTCGGCCGATGGGCGACGCGGCAACAGGGGGAACGGGCGCGCGCCGCCAGTAACACGTTGATGGTTTGAGCAGGGGAGCCCGGCACGCCGGGTCTGCGCGGAGCAATGCATGACGTCGGATTGGATCGATTCAATTGGCGAGTCATCGTTCGGCGTGGCCTGGGTACCGGAAACATCGCAGCGCAGGCTTTTCTATGGGAGAGGGCAGTCATGGGCAATAAAGGTTTCCACCGCAGCGTGCTCGCCAGTTCGCTGGCACTGGCATTGATGGCACCACAGGCATTTGCACAATCGGCCATGGCTGGCAGCAACCCGCCATCTGCACCGCAGGCGTCATCCAGCGCCACGCCGTCCGGCCAGCCCGACAAGGACAAGGCGGTCCAGATGAAAGCGGTCACGGTGACCGGTTCGATGATTCCACGCGTGGAAATCGAAGGACCGGCTCCCGTGGTCACCATCACCGGCGCGCAGATCAAGCAGCAGGGCTTCACCACGCTGTGGGAATTCCTGGATTCGCTGCCGCAGATGGGGCAGACGCAGGACCCGGCCAGTTGGGGTTCGACCTCGGTCAATGCGCGCTCGGTGAACCTGCGCAACCTGGGCCCCGGGTTCAGCCTGCTGATGATCGACGGCCATCGCGTGGTGGACTACCCGCAGCCGATGAATTCGCAGAGCAACTTTCAGAACTACAACAACCTGCCCACCGGCATGATCGACCGGGTGGAGATCCTTGCTTCCGGTGCCTCGTCGATCTACGGCTCGGACGCGGTGGCGGGCGTGGTCAACGTGATCCTGAAGAAGAACTACCAGGGTGACCACCTGCAGGTGACCGGTGGCGGGGCGACCCGCGGCGGACGCACCTATGGCGACGTCAATTTCTTCGGTGGCCGCTCCGGCGACAACTGGCATGTCGTCTACAACCTGGAGAAGTCCAACCGCACTGCGTTGTGGGGCATGGATCGTCCGTATCAGGACTCGGTGGCCGATGCCGGTTATGGCGCCTGGGGCCCGGCGGCCCGCATGTTCGGCTACCAGTACGACGCGGCTGGTTCCATCGCGCTCTCGGCGATGAACGGCAACGGCCACTATCTCACGCCGCCGGCGGGTACCTGTGGAAAATTCAGCAATTCCCAGTTGAGCCAGTCGCACACCGTCAGCACGAACGGCACCCAGATCACCGGCGTGACCAACAATGGTTACTACTGCTCGCAGCCCGCGCTGTTCCAGAACTGGGTGTTGACGCCAGGCAGCCGCAGCAACAACGGTTACGTGGCTGGCGAGTACGACTTCAGCAATGGCCTGCAGCTCTACGGCTCGGCGGCCTTGTACGACACGGTGGGCATTTCCAATACCCAATTGTGGGGCGAGGGTACGGGCGCGTTCTATGACAAGACGACGGGGCAGGTCATCAGCCAGGCCGTGCGCCAGTTCACCGCGCAGGAACTGGGCACATCCGGCAATACCCACGACCGCGAGCAGAACTGGAACATCACGGGCGGACTGCGCGGCACCGTCTTCGACGGCAAGTTCAACTGGGACCTCAGCCTGAATACCCAGAAATACATCGTGCGCGAGGACTACACGGCCTTCAACCAGACGGCTGCGAACAATTTCTTCCTCGGCAAGCAGCTGGGTACCACCACGGTTTCGGGCTACAGCGCCATCAACAACGGGGGCTCCGCCACCCTTCCCGTTTACGCCATGAACTGGCAGCAATGGTGGAATCCGATCACGCCGCAGCAGTACAGCCAGTTCTCCGTCAACGGCGAGAACACCGCCTCGTCATGGCTGGACCAGGTGCAACTGCGCGTCAACGGCGACCTGTTCCGCATTCCATGGGCGGACGACTCGGTGGGCTGGGCGGCCGTGCTGGAATTTGCACACAACGGTTTCCTGCTTTCGCCCGATCCGCGCGGCAATGATTCGGCGACATTCGTCAATCCGTTCTATGCGAACAACACCGGTGGCGGCACCCGCCAGCGGGGTTCGTTCGGCACCGAGTTCCGCGTGCCAGTGCTGAGCTCGCTGACCTGGACCATTTCCGGCCGCCTCGACAAATATCGTGATGCCAGCAGCGCCGACGTGGCCCGCACCTGGGGCACCGGTATCGAATGGCGCCCGTACGCGGGCCTGTTGCTGCGCGGTACCTACGGCACCAACTTCAAGGCGCCGGACATGCAGGCGGTCTACCAGACCGGTTCCACCATTCCGGTAGGCATCTACGAGGATTACCTGAGCTGCATCAACGCCATCAAGGCCGGCAACACCAACAGCACCTGGTGCAACGGCAGTGCGCAGCGTCCCCAGTCGCAGTACTACACCCAGTACACCGACGGCAGCCGCTTGCTGCTGCCGCAGACCGGTCATTCCTGGACCTACGGTTTCGTGTGGCAGATTCCGGGCGTGCGTGGCCTGTCGATGTCGGCCGACTACTGGCACATGGGCGTGGACAACACCATCGAGTACCTGGGCTACGACACCATCCTGAGCGACGAGGCGGGCTGCCTCACCGGGGTGCAGCCGGTTGGCTCGACCGGGCTGGCACCGTACATCCGGTATCCGCAGGGTTCGCAGTACTGCAAGATGGTGGAGGCGATGGTCCAGCGCAATGCGGATGGCACCATCGCCTCGGTGCATTCCGGCCCGATCAACGTGGCTTCCACCTATGTAAGCGGCATCGATGCATCGCTGGACTTCAAGCGGCATACCGACGATTACGGTGACTTCCGCGCCAGCATCAATTACACCGACAACCTTTCCTACAAGAACCGCACGGTGGCCAGCGATCCGCTGCTCAATACGCGCTATGACCGTGTCGCGAGCAAGGTCACGTGGATCGGCGACTGGACCCGCGGCAACTGGAACGTGGCGATTTCCGGCCAGCGCGTCGGCACCTTGCGTTCGCCCGGCTACGGTGGTTGCGAGGTACTGGACAACGGCACCTTCCCGAACACGGGCGATGCCGATTGCGTGGTCTACAAAGGCCATGTGCCGGTGTGGATCACCTGGAATACCGCGATCGGCTGGCAGTTCAGCCCGGACATCAAGGCGACCTTCACCGTGTCCAACATCTTCAACAAGGTGGCGTCGATTCCGTACTACGCCGGCGGCTTCGAGTTCGTCACGACAGGGCAGACTGCCGGCGAATACAACGGTCGCGAAATCTTCCTTTCCTTTGACTACAAGCTCGACTGATCCCTCTCAGGTCGAGCTTGGCCCCCGCCCCGGCTTCGGCCGGGGCCTTTTCCCTTCACGCTGCTGATGGACAGGCAAATCATGCCGAAACGACTTGCGGTTCTCCTGCTGCTTGGCTTGGCCATGGCGGCCTGCGCGCTCGATGCACAGGCGCAATTCAACATCATTCCGCAGCCGCAGAAGATCACCGCGGGTACCGGCAGTTTCACCCTCGACCGGCACGTGACGATTGCCGCGCCCACGGACAAGCGGGCGCGGCAGATTGCCGATTTCCTGCGCGGCGCAGTTCGTGCGCAGACCGGCATCGACCTCACCGCAAGCAAGGAAGGCGGGCAACATGGGCGCATCGAATTGCGCATCGATCCGGCCATCCACGGTGACGAGGCATATCACCTCGACGTGACGCCCTCACGCATCACCATCACGGCCTCCAGTGATCGTGGCCTGTTCTGGGGCGTGCAGACCTTGCGCCAATTGCTGCCGCAGCAGCGCGCCGCAAGCTTGAAGATTCCGGCCGTACGTATTGAAGACGCACCGACCTATGCTTATCGCGGCGTGATGCTCGATGTCGGCCGGCATTTCTATCCGGTGAGCTTTATCGAGAAGCAGCTCGACGCGCTGAGCTACTACAAGATCAACACCTTCCACTGGCATCTCACCGATGACCAGGGCTGGCGCATCCAGATCAAGCGTTATCCGAAGCTCACCAGCGTCGGCGCATGGCGCACCGAGGCGGATGGCTCGCGCTATGGCGGATTCTACACGCAGGCGCAGATTCGCCAGGTAGCGGCGTATGCCAGTGCGCGCAATATCACGGTGATCCCGGAGATCGAGATGCCGGGCCACAGCACCGCGGCCATCGCGGCTTATCCCCAGCTGTCGTGCGACAAGAAGCAGGTAACCGTGCCGGCGACCTGGGGCGTGTTCAAGGACATCGATTGCGTGGGCGATCCCGGCACCTTCACCTTCCTTGAGAACGTGCTGGATGAGGTGATGCCGCTGTTCCCGTCGAGCTGGGTGCATATCGGCGGCGACGAAGTGCCGAAGGATGACTGGAAGGATTGCGCTTCCTGCATGGCGCTGATGCATGCGAAGGGGATGAAGAACGCAGAGGAGCTGCAGAGCTACTTCATCAAGCACATCCAGCGTTACCTGGTCGGCAAAGGCAAGACCATGATCGGCTGGGACGAAATCCTCGAAGGTGGCGCGAACAAGAACGCGATCATCGAGATCTGGCGCGGTGACAGCGAGACGGCCAAGGCGCTGCTGAACGGCAATCGCGTGATCATCGCCGGGCCGTTCTATCTGGATTCGCCGATGGACAAGTTGACCACGAAGGGCGTTTACCAAACCGATATCACCGGCTCGGCGGCAACGCTGTATTCGAAGGCCGAGCAGGGGGCGGCACAGGTTATCGCGGCGCACCGCTCGCAGATCCTGGGTGCCGAAGCACCGTTGTGGAGCGAGCGGGCGAATCCGCTCAACGCCGAGTCGAAGCTGTATCCACGTGTGCTGGCGCTGGCCGAAAACCTGTGGAGTGGCGACACGCATTCCGACGCCGCCTGGGCGAACTTCCAGCAGCGCTTGCAGGCGCAATACCACTGGCTCGATGCGCAACGGATCACGTACGGGCCGCAGGACAAGCCGGTGGTGACCTATTCGATCACGGCGGATACGCAGGGCGATGGCTGGCACCTGCACGCACAGCGCGGTTTCGATGACGTGCACAACCACTACACCCTGGACGGCTCGATGCCGACCGTGAAATCCCCTGCCTTCGACGACAGCGTGGCCATCCGCAAGCCCGGCACGCTACGGGTCACGCCGTTCCGGCATGGCATGGCGTATGACGAAGCCACCAGCTTCACGCTCGAAGATAATCTTGCGCGCGGCCGCACAGTGAGCCTCGCGCAAGCCGTATCGTCCAGTTATGCGCCTGCCACCGTGCTGGTGGATGGCGTGGTCGGCAGCACCAATTTCCACGACGGCCGTTGGGCCGCCTGGGAAGACCACGACGTCGATGCGACGATCGATCTGGGCCGCTCGGTGAGCATCCATTCGCTCAGCGCGGATTCCCTGCAAGACGTGGGTTCGCGCATCCTGCCGCCGCAGCGCGTGACGTTTTCCGTGTCATCCGATGGCCAGCACTGGACCCCGCTTTACGTCGACACACCGAAAACCGACCTGTTCGACGATGGGCAACATCGCTGGCTGATCCGTTACCAGCCGACGAAGGCCGTCACCGCACGTTACCTGCGCGTCGTGGCCAACCGGCACACCGATCTGCCTGCTGATTTCCCCGGTGGCAACAAGAACACCTGGTTGTTTGTCGATGAAATTCGGGTGCAGTAAGCCGAAATGCTTCCCGGCGCAGAGGGCGCCCTCTGCCGCCAGGGATCTTGTGCCGGGCATAAAATGACGCGGGCCATTTGTGCCGGATCACCTCATGTCTGCATCCACCACTATCGCGCCCGCACACTTCCCGGAGGGCGCCGACGTCGTCCGGCGCCTCTTCGAGGAATATATCGACAGTCTCGGCATCGACCTTTCCTTCCAGGACGTGGCGGCGGAATTGGCGGGTCTGCCCGGCAAGTATGCGTCGCCCCATGGGGTGGTGCTGCTTGCACGGGATGACGCGGGGATGCCCCTGGGCTGCGTGGCGTTGCGGCCGTGGACGCAACCGGGCACGGGAGAGATCAAGCGGCTGTACGTGCGTCCGGCGGCACGCGGGCAGGCGCTGGGCCGCCGTCTGGCCGAGGCCGTCATCGACGGTGCCCGGCGCGCCGGTTACACGCGCCTGGTGCTCGATACGCTGGCGTCGATGCGGCCCGCGCTGCGGGTTTACGACGCGCTGGGCTTCCAGCGCGTACCGGCGTATTACGCCAATCCGTTGCCGGACACGGTGTACCTGGCGCTGGATCTTTCGCCCGCGCGGGCGTGATTCACGGGCGGCTGGTCAGCCGACCGCGCCGCGAATCGCCTCGGGCAGTGGCACCGGCTTGCCGCTGGTGGGGTCCATCCACACCATCACCACGTTGCCGTCGCAGTAGCAGCGGCTGGCGTCGGCAGCGTCGACGATGCGGTGGGTAATGGTCATGGAGGTGTTGCCCACGCGCTCGCAGAACAGTTCCACGTGCAGTTGCGCGGGCCATTCGATCGGACGGCGATAGTTGAGCTGGGTAGCCGCCATCACCGGCATGGCGTGATCGCCGAACCACGGGCCGGGCACATGGCTGAGCCACTGCAGGCGCGCCTCTTCCAGATAGGTGAGGTAGTTGGAATTGTTGACGTGGTTGAACGCATCGAGATCGCGCCAGCGCACGTCCAGCACGGCAGTGAACAGCGGCGCGGGCGACGGTTCCGGTGTGGCTTCTGCAGCTGCGGTCGCCGCCGTCGGGGCGGGCGGCGTGGCCGCACTGTCGGCGACCTTGCGGCGTCGACGCACGGGCTTGGGAGAAGCGGGTTTGGGTGATTCGGGTGTATCGGTGGTGCTCATGTGCGTTTCTTTTTTCCGCGCATCGGCTTGTACTTGTCGGCCGAGGCGATGTGTTTGGTGGCGGCCTTGACCCGTTTGGCCGCGCCCGGCTTTTTCGGCTTGGCGGGCTTCAGGTGTGGCGCGAGGAAATGGCCGGTGTGCGAGCCGGGCGTGGCAGCCACGGTCTCCGGCGTGCCGGTGACCAGGATGCGGCCGCCGCCGGCGCCGCCTTCGGGGCCGAGGTCGACGATCCAGTCAGCGGTCTTGATCACGTCGAGGTTGTGTTCGATCACCACCACGGTATTGCCCTGGTCGACCAGCTGGTGCAGCACGTCGAGCAGTTGCTCGATGTCGTGGAAGTGCAGGCCGGTGGTGGGCTCGTCGAGGATGTACAGGGTGCGGCCGGTGTCGCGCTTGGAGAGTTCCTTGGACAGCTTCACCCGCTGCGCTTCGCCGCCGGACAGCGTGGTCGCGCTCTGGCCCAGCTTGATGTAATCGAGGCCGACGGCGCGCAGCGTGTCGAGCTTGCGCGCGATGGTCGGCACGTTCTCGAACAGCTTCAGCGCGTCCTCCACCGTCATGTCGAGCACATCGGCAATCGTGTGGCCCTTGTACAGGATCTCCAGCGTCTCGCGGTTGTAGCGCTTGCCGTGGCAGGCGTCGCAGGGCACGTAGACGTCGGGCAGGAAGTGCATCTCCACCTTGATCATGCCGTCGCCCTCGCACGCCTCGCAGCGACCACCGCGCACATTGAAGCTGAAGCGACCCGGCGTGTAGCCACGCGCGCGCGCTTCCGGCACCTGCGAGAACATGTCGCGCAACGGGGTGAACAGGCCGGTATAGGTGGCCGGGTTGGAGCGCGGCGTGCGGCCGATCGGCGACTGGTCGATGTCGACCACCTTGTCGAGCAGTTCCAGCCCAGCGATGGACTTGAATGGCGCCGGTTGCGCGCTGGCGCCGTTGAGTTCGGCCGCGGCCAGACGCAGCAAGGTGTCGTTGACCAAGGTCGATTTGCCCGAGCCGGACACGCCGGTGATGCAGGTGAACAGGCCGACCGGAACGGCCAGGTCAACGCTCTTCAGGTTGTTGCCGCTGGCGCCTTTCAGGTGCAGCCACGACTCGTCGTCGATCGGCTGGCGGCGTTCCTTCGGCACCTCGATCGCGCGTTCGCCGGAGAGGAACTGGCCGGTGACCGAGCGCGGCGAATCGAGCATGTCCTGCACGCTGCCTTGTGCCACCACTTCGCCGCCGTGCACGCCGGCGCCGGGGCCGATGTCGAGCACGTGGTCGGCCATGCGGATCGCGTCTTCGTCGTGCTCGACCACGATCACCGTGTTGCCGAGATCGCGCAGGCGGACGAGCGTACCAAGCAGCCGTTCGTTGTCGCGCTGGTGCAGGCCGATCGAGGGTTCGTCCAGCACGTACATCACGCCGACCAGGCCGGCACCGATCTGGCTGGCCAGACGGATGCGCTGCGCTTCGCCGCCGGACAGCGAGTCGGCCTGGCGGTCGAGGGTGAGGTAGTTCAGGCCCACGTCGTTGAGGAAGGTCAGCCGTTCGCGGATCTCCTTGACGATCTTCACCGCGATCTCGCCGCGCCAGCCGGTGAGTGTCAGCTCGCCGAAAAACGCCAGGGCATCGTCGATGGAGCGATGGGTGATGGCGGGCAGCGCCTGGTCGGCGACGAACACGTTGCGGGCCGAGCGATTCAGCCGCTGGCCATCGCATTCGGGGCAGGGCGAGTCGCTGATGTATTTGGACAGTTCCTCGCGTACGGCGCCGGATTCGGTTTCCTTGTAGCGTCGCTCCAGGTTCGGCAGGATGCCTTCGAACGGATGTTCGCGGGTTACCCGGCCGCCGCGCTCGGTGAGGTAGCGGAAGGCGATCTTCTCCTTGCCGCTGCCGTGCAGCACCGCCTGCTGGGTGGCTTTGGGCAGCTCACGCCAGGGCGTGTCCACGTCGAAGCCGTAATGCGCCGCCAGCGAGTTCAGCATCTGGAAGTAGTGCGGATTGCGTCGGTCCCAGCCACGGATCGCGCCGCCGGACAGCGGCAACTCCGGGTGGCCGACGACGCGCGCGGCGTCGAATACCTGGGTCACGCCCAGGCCATCGCAGGTGGGGCAGGCACCCACTGGCGAGTTGAACGAGAACAGCCGCGGCTCCAGCTCTGGCAAGGAGTAGTCGCACACCGGACAGGAGTAGCGCGAGGAGAACAGTTGTTCCTTCGCTTCCTTGTCGGCGGCGCCTGCGCGTCCCGCGCCCGCGGTACTGGAGCTGCCATGTCCGGCGTCCATGTCGGCCAGGATCACCAGGCCGTCGCCGAGCCGCAGCGCGGTCTCGAACGACTCGGCCAGCCGCTGCTTGATGTCCTCGCGCGGGCGAAAGCGGTCGACCACCACTTCGATGGTGTGCTTGATGCGCAGGCCCAGCGGCGGCACGGCGTCCAGATCGACCACTTCGCCGTCGACGCGGGCGCGCACGAAACCCTGCGCGCGCATCTGCTCGAACACCTGTACATGTTCGCCCTTGCGTTCGCGCACCACCGGCGCCAGCAGCATGTAGCGTTTTTCCGGATCGAGCGCGAGCGTGGCGTCGACCATCTGGCTCACCGTCTGCGCTTCCAGCGGGGTGCCATGGTCGGGGCAGCGCGGGGTGCCGACGCGGGCGTACAGCAGGCGCAGGTAGTCGTACACCTCGGTGATCGTGCCCACGGTGGAGCGTGGGTTGTGCGAGGTGGATTTCTGCTCGATCGAGATCGCCGGCGAAAGACCTTCGATATGGTCGACGTCAGGCTTCTCCATCATCGACAGAAACTGCCGCGCATAGGCCGACAGCGACTCGACGTAGCGGCGCTGGCCTTCGGCGTAGATGGTGTCGAACGCCAGCGACGACTTGCCCGAGCCGGACAGGCCGGTGATAACGATCAGCTTGTCGCGAGGCAGGTCGAGATCGATGTTCTTGAGATTGTGCGTGCGTGCACCGCGGATGCGGATGGTGTCCATGCGGAGGGGGTCGCAAGGGGAAAAACGAACTATACCAAACCGGTCGGATCAGATATTGAGACTGGCCCTGCAGCAGGTATGCCGCGCCGCAGGAGGGCTGCGGCGACATGCTGGCGCTTTGTGTGTGCCTCCAGCCCGTTCTTCGGGGCGCAGATGCGGCCAATCGAGTCCGGGGCTCAGTGCCCGCCCGCCGACGCCCCGGCCTTGGCCATGAACGGTGGCTTGGCCAGCCAGATCACCACGATCAGGCCAAGGAAGATCCAGCCCAGCGAGTGGAACAGTTCGTTGAAGGCGATCTGGTAGCTCTGCTGGGTGATCATGCCGTTCACCACGGCGGCGCCGGCCTGTGCATTGCCGTGGCCGTATTCACCCAGCGCCGTGCGTACGCTGGTGCTGTAGGGCGTGATGTGCTCGCTCAGCTGCGCATGGTGGAGCACGGCGCGGCGGTCCCACAGCAAGGTGGTGATGGAGGCGGCGAAGCTGCCGCCCAGCGTGCGCAGGAAGGTGGCCAGGCCCGAGCCGGAGGCGATCTCGTTCTGCTCCAGATCGGACAGCAGGATCACCGTCACCGGCATGAAGAACAGCGCCACGCCCAGCCCCATCAGCAATTGCACGGCGGCGACGTGGTAGAAGTCGATGCCGATGAAGAAGCTGGCGCGGATGAAGCAGGTGGCGCCCATCACCACGAAGGCGGCGCTGGTGAGCAGGCGCAGGTCGAAACGCATCGCGTACTTGCCCACGATGAAGGTCAGCATCACCGGGATGATGCCCAGTGGCGCGGCGGCGAAACCGGCCCAGGTGGCGGTGTAGCCCAGGTTGCGCTGCAGCCATTGCGGCAGCAGCAGGTTGATCGCGAAGAACGCCGCATACGACAACACCAGTGCCAGCGTGCCGAACTTGAAGTTGTGGTGGCGGAACAGCTTCAGGTCGACGATGGGGTCCTTGTCGGTCAGTTCCCAGATCAGGAACACGATCAGGCCGAGCGCGGCGATGATGCTGGTGATGACGATGAAGCCGGAGTCGAACCAGTCGGCGTCGTTGCCCTTGTCCAGCACGATCTGCAGCGCGCCCACGCCGACGATCAGCGCGATCAGGCCCACGTAGTCCACCTTCGGGCGCGTGGTGGTCTCCACCCGGCCTTTCATCTGGCTGGCCGCCACCATGCTGGCGAAAATGCCTACCGGCACGTTGATGAAGAAGATCCACGGCCACGAGTAGTTGTCGGTGATCCAGCCACCCAGGATCGGCCCGGCGATCGGCGCCACCACGGCCACCATCGACAGCAGTGCCAATGCCATGCCGCGCTTGTGGTTCGGATAGATGCCGATCATCAGGCTTTGCGTGATCGGGTACATCGGCCCGGCCACGGCGCCCTGGATGGCACGGAACAGGATCAGCGTGCCCATGCTGCGCGACAGGCCACACAGCAGCGACGAGGCCACGAACAGCAAGGTGGTCCAGATGAACAGCCGGGTCTCGCCGAAGCGCCGGCTGAGGAAGCCGGTCAGCGGCAGCGAAATGGCCATGCTCACCGCAAACGAGGTGATCACCCAGGTGCTTTCGTTGGCGCTGACGCCCAGGTTGCCCGCGATGGCCGGCAGCGACACGTTGGCGATGGTGGAATCCAGCGCCTGCATGAAGATGGCCAGTGACAATCCGATCGTCGCCAGCGCCAGGTTGGGCGGTTGATAGTGGGTGCTCATGCGGGCATGACGGCTTGCGGGTTTCCGGGCGTGGCGATGCGGCAAGCCGCGGCGTCCGGCGAAACCGGGCGTTGCGATTTGAACGGCGTGAAGATGACAGGCGAGGCAGGGATGCCCGCGTCACCGGCAAATTATGATTGTCTAGTACATTATTGGCAATGCAAGTACATGCGCCAGCGGTTGGCAGCAGGCCCGCCGGGTCGGAAATCGCCGCCGCATGATGAATAATGCGGGCACTGCGGTCGCATCCGCGGCTGCCGCAACGGGAGATGCAAACATGGCGATGCGCAAATGGGCGATGGGGATCGGCGCCGGGCTGCTGCTGGCAGTGGGGACCGGCCAGGCCGTGGCCGCGACGACGAAACCCAGTGCCGAACAGGTGCGTCAGCTGATGCAGGTGTTCAGCGTGGGCAAGATGTTCAGCCAGATGAACACGCAGATGGCCGGTGTCATGGGCCAGCAGCTGCCGTGCGTGCCGGCCGGCTATTGGCAGGATTTCGTCGATGCCAATGGCGTCAAGCAGCTTACCGAGCGGATGATTCCGATCTACCAGAAGCATTTCACCGCCGAGGAAGTGGCCGGCCTGCTCAAGTTCTACCGTTCGCCGCTGGGCCAGAAGGTCATCGCGGAAATGCCGGCGACCATGGCCGAAGGCATGCAGATCGGTCGCCAGTGGGGCCAGCAGCGCGCCCAGGCGATGCTTGGCGAGCTGCAGAAGGAAGGCAAGGTGGATGCCCAGGGGCGCTGTCCGGCCAGCCCCTCGGCGAAGGCTTCGCCGTTGAAAGGCAAGTAAGCGACGGCGCGGGATTGGGCCCGCTCCTTTCCTGTTCGCGAGGAAGGGGCGTGGCAGGCCGTTTTGCGCCTGCTCATGAATTGACCACCACGGATGGCTGTCGCTATAATCCCCAGTTCACCACGGCCGGTTCGGCCTTGGCGAACCCCAAGAGAATAACGACAGAAGGGCCATTCCCATGAGTTACGCAGTCATCAAGACCGGCGGCAAGCAGTATCGCGTGCAACAGGGCGACGTCCTGCGCGTGGAACTGCTGAACGCCGAAGAAGGCGCCGTGGTCAGCTTCGACCAGGTGCTGCTGGTTGGCGAAGGCGAGTCGATCACCGTCGGTGCGCCGATCGTGGACGGCGCCACCGTGTCCGCCACCGTGCGCAAGCACGGCCGTGCCGACAAGGTGCGCATCATCAAGTTCCGCCGCCGCAAGCACCACAAGAAGCAGCAGGGCCACCGCCAGCATTTCACCGAAGTCGAGATCACGGGCATCAACGCCTGAGCAACTGGAGCATTTGAGTCATGGCACATAAAAAAGGCGTAGGTTCCAGCCGCAACGGTCGCGATTCGAACCCGAAGTATCTCGGCGTGAAGATCTATGGCGGCCAGGCGGTTGAAGCCGGCAACATCATCGTGCGTCAGCGCGGTACCAAGTTCCATCCCGGCGCCGGTGTGGGCCTGGGGCGCGACCATACCCTGTTCGCGCTGGTCGACGGTACCGTCGAGTTCAAGACCCGCGGCGAGAACAATCGCAAGTTCGTCGACGTCGTCAAGGCTTGACGCGTCGCGAAGTTGCCGCAAAAGCCCCGCTTCGGCGGGGCTTTTGCTTTATGCACGCAGCCGTCATTCCGGCGACAACCGCTTCCGGCCTTCGCTGGAATGACGGTTGGGCGATCATGGCAAGATAGTGCTCGCCGAATGTTGTCCGTTCCCTTTTTGGCACCCAATTCATGAAATTCGTCGACGAAGCAATCATCCACGTCCAGGCGGGCAATGGCGGCAATGGCTGCATCAGCTTCCGTCGCGAGAAATTCATCCCCTTCGGTGGCCCCGATGGCGGTGACGGTGGCAGTGGCGGCTCGGTCTGGCTGGTGGCCGACGAAGGCCTCAACACGCTGATCGATTTCCGCCACCAGCGCAGCTTCAAGGCGCCGCGCGGCCAGAACGGCATGGGCAGCGACATGTACGGCAAGGGCGGCGAGGACACCACGATCCGCGTGCCGATCGGCACCGTCATCACCAATGTCGATACCGACGAGGTGATCGGCGATCTCACCGAGCACGGCCAGCGCCTGCTGGTGGCGCAGGGCGGCAAGGGCGGCCTGGGCAACATCCATTTCAAGAGTTCGGTGAACCGGGCGCCGCGCAAGGCCACGCCGGGCACGCCGGGCGACGTGCGCGAGCTGAAGCTGGAACTGAAACTGCTCGCCGACGTGGGCTTGCTGGGTTTTCCGAATGCCGGCAAGTCCACCTTCATTCGTGCGGTTTCGGCGGCCACGCCGCGGGTGGCGGATTACCCGTTCACCACGCTGCACCCGAACCTGGGCGTGGTCAGCCTGGGCACCGACCAGAGCTTCGTGATCGCCGATATCCCCGGTTTGATCGAAGGTGCCGCGGACGGCGCCGGATTGGGCATCCAGTTCCTGCGCCACGTCTCGCGCACGCGACTGTTGCTGCACATGGTGGACATTGCGCCGATCGATGGCAGTGATCCGGTCGAGCAGGTGCGGGCGATCGAGCAGGAGCTTTCGCGCTTCGATCCCGAGTTGCTGGAGCGGACGCGCTGGCTGGTGCTGAACAAGGCCGACGTGCTGCCGGAAGACGAACGCCAGGCCGCGGCCGAGGCCATCGTGGAGCAGCTCGGCTGGACCCAGCCGTGGTTCCTGGTGTCGGCAATTGCTCGTGACAACACGCTGGCGGTATGCCAGCAAGTGCAGCGCTTCTTCGAGGCGCAGCGCGAAGACGCGGCAGGACGCGTCGACATGCTGCCCGATGACGTGCGCTTGCGCGGAGACAGTCCGGCGGAATGAAAAAACGCGCCCTTTTCGAGGGCGCGTTTTTTATGTCGCAAGGGTCGGCGCAGGTGGGGAACTCACGCTCACGCCGCATAATCGCCCGAATCCCCCTCCGCAGGAGCCCGCTCGCGGGCGATGCCGTTGGCTGAAATTTGGGAGAGCATCGCCCGCGAGCGGGCTCCTGCACCCGATGGCTGCGGGTCTTTCGCAGTCTCTCAGCGTTCGGCCACCAGGCCCTTGGTCTGCAGGTCCTGCACGAACTGCGTGGTCATGTCGAGAATGACGCGGTGGAACGCATCTCCCGGCGTGGTCGCCTTGACCCCCACCGGTACCTGCACATTGCTGCCGATGGCGGTGAGGATGTCCTGCTTGTAGCTGGCCTGGTACGGTTCGCCGGCGCTGTTGGCATACGACGCGGTGTAGGTGTAGTTGTCCGGAATCACGGTGCCCGAGCTGCCGAGCGTCAGGCCGGCGTGGAAGCCCTTCTTGTGCGCGGCCTGCAGGTCGACCGTATCGTTCACGGTCACCGTGATGCTGGCGGCGGTAGCCGGATCCTGCGAAGGCGTGAACACGCCGCTGCTGCGCAATGCGCTTTCCACCTGGGCCTGCAGCGAGGGGGTGCCGGCAGGGGAGGCCTTGCCGTTCACCTGGAACTGGGTGTTGACCTTCACCGGAATCGGCTGGCTCAGGCTGCGCAGTGCCGTCGTGCTGGCCATGGGGCTGGCGGGGCCCACGTAAGACTGGGTCGAAATGCAGGCGCTGAGCGAGGCGGCGCCGGCGCACGCCAATGCGAGTTTCAGAATCGTATTCATGGTTATCCCCTTGGGCATGCTGAAGACAGCGGTTTGCGCAATCGGCAAGCCGAGGATACTAGCGTGGCCGTACAAGTGGCAGTGCGCCGGAAGCTTGCGTTTGTGCGGTGCGTGCGTGCGCGCGTCACAAAATGGCCGGAGGAGGCATCAGCCGGGTGTGCCGGGTTGTTCCGGGCACACGAAAAAGCCGGCGCAGGCGCCGGCTTTCCGTGGAACACGAAAAGCGGAGCGGCTTACGCCAGCTCGTGGATCTTCGCGTTCAGGCGGCTCTTGTGGCGAGCGGCCTTGTTCTTGTGGATCAGGCCGCGGGCGGCGTAACGATCCATCACCGGCTGGGCGGCGGCGAAGGCTTCAACGGCGGCAGCCTTGTCCTTGGCCTCGATGGCCTTGACGACCTTCTTGAGGGCGGTACGGACCATGGAGCGGGCGCTGACGTTGCGCAGGCGGCGCTGCTCGGACTGGCGCGCACGCTTCTTCGCGGACTTGATGTTGGCCAAGGTAGAACTCCGGAAAGGCTTGAGTGTTGGAAAAAAGACGCACAATTATGCGCGCACAGGGCTGTCGGGTCAACCACTTGGCAGTGCCAAGGGTGGCATCGGCGGGATGGCGTGATCGCGATGCCGCCATTGTGACACGAGTTGGCCCGACCATTGGCCGGCGCTGGCTGGCACACTATGCGCTTGCCCGCCATTGAAGGTTCCCACAGCCGCATGAAGTCCCCCAGCATGCTTCGCGGGTTGCTGTCGTTCAGCAGCATGACCATGGTTTCACGCGTGCTCGGGCTGGCCCGGGACGTGGCAATGAGTCACGTGTTCGGTGCTTCGGCAGCCACCGATGCGTTCGTCATCGCCTTCCGCATTCCCAATTTCATGCGGCGGATGTTCGCCGAAGGCTCGTTCTCCACCGCCTTCGTGCCGGTATTCACCGAGGTGAAGGAAACCCGCAGTCACGCCGAGCTGAAGGAGCTGACCGCGCGCGTGGCGGGCACGCTGGGTGGGGTGTTGCTGCTGATTACCGCGCTGGGGCTGATCTTCGCCCCGCAGGTGGCGACGGTGTTCGCACCGGGTGATATTGCACAGCCACACAAGTTCGACCTGATCATCGGGTTGTTGCGGTTGACATTCCCTTATCTGTTGTTCGTGTCGCTGACGGCCTTGGCCGGCGGTGCGCTGAACAGTTTCCATCGCTTCGGCCTGCCGGCGATGACGCCGGTGATCCTCAACGTGTGCATGATCTTCGGCGCGTTGTGGCTGGCACCGCGGCTGCAGGTGCCGATCATGGCGCTGGGCTGGGCAGTGCTGGTGGCCGGCGTGTTGCAGCTGCTGTTCCTGCTGCCGGCGTTGCGCGGGCTCGACCTGTTGTCGCTGCCGCGCTGGGGCTGGCGCCACCCGCAAGTGCGCCGGATCATGAAACTCATGGTGCCGACGCTGTTCGGCGCTTCGGTGGGGCAGATCAACCTGCTGCTGGATACGGTGCTGATCACCTTGCTGGTCACCGGCTCGCAGACCTGGGTGTACCAGTCCACGCGCTTCCTCGAATTGCCGCTGGGCGTGTTTGGCGTGGCGCTGGGCACGGTGATCCTGCCGGCGCTGTCGCGCCATCATGTCGGTACCGATCGGGCGGGTTTCTCCAGGGCGCTGGACTGGGGCGTGCGCACCACGCTGCTGATCGCCGTGCCGGCGATGTTCGCGCTGCTGCTGCTGGCCGAGCCGCTGGTGAGCACGTTCTTCCAGAACGGCCAGTACACCGTGTTCGACACGCACATGACCACTCTGTCGACCATGGCGCTGAGTTGCGGCGTGCCGGCCTATGCCCTGGTGAAAGTGGTGTTGCCGGCGTTCTATTCGCGGCAGGACACGCGCACGCCGGTGCGTGCGGCGCTGGTGTCGCTGGTGACCAACATGCTGTTCAACGGGCTGCTGGTGGCGTTGCTGTTCGAGCTGTGGGCGACGCCGGCGCAGAAGCAGCTCGGCTGGTTGCAGGGCATCGCACAGGTGCCGGGCTTGCACGTGGGCCTGGCGATGGCCAGCGTGTTGTCCAACTACCTGCAGTTCGCGTTGCTGTGGCGCTGGTTGAAACGTGCCGGCGTGTATGACCACCAGCCCGGCTGGGCGCGGCACTGGCTGCGACTGGCGGTGTCGTGCGCGGCGATGATCGTGGTCCTGCTGGCTGGTCGCTGGCTGTGGCCGCACTGGACCGTGGTGCCGGTGTTCGTGCGGGTCTGGCATCTGGCCGTGCTGGTGACCGCAGGTGGGCTGGCTTACGTCGGCACGCTGTTCGCCTGCGGCTTCCGCTTGCGCGACTTGCGCGGGAATTGATGGCGGTTGTGGTCCAAGGAGCGTGGGCGGCAGAAATCTTCCGGGCTGCAAAAGCGTCTGCGTGGTCCATATTTCCGTCGCTTCTTGGCCCATAGAACCACTATGGGCCGGCGAATCGTCGAAAATCTGTCCTCACGCAGCCACTTTTTCGCCTCGAAAGTTTCTACCGCCCACGCTCCTAGCGCTGACGGCCTGGTAGCCATCATTCGGCGGCGACGCTTTTCACGCGGGCTGGGCCGTGTCGGGCATTACGCGTGGCGATGGTCCCGTTATACTCAGGCGATGATGAGACTCTCCCGGGATGTTGCGGGGCCGTGTCTGGCTCCCGGCGGCAGCGTCATGGCGGTCGGGGCCTTCGATGGCTTGCACCGCGGACACCAGGCCTTGCTGGCCGAGGTGCGCGAGCGCGCGGCTGTACTTGGCTGTGTGCCGGTGGTGGTGAGTTTCGAGCCGCTGCCGCGAGCGTTTTTCTCGAAAGAGCCGTTGCCGCGCCTGTCCAGCGTGCGCGAGAAGCTGCAAGGTTTTGCCGCGGCCGGCATGGAACACGCCCTGTTGCTGCGTTTCAACACCGCGCTCACGGCCATGTCGGCCGAGGATTTCGTGCGTCGCGTGCTGGTCGAACGGCTGGCCGCGCGGGAAGTCTGGGTCGGCGCCGATTTCCGCTTCGGCCACAAGCGTGCCGGCGATGTCGCGATGCTGGAGCGGATGGGCGCCGAGAGTGGCTTCAAGGCGTGCACCATGCCGTCGGTATTGCTGGATGACAGCCGCGTTTCGGCCAGTCGCGTGCGCATGCTGCTGGCCGCCGGCGAGTTTGCCGGCGCCGCGCACCTGCTCGGTCGCCCGTTCGTGATCGAGGGCAGGGTGGAATACGGCAACCAGCTGGGTCGCACGCTGGGCTTTCCCACCGCCAACATCCACTTGCGCCAACGGGTCAGTCCGGTGCAGGGCATCTTCGCGGTGCGCGTGGGCCTGGGCGAAAGCGAGTGCAGCTGGCCCGGCGTGGCCAGCCTCGGCGTGCGCCCCACGGTGAACGAGGTCAGCGAGCCGCTGCTGGAGACGCACCTGTTCGATTTCGACGGCGACCTGTATGGCCGGCGCATGGCGGTGGAGTTCGTGGCCAAACTGCGCGACGAGCAGAAATTCGACGGTCTGGATGCACTCACGGCGCAGATGGATCATGATGCGCGTTCGGCCCGGGAGATCCTGGGCATGAATCCGGTACTGGCCCGCGCATGAACCCCAGTCACATGTTCTATCCGCAATCCACCACACACCGCCACGAGAACGTGGTCGGCGCGAGCATTATTATTATTTGAGGCAATCGCCCGAGCGCGTGCGCCTGCCGCCGCGCGTGGCGGGCGGTCAAACGGCGCTTCGGGGGTCCATAGCCCGGGGCGCAGACAACGCAAGGCCGCCATGACGACGGCCCTACAGATGGCACCCCAGCGATGACCCAGGATTACAAGAGCACCATCAACCTGCCGCAGACGGATTTCCCGATGCGCGGCGATCTGCCCAAGCGCGAGCCGGGCTGGCTAGCCGAGTGGGAAAAGGCCGGCCGCTACGCGCAGATCCAGCAGAAGGCGGCCGGGCGCGACAAGGCGTTCGTGCTGCACGATGGCCCGCCGTACGCCAATGGCGCGATCCATATCGGCCATGCGGTGAACAAGATCCTCAAGGACATGGTGGTGCGCTCGAAGCTGCTGGCCGGCTGCCGTGCACCGTACGTGCCGGGCTGGGATTGCCACGGCCTGCCGATCGAGATCGCGGTCGAGAAGAAGTTCGGCAAGCCGGGCGACAAGCTCGACGCCCGCGCCTTCCGCCAGAAGTGTCGTGAATACGCCGCCGAGCAGGTCGATGCGCAGCGTGCCGGCTTCAAGCGTCTGGGCGTGCTGGGTGATTGGGAAAACCCGTACCGCACGATGGATTTCAAGTACGAGGCCGACATGATCCGCGCGCTGGCGCGCATCGTCGCCAATGGCCACGTGGTGCGCGGCGCCAAGCCGGTGCACTGGTGCTTCGATTGCGGTTCGGCGCTGGCCGAGGCCGAGATCGAATACGGCGACAAGCAGTCGCCGGCCGTGGACGTGGCTTATGACGCGGTCGACCCGAAGGCATTGGCTGCGAAGTTCGGCGTGGACGCCGGCGATGCCGTCGTCGCCGTGCCGATCTGGACCACCACGCCATGGACGCTGCCGGAAAGTCAGGCGGTGTCGCTGGGTGCGGAGCTGGAATACGCACTGGTCGAAGGCCCGGCGCGCGGCGGCAAGCGCGTGCTGCTGGTGATCGCCAGCCAGCTGGTCGACAAGTCGCTGGCCCGTTATTCCCCTCTCCCTCTGGGAGAGGGTGCCCGAAGGACGGGTGAGGGTACGGGCGAAGCGCGGCCTTCCGGCTCCGCCGAACCCTCACCCCCAGCCCCTCTCCCGCGGGGAGAGGGGAGCAAGGTGCTGGGCCATGTGGCGGGCGAAGCGCTCAACGGCACGCAGCTTCGCCACCCGTTCTACGAGCGCGTCGTGCCGGTGATCCTTGGCGATCACGTCAGTGCCGAGGACGGTACCGGTGCGGTGCATACCTCACCCGATCACGGCGTGGAAGATTTCGTGGTCGGCCGCGAGAACGGCATCGGCCTGCTCAACTACATCGGCGCACGCGGCACCTACCACGAAGGCACGCCGAAGGCCGGCGACCTCGACCTGGTCGGCATGCATATCTGGAAGGCCAACGACGCCATCGTCGAGCTGCTGCGTGCGCGTGGCGTGCTGCTGGCGCACGCGAAGATCGAACACAGCTATCCGAACTGCTGGCGCCACAAGACGCCGGTGATCTTCCGCGCCACGCCGCAATGGTTCATCGGCATGGAGCAGGCGGGCCTGCGCGATACCGCGTTGAAGTCGATCAAGGACGTGCGCTGGGTGCCGGGCTGGGGCGAGGAACGCATCGCCGGCATGGTCGCCGGGCGCCCGGACTGGTGCATCAGCCGTCAGCGTACCTGGGGCGTGCCGATCGCGCTGTTCGTGCACAAGGCCACGCAGGAGCCGCATCCCGATTCCGTGGCGCTGCTGGAACAGGTGGCGAAGCGGGTGGAGCAGGGCAGCATCGATGCCTGGTACGACCTCGATCCGGCCGAGCTGCTGGGTGACCAGGCGAAGGATTACGACAAGGTCACCGACGTGCTGGACGTGTGGTTCGACTCCGGCGTCACCCATTTCGCGGTGATCGGCCAGCGGCCCGAGCTGCAGCAGGGCGACGCAAGCGAATACAAGGTGATGTACCTGGAAGGCTCGGACCAGCATCGCGGCTGGTTCCAGTCGTCGCTGCTCACTTCCAGCGCGATTCACGGCCGTGCGCCCTACGATGACGTGCTCACCCACGGGTTCGCCGTGGATGCGCAAGGCCGCAAGATGTCCAAGTCGCTGGGCAACGTGGTCGCGCCGCAGAAGGTGATGGATACGCTGGGCGCCGACGTGCTGCGCCTGTGGGTGGCTTCGGCCGACTACCGCAACGAGATGAGCGTCTCCGACGAGATCCTGAAGCGCGTGTCCGACAGCTATCGCCGCCTGCGCAACACCGCGCGCTTCCTGCTCGGCAATCTCGACGGTTTCGATCCGACGAAGCATCTGGTCAAGGTGGAAGACAGCCTGCCGCTGGACCAGTGGGCCGTGCAGCAGGCCTGCGACGTGCAGCAGGCGGTGATCGCCGCCTACGAGCGTTACGACTTCCCCGAAGTGGTGGCGCGCGTGCAGAACTTCTGCACCAACGAGATGGGGGCGTTGTACCTGGACATCACCAAGGACCGCCTCTACACCATGCCCGCCGACAGTCACGGCCGGCGCAGCGCGCAGAGCGCGATGTACCGCATCGCCGAGGCGCTGGTGCGCTGGCTGGCGCCGATCCTGGGTTTCACCGCCGAGGAAATCTGGCGCAGCCTGCCCGGCGAGCACGGCGAAAGCGTGCTGTTCGAAACCTGGTACGACGGGCTGGTCGCCACCCAGAACTCGCCCGAACAGCGGCGTTACTGGCACGACCTGCTGGCGATCCGCGACACCGCTTCGCGCGTGCTCGAAGGTATGCGCAAGGGCGGCCAGATTGGCGCGGCGCTGGAAGCGAAGCTGACAATCCATGCCGATGAGGCCACGGTGACGCGCTACGCGCCGGCGATGGACGAGCTGCGCTTCGTCTTCATCACCTCCGATGTGCGCCTGGACAAGGCCGGCGGCCAGCCGGAAGACGCCGTGCTCACCGAGTTGGAGGGCGCCGACGTGTGGGTCTCCGCCACGGTCAGCGACGCGGCCAAGTGCGTGCGTTGCTGGCACCGGCGTGATGACGTGGGCAGCCATGCCGACCACCCCGAACTGTGCGGCCGTTGCGTCGGCAATGTGGAAGGCCCGGGCGAAAGCCGCCGCTGGTTCTGACTCCTTGCCCTTCTTCCTCTCCCTCCGGGGAGAGGATCGAGGTGAGGGGCGGGTGCTAGCGAAAACCTTTCCAAAGCATGCTTCGACGTTACCTCAACGCAAGATTAGCCCCTCACCCCCAACCCTCTCCCCGCAGGGGAGAGGGAGTAAATCACCACGGCGCGATCAGCTCATGACTCATCCCAAACCCAACGCCTTGCCCTGGCTGCTGCTTTCCGTCGTCGTCATCGCCCTGGACCAGCTCAGCAAATGGTGGGCATTGACCGGGCTGCAGCCGGGCGTGCCACACCCGGTGATTCCCGGTTTCCTCAATTGGACGCTGACCTTCAACCCCGGCGCGGCCTTCAGCTTCCTGGCCATGAGCGGCGGCTGGCAGCGCTGGTTCTTCGTGGTGCTGGCCATCGTCATCAGCGCGGTGCTGGTGGTGTGGCTGGCACGTACCGCGCGGCGTGACTGGCGCACGGCACTGCCGCTGGCGCTGATCATCGGCGGCGCGCTGGGCAACCTGATCGATCGCCTGCATGCGGCCCAGGTCACCGATTTCATCGACGTCTACTACCGGAACTGGCATTACCCCGTGTTCAACATCGCCGACTGCGGGGTGACCGTCGGAGCGGTGATACTGGTGGTGTTCGGGCTGTTCGGCGGCACGGAAAAAGGCGGCGTGCGATAATTGCTGCCTGCTCTCTATCACTCCCTCCCCTGCGTGCAGGGGAGGGTTGGGGAGGGGTAAGCCCGGTGCGCGACCCCCTCCATCTCCCCCTGCAAGCAGGGGGAGGGACAAGGCCACGGCTTTTACTATGGACATCCTGCTCGCCAATCCCCGCGGTTTCTGTGCCGGTGTCGACCGCGCCATTGCCATCGTCGACCGTGCGCTGGAATCCTACGGTGCGCCAATCTACGTGCGGCACGAGGTGGTGCACAACCGCTACGTGGTCGACAAGCTGCGCCACGACGGCGCGGTGTTCGTCGAGGAACTGCACGAAGTGCCCGACGGTGCCACGGTGATCTTCAGCGCCCATGGCGTGTCCAAGGCGGTGCGCGAGGAAGCCGAGCAACGCGACCTGAAGGTGTTCGACGCCACCTGTCCACTGGTCACCAAGGTGCACATGGAAGTGGCGCGACTAGGGCGCATCGGCCGCAGCGTGGTGCTGATCGGTCATGCCGGTCATCCGGAAGTGGAAGGCACCATGGGGCAGTGGAACCCTGCCAACACCGGCGAGATCCTGCTGGTCGAGTCGGTGGAGGATGTGGCCATGTTGACGCCGGCCTTCCCGCACCAGTTGTCCTACGTCACTCAGACCACGTTGTCGGTGGACGACACCAAGGCGATCATCGCCGCCCTGCGCGAGAAATTCCCGGATGTCGAAGGCCCGCGCAAGGACGACATCTGCTACGCCACGCAGAATCGCCAGGATGCCGTGCGCCGGCTCGCCGATGCGGTGGACTTGATGCTGGTGGTGGGCTCGGTCAACAGCTCCAACTCCAACCGCCTGCGCGAGCTGGCCGAGAAGCAGGGCGTGCGCGCCTATCTGATCGACGGCGCCGAACATATCGAACGCCAGTGGCTCGACGGCGTGCAACACATCGGCCTGACCGCGGGAGCCTCCGCCCCCGAGAAGCTGGTGCGTGACGTCATCGCCCGCCTGCAATCGTGGGGCGCGGGCGAAGTGCGCGAACTGGATGGCGAGCCGGAAAGCATCACCTTCGCGTTGCCGAAAGAGCTGCGCGTCGTTACGCCCTGACGGCGCGTGTCGTCATCGTGGAATGCCACTGTAGGAGCCCGTTCACGGGCGATGCCTTTACTTTGCTCATTCGTCAGGGCCGGGGAGAGAAAGCATCGCCCACGAGTGCGCTCCTACCGGGCAGGCCTCAGTGAACCACCGCTGCCGACACATCGAACGCCAGCGCATAGCTCGCCGGCGTTTCGGCGTCCTTGAAAGCCTCGTGGAAACCGTTGCCGTAGAACTTCTGCGCCCAATTGCCATAGCGCTCATGGTTGGTCGGGGCGTGATCGCTGCGGGTGATGACATCCAGTTCAAACGGGCCTGGACGGGAGCTACCGATCGCATTCATGACGCGTCCTCCTTCGGTTGCCACGCCACCGACCGGGCGAAAAGCCAACTTCCCGCCCGCCGTGGCGCCTGACACCTACTTAAGGACTGCGGGCGTCAATCCCGCGTAGAAGTTATGTCCACGCCTTCTGCACCATAAGGATCTCGAATAACCTTATTTTGCTCGTCATTCCTGCGAAAGCAGGAATCCAGTGCCTTTGCTTTTCAATGCCTTGAAGGCGCAGGGTTCCAGCTTTCGCTAGAGTGACGGGGCTTTTCGAGGTTTCCTATAGGGGACGAACCCGGATACGTGGAGGTGCGCTCGCGATGCCACAAGCAAAAGGCCCGCATCGCTGCAGGCCTTTTGCTTGTCCTGGTGCCGTTGAGAGGAGTCGAACCTCCGACCTACTGATTACGAATCAGTTGCTCTACCAACTGAGCTACAACGGCAAAACTGGAGACACCGAAGTCGCACGAGAAATGCGTCGCTCCACCCACTGAGCCATATTCCACGGTGAGCCGCGAAGTGTACGGGCAGGCCGGGTGGCGTGCAAGCATGGCTGCGGCCAAACTTGCGCCCTTCGCGAGCTGATGGACGCCTCGGGGGGGGGCGACGTTGCGGAGTTATCGGGTGCGCCGATGTTGGCGCAGTGTGACCTAGTGCAAGTTCCGGATCTGGCTAGGAACCGCTCGTCGGCTCGAATCCGCCGCTTGTCGGCCAGAGAGTGGGCTTGCCAGGGCAGCTCGCTAGAGTGAGTCACGAGATACAGGGGGATTTCCATGCGATTTCTTATGGGGCGGCGGGCGCGCCTGTCGATCATGGCCGGGGATGCCATGCATTGCGCGAGTCGTGAACTTGCGCCGACGCCACGGCAACGCGGCTTCACCCTGGTCGAGCTGATGATCACCTTGGCCGTGGCCGTGATCCTTACCGCCATCGCGGTGCCGAGTTTCCGCAATCTCACCTTGTCCAACCGGCTAACCACCGCTGCCAATGACGTTGTCGGTGCGCTCAATGTGGCGAGGATGGAAGCTGTCAAGCGCAATGCCAGCGTCCAGTTTTGCAGCGACAGCAGTACCGCCAACGGCAGCGACACGTTGGGCGGCCTGTGTGGAAGCAATGCTGGCGCCGTTTACACCGTGGTCAACGGAACGACTTCCGTGCTTGTACAAGCCCCGAATATGGGACTCGAAGGCGGTATCCAGCTCAATGGCAGCATGAAAGCCGTGCGATTCAATGGCCAGGGGCTGGGTTATGCCCCGACCAGCCTGACAACGCTTTCCGACGGCACGGTGGCGGATATCTGCACCACCTCGCTCAGTTCGGACAATCACCGGGTGGTCAGCATTACCACGGGTTCGATCGTCCATGTTGACATCACTACGAGTTCCACGTGCCAATGATCATTCGACGAATGTATCGCTCATCCCGGACGCCTCGTGTGCAGGCGGGTGTCGGTCTCATCGAGGTGCTGGTGGCCGTGCTGGTGCTGTCCATCGGCTTCCTCGGCATAGCGGCATTGCAGGCGATGTCTCTGTCCACGAACAACAGCGCGATGGCGCGCAGCATGGCCACGATCGACACCTACTCGATCCTGGATGCAATGCGCGCCGACCTTACCGGTGCAACCAGTGGTTCATATACCACGACAGTCACGGCGAATGCTTGCCCGGCAGCAGGTGCCTCGCTGGCCAGTCTTCAGCTCAACCAATGGTGTGGGCAACTGGGCAAGGATCTCGGTGCTACTGCCAGCACCACAGGCAAGGTTGACTGCACGAATGCCACAGGCACCAATACTGCCTATTGCACGATCACGATCCAGTTCGACGACAGCCGGGCTGGCCTGCAAGGCAGTTCTACCCAGCAGGTCGTCACGAAGGCCATGCTATGAACAATCCTTTTTCCCTGAGCCGAAACGGAAGGCTACGGTTTTCGAATGGCTTTACCCTCGTGGAATTGATGGTGGCCATGCTGCTTGGCCTTATCGTCATCGCGGGCGTTACCAGTGTGTTCCTGGCTGGCCAACGGACCTATCGCACGAACGATGCGCTGGGCGACGTGCAGGACAGCTCGCGCATAGCTTTCGAAATGCTTGCGCGCGACATTCGTGATGCAGGACTCACCGGTTGCGATACAAGCAGTGGGCGCGTGTCCAATGTATTGAACCCATCCACGAATGACTGGTGGGCTGACTGGCCAAACGCCTTGCACGGGTACGATGACGCCACCACCGACCCCGCGCTCAGCGGTCTGAAGGGTGATGGCGCTCCGGTGAAGGGCACCAGTTCCGTCCATGTCCTGAGTACGGGAGGAATGGGGCTGAGCGTTTCGCAAACACCCTCGTCAAACTCGGCCAACTTCAAGATCAACGAGAGCACCAATGATCTGCAGACTGGCGACGTGATCATGGTCTGCGATTTTGATCATGCAGCCATCCTGCAGATCACGAACATCAATTCGAACAATGTCACGGTCGTGCACAACGCGAACAGCAGTGGCACAAAGCCGTTTCCCGGAAACTGCTCGAAGGGGCTGGGCTATCCGACTGATTGCTCGAGCCAGAACGGGAATACCTACACTTTTCCACCCAACTCGCGGGTTGCCAAGCTCACCGGGGTCGACTGGTATATCGGCACGAACCCTGCGGGTGGGCAATCGTTGTATCGCCTGGCCCTGGTGACCAGTGGTGGCAGCGCGTCAACTACAACGCAGGAGATGGTACGCAATGTCACCGGAATGACGATTTCCTATCTCCAGCCATCGAGCAGCGCTTATCAAACGGCCACCGACATCGGTACAGGCTGGGCGACCGTCGATGCGGCAAAGATCATCCTGACGGTAGAGAGCACGTACCAGCGAGCCGGTACCGACGCAAAGCCGCTTGTACGTTCGTTCACCTCGACTACCACGGTGCGCAACCGAGTCCACTGACATGAAACCCATCATTGTTTACCGTTTGCGTGGGCGTGCCATGTCGAGCATGGCACGTGCCCAGCAAGGCATTGCGCTGGTAGTGGCGCTGATTTTGTTGCTGCTCATTACCTTGGTGGGGCTGGCGAGCGTGCGCGGCACCATCATGCAGAACAAGATGGCATCCAATCAGTATGACCGGCAGATTGCCTTCCAGAGTGCCGAAGCCGGGCTACGTGCCGGTGAGGCCTTGGTCTCCAGCAACCCCGGCATCATCGCCCGAGATTGCCAGGCCAGCGGTGTCGTGTGCCTTTCCAATCCGTTCGCTGACTCGAACCTGCCTTCCGGCGGTATCCATACGGTGAGTACCGGGACGGCGGCTGGCGACTTCAGTGCCAGTGCCGTGGCGGCCGGCCAGCCGCAGTTCGTGGTGGAGAACATGGGCAACTGGGTCGATACGACCAACAACACCGGCTTCAACCAGACCGCCAACTCGCGCAACTACGGTGTGCAGGGATCCTCTTCCACCGCGGTGTACTACCGCATCACCGCACGTAGCGGAGACCCTGCCACGATAGGGGATCGTGCCGTGGTGACTCTCCAGGCAGTCATCAAGCAAAACTGACCGTACCGGACATTACCGCATGCATGGCCGAGCTGTGCTGCAACTCTAGAGTGGACGTCATGAATATCGCCTCGTGTTTGGAAACCTGGAAAGACCGCCTGTTGCCGTGGCGTGCATGTGCAAAGGGAGCGCTGGCGCTTGCGCCTGTCACCAGGTATCGGGTTTCTCTCTCCGGCGATGTCATGGAGCGTGTTTCACCTCCTCGTGCACAGGGTGGCTTTGCCACGCTGCTTGGCCGGGCTCTCTCAACAGGTCTGTGCATCTGGCTGATGGGCATGGCCTACGTTCAGCCGGTGCATGCCGCAACGAGCAGCACCAGTACCGTGACAGTCGACCAACAACCACTGACGCTGCAGCCGTCAATTCCGCCGAATATCGTGCTGATGCTGGATGATTCGGGGTCGATGGCATGGGATTTCATGCCGGATGCGAATTATTTGACAGGGAATGCCACGGGGGTGGATGAAAACGGATACCAAGATACCTACGTGCCTGTCGATGGGTTGCGCAGTTCCAGTGTCAATGGCACGTATTACAACCCGAAAATCACTTATACCGTGCCGGTAAAGGCAGATGGTTCAAGTCAGGCTGCGCCAACGGGTTTGAGTGGTGCCTATGCTGACCCGTTCAGCAGTACAAGCACGACCGTGGATGTGACGCAGCATGCATCGACGCAGATGTGTGATTTCAACGGTTACAGTGCCAGCAATTGTCCGGATTCGCTTCTTTACGATTTTTCTTATTACACGGCGTTTCCGTCAGGTACGGCAACATATCGGCCTACTGAGCAGTGTGCGTCTGGGTACACTCTCGACTCCACCAGTGGTGTTTGCTACGACCCCAGTTCTTGGAGTCGGCGTCGTCAGTCTTACAGAGATGCATACAGTGCATACAGTTGCAAATCGGGCGATACGTATAACAGTGCTACGGGTTGGTGTGAACCGTCGGGAGTGACGGTCAGCTATACCTATTTGTTTACGTACTCAACGGTGGATGGGGACGGAAATTACGTAAGAAACTATGTCGGCAAGTCGTCGGATTGCACTGCGGCTGAGGCGAGCAGTGCCTGGACATCTGGGGCGACGTGTACCGACGACAGCGACAAATCAGGCGTTGCCGCGCCAAGCAATGTGCAGGCTGGCCAGAACATTGCCATCTGGTTCTCGTATTACCGCAAGCGCATCCTGATGGCCAAGAGCGGCCTGATGACCGCATTTTCGAAACTTGATTCAAAGTATCGCGTGGGTTTTGGCTCGATCGACAATAATGGCTCCTCGGCAATCACGGGTCTCGGGACGGGCAATTACAAAGAATTCAATAGTCAATATATTGCCTATGTCAAGCCTTTCGGGGATGGCTCATCGGACACGCAGAAAAGCAACTTCTGGAACTGGGTAACCAGCATTACCCCCAACAACGGAACCCCCCTGCGTCAGGCGCTGGATGCGGTGGGTGCCTATTACAAGACGAGTCAACCTTGGCAAACAATGTCCAGCGATCCGGTGGCGGATCCCACGACGAATACGCCCGAATTGGCTTGCCGTCAGTCGTACACCATTTTGACCACCGACGGTTTCTGGAACGGAAGCTATTCTTCCCAGACCACTTCTGGAGCCAGCGATACCAGTGGCCCGACCAATAGCGGCTCCAACGACCAGTCTTATACCTATAGCGCCGTGGCCCCTTATTCGGGAGGTGATACGCCAACATCGGACGGCAGCCCTTCGCTTGCCGACGTGGCAATGTATTACTGGAAGAAGGACTTGCGCAGCACCACGTCCAACGAGGTTCCACCCAGCACCGAAGATCCGGCGTTCTGGCAGCACATGACCACCTTCACGATGGGCCTGGGCTTTACGCCGAAGGATAGCAGCGGCAGTAAGATCGACATGACCGACGTGTTCAAGTGGGCGCAAGGCGGTACCAAGCCCAGTGGTTTCGCTGGATGGCCGCAGCCCGCTTCGAACAGCATCAACAACATTGCGGATCTCGCACATGCGGCGGTCAACGGCCACGGTGGTTTCTATTCCGCCACCAGCCCGGATTCCTTCACCAGCGGCCTGCAGGATGCGCTGAAGCGTGCAACCGAGCGCGTGGGTACCGGTGCCAGCCTGGCGGCGAACTCCACCCAGTTGAAGACTGGCACCATGGCCTATCAGGCCAACTATTACACGGCCAAGTGGAAGGGCGACCTCAAGGCATCGACGGTGAATCCCAATACGGGCGTCATTACCCCCACGGCCAAGTGGACAGCGTCCAGCATGTTGCCTGCAGCGAGTGGGCGCAATATCCAGACTTACGATCCCGACGCCACGGGAAGCCCAACGCTGGTGGCATTCAAGAACGGTACCGACTCCAGTGGCGCGGCCGCTCCGCCGGCTCTGTCGAGCAATGAGCTGACAGCGCTTGGAAGCACAGCTACCGATCAGATGAATATCGTGAACTATTTGCGCGGCGACGGCTCGCTGGAACAGAGCCACTCCAGCGGCATCTACCGTACTCGCGATACGCCATTGGGCGACATCGTGGATTCGCAGCCGGTTTATTCCGGAGCGCCCGATCCCAATGAATTCGCGAACCAGTCGTTTACCGGGACCGATACTTTCAACGCTTTCGCCGTTGGTTCAGTCGACGCCACCACCGGCGTTGCCACGGCGAGCAAGGCCTCGACGCGTACGCCGCTGGTCTATGTGGCGGCCAACGACGGCATGCTGCATGCTTTCGACGCCAGCACGGGCGCGGAGACTTTCGCGTACCTGCCGGCGGCGGTGATTCTGGCTGGAGTGAAGAACCTTTCCGATCCTAACTACGGCACCACTACTGCACAGCCGCACCAGTATTACAACGATGGCGAGCTGACCGTTGCGGATGCCTATCTTCCGTCACTCACGCAGATCAACGGCTCGTCGTGGCATACCATTCTGGTGGGCACTACTGGTCGGGGCACGGCCAAATCGGTGTATGCACTGGATGTAACCGATCCCGCCAATATCGCCTTGCTGTGGGAACGTTACGCCACGGATGGCAAGACGGGCAGTGGCTACATTGGCCAGATGGTGGGCAAGCCGGTGATTGCGCAGACGACGGATGGCAGCTGGTCGGTGCTGATCGGCAATGGTTACAACAGCGCTGAAGGCGTGTCGGCCCTGCTGCAGTTCGACCTCGCCACGGGCAGCCTGTCCGTGCACACGACCGGCGACACCTCGACTGGGAACGGGTTGGCTGCTCCGGTCGCCTGGATGGACGATGCCAGTGCCGGCGTCAGTACGGAGGCTTATGCAGGCGACTTGCACGGGAATGTCTGGTCATTTCCGCTCAACTATCTTTCCGGCAAGGGCAAGAATGCCTCCATCACGGCTTGTGGAAACCTCGACACGAATTGTGCGGGCACCAAGATATTCACGGCTACTGATGGCACCAACACCCAGCCTATTACGGGGGGCATGCTGGCAGGCAAGGATCCCGCGACCGGTAACGTATGGTTGTTCTTCGGTACGGGGCAATACCTGAGCAGCACCGATCTCGCCAATATGCAAGTACAGACCTGGTATGGCGTGGTTGCACAAGCGGGGACGAACGCATCCAGCTTGCCTGCGTTGCCTGCGACGCGCAGTGACCTCGTGCAACGTTCGATCATTGCGGAGCAGGCAGGCGACGCCACCACCAATCCGCCGACCCTGCCGGCGCGAGCGGTGTCCGCGGCTGGGACCAATGCCGATGGCACGCCGGATCTCTCCGGCAAGCGCGGCTGGTATCTCGACCTGGAATCGCCGACTGGAGCGAGCGGAGCCATGGTTGCCCAAGGTGAGCGGATGGTCACTCCCAACCAGTTCCAGGGTAATTTGCTGTTGGGGACTACACGTATCCCCGAGGTGACAGACGTTTGCAATCCTTCCGGCCGTGGTTGGGTCATGGCGATCAATCCGTTCACCGGCGGCAATCCACCGAGCAACTTCTTCGACGTGAATGGCGACGGTAGTATCAACAGCAGCGATATGATCACGTTGCCGGGGTCGGGGCCGGGCGGTTCAGGCGGGAAAGTGGTTGCGGCGGCAGGTGTGGGCTTCAATTCGCTGCCGAACAATCCAATCTTTGTCGGCGGTTCGATGCTGGTGAGCTTCGACAACGGCACTACTGCGAGCCTGAAAACGTCGGGTTCGACCGGGGCCATGACACGTGTGTCGTGGCAGGAACTGATCAGTCAGTAAGGGGCGGACGATGTGTTATCCAGCATGCAAGCGAGATGCAATATCTGTCGTTCCTGGTAACGGCCCATTCCTCGGCGATCATGGTGGTGGTTTCAGCCTGATCGAGTTGATGATAGTGGTGGCGATCATCGCGATCCTGGCGGCGATTGCCTATCCGTCGTACACGTCGCATATCACCAAGACCCATCGAGTGGCGGCGGAAGCCTGCTTGTCGGAGGTGGCCAACTACATGGAGCGCTACTACACCACCACCCTCAGCTACAAGGGGGCCACGATGCCCGCGCTGGATTGCCGCAGCGCGCAGCAAACCGGAGCGAATTACAGCTATGCCTTCTCGCCGGCTGCGCCGTCGAGTTCGGCGTACACCGCTCAGGCGACGCCCATCAATGCACAGCTGACGCGCGACACCAAGTGCGGCACGCTGTCGCTGGACCAGTCGGGGACGCGTAGTGCATCGACCGGTGACGTCACCTGTTGGTGAATTGTGGGACTGGATTGGATTTGGTCATCGTCTTGCAGGATCCGGCTTTGTAGCAGGAGCGCACTTGTGTGCGATGCCTTCCCTTCGTGTGGCGAAGAGCATCGCCCACTAGTGGGCTCCTACAGGGTATCTGCAGGCTTCCGAGGGTTCTGCAAACGCTCGGCCAGGCCTGAATGCCGCTGCGTGCGCTGGCTGGTGGCCAGATCGATGCTGGCTTGCGGGGCGACCAGGCTGAAATGCCGTCGCGCGCGGGTGATGCCGGTGTAGAGCAATTCGCGGGTAAGCACGACGGTGGCCTGGTCGGGTAGCAGCAGGGCGGTGTGTTCGAACTCCGAGCCCTGCGACTTGTGCACGGTCATGGCGTAGACGGTGTCGGTTTCTTCCAGCCTCGAGGGCAGGATGAAGCGCACGGTGTTGTCGCCAGGCGTGGCGCCATTGCTTGGGAAAGCCACGTGCAGGCGCATGACGCCGTCGCGGTCGGGGCGGCGCAGTGCAATGCCGACGTCGCCGTTCATCAGGCCCAGCATGTAGTCGTTGCGCAGCACCATCACCGGACGGCCTTCGTACCAGCCACGGTCCGTGTCGATCAGGTCGTTGGCATGCAGTGCTTCGGCGATACGCTGGTTGAGTGCATGGGTGCCGAAGGGGCCGTTGCGCAGGGCACACAGCAACTGGAAGTGGCTGTGGGCCTCCAGCACGCGGCTTGCCCACTTGGCGAAGGCATCGTCGCCGGCCTCGGCATCCGGGCGTTCGCGCTGCAGCAGTTCAAGGTAATGGCGATAGCCGCGTGGTGCGTCGTTGGACCCATCGTCAATGGGCAATGTTCCGGGCTTCGGTGGCATGTCGGATGGCGTGTCATTCCGGTGTTCGCCGGCATGACGCTGGTCCGGCGCCACCAGCTTTGAGTCATGGGCGGGTTGGCGTTGGCCTTCGACGGTCAGCGTGACGAGGTGGGCGTATTCGGCGGTCCAGCTCACGTCGCGGTGGGACGCTGCCAGCACGGTCTGCACGGCTTCGTTATCGCCGGCATTCACCGCACGCGCCAGCTCGCCGATGCCGCTGGTGTCGGCGAAGCGGTGGCTGTGGCGCAGCATGGCGATGTGCTGGTCCAGCGGTTGCGCATCATGGCGGGTAAAGGCATCGATATCGCCGCAACCGGCCTGGCGTAGCCAGTTGGCGGTGGCGGCGCTGTAGTGGCCGGCTTCGGCGCGACGACACAAGTCACCGAGTACGGCGCCGGCTTCCACCGAGGAAAGCTGGTCCTTGTCGCCCAGCAGCACCAAGCGGGCCGGAGGTGGCAGCGCCTCCAGCACGGCGGCAATCATTTCCAGGTCGATCATCGAGGCTTCGTCCACCACCAGGACGTCCAGCGCCAGCGGATGGCCCGAGTGGTGGCGAAAGCGGCGAGTGTCGGGGCGTGCGCCCAGCAGCCGATGCAACGTGGTGACTTCGGACGGGATGCTGGCACGCACGGCTTCGTCCACGTCGAGCCGGGCTCGTTGCGCGCTGATCGAGGCATTCAGTCGTGCAGCGGCCTTGCCGGTGGGCGCGGCCAGGCCAATGCGCAGTGCCTGGCCCTGCTCACGCAGCGCCAGTGTCTGCAGCAAGCCCAGCAGGCGCACCACGGTGGTGGTCTTGCCGGTGCCGGGGCCGCCGGTGATCACACCGAACGCGCCGCGCGCGGACAGCGCGCAGGCGATGCGCGGCCAGTCGGGGTTGGTGTCGGTGCCATCCATCGCCGCACCATCAGGAAACAGGCGTGCCAGTTCGGCGGCCAGGTGCGGCGAGGCGGGCAGCTGCTGGGCCACGCGCTGCGCAATGCCGTGGGCCACCGCGCGCTCGTGGTTCCAGTAGCGACGCAGGTACAGCCGCGTGCCATCGTGGACCAGCGGCGCATCGGCGGGCATGCCGTCGGCGCCGGCCAGCAGGGGCGAGGCCGGCAGGCCACCGTGCAGGTCGCGGGCCAATGCGCGCCAGTGGGCGGGCCAGTCTTGCGCGTCGGCTTGTGCGTCAAGTTGGTCCAGGTCCAGGCACAGGTGGCCATCGGCCAGCTGGCGGCTGAGCACGGCGGCCAGCCATGCCAGTTCGGTGGGCAGGCAGGGGTCGCACTCGGCCAGAAAGCGGGCGAATGCCACATCCAGCGGGCGCAGACGCTGGGCGGCAAGCGCCTCGTCGAGCAGGGCGTAGAGGGATGGCGTGTTTTCAGTCGCGGTCATCGGCCAGCTCTCCATCGGCAAACATCGCGTCCATCGCTTCGACCAGAGCGCGCGGTAAACGCGCGGCATGCACGCCGTGGCCGGCACCATCCACGCCACGCAAGTACAGGTAGAGCACGCCACCCATGTGGCGCTCGTAGTCGTAGCCGGGCAGGCGCGCCTTCAGTTGGCGGTGCAGCGCCAGGGTGTAGATGGCGTATTGCAGCTCGTAGCGGCTGTGCAGCACCGAGTCACGCATGGCCTGCGCGGTATAGGCCCTTGCGTCTGCGCCCAGGTAATTGGATTTGTAGTCGGCCACGTACCAGCGCCCTTCGTGCTCGAACACCAGGTCGATGAAGCCCTTGAGCATGCCGTTGACCAGGTTCGCCGCCAGTGGTGGGCGCGGTGCGCCGTCCAGGGTATGCGCGCTGACCAGGCGGTCCAGCGCCTGCGCCTGCACGTGGTTGGCCTCGAACCAGAACTCCAGCTCGGCGCGGTAGCACTGCGGATCGGTGAGCGCCGTCAGCGGCATCGTGCCGCCCCCGGGCAGCGCCAGCGGCGTGCGCAGCAGGACGGGCAGCCATTCGGTGAGCGGCCTTATCCAGCCCTGCCAGCCGCGTGCCTGGCAGCGGCGTGCAATGGTGTCGCGCAGTGCCAGCGAGGGCGCGGCGGCGTGGGCAAAGCCTTCCTCGGCACAATGCTCCAGCAGCTCGTGCAGGAAGGTGCCGGGCGCGGCGCCACGATGAAAATCGTGGATGCCGCCGGTCCGAGCGGTATTCGGCATATCGCCATCTTCCCGGGCTGCCTCGGCGAGCGTGGACTGCGCGGGGGTCTCTGGCGCGGGCGGCGGTGCAGCGTCGTCATGCCGGGCCAAGGCGCTGTAGCTGGCGATCCACCACGGCGCGCGTGGCGGCAACCTGCAGATGCGGGCGGGGCGCGGTTTGCGGGTGTCGTGCGTGGGGCGATAGCGCTGCGCATCGGCCGGATCGTCCAGTGTTTGCACCGCGATGGCGGTGCAACCCGCGGCCAGTGTTTCCAGCGCGGCGTGCAGGTCGGCCGGGGCGATCACCGCGCCGTCGCCCAGCACGTAACCGAAGGCGGACTTGTGCAGGCCGGGATCCTTCTTTCCGCCATCCTTGAGGCAGGCCACGCCCAGCCAGCACAGGTGGCGGGCGCGGGTGAGCGCCACGTAGAGCAGGCGCAGGTCTTCCTGCAGGCGTTCGTCCTCGGCGCGCTGCCATGCGGCGGCATCGGGGCGCAGGTCGAAGCGCGCCATGCCCTCGGCGTCGTGCCACAGCAGCGGGCGATCCGTGCGGGTTTCGCGGTAGCCGCAGACGAAAGGCAGCAGCACCACCGGGTACTCCAGCCCCTTGGACTTGTGGATGGTGACCAGCTTGACCAGGTCGGCCTCGCTTTCCAGCCGCACGATCTGTTCCTCGGCGGTCTCGCCGGTGGCGGGGCTGTCGATCTGCGCTGCCAGGTGGCGGATCAGCGCATGTTCTCCATCCAGCGCGGTGGCGGCCTGCTGCAGCAGCTCGGCCAGTTGCAGGATATTGGTGAGCGCACGCTCGCCATCGCCGCGCGCCAGCAGCCGCGCCGGTACCTCGAAGCGGTGCAGCAGCTCGTGCAGCATCGCCAGTACGCCGTGGCGTTGCCACAGCGCGTGCAACTGGCGGAAGTGCTCGCCGCAAACCTCCCAGTAGGCCTCGTCGGTGTTCAGACGATCCAGCTCGGCCACGCTGCGGTCCATCGCCGGCGTGGCCAGCGCGGCGCGCATGGCGCGGTCGTTGCCCGGTCTGGCGCAGGCGGTGAGCCAGACCAGCAGCTCGCCGGCCTCGGCGCTTTCGTACACCGATTGTTTGTCCGACAGGTACACGTGGGCGATGCCGCGTGCGTGCAGGGCGGCGCGCATCGCAGCGGCGTCGGTCCTGTCGCGCACGAGGATGGCGATATCGCCGGGGGCCAATGCGGTGAATACGCCATGGTCGTTGCTGAAGCCGCAACGACCGTCGCGTGCGGCATTGAGCCAGTCCACCAGCTGCGCGGCGGCATGGGCGGCCAGGGTTTCGCGGTAGTCGCCCGCGCCGATGGTTTCGGTGGACGTCCGGACGGCCATGGTCATGGCCGGCAGCGTGGCGCCGTCCAGCTGCAAATGGTCCGTGCGGCCCTTCGCCTCCACTTCGAGGAAGGGCAACGCGTCACCGAAACCGAACGCGCCCTTGGCATGCCGGTCCGCGAAGGCGAAGACATGGTTGACGGCCCTCACCAGCGTACCGGTGGAGCGGTGGTTGGTGCCCAGCGTCCAGTGCGGTGTGGCGGCGTCGTCGCGCGCCGCGAGATAGGTGTGGATGTCGGCGCCGCGAAAGCCATAGATCGCCTGCTTGGGATCGCCGATCAAGAGCAGCGCGGTGCCCGGCACGTCGTGGTAGAGGCGGCGGAAGATGCGCCACTGCAGCGGGTCGGTGTCCTGGAACTCGTCGACCAGGGCTACCGGGTACTGGCTGGCCACCAATTGCGCCAACGCCTCGCCGGTGGGGCCGCGCAAGGCGCCATCCAGCCGCGCCAGCATGTCGTCGTAGCCCAGCAGGGCCTGGCGGCGACGCGCTTCGTCGGCGCGCTGCGCCACCCATGGCGCGGCATGGGCCAGCAGCAGCGGCGGCAGCGTGTCGGTCTCGGCGCGTCGCGCCTGCAGTTGTTCCAGTGCGGCGAAGGCCGGATGGGTGGGGGTGGGCTTGTCCTTGGCCGTGCATTCGACCAGTCGCGCCTGGGTGAAGCGCGCCAGCGTATCGTTGTCCAGCGCCTCGCCGCAGGTCCAGGCGCGCATGCTGGCCAGATGGTCTGGCAGGTTGGCGGCGCGTACCTTGTTGCCGTTGAGCTGTTTGGTCTGCGACGCGGTGAGCAGCAGGTTCTCGATGGCATCGATCGCATCGCGCCAGCTGTCGCACGCAGTGGCTTCGGCGTCGTGCAGGGCGTTGGCGGGCGCGGCCAGCAGCTCGCGCGGCGCGCGTGGTGTCGGTAGTGGCTGGCCATCCAGTCGCAGCGCCCCGGCATGGGGTAGCAGGTCTTTCAACGCTTTTTGCAGCGCCTCGGGACTGGCCCACCACTGTGCGTACAGCGCGGCGGCGTCGGGGTCCAGGGTGAAGACGTGGCCGCGCCAGTAGTCGCGTACGGCTTCGGCCAGCAGCGCGGCCTCGTCGGCCACGGTGTCGCTGATGGCGCCCTCGCCGCTGGCGAAGGCGTGCTGGGTCAGCATGCGCTGGCACCAGCCGTGAATGGTGAATACCGCGGCTTCGTCCATCCACTGCGCGGCCAGCTCCAGTTGGCGCGCCGCGCGGGCGCGCGCGTCGGCATCGGGGTAGTCGGCGATCAGCGTGGCGAGGAAATCGTCAGGCGCACGCTGGCCGCGGAAGGCCGCGGCGGCGTCGGCCAGGCGCGTGCGGATGCGCTCGCGCAGCTCGGCAGTAGCGGCGCGGGTGAAAGTCATCACCAGGATCTGCGCGGGCAGCAGCGGCGTGCCGCCACCGTGACCCAGCACCAGGCGCAGGTACAGCGCGGCGATGGTCCAGGTCTTGCCGGTGCCAGCGCTGGCCTCGATCAGCTGGATATCGGTCAATGGCAGGCGCAGGGGATTCAGGGCTTGCGCGGCGTTCATGCGGCATCGTCCATGACGCGCGCGGCGTCCAGCAGCGGGCGGTACAGGTGCAGCCAATGCTCGAAGCCGGCGGCGTGCAGGGCGGCAAAGTCGCTCCAACTGCGGGCCAGCGCGGGCTCGCTGTCCACCTCGCCACGGGAATGCTCGCCATCACCGCGCGGTGCGTAGCATTGGCGGGCGGCGGCAAAGGCAGCAGCAGCCAGCGCGTCGTCGGACTTTTGTTTTTCCGGCGCGGCCTTCGCGTTGGCGGCCTCGACCTGCAGCCATGCGCAGGCGGTCTTGCGCGCGATGGGCAGCGGCGTGCACATGCCGGTGGCGAAGGCGGCCAGCAGCGCGTGCAGATGCTGTCGTGCTTCGGCGGTTGCCAGCGGGGGCAACTGCACGATGGCGTCGGGCGCCACCACGTGGGTGGTGATGGCCAGCGCGCTGGCGTTGGCCAGAAGGTGCGCCACCCAGGGTGCCACCAGCTTGTCGTGGCGCAGCTTCTTCTTGTCCATGAGCTTGCTGGCGGTGGCCAGCAGGCGCACGCGCTCGCCATCCTCGCTCTGACGCAGGTCGTCCACGCTGTCTTCCACGCTCAGGCCGTGCGCGGTGGCATGCAGGGCGTGGCGCGTTCCAGTCAGCGGATAGTGCAGGTCCAGCGCCTGCCAGCGCGTGGCGACGCGCGCGGCGGCGGCCGTCATTGGCGCCAGGGTCAGCGCGCCGAAGCTGCCCGGTGGCAGCGCGCCCTGTTGCACCAACCGCGTGGCCATCGAGGCCTGCGCGTCGGCGCCCCCCTGGATGGCGGCGCGCAGCAGGGTGTCGGTGAGCAGGTGGTTTTCCAGTGCGTCGAGCGCGAAGGGCTCGTGTTCGAGTTCGGCGTCGTCCGCGTCGGCAAACTGCACACCCAGGCGCTCGGCGTAGAAGCTGCGCGCAGGCGAACGCAAGAAGCGTTGCAGCACGGCCAGGTCCAGCGGCGTTTCGCGCGAGCATGGTGGCAGCGGCGCGTCGGACGTCTGCGCATGGCCAGCGCGCGCCTGCTGCCACTCGCGGGCGTAGGTGAACACGCGCGCGTCGGCTTGGGCGTCGAAGTAGCAGGGGCTGAAGGCTTGCAGCGGATAGTGGGTGGTGAGGAGCGGAAGGGGATCAAAAAGGGGGTCAGAGTCAAAAAGGGGGTCAGAGTCACTTTTCCGATCCCTCGCCGCCAGTCCGTACCGCGCCGAAAAGTGACTCTGACCCCCTTTTTGACCCCCTTTTTGTTCTGCCCATCCCGCGGCGAGGTAGTCGCGCAATTGCCCTACCAGCACCGAGGGCGGCAGTTCGCTGTTGTCACGGGCGCTCTTGCCCACCCAGCTCACATACAGCCGGTCGCGGGCGGCAAGCAGCGCTTCCAGGAACAGATAGCGGTCGTCCTCGCGGCGCGAGCGGTCGCCGGGACGCTGCTGGCCGGGCGTGGCCATCAGGTCGAAATCCGGCGCGCTGCTCTTGCGCGGGTAGGCGCCGTCGTCCATGCCCAGCAGGCACACCACGCGGAACGGGATGGCGCGCATCGGCATCAACGTGGCGAAGCTCACCGCGCCGCCCATGAAGCGCTGCGACAGGCGGCTTTCGTCCACGGCGGCGAGCCAGTGTTCGCGCACCACGGCAAGCGGCACGACATCGGCGAAGCCGGCTTCCGTGCAGGCCAGCTCCCAGGCTTCCAGCGCGCCGTGCAGGCGCTGCAGCAGCGCGGCATCGCCGTCGTCGCGGCCTTCGTCGAAGAAGGTCGCCAACAGCGCGCGCAAGCGCTGGCCCCATGCGCTTGGCGTGGCGGACGTGGCCAGTTGCCGGCCGTGCTGATCGAGGGCATCCATCAGCAGCGCCAGTGGCCCGACCAGCGCGGCATCCAGGCCGCCGACTTCGTCGAACGGCGCGATGCCATGCAGCGACTGGCCATCGCCCACGGCGTAGCCAAGCAGCATGCGGCGCAGGCCGAAGCGCCAGCTGTTCTGTTCCTCTGGCGGCAACCCCAGGTTGGCCTTTTGCGCGCCATCCAGGCCCCAGCGGATGCCGGCGCCCTCGATCCAGCGGCGCAGCGTGGGCAAGCCGGATTCGTCGAGGCCGAAGCGGCGGCGCAGCGCGGGCGTGTCCAAGAGGTCCAGGATGTCGCCGCTGGCGTAGCGCGATTCGGGCAGGCGCAGCAGCTGCTCCAGTGCCACCAGCAGGGGCGCGGTGCCGCGGCCAGGGCGATCGGCGATGCTGCACGGCAGGAAGCGTGGATCGTCCATGGGCAGACGGCCGAACACCGCCTGGATGTGCGGTGCGTAGGCCTGGATGTCGGGCACCATCACCATCACCTCGCGCGGCGCCAGCGGCTGGCCGTCGCGTTCGGCCTGCTCGAACATCGCCAGCAGGTTGTCGTGCAGCACTTCCACCTCGCGCTGGCGGTTGTGCGCCACGTGGAAGCCCAGCGAATCGTCGTCGGGAATCAGCGCCTTGCGCTGGTCGGGGGCGGCGGGCAGCGGCTCGAGTTCGAGAATGGCCTGTTGCACCTGGTGCAGCAGACTGCCCGCGCCGGGGTCGGCAAACAGGTCGATGTCGCGACCCAGTGCGGCGAAGCGCGGGCGGTAGCTGTCCGGCGCGTCGAAGCTGTCGAGCAGGCGGATGTAGTCGCGGCCCTGCTTGCCCCAGGCCGCCAGCAGCGGATTGGCGTGCTGATGCAGGTCCTCGAAGCGCGGCTCGGGCGGCAGGCCGGGCTTGCCGGCGTGGCGGCGCTGCTGCGCGCGCAGCAGCTCGCGGTCCTCGATGATGTCGGCCCAGTAGTGCCGGCAGGGATTGGCCACCAGCAGCAGCACCTGGCACACGCGCGCCAGCGCGGTCAGCGCCTCCAGCGTCTGCTGCGGCAGGCTGGAGATGCCGAACACCACCAGCCGGCATGGCAAACCCGCGGGGCGCTGGTCGAGGCTGGCGGCGAGCTCAAGGAAGGCGCGGTGCACGCTGGCGCGGTGGGTCTGCCGCGCATCGGCGCCCACGTCGTCCAGCAAGGCGCGCCACAGGCGTGGTTGCCAGCACTGGTCGGTCGGCAGAGATGAGCTTGATCCGCGCAGCTCGTCGCGCAACACGTCACGGCCGTGCTCCCAGTCATCCAGCCAGTCGGCGCGATAGACCTGGTACTGGTCGAACAGGTCGGCGATCTGGCCGGCCAGCTGGAACAGCTTTGTCGGCGTGGTCTGGGCGTCATCGCCGAGGAAATGGCGCAGCGGCGCGAAACCGTCGTCGTGCAGATGCGCCGGCAACAGACGCATCAGTCGCCAGGTCAGGCGTGACTTGTCGAACGGCGACGCGGTCGGCACGGCGTCGGGTCCCAGCACGGCGCGATAGGCCTGCCACAGGAAGCGGCCGGGCAGTTGCATGTCCACCGCCGCGCTGATGCCCATGCCGCCCGCTGCCGGCGCGCGCGCCAGCGCCATCTTCAGCCACTGCGCGATGCCGTTGCTCTGCACCAGCATCAACTCGTCTTCCAGTGGTGCCAGCGGCGCCTTGGCCAGCCACGCCAGCAGCAGGTCGCGCAGGTCTTCCAGGCGGTTGCCATGGACGACCATCAGGCCGGGCTGGATCGCCGGGGCGGGCGAGGTATCGCGGTTTGCTGTCACGGCGGGCTCGGTTGCACTCTGGACCGGGATTGTCCACGAGTTAAGCGGTGGATGTCGCCTCTAGCGTGGCATCGACGAGTCTCGCGGCCTGCGACGTCGGGTGGCTGGCGGGTGTCTGCGTGGACGAGCGGCGTCGCGCCTGCTCGGCTGGCGGCTCTTTACGGGCCGGGACAGGCCGCCGCCGCAACGAAAAAGGCCACCCTTGCGAGGTGGCCTTTTTCGACGATCTTGAGTGGTGGGCGGTACAAGGATCGAACTTGTGACACCTGCCGTGTGAAGGCAGTGCTCTACCGCTGAGCTAACCGCCCGCCGAGAGCGCGCAAATATACGGGGTGACGGGACCGAGGTCAACTGGTGGATGCCGGCGAAAGGGGCGGAAATGGCGGGCGTTGCTAGAATGGCGGCCCCACGAGGCCGACCGATCCAAGGAATTTCACATGTCGCATGTCCTGCAGGCGTTGCAGCACTTCCAGTTGACACCGTGGAAGATAGTGGGCTTCGCCGGTACGCTGATGTTTACCAGTCGCTGGTTCGTGCAGCTGTACTACACGCGCAAGTACAAGCGGGTGGTGATGCCGCTGGCGTTCTGGGTGCTGTCGGTGTGCGGCAGCATGCTGTTGCTGGCCTATTTCATCGCCGGCAAGAACGATTCGGTGGGCATTCTCTCGAATTTCTTCCCGGTGTTCGTCTCGGTCTACAACCTGATCGTGCACCTGCGGCATCGGAAGAACGCGATCACGGGTGACGCCACGGTGTGACAGTATCTGTCGTGCCCCATTGGCAGGAGCGCACCCTGTGCGGGATGGCTCTTCGCCAGGTGACGGAAAGCATCGCGCACAGGGGGGGGCGCTCCTACGGGGTCATTCCGGTTCGTAGTCGAGATTGGAGGCCAGCCAGCGCTCGGCTTCCTGCAGTGTCCAGCCCTTGCGGCGGGCATAGTCCTCGACCTGTTCCTTGCCGAGGCGGCCGACCACGAAGTACTGGCTGTCCGGGTGCGAGTAGTACCAGCCGGAGACGGCAGCAGCCGGGTACATCGAGAAGCCTTCGGTGAGCTCGATGCCGGCGTTCTTGGTGGCGTCCAGCAACTGGAACAGCGTGGCTTTCTCGGTGTGTTCGGGGCACGCGGGGTAGCCGGGAGCAGGGCGGATGCCGCGGTATTTCTCGGCGATCAGGTCATCATTGTCGAGCGCCTCATCCGGCACGAAGCCCCAGAATTCCTTGCGTACGCGTTCGTGCATGTGCTCGGCGAAGGCCTCGGCGAGACGGTCGGCCAGGGCCTTGAGGATGATCGAGGAGTAGTCGTCGTAATCGGCCAGGAAGCGGTTGAGGTGCTCCTCGATGCCAAGGCCAGCAGTGACGGCGAAGCCGCCGATCCAGTCGGGCTTGTCGAACTCCTTCGGCGCGATGAAATCGGCCAGGCACAGGTCGGGGCGTTCGGGCGGCTTGTCGGCCTGCTGGCGCAGGCTGTGCAATACCGCCAACGGCGTGCGGCGACTGGCGTCGGTGTAGATCTCCACGTCGTCGCCGATGTTGGCCGCGGGCCACAGGCCGATCACGGCGCGGGCGGTCAACCACTTTTCGGCGATGATCCTGTCCAGCATCGCGTGGGCATCGCGGAACAGTTCGCTGGCCTGGGGGCCGACCACTTCGTCGGTGAGGATGGCGGGGTAGTGACCGGCCAGTTCCCATGCCTGGAAGAACGGGGTCCAGTCGATGTACTGGCGGATCACCGAGAGGTCGTAGTCGTCGAATACCGTGACGCCAGGCTGTTTTGGCTGCGGCGGCTCGTAGCTGGCCCAGTCGCAGCGGTAGCGCTGGGCGCGGGCTTTTTCCAGCGACACCAGTTTCTTGCCGGGGCCGCGGTTGCGATGGCGTTCGCGCACGTCGACGTAGTCGGCGCGCACCTTGGCCAGGAAGTCGTCGACCAGCTCCTTGCTGACCAGCGACTGCGCCACGCCGACCGCGCGCGAGGCATCCTTCACCCACACGGTACCGGCCTTGTAGTGCGGCTCGATCTTCAGTGCGGTGTGCGCGCGCGAGGTGGTGGCGCCGCCGATCAGCAGCGGGATGTGGAAGTCGCGTCGCTGCATTTCCTTGGCGACGTTGGCCATTTCTTCCAGCGACGGGGTGATCAGGCCGGACAGGCCGATCATGTCGGCGTTCTCGGCAATCGCGGTGTCGAGGATCTTTTGCGCCGGCACCATCACGCCCAGGTCGGTCACGTCGAAGTTGTTGCAGCGGAGCACCACGCCGACGATGTTCTTGCCGATGTCGTGCACGTCGCCCTTGACTGTGGCCATCACGATCTTGCCGTTGCTCTTGCCGGTGTCGCCGGTGCGCAGCTTTTCCGCCTCGATGTAGGGCAGCAGGTAGGCTACGGCCTTCTTCATCACGCGCGCGGATTTGACCACCTGCGGCAGGAACATCTTGCCGGCGCCGAACAGGTCGCCGACCACGTTCATGCCGTCCATCAGCGGTCCCTCGATCACGTCGAGCGGACGCGTCGAGAGCTGGCGGGCCTCTTCGGTATCCTCGACCACGTATTGGTCGATGCCGTGCACCAGGGCGTGGCTGAGGCGTGCGCGCACATCTTTCTCGCGCCAGGCCAGCGTCTCGACGACGACTTCGCCTTTCTTCTTCTTGTAGTTGTCGGCGATGTCGAGCAGGCGCTCGGTGGCGTCGTCGCGGCGGTTGAGCACCACGTCCTCGACGCGTTCGCGCAGTTCGGCGTCGAGTTCGTCGTAGATCGCCAGCGCGCCGGCGTTGACGATGCCCATGTCCATGCCGGCCTGGATGGCGTGGTACAGGAACACCGAGTGGATTGCCTCGCGCACGGTGTCGTTGCCGCGGAACGAGAACGACACGTTGGAGACGCCACCGGAAATGTGGCAGTGCGGAAAGCGCCGCTTCAACTCGCGGGTGGCCTCGATGAAATCCACCGCGTAGTTGTTGTGCTCCTCGATGCCGGTGGCGATGGCGAAGATGTTGGGGTCGAAGATGATGTCTTCGGGCAGGAAGTCCAGCTCGCCGGTGAGCAGTTCGTAGGCGCGCGCGCAGATGGATACCTTGCGCTCGCAGGTATCGGCCTGGCCTTGTTCGTCGAAGGCCATCACCACGGCGGCGGCGCCGTATTGCTGCACCTTGCGCGCGTGGTCCAGGAACTCCGCCTCGCCTTCCTTCATCGAGATGGAGTTGACGATACCCTTGCCCTGCAGGCAGCGCAGGCCGGCTTCGATCACCGTCCATTTCGACGAATCGACCATCACCGGCACGCGGGCGATATCGGGCTCCGCGGCGATCAGGTTGAGGAAGCGCACCATCGCCGCTTCGGAGTCGATCAGGCCTTCGTCCATGTTCACGTCGATGATCTGCGCACCGTTCTCCACCTGCTGGCGTGCCACCTCGACGGCTTCCTCGTAGCGATCCTCCTTGATCAGTTTCTTGAACTTGGCCGAACCGGTGACATTGGTGCGCTCGCCCACGTTGACGAACAGCAGGTCGGGCGTGAGGACCAGCGGCTCGAGACCGGACAGGCGGGTGTGACGGGTACTCATGAGGAAATGCTTCTTGCGTTGGCCTCCTCTCCCCCGTGGGGAGAGGATTGAGGTGAGGGGCGGGTGCTCGCGTGAGAGGTGATTTGCACGCGCTTCGTTGTCGGGCCGAGCCACGGTTGGCCTCTCACCTCAACCCTCTCCCCGGCGGGGAGAGGGAGCAAGGCGCGGCGGGCGTGTCTCATGCGGCTTCCTGAGCTTCGGTGGGCAACGCTCGCGGCGCCACGCCACGCACCGCTTCCGCAATCGCCTTGATATGTGCCGGCGTGGTGCCGCAGCAGCCACCAACCAGGTTGAGCAGGCCTTCGCGGGCGAAGCTGCCGATAACGGCGGCCATCTGTTCCGGGGTCTCGTCGTATTCGCCGAAGGCATTCGGCAGGCCGGCGTTGGGGTGCGTGCTGATGTGGCACTCGGCAACCCCGGATATGGTCTGGATGTGCGGGCGCAGGTCTTCGGCACCGAGCGCGCAGTTGAAGCCGACCGACAACGGCCGCGCGTGGCGCACCGAGTAATAGAACGCTTCAGCGGTCTGGCCGGAAAGGGTGCGGCCGGAGCGGTCGGTGATGGTGCCGGAAATCATCAACGGCAACCGCGCGCCGCGCGCACGGAACAGTTCGGACAGCGCGAACAGCGCAGCCTTGGCGTTCAAGGTATCGAAGATGGTTTCCACCATCAGCACGTCGGCGCCGCCGTCGATCAGCCCGCTGGCGGATTCGGTGTAGTTCTCGGCCAGTTCCTCGAAGGTGACGTTGCGGAAGCCGGGGTCGTTGACATCCGGCGACAGCGAGGCGGTGCGGCTGGTGGGGCCGAGCACACCGATCACGAAGCGCGGTTGCTCCGGCGTCTTCGCGCTGAACAGATCGGCGGCGGCACGGGCCAGCCGCGCACCTTCGCGATTCAACTCGTACGCGATGTGCTGCAGGTGATAGTCGGCCTGGCTGATGCGGGTGGCGTTGAAGGTGTTGGTTTCGACCAGATCGGCGCCGGCCTCGAAGTAGGCTTCGTGCACGCCGCGGATGATCTCCGGCTGGGTCAGGGTGAGCAGGTCGTTGTCGCCCTTGAGATCGCAGCCGCCGTGGTGGTCATGGGCGTGGCCGTCATGGGCATGCGCACTGTCGTGACCGTGCTCGAAACGTTCGCCGCGGAAGCCGGATTCGTCCAGCTGATGGCCTTGCAGCATGGTGCCCATGCCGCCGTCGAGGATCAGGATGCGCTCGCGCAGCGCCGCTTCGAGCAGGGCGACGCGATCCGGGTGAAGCCAGGGGAGGGCGCTCATCGAGGGATCCTTATTTCTTCTGTGCCAGCAGGCTGATGACTTCGAAATGCGGCGCCTTGCGCTCGCGGCTGAGCCGCGCGCAGCTGAGCACATCCAGGCCGGCGGCATTGGCGAAACCTTCCAGTTCGGCCTGGGCGAAACCGAGGTTGCGGTGGTCGAACGGTTCGACGACGGCGCGGTGGTCGTGCTTGCCCAGGGTCACCGCCAGCAGCCGGCCGCCGCGGCGCAGCAGGCGCGCGGCTTCGGCCACGGCGACGGCGGGCTGCTCGGCGTAGGTCAGCGCATGCAGCATCAGCACCAGGTCGAATCGTTGCGCGCCGAGGTCGAGGGCATGCATGTCGCCGTGGATGACCTTGACGTTGCCAAACGGCTTGAGTCGCTTGGCTGCCGCTTCGGCCACGCGCTCGCTGGAATCCACGCAGACGATGGAGCGCGCATGCGGCGCCAGCAGTTCGGCGGTGATGCCGTCGCCGGAGGCGATGTCGAGCACGTCGCCGGTTTCCAGCAGCTGCAACAGGGAACGGGCCAGCGTTTCCCAAGTGCGGCCGGGCGAGTAGTGGCGCTCCATGTCGCCGGCAACGGTGTCGGCCCAACCCTCTTCGCGGGCGCGGTTGGCCAGCACGCTGGGCAGGCGGGCGGCATCTTCGCGCAGCAAGGCATCGTCGATGCTTTCGCGCAGCGAGTGCAGCAGGGTGTGATGGTGGTTGTCGCCGTCGTTATTGGCGCGGTAGTAGGCGGAGACGCCAGCGCGGCGATCGCGCACCAGTTCGGCTTCCTTGAGCTTGGCCAGATGGGTGGATACGCGCGGCTGGGCCAGGTGCAATACCGAGGCCAGCTCGGCCACGGTCAGCTCCTCGCGTTCGAGCAGGGCCAGCAGGCGCACGCGCGTGGAGTCGGCCAGCAGACGCAGCACGCTGGAGGCGGTGGCCAGATCCATGTGTTATCCATCTATCGCGATAAAGAGATTTACAAGGCTAGGCGCCATCCCGCGCTGCGTCAAGAGCCGGGAGTGAGTGAAGAGGAGTGAGGAGCGAGAGAGAGCCTTGGGCTTCGTGCCCTTCACTCACTTCTCGCCCTCTGCTGCATGCGCACAAGGGTTCGAGCGGGGCTGCCGTTAGAATGGGCGGCTTTCCCTTCCCCATTTGACGTTGCCGGAGTCTCCCATGGATTTCAGCTTTACCGAAGACCAGTTGTCGATCCAGTCGATTGCCCGTGACTTCGCCCAGAAGCGCATCGCGCCGGTGGCGGCCGAGCTGGATGCCAAGGGCGAGTTCCCGCTGGACAACATCCGCGAGATGGGCCAGCTCGGCCTGATGGGCATCGAGGTGCCGCACGAGTACGGCGGCGCGGGCATGGACCCGGTGGCCTACGTGCTGGCGATGATCGAGATCGCCGCGGCCGACGCGGCCACGGCCACCGTGATGAGCGTGAACAATTCGCTGTTCTGCAACGGCATCCTCAAGCATGGCAGCGAGGAGCAGAAGCAGAAATACGTGCGTGCGATCGCGCAGGGCGAGGCGATTGGCGCCTACGCGCTGACCGAGCCGCAGTCCGGCTCCGACGCCTCGGCCATGCATACCCGTGCCACGAAGAATGCCGATGGCGACTACGTCATCAACGGCAAGAAGAGCTGGATCACCTCCGGTCCGGTGGCGCGCTACATCGTGCTGTTCGCGATCTCGACGCCGGGCATTGGCGCCAAGGGCGTGTCGGCTTTCATCATCGACACGCAAAAGCCGGGCTTCCACGCCGGCAAGACCGAGCCGAAGCTGGGTATTCGCGCCTCGGCCACCTGCGAAATCGAATTCACCGACTACGTCTGCTCGAAGGACGATCTGCTGGGCGCCGAGGGCAAGGGCTTCTCGATCGCGATGGGCGTGCTCGATGCCGGTCGCATCGGCATTGCCTCGCAGGCTGTCGGCATCGCCCGTGCCGCCTACGAGGCGACGCTGGAATGGTCGCGCGAGCGCAAGGCTTTCGGTGCACCGATCGGCACGTTCCAGATGACTCAGTCCAAGATCGCCGACATGAAGTGCAAGCTCGATGCCGCGACCTTGCTGACCTTGCGCGCGGCCTGGACCAAGGGCGAGGCGGAAAAGAACGGTGGCCGCTTCGGCACCGAGGCCGCCGTGGCCAAGCTCACCGCGTCCGAAGCGGCGATGTGGATCAGCCACCAGGCCGTGCAGATCCATGGCGGCATGGGCTATTCCAGGGAACTGCCGCTGGAACGCTACTTCCGTGACGCCAAGATCACCGAGATCTACGAAGGCACCAGCGAAATCCAGCGCATCGTGATTGCACGCAACGAGACGGGGTTGCGCTGAAGAGCGAGGAGTGAGTGGAGGGGAGTGAGGAGTGAGAGAAAGCTCGCACTTTCTCGCTTGTGCTGCAGCATGACACGGTTGCAAAAGGCCCCAGTGTGAACCGGGGCCTTTTGCTTGGCTCTGTAGGAGTGGCTTCAGCCGCGATGCTTTGGCGTGGCGTCCAGCATCTTGGAGAGCATCGCGGCTGAAGCCGCTCGTGCCGGTTTGCATGCAAGCATGCGGATACAAAAAGGCCCCGGCTTGCGCTGGGGCCTTTTTGTTGGTGTCTTGCGGCGGAGGGAAGTGAGGCGAGCTTTTCTCTCACTTCTCACTCCTCTCCACTCACTCCTGCCTTCAATGCTCGCGTCGCGGGTCGGAGTCGAACGACTGCATGCCCGTGCCGGAAGCCGTCTGCGGGGTGTCATCGCCGTCGAGCTTGTCGCCCAGCAGGCGGCGGACCACGATGTAGAACACCGGGATCAGCAGCACGCCGAGGAAGGTGGCGAACAGCATGCCGCCGATCACGCCGGTACCGATGGCGTGGCGGGCGTTGGCGCCCGCGCCGGTGGAGATGAACAACGGGAACACACCGAGGATGAACGCCAGCGAGGTCATCAGGATCGGGCGCAGTCGCAACCGGGCCGCGTCGACGGTGGCTTCGCGCAAGGTACGCCCGGACTTCTGTTCGGCCACCGCGAATTCGACGATCAGGATCGCGTTCTTCGCAGCCAGGCCGATCACCGTGATCAGGCCAATCTTGAAGTAGATGTCATCGGGCAGGCCGCGCAGCAGGGTGAACACCACCACGCCGAGCAGGCCCAGTGGCACCACCAGCAGCACCGCTACCGGGATCGACCAGCTCTCGTACAGTGCAGCCAGTGCCAGGAACACGATGAAGATCGACAGCACCATCAGCAGCGTGGCGGCATTGCCGGACAGGATTTCCTGATACGACTGACCGGTCCAGTCATAGCCGTAGCCACGCGGCAGGTCGTTGTTGACGATCTTCTCCATCTCGCTCATCGCCTCGCCCGAGGCATGCCCTGGCGCTGGCGAGCCGACGATTTCCACGGCCGGATAGCCGTTGTAACGCGTCAGCGATGGCGAGGACACTTCCCACTGCGAATGCACCACGTTGGCCAGCGGAATCATCGCCGGCGTGCCGTCGGCGTTGGTCTGCGTGCTGCTGGGCGTGAAGATGTGCTGCAACGCGTCCGGTCCCATGCGGTAGGGCGCGTCGGCCTGCATGATGACGCGCTTGACGCGCCCGCCGTAGGTGAAGTCGTTCACGTACACCGGTGCCAGCATCAGACTGATCGCGTTGTAGATGTCACCCACCGACAGGCCCATCGATTGCGCCTGCAGGCGATCCACATCCAGGTGCAACTGGGGTGAATCCTCCAGTGCGTTGGGGCGTACGCCGGTCAGTACCGGGTCCTTGCTGGCCTTGCCCAGCAGAATGTTGCGGGCTTGGGTCAGGGCGTCACGGCCAGCGCCACCGCGATCCTGCAGGTACATGTCGAAGCCGCCGAACTGGCCCAGACCCTGCACGGTGGGAATGTTCACCACGAAGATGCGGGCATCGCTGATGCTGTGCAGCTGCATGTTGGCGCGCTGGATGAATTGCATCGCGGTGACGTCACGCTTGGCCCAGTCCTTCAGCTTGATGAAGGCCATGCCCGCGTTTTCGCCGGAACCGATGAAGCTGAAGCCGGTCACCTGCAGCACGCCTTCCACGGCGGGATCCTTCTTCAGGATCGCGCGCATCTGCGCCATCACCTCGCTGGTGCGCTGCTTGGTGGCACCTGGCGGCAACTGGATCACCGACAGCGCGTAGCCCTGGTCTTCCTCGGGCAGGAAGCTGCCGGGCAGGCGCGTGTACAGGAAGCCGCCCAGCACCGCGATGATCACGAACACCAGCATCCAGCGTGGCGCGTGTTTCACCGCGCTGCCGATATGTCCGGTGTAGGTGTGCGTGGTCCAGTCGAAGAACTCGTTGAACTTGCGGAAAACGACGTTCTTCTTCTTGTGGTGCTCCGGCTGCAGGAAGCTGGCGCACAGTGCCGGAGTGAACGACAGCGCGAGGAACGCCGAGAAACCCATCGACATCGCGATGGTCAGCGCGAACTGCTTGTAGATGATGCCCGAGGCACCCGGCTGCAGCGACGACGGAATGAATACCGCCGCCAGCACCACGGTGATCGCCACCACCGCGCCGGTGATCTGGCCCATCGCCTTGCGCGTGGCGTCCTTCGGCGAGAGGTTTTCCTCGGTCATGATGCGTTCGACGTTCTCGATCACCACGATCGCGTCGTCCACCACGATGCCGATGGCCAGCACCATGCCGAACAGGGTCAGCTGGTTGATGGTGAAGCCGAGCACCAGCATGCCGAGGAAGGTGCCCAGCAACGCGACCGGGATCACCAGGGTCGGAATGATGGTGGCGCGGATGTTCTGCAGGAACAGCAGCATCACCAGGAACACCAGGATGATCGCCTCGACCAGCGTGTGCACCACCTCGTTGATGGAGATGGTGACGAAGGCAGTGCTGTCGTACGGGCTGAACCAGCTGACGCCTTGCGGGAAGCTGGGTGCCAGCTCGGCCATCTTGGCGCGCACGGCGGTGGCCACGTTGAGCGCATTGGCACCGGGCAGCAACTGGATCGCGAAGGCGCCGATCGGCTTGCCGTCCCACTGGGTGTCGAAGCCGTAATTGTTCGGACCGAACTCGACCCGTGCGACGTCGCCCAGGGTTACCGCGGTGCCGTCGCTGTTCTCGCGCAGGATGATGCTCTTGAACTGCTCGGGCGTGGTGAAGCGGCCCTCGGTGGAGACCGTGGCGGTAAAGCCCTGGCCCGGGATGGCCGGGTCCGAACCGAGCGAGCCGGCGGCGAACTGCACGTTCTGCGCCTTCACCGCGGCAAGCACCTGCGTGGCCGACAGGCCATAGCCCTGCAGCTTGTCCGGGTTCAGCCAGATGCGCATGGCGTATTCGGAACCGAACTGCTGGGTGCTACCGACGCCCGGAACGCGGGCAATCTGGTCCAGCACCCGCGAACCGACGATGTCGTTCAGGCGGTCACGGTCGATGCTCGGATTGTCCGACTTCAGCGCGATCACCATCAGGAAGCCGGCGTTGGCCTTGGCCACCACCACGCCCTGTTGGGTCACCTCGGACGGTAGGCGCGGGGTGGCCAGCGCCACCTTGTTCTGCACCTGCACCTGGGCGATGTCGGGGTCGGTGCCGCTTTCGAAGGTCAGCGTGATCTGCGCGCGGCCGGTGGCACTGGACGACGAGCTGAAGTACAGCAGGTGGTCGATGCCGGTGAGCTGCTGCTCGATGACCTGGGTCACCGTCTTTTCGGTGGTGTCGGCACTGGCGCCCGGATACGTGGCCGTGACCGTCACTGATGGTGGCGCGATATCGGGATACGACTCCACGCCCAGATTGAGGATGGAGAGGATGCCGCCCAGCGAAATGAGGATGGCCACCACCCAGGCGAAAATCGGGCGGTCGATGAAAAAACTCGGCATGTCGTATGCGCTCCGTTACTTGCCGTGCGCCGCGCCGGCCGGAGCCTTGGCGGTGGCGGCAGGGGCTGCACCGCTGGGGGCGGCGCCGGCGGGCGCGCCCTTCGATGCTGCCTTGGGGGCTTGCCATGGCGTGGCCTTGACGGCGATGCCTTCATGCACGTTCTGGATCCCGGACACGATGATTTTCTCGCCGGCGGCAAGACCGCTGTTGACGATCCAGTCGCTGCCACTCATGGATACGGCGTTGATGTCGTGGCGCACGACCTTGTCCTGATCACCGACCGCCAGCACGTAGGCGCCCACCGTGTCGCGCAGCACCGCGGCCTGCGGAATCACGAACACATTGTGGTGCTCGCCCAGCTTGGCCTTCAGCGTGACGTACATACCCGGCAACAGGCGATGCTGCGGATTGGGTACCAGGGCGCGCAGGTTCACCGCGCCGGTGGACGGGTTCACCGCGGTGTCGGAGAAATCGAGCGTGGCGGGCTCGCTGTACGGCGTGCCGTCGGGCAGGGTGATCTGCGCGCTGGCCTTGTCGGTCTGGCTCAGGCTAACGTTGCCCTTGCTCTGCGCCTGATGCATCTGGTCCAGCTCGGACACGCTCAGGCTGAAGTTGACGTACAGCGGGTCGAGCTGGTCGACCGTGGTAAGCAGGGTGGCCGTGCCGTTGCCGACGAGGGCACCCTCGGTCACCTGTTGCTGGCCGGCGCGGCCATCAATGGGCGAGGTGACGTTGGCATAGCCGAGATTGATGCGTGCCGTTTCCACGTCGGCGCGTGCGGCCTGCACGGAAGCGGCGGCCGTACGCTCGGTGGCCAGCGCATTGTCCAGGTCGGCCTTGGAGATGTAGCCCTTGGGCGCCAGCTCACGCGAACGCTGTGCGTTGACGTGGGCGTTGGTGTAGGTGGCCTGGGCCTGGGCCAGCGATGCCTGCGCGGCACGCAGGGTGGCCTTCAGCGGGGCCGGGTCGATCTGGAACAGCAACTGACCCTTCTTCACCTCGCTGCCTTCGGTATACACGCGCTTGAGCAGCACGCCGGCGACGCGGGCGCGCACATCGGCGCTGCGATAGGAGGACAGGCGACCGACCAGGTCCTTGGTCAGCGGTGCGTTCTGGGGCTGCACAGTGATCACGCCGACTTGCGGCGGCGGCATCTGCGGCGCTCCCTGCTGCTTGCCCTTGCTGCAGGCTGCCAACGCCAGCAGGCCGAGGCAGAGCGCGGGTGTGCGCAATGACGAAGACTTCATGTGAGCTCCAATTGAGGCTTCTTTAACGGGTGGGGGTACGTCTGCGCACGCTGTGTCCAACGCATGACGTTCGCCATCTTCGTCGCGCGGGAATTGCGCGTCACGTGTCGTTCGTCGTGCTTCGTCGAATACAGTCTGAACCACGCTCGTCAGGCGTGGTGATGCAGCAGACTATACCGACCAGTTTACAATTTGTCGCGTGCATGAATCCAGTCCCATGTGCGTTGCGCAAAGCCTCACGGCGCGGGTAGCGGCATGCGATACGAAACCGCAGGTGAACGACGGGCGCCACGATGCGTGCGGGTGGGGGGCGTCGCCTCGTGGTGACAGCGCAAGTCAAGTCGCGTGGGTGCAACGTCGACGTGTCCGGATGTCGTCGCGATGGATCTTCGGGAACGCGTTTGCCATGCGCCCACGCATGGCGCGTCTTATGGATAAGCGGAATGTCGAGGCGTATCCTTTAACGGATTTTTGCTCTCACCCATTCCGTTTCCACTGACAGTTGAGTGCCATGAATGCGATCCGTGCGGCTAGCGACGTTCCCCTGCCATCCGAAGTTTTCCAGGAACTGAAAAAAAGCGGTTTCCCGACCCAGCGCCTTGATGAGGCGCAATTTTTTATCAGCGCCTTTTTCGCGCGGGTGTCCGCCAATGATTGCGCGCTGCACGCGCCGGCGACCTGGGCCACGTTGATCGCCGGCCTGCTCGATTTCGTGCAGCAGCGCGAGCCGGGCCGGGCTTCCGTGCGGGTGGTATCCGCCGATGTCGGTGGCCGTCACCTGTTGCAGGTGGTGACCGACGACATGCCGTTCCTGGTCGACACGGTAAGCATGGTGGTTTCGGCCAGCACGTCGATCCACGTGGTGATCCATCCCGTACTCAAGGCAGTGCGTGATGCTGCGGGGCGCTTGCAGCGCTTTGACGATGCGGCCGGCCATGCCGAGTCGGTGATGTACTTCGAGATCGACCCGTTGGCCGACCAGGCTGCGCAGGAACAACTGCGCGCCGGCGTGGAAGCGGCGCTGGACGATGTGCGGCTGGCCGTGGACGACTGGGCCGCGATGCGCAGCAAGATGCTGGCGATCGCCGGGGAACTGCCGCAGCGCAAGCCGGCGCTGGACCCGGAAGAGGCGCACGAGGCGTCGGAATTCCTGCGTTGGCTGGCCGACGACAACTTCACCTTCCTCGGTTACCGCGAATATGAAGTGACCGAAGCGGAAGGCGACCGCGTGCTGCGCGCGCGCGATGCGTCGGGCATGGGCATCCTGCGCGGTCGCGAGCGCTCGGTGGCACCGCGTTCGCTGCGCACCCTGGCGGCGAGCGAGCTGCCGCATTCCGGCGCCACCGACGCGATCATCCTGACCAAGACCAACGCGCGCTCGCATGTGCATCGCGCCGGTCACATGGATTACATCGGCGTGCTGCAGTTCGACGCCGCTGGCAAGCCGGTCTCGGAGCAACGCTTCCTCGGCCTGTTCTCCTCCAATGCCTACATGGCGCGCCCGCAGGACGTGCCGCTGGTGCGTCACAAGGTGGAAGCGGTGCTGTCGCGTTCCGGCCTGAAGCGCGATGCCTATTCGGGCAAGTCGCTGCGCCACATCGTGGAGACGCTACCGCACGACGAACTGTTCCAGGGCAGCGAGGACGAATTGCTGGCCGTTTCCACCGGCATCCTCGAACTGCGCCAGCGTGCGCAGACCCGCTTGTTCGTGCGTCGCGACCGTTATGGCCGCTTCTTCACCTGCCTGGTGTTCGTGCCGCGCGAGCGCTTCAGCACCACGGTGCGCGAGCGCATCGAGGCGATGCTGCGCGAAACCTTCCATGGCGAAAGTCTGGATTCCAACGTGCTGATGGGCGAATCCGCGCTGGCACGGTTGCATGTCACCGTGCGTCCGCACCCGGGCGACCAGCCGGTGTTCGACGTGCACGAGCTGGAAAACCGCTTGCTGCAGATCGTGCGCAACTGGCACGACAGCTTGCGCGAAAATCTCGTGCGCGATCTAGGCGAGGCGCAGGGCGTGGCCTTGCTCAACCGTTTCGGCAAGGTGTTGCCGGCCGGCTACATCGAGGAAGTGTCGCCCGAAGCGGCCGCTTCCGATGTGCGTGCCATGGCTACGCTGAAGGCCGACGATGCACTGCACGTGCAGTTGTACCAGGACGCGCGCGACCAGAGCCTGCGCTTCAAGGTGATCCACTTCGGCGCGCCGATTCCGCTGTCCGAAGCCTTGCCGATGCTGGAGAACATGGGCGTGCGCATGCTGGCCGAGCATGTCTACACGCTGGAGAGTGATGAGCGTCCGCTGACCATCCATGATTTCGAGCTGAAGCCGAAAGCGCCGATGGCGTTCGAGCTGGCGCATGTGGCCGAGCGCTTCGAGCGCGGTTTCGAGGCCTTGTGGCGTGGCCAGGCCGAGAGCGACGGTTTCAACAACCTGGTGCTGTCGGCGCAGGCCGACTGGCGCCAGGTGGCGGTGCTGCGCGGTTACTGCAAGTACCTGCAGCAGGTGGGCATCGCGTTCTCGCAGACCTACATGGAAGAAACGCTCAACCGCTACCCGGCCATCGCCGGCGTGCTGATCGAGCTGTTCAACGCCAAGTTCGACCCGCAGCGCGAGCAGCTCGACGCCGCGACCCGCGAGCAGGCTGGCGAAGCGCTGCGTCGCGAGATGAAGGCGCTGATCCCGGAAGCCACGCAGAAGGCGAAGCCCGAGCTGATCGACGGCATGGTCGCCGTGTTGGCCAAGCCGCGCGCGCAGCAGGTCGAGGTGCTGTGGGATGCCCTGAAGTCGTTGCTGGACAACGTGGCCAGCCTCGACGACGAGCGCATCATCAAGAGCTACATGGACGTGATCCATGCCACGCTGCGTACCAGCTACTTCCAGCTGTGGAATGGCGCCGCGCGTCACTACATCAGCTTCAAGTTCGATTCGCACCAGGTCCCGGACGCGCCCAAGCCGGTGCCGTTCCGCGAGATCTGGGTGTACTCGCCGCGGGTTGAGGGTATCCACCTGCGCTTCGGCGCCGTGGCGCGCGGTGGCCTGCGCTGGTCCGACCGCCGCGAGGATTTCCGAACCGAGGTGCTGGGCCTGGTCAAGGCGCAGATGGTGAAGAACACCGTGATCGTGCCGGTGGGCTCCAAGGGTGGCTTCTTCGTCAAGAAGCCACCGGTAGGCGGCGACCGTGACGCGCAGCAGGCCGAAGGCATCGCCTGCTACAAGCTGTTCATCAACGGTCTGCTGGATATCACCGACAACCTGGTCGAAGGCAAGCTGGTGCCGCCGCACGACGTGGTGCGCCACGACGAGGACGACCCCTACCTGGTGGTGGCCGCCGACAAGGGCACGGCCACGTTTTCCGACATCGCCAACGCCATCTCCACCGAGCACGGCTACTGGCTGGATGACGCGTTCGCTTCCGGCGGTTCGCACGGTTACGACCACAAGGGCATGGGCATCACCGCCAAGGGTGCGTGGGAGTCGGTCAAGCGCCACTTCCGTGCGCTGGGTCGCGACAGCCAGAGCGAGGACTTCACCTGCGTCGGCATCGGCGACATGTCCGGCGACGTGTTCGGCAACGGCATGCTGCTGTCCGAGCACATCCGCCTGCTGGCCGCGTTCGACCATCGCCACATCTTCCTCGACCCGAACCCCGATGCGGCGAAGTCCTTCGTCGAGCGCCAGCGCATGTTCAAGGTGCCGCGCTCGAGCTGGGAGGATTACGACAAGTCGCTGATCTCCGCCGGTGGCGGCATCTATCCGCGCAGCGTGAAATCGATTCCGATTTCACCGGAAGTGCGTACGGTGTTGGGCCTGAAGCCTGATGTCGAACACCTGTCGCCGAACGAATTGCTCAGCGCCATCCTCAAGGCGCCGGTCGACCTGCTGTGGAACGGCGGCATTGGTACTTACGTGAAATCGTCGGTCGAAACGCAGGCTGACGTGGGCGATCGTGCCAACAACGCCATCCGCATCAACGGCGGGGAGCTGCGTTGCAAGATCGTGGGCGAAGGCGGCAACCTGGGCTTCACCCAGAAGGGGCGCATCGAAGCGGCACACCAGGGCGTGCTGCTCAACACCGACTTCATCGACAACTCCGCCGGCGTGGACACCTCCGACCACGAGGTGAACATCAAGATCCTGCTCAACGATGCCGTGCAGCGCGGCGAGTTGAGCTTCGACGGTCGCAATACCCAGCTGGCGTCGATGACCGACGAGGTCGGCCAGCTGGTGCTGTGGGACAACTATCGCCAGAACCAGGCGATCACCCTGATGGAGCACCAGTCGGCGCACCGCATCGGTTCGCTGGCCCACTTCATCCGCACGCTGGAAGCCGAGGGCACGCTGGATCGCCAGGTCGAGAACCTGCCCGGCGAAGCCGAGCTGACCGAGCGCAAGGCGCGCGGGCAGGGCATGACCCGGCCGGAACTGTCGGTGCTGCTGTCCTACGACAAGATCCGCCTGTTCCAGCAGCTGCTCGCCTCGGACGTGCCGGAAGACCCGTACCTGTCCAAGGAGCTGGTGCGCTACTTCCCCGCGCCGCTGCACGAGAAGTACGCCGCGCACATGCAGCGCCATCGCCTGAAGCGCGAGATCATCGCCACCGCGGTGACCAACTCGACGATCAACCGCATGGGTGCCACCTTCATGATGCGCATGCAGGAAGACACCGGGCAGGGTCCGGCGGCGATCGCCAAGGCGTATACCGCCGCGCGCGAGATCCTCGAGGCACGCGAGCTGTGGGCGCAGATCGAGGCGCAGGACAGCAAGGTAGCCGAGAGCACGCAGATCGACGCGATCATGCAGATCTGGTCGTTGTTGCGCCACCTGACGCGCTGGTTGCTCAACCGTCCCGGTGGCACGCTGGACATCGCCGCCAACGTGGAGCGCTACAACATCGGCGTGTCCGCGTTGCGCATGGCATTGCCGGGTGCGCTCACGCTCACCGGCAAGGGCGATTTCGAGTCCAGCCAGGAAAAGTGGGAAGGTCTGGGCCTGCCGGCCGAGCTGGCCCTGCGCCTGGCCCGCATCACCGAACTGCGTGCCGCGCTGGACATGGTCGAAGTGGCGCAGCAGAGCGGTCAGCCAGTGGAGAAGGTGGCCGGCGTGTTCTACGAGCTGGGCGAGGCGCTCGATCTCGAGTGGCTGCGCGACCAGATCGAGGCGCTGCCGGTGGAAGGCCACTGGCACGCCCAGGCGCGCGGTTCGCTGCTGGACGAGTTGAACCACCAGCATCGTGCGCTGGCGTCGCAGGTGTTGGCCCTGGCTGGTGAAAGCAAGGGTGTTTCGCCGGTACAGGCCTGGCTGCAACGCGACGACGCCACGCTGCAGTACACCCGCAGCATGCTGGCGGAAATCCTCACCCAGAACGCGGACTACCCGATCGCCTCGGTCGCGGTCCGCCGTCTGGCGCAGCTGGCCCAGGTGCCGGTGGGCTGAGGAACCTTCCATCGTCGTGCAGTAAAGAACGCCCGGTGCCCGCAAGGTCATCGGGCGTTTCTTTTGGCCCCGCTCCCGCGTGACACTACTTGTTGAAGCCCGCTCGCGGGCAATGCTGTTGCTTCCATTGCCTTCCTGGAAAAGCATCGCCCGTGAACGGACTCCTACGGTAAGCTGGTTGGACCGTCGCCACATGCCGATTCCCATGCGCTTCGCCTTTGTTGCCAGTGACACCAGCGTCGCCCAGCAGGCGCGCCGCAAGCTCGTCGAACGTTACGGCGACGTGCCCGCCATCGACGCGGAGGTGATCGTGGCGCTGGGCGGCGACGGTTTCATGCTGCGCACCCTGCATGCGCATCGTGCGCTCGAGATTCCGGTATACGGCATGAAGCTCGGCCGCGTCGGTTTCCTGATGAACAAGCACCGGCTCGATGGCCTGCCCGAGCGCATCGAGCGCGCGCACACCGCGGTGCTGTATCCGCTGGACATGCGTGCCACGGACGCCAAGGGCAACGTGCACCAGGCGCTGGCCTTCAACGAAGTCTCGCTGCTGCGGCAGAGCAACCAGGCCGCGCACCTGGAGGTGAAGCTCAACGAGACGGTGAAGTTGCCCAACCTGACCTGCGATGGCGTGATGGTGGCCACGCCGGCGGGTTCGACGGCCTACAACCTGTCCGCGCACGGGCCGATCCTGCCGCTGGACGCCAACGTGCTGGCGCTCACCCCGATCAGCCCGTTCCGGCCGCGCCGCTGGCGTGGCGCGATCTTGCCGCATCGCACCCGGGTCAGCCTGCGCGTGCTTGATCCGGGCAAGCGCCCGGTCAGTGCCACCGCCGACTTCCTGGAGGTGCGCGACGTGCGCACGGTGGACGTGGTGCAAGCCGAAGGGCAGGGCGTGCGCCTGTTGTTCGACCCGGAGCACAATCTGGAACAGCGCATACTCGACGAACAATTCGCTTCCGAATGAAAAGGCAGAAGTGAGGATCGTGAAGTGAGCAGTGAGAGACAGCGGGCTACGCTTTTCTCTCACTTCTCACTCCTCTCCACTCACTCCTCGCTCCTTGCGCTAGATTGATGCCATGAATCCACCGACCGCCCATGATCCTGCCGCCGCGACCGACAAACGCCTCGTCGTGGCGATTTCCTCGCGCGCCTTGTTCGACCTGGGCGACAGCCATGCGCTGTTCGAGCGCGATGGACTGGATGCGTATCGTGCGTTCCAGATCGAGCACGAAAACGACATCCTCAAGCCGGGCGTGGCTTTTCCGCTGGTGCAGAAGCTGCTCGGCCTCAATCGGCTGGCGGGCGATGTGCCGCCGGTCGAGGTGATCCTGCTGTCGCGCAATTCCGGTGACACCGGCCTGCGCATTTTCAATGCGATCCAGCATTACGGATTGGAGATCAGTCGCGCCGCTTTCACCAGCGGCGCACCGACCTCCGATTACATCGCGCCGTTCAAGGCCGATCTGTTCCTGTCCGCCAACGCCGAGGACGTAGGCCGCGCACTGGCCGCCGGCGTGGCGGCGGCGACGATTCTGCCCAGCACTGCGCCACCGCGGGCCAGCGAGCAGCTGCGCATTGCCTTCGACGGCGATGCGGTCATCTTCGGTGACGAGGGCGAGCGCGTGTCGCGCGAGGAAGGCCTGGAAGCCTTCCATCGCAGCGAGACCGAGCATGCCACCGAGCCGCTATCGGTCGGCCCGTTCCGCGGTTTCCTCACCGCCATGCATCACCTGCAGGCGGCGTTCCCGGCCGAGAACTCACCGATCCGCACTGCGCTGGTCACCGCGCGCTCCGCGCCCGCGCACAAGCGCGTCATCCTCACCTTGCGCAAATGGGGCGTGCGCATCGACGAGGCGCTGTTCCTCGGCGGCCGCGACAAGGGCCCGTTCCTCGATGCCTTCGGTGCCGACATCTTCTTCGACGATTCGCCGGCCAACGTGGAATCTGCGCGCCGGCACGTGGCGACGGGGCACGTGCCGCACGGGGTAAGCAACCGCTGAGGCACCCGTTCGAGGTGACGCCTGTCACTGGCTTGCGCCGGGTTGGCGCCCTATCGTGGCGGCAACTTCAGGGAGGCAAGGGACATGACCGACGACGATGCCGACAAACTGCCACGCAGTGGCCACGAACGACTGATTCCCGCGCTGGCCGTGATCGCGGTGGGCGTGTTCTTCCTTCTTGGCAACCTGGGCATCGACTGGCCCTTCTTCGGCTGGAATCGCTGGTGGGCCTGGTTCATCCTGCTGGCTGCCGCCTGGCCGCTAGGTGACGCTTGGGCGCGCTACCGCCGGTTGGGCCACGCCGACGCCCTGGTCTGGCAGGAGCTGCTCAGCGCATCCGCCATCGTGCTGGTGGCGCTGATGTTCATCGTGCCGCTGTCGTGGGCGCGTTGGTGGCCGCTGTTCGTTATCTACGGTGGCGTGTGCATGCTGGTGCGTGGCCCGCGTCGGCAGCGTTCACGCAGCCGCTGGTGATCCATGGCGGCGCCGGCTGCGATGCCGTGGCAAACGTCACGCCTTAGAGGACCCGCGTGCGCCGCCACCAGCTGGTCTTCTTTTCCTCGCGCACCAGCGTGAACAGGCCGGCGCCCAGGATCATTACGATGCCGACCAGCATCGGCCAGTCGAGCTTGTCGCCGAACAGCCAGTAGCCGAACACGATGGCCCACAGCATCTGGCTGTACTGGGTGGGGGCGACGCGATTGGCGGGGGCGATCAGGGTGGCGTACATCAGCAGCACGCCGGCCAGCGCGGCGAGCAGGCCGTAGCCGGCGAGCAGAAAGGATTGGTGCAGGTCAGGCCAGATGAAGTGCGGCAGCATCAGCAGGCCGCCGACCACCAGCGGGCCGATCACGCCGGCGCCGTACAGGCATACGCGCTTTTCTTCCGTTCCAGCCATGCGCAGGGCGACCACCGAGATGGCCGCGCACAGGCCGCACAGGATGGAGGCCAGGTCGCCCAGCCCCAACACGCGAAAGCCGGGACGCAATACCACCAGCACGCCGGCGAAACCGATCAGCACGGCAGTCCAGCGTCGCCAGCCCACGTGTTCTTTCAGCAGAAACACCGAGAGGATGGTCACGAAGATCGGCATCAGGAAGATCATCGAGAACACCTCGGCCATTGGCAGCAGGGTGAACGCGGTGACCGAGCAGATATTACCGAGCGCGCCAGCCAGCGCGCGGATCCACCAGAGCTTCGGGCGACGGGCGGAAAACACGTCGCTCCAGCGATCCCCCTTGCCCATGATGAAGGGCAGCGCAGCCAGCCCCAGCAAGCCGCCGAAGAACACGGCTTCGTAAGGCGGCAGCGTACCGTGCAGCGACTTCACGAAGGCATCGCTCATCGCGTAGGCCGCGAAGCAGGCGAAGCCCAGCAGTATGCCTTTGACCATGGGTGTTCGATGGAAGTGGGGACGAGCTTGCGTGCCGCGACCGCATGCACGCATGGCAAGATCGCCATGTTCGCACGATTCGTGTTGCGTCGCATCATTCGATGATGCCCATTGGGAAAGGGGGCGTGGAACGGAACCACCTCTGTCATGCCGCATACCGCCATGACCTGATGGGAACGGGCCAGCTACAATCGGAAGATTCCCTTTCACCACGGAGTCTTTGCATGGCTGCCCCGCGCCTGAACCCGCTTGATCTGTACGACGTCCGTTCGCTGCTCACCGACGAGGAGCGCATGGTGCAGGACACCGTGGGCCGTTTCGTCGACGAGAAGGTGTTGCCGATCATCGGCGACTGCTTCGACCAGACGCGTTTCCCGACCGAGCTGATCCCTGAGATCGCCAACCTCGGCCTGCTCGGCGCCACCATCCCGGAGAAGTACGGTTGCGCCGGCATGAACGGCGTCAGCTACGGCCTGATCTGCCAGGAGCTGGAGCGCGGCGACTCGGGCCTGCGCAGCTTCGCCTCGGTGCAGAGCTCGCTGGTGATGTATCCGATCTACGCCTACGGCAGCGAGGAACAGAAGCAGGCCTACCTGCCGAAGATGGCGGCGGGCGAGATCATCGGCTGTTTCGGCCTGACCGAGCCGCACGGCGGTTCCGATCCGGCCAACATGAAGACGAATGCCAAGAAGGACGGCGGCGACTGGGTCATCAATGGCGCCAAGATGTGGATCACCAACGGCAACCTCGCCCACGTCGCCATTGTCTGGGCGCAGACCGAGGACGGCATCCAGGGCTTCATCGTGCCGACCGATACCAAGGGCTTCACCGCGCAGCAGATCCACAAGAAGATGAGCCTGCGCGCCTCGGTCACCTCCGCGTTGTTCTTCGACAACGTGCGCGTGCCTGATGCGAATCGCCTGCCCAACGTGAAGGGCCTGAAGGGGCCGCTGGGCTGCCTGACCCAGGCCCGTTACGGCATCACCTGGGGTCCGATCGGCGCCGCCCAGGCCTGCCTCAAGGAAGTGCTGGACTACACCGCCGAACGCATCCTGTTCGACCGCCCGCTGGCCGCCAACCAGGCGGTCCAGCTCAAGCTGGCCGACATGGCGCGCCGCATCACCACCGCGCAGCTGCTGTCGTTGCAGCTCGGCCGCCTGAAGGACGCCGGCACCATGGCGCCCACCCAGGTGTCGCTGGCCAAGTGGAACAACTGCCGCATGGCCATCGACATCGCGCGCCAGTGCCGCGACATCCTCGGGGGCGCCGGCATCACCACCGAGCACGGCGCGATCCGCCACGCGTTGAACCTGGAATCGGTGATCACCTACGAAGGCACGGAAACCGTGCACGAGCTGGTCGTGGGCCGCGAGCTGACTGGTATCAACGCGTTCTGATTCGTCTCCCTCTCTCCGTTGGGGAGAGAGCCGGGGTGAGGGGCCAATCTTGCGAAGACCCGACATCGAAGCGTGCTTCGGTCATGGAGATATCGCAAGCCTTCCTCGTCTCGACCCTCTCTCCTGCGCGGAGTGGGGACGACGGTCGGTGAACAAAGGCTTTCGGACATGCTGGTCAGCGACACGCCATCGTCACTGTATGGAACACCCATTGCGGGTGTTCTGCACTGGCACCGTCCTGGCGCTGTCCCGCATGCCGAGGCCGACAGGATTGCTCTTGCGCTGGCGGCGCCAGGTTCCCCGGATCGATAATCCCTTTTTGTCGTGCCCTGGCACGCCCCGCTACGGAAGATCTTGCACCATGTCCACCACGCCTATCGCCGCACGTCACAAGGGTTTCAATCGCGCCGAAATCGTCGATCAGAACTTCAGCGAGTTCGTGCAGCAATGGCAGGGTGAGACACATGCGGCGCCGCGTGACGACGAACCGGTGTTGCCGGGCAGTGCGCTTGATGCCAAGGGTTTTCGCGAGCTGTTCGAGTCGCAGCTGGTCTCGCGCCATCTCGATCTGATGGCGCGCGTGCTGCGCGTGCAGAACAAGGTGTTCTACACCATCGGTTCGTCCGGTCACGAAGGCAATGCGATGGTGGCGCGACTGACCCGGCATACCGATCCGGCTTTCCTGCATTACCGTTCCGGCGGTTTCATGGCCGAGCGCTTCCGCAAGTTGCCGGGGATGGACCCGGTGATGGATTCGGCGTTGTCGTTCGCCGCCAGCAAGGACGATCCCGCCTCCGGTGGTCGCCACAAGGTGTGGGGCAGCAAGCCGTTGTGGGTGTTGCCGCAGACCTCGACGATCGCCTCGCACCTGCCCAAGGCGCTGGGCACGGCGGTGGCCATCGACCACGCACGGCGTATCGGCCACGTGCTGCCGGTGCCGGACGATTCCATTGCGATCTGTTCGTTCGGCGATGCGTCGAGCAACCACGCCACCGCGCAGACCGCGTTCAACGCGGCTGGCTGGACCGCCTACCAGAAGCTGCCTGCGCCGGTGTTGTTCGTGTGCGAGGACAACGGCATCGGCATCTCGGTGAAGACGCCGAACGACTGGGTGGCGAGCAATTTCCGTCAGCGCTCGAACCTCGATTATTTCTTCGCCGATGGCCTCGACCTGGCTGAAGGCTATGCGCAGGTGCAGCGCGCGGTGGAACATTGCCGCCACACGCGCCGCCCGACTTTCCTGCATCTGAAGACCACCCGCATCATGGGCCACGCCGGTACCGATTTCGAGATCGAGTGGCGCTCGATCGAGGAACTGGTAGCGCTGGAGGCGACCGATCCGCTGCTGCGTTCGGCCGCGATTGCGCTGGAATCGGGCGTGTACGACAAGGACGAATTGCTGGCCATGTACGAAGCCATGCGCAAGCGCTGCTTCGCCGCGGCCGAGGAAGCCGACCGTCGTCCGCGGCTGGAACGGCTGGATGACGTGATGGCGCCATTGGCGCCGTACACGCCAGCCAAAGTGAAGGCCGAGGCCGAGCGTGGCGATTACGCCGAGGCGCGGCTGAAGGCGTTCGGCGGCGAGGCGAAGCTGCCGGAGAACCAGCCGCCGCGGCACCTGGCGATCCAGATCGGCCAGGCGCTGCACGACATCATGGCGAAGTACCCCGAGTCGCTGCTGTTCGGCGAGGACGTGGCGCAGAAGGGCGGCGTGTACACGGTTACCAAAGGCCTGCACAAGGCGTTCAAGAACAGTCGCGTGTTCAATACGCTGCTCGACGAGACGACCATTCTTGGCCTGGCCCAGGGCTACGCCAACATGGGCATGCTGCCAATTCCCGAGATCCAGTACCTGGCGTATTTCCACAATGCGGGCGACCAGATCCGCGGCGAGGCCGCATCGCTGCAGTTCTTCTCCAACAACCAGTACCGCAACCCGCTGGTGATGCGCGTGGCATCGCTGGGTTACCAGCGCGGCTTCGGCGGCCACTTCCACAACGACAACTCGATTGCCGCGCTGCGCGACATTCCCGGTCTCGTCGTTGGTTGCCCGTCGCGTGGCGACGATGCCGCCACCATGCTGCGCACGCTGACCGCGCTGGCCAAGGTGGATGGCCGCGTCTGCGCTTTCCTCGAACCCATCGCGCTGTACATGGCCAAGGATCTGTATGAAGCCGGCGACGGCGCGTGGCAGTTCGCCTATCCCGCGCCGGGCGAGGCGATGATCCTGGGTGAAGGGCGCGTCTACGACGCGGATGCGGACGACCTGGTGGTGTTCACCTTCGGCAATGGCGTACCGATGGCGCTGCGCGCCGCGCGCACCATCGAAAAAGAACAGGGCTGGAAGGTGCGCGTGGTCGACCTGCGCTGGCTGGCGCCGCTCAACGACGCATTCATCGCCGCGCAGGCGAAAAGTGCCAAACGCATCATCGTGCTGGACGAAGGGCGCAAGAGCGCCGGCGTGGGCGAGGGCGTAATCACCGCCATCGTCGAGGCCGGCTTCGGCAGCACGCCGCTGCAGCGCGTGGTGGGCGCCGACACGTTCACGCCACTGGCCGGTGCGGCCTTCCTGGTGTTGCCGGGTGACGCAGACGTGGTGGCCGCGGCGCGCAAACTGGCCTGAGCGCAGATGAGGCTGTAGATCCAGCCCCGCCATGATCCTGCTCGTCATTCCGGCCTGCGCCGGAATGGCGAGTGTTGGAATAGACGAGGTGGATGCACGCCCCCCGCTCAGGCCAAGCTTATTCCACGACCTTCAACGGTTGCCGCGAGCGCACGGCCTTGGGGCGGGTGCCGCTTACCTGGACCCGGTTGCGGCCGTCCAGCTTGGCCATATACATGGCCTGGTCGGCGCGTTCGATCCAGCTGTCCATGGTTTCGTTCGGATGGTGCATGGCCAGACCAATGCTGACGCTGAGGCGGCCGCCTTCGTTGTCCAGCGGGATCTCCAGCCGGTGCACGCGGCGGCACAGGCGGATGGCCACCTGCGTGGCTGGTTCTTGTGGTGTGCCGTGCAGCAGTGCCACGAATTCCTCGCCGCCGTAGCGACCGAGCCGATCCAGCGGACGCAGCTCGTGGCGCAGGGCGTCGGCCACGGCGACCAGTGCGCGATCACCCGCCGCGTGGCCCTGGTGATCGTTGAGGATCTTGAAATGGTCGAGGTCGAGGAACAGCAGTGTCATCGGCTGTCCGACATGGGCGCGCAAGGTTTCCTCGACGGCCTCGCGCCAGGCACGCCGATTGAGCACATTGGTCAGCGCATCATGGTCGGCCAGCACCTGCACCGAGGCATGCGTGCGGCGCATGCTGAGAGCGTGGTCGGCCAGGCCGAACGACAGCACCAGCGCTTCCAGTGCGCCGGCGGCAAGGCTGGCGTTGCCCAGCCAGCGGGCGCCGGCCAGGGTGCCGCTGATTTCGGCACTCCACAGCGCTGTCAACGCCAGCAAGGGCATCCAGCCGAACAGGAAAAACCACGCGTGGCGCGAACCGCGGATCGCGGCGACCAGCGAGGCCACGCCTAGCAGCACCGAGCCGAGGATCAGCAGCGGGTCGATCAGCAACTGGCCGATGTTCTGCAGTGGCTTGAAGCCGCAGGCGCGCATCACGGTCACCAGCAGCATGCCCACCGCCAGCGCCATCGCCGGCGCGCGAAGCAGCGGGGCAAAGCGGCGCAACTCGCAAAAGCGCACCGCGAACAGTGCGGCAAAGGCCATCGACAAACCGATCGCGACCGAGGTGGCCACGGGCGAGAGGCCGGCCAGCCATGCCATCTCCAATGGATGGAACAGGAAACCGCTGCGTGTGCCCTGGATGAACGCGTAGCAGAGCAGGAAACCGGCATACCAGGCGAACGTGGCATCGCGCAGCATTGGCGCAATGCACAGCGCCATCAGCGCCATGGCCAGCATCACCGCAAAGCAGGCACTGGCGAAAACCAGCCAGCGCGCGTCCAGGCGCAGGAATTCGCTGGCGCTGAGCAGGGCAAAGCTGGCAGGCGCCACCGCACCAGCCCCGGGTTCGAAGCGCAGCAGGACAAGGCCCGCGCCGTGCGGGTCATCGCCGAGCGACCAGGCCAGGCGTCCATGGGCGTGGCTGGGGGCGGTGAAGTCATCCAGCGCCAGCGTTACGGCGGTGCCGTAGGCATCGTAGAGCGCCACCTTGCCGGGTGGCGGCGGGTTGACCGTCAGCACGTGGCCGGCAAGGGCTCCGGGCGGCTGGGCCTGCAGGACCACCCACGCGCCCAATCCCTGCACAGGGAAATGCTGCAACTGGCCCGGATCGAAGCTGCGCAGGTCACCGTGGCGGTAGTCCTGCAGTACGCGTTGGGGCGTGTCGCCAGCCTGCACTTCGCGCCAGGCACCGTTGAGCGGCGTGGCGGCGTGAACGGCAGGGCCCAGCAAAAGCAACGCCATGCCCAGCGCGGGCAGCCAACGCCACGCCGGACCGGATGGCCAGTGCCATTTCCCCATAGTCCACCCCCGAATACTGATCCTTAGTCGCATGGGTGCGTGAAACGTCGCCGGGTCCGTTCATGGCGAGGCACCCTTCACACAGGCTACGCCGATATTGCGGCAGAGTGGATACTTCGAGTCCCGGTCGCGTGGCCGCATGCCGCCGGTGGCGATTTTCCGGCCCGTCAGGAGGCAGCATGGACACGATCAAGGTAGCGGTATTCATCGGCAGCCTGCGCAAGGCTTCGATCAACCGGCGGCTGGCGCGGGCCGTGGCGCAGCTGGCGCCGGACGATGTCGTGTTCGAGCCGGTGCGGATCGACGATCTGCCCCTGTATGACCAGGATTTCGACGGGGACTATCCAGCCCAGGGCAAGCGGCTGAAACAGGCTGTCGAATCGGCCGATGCGCTGCTGTTTGTCACCCCGGAATACAACCGTTCGATTCCCGGCGTGCTGAAGAACGCGCTGGATCTGGGCTCCCGGCCCTGGGGGACCAATTCCTTCGCCGGCAAGCCCGGCGGCGTGATCGGCGCCTCCATCGGCGCCACCGGCAGCGCGCTGGCCCAGCAACACCTGCGCAACGTGCTGGCCTACCTGGATGTGGTGCTGTTGGCGCAGCCGGAGGTGTACGTGCAGTTCAAGGACGACACGCTGATCGACGCCGAGGGACACGTGTCCAACGAGGGCACGCAGAAATTCCTGCAAGGGTTCGTCGACCGCTACGTGGCGTGGGTGCGCAGCCACCTGCAGGCCTGAGGGGCCGGCTTGCCTGCACGGCATCGGTACGACTGCTGCCGAATATCGCGCCGGCTGCCCGGCGAAAGGCGCGCTGGCCAGAGTGCCTGCCGGATCGTCGGTTCTGCGGCAGCGAACCCGCGCGGCGGACTGTGGTCCATGAACCGGTATCAGCCGGTCCGGTTGCCGGATAACCCGTGTGCCGCGTACCCGTGTGACATGCCGTGGCATCCGAGTGACGCGGTGCAGGCCGCGGGTTAGGATGGGCCGCTACGGCTGGCGGTCGCAGCCATTTCATTGTCCCCAGGAGTCAACCACGATGCGTTCCGGCAATCCCGTCCTGCAGGAAAAAGCCTTCCGCGACTTGCCCGCCACCGGCGAGCGGATGACCATGAACGGCACCATTGCGCGTACCGGGTTGCTGCTGTTGCTGGCGGTGATCACCGGCGGGTGGACCTGGCACCACTTCGTCGAGGTGGCACGCAGCGGCGGCTTGCCGGCCGGGCTGGCGGCGATCTCGCCGTACATCTGGGGTGGGCTGATCGTAGGCCTGGTACTGGCACTGGTGACCACGTTTGCCAGCCGCTGGGCGGGCCTGACCGCACCGTTCTACGCGATGGCCGAAGGCTGCGCGCTGGGCGGCATCTCGGTGATGCTGGAAATGCGTTATCCGGGTATCGTGCTGCAGGCGGTGATGCTCACGGCCGGCGTGCTGGCGGTAATGCTGCTGCTGTACCGCTCAGGCATCATCAAGGTGACCGACAAGTTCCGCATGGGCGTGGTGGCCGCCACCGGCGCCATTGCACTGCTGTACCTGGTCGACATCGGCCTGCGTGCGTTCACCAGCATCCAGATTCCCTTCATCCACGAATCCGGCGCGCTGGGCATCGGCTTCAGCCTGCTGGTGGTGGGTCTGGCGGCACTGAACCTGGTGCTCGACTTCGACATGATCGAACGCGCCACCGCACAGGGCGCGCCGAAGTACATGGAATGGTACGGCGCGTTCGCGTTGATGGTGACGCTGGTGTGGCTGTACATGGAAATTCTGCGCCTGCTGTCGAAGGCGCGTCGCTGATCGGCATTTTCAATGCGGAGGGGCAGGGCATGATCGTGGTCACGACGGAAAATGTTCACGGCCGCCAGGTGCGTGAAGTGAAGGGCCAGGTGTTTGGCGTGGTGGTGCGTAGCCGTGGCATCGGCGGCAACCTGATGGCCGGTCTGCGCTCGATCGTGGGCGGCGAGATCCACGAGTACACGCAGATGCTGGAAGAAGCGCGCCGGCACGCGCTGGACCGGTTGGTGAAGAACGCCACCGCGATGGGCGCCAACGCGGTGGTGATGATGCGCTTCGACTCGGCCGAAATCGGCCAGACGATGAGCGAGATCGTCGCCTATGGCACCGCCGTGGTGCTCGATCCGCCAGCCATCTGAGTCGCACCATGCTGCCTGTCGTGTTGTACGTCGTCGGTGGCGTGCTGCTGCTTGGTGCAGTGCTGGCGGCGATCACCGGCCTGTTCGCGATGTTGCTGCCACAGCTCATCGTGGGTGGATTGCTGCTGGTGGTGGGACTGGCGATCGAGCGTTGGCGCTACAAGCCGTTGCAGGATGACCGCCCCGATCCGCGCTGGATCGATACCGGCGAGCGTTTCGTCGATCCGGAAACCGGCGCGCTGGTGGCGGTGTATCACGACCCCGCCGATGGCGGCCGGCATTACGTGAAGGCGAAAGTGGGGCGGGTGGCCTGAGCGGATGTGCAAAGATCCGAAGTGATCGTGTAGGAACCCGCTCGCGGGCGATGCTTTTCGAGATTCGGGAGAGCATCGCCCGCGAGCGGGCTTCTACGCGAGTCGCTCCTGCGCCGCGGCTGTGTGCCCGGCAGCGCAAGCCTTGAGCTTGAACCGGCCCGCATGACGCGGGCCGGTTTCATTGCTTTGGTGCTCAGTGCTTGGCTGGCTTCGGCCCCTGCACCACTTGCACCATGTTCGACGGGTGCAGGTAGGTCTTGAACGCTTGCTGCACCTGTTCGGCGGTGAGGCTCAGGTAATGCTTCGCGGCCACCATCGGTTCATCCAGCGGCAGACCTTGATAACCCCATTGCAGCAGCGAGCGGGCGATGCCGTTGACGCTGGATACCCCGAGCGGGATCGAGCGGATCTCGAACTGGCGCGCGTTGACCAGCTCGTCGGCCTTCACCGGCTTGGTCTGCATCTCGACCAGGTTCTTCCTGATCAGCCCGTCGACGGGCGCCACCTTGGCCGGGTCGCTGCCGTATTGCACGTAGAAGATCGAGCGTGAGCGGTCGAAGTCCATGCCGGAACTGGCGCCGTAGGCGTAGCCGTGGCGCACGCGCACGTCCACCATCAGGCGCGAGGCGAAGCCGTTGCCGCCGAGTACGTCGTTGCCCAGTTTCAATGCATAGCGGTTCACGTCATGCAGGTTCACCGCGAGCTGTTGGCCGATCAGCACCTGGTCCTGCGAGGCATAGGCGTTGTTCACCACGGCATAGCTGGCCGGGTTGAGCGGTACCGGCTTCGGGATGACGTCGGGCTTCGGACCCTGCGCCTTCCAGTCGCCGAAGTATTTCTGCACCGTGGCCTTGGCTTGCGCCGGCGTCACGTTGCCCACCACGACCAGCGTGGTGAGGTCGGGGCGATACGTCTGCGCGAAGTACTGCTTCACGTCGGGCAGGGTGAGGGCGTTTACCGTGGTCGGCGTGGCTTCGCGCAGGCCGGGATCGCCTGCCGGCAACAGCCCCGTGCGCAGCGCGCGGAACATCTTGTAGCGCGGCGACTGCATCTCGCCGGCCAGGCTGCGCGACAGCGCGTCGCGCTGCACCTCGAAGCCCTTTTGCGGCAATGCCGGGTGCAGTTCGTTATCGGCCAGCAGCTGCATGCCGCGGTCGAAATCGGCACTGGGCACCGCCAGGCGGAAATCGGAGCCACCGCTTTCGCTGGCGGCGATGGCGTCCAGCGCCTTGTGGAAGGCACTGCGGTCCAGGTCTGCGCTGCCGTAGTCGAACAGCGAGCCCAGCAATTTGCCCACGCCTTCCTGCCCCTTGGGTTCCTGCAGGCCGGCGTCGTGGTCGATGTGGCCGACCACGGTGACGGTCTTGCTGATGTTTTCCGGTTGCACGATCAGGCGGATGCCGTTGTCCAGCGTCATCGAGACGGGTGCCAGCGTCCAGTGCGGCATCGACAGCGTGTCCAGCGGGCCGGCCGCCCACGTTGGCAGCGGCGCGTCGAGCTTGTCGTTGCTGGCAAAGGATTCGGTACCGCCGAAGCCGTTGCTGTCCGGCGGACGCTTGCCGTTCGGGTTGGGCGTGAGCACCACGGTGATGCGCGCGTCCGGCTTCAGGAATTCGCGCGCGACGCGGTCGACGTCGGCCACGGTTACCGCGCGGATCTGGTCCTCGGCCTGTGCGGGTGAATCCAGGCCTTGCCAGGCCAATGCCTGTGACCACGAGCTGGCCAGGGTCACCGCACTGTTCTTGTTGAACTCGGCCTGGGCCAGTTCGGAGCGCTTGGCCGCTTCCACCAGGTCGGCGGAGACACCGTTCTTCAGCAGGTTGTTCAGCACCTCGTCGAGATCGGCCTGGGCCTGCTTCGGATCGGCACCCTTGGCGAAGCCCACCTCGATCGTGCCGATGCCGCCGCGGGTGAATGGCTGTAGCCCGGCATCGGCGCTCAACACCTTGCCTTGTACTGCCAGCTCGGACAGCGAACTGCGCGCGTTGCCGAGCACGTCCAGCAGGATTTGCGTGGCGGCGAAGTCCTTCGACTGCATGCCGGGCATGCGGTACATGAACTGCACCGAGCCGGTGCCTTGCGGCGTGGTGCTGGCAATGGTCTGCGACTTGAACGGTTGCAGCGCGATCGGCGCGCGTGCCGGCGTGGCGTGTTCGGGGATGGCGCCAAACAGCTGCTTCACCTTGGCCAGCGTGGCCTGCGGATCGACGTCGCCGACAATCACGAAAATCGCGTTGTTCGGCTCGTACCAGTCGTTGTAGAAATCGTGCAGGATTTTCGAGGTGGTCTTGTCGAACGAGGGTCGCGAACCCAGCGCATCCTCGGCGTAACCGGTGTCGCCGTAGAGCAGGCGCTCGGCCTTCTGGAAGGCGATATAGCCGGGGTCGGAAATGTCGCGCGAGACTTCCTGCTCGATCGCGCCTTTCTCCAGGCTCCAGTCCTTCGCATCGAGTTTGGCGCCGCGCATGCGCGATGCCTCGATGTGCAGCAGGATGTCGAGATAAGCCGACGGCGCCACGAAGTAATACTGGGTGGCGTCGTTGGTGGTGAAGGCGTTGTTGTCGCCGCCCATCTTGCCGGTCATCTCGTTGAGCTGCGCGCCGGTGAGGCCGGTGCTGTCGCGGAACATCATGTGTTCCAGCGCGTGCGCGGTACCGGGAAAACCCTTGGGCGCTTCGTAGCTGCCGGCGAGATAGGTGATCTGCGTGGTCACCATCGGTGCCAGCGTGTCGCGCACGATCACCACGCGCAAGCCGTTGTCCAGGGTGGCGCGCAGCACGTGGGTGTTCTGGCTGGCGGCCGCGTGACTGGCATCGGCATGGGCGAGCGCCGGACCGACCAGCAGGCCCATGCCCAGCATGACGCCCCAGGCCAGCGGCTTGAGCTTGTTCAACTTCATTGTCGACGACTCCTTCGGTGATGAGTCGGGCGCGACAACGGATGCGTGGCGCCCGGACAGGCATATTCACGCCATTTTGCGCTCATGTCGTGACATGGACCCCGTGCCACATGGCACGGGTACAGACTCAGCCGATCACCCGCGGTTCCGGCTCCAGCCGCACGCCGAATTTCGCCTGCACGCCCTCGATGACCTGTTGCGCAAAGGCCCACAGTTCGGCACCGCTGGCGTGTCCGTGGTTGACCAGCACCAGCGCGTGGCGATTGGAAATGCCGGCGTCGCCTTCGCGCCGGCCCTTGAAGCCGGCGGCCTCGATCAGCCACGCGGCGGACAGCTTGCGACGACCATCCGGCTGCGGCCATGCGGCGAGTTCGGGGTGGTCGCGTTGCAGTGTTTCGGCCAGTGCGGCATCGACCACGGGGTTCTTGAAGAAGCTGCCGGCGTTGCCGATCACTGCCGGGTCGGGCAGCTTGCGCGCGCGCAGGTGGATCACCGCCTCGGCGACATGGAACGGCGCGGGCTTGTCCACGCCCATGCGCAGCAGTACTTCGCGGATGCCGGCGTAGTCCAGGCGCAGTTCGTGTTGTCGCGGCAAGCTGAAGCGTACGGCGGTGACGACGTAGCGATCCGGTTCGCGCTTGAACACCGAGTCGCGATAGGCGAAGGCGCAGGCAGCGTTGTCCAGCGTGGCCACGCGTTGTTCGCGGGTATCCCAGGCTTCCACGCTCTCGATGAATTCGGCGACCTCGGTGCCGTAGGCGCCGATGTTCTGGATCGGTGCGGCGCCGACCGTGCCCGGGATCAGGATCAGGTTTTCCAGTCCGGCGAAGCCCTGGCCCAGCGTCCAGCGCACGAAGTCGTCCCAGCGTTCGCCGGCGGCCACGGCGATGCGGGCGCGCTCGCCGTCGGCTTCCACCTGCACGCCTTGCGTGGCCATCGCCACCACGGTGCCGTCGAAGTCGCCGGCGAACAGCACGTTGCTGCCTTCACCCAGTACCAGCACCTTGCCGCTGCGCACGGCGGGGTAGGCCAGCAGCTCGGGCAGTTTGGCGGCGTCGCGGACTTCGGCCAGCAGCTTGGCCCGGGCCGCCACGCGCAAGGTGTTGCGGTGGGTCAGCGGGGCGTTGTCGCTCAGCGTGTAACCACCCATGTCGATTCGTTCAGATGGCATCGGCGTGCTCGCGCTGGCGACGGATTTCGTCGACGCATTCGGCCACCAGTTTCGGACCGCGATAGACCAGCCCGGAATAAAGCTGCACCAAGGTGGCACCGGCATCGAGCTTCTCGGCGGCGTCGCCGCCATCGAGGATGCCACCGACGCCGACGATGGCGATGCGTTCACCCAGCCGCTTGCGCATGCCGCGCAACACGGCGGTGGAGTGTGCGAACAGCGGCTTGCCCGACAGCCCGCCGGCTTCACCGCCGTTGGGTTCGTTGACGACGGCGCTGTGGTCGACGGTGGTGTTGGTGCAGATCACGCCGTCGATGCCGCAGGCGAGCAGTACGTCGGCAATGGCGTCGAGTTCGCTTTCGGAAAGGTCGGGCGCAATCTTCAGCAGCATCGGTTTGCGCGCACCGGCCTGGGCGCCGAGTCGTTCCTGCGCCTCGCGCAGGGTGCCGATGAAGCGGCGCAGCGTTTCTTCCTGTTGCAGGTCGCGCAGGCCCTGGGTGTTGGGCGAGGAAATGTTCACCGTGATGTAGCTGGCGTGCGCATGCACGCGTTCCAGACAGAACAGGTAATCGTCCACCGCATGCTCGTTTGCGGTGTCCTTGTTCTTGCCGATGTTGATGCCAAGCACGCCGCGGTAGTCGGACTTCTGCACGTTGCGCACCAGCGCATCCACGCCGGCGTTGTTGAAGCCCATCCGGTTGATGATGGCTTCGCGCTGTGGCAGGCGGAACATGCGCGGTTTCGGATTGCCGTCCTGTGGACGCGGCGTCACCGTGCCGACCTCGACGAAGCCGAAACCGAGCGCGCCCAGTTCGTCCAGATGCTCGGCATTCTTGTCCAGTCCGGCGGCCAGGCCGACCGGGTTGGGAAAGCGGATGCCGAACGCCTCCACCGGCAGGTCGTCTGCGGGCGTGGCCACGTATCTGGCGAGGTTGCTGCGGTGGGCTACGCCCAGGCCGAACAGGGTGAGGCGGTGCGCGGTCTCGGCGTCGAGCGCGAACAGCAGGGGGCGCAGGTAGTCGTACATGCTCAGCTCACTGTTCCGGTGAAAATGCGGGTGTCGTAGTCGAAGCTTATCCGGTCGTTCGTCTGGCAGCGGTCGAACAGGTCACGCAGCGCGGCGAGCATGGGCGCGTGCTGCGGGTGACCGGCCCGGGGGGCATAGGACGACGACATCAGGCGACCGCGCAGACTCTCGTAGTCCAGCTGCTGGCTGTGGTCGAAGCGGGCACCGCCGCGCCAGCCGGCGCCGAACCATGCACGCATGCTGGCATCGTCGGCGTAGCGTTCGGCCACGCGGGTGTAGTCGGTGCCGTAACGTTGCAGCAAGGCCTCGTAGCCTTCGAGAAACGGCGTACCGGTAAGTCGGCGCGAATTCCAGAAGATCGCCGCCAGCCTGCCCGGACGCAGGATGCGCTGGAACTCGCGTCGCGTGGCTTCCGGATCGAACCAGTGGAACGCCTGCGCCACCGTCACCAGATCGATGCTGGCAGCAGGCAGGCCGGTGGCATCGGCGCGGCCGTCGATGGCACGGAAGTTCGGATTCGCGCCCAGCCATGCAACGGCCGCTTCGCGCATGGCGGCGTTGGGTTCCACCGCGGTGACCGCGTGGCCGGCGTCGAGGAACAGCTTGCTGGAGATACCGGTGCCGGCGCCGATGTCGGCAACGTGCCAGTCGGATGTCACGCCCTGTTCGTGGTGCAGCCAGTCGCGCAGGGCGGCCGGATAATCGGGGCGATAGCGCACGTAGTCGGTGACGCGATCGCTGAAACGTTCGGTGGATTGCAACGTGTTCATGGCATCAACCCGACAGGCCCTGGCCGCCATCCACGCACAGCGTCTGGCCGGTGATCCAGCCGGCCCAGGGCGAAGCGAGAAAGAGTGCGGCGTGGGCGATCTCCTCTGGCGCGCCGTAGCGTCCGAACGGAATTTTCGCCAGGGTGGAGGCATACAGCGCGGGTTCCTCGCGCTTGCGCCGGTCCCACAGGCCGTCGGCGAATTCGATCGAGCCGGGGGCGATTGCATTGACGCGGATGCGGTCTTCGGCCAATGCCAGCGCCTGCGAAGTGGTGTACTGGCTGAGCGCTGCCTTGACCGCGGCATACGGCGCGCCGTTGCGGCGAGGGTGGAAGGCGGCGATGGAGCTGGTATGCACGATGCTGGCGTGCGCCGATGTCCTGAGATGCGGCAGTGCTTCGCGCGAGGCGCGCACGGCGGCCATCAAGTCGATATTGAAGCCGGCGAGCCAGCCATCGTCATCGTCGCTGAAACCGTAGCCGCTGGCGTTGTTGACCAGCACGTCGATGCCGCCGAGTGCTTCGGCAGCCGTGTTGATGTAGCGGCGGATGGCGGCCGGATCGGCCAGGTCGCAGCCTTGTGCATGGGTGACACCGCCGGATGAAGCAATCTCGCGTGCCACTTCGTCCAGTGCGGCTTGTCCGCGGGCGCAGACGGAGACAGCTGCGCCTGCTTCGGCAAAGGCCAGCGCGATGCTGCGACCGATGCCCTTGCTGCCTCCGGCGACGACGACGCGGTAGCCGGGCAGGCGAAAGGGCAAGGGGAGCGCATGTGTCATGGGGCGTACCGTGTTCTGTTGTCCCGGGCGCGGAGCGCGTCGGGACAGCGGTGTCGGCGACAGGCTTCCCGCGGAAAGCCTGCCACCAGTCGTGCGCTTACAGGTCGAACTTGATGCCCTGTGCCAGCGGCAGCTCGCTCGAATAGTTGATGGTGTTGGTCTGGCGGCGCATGTAGACCTTCCATGCGTCGGAGCCGGACTCGCGACCACCGCCGGTTTCCTTCTCACCGCCGAACGCGCCGCCGATTTCCGCACCGGAGGTGCCGATGTTGACGTTGGCAATGCCGCAGTCGGAACCGGCCGCGGACAGGTACTGCTCGGCCACCTTCAGGTTCTGCGTGAAGATGGCGCTGGACAGGCCCTGCGGCACGTCGTTCTGCATGTCGATGGCTTCGTCGATGCTCTTGAACGGCATCACGTAGAGGATCGGCGCGAAGGTTTCGTGCTGCACCACTGCATCGGAATTCTTCAGGCCGGTGACGATGGTCGGCAGCACGAAGTTGCCCTTGCGATCGGTCAGTGCCTTGCCGCCGGTACGCACCGTGCCGCCCGCAGCCTTGGCCTTTTCCACCGTATCCAGGTAAGCCTGCACGGCGTCGGCGCTGTTCAGCGGACCCATCAGGGTCTTCGGGTCGGTCGGGTCGCCGATCTTGCCTTCGACCTGGCCATAGGCCTTGATCAGGGTGTCGACCACCTGGTCATGGATGGACTCGTGCACGAACAGGCGGCGCGTGCTGGTGCAGCGCTGGCCGGCGGTGCCGACCGAGCCGAACACGATGCCGGGAATGGCCAGCTTCAGGTCGGCGCTTTCGTCCAGGATGATGGCGTTGTTGCCGCCCAGCTCCAGCAGCGAGCGGCCCATGCGACGCGCCACGCGTTCGCCGACGATGCGACCGATCTTTGTCGAGCCGGTGAAGCTGACCAGCGGAATGCGCTTGTCGTCGACGAAGGTTTCGGCCAGTTCGTTGCCGGCGTCGTTGAACAGGAAGAACAGGTCGGGGAAACCGCCGTCCTTCAGGGCCTCGTTGGCGATCTTGATGGTGGCGATGGAGGTCAGCGAGGCCTTCGGCGACGGCTTCCAGATGCAGATGTCGCCGCAGGCGGCGGCCAGCATGGCGTTCCACGCCCACACCGCGACCGGGAAGTTGAACGCGCTGATGATGCCGACCAGACCCAGCGGGTGGTACTGCTCGTACATGCGGTGGCCGGGACGCTCCGAATGCATGGTGTAGCCGTACAGCATGCGGCTCTGGCCCACGGCGAAGTCGGCGATGTCGATCATCTCCTGCACTTCACCGTCGCCCTCGGGCTTGATCTTGCCCATTTCCAGCGACACCAGCGAACCCAGCGCATCCTTGTGCTTGCGCAGTGCTTCGCCGACCAGGCGCACGGCTTCGCCGCGACGCGGCGCTGGCGTGGTGCGCCACACCTTGAAGGCTTCCTGCGCGCGCTTGACGATGGTCTCGTAGTCGGCCGCGCTGGAGGCGTGCACGGTGGCGATCACTTCGCCCGTGGCCGGGTTCACCGGCTGCAGCGTGCCGGCGTCGGTGGTCTTCGACCATTCGCCGTTGCCAAGGTAGGTGCCGGAATTGGTTTCAGCCAGGCCGAGTGCGGTGAGAATGCTGTGGGACATGCGGACTCCTGTGCCGGACGCGCGAGAGCGTCCTGTTTCAAAACGCCGATTCTAGCAGGCGGGTCAAGTTGGCCGGATCGCGCAAAGCGTCGATCCATGCCAGAATTCGCGTCTTGCCCTCGTAGCTCAGTTGGATAGAGCGGCCCCCTCCTAAGGGGCAGGTCGGACGTTCGAATCGTCTCGAGGGCACCATTTGCAAGCGAAGGCCGGCACTGCCGGCCTTCGTCGTTTCAGGGGGCAAGGCAACAAAAAAGCCGAATCTCGAAGATTCGGCTTTTTTGTTGATACGCGTGGTGGAGCGGATGGGGATCGAACCCACGACCTTCGCATTGCGAACGCGACGCTCTCCCAGCTGAGCTACCGCCCCACGCGAGCTGGGCATCTTAGCAGCGTGTCGGGGTGTCGCCAAGACCCTGTGTGGAAGCTTGGCGCGGCAAGGATTGCGCGGCATCGGCTGGTGGTTCCGCAAAGCTGCCGTTCAAAAATGGAGCGATACACACGGCCTGAGCCCGGCCGCCGGCAGCTTGCGTAATGGTTGACGGTCGATTACGGCAAACGGTCAGGCCTCGGGCTCGTGGCAAACAACCTCGATGTTGTGCCCGTCCGGACCAATGACGAAGGCCGCATAGTATCGCCCCGTATAGTTGGGACGCAGCCCGGGCGCGCCATTGTCTGTGCCGCCAGCCTCCAGTGCCGCGTAATAGAAGGCTTGGACTTGTTCACGACTTTCGGCGACAAACGCCAGATGGAGATGTCCAGACTTTTCGCCGGCTCTTCGGATGCACAGGGAAGACTTGCCGTCTGCGCTGAGTTCGATTCCCGGTGCGCCTTCCGAGACTACGGCCATGCCAATGGGCGCGAGTGCCTTGAGAAAAAACGTTCGGCTCGCAGCGTAGTCGCTGACTCCGAATACGATATGGTCGAACATGAGTTCTCCAGATTCCTCGACTATGCATCGTTGAAATCGCGTGGCGGCGTGGCCTTCCTGAACGACCATGCGAGCCACGCCCGTCAACCACGTGCATGGATCAGGTGGGCAACGTGACCTGGGAATCCCCGGCCACACCTGTTTGCACTTTACACGCACTTCCGGAGGGAAATTGCCGGGTGGTGTTGTGCGGATCAGCCTGGCAACAGGGCGGACAGTTCGTCGTGCAATACGCTGCGGCGCCAGCCGTCGAGGAAGTCGGGCCATTCGGCAGTGACCACGTATTCCTCCAACACCTTGCGCGGGCACAGCAGGCCGGGCGGCAGGTCCAGTTCGGTCGCGCGCTGGTCGATCCGCTGCTTCATCGCACCAAGCGCTTTTTTCGCTTCGCCTTGCGGTACGGCAGGAATGGATGCGGTGCTGGCCAGCTCCTCGTCGGACACCGGTGGCGCCAGCAGTTCGAACAATTCGGCGCGTTGCGGCGAACGCAGGGCGCGTTGGCCACGGCTGCGCTGGTCGAGTTCGGCGAGGCTGGCGGGCGGTTGCTGGGCAAGGCTCATCGCCAGCGCATCTTCCAGCAGCCAGGGACGCGGGCGGTCGAGCGTGCGGGCGCTGCGGTCACGCCACAGCAGGATGCGGCGCAACAGCGCTTGCTGCGCCCGCGGCCACTCGGCCGCGCCGCGGGAGCCGCGCTGCGGCTGCGGGTCGCCGTCGCGATGGCTGGCGCGTTGCTTCAGGCGTTCGCAATCTTCGGCGTGCCAGGCGGTACGGTCGCGCTGTTGCAGGCGTTCGGCGAGCTGGGCGTGGATGGTGTCCAGATACACCACGTCGAGCGTGGCGTAGCTGCACTGTGATTCGGTGAGCGGACGCTGCATCCAGTCCGAGCGGGTTTCGCCCTTGTCCAGCTCGACGCCGGCCAGTTCGGCTACCAGCGCGCGATAGCTCATGCCCAGGCCCATGCCGGCGAAGGCGGCGGCGATCTGGGTGTCGAACAGCGTGCCGGGGCCTTCGGGCAGGAACGGGGCGAGGGTTTCCAGATCCTCGCCGGCGCTGTGCATCACCACCACGGTGTTGGTCGCGCCGAGGCGTGGGCGCAAGGCGTCACCAATGTCGAACGCCAACGGGTCCACCAGTGCGTAACGGCCATCCCAACCCAGCTGCAGCAACGCCAACTGCGGGTGGAAGGTGTTGCGGCGCATGAACTCGGTGTCGAGTCCGGGCGACGCGGCGGACGGCAGTTCGGCCAGCCAGCGCTCGAGGGCGTGGCGCTGGTCGATCCATTCGGCGGCGGGGGCTGCGGGGGGCATGGGAATCCTCGGTAAAACGCTGGAGCGCACAGGTGTGCATTGCCCCATCATCGGCAGTGCCATAAGGTAGGCGCCGCACCATAGCAGGCCGCCCCCGGAACCCCCAACCATGCCGAGCAAGCAATCCGTCAATCGCCAGCGCACTCTCGGTGGCGGACTCGGCGTGCTGGTCCTCGCCTTTGCGCTGTCCTATCACTTTTTTCCGCAGTGGTTCCATATCAATCCGGAAGAAGAGGCAGCGCGGCACAGTCAGCAGGCGGCACGGATGGTGTTGCCATCCGCGCCGTCGGCCGCGACACCGGCCAATGCCGCGCAGCGCGAGCTCAATGCCGGCCCGCCGCTGACGCTGGCCCCGACCGAGGTGATCGCCGCGCGCCTGCGCAAACAGGATGCCGCGCTGCCCAAGCAGTTGAGTGCCGATACGCCGGCCGTGCGGGCCTTGCTGGCGCGGGCGGACAAGGCCTTCAAGGCGGGTGACCTGGCCGGTACCGACGACAGCGCCGGTGCGCTGTACGCACAGGCGCTGAAGCAGAAGCCGGACAGCCGTGCGGCCGCACAGGGGCTGGATCACGTGCGCTCCAGCCTGATTGCCGGGATTGGCCAGGATATTGCCGTGGGCGATGCCGACTCGGCGTCGACCCTGCTCGATGGCCTGAAAGCGTTGCCGGGCACGGCCGGCGATGTCACGGTGCTGGCCGCCAACCTGAAAACGCTGAAGACCGTGCGGCCGATGCTGGCCAGGGCCGCCGGACTGCTGGCCCAGGGCAAGGCGGATCAGCCCAGGGGCGCCAGCGCGCTGGATCTGTATCGACAGGTGCAGCAGCTTGATCCGGACAATGCAGTGGCGGCCCAGGGCGTGTTGCAGGTGCAGCGCGCCGTGCTCGATCGGGCCTTGGCGGCGGTGGCGCAGAACGATTTCGATGGTGCGGACAAGGCGCTGGCCGAGGCCCAGGTCATCGAGCCGGGCACGCCGCAATTGCAGAGCGTGCGCAAACGGGTCGACGGCATGCGCAAGCAGCGGGCCGATGGCGTGCTGGCGCAGGCACGTTCCGCACTCGACGCGGGCAATCTCTCGCTGGCGAAACAACTGGCGGCGCAGGCGGAAGCCATCGGTTCGGATCCGGCAGCGGTGAAAGCCTTCGAAGAACACCTGACCAATGCGCGGCTGTACGCCAGCCACAAGCCCGGGCAGGTGTTCTCCGATCGCTTCGTGGATATGCCGGGTCATTCACCGGCAATGGTCGTCATTCCCACCGGCAGCTTCACGATGGGGGCGCCGAACAACGAGAACGGCCGCAGCGATGCGGAGACGCCGCAACATCAGGTCACCATCAAGCAGGGCTTCGCGATGGCGCGCAGCGCGATCACGGTGGGGCAGTTCCGCCAATTCGTGAAGGCGAGCGGTTACCAGCCGGACTCGGTGCGACTGGGTGGTGCCAGCGTCTACGACGCGCGCAGCGGAGCCATGCGCGATGACACCAGCGCCACCTGGCAAGACGACTATGCCGGTCACCCGGCCGACGACGACCTGCCAGTGGTGAACGTTTCCTGGCGCGATGCCACGGCCTATGCCGCCTGGCTCAGCCAGCGCACCGGCAAGACCTATCGCCTGCCCAGCGAGGCCGAGTTCGAATATGCCCTGCGCGGAGGCACCACCACGCGTTACTGGTGGGGCGATGGCACGCCGGTGGAAAAGGTCGAGAACATCACCGGCGGCCTCGATCATTCGTCCAATGGCCGCCGCTGGAGCCACGCTTTCCGCGGTTACCGCGATGGCTACTGGGGGCCGGCACCGGTCATGAAATTCATGCCCAACCCGTTTGGCTTGTACGACATGGGCGGTAACGTGTCCGAGTGGGTCGCCGACTGCTGGCATGACAATTACATTCGCGCGCCATCCAATGGCAGTGCCTGGATCAACCCGGGCTGCAGCGTGCACGTGATCCGCGGCGGTTCATGGGGCAGCTCGCCCGAGCAGGTGCGCTCGGCTTTCCGTCAGGGCGCGGACGGGGATATCCGCAGCGGGCGCGTGGGTTTCCGGGTGGTGCGCGAGTTGTAAGGGGGCATATTGCGCGCATGAAAAACCCCGCGCGAGGCGGGGCTTTTCGGTTCCTGGTACCGGTGATAGGACTCGAACCTACACGACATCGCTGCCAGCGGATTTTGAGTCCGCCGCGTCTACCATTCCGCCACACCGGCATGGAAGGCGGTGCATTATGCCGTCTTCAGTGGACCGGGTCGAGCCCCAATTGGTTTTCCTTGCGCAGGTAGCCGTGCTCGCCGTGTTCGCCGGGCAGCGGCTGGAAGGTTGCGCAATGGGTCATGTTGCCCGAATAGATGTGCAGGCTGACCGCGATGCTGTCGTCGCTGGGGTTGCGGATGGTGTGGTACTCGTGCGGCGGGATCAGGCTGCCGGCGGAGCCGGGGCCGGCCTGGATCGAGCCGACCGGCTGGAAGCGGCAACGGCCGTCTTCGTCTTCGAGCCGCTCGTATTGCACCACGTCCAGGGTGCCTCGCCACACGCCTTCGACGCACCACATGCCGCAATGGTCATGGATCGGTGTGCCCTGGCCGGGGCCCCAGGTCATCGCGACCACGCAATAGCCGTGTTCTTCGCTGATATACAGCTCGCGGCGCGCGTAACGGCCTTCGGCAGTCTCGAGCACGCAGTCGGGCAGCTTCACCTCCTGATTGCGGATCAGCTTGCACAGGCTGTTGCGCAGGCTGTCGGTAATGGCAGGGGTCGAACCCTTGACCACCGCCGCGTCGATGGCGTCGATCAGCGTGTGGCAACCGGGAAATTCCGTGGTCAGCATGGCGTTCTCGTGGTGAAGCGGGATGCGGCTATCTTATCGCAGCGCGACGGGCGACTACAGGCGCGCCAGGAAACCGCCGATGGCACGGCTGTAGCTCTCGATGTCGACCAGGAAGGCATCGTGGCCCTGCGGCGAATCCAGCGCCACGAACTCCACCGCGGCGCCCGCAGCCTGCAGGCCTTCGGCGATCTGTTCCTGCTGTTCCAGCGGAAAAAGGATGTCGGTGCTGACGCCGATCACCAGCGCCTGTTCGATACGGATCCGCTTGAGGCCTTCCAGCACGCTGCCGTGGCCGTATTCGGCGATGTCGAACCAGTCGCTGGCGCGTGACAGATAGAGGTAGCTGTTCGGGTCGAAAGTGCGCACGAAACGGCGTGCATGGCCTTCGAGGTAGGACTCGACCTGGAATTCCAGGCCGAACGGATCGTCGTCGCGCTGTTCAGGGTCGAGCCGGATGCGGGCGAAGCGACCGTTCCACTCCATCGCCGAGCGGTAGGTGATCACGCCGAGCTTGCGCGCGATGCTCATGCCGATGTCGGGGTAGCGCGGGCTTTGGGACGCATCGCCCTGGTCAGCAATGTCGCCCGCAGCACTCATCCCTCCATGGATGTCGTAATTGCCGTCGTTCCATTGGGGGTCGAGGCGGATCGCTTCGCGCTGCAGCGAGCGGATCGCGATGGCGAAGGGCTGTGCCTGCGGTGCCGTATCCACGCTGATGTGCGCACGCACGCTGCCTGGGTGCAGCAGCATGTAGGCCAGCGCGCTCATCCCGCCCATCGAACAGCCGATCAGGCAGGCCAGGCGGTCGATGCCGAGGCTGGCGACCACGGCGTGCGCGGCGTGCGCGACGTCTTCCAGCGCCAGCTCGGGAAAGTCCAGCCGGTATGGCTTGCCGCTGGCCGGATCGATCGAGGCGGGGCAGGTGGAACCCTTGTCGCTGCCCAGCGAGTTCACGCAGATCACGAACCAGCGATCGGTGTCGATGGCCTTGCCCGCACCCTGCATGCCTTCCCACCAGCCAGGCGACGGGTCCTCGGGACAGGAGGCGACGTGCGCACTCGGCGACAGGCCGGTGAGGATCAGTACGGCGTTGTCGCGCGCTTCGTTCAGCGAGCCCCAGGTTTCGTAGGCGACGCGCGCGCCGTGCAATGCGCCGCCGCGTTTCATCGGGAACGGCGAAGGAAGGTTGAAGTAACGGCGCGCGTCGTTGCTCATGCGGGAGTCTTCATGCGGAATGGATCACCCGTGGATTTTGTCGATGACGATGCTGACGGGTTTCTTGCTGTCCACCGGCACCACGCCGGCATTGCCTTCAAGGTCGCCGGATGCGGCGATGGCCTGGCCGCTGCGACTGATGCGGGCACCGACGAAAACGCGCTTGGCCGATGAGAGTTTCATCTGCGGCATCATGCCCATGGCGTCGGTGAGCACCACGGTGGTCGGCAGCGCGCCCGCCTTCATCCGGGCCACGGCCAGCGGCATCGGCGGTCCTTTCTCGGCACGCGCGTAGACAAACAAGGTGTCGCCCGCGGCGAGCCGGCTTTTCAGTGCCGGGGCCAGCGATACGTTCACCGTGATGGCTGGTCCTTGGGGCGCGGCAGCCGCGGTGGATCCGGCTTGCGCCGGCTTGCTGCCACCCGCCTGCTTGTCGGCCAGGGCGATCTGTTCGGCCACGGCCTGGGCTACCTTCGAACCGGGTTCAAGCTGCGGTTGCAGCAGACGCCAGGTGGAGGCGGCATCGGCGAATTCGCCGGCCTGGAACTGGCTGATGCCGAGCAGCCACAGGCCGCGCTGGTTGTCCGGTTCCAGCTTGACCGCGCGCTCCAGCAGGTCGCGGGCATGGCCCTGGATGCGGTGGTCGGCCCGCAGCATGGCATCGGTTTCGGCCCAACCGACCATGGCCGCGGTGTCGTTGGGCGAAATCTTCAATACCCGCGCGTAGGCCTCGCGTGCCTCGTCCGGCTGCTGCATGGCGGTGGCGGTTTGCGCCAGCAACATCCAGCCCTGGGCATCCTCGGGATGTGCCGCCAGATGCGCCCGCAGTTTGCCGATGGCCTGGTCGATGTTCATCGTGGCCTGGTCTTGCGAGGCCACGCCGTCGAGTGCTGCCGGCGTGCCGATGTACAGGTACAGGCCGGCGGCGGTCAGCGGCAGTGCGAAAGCGATCGACAGCGCCAGCGCGAACACGCGACGGGAGTGACCTTGTCGACGACCGTGCCGCAGCAGCGGCAGCAACAGCAGGGCCAGCGCCACGATGATCATCACCGCGGCAGCCAAGTAGAAAGCGAGCTTCACCAGTCGTCCCCAATATTGTCCGGCCCAGTATGGTCAGGCCCGATATCCGCGCGCCCGTCGTCGGCCGCGCCGGCGGATTCCATTGCGGCGCGTGCATTGGCACGGCTGCGTTTGCGTACGTTGACCGCCACCACCGCGGCACCGGCAAGCAGGATCAGCAACGGCCCGAACCACAACAGCCATGTGCTGGGTTGCACCGGCGGGTCGTACAGCACGAAGTCGGAGTAGCGGTCGACCAGGTATTGCTTGATCTGCACGTCGGTCTTGCCTTGTTGCATCAGGCGAAACACTTCGTGGCGCATGTCGCGCGCCAGGCTGGCGTTGGAGTCGGCCAGGGTTTCGTTCTGGCAGACCATGCAACGCAACTGCGCGGTTAGGTGCTGGAAGCGCAGCTCCTGCGCGTGATCCTTGAACGGCAGCGGATCGATCGCCTGTGCCGTGGCACTGGCGGCGAACGCCAGCACCAGCACGATCAACAGCGCGCGCAGGAGCGCACCCTGTGCGCGATGGGTCTTGCGTGAACGTGCGGCAAAAGGGGTTCGTGCACAGGGTGCGCTCCTGCGCAGGGTGACGCGCCATGGAAACAGGTTCATGGCGCCTCCTTTTTCAGCGCCGCGATGGCCGGTTCCAGTTGCTGCTTGATGACTTCCGGCGTGAGCGGTCCGATCCGCTTGTAACGGATGATGCCCCTGGCGTCGATCAGGTAGGTTTCCGGTGCACCGTAGACGCCGAAATTCAGCGCAGTGCGGCCGCTGCGATCGGCGATCACCATGCTGTAGGGATTGCCGTGCCGGGCCAGCCACGCCTTGGCGTCGTCGGGCGCATCCTTGTAGTTGTAGCCGATCAGCGGCACGCCGAGCTGGTTGGCCTCGGCCATCAGCACCGGATGTTCCTCGCCGCAGACGTAGCACCAACTGGCGAACACGTTGACGAGATAGGGCTTGCCCAGCAGCGAGGCCTTGCTGACGGTCTTGGCCGGGTCGTCCAGTTCCGGCAGCACGAAATCCGGCGCGGGCTTGTTGATCAGCGGCGACGGCACCGTGCGCGGATCGTGGCCGGTATTCCACCAGATGCCGAAGCCGAGCAGGGCGGCCAGCAGCACGAAGCCGAGGAAAGGGACCAGACGACTCATGCCTGCGCCTCGCCAGCCAAGCGGGTGTTCGGCGACGGTGCGGTTGTCACGGCAGTTTCCGTGGCCGTGCGCTTGACCCGGAAGCGGCGATCGCAGGCCGCCACGAAACCGCCCAGCATCATCAGCAGACCGCCGCCCCAGATCCAGCGCACGAACGGCTTGTAGTACACGCGCAGCGCCCAGGCGCCGTGCAGGTTGCCCGCGTCCATCGGCTCGCCCAGCGCCACGTACAGGTCGCGGGTGATGCCGGCGTCCACCGCCGATTCGGTCTGCACCTGGTCGTGCGGGTAGGTGCGCTTTTGCGGGTGCATCACGCTGAGCAGCTTGCCGTCGTGGGTGACTGTCACCGAGGCCTGCTCGGCATGCCAGTTCGGACCGGTGGTCTGCTTGATGCCGTCGAAGCGGAACTGGTAGCTGCCGATGGTCTGCACGTCGCCCGGCGCCATGCGCACGTCACGCGACACGCTGAGCGATTCGGACAGCAGCACGCCAATCAGGAACACGGCCACGCCGAAGTGGGCGAACAGCATGCCGGCCATTTCGGCGGGATAACGCCGGCCGTGCGGCATCTCGCGCCAGCGCTTGATGACGTACAGCAGCACGCCGGCGCCGACCCAGACGGCGGCAGCCACGCCGACGATGGCCTTCAGGCTGCCGTCGACGAAGAAGGCCGCAACGATGGCGCACGCCACGGCCGCGATGGCGCAGCGGATCAGCATGCCTTTCAGCAGGCCGCCATCGCCCTTGCCCCAGCGCAGATAAGGGCCCATCGGCAACAGCAGCACCACGGGCGTCATCAGCAGCGGGAACAGCAGGCCGAAGTAGGGTGGTCCGACCGAGATCTTGCCCAGGTGCAGCGCATCGCCGATCAGCGGGAACAACGTACCCAGCAACACCATGGCGGCGGCCACGGCGAACATCAGGTTGCCGATCAGCAAGGCGGTTTCGCGCGAGAACACGGCGAACGGCTTGCCGCCCATCACCTTGGGCGCGCGCAAGGCATACAACAGCAGCGAACCGCCGACCACGATGGCCAGGAAGACCAGTATGTAAACGCCGCGGCGCGGGTCGGAGGCGAAAGCGTGCACCGAGGTCAGCACGCCCGAGCGCACCAGGAAGGTGCCCAGCAGCGATAGCGAAAAGGCGAAGATCGAAAGCAGGATGGTCCACGCGCGCAACGAGCCGCGCTTTTCGGTGATCGCCTGCGCATGGATCAGCGCCGCGCCCACCAGCCACGGCATGAAGCTGGCGTTTTCCACCGGGTCCCAGAACCACCAGCCGCCCCAGCCCAGTTCGGCGTAGGCCCACCAACTGCCGGCGACGATGCCGCAGGTGAGGAAGCCCCATGCCGCGTTGGTCCACGGGCGCGCTTGGCGCACCCAGGCCTGCTCCATCGAACCGCCCAGCAGCGCCGCAATGGAGAACGCGAAGGCCACCGAAAACCCCACGTAACCCATGTACAGCATCGGCGGGTGGAAGGTCATGCCCGGATCCTGCAGCACCGGGTTGAGGTCGGCGCCATTCATCGGCATCGGCAGCAGGCGGCCGAAGGGATCAGAAGTGAAAATGGTGAACGACAGGAAGCCGACCGAGATCAGCCCGAGTACGCCGAGCACGCGCGCGGCGAAAGCTTCGGGCAGGTTGCGGCTGAAGATCGCCAGCGCGATGGTCCACACGTTGAGGATCAGGATCCACAGCAGCAGCGAGCCCTCGTGCGCGCCCCATACCGCGGCGATGCGGTAGTACCACGGCAGCTCCAGGTTGGAGTTGTCGGCCACGTAACGCACCGAGAAATCGAAGTGCAGGAAGGCCCACACCAGGATCAGGAAGGCCAGCGCCACGAACACCGCCTGTCCGGCGGCAGCGGGGCGCGCGGTGGCCATCAGCGCGCGGTTGCCGCGCCATGCACCAACCAGCGGCAGCACGGCCTGCGCCATTGCCAGCAGCATGGCCAGGATGAGGGCGAGTTGGCCGAGTTCGGGTGTCATGGTGTTTTCTCCGGCATGGCGGATTCGTCGATGTGCTTGCCCGCATGGGCTTGCGCCATCGCGTCCTTCAGCTCCTTCGGCATGTAGGTCTCGTCATGCTTGGCGAGTACCTGGGTGGCCACGAAGTGGTTGCCGTCCATGTGGCCGGTAGTGATGACCGATTGATTTGCGCGAAACAGGTCGGGGAGGATGCCGGTGTACACCACGGGCATTGCGCCGGAGGCATCGACCACGGTGAACTGCACTTTCAGCGAGTCGTCGCTGCGCTTGATCGAGCCGGCCTTGACCATGCCGCCGAGGCGGAACGTGCTGTAGGCGTGGGCCTTGCCTGCTTCCACCTGGCTGGGGGTGAACAGGTAATTCATGTTCCGCTGCAACGCGAAGACCGTCAGCCCCACCGCCACGGCGGCAGCAGCGATGACCAGCAGGACAATGATGAGTCGGCGTTTGCGCGTGGGGTTCATGTCGATGTCGCAGAAAAGATTGCGCTAGGGCGCGGGTGGAAAAGGTGCGGCGCCATCCTTGCCGCGTTCGCGGGCACTTTGACGGGCCATGCGGCCGCGAAGTTCACGCAGGATGCGGCGGCGGCGGAAGGCGGGCGCCAGCCAGTCGGCGAGCAGCACCAGCAGGAACACCGCATAGGACGGCCATACGTAGGCCGCGTAGCCGCCCATCGCGAGAAAGCTTTCGAACGAACCGCTCATCGGGATTTCTCCGCGGCAGCGATCTTGCGCACCCAGTCCTTGCCGCCTTCCAGCGCCAGCAGGTCGGTGCGCACGCGGCCGCACAGGCTGGCCACGTAATAGGCCTTGGTCGCCACCATCATGGTCAGCAGCGGCCACAACATGTCCGTCGCGATGTGCGACTTGCCGAACAGGTTCACCGTGCTGCCCTGGTGCAGCGTGTTCCACCATTGCACCGAGAAGTGCACGATCGGCACGTTGATGATGCCGATGATGGCCAAGAACGCGGCGGCGCGCGCGCCTTGGCGGCGGTCTTCGAACGAGTGGTACAGCCCGATCACGCCCAGGTACAAAAACAGCAGCACCAGCTCCGAGGTGAGCCGCGCATCCCAGGTCCACCAGGTGCCCCACATGCGCTCGCCCCACAGCGAGCCGGTGACCAGGGTGATGAAGGTGAAGGCCGCGCCGATCGGCGCCGATTCCATCGCCACCACCTCGGCCAGCTTGATCCGCCAGACCAGCGCGATGAAGGCGGACACGCCCATCACCGCGTAGATGAACAGGCTCATCCACGCACTCGGCACGTGGATGAAGATGATGCGGTAATCATCGCCTTGCTGGTAATCCGGTGGCGCCAGCACCAGAGCGCCGTACAGCGCGATCACGCCGAGGATCAGCGCCAACGCGATGGCCCACGGCCGCACCTTGCCGGCGAACGCGTAGAACGTCGGCGGTGAGCTCAACTTGTGCAACCAGAGGGGAATCCACTTGGCCATCTTATGAATCCAGCGCAATGCGTAAGGCGGCGGCGCAGGCCAGCGGCGCCAGCACCACGGCCAGCGCCAGTGCGGCGCCCAGCCAGGCGATGGGGGCAATCCACGGCAAACCCTGTTGGGCCGCCGCCAAGGCGCCGGCTGCAAAGATCACCACCGGGACGCACAAGGGCAACAGCATCAAGGCAAGCAGCATACCAGAGCGTCGCGAGCCGGCCGTCAGCGCCACCAGCACGGCGCCGAGCAGACTGATCAGTGGCGTGGCCAGCAACAGCGCTAGCAGCAGAACCGGCATCACCGCCACGGGCAGGTGCAGCAGGCTGGCCAGCAGCGGTGCGATCACGATCAGCGGCAGCGCGGTGGTCAGCCAGTGGGCGAGGATCTTCATGCCCAGCATCGGCGCCAGCGGTTGCGGCGAGAGCATCAGTTGTTCCAGCGAACCGTCCTCGATGTCGCTGCGGAACATCGCATCCAGTGCCAGCAGCATGGCCAGCAGCACGGTCACCAGTACCGCGCCGCCGGCGATCCGTTGTAACAAGGCCAGGTCCGGCCCCAGCGCGAACGGGAACAGCGTGCTGACGATCAGTGCGTACAGCACAGGCAAGGCGATGTCGCCGCGCTGGCGCCAGGCCAGAGTGAGGTCGCGTCGCAGCAGCGCGGCGCAGGCGGGCGCAAGCGGTGCGTGGTTCATGCGTGCATCCGGATACGCTGTGGTTCGCCGCCGTGGAAGCCCACCGCACCATGGCTGGTCACCAGCGCCGCGCCGCCGCGGGCAATGTGTTCGGCGAGCAGGCGGTTGACCAGCTCGATGCCGGTGCGGTCGAGGTTGGCGTAGGGCTCGTCCAGCAGCCACAGCGTCGCCGGAATCAACAACAGTCGCGCCAGTGCCGCACGTTTTTTCTGGCCGGCGGAGAGACGGCGCACGGGTTCATCGCCGTAGCCTGCCAGTCCAACCTGGGCGAGCACGGCATCGATGTCGGTGTGCTCGCGATGGCCGTGCAGGCCGATGGCCACGCGCAGGTTCTCGCGCGGCGTCAATTCCGATTTCAGACCAAGCTGGTGGCCGAGGAACACGATGTCGCCCACGCAGCGGTCGCGATGCAGCGGCTCGCCACGCCACAGCAACTCGCCTTCCTCGGCGTGCAGCAAACCGGTGAGGATGCGCATCAGCGTGGTCTTGCCGCTGCCGTTGTCGCCCTCGATCAGGGTGAGTTCGCCGGCGTCGAGACGGAAATCCAGCGGACCGAATACCGGCTCGTCCTGGCGATGGAAGCACAGGGCGCGGGCTTCGAGCAGTGGCGTGGCTGGAATGGCGGCGGTCATTACCGCCATTGTCCGCAATGCCTGCTGACCTTGTCCATGCGGCGCGCTGCCGCTGGGTTCAACGCAGTTGTCGCAGTCGGGCCGGCTGGGCGCCTTCGCCGTGGACATAGGCATTTTGTTCGTATCGATGGGCCAGGATATCCATGTCGCCCAAGCCCGGGCCGATCACGAAAAAGCTGGGTTCGTGCCAGCCGTCGGTGCCGACCCCGCAGCCCGGACGCACGACGACTGTGGCCGCGAGCGCATGCAGGGCTTCGAGCAAGGTGCGTTGCGAGCGGCGATTGATCGATCGGGCGACGGGTTGCGAACCGGGGTTCCAGGCCGTGATGAATGCCCAGTGTTGCCGGCCGACGTGCGGAGCCAGCGCGTCGGGCAGCGCTTCATCGATGCGAATCGTGGCCCAGCCGCCACCGGTCAGCCGAACCCGATAGGTGCTGGCGCGATACGCCGCCAGCAGCGCGTCATCCATGCGCCAGCGGCGGCAGTGCGGACTTGAACAGCGCTTCGGCGGCGGCGAGGTCGACGGTCTTCGCGTCGCAGCTCTCGCCGAGCAGCCGGCGCAACAAGGCATCTTGTGCGCGGCCGCGTTCCAGTGCGTAGGCGTAGGGCAGGTGGGTGAACGTGACAAGTCGATAGCGCGCCATGTAGTGGCTGGGGATGCGTTCGGCCAGTGCGGCACCCAGTTCGCGTTTGGCGAGGTAGTGCGGGTCGGCCACCGAGTCGCGCATCTCCACGTAGTTTTCCAGCGCCATCTGCGCAATCGCGTCGGCATCGGGTTGGCGGATGCGCTGGAATTCGGCGAAGGCATCGGCGGTGTCGCGACCGGACTCGGCCAGCAGATCTGCCAACGCCACGGTGTCCTCGAAGCCGCAGTTCATGCCCTGGCCGTGGAACGGCACGATGGCGTGGGCGGCGTCGCCGATCAGCAGCGCGCGACCGTCCAGGTGCCAGCGATCCAGGTAAAGCGTGGAAAGCGTGCCGACCGGATGACTGTCGTAGTCCTCGGCGAAGTTCGGGATCAGCGGCAGCAGGTCGGGAAAATCCTCGCGGAAAAATGCGGCGGCATGCGCCGCGTCGGGCAGGCTGGCGAAGCTGGGGTGCGCGCCCTTCGCGGGCAGGAACAGCGTGACGGTGAAGCTGCCCTCGGTATTCGGCAGTGCGATGCACATGTAGCCGCCGCGCGGCCAGATATGCAGCGCGTTCGGCTCCAGCGCGAAGCGGGCGCGGCCATCGCCTTGCGCGGGTGGAATTTCCAGTTCCTTGTAGCCGTGGCCGAGTGCTTCCACACGCAGGCCCAGTGGCGTGTGTGCGTCCATCGCCGCGCGCAGGGCCGAGCCGGCCCCGTCGGCGCCGATCAGCACGCCGGCCTCGACTTCGCGGTGGATACCGTGGTCATCGATTACCCGGATACGTCGTGCGTCGAAGTCCGCACTCGCCAGCGACTGGCCGAAGTGCAGTTGCACGCCAGCGGCCTCGGCGGCGTCCAGCAGCAACACGTTCAACCCGCCTCGCGCGACCGACCAGATCACCTCGCTGTCGTCCACGCCGTAGCGTTGCAGCCCGGAGGCGCCCTCGCGCGGATGCACCATGCGGCCACGCATCATCACCGCGTGTTCAAGCACCTCGTCGGCCAGGTCAGCCTGGCGCAACGCATGCAGCCCGCGTTCGGCCAGGGCAAGGTTGATCGAGCGTCCACCGGCGAAGCCAGCCCGGCGCGGGTCCGTGCGTTTCTCGAACAGGTCGACCCGGTAGCCACGGCGTGCGAGCAGGGTGCCGAGCAGTGCGCCGACCAGGCCGCCGCCGATGAGGGTGATGGAGGGCTTCGTCATGCCGCGTTCCGTCGAGGGGATCGCGCCACTGTTCCGCAAGTCGTACGCGACCGCAATCCCTACGCCCTCGGCGAGCTCGTCTTTCCGAGGCAGGAGCGCGCCCTGTGTGCGAATGCTCTCGCGCCGGATCGAAGCCAAGAGCATTCGCGCACAGGGTGCGCTCCTACAGGAGATTCTTGTGTTCAGAAACTCATGAAGTAGCCGCCGTTCACCGGCAGGTTGGCGCCGGTGATGTAGCCAGCCTCGTCGGCGGCCAGGAACACCACCGCGCGGGCGATGTCGGCGGGTGAGCCGAGGCGCCCCACCGGGATGCCGGCAATGATTTGTGCGCGGATGTCTTCCGGTACCGCCGCGACCATCGGCGTGTCGCAATAGCCGGGCGAGACGGTGTTGACGGTGATGCCCTTGCGTGCGGTTTCGCGAGCCAGCGCCATGCCGAAGCCGTGCACGCCGGCCTTGGCGGCGGAGTAGTTGGTCTGCCCGAACTGCCCGGTCTGGCCATTCACCGAACTGATGTTGACGATGCGCCCGAAGCTGCGCGTGCTCATGCCTTCGACCACGTGGCGGCACATGTTGAACACGCCGTCCAGGTTCACCCGCAACAGTTCGTGCCATTGCTGCGGCGTCATCTTGCGCAGACTGGCGTCGCGGGTGATGCCGGCGGCGTTGACCAGAATGTCGATGTCGCCGTGCTTGGCCTCGATGCGCTCTATGGCGGTCTGGCTGGCATCGAAGTCGGCCACGTCGCCCGGTTCGAAAGTGACGCTGTCGCCGAGATCGGCCAGTTCGCGCTGGAAGGTTTCGATACGTTCCGTGCGCGCGGCCAGGTCTAGCGCCACCACGCGGCGGCCGGCCCGAGCCAGGTGACGGCAAATTTCAGTGCCAAGCCCGCCAAGGCCGCCCGTGACGACGGCCAGACGGGCTTCGGATGCGGAAGAACTCATGATCTCGACTCGCGCTCATGGCGCACAGCAGCACGTATCGTGCTGCAGCGCGGGGATGGCGGGAAAGGCCCGTCAGCCGGATTTCTTGCCGCCGCGTCCGGCAGGCCCGGTGGTGGCGGACTGCACCTGCGTGGCAGCGTCGATCAGGCCGCGCTGCATCGACTTCCACGCATCCATGTTGCGCTCGGTCAGGTCGTTGAGCATCGACCACGGGGTCTGGCCCATCAGGCTGTTGAGCTGGGTCCGGAATTGCTGTTGCTGGTCGAGGAAGACCTGCAGGCTGCGCTCCAGATACGGCCCCATGAAGCCCTGCAGCGAGTCGCCGTAGAAACGGATGATATGCCGCAGCAATTGTGGCGACAGCATCGGCTGCCCCTTCTCCTCGTGTTCGGAGATGATCTGCAGCAGCACGGCGCGGGTCAGGTCGTCGCCGCTCTTGGCGTCGCGCACTTCGAAATTTTCGCCGTCCAGGACCAATTGACGGACTTCTTCCAGCGTGATGTAGCTGGAGATCTCCGTGTCGTACAGCCGGCGGTTCGGGTACTTTTTGATGATGCGGGTTGCTTGTGCCATGGCGGCAACCTAGCAGAACTTATTGCGCCGCACCAGTCGCCAGTGGCCAATCCATGCTGCACTGCATGGTGCAGCATGGGCGGCGTCAGTGACCCATGGCGCCACCGCTGCCGAACGGTGGGCGAGCAAACCACAACACCGGAATCAGCAGCAGGAACAGCACGGCGCAGGCCAGGAAGACGTCGTTCACCGCCAGCGTGAGCGATTCGCGCGTGACCAGATTGTCGATCAGGCCGAGGCTTTGCGTGTGCGACAAACCGCTGTGCGACAGCCGCTCGATGAAGTGCGTGGCTGCCGGCTGGCCGGGGCTGACATATTCGGTGAGCGTGGCATGGTGCATTTCGCTGCGGTGCTGCCACAGCGTCACCGTGATGGCGGTGGACATGCTCGAACCGATCGTGCGGCAGAAGTTGGACAGGCCCGAGGCGCTGGCAATTTCGGTGGCGGGCAGACCAGCCAGGTAGATCTGGTTCAGCGGAATGAAGAAGCAGGGGATTGCCAGACCCATCACGAAGCGCGGCAGCGCCAGCGTGCCGAACGAGGCGGAGCTGTCGAAGCGCGAAAACCAGTACGAGGTGATCGCGAAGATCACGAACGCGAAGGTCACCACCCAGCGCAGTTCCAGCTTGTGCATGTTCTTGCCGAGGATCGGCGACATCAGGAACGCCAGCACGCCCACCGGTGCGGTGGCCAGACCGGCCCAGGTGGCGGTGTAGCCAAGGTCCACCTGCAACCACAGCGGGAACACCACGTTGATGCCGAAGAACGCGAACATGCCCAGCGACAACGCGACCACGCCGACCGTGAAGTTGCGCTGCTTGAACAGCGACAGGTCCACCACCGGGTGCTTGGCGTGGATCTCCCACACCACCAGGAAGGTCAGGCTGACCAGCGCGATAATGCCCAGGGTCAGGATCAGCGGCGAGGCGAACCAGTCGTGGTCGTTGCCGTTGTCCAGCATGAATTGCAGGCAGCCCACGCCGGCCACCAGCAGCACCAGGCCGATCATGTCGATCGGTGCCTTGACGGTCTTCGTCTCGCGCTTGTGCAGCAAAGTCCAGGTGATGATGGCCGCCAGCAATCCCACCGGCAGGTTGATGAAGAAGATCCACGGCCACGAAAAGTTGTCGGTGAGCCAGCCGCCCAGGATCGGACCGAAGATCGGTGCCACCACCACGGTCATCGCCCACAAGGCCAGCGCGATGCCCTGTTTTTCCTTTGAATAGCTGGACAGCAGCAGGGTCAGCGACAGTGCCACCATCGGGCCGGAACCGGCGCCCTGCAGCAGGCGGCACATCACCAGCATCGGCATGCTGGTGGCCATGCCGCACAGCATGGAAAACACCACGAACAACAACACCGAGACGGTGAACGTTCGTACTTCACCGAAGCGCCGTGCCAGCCAGCCGGTCAGCGGTTGCATGATCGCGCTGGCCAGCGCGTAGGAGCTGATCGTCCAGGTGCCTTCGTTGGGGCTTACGCCCAGGCTGCCGGAAATGTGTGGCACGGCCACGTTGACGATGGTCATGTCCAGCACTTCCATGAACGTGCTGAACGCGACGGCGATGGTGAGCAGCACCAGCGGCATGCCCTGCAACGGCTTGGGCGCGGCGGTGGTCTCGGCGGGGAGGTCGGCCATGGGGATGTCGGGGGATCCGGGCGGTCAGTGCGACGCGGAACCGAGGTTGGCGCGAATGATCTTGTCGGCTTCCGCGTCGGCCTGGCTGGCGATCTGGTCGTAGACGCTGGTCGAGGCGGCCGGCAGCGCTTCGCCCGGGGCCAGCACGGGACCGTTGTCGTTCTTGATGTCGACGACGGCATCGGCGGAAAGGCCCACGCGCAACGGATGCTTGTCCAGCTCCTTGTCGTCCAGCGAGATGCGTACCGGTACGCGCTGCACCACCTTGATCCAGTTGCCGGTGGCGTTCTGCGCGGGCAGCAGCGAGAACACGCTGCCGGTGCCGGCCCCCATGCCGACCACCTTGCCGTGATAGGTCACGTCATCGCCGTACAGGTCGGTGGTGATCTTCACCGGCTGGCCGATACGGATGTGGCGCAACTGGTTTTCCTTGAAGTTGGCGTCCACCCATAAATGATGCAGCGGCACCACGGTCATCAATTGCTGGCCCGGCGCCACGCTGCTGCCGAGTTGCACGCTGCGCTGTGCCACGTAGCCGGAGACCGGCGCCACGATGGTGTTGCGCTCGGAGGCGACCCAGGCGGCGCGGAAATTGGCGCGGGCCTGTTCCACCGCCGGGTTCTGGGCGATATCGGTGCCGGCAATCGCCGCGTGCGCCGCCTTGGCCTGGGCTTCGGCAGTGGCCAGTGCAGCCTGCGCCTGCGCCACGCCATCGCGCAGGTGCTGCACGATCTCGGGCGATTCGGCATGGGCGGCCAGCAACGGCAGATGGCGCTTGAGATCGGATTGCGCCTGTGCCAGTTGCACCTTGCGCGCGGCGACGCCGGCGTCGGCGCCCCCGGCCGAATCGGTCTGCTGGCGCACCTGGCGCACGGCCATGGCCAGCGCACTGCGTGCCTGGCGCAGGCGCACGTCGGCATCGGTGCTGTCCAGTTTCACCAGCACCTGGCCGGCTTTCACATGTTCGGTGTCGTCGGCAAGAATCGCCACGACGGTGCCGGGAACCTGTGACGAAATGGTCACCTGGTTGCCGCCGACGTAAGCATTGTCCGTGGTCTCGCGGGTGGAGAACACGAACAGCCACAGCAGGAACCAGACCAGCCCGATGAGGATGAAGATGCCGGCGACGATCAGCAGGACACGCCGGCGCTTGGCCGGGTCCTTGGCGGCCATGCCGCTGTCGTTGCTTTCGGGCGACGCGGTGGTTTCGTTCGCGCTCATGGGGTGTGGGCTCCGGAGGGGGATGTCGTCGGTGCGGACGTGGAATCGGCGGGCGCCGGCATGTGATAGCCGCCGCCGAGCGCCTTGATCAGGGCCAGATCGGTGGTCAGTGCCTGCGCGTGAAGATTGATCGCGGTGTCTTTCTGCTGCAGCCATTGCGCGGTGGCGGCGAGGCTGGCGCGGGCATCGCGCACGCCCTGGCGCACGCGGGCCTGTGCGCTGTCGACGAGCTGCTGTTCGGCCTGTACCTGGCGTGCCTGCTGCTTGCGACGGGCGGCGATCTGCTCGGCGCCCAGTGCCTGGGTGGCGACGTCACGCGCCGCATCGGTCACCACGGCGTTGTATTGGGCCACGGCGGCATCGAGTTGGGCGCGGCTGACGCCGTAGGCCGCCTTCAGCCGGCCGCCTTCGAAGATCGGCAGGTGGATGGCAGGAGCCAGGCTGAACACGCGACTGCTCGGGCTGAAGACATTCATCAGATCGCCGCTGCTGCCACCGCCAAACATCGCCGGGGCGCCCTGGTTGGTGCTGGACAGGCCGGCCATTGCGCTGATGCTGATGTCGGGGAAGAACTGCGCGCGAGCCTGGTCGGTCTGTCGCAGTGCGGCTTCCACCTGCCAGCGACTGGCAGCGATGTCCGGGCGGCGGGCAATCAGGTCGAGGCGAGCATTGGCCGGCAGTGCGCCATTGATGGCGGGCAGGGCGCGCGGCTGCAAGTCGGGCAGGTCGGCTGGCGCCACGCCGAGCAGCGCGGCGAGCGCCACCTTGCGGATTTGCGCCGAGCTGTCGATGGCGACTTGCATCTGCTGCGCGGCGGCCAGGTTGGATGCCGACTGCTGGACGGTATCCGGCTCGTCCACGCCTTGCTTCACGCGCAGGCGGGCAATCTGCAGAAGTTGTTGCTGGGTGGCGACGGCCTTGCGCGCAAGCTCAAGTCGCGCCTGGTCGGCCAGCCAGCCGAAGTAGGTATCGGCGACAGCGTTCTCGATGGTCAGCGCGGCGGCGCTGCGCTGGGCCTCGGCGGCGTGCGCCTGGTCCAGCGCGGCATCGATGGCGGCGCGCTTCTTGCCCCACCAGTCGAAGTCGTACTGCAACTGCACGCCGAGGTCGGCCTGGTTGTACCAGGTGAAGCCGAGGAACTGCGGCGGGATCATGCCGTGTTCGCTCAATCGCTGGCGCGTGACCTGGGCGCTGCCGTTGATGCTGAGGCCGGCCTGGGCCGCGGCCAGGCGCACCGACTGTTCCGCCGTCTGCACGCGGGAATGCGCTTCGGCCAGGCTGGGCGATTGTTTCAGCGCCAGCGCCATCAGCGTGTCGAGCTGCGGGTCGTGGTAGGCACGCCACCAGTCGGCCGCCGGCCAGCCGGCGCGGGTAGGCACCTGCAGGCCGGCCAGCGGCACGTCGTCGCGCAATGCGGGGTGCTTTATTTTCGCTGGCGCGAGGGCGCAACCGGCAACGGCAATCGCCAGCGCGGCCGACAAGACGAGTCGCGCGGGCCGGGATGGGGAATGATTCATGGCGCGGGGTCCGCGTGCAGTTGATCGAGGTTGTGGGCGAGCTTGCGCAGCAGGTGACTGAAGTTGCGCTTGTCGGTGGTGCTGAAGCCATCGAACATCGTGTCGAGGCGGGGGAACAGCGGCGGCAGCACTTTCTGCACGAAGCGCCGGCCCGCCGCGGTGATGCGGATGGCCACGCGCCGGCGGTCCTCGGCACTGGCGCCACGGACGATCAGGCCGCGCTTGGAGAGCGCGTTGCCGATGCGGGTCATGTTGGTGGCCCCCTGGCTGGCGAATTCGCAAAGCTCGCCGGGTGTCGAGCTGCCATCCGGGCGGCTGTACAGGATCATCAGGGTGAGGAATTCGCTGTGGTTGAGCTTGTGCGGCTTGAGCTGGAACTCGAGATCCTCTTCCAGGCCAGTGCCGACCATGAGCAGCAGGCGACAAAGCTTGGCCTCGTCGCGAGGCAGTTGGGGGATGACCTGGTTCACCCGGTCGATTCCCTCGTCCATCATTTCGATGCAGTTGCCCAGTCCAATCATTTCAGCGCGACCACTTCACTGGATTATATTTCACTGATGAAGTGAAAAATTTAGCAGTCGATGCAGAGGGGTGCAAGTGCCGTGACGACACGGTGCGGCGCGAACCGGACAATCCGGATTACGTGTCTGCGCGTGCGTCCAGTCCGAACAGGCGGCGGGTATTGGCGAGGGTGGCCGCTGCGATCGCGTCTTCCGCTTCGTCGCGAAGTCGTGCAATGCAGCGCAGGGTTTCGGTGATGAAGGCAGGCTCGTTGCGCTGGCCACGGTGTCCGGCGCCGGGTTGATCCGGCGCATCACTTTCCAGCAACAGGTGTTCGATCGGCATGTTCGCCACGATGCGCTGCAGGCGCTGCGCGCGCGCATGGGTTACCGGTCCGCCAATACCCAGATGCATGCCGAGTTGCCATAGCTGGCGTGCCTGCTGCTCGCTGCCGGAAAAGCTGTGCACCACGCCGCGACGGATATCGAAGCGCCTCAGCGTGTGGATGACTTCGTCCAGCGCGCGGCGGGCGTGCACGATGACCGGCAGGTCGTGTTCGCGCGCCAGCTCGAGCTGACGATGGAAATACTGTCGCTGGGTCTCGGCATCGAGGCCTTCGGCATGGAAGTCCAGCCCGATTTCGCCCACGGCTACCGGGCGTTCACGGACCAGCCATTGCTTGAGTGTGTCGAGGTGGCAGGGTTGGTGGCGAGCCAGGAACATCGGGTGCAGGCCATACGCAACGTACACACCCGGTTCGGCATGATGCAGCGCGAGGAGCTTGGTCCAGCTGGCTGCATCGACCCCGGGGATGATCAAGGTGTTCAGGCCGGCGCGGCGGGCGCGTGCGAGTACGTCGCCACGATCGTCGTCAAAGCGCGGGTCATCGAGGTGTACGTGGCTGTCGGCAAGGATGGGCATGGAGTTTTCGTGAAGTGGATTCTTCCTTGTGCCATGGCTTGTGGCTAATCTGCGCGGGGCATGGGGGAGTTGTGAAGGATGTGTGACGAATTTGATCAAGTTCGGATTCAGTCTGCACGGGTTATCAATGTAATCAGGTGGAGCATGGCGTGACGGAAGACGTCAGACGTGACCATCAATTCAACATGGGAGATTCGCGATGAACAGGTTGGTAGTCAATGCGCTTTACATGGGGATCGCGGCCACGTTCGCGGTGAGCCTGGCGGCCTGCAACCGCGATGCCAGCGCCGATGCAGGTGCGGCGGGCACGCCGGCGGCCCAACAGGCTGCCGCGAACAGTGGTCCGCAGTACGCCAAGGTGGTCAGCGTGACGCCGGTACGCAAGACCGTGAACAATCCGCATCAGGTCTGCAAGGATGTGGTGGTCAACCACACGGCGCCACCGAAGGATCAGCATCGCATTGCCGGTACCGCGATCGGCGCCGTGGCCGGTGGCCTGCTTGGCCACATGGTGGGCGGTGGCAAGGGCAAGACGCTGGCGACAGTGGCCGGTGCCGTGGGTGGTGGCTACGCGGGCAACCGCATTGAAGCAGCCCATCAGCATGGCACGGTGACGTCGACCACCGAGCGCGAGTGCAATACGGTCAACAGCTCGTCCACCAAGATCGTCGGCTACGACGTCACGTACCAGTACAACGGTGTAACGCGTTCGACGCGGATGGATCACGATCCGGGTGATCGCGTGGAAGTGCAGCAGGGTGTAGTGGCCGTATCCGACGCACGCTGATTTCTTTTCAAAAGGAGACGAGCATGAGTATCCGTATCGGCAAGCCGATTCTTGTTGTCGCGCTGACTGCCAGCCTGGGGTTGGCCGGCTGTGCAACACAGCAACCCTATGGCGTTCGCAATGGCGGTTACGTCCAGCAAGGGCAGGGTTATGGCGGACGGGGTGCTCGTTGCCAGCAGTGTGGCGTGGTGCAGGACGTGCAGCAGGTCTACGTGCAGAAAAGCAGCAACGGCACCCTGGGTGCCGTGATCGGTGCAGTCGCCGGCGGCTTGCTGGGCAATACGGTCGGCAAGGGTGACGGTCGCAAGGCTGCGACCGTTGCCGGTGCCGTGGCGGGCGGTGTCGTGGGCGACCAGGTCGGCAAGCGCTCGGGCGGTTCCGAGACGGCGTGGCAGGTTTCGGTGCGGCTGGACAATGGCCAGTATGTCACCGTGACCCAGCGCAATGATCCCGGTGTTCGTCGCGGCGACTATGTCGAGGTCAGCGGAAACCAGGTTTACGCACGCTGATCCTTGTTTTCATTTAGCCGTTTATACGTCCAAAAAAAGGCCCTCGAACGAGGGCCTTTTTTGTGGGCGATTGTCGCGTCAGTTGACGGCGTAGAACGTGTGCGCGCCGATGGTGGTGCCGGTGCGATTGCGTTCCCACGTCGGCGATACCGCGGCAGTGGCGAAGTGGTCGGCATGGGGTACCACGAAGCGGCGCTCGTTGCGCGGCAGGTTCCAGTTGTTGATCGAGTCGCCGGCGATCTTCCATGCCTTCTGGAACGCGGCGAGATTGGTGATCTCGAATGATTTCGGCGTGGTGGCGGTGGCGAACTGGTGCGGCGCCGTGACGACATCGCACACCGTGTTGCCCCACCGGCCCTGGTCGCGGCGACGCATGGCCACCTCTGCAACCGCGAGCTGGCCGATGGTGGGCTGGCTGCGCGCTTCAAGGTAAACCGTCGTCGCCAGACAGGTCTGGTTGGCGAGGTGTTGGGGTAGCACGGACGCCAGCCACAACATCATTGCAAGTTTCATTCTGCCTCCAACGTGCTGTACGCGCGGGACGAATGGATGTCTCGCGCGCCGTTGCGATGGAGAGCGGGCAGGCCCTTCCACCTGGATTGATCACGCCGAACCGAAACTTGTGGTCGGGTGCTTTGCCACGGGATTGTGGCGTTCGACCGGCTGATCCGATGTCGGTCGAGGTGTGTGTTGTCTTGGCGCTGCAAGAGCCGTTTCGGCCCTGGTGCCTGCAACTGCTTTCGCCATTCGGCGTTCATTCCATCCGGCGTTGTTGCTGCCGGGTCGCGCTGAGATCCGGACCCCTCCGGTTCGTCGCGTACATCAGCGCCCAGTATTGGCGGCGCTTCCAAATGATCGGCGGAGACTAGTGGCGCTTTTCGTCGTGTGCAAGTGCCTTGAGGGAAATGTTCACATTCATTTCACGTTTGAATGAACGACAAGATCGTCTTGCAATGCGTCTGTATCAGTCGCTCCAGCCGGTTTCAAGGCGAAGGCTTGGACCTTCGTCGGAGGCGACCTCGGAGCCGTGTGGAAAGCGTTCCGCCAGTTCATCGGAGAGGACGGCGAGTGCTTCGGCGCCGTGTTCGTGTAGCAGCACCTGCAGCAACTGCACGGCGTCATCGTGTTCGACGTGCAGAACCGTGCCGTGAGATACGGCTTGCGACAACTTGACGCGGTGCAAGTGGCGCTTGTGGCGGCCGCGGTAATGCAGTCGTGCGACGATTTCCTGTCCGGGATAGCAGCCCTTGTCCAGTGCGACGGCGGGCAATCGGTACATCGACAGTGCGGGGGGCAGCAGCGTGTTGGTCGCGGCCTCCGGCAGCCACGCCCAACCGTCGAGCAATTGCAATCGGCGCCAGCTGTCGTCGCCGGAGAGGTGGTTGCCACACAGCAATGAATGATTGCCACAGCCCAGTTCGATGAGATCGCCATCGCAATTCACGTCGAAGATCGGTCGTGCCGGGCCGCACGCGAGCATCGATGAAGATGAGTGCGTCAGCCGGACCTTGGCGCGGAATACGAACTGCTGCAGCGATGAAGCCAGTTCATCGGGATGGTCGCCGCGCAGCAACAGCAGCAGGCGCTCGTCATCCAGCCGGAGCAGGTGGAACAGCGCGCGTACGCGCCCCTGCGCATCGAGCCATGCACTGAATTGCCACCGTCCGTTCGGCAGTGCGGCAATATTGTTGCTGAACTGCGATTGCGCGAAGGCGATGGCGTCCGGGCCTTCGATCAGCAGGGTATGGGCGGGAAGCGGAGTCGTCATCTGCAATGTCATGTAGGGGCTTGGGGCGGGTTGCACAAGGTGGATGCGTGCATGTCAATGGTTGTGCCGCACTGCCGCAAGTATTACGCTTTCTCGGCTAAAGAAAACCATGTCCAAGACGCCCTCTCAAACCGAAACCAAGCCCGAGTCCGCCGTGCCGGAACGCTCTGTCGTTCCTGCCTCCGACACGTCCGGCGAAGCAAAGGTCGAGCGGCCGGCGCCCGACCCGACGCGTTATGGCGATTGGGAAAAGAACGGGCGTTGCATCGACTTCTGATTCGCGCATGATCGGCGCGTGCGTCGATCGGCGAGGGAACGAGGCGAGGCGGCAAGGACATCCAGCGATTCCACCCCAGGATAGCCGCCATGGCAGACACGCGACGACCGCTCTCTCCGCATCTTCAGATCTACAAGTGGCAAGTGCAGATGGTGAGTTCCATCCTGCATCGCGCCACCGGCATTGCGCTGGCCGTAGGCACCTTGCTGGTGCTGTGGGGCCTGCTCGCGCTGGCCGCTGGAGAAAGTCATTTCGATCAGTTCAAGGCCTGCATCGGCAGTCCCGTCGGCATCATCCTGCTGATCGGCTGGAGCTGGTCCCTGTTCTATCACTTGTGCAACGGCATCCGTCATCTGGTGCAGGACACCGGCGCGGGTTACGCGATTCCGAAGTTCGTGCGCTCGAGCTGGCTGTCGCTGATCGCCAGCATCGTGCTGGTGGTGATTGTCTGGGCCTGGGTGCTGAGCACGGGAGGTGCCGCATGAGCGCGAACGCAAACGATCTGCGCAATCCCCTCAAGCGCGCCCGCGCGCTGGGTTCGGCACAGTCCGGTGCGGGCCACTGGTGGACCCAGCGCGTCACTGCCGCGGCACTGGTCGTGCTCGGCCTGTGGTTCGTGATCACCGTGCTGTGCCTGCTGCACGCCGATTTCGCCACGGCCCGGGCCACCGTGGCCAAGCCGTGGAACGCGCTGCTGCTGATCCTGTTCGTGGTCACCGCGTTCTGGCATGCCGTGCTCGGCCTGCAAGTGGTGATCGAAGACTACGTGCATACCCGCTGGAAGGAAGTCGTCCTGCTGGTAGCGATCAAGTTCCTCGCGGTGCTCTGTGCACTCGCGGGTGTGCTGGCCGTACTGCGCATCGCACTGGGAGCCTGAGCTCGATGGAAGCCTACAAGATTCAGCAACACAAGTATGACGTGATCGTGGTCGGCGCCGGTGGCGCGGGCTTGCGTGCCACGTTCGGTCTGGCCGAGAAGGGCCTGAAGGCCGCCTGCATCACCAAGGTGTTCCCGACCCGCTCGCACACCGTGGCAGCGCAGGGTGGCATCGCCGCCGCGCTCGGTAACATGGGCGAGGACGACTGGCGCTTCCACTACTACGACACCATCAAGGGTGGCGACTGGCTGGGCGACCAGGATGCGATCGAGTACATGTGCCGCGAGGCCATTCCCTCGATCCTCGAACTGGAACATTATGGCGTACCGTTCTCGCGCACCGAGGACGGCAAGATCTACCAGCGCCCGTTCGGCGGCATGACCACGCATTACGGCAAGGGCACCGCGCAGCGCACCTGCGCCGCGGCCGACCGCACCGGTCATGCGATCCTGCACACGCTGTACCAGCAGGCGCTGGCGCACGATGCCACGTTCTTCGTCGAGTACTTCGCGATCGACCTGATCTTCGACGAAGAGGGCGTTTGCCGCGGCGTGCTCGCGCTGGATCTCAACGAAGGTACCTTGCATCTGTTCCGCGGCCAGTCCGTGGTGCTGGCCACCGGCGGCTACGGTCGCGCCTATTTCAGTGCGACTTCGGCCCATACTTGCACCGGCGACGGCGGCGGCATGGTGCTGCGCGCGGGTCTGGCGCTGCAGGATCTCGAGTTCGTGCAGTTCCATCCCACCGGTATCTATGGCGCGGGCTGCCTGATTACCGAGGGCGTGCGCGGCGAGGGCGGTTACCTCACCAACTCCAAGGGCGAGCGCTTCATGGAGCGCTACGCGCCGAGCGCCAAGGACCTGGCCTCGCGTGACGTGGTCAGCCGCGCCATCACCATCGAGATCCGCGAGGGTCGCGGTGTCGGCGAGCACAAGGACCACGCCTTCCTGAACCTGATGCACCTGGGCGCCGAAGTGATCCATGAACGCCTGCCGGGCATTGCCGAATCGGCACGCATCTTCGCGGGCGTGGACGTGACCAAGGAGCCGATTCCGATCCTGCCCACGGTCCACTACAACATGGGTGGCATCCCGACCAACTATCACGGCGAAGTGGTGCAGAAGCGCGGCGACGACGTTGATGCGGTGGTGCCGGGCCTGTTCGCCATTGGCGAAGCGGCCTGCGTGTCGGTGCATGGTGGCAACCGCCTCGGCTCCAACTCGCTGCTCGACCTGGTGGTGTTCGGTCGTGCGGTGTCGCATCGTTGTGCCGAGCTGGTCAAGCCGGGCGCAGCGCACAAGGATCTGCCGGCCAGCGCGCTGGACAAGGCACTGGCCCGTTTCGACGCCATGCGCCATGCCGATGGCGATACGCCGACGGCGAAGATTCGCCTCGACATGCAACGCACCATGCAGACCGATGCCGCGGTGTTCCGTACGGGCGAGACCCTGAAGGAAGGTTGCGACAAGATCGACGCCGTCCACGCATCCTTCAAGCATGTGCGCGTCACTGACCGTTCGATGGTCTGGAATTCCGACCTGATCGAAACGCTGGAACTGGCCAACCTGCTCGACCAGGCAGTGGGCACCATGCATTCGGCCGAACAACGCCCGGAAAGCCGCGGCGCCCATGCGCGCGAGGATTTTCCGGACCGCAACGATGCCGAGTGGATGAAGCACACCCTGGTGAAGGTGGACGAAAACGGCAAGACCAGTTTCGACTACCGCCCCGTGCACATGCACACGCTGACCGACGAGGTCGACGTGGTGCCCCCGAAAAAGCGCGTTTACTGATTACCGACTGGAGAGGCAATCGTGGCCGAGTTCACGCTACCCAAGAATTCCAAGATCCAGCCGGGCAAGCACTTTCCGGCGAAGGACGCGAAAAAACCGCGTACGTTCCGCATCTATCGCTGGTCGCCGGATGACGGCGAGAATCCGCGCATCGACACCTACGAGGTCGATCTGGCCGCGTGCGGTCCGATGGTTCTGGATGCACTGCTGAAGATCAAGAACGAGATCGATCCCACGCTCACGCTGCGTCGTTCCTGCCGCGAAGGCATCTGCGGCTCGTGCGCGATGAACATCGATGGCACCAACACGCTGGCGTGCATCTGCGCGATCGATGGCGTGGCCAAGGGCGACGTGAAGATCTATCCGCTGCCGCATATGCCGGTGGTGAAGGATCTGGTGCCCGATCTCACGCACTTCTACGCCCAGTTCGCCTCGATCAAACCGTGGATCCGTACGCAGAGCGCGGCGCCGGATCGCGAGCGCCTGCAGTCGCCGGAAGATCGCAAGAAGCTCGATGGCCTGTACGAGTGCATCCTGTGCGCCTGTTGCTCGACCAGCTGCCCGAGTTACTGGTGGAACGGCGACAAATACCTCGGTCCGGCCGTGCTGCTGCAGGCTTACCGCTGGATCGTCGACAGCCGCGACGAAGACACCGGGGCACGCCTGGACGACCTGGAAGACCCGTTCAAGCTGTACCGTTGCCACACCATCATGAACTGCGCACGCACCTGCCCGAAGGGTCTCAACCCGGCCAAGGCAATCGCGGAGATCAAGAAGCTGATCGTGGAACGTCGCTCATAAGGAAACGTCGCCGCCCAGCGGCGACACCATGCTTCCTTCTCCCCTCCGGGGAGAAGAGCCTGCCCCGGACTCGATCCGGGGTGCCCGCAGGGCGGATGAGGGGAGGGTGCTCGCGAGAAGGCTGAAAAAGCTTTCCTTCGAATACTGCTCAGTCGCAAGATTGATCCTCTCACCTCAATCCTTTCTCCGAACGGGAGAGGGAGCAAAGGAGGCGCTTCGCGCGCTTTGATCTATGGACGAAGCCCACATCAAGCGCCTGCGCTGGCGCACCCGCCGCGGCACCCGCGAACTCGATGCCTTGTTCGGCGGTTGGCTGGACGAGGCGTTTCCGTCGGCCAGCGAAGCGCAGCGCCAAGCCTTCGACGAACTGCTCGATGTGCAGGACCCCGATCTGTGGGACTGGGTGATGGGGCACGCGCGAGCGCCCCGTGCGGACTGGCAGTCGATCATCGATGACATCCGCGCCCGCCATCGGCTTTGAGTACCAGCCGTCGCGGCTGCTTGCGCGTGCTTTGACCGCCGTACTGGTGTTGGCCGTGCTGGCCATTGCCTCGTGCGGCTTCGCGTGGTGGCTGAAGCCGGCTTTGGTCATCCTGGCGTTGGGTTTGTGGCTGCATGCCATGCGGCATCGCTCGGATGCGGATGTGACAGCGGCGGGCTGGGCCGCCGAAGGCGGTTGGAATCTGCATCGGGGCAATGGCGACGACGCGATGGCCACCCTGCTGTCGTTCCGCGTGCTGGGAAGCTTCGTGTTGCTGCGCCTGCGCGAGCAGGATCAACGCATCACGACCTTGCTGCTCGCGCCCGACAACAGCGACCCCGACATTCGCCGCCGCCTGCGCATGCGGTTGGCAGTGCGGGACGTAACCGCCGCCGATTCGTCATCCTGAACCCGGGCACTTTGCCTTGCCGGCACGGTCTCACCGAATACCTGATAATGGATGTCCGGGCGGCCTGCCCAGCGAACCCCACAAGCGACCTGCCCATGTTTCGACCGCTCGAGCTTTTCATCGGCCTGCGTTACACCCGCGCCAAACGACGCAACCAGTTCATCTCGTTCATTTCCAGCGTGTCCATCGTGTGCATCACGATCAGCGTGATGGCGCTGATCACCGTGATGTCGGTGATGAACGGCTTCGATTTCCAGCTGCGTTCACGCATTCTGGGCGCGGTTTCCGATGCCACGGTGTCCAGCATCGATGCGTCCGGCATGCAGAACTGGCAGCGCGCGCTCGAGATCACGCATGCCAATCCGCACGTGCGCGGCGCGGCGCCGTATGTCGACGTGCAGGCGTTCCTGCAAGGACGGGGGTCCTCCGGCGCCATGGTGCGAGGCATCGAGCCGAAGCTGGAACCGAAGGTGTCGGACTTCAGCAAGCACATGGTCTCGGGCCAGTTCGATTCGCTCACGTCGAAAAGCTGGAACATCCTTCTGGGCAACGAGCTGGCCATGCAATTGGGCGTGTCGGTGGGCGACAAGATCATCGTGATCGTGCCGCAACTGCGTGCCACGCCGTTCGGTTCGGTGCCCTTGGTGCGCAGTTTCCACGTCACCGGCATTTATTCGCTGGGCATGCACGACTACGACGCGAACCTCGCGCTGATCAACATGCAGGATGCCGAGGCACTGCGCAGCCTGGCTGGCCCTACCGGCATTCGCCTGAAGCTGGACAATCTCTGGAATGCCGCCCCGGTGGCGCACGAGCTTTCCGACAAGTTGGGTGACATCTACTCGGTGCGGACCTGGATGCAGGACAACGCCAATTTCTTCTCCGCCATCTCGATGGAGAAGCTGGTGATGGGCATCATCCTGTCGCTGATCGTGCTGGTGGCGGTGATCAACCTGGTCTCGATGCTGATGATGCTGGTGACCGACAAACAGGCCGAGATCGCGATCCTGCGGACCCTGGGCACCACGCCGCGCAGCATCATGGGCATGTTCATGGTGCAGGGCGTGCTGGTGGGATTGGTCGGCATCGGTTTCGGTGTGGGTCTTGGCTCGCTGCTGTCGTGGCAATTGCCGAACATCGTCGACTGGATCCAGGATGTGTTCCACGTGCAGTTCCTGTCGCCCGATGTCTATTACATCAGCCAGGTGCCAAGCCGGCTGGAGTGGCACGACGTGCTCTGGGTCACCGTGGTTACCTTCGCCTTCTCGCTGCTGGCTACCCTTTATCCCGCGTGGCGCGCCTCGCGCACGCAGCCGGCGCAGGCGCTGCGCTATGAATAAGTCGAATGCCATGAACAACGACACCGTGCTGCGCGTCAGCCATATCGCCAAGACCTATGCCGAAGACGGCCTGAAGACCGAGGTGCTGGTCGATGCCAGCTTCGAGCTGAAGCGCGGTGAGACGCTGGCCATCGTGGGCGCCTCGGGTTCGGGCAAGAGCACCTTGCTGCACATCATCGGCGGGCTCGACACGCTGACCCGTGGCGAAGTGGCGGTGGAAGGGCGCGTGCTGTCGACGCTGTCCGATGCCGAGCGCGGGCGCGTGCGCAATCGCTCGATGGGTTTCATCTATCAGTTCCATCACCTGCTGCCCGAATTCACCGCGCTGGAGAACGTATGCATGCCGCTGCTGATTCGCGGCACGCCGATTCCCGAAGCCGAGCAGCAGGCGATGACCTTGCTGGAACGCGTCGGCCTGGGTCAGCGCACGCATCACAAGCCGTCCGAGCTTTCCGGCGGCGAACGCCAGCGTTGCGCGGTGGCCCGGGCGCTGGTGACCCGGCCGGCCTGCGTGCTGGGTGACGAGCCCACCGGCAATCTCGACGAAGCCAATGCCGCCCAAGTCTATGAGCTGATGCTGGAGCTCAATCGCGAGATCGGCACCAGCTTCATCCTGGTCACCCACGATCAGCGTCTGGCAGCACGGATGGATCGCACGCTGGAGTTGCACAACGGCATGTTGCGCGAGCACGTGGCGGCGTAACTCGGCGCAGGCATTGCAGGCGCTGGTCGAGGCGCCCATGCGCCTCTGCCGCTGCGGGTAGCTACAGGCGATAACGGCGTTCGCCTACAGGCATCCGGCGTTCGGCGGGCTAGGCTTGCCCGGTCGGAGGGCGGCAAGGCGCAGGCATGGCGCGTGTGGCGGGACAGGGAACGATCGGCATCGGGCTGGCCTTGCTGGCCGGTGTACTGGTTGTGCAGTGGCTGCCGGTGCTGCCGCCGCGCTGGAGCATGTTGCTGTTGGCTGCTGGCACTTTGCCGTGTTGCTGGCGTTGGCCGCGCCTGCGTTGGGTGATGGTGTTGCTGCTCGGCCTTGCCTGGGCGGTCTGGCGCGGAAGCCTGGCGATGGAGGCGCGCTTGCCGCGCCATCTGGAAGGGCGCGATTTCAGCGTGACCGGGCAGGTCGCCGATCTGCCACAGGTGCGCGCGCACGCCACGGCTTTCCAGTTGCGCCTGGAGCGTGTCGTTCTGGATGGCCACCCGGTGCCGCTGCATGGGCTGGTGCGACTGGCCTGGTACGGCCAGCCACCCGCATTGCATCCCTGTTCGCGTTGGCATCTCACGCTGCGTCTGAAGCGTCCGCGCGGGATGATCGATCCCGGTGGCGCCGATAGCGAACGCAGCGCACTGGAACGCGGCATCGTGGCCGTGGGCTATGTGCGTGACGATCCGGCCAATGCGCTGCGCGCCTCGCCAGCGTTCTGCGTGAATCGCTTGCGTGGCTGGCTGGCCGACGAAATCATGCGCCGGGTGCCGAATGCCCACGACGCGGATCTGCTGCGTGCTTTCACGGTGGGCGATACGCGTGGGCTGGACGAAAACGACTGGGAGGTGGCGCGTGCCAACGGTGTCTCGCACCTGATCGCCATCTCCGGTTTCCACGTGGGCGTGGCGGCCGTTTTCGGCGTCTGGCTGGCACGCTTGCTGTATGCGCTGTGTCCGATGCTGGCGTTGCGCTGGCCACGCCCGTCGGCACAGGCTGCGGCGGCCTTGGCGACAGCACTCGTCTACGGCGCGCTGGCAGGGTTCGGCCTGCCCACGGTGCGCACGTTGTTGATGATCGCCGTGGTGGCGCTGGCGCGTTGCAGCCGCCGTCATGTCGGTGGTGCGCATGCGTTGGCGCTGGCGATGATCGCGATGCTGCTGTTCGATCCGTTGGCGGTGTTGTCGGCGGGATTCTGGTTGTCGTTCGTCGGGGTGGCGTTTCTGCTGCTGTGTCTGGTTGGACGTGGACGCGGTTGGCGAGCGTTCCTGCACGAACTGACGGCAGGGCAACTGGTCATGACGGTTTCGCTGCTGCCGCTGGGTCTGTGGTTTTTCGGTCAGGCGTCGCTGGTCGGCGCCTTGTCGAACCTGGTCGCGGTGCCGTTCGTCAGTTTCGCGATCGTGCCGTGTGCCTTGTTCGGCCTGCTCATGCTGTTGCTGTGTCCGCCGCTGGCCACGCCGGTATGGCGCCTGGCGGGCTGGATGGCGCATGCGCAATGGTGGCTGCTGGAGCACATGGCGACATGGCCGGGCGCGCACTGGTATCTGCCGGCGGTGCAGCCGTGGGCGCTGTTGCTGGCCATGCTGGGCGCCCTCTGGTTGTTCATGCCGCGCGGGGTGCCGTTGCGATGGCTGGGCATACTGTTGTTCCTGCCCCTGCTGTGGCCGCCGTTGTCACGCCCGGCGACTGGTGCCTTCCGGATGTGGGTGCTGGATGTGGGGCAGGGGTTGTCGGTGGTGGTGCGCACGCGACATCACGTGCTGGTCTACGACGCCGGCGCGCGTTATCCCTCCGGTTTCGACCTGGGGCAGGCGGTGGTGACGCCATCGCTGCACGCGCTGGGCATCGATCGGTTGGACATGCTGATGATCAGCCATGCCGACAACGATCATGCCGGTGGTGCAGTGGCGGTGGCGGGCGCGTTTCCGCATGCGCGCCGTTACGCCGGCGAAGTGGAGAAGATGGCCTTGCCGATGCAGCCGTGCCTCGCCGGCCAGGCGTGGACGTGGGACAAAGTGCGTTTTCGCGTGCTCAATCCGGTGTCCGCGGCGCCGAGTCGACGCGATAACGACCGTTCCTGCGTGTTGCTGGTGGAAGGGCCAGGCGGGCGTCTGCTGTTGCCGGGCGATATCAGCAAGCGGGTGGAACCGGCGGTGGCTGCGGCAGTGGAACCTGGCCCGGCACCCATCCTGCTGGTGCCGCATCACGGCAGTTTGACGTCATCCAGCGCCGGATTCATTGCCGCACTACGGCCACGGTTGGCGATCGTCTCGGCGGGCTGGCGCAACCGTTTCGGCCATCCGCGACCGCAGGTACTGCAGCGCTATGCCGAGGCCGGCGTGCCGGTGCTGAACACGGCGGTCCGTGGAGCCATCGAGGTGGATTTTCCGGTGACCGAGTCAGCCCATGTGGCTGCCACGTGGCGCCAGCGGCAACCACGCTATTGGCGTGAATGAAGGCCTGCGGGCACGCGGTTGCGCAACTGCCACCGGACGCACGGTAGCGGACGGGGACGCTGCTATGATGCGCGTTTCCGCAGTTCGTGCAGATGGGGGTTGGTGTGCTGGACATTCTGATGGCGGGCGGTTGGGCCATGCTGCCCATCCTGATCTGTTCGGCGATCGCGCTGGCGATCGTGCTGGAGCGTTGCTGGACGCTGCGTCGCAGCTCCGTGCTGCCACCTGGCCTGGGCCAGGAAGTGCGCGAGTGGGCGCGTTCCGACAAGCTCGACCCGTCGCACCTGGAGCAATTGTCCGCAGGTTCGCCACTGGGTGAACTGCTGGCCTCGGCGCTGGCCGTGCGCCATCGTCCGCGCGACCAGATCAAGGAGCGGCTGGAGGATACCGGTCGCCACGTGGTGCATCGCATGGAGCGTTACCTGAACACGCTGGGCACGATTGCGCTGATCGGCCCGTTGCTGGGCCTGTTCGGTACCGTGATCGGCCTGATCCGCATGTTCATGGAAGTAATGGGCGGCGGCATGGCCGATCCGACGCGCATGGCCGGCGGCATCGGCGAGGCGCTGATCTGCACGGCCAGCGGCCTCACGGTGGCGATCCCGGCCTACGTGCTGCATCGTTACTTCCGCTCGAAAGTATCGGCTTATTGCGTGGAGATGGAGAAGCAGGCCATCGTGCTGCTGGATGACCTCACGCCGGTTTCGCCGGTGGCTCCGGCACGTGTGCGACGGACGCCGGCTGCTACCGGCCATGCAGCGGTCTGATCGCCCATGCGCATAGGCAACGATCGCCGCAGCGACGATTTCGAGATCAACGTGATCCCGTTGATCGACGTGCTGCTCACCCTGTTGATGTTCTTCGTGCTGACCACCACCTTTGTGCAGCACTCGCGCCTGCAGGTAAACCTGCCGCAGGCCAGTGCGCAGGACCGCGACATGCAACCGCCGGTGCTGACCGTGATGGTGGACCGCGCGGGGCATTTCTACGTGGGCAGTGACGAAGTAGCAGGAACCAGCGTGGACCAACTCAAGCAGGCGATCGCCCGCGTGGCGGGTGATGAACGCGACCGCCAGGTGACCATCCGCGCCGATGCGATGAGCTCGCACCAGAGCGTGGTCACCGCGATGGATGCGCTGGGCCAACTCGGGTTTACCCATCTGGCGATTGCCACCACGCCGGATCGTCCGGATACGTCGCAATGAGTAGCTCGAAGCCTGCCGTCTGGGATGCGAAAACCTGGCAAGTCTACAAGCGGCTGCTGGGATACACGCGGCGCTACTGGGTGGTAGGTCTGATCACGATGATCGGCATGGCGGCCGATCCTGCAGGTCTTGCGGCGTTCACCAAGCTGCTGCGGCCGATGATCGATCAACTGTTCGCGAAGAAGGATCCTTATCTGATCTTCTGGATGCCAATCTGGATCATCGGGATTTTCGTGGTGCGAGGCATCGGCACTTTTGTCAGCAATTACGGCATAGCCTACATCGGACGAAATATCGTCCAGACGATCCAGCGCGATGTGTTCGCAGCCTATTTGAGGCTGCCGGCAGCGTTCTTCGGCGGCGAGCCCTCGGGCCAGCAGATCTCTCGCATTACCTATACCAGCGAACAAGTGGCATCGGCTTCCACCGATGCGCTAAAGGCGGCGGTGGTCGAAGGACTCATGGTCATCGCGATGCTTTACGTGATGTTGAGCAACAGTGCTTACCTCACGTTGGCTTTGCTGCTGATGGTACCGGCGGTTGCCTTGATCGCCACGGTGGTGAGCCGTCGCTATCGGGTGATCAGCCGACGTATCCAGGGCACGATGGGTTCGGTTACCAGTGCAGTGGAGGAGTCGGTAAACGCACATCGAGAAGTACGTATTTACGGTGGCCAGCGGCGCGAAGCAGGTCGATTCGACGATGTGACTCATCGCACCCGCCGGCTCAATCTGAAGATTGCAGCCACCAATGCCATGTCCAGCTCGGCCATTCAGGACGTGGGCGCGTTTGCGCTGGCAGCGCTGGTGTGGCTAGGCACGCGCCCGAGCGTGATCGACAACATCACGCCAGGCGTTTTTTTCAGCGTGCTGACGGCCATGGGTGCAATGTTGCCCTCGCTGAAGCGGCTCACCAATGTGCAGGCAAATATCCAGCGTGGTGTATCTGCGGCGGAAGATCTGTTCGAGATAATGGACCTGCCGTCCGAGGTCGATGGCGGGAACCGCGTGCTTGAGCGTGCACGCGGCGATCTTCGTTTCGAAAGCGTACGGTTGAGCTATCCGCGCAGCGACTTCGAGGCATTGCGTGGCATCGACCTGCATTGCGCGCCTGGCACGGTGACAGCGCTCGTTGGCCGTTCGGGCAGTGGCAAGAGCAGTCTGGCCAGCCTGCTGCCGCGCTTCAATGAGCTCACGGCCGGCCGCATTGTGCTGGATGGCGAGGATTACACGAGCTATACGCTGGCCTCACTGCGCCGACAGATTGCCTGGGTGGGACAAAGCGTGGTGCTGTTCGATGGCACCGTGGCTGAAAACATCGCTTATGGGGAACTGTCCGACGCGAGCGAAGATGCGATCATCGCCGCTGCCGAAGCCGCCAATGCCATGGAATTCATCCGCAACATGCCGGACGGCATCCACAGCCATGTAGGCGAGGACGGCAACCTGCTTTCCGGTGGCCAGCGCCAGCGTATCGCGATTGCCCGTGCCATCCTCAAGAACGCGCCTATCCTGGTACTGGACGAAGCCACCAGCGCACTGGACACCGAATCGGAACGGCTGATCCAGCAGGCGTTGCAGAAACTGATGCAGAACCGCACCACCCTGGTGATCGCCCATCGATTGTCCACCATCGAGCATGCCGACCAGATCGCCGTGATGGATCAGGGCTGTATCGTCGAACGTGGGACGCACGCCGAGTTGATGGACATGGATGGCTATTACGCCATGTTGCATCGCATGCAGTTCAACGAACCGCTGCAGAGCGGCGCGGACGACTGAGCACACTCCCGATGGCTCTGGCCGACACGCTTGCGCTGGCCTGGTACGACAACGGTCGAGTGCCCTGGTGGTGCTGGCCGCTGGCCGTGCTTTACGGCGGCGCGGGGCGGCTGCGGCGATGGGTTTACCGCAACGGCTGGCTGCGCAGTGAGACACTGCCGGTTCCGGTCGTCGTGGTGGGCAATCTCACCGTTGGCGGTACCGGCAAAACCCCGCTGACGATTGCCTTGGTCGAGGCGTTGCGCGCACGCGGGCGCAAGCCCGGTGTGGTCAGCCGTGGTTACGGCGGTGACCAGCGTGAGCCGCTGCTGTTGAGCGATGCCCCCGATCCGGTGCAGGTAGGCGACGAGCCGTGCCTGATCCACGCCAGCGGCGTGCCGGTGGCGGTGGGGCGCGATCGCCCGGCGGCGGCGCGCTTGCTGATCGATGCCGGTTGCGACGTGATCGTGGCCGACGACGGCCTGCAGCATTACCGCCTCGCGCGTGATGTGGAGATCTGCGTGATCGATGGCGTGCGCCGCTTCGGCAATGGCCGATTGCTGCCGCTGGGGCCGCTGCGCGAGCCGATGTCCCGGTTGCATGCCGTGGATTTTCGCGTCTGCAACGGCGAAACCCGTGTGGCTGGCGAGTTCACCATGCGGCTCGAGGGCAGTGTCGTGCGCGGCATCCCGGACGGGCGGGAGCAGCCATTGGGCGCTTTTCGCGGGCTGCGCGTGCATGCAGTGGCCGGCATTGGCCACCCGCAACGCTTTTTCGACAGCTTGCGGGCGCAGGGCATCGACGTCATCGAGCACGCTTTCGCCGATCACCACGCCTTTGTGCCCTCCGATGTCGATTTCCACGACGACCTGCCGTTGCTGATGACGGCCAAGGACGCGGTGAAGTGCCGGAAATTCGCACGCGATGGCTGGTGGAGCGTGCCGGTGCGTGGCGTATTGCCTGAAACCTTCTTCGATGAGGTGGTACGGCGCATCGGCGCTGCACGGTAATCGGTTCAGGCGTCGGGCCGTTTCGCCGCTATCATTGGCGCCACGGCCGGTGGTGCGCGCTGGCCTTGCCTCGTTTCCAAGTGGAGTTTTCATGAGCCTTATCCAGGTACCGGTGTCCCATGGCGAGCTGATCGACAAGATCACGATTCTGGAGATCAAGTCGCGGCGCATCGCCGATGCGGCCAAGCTGGCCAATGTGCGCAACGAGCTGGATCTGCTCAATGCCACCTGGTTGAACGATGCCGCTTCGCAAACCGACATTACCGACGAACGCGCCCGCCTGTTGGCGGTGAACGAGGCGTTGTGGGATATCGAGGACCATATCCGCCTGAAGGAAAAAGCGCAGGCTTTCGACGCCGAATTCATCGAGCTGGCCCGTTCGGTGTACTTCCGCAACGACGAACGCGCCGCCGTGAAGCGCGAGATCAACGTGAAGCTCGGCTCGCAATTGGTCGAGGAAAAGTCGTATCAGGATTATCGACAGCAGAAGTGAGCACGGCAGAAGTGAGCAAGGAAAAAGGGAGTGAGGCGTGAGAGAAAAGCGGCAGCTCAGCGCTTTTCTCTCACTTCTCACTCCTCTCGACTCACTCCTGGCTTTTCGCGAAAGCGTCGAAGCGCTCGATCACCTCGTCCACCGCGATCAGATCCATCACGCCGGGATATTCGATCTTGGTGCCCCAAGGGATGTCGGCGGCGGGTTTGTGCAGATATTTGCGTGCCGCCTCGTCGTACTTGTCCACGCACCAGCGCCGGTCGGAGTAGGGGCCGGAGCGGTCGGGGTTGCTGGCGGCGTGAAGTCCCAGCACCTTGGTGCCTGCGGCGTTGGCCATGTGCATCGGCCCGGAGTCCGGCGTCAGCAGCAACTGGGCGCGGTCGAGCAGGGCCATCAGTTTCTTCAGCGTGTCCTTGCCGGTGAGATCGAGCGGCGCCAGCTTGCAAGCGGCGAGCACGGTGTCGGCCAAGGCGCGTTCGGCGGGCGAGGGGCCACCGACCAACGCCACGCGCCAGCCGCGCGTGGCGGCGTGATCCATGGCTGCGGCATAGCGTTCTGGCCGCCAATTGCGCAGTGCATGACTGGAGCCGGGGCTGACCAGCAGGGTGGGCGTGTCGCCAGGCAGTTGTTCGGCCGCCCAGGCACGGGCTTCGTCGGAAACCGGAATGTCCCAGCGCACCCCGGTCTGCTTCAGGCCCAAGGGTTCGCAGAAGCTGCCGATCGCGTCCAGCACGTGTTCGCCGCTGCGCGCGGGAATGCGCTCGTTGACGACTAGTCCGTGCAGGTCCTTGGCGCGGGCGCGGTCGTAGCCGATGCGCCGGTCGGCCCTGATGCCGACACTGAGCAGATTCGAGCGCATCGCCACCTGCATCTGCAGCAGCGCATCGAAACGTCGCCCCTGCAGCGTGCGCCATACCTCGCGCATGCCGGCCCAACCGGCACTCTTGTCAAAAGTGATGAACTCCACGCCAGGCAGGTCGCCCACCAGCTTGCGCTCCAGCTTGCCCACGATCCAGGTCAGCGTGGTTTGCGGCCACGCCTGCTGCAGCGTGCGTACCAGTGGCACCACATGGGTGACGTCGCCGATGGCGGAAGTACGCAGCAGGCAGATCGAAACGGGAGCGGACATGTAGAATCGCCGGGCAATGGACGTGAGACGGAGCCGCTGAAGCACCGATGCAAGAGCAACTGCGCGAAGAAGCCGATGGCGCGATTCTGTTCGACGCCGTGGTGTCGCCACAAGTCGATGGTGACTGGTTTGCGCCGGATTACTGGCGCGAACGGGGCAGTTTGCGCACGCAGTCCGGTGGACGTGGCGGCGTCGCCGTGATCGCCACGCCTGCCGGCGAGTGCGTACTGCGACATTATCGCAGAGGTGGGCTGGTGGCACGCCTGCTGGGGGATCGTTATCTCTGGCGCGGCGCGGATCGCACGCGGCCATTCACCGAATTCCGCCTGCTGGCCGAGATCGCCCGGCGCAACCTGCCGGGACCAGCGGTCGTGGCCGCCCGTTATGTCCGGCACGGCTTGTTCTATCGCGCCGATTTGATCACCCGGCGCATTGCCGACGCCCGTACGCTGGCCGAATGCCTGTCCGCGGGGCAGCTTGATGCGGCGTTGGCGGAGGCGGTGGGTGAATTGGTTGCCCGTTTTCATCGCGAAGGCATCTGGCATGCCGACCTCAATGCGCACAATGTGCTGGTGACGGTGGAAGGTCTGTACCTGATCGATTTCGACCGCGGCGAATGGCGCCCAGTCGCCGCGGGCTGGCGGCAGTCCAACCTGCAGCGACTGCGTCGCTCATTGCTGAAGCTGGGCGCGGCGAAGCAGGGCGAGGCCGCGTTCGATGCCGAGCTGTGGACGCCCCTGATGCGTGGCTACGAGCGTACCCTGCAGGCATGAACTGGCATCTTCACTTCCTTGGAACCGGTGCTGCGCATGCGGTGGAGCTGGGCTCGTCGGCCGCAGTGCTGGAGCGCGATGGCGAGCCGTTGCTGCTGATCGACTGCGGTCCGGACACGCTCGACCGCTACCAGGCCGCCTACGGTCGCTTGCCGCAGGCGATTTACATCACCCACACGCATATGGACCACGTCGGCGGGATGGAACGGTTGTTCACCCGCGTATGGTTCGACGAAGCCTTGCGCGGCGGCATCCGCGTGTTCTGCCATGCCGCACTGGTGCCGTGGCTGCAGGCGCGGGTGGCGGATTATCCGGGCGTGCTGGCCGAGGGTGGCGTCAATTACTGGGAAGCGTTCCGGCTGGTGCCGTGCACGCGCGGCTTCTGGCTCGATGGCTTGTGGTTCGATGTATTTCCTTCGCGCCATCATCGTCCAGGGACCTCGTTCGGCCTTGCCCTGGCAGGCAGTTTTGCCTTTACCGGCGACACCCGGCCGATTCCCGAAGTGCTGCAGCACTGTGCCGGTGGCAGCGAGCTGATCGCCCACGATTGCGGCCTGCACGGCAACCCCTCGCATACCGGCATCGACGATATCGAACGGGAGTACGACGCGGCCACGCAGGCGCGCCTGCTGCTTTACCACTATGGCAGTGTGGCCGATGGCCAGGCGCTCGCGGCGCGTGGTTACCGGGTGGTGGGGGCAGGCCAGCGGGTTGCCTTGGACGCCCCTTCGGCCCCTCGCGTGGACGCTGGCTGAGTTCATCGATCCCTTGTCAGTTGCGCTGGCGGCCGCTATCCTTTCGCCTCTTCACCGGAGCGGTTTGTCCGGTGACGAGGGTTTTGCATGCGGAGAGGTGTCCGAGTGGTTGAAGGAGCACGCCTGGAAAGTGTGTATACGGTAAAACGTATCGCGGGTTCGAATCCCGCTCTCTCCGCCAGAATTTGAGTCATGCGACGGCCCTGCCAGGCTGGCGCAACAGCAAATCAATCAAGCGATATCGCTTGACGTCCATGGTGGCCCCGTCGGTCCCCCCGCGACGATAGTCCGCAAACTCCGCCAGGTCCGGAAGGAAGCAACGGTAGTGGATGATTCGGGTGCCGGGGTGTGGCTGGCGGGGCTGCCGCCATTTCCGGGATGGGTTTTACTGACTTAGCACGCCCGACTTGGCACAATCGACATTCGCCCCAAGGTGGTATGGAATGTCTTATCAAGTCCTCGCGCGCAAATGGCGCCCCCGCAAGTTCGCCGAGCTAGTGGGCCAGGAACACGTGGTGCGCGCGTTGACCAACGCGCTCGATACCGGACGCATGCACCATGCCTACCTGTTCACCGGCACGCGCGGCGTCGGCAAGACCACCATCGCGCGCATCTTCGCCAAGTCGCTGAACTGCGAGCGGGGCGAGTCGGCCGATCCGTGTGGCGAGTGTTCGGTCTGCACCGCGGTGGATGCCGGTCGCTTCGTGGACCTGCTGGAGATCGATGCGGCCAGCAACACCGGCGTGGATGATGTGCGCGAGGTGATCGAGAACGCGCAATACGCGCCGTCGCGCGGCCGCTTCAAGGTGTACCTGGTGGATGAGGTGCACATGTTGTCCAAGCCGGCCTTCAACGCGCTGTTGAAGACGCTGGAAGAGCCGCCGCCGCACGTGAAATTCCTGCTCGCCACCACCGACCCGCAGAAACTGCCGGTGACGGTGCTGTCGCGTTGCCTGAAGTTCAACCTGAAACGGCTGCTGCCCGAGCAGATCAGCGGGCAGATGCGGCACATTCTTGGGGCCGAGAACATCGAATACGAGGAAGCCGCGATCGGCGAGCTGGCGCATGCCGCCGATGGTTCGCTGCGTGACGGCTTGTCGCTGCTCGACCAGGCGATTGCCTATGGCGGCGGCGCGCTGAAGGCCGATGACGTGCGCGCCATGCTCGGCAGCGTGGAACGCGGTCAGGTGCTGGGCGTGCTGCAGGCCTTGGCCGATGGCGATGGCGCTCGGCTTTTGACCGAATGCGAGCGGATTGCCTCTTACTCGCCGGATTTCGCTGGCGTGCTGGACGACCTGGCGGCCGTGCTGCATCGCATCCAGCTGATCCAGCTGGTGCCGGGCTACCGCCCGGACGAGGGTGACGCGGCACTGACCGGGCTGGCCGAACAGCTGGCGCCGGAAGACGTGCAGCTGTATTACCAGATTGCCACCGGCGGGCGCCGCGACCTTGTGTTGGCGCCGGATGCGCGCACCGGTTTCGAAATGGCCTTGTTGCGCATGCTGGCGTTCCGCCCTGCGGACGACGGGGCAGGCGCACGGCCCGCGCGTACCAGTGGGGCAGCGGCCCCTGCAGCGCCGCCAGCGTCTCCGCGTGCTGCGGCACCCGTCCCTCAGCGCGCGCCGGTCGCTGCTGCGCCTGTCTCCGCAGCCCCGGTGGCCTCGCATCGTGCCGAGCCCGTGGCAGCTGCTGCAGCGGCTCCCGTGCCGGCCCCGGCTCCCGCTCCGGTCGCGCGCCGCGCCGACGGCCTGCCGGACTGGGAGGCGATGATCGAGCAGGCCGGTTTGCGCGGACCGCTGGGGCAGTTGGCGCAGAACGCGGCCCTGCGCGAACGTGATGGCAACACGCTGGTACTCGCCTTGCAGGCCGCCCACATGCATCTGGCAGTGGAGCCGATGGTCGGCCAGATGGCCGATCGCATCAGCCAGGCACTGGGCGAGCCGATCCGCCTGCGTTTCGTCAGCGACGAGAACGGCAATACCCAGACTCCCGCCGCCCGTGCGGCCAGCGCCCGCAGTGCGGCGCAGTCGGCAGCCGAGCAATCCATCGAGGAAGACCCGCTGGTACAGGCGCTCAAGCGCGATTTCGGCGCACGCGTGGTACCCGGCTCGGTCAAGCCCATCGAACACTGAACACTTCGGAGTACATGAGATGAGAGGTCAAATCGGCCAGTTGATGCAGCAGGCGCAGCGGATGCAGGAAGACATGAAGCGCGCGCAGGACGAGATCGCCAAGCTGGAGGTCACCGGCAATGCCGGCGGCGGCCTGGTCAGCGTGCTGATGACCGGTGCGCACGAGGTGCGCCGCGTGACCATCGACCGCAAGCTGTTCGCCGACGATCCGGAGATGGCCGAGGATCTGGTCGCCGCCGCGGTCAATGACGCGGTGAACAAGGTGGCCGAGGCCAGCAAGAGCAAGCTCGGCGGCGTCACCTCCGGGATGAACCTGCCACCAGGCTTCAAGATGCCGTTCTGAGAAGACAGGAGTGAGTGGAGAGAAGTGAGGAGTGAGAGAGCATCAAGCGCAGCTCTTCGCTTTTCTCTCACTCCTCACTTCTCTCCACTCACTTCTCGAGTCAATCATGTCCTCCGGCTCCCCACTTCTCGCTGATCTCATTGAAGCCCTGCGCTGCCTGCCCGGCGTGGGCGGCAAGAGTGCGCAGCGGATGGCGTTCCACCTGCTTGAGCGCGAACGCGAGCGCGGCCTGAAACTGGCCGATACGTTGCACGAAGCGATGCAACGCATCGGCCATTGCACCCGCTGCCGCAATTTCAGCGAGGAGCCGATGTGCACGATTTGCAGCAATGCCAGTCGTGACCGTCACTTGCTGTGCGTGGTGGAGTCGCCGGTGGATCTGGCCGCGATCGAACAGGCCACCGGTTATCGCGGTCAGTATTTCGTGCTGATGGGGCGCCTGTCGCCGCTGGACGGATTGGGGCCGCAGGAGCTGGGCCTGGACTTGCTCAGTGAACGCCTGGGCGAAGGCGAGATCGAGGAAATGATTCTGGCCACCAACCCCACGGTTGAAGGGGAGGCCACCGCGCACTATCTGGCGCAACTGGCGCGCGCGGCCGGCATCAAGCCGACCCGGCTGGCGCATGGCGTGCCGCTGGGGGGCGAACTGGAATACGTGGATCGCGGCACGCTGGCGCATGCGTTCGGCAGCCGCCTGTCGGTGGATTGAACGAGGATGGCGCACGATCCGGTACTGACGCTCGAGATTCCGGCCCCGGCCGAATATCTCGCGTTGCGTGTCGCCGCCGGCCTGAGTGCGATGAGCGAGGAAGGCGCGACGGCCGGACTGCCGGCCAGTTGGTGCTCGGTGTGCGTGCGAGTCGATGGCGAACTGGTCGGCATGGGACGCGTGGTCGGTGACGGCGGCCTGTTTCTGTTCGTGGTCGACATCGCGGTCACCCCGGCCTGGCAAGGGCGTGGCTTGGGGCGGCGCATCATGGAGGCGCTGATGGCGCGTGTCCACGAAACGGCGCAACCGCGCACGATGGTGGGCTTGATTGCCGATGGCACGGCGTACCGGCTTTACGAGAAATTCGGCTTCAGGCAAGTCGCGCCGGCGGCACACGGTATGCTGCTGCGTCTGTAAGTGAAACAGGAGAAGGTGAGCATGGGCGACACGATTTTCGGCAAGATCATCCGGCGCGAGATTCCCGCGGACATCGTCTACGAGGATGACGAGATCATCGGTTTCCGCGACGTGAATCCGCAGGCGCCGGTGCACGTGCTGTTCATTCCCCGCAAACCGATCGCCACGCTCAACGATGCGACGGCGGACGACGCGACCCTGCTCGGCAAGCTGCTGCTGGCATGCGCCGGTTACGCCAAGCGGGAAGGGTTCGCCGAGCAGGGTTACCGCACGGTGATCAATTGCAATGAGCACGGCGGCCAGACCGTGTATCACATCCACGTGCACCTGCTCGCGGGTCGGTCGCTGCATTGGCCACCGGGCTGATCCGGGCGCCGATCTCTTCGCGCGGATCGGTACCGTGGATGCGAAAACGCCGGCTGCATGGCCGGCGTTTTCGTGAGCGTTACTTGTGCGGCGGCGGTGGTGGGCGGCGCACCACGATGACGCGCGGAGCCGCCCAGTACGGATAACCGCCGTAGCCCCAGCCCGGACCCCAACCCGGGCCCCAGAACGGATCATAGAAACCCGGCGGGTAAGGATTGTTCACGTATATCGGGCGTTTTGGCCACAGGTAGACCACGTTGGCCTCGACGCGCGGATAGGCGTACTCGTACTCGCCCACCTTGTGCGACACCGTGCCGTGCAGGGTGCCCGTGACGGTCAGCTCACGCCCGCGGGTGAATACCTCGGGATCATAGAAGCCGGCGTGGCAGGCGACGAAGCGACCCTGGCTTTCACCCGAATTGCCCTGGGTCGGACGTGCCTGGCTGTCGAGCGGTCGCGCCAGGATGTAGAAGCAGGTTTCCTGCGGACCCGGCTCGGTCTTGATGATCTCGCCGCCCCAGCGCACCTGCTCACCACCGGCACCACCCTGTTGCGCGGCGGACGTGGGGACATTGGCGTAGTTGCCTTGCAGCGGCTGCGGCATGGTGGCGCAGGCGCCGAGGGCAGCGCTGGCTGCGGCCAGTATCAATATTCTGTAGCGGGGAGACATCACGGTTTCTCCAGTGGGGAGGACACATACGCGAGGTACGGCTGCGTGTACTCATTTGACCACGCGAATGACTCGAAAATTCCGTACGGCGTGACGAAAGCGCTGCAGGAATTCAGGTGGCGGCTCGACATGGGCGTAACGAAGCTCAAGATAGCAGTCCATCAACTGTTGCAATTCAACCCGTCGTGCCGGCAGGGCGCGGGCGGCGCGACTGAGATAATGCCGCGGACCCTCGCCGTGTCGCCGCACGACACCGCAGCGCGCCAGCTTTCGTTCCAGCGCGCGCAGGGCTGCACGGGCTGGATCGGCTTCACCACGGCGCCACAAGGCCCATACCAGGCCCAGTGCGCCGGACAGCACGCAACTGATCGCCAGCAGCAGGCCCAGCAGCGCCGGATCGGCCTTGCGGATGCCGAAGGGCGTCAACAGGCCGCGCTGACGCAGTGTATCGAACCCTATAACGCCTTCGTTCCACCAGTGGTTGACGATGTCCCAGTGGTTGCGCAGGGATTGCAGCCAACCCGTCTGGGTCCATGGTAACTGGTCGCCGGCGGCCGCTGCAGCGCCAAGATCGACGCGTTGCGGGCGCACGGCAGCGGTGGGGTCGATGCGCACCCAGCCGCGCCCGGCCAGCCACACCTCGCTCCACGCATGCGCATCGGAGTTGCGCACCAGCAGATAGTGCCCGGCATCGCTCCAGTAGCCACCCTGATAGCCGGTGACCACTCGTGCAGGAATGCCGGCGGCGCGCATCAGCACGGTGAATGCGGACGAATAGTGCTCGCAGAAACCCTCGCGGGTGTCGAACAGGAAGTCATCCATGGCGTTGCGCCCCAGCGGTGCCGGCGCCAGCGTGTAGCGGAAGCCGCCGTCATGGAACAGTGACAGCGCCGCCTGCACGATGGCCGCGTCGTCGCTGCCGTAACGCTGGCGCCACGCCTGCCCCAGCGCCAGGGTGCGCGGGTTGAATCCATCGGGCAATTGCAGCCAGCGCTGGTGATGCGCCCCCAGTTGCGGCTCCAGGTGGTAACGCGTGGCCGAGGTGCCGCTGTAGCTCAAGGGGTCGTTCACCGGCTTGTCGGCCATGACCACGTGGTCGCGGCGCATATGGGCGCCCGCCGGTACGTCGACCGGCACGTCCAGCGTGGGCAGCACGCGCTGGTGGCTGGGTTCCAGGCTGATTCGGTAGTGGATGCTGCGTGCGACCTCGATCGTGGCGGGGTGCTGATTGGCGACGTCGTGGTATTGCCAACTGGTGCCGTCGTAGTAAGCCATCACGTAGGCACGGAAGTAGCGCAGGTCCGGCGGTGGCGGCGGCCCGTCGAAGCTCACCCGCATCGCCGGACGGTCATCGGTCAGCAATTGGGTGAAGCCGGCTGGGGTCATCCGGTCGCTGAGGCCGGTGCGCTCTTCGTGCGCATTGGGGGCACCCCATAACGGTGAGCTCAGGCGGGGTACGAACACGAAGGCGAGCAGGGCCAGTGGCAGGGCAACGCCGAGCAGGCCCAGTCCGGGCAGCAGTTCGCGCGGCAGGCCGCGTGATCGCGGCTGTGCCGGCTCCAGTACGCGCAAGGTGGCCAGCGCCGGCAGCAGGCCGAGCACGACGACGGCAGTGACGACCATGCCCTGGTCGAACAGCAGCGCCGTCATCAGGGCGAAACAGGCAAAGCCGACGCCGACGCGGGCATCACGCTGGCGCTCGCTCTCCAGCATCTTCAATACCAGCAGGCCGACCGCTAGCGCCGTACCAGGCGCACGTCCGAACAGGCTGCCGTAATACACGATGATGGCCAGCGCCAACGCGCCCAGCAGCGGCAGCTTGAGCCAGACCGGCACGCGTCCGGGATGCTGATGCCGCTGCCACCAGCGCCACGCGAGTACCGGCGCCAGCACTGCGCTGAGCCACCACGGCAGGTGCGGTGCGTGCAGCGCGAGTACGACGGCGACGGTCAAGCAGAGCAGGCCGAAGGCGCGCGCATCGAGCGGTATTTCCGCGTGCTTGGCGAGGTGGCTCATGGCAAGCGCGCCAGCGCGTTCATGCAGCGCTCGTAGTGCGACGGACCGCTGCCGGTTTCGATGGGCTCGTCCGGCAGCCACAGGCTGTAGCGGCGTCCCTGGGCCTGTGCTTCGCCCAGCCAGCGGGCCAGCCGCGCAATGCGACGTTCGTGGTCCATGCGACCGAGCTGGCGCCAGTCCAGTTGCCAATCGCGACGCGTTTCCGGCTCCTCGAAATCTTTCACCAGCAAGTCGTGATGTCGGGCACTGGCTTTCCAGGCGACATGGCGGATCGGGTCGCCGCGGCGGTAGTCGCGCAAGCTGGCCGGGTCATCGCCGTGGTGCAGGCGCTGCCGCTGTTCGTCCTCGGCATGGCCACCGGGCGGCGGCCCCTCGGCTTCCGGGCGTGGCCACACCAGCACGGCTTGTTCCGGGTGCAGCCAGCTCCATGCGCGGAACAGGCCCAGTGGCCAGGTCGTCCATACGCGCAGGCGGGGCAGCGTTTGCCAGCCGCGATGTTCGGTGGCCAGTGACACGGTGACGTCGGTCTCGCCGCGGGTGGCATCCACGGCGAATGCGGCTCCCGTGTCGCCCGCATCCAATCGCACGGCGCAACGTGTTCGGTGCGAGGTGAAACCGAAGCTGACATCGATCGGCTGTCCGGCGACTGCGTGACCGGCGCGAATGTTTTGCAAGCGCAGGCCATCCAGTGTGCGGAACGCCACCAGCATACTGGCGGCACTGGCTGCGCCAAGCAGACAGGTCAGCAGCAGCGCGGCATTGTTCGAATAATTCAGCGCACCGACCAGCATCACCAGCAGCAGCACGGTGAAGCCGAGGCCGAAGGAGGTGGGCACGATATAGATGCGCCGTCGATGCAGTTCGATCGGCAGCGGTTCGGGTCGTCGGTAGCGGGTCAGCGCAGGCAGTCGGCGCTCGGCCCACTGCTGCACGCGGCGCAAGGTGGCGGGCATCAGTCGACGGCGACTTCGGCCAGCAGGGTGCGCGCGAGGGTATCGCCGCTGGCACCGCGGGCAGGTACCAGTCGATGCGCGGCCAGCGGGACGAACAGGGCCTGGATGTCTTCCGGCAACACATGCGAGCGGCTGCTGAGCAAGGCCCACGCCCGGGACGCCGCGAGCAGGGCGAGGCCGGCGCGAGGCGACAGGCCGGTGCGAATGTCCGCATGCCGACGACTGGCCGTGAGCAGCGCCTGCAAGTAGTCGAGCAGCGCGCTGCTCACGGTGATGCCTTGCGACTGACGGTTCAGCGCAATGAGTGCGGCATCGTCCAGCTGTGGCGTCATGCGGGAGAGCAGGTCATGCCGATCGTCACCATTCAGCAGCGCGCGTTCGGCGGCCGCGTCCGGATAGTCCAGCGACAGGCGCAGCATGAAGCGGTCGAGTTGCGAGTCGGGCAGCGGGAAAGTGCCGGCAAGGTCCAGCGGGTTCTGCGTGGCGACCACGAAGAACGGCCGCGGCAACGTGTGGGTCTGGCCATCCACGGTCACCTGGTTTTCCGCCATCGCCTCGAGCAACGCGCTCTGCGTCTTGGGCGTGGCACGGTTGATCTCGTCGGCCAGCAACAGGCCGCTGAAGATCGGGCCGGGATGGAAGCGAAACTCGCCCGTCTCGCGCTCGTACACGCTGACCCCGATAATGTCCGAAGGCAGCAGGTCGCTGGTGAACTGCACGCGCTGGAATTCCAGCGCGAAGCTGGCCGCCAGCGCGCGGGCCAGCGTGGTCTTGCCCACGCCGGGCACGTCTTCCAGCAGCAGGTGGCCGCCGGCGATCAGGCCGGCAAACGCCAGTTTCACCTGACGCGGCTTGCCCAGCAGCACCTGGTTGACCTGGGCCAGTGCGCTTTCTAGGCGTTGATGCAGGATTTCATCGCGAAGCGGAGTGATGGCGGACATGGTTTTTTCGATAGCGGTGCGAATGGCGCGGCCGGCGGCCCATGCCTGACCAGGCCAGTGTAACGGCGGCCCTTGCGCGCTGGCGAGCGACCTTCGTCACGGCATTCGTGGTGTTGCTGGCGATCAAGCTGGTGATTGCATGCACGCTCGCGCCCTTCGGCGACGAGGCGTTCTACTGGCAGGAAAGCCGGCATCTTGCGTGGGGCTACAGCGACCTGCCGCCGCTGACGGCATGGCTGATCCGGCTGGGTGAGGACGTGGCCGGGCATGGACTGTTCGGCATGCGCTGGCCGTTCCTGTTGATCGGCAGCAGCTTGCCGTGGCTGGTGGTGGCGTTTGCCAGGCGGTGCTTCGGCGCATCGGCAATGGCATGGCAAGCCGGCCTGTGGTGCCTGGTGTTGCCATTGGCGGTAAGCCTGGGCGTGCTGGCGTTGCCGGATGTGCCGTTGACGGTGGCCATCATGCTGGCGTTGCTGGCGTTGGTGCGCGCGATGGACGAGAACCGGATGCGCGACTGGCTGCTGCTGGGCGTGGCACTGGCGCTGGCTTGGCTGACCCATTACCGCGCCGCGATGCCGATGCTGGCGGGCCTGTTGCTTTGCATATTCAGTCCGCGCGGGCGCAAGCAATGGCGACGCGGCGGTTTCTGGCTGGCGCTGGCGGTGGCGACCCTGGGCCTGCTGCCCTTGTTGATATCCAACTGGCAAGAGGATGGGGCCGGGTTGGCGTTTCAGCTGATCCAGCGCAACCCATGGCGTTTCCACGCCGATGCGCTGGTGCAGCCGCTGGAACAGGCGTTGGCCTGCACGCCACTGTTGTATGCCATGTTGCTGTGGACGGCATGGCGCTGCTGGTGTCGACGCGGCGAGGGCGGGCCGTGGGATGTGCTGGCGTGGACCTCGCTTACCTTCATCGTGGTGTATTTCGTCGCCGGCTTGTTCGCCGACGACCTGCACTTTCGCGCGCACTGGCCGCTGCCCGGCTACCTGCCGCTGCTGGCCGCGCTACCGGTGCTGTGGCGTCCGCTGGCCGTGCGGCGTGGTTGGCGGATCGTTGCCCGAGTGGCTTTCGCGCTAGCGGCGTTGGGTCAATTGACCGGGCTGGCCTATCTGGGCGTGGCCGCGTGGCCGGGGGCTGCGCGTATGTTGGCCGGGGTAAAGGCGTTTCCGTGGAACTTCGTGGGCTGGCGTGAAAGTGGCGCCGTGGCACGCGAACTGTTGCGCGCGCAACCGTCCGGCAGCGTGCTGGTAGCCGACAACTTCATGTTGGCCGCGGAGCTGGATTTCCAGCTCGATGGCCGCGCCCCGGTCTATGTGCTGGACAGCCCGCTCAACACCTTCCATGGCCGCGCACCGCAGTTGACCGTGTGGCATCGCGATGGGGCCGCCTTGCGGGCGGAGCATGCCGGTGCGCCGATGCTGCTGGCGGTGGGCGAGGATGCCTTGCGCGTGCACGACCGCACGGGTTGGCTGGGCGGGCTGTGTTCCCGGATCGATGATCCCAGGCCATTGCGACGGCTGGATCTTTACGACGGCCGCAAGCGCGTGGCGTTCTATGCGGGGCGGGTGCCATCGCATGCACCGGCGCCCGTGCCGGCAACACAGGCGCAACGCGATGCCTGTCCGATCTGGCTGCAGGCGCATGCAGCAATCACCAGCACGTTGTAGGCCGGGTCAGGGCAGGGCGAGGCCGGCTTCGCGCAGCAGGCGGGCCAGCGCGATCAGCGGCAGGCCGATCAGGGCGGTGGGATCGTCGTTGTCGATGCGTTCGAACAGGCTGATGCCGAGACCTTCGCACTTGAAGCTGCCGGCGCAGTCCAGCGGTTGTTCGCGTTCGATGTAGCGGGTGATCGCGTCGGCCTCGAGCGGGCGGAAGCGCACGCGGGTGTGGTCGACATGGGTGCGCTTGCGGCCATCGCGGGTATCGAGCAGGCACACGGCGGTATGGAACTGCACGGTACGGCCGGAACAGGCGGTCAGCTGTGCATGGGCGCGTTCGGCGGAGCCGGGTTTGTCCAGCACCGTGCCATCGAACTCGGCCACTTGGTCGGAACCGATCACCAACGCACCGGGCAGGCCATTCGCCGCCGCTTCGGCCTTGGCGATGGCCAGGCGCAGCGCACGTTCGGCAGGAGTCTCCCCGGGCAGCGGGGTTTCATCGGTGCCGGGGGCACGCTGTTCGAAATCCGGCAGCAACCGGCGCAGCAGTTCGGCGCGGTAGCGCGAGGTGGACCCCAGGACAACCCGCGGGATGCTCATGCTTCCGGCTCGCGGCGAATATGCTCGCGCATGGCGCTATCCAGCTCGCGCTGGGCCTGGCCAAGGGCCTGCAGCAAGGGGCGCAGGCGCTCGCGGGCATCGCTCATCGAGCGCGCGGCCTCGTCCAGCTCGGCCTGGCTGGCGCGCGGGGCGCGGTCGCGTATCCACAGGCGCTGTTGCAGCAAGGAACGCAGGCCGGCCTCGATGGCATGGGCGGCTTCCTGTTCGCTGGCGGCGGGCAGGTCGGGGTTGAGCGACATCACGGCATGGGCCTGCTGCAGTTCGGCGCGGCAGGTCTTCAGGTCGCTTTCCAGGTGGTCGGCCAGTTCCAGCAGATAGCGCATGCTGGCGCTACGGCGGGACAGCCGGCGGCGCAACAGCAGGCTGGCCACCACGGCGATGGCCAGCAGTACGAACAGGGCGACCACGCCGATTGTCAGGTAGGCATCCACGAGAATCCGGGGGAAGTCGGCGGAAGAACAGTCTGACGCATGCCGCCATTTCAGGCAAAATGGAACGGTTCGCATGGTCCGAGCCCCTGTACTGGTTGACTTCGGACGGGGTCAAACATACTATTTCGCGATTATGTCCGTGACACTGCCAGAGTCCGTGGACGCTTGGCGCATGGTCTCGGCGCGGCGTTCGTTCGAAGGATCGTTGCCCGTTGGCGCCCTTGCCCGCTTGTGCGAGGTGTTGGCGTCGAGCGAGGGAACGGCGAGTTTCGAGCTGGATTTCGGCCGGGACGAGTTCGACACGGCTTACCTCGATGTGCGTGCCCAGGCACCGCTGACGCTGGTTTGCCAGCGTACGCTGGAGCCGTTCGTGCTGCCGGTGGTGGTGAATACCCGGCTCGGCCTGATTCGGCGCGAGTCGGAGGAAGCCGGCCTGCCGCCGGGTTGCGAGCCGCTGCTGGTTTCCGGCGATGGCAAGCTGAACCTGGCGGACGTGATCGAGGATGAAATGCTGTTGGCGTTGCCGCTGGTTCCGGTCAATCCGGACAGCACGCTACCCGACGAAGTAACCGGTTCCGCACACGACGATGCGTCGGCCGCGGAGCGTGACGACAACCCGTTCGCGGCATTGCGCGAACTCAAGAACCACTGATTTACCCGGAGAACTACCATGGCCGTTGCCAAGAGCCGCCGTACCCCGTCCACCCGCGGCATGCGCCGTGCCCACGACAAGCTGAAGACCGTGCAGCTGTCGACCGATCCGACCAGCGGCGAAGTGCATCTGCGCCACCACGTCACGGCTGACGGTTACTACCGTGGCAAGAAGGTGATCGAGACCGCCGTCGCGGTTGCCGACGAGGATTGATCGGCCGCGTGCCGGCATCCGTTCAGCGAGCGGCGCGGTAACGCGCCGCTTTGCGTTTGCGGGGCCTTTGCACGTAGCCTTTGGCGCCTCACGCGCGCACTTCGCTTTCGTCGGGCGTCCGTGCGCTGTTTCCGATTTCCGCTGATGGACAGGTGAATGGCCTCGATCTACTCCCGAATCATCGCTACCGGCAGTGCGCTGCCCGAGCGCGTGGTGACCAACGCCGATCTGGAAAAGATCGTGGACACCAGCGATGAATGGATTCGTTCACGCACCGGCATCGGCCAGCGTCATATCGCCGCTGATGGCGAGACCACCGGCGACCTGGCTTTCCTGGCCGCGCAGCGTGCACTGGAGGCGGCGGGGGTCAAGGCGTCCGAGCTCGATCTGATAGTGCTGGGCACCACCACGCCCGACATCATCTTTCCGTCCACTGCCTGCCTGGTGCAGCACCGCCTGGGCGCGAATGGCTGCGCAGCGTTTGACGTCAATGCCGCCTGTTCGGGTTTCGTCTACGCCCTGGGCGTGGCCGACAAGTTCATCAAGAGCGGACAGACCAAAAAGGCGCTGGTGATCGGTGCCGAGACGCTGACCCGCATGGTCGACTGGACCGAGCGCGAGACGTGCGTGCTGTTCGGCGATGGCGCGGGCGCCGTGGTGCTGGAAGCCTCCAGTGAACCGGGCATCCATGCCACCTGCCTGCATGCCGACGGCGGCTTCAAGGAGCTGCTGTACAACCCGGTAGGCGTGTCCGTCGGTTTCAAGGATGAGCCCAATCATGGCGTGCGTATCCGCATGTCCGGCCGCGAAGTGTTCAAGGTGGCGGTGAAGACGCTCGACGCACTGGTTGACGAGACCCTGAAGGCCGCGGGCATGGACGAGTCGCAGCTGGACTGGCTGATCCCGCACCAGGCCAACCTGCGCATCATCGAAGCGACCGCCAAGCGGTTGCACATGTCGATGGACCAGGTGATCGTGACCGTCGACAAGCATGCCAATACCTCGTCCGGCTCGGTGCCGCTGGCGCTGGATTACGCGGTGCGTTCGGGCAAGGTGCAGCGTGGCCAGAACCTGCTGCTGGAAGCGTTTGGCGGCGGTTTCACCTGGGCTTCGGCACTGCTGCGCTACTGAGTCGGTCGTCAGTCCGGATGCAGATGATGCCGCCCGCGAGGCGGCATCATGCGTTTCGTGGTGCGAATACGGCTGCGCATGCGCGCCGATGCTGGCACCATTGCGGTTTCAGTCGACGGTGATCTGCTGCCATGAGTCCAGTTTCTGCTTCGCTAGCTTTCGTGTTTCCGGGCCAGGGCTCGCAGTCGGTCGGCATGCTGGCCGAACTGGCGAGCGCGCATGGTGAGGTGAAGGCCGCGTTCGACGAGGCGTCGCAAGGTGCTGGTGTCGACCTGTGGCAGATCAGTCAGCAGGGACCGGAAGCGCAGCTCAACAGCACCGAAAATACCCAGCCGGCCTTGCTGGCCGCCAGCGTGGCAGTGTGGCGCGTGTGGCAGAAGCAGGGCGGCGCCCAGCCGGCATGCCTGTCCGGCCACAGTCTGGGCGAGTACAGCGCACTGGTTTGCGCAGGTGCCTTGTCGCTGCATGAGGCGGCGGCGCTGGTGGCCGAGCGTGGCCGCTTGATGCAGTCGGCGGTGCCGGCCGGTGTTGGCGCGATGGCGGCCATCATCGGTGGCGACGACGCGCAGATCGCAGCGGTGTGCGAAGAGGTGGCGCAGGGCCAGGTGGTGGCGCCGGCCAATTACAATTCGCCGGGTCAGCTGGTGATCGCGGGCAATGCCGAAGCCGTGGATCGCGCACTGGCGAAACTGGCCGAGCTTGGCGTGAAGAAAGCGGTGAAGCTGGCCGTGTCGGTCCCTTCGCACTGCGCCTTGATGCGCGAAGCGGCGGATCGCCTGGGCGAGCGCATGGCTTCGATCGATTGGCAGTCGCCGGCGATTCCGGTGGTGCAGAACGCCGAGGCGAAGGCCTATGACAGCCTCGACGACATTCGTGGCGCCTTGCAGCGCCAGCTGTACCTGCCGGTACGCTGGACCGAGTGCGTGCAGGTGCTGGCTGCCGGTGGTGCCACGCAAGTGGCCGAGTGCGGCCCCGGCAAGGTGTTGTCCGGCTTGATCAAGCGCATCGACAAGAGCGTACAGTCGCGCGCCATTGGTGCGCCTGCCGAGATGGATGCCGCGTTGGCCGAATGGCGTTGAGCGGGCACGCGTTACGCTTTTCAACAGCCGTTTCCTGACCCTTTTTCCAATTCATTCCCGCAAGGAATCCGATTGATGAGCAACACACTGCAAGGTGAAGTCGTCCTGGTCACCGGCGCCAGCCGCGGCATCGGCGCGGCGATTGCCGACACCCTGGCCACCCAGGGCGCGACCGTGATCGGCACGGCCACCAGTGACGCCGGCGCCGCCGCGATCGGCGAGCGCCTGGCTGCGCACGGCGGCCATGGCCGCGTGCTGAACGTGACCGACGGTGCCGCCGTCGAGGCGCTGATCGGCGATATCGCCAAGGAGTTCGGCGCGGTCTCGATCCTGGTCAACAATGCCGGCATTACCCGCGACCAACTGTTGATGCGCATGAAGGACGAGGACTGGCAGGCGATCATCGACACCAACCTCACCTCGGTCTACCGCACGTCCAAGGCGGTGATGCGCGGCATGATGAAGGCGAAGAAGGGGCGCATCATCTCGATCGCCTCGGTGATCGGCCTGACCGGCAATCCGGGGCAGGCCAATTACGCGGCGGCGAAGGCGGGCATCATCGCTTTCTCCAAGTCGCTGGCGCGCGAGATCGGCAGCCGCGGCATTACCGTCAACGTGGTGGCGCCCGGTTTCATCGATACCGACATGACCCGTGCGTTGCCGGAAGAGTCGAAGCAGGCGTTGCTGGGGCAAATCGCCCTGGGGCGGCTGGGCGAGGCCTCGGACATTGCGCAGGCGGTGGCGTTTCTTGCATCGCCCGCCGCGGCCTACATCACCGGCGAGACGTTGCACGTCAATGGCGGCATGTACATGCCCTGAGGCATTCACGTTTCCTGCACGAAGCGTGTCGATCCGGCTTCGTGAGCCAGTTCTAGGAGCGTGGGCGGCAGAAATCTTCCGGGCTGCAAAAGCGTCTGCGTGGTCCATATTCCCGTCGCTTCTTGGCCCATAGAACCACTATGGGCCGGCGAATCGCCGAAAATCTGTCCTCACGCAGCCACTTTTTCGCCTCGAAAGTTTCTACCGTCCACGCTCCTAGGTTCCGGTTCCATTCGGAAGCGTATTCAAACAGTTGTCGCCAGCGGCTTCGTTTTAGGCGACAATTGATCCTTCGCGTCGACCGTGGGGTCGGCGCCGTACCATTGCCGGCGGCAGGTACGTGGCGACTTCACGGTTTAGCCACTACAATCCGCCGGTCTTTGCCGGCCGAGGCCGGCGCTGAATCAAGCAAATTCCCCGTGGGAGGTTTGGCAACATGAGCACCATCGAAGAGCGTGTCAAGAAAATCGTCGTCGAGCAGTTGGGCGTGAAAGAGGATGAAGTCACGACGAATGCGTCGTTCGTGGATGATCTGGGCGCCGATTCGCTGGACACGGTCGAACTGGTGATGGCCCTCGAGGAAGAGTTCGAGACCGAGATTCCGGACGAGGAAGCCGAGAAGATCACCACCGTGCAGCAGGCCGTCGATTACATCAAGGCCCACACCAAGGACTGATCGACATGTGGCGGCCAACGGCGCAGGCCGTGCCGTCGCTCACGTGGCGATATCGGAAGCTGCGCCGAACGGGCGCAGTTTTCGTTTCTGCAATCTGCAACGTCCGATCCCGTATGGTGTGCTGGTTCGGCGGGCACCCGAGAATGAGGGAAAGCGACGGCGGGCCGTCCGAATCCCCGGAGCACGAAGGAACTTTCATCCATGAGCAAACGACGTGTGGTAGTGACCGGCATGGGCATCGTCTCGCCGGTCGGCAACGACATCGCCACCGCCTGGAAGAACGTCGTCGAGGGTCACAGCGGCATTGGCCCTGTCACCAACTTCGACGTCAGCGCCTATGCCACCCGCATTGCGGGCGAAGTCCGTGATTTCGATCCTGTCGACGCCTATTTCGTCGGCACCGATACGCCGGATGACGAGCGGCGCGCCATCGCGAAGGATTTCAAGCGGATGGATCCGTTCATTCACTACGGCATCGTTGCCGGCACGCATGCGTTCCGGCAGTCGGGGCTGGTGGTCACGGACGCGAATGCCGGCCGCATCGGCATCGCTGCAGGTGCCGGTATCGGCGGCCTGCACACCATCGAGTCCACGGCGCTGGAACTGGCCGAGAAGGGCCCGCGCAAGGTGTCGCCGTTCTACGTGCCCAGCTCGATCATCAACATGGTCGCCGGCAACCTGTCGATCTATCACGGCCTGAAGGGGCCGAACATCGCACTGGTCTCGGCCTGCACCACGGCCGCGCACAACATTGGCATGGCGATGCGCCTGATCCAGTACGGCGATGCCGACGCGATGATTGCCGGCGGCGCCGAGTTCGCTACCACGCCGACGGCGATGGCGGGCTTCTGCTCGGCCAAGGCGATGTCCACGCGCAATGATGATCCGACGCACGCCAGTCGTCCGTGGGATGTCGGTCGCGACGGCTTCCTGCTGTCGAACGGCGCGGGCATGCTGATGCTCGAGGAATACGAGTTTGCCAAGGCCCGTGGCGCCCACATCCTGGGCGAGCTGATCGGTTTCGGCATGAGCGGCGACGCGTATCACATCACCGCGCCCAGCGGCGATGGCGCCGAACTGGCCATGCGCAACGCGCTGCACGATGCGCAACTGCAGCCGTCCGACGTGCAGTACGTCAATGCACACGGTACATCCACGCCGGTGGGTGACCTGGGCGAAGCGAAGGCGATTCGCAATGTCTTCGGCGAGCACGCCACGAAGAAGGGGCAGTTCGCGGTCAGCTCCACCAAGTCGGTTACCGGGCATCTGCTTGGCGCGGCCGGCGGCGTGGAGGCGATCTTCTCGCTGATGGCGCTGCGCGATGGCGTGATGCCGCCAACGATGAATCTTGTCGACGTCGATCCGGAAGTCGCTGCGCTCGGCATGGACCTGGTGCCGAACAAGGCGGAAAAGGCCGACCTCAACGTCGTCATGTCGAACTCGTTCGGCTTCGGTGGCACCAACGGCACGCTCGTCTTCCGTCGCGTCTGAACCGCGTGGCCTCGGTCACGCGAATCCTGCCCGGCCGGCGCGATCTGCTCGCGCCGGCCGCGTCGTATCCGCAGCGCTATCCCGCGCTGCTGGCCAGCGCGGTCACCGGTACGCCGCAATCGCGCTTCGATATCCTCTTTACTGCCGGTAGTGCATCGCTGGCGCTGGGTGCCGACGGCACCGTGCGCGACGGGCAGGGCATCGTCGTCCCCGGCAGTTTTCTCGATGCGCTGGATGCTGTCTGGTCTGCGCATCGCCGCGAACGGATCGAGGATGGCGTGCCGTTCCACGGTGGCTGGTTTGTCTATCTCGGCTATGAACTGGTTGGCCAGATCGAGCCCAGCCTGCGCCTTCCCGTTTCGACGGGCGCCATGCCGGTCGCATTCGCGTTGCGCATCCCGGCTGCGGCCATCGTCGATCATGTCGGTGATCGAACGGTGCTGGTCGCGGAAGAGGGGAGTGAACACTGGCTCGACACCCTGGCAGCCGATCTGGACACGCCGATGCCCGAGCTGCCGCTGGCCGCGCCATTGGGGATCGACGAGGACGATCCGCAGCACTTTCTGGCAGGCGTTCGGCGCATCCACGAGCATCTGTGCGACGGCGACGTGTTCCAGGTCAATCTTTCGCGTCGCTGGACCGCGCATTACGCCGAGCCACCTTCGCCGGCGAGCTTGATGCGATCGTTGCGCGCCGCCAATCCCGCGCCCTTCGCGGGCTTGCTGCAACAGCCGGGATGGGCGGTGGTCAGTTCATCGCCCGAGCGCCTGGTGGAGTCGCGCGACGGCCTGCTGCAGACGCGCCCGATTGCCGGCACCCGGCCCCGCGTGGCGGGCGACGACGACGTCGAGCGCATCCGCGAACTCACCACGCATCCGAAGGAGCGTGCCGAGCACGTCATGCTGATCGACCTGGAGCGCAATGACCTGGGGCGCGTGTGCGTGCCGGGCAGCGTGCAGGTTGACGAGCTGATGGTGGTGGAAAGCTACGCGCACGTGCACCACATCGTTTCCAATGTGCGCGGCCGCGCGCGTGCGGGCATTACGCCAGGGCAGGTGATCGCCGCGACGTTCCCTGGTGGCACCATCACCGGTTGCCCCAAGGTGCGTTGCATGGACATCATCGGCGCGCTCGAACAGGAGCCGCGCGGCGCCTACACCGGTGCGCTGGGCTATCTGGACGATAATGGCGACATGGACCTCAATATCCTGATTCGCACGCTTGCCGTCGAGGGCGCACAGGTTTCGCTGCGCGCCGGTGCTGGCATCGTCACCGACTCGGTACCGGAGAAGGAGCTGGACGAGACGCGGGCCAAGGCGCGTGGCCTGTTGCGCGCCTTGGGCATGGCGGGCGCATGAGGCTGGTCGACGGCGAGCCGGCCGACACGATCTCCGCGGACGACCGCGGGCTGGGTTATGGCGATGGCCTGTTCGAGACCATCCGCTTCGTCGCCGGTGGCGCCCCGCTGTGGCCACGCCACATGCAGCGGTTGGCCCATGGCTGCGAACGCCTGCGCCTGCCGTTACCCGATCCCGAATCGCTGGAGCGCGAGGCACGCCGGGTATGCGAAGGCATGGCTGGTGCGGTGGTGCGCATCACGCTGACCCGGGGTGTCGGCGAACGCGGTTACGCGATGCCGGCAAGTCCGCGTTGCACGCGTATCGTGGCGTCGTTCCCGATGCCGTCGATGGCATCGGCCCATGTCGATGGCATTCGCCTGCACTTGTGCAAGACGCACCTGGCGGAACAGCCGACGCTGGCCGGCCTCAAGCACCTCAATCGACTGGAGCAGGTGCTGGCGCGGGCCGAATGGAACGATCCGGCGATTGCCGAGGGGCTGCTGTGCGACGTGCATGGCCGCGTGATCTCGGCCGTGTCGGCCAACCTGTTCGCGGTGATCGATGGCGTGGCGATGACACCGTCGCTGGAACGTTGCGGCGTGGCCGGCGTGGCGCGTGCCGAGGTGCTGGCTGCCCTGCCGCAGGCGCAGGTGCGTGATTTGCCGCTGGACGAATGCCTGCGTGCGTCTGAACTGTTCCTCACTTCCAGCGTGCGCGGCATCCTGCCGGTTCAGGCCGTGGGCGATAACGTGTATGGTCCCGGCCCAGTCACGCGCGCGATGCAGGCGCACTGGGCGGACCTTGGCTTTCCGATGGAGCAGGCATGAGTCGACGCAAGACAACACGGGGGGGCGCACTGGCGCGCGTGCTGGCACTGGTAGTCGTGCTGGCACTGGTCGCCGCATTGGCCTGGGGCTGGCGCGACTTCACGCGCTTCACCGCCGCGCCCATGCAGGTGACAGCGGCCGGGCAGAGCATCGATATCGGGCGCGGCACCAGCTTCAAGGAAATCGTGCGCGAACTTCGCCGGCGCGGTTTCACCCATGCCGCACCCTTCGCCTGGCGCCTGCTGGCCGAACGCATGCACGTGACCGGTCGCCTGCATGCCGGCGAGTACGCGCTGCCGGTCGGCATCACGCCGACCCGGTTGCTGGACAACATGGCCAAGGGCAAGGTGTTGCAGCGCGACTTCACCATCGTCGATGGCTGGACTTTCCACGAGATGCTGCAGGCCTTGCAGCAGGCGCCGAAACTGAAGCACGACAGCGTGGGGCTGGACGACGCGACGATCATGCAGCGCATCGGTGCGGCAGGCGAAGCACCCGAAGGACGCTTCCTGCCCGAGACCTACGCCTACGTGAAGGGCGACACCGACCTTGATGTACTCAAGCGCTCGCACGAGGCGATGGTCAAGATGCTGGCCCGGCTGTGGCCGCAGCGTGCGGAGAATTTGCCGCTGGCCACGCCCTACGACGCGCTGATCCTTGCTTCCATCGTGGAGAAGGAAACCGGGCGTGCCGACGAACGCGAGAAGATCGCCGGCGTGTTCGTGCGGCGCTTGCAGAAGCACATGCTGCTGCAGACCGACCCCAGCGTGATCTATGGCATGGGCGCGAATTACCACGGCAACATCCGCAAGGTCGATCTCACCACCGACACGCCATACAACACGTACACGCGCCCGGGCCTGCCGCCCACGCCGATCGCGTTGCCGGGCAAACCGGCGATCGAGGCGGCGTTGCATCCGGCGGACGGTACCGCGTTGTATTTCGTCGCTCGCGGCGACGGTACCCACGTGTTCGCCGACACCTTGCAGGAGCAAAATCACAATGTGGCCTGCTATCAACTGAAGCGTTGCCCATGACTGCGTCGTCGATGACTGCTCCACGCGGCAAATTCATCAGCCTGGAAGGCGGCGAGGGCGCCGGCAAGAGCACCTTGCTGGCGGGTTTGCGTGAACGCTTCGCGGCACGCGGCATCGACCTGTTGCTGACCCGTGAGCCCGGTGGCACCGATCTGGGCGAGGCGGTGCGCAGCATCCTGCTCGATCCGGCGCGGCGCGGCATGAGTGCGGAAAGCGAGTTGTTGCTGATGTTCGCCTCCCGCGCGCAACTGGTACGCGAAGTGATCGAGCCGGCGTTGGCGGCGGGACGCTGGGTGTTGTGCGATCGCTACGTGGATGCCAGCTACGCCTATCAGGGCGGTGGTCGCGGGCAACCGCGCGAACGCATCGCTGCGTTGGAAGCGTGGGCGTGTGCCGGCCTGAAACCCGACCTGACCCTGTTGCTGGATCTGCCGGTGTCGACGGGTCGTGCGCGCGCCGCCGGTCGCGGCGAGGCCGATCGCATCGAGGTCGAGGCCGACGCCTTTTTCGAACGCGTGCGCGCGACGTACCGCGAGCTTGCCGTCGCCGAGCCGGAGCGGTTCCGCGTGATCGACGCCAGCCTGGCCCCCGCAGAAGTCCTGCAGGCTGCGCTGGACGCGTCCGCCCACGTTTTCGGAGCCACGCCATGAATACGCCTCCCTGGCATGCCGAGCCGTGGACGCGCTTGCAAGCGCGGCGCCAACGCGATGCCTTGCCGCACGCGCCGCTGCTGGCCGGGCCGGCCGGGCTGGGCAAGCGCGACTTCCTGCAGCGCTTCGTGCGCGGCCTGTTGTGCCAGCAGCCGGTGGATGGCGATGCGTGTGGTCGCTGCCGCAGCTGCCTGTTGCTCGATGCCGGTACGCATCCGGATCGGGTCACGTTGAGTTACGGCCTGCGCAAGGATGGCGTGCAACGCAGCGAGATCGTGGTCGACCAGATTCGCGAATTGTCCGCGCGCCTGGCCACCTCCAGCCAGTTCGGCGGCTGGCAGGTGACCAGCATCGATCCGGCCGACGCCATGAATGCGGCTGCCGCCAACGCCTTGCTGAAAACGCTGGAGGAGCCGACACGGGAGACCATGCTGGTGCTGGTGGCCGACGCGCCCTGGCGCTTGCCGCAGACCATCCGCAGCCGCTGCCAGCGCATCGATTTCGCCTTGCCTCCGCGCGAGCAGGCCCTGGCGTGGCTGCAGGCCGAAGGCGTGGCCGATGCGGTGGCCGCGCTCGACGCGGCCGGTGGCAATCCGGGATTGGCGCGCGACTGGGCACGCGAAGGCGCACTCGATCGCCGCAAGGAGGTGCGCAAGGACCTGGCTGCGCTTGCGGCGGGTCGCGGCGAAGCCATGGAGGTGGTGCGGCGCTGGCTGGACAACGAGCCGGCACAGCGACTGTGGTTTGCCGCCCAGGCCGTGGCCGACGAGGTAAAGGCTCGTTCCGGCGGGCAGGACGGCCCACTATCCAGTGCACTGGATATCGAATCGCTGGGGCACTGGTACGACCGCGTCAACCGCACCCGCGATGCCTTGCGCGGTCCGTTGCGTGGCGATCTGCTGCTGCTCGAGCTGTTTGGCGACTGGCGCTGAGGCCCGGGACCGGACGGTGTCGACCGTAACCGTGCCCGAGCTGTCCGCGCAGACCCGCCTGCTGGTGGTGGCGCCACATCCCGATGACGAAACATTGGCCACGGGAGTGCTGATCCAGCAGGTGATGGCGGCCGGTGGCCAGGTGCGGATCGTGCTGCTTACCGACGGCGACGCGAACCCCTGGCCGCAGCGCTGGCTGGAGCGGCGCTGGCGGATCGGTGCCGTTGACCGGCAGCGCTGGGGGCGTCGTCGACGTATCGAGGTTCATCGTGCGCTGGATCGCCTGGGCGTGCCGTCGACCAGACTGTTGCCGCTGGGCTGGCCCGACATGGGTCTGCTGGCGCGACTGCGGGACGACACGATCATCACATTGGATGCCCTGACCGCCGCCATCGACGCTTTTGCCCCCACCCTGGTGGCGCTGCCGGCATTGGGTGACCGCCATCCGGACCACGGCGCGGCGCACGTGATGTGCCGATTGGCGTTGGCCCGTCGCGTGGATTCCGTCGCGTGGCTGGCCTATCCGGTCCATGGCAGCCATGAGGACGGGCTGGCCATGGCCGTGGAAGAGGGCTCGCCGGCACAGCGGCAGCGCAAGCTTTCCGCTTTGACCGAGCATGCGACCCAGATGGCGTTGAGCGGCAGGCGCATGCGCGGCCTTGCCGCCCGTCCGGAGCGTTATGTTCCAGCGGAAGGGCCGGAGGTTTCGGGCACGGGTCGGCTGCCGTGGCAGCCGCCGACGGTGCTGCATCCTTTCCTGCGCCTGCTGGTGGCGGGGCCGGCTGGCGTCTCGGATCGGCCGTGGCGGCAATGGCCGATGACACGCGGGGCGGACGGCAGCTATCGGCTCGACATGAGTGCTGTTGCATCGAGTGGTCCGTGCTTCGCCAGGCTTCACCTGGACTGGCCTTCGCCGTGGATCTTCGACCATTGGGGCTGGTGCCGGCTGTGAGCGGCAGTTCGCACTGCGGTGAATGCGGCTTTGCGCGGCATGCCGGTGCTCGCTAGGATGCTGACACGCCATCCGGCGCAAGCACGACAGGAACAGGCATGAATCCGGCCGCGGCCCGCCAGGGCATCATCTCGCTGAAGTTCAAGGATACCGCCGCGCTGTACGGCTCCTACATGTCGTTCCTGAAACAGGGCGGTCTGTTCGCGCCCACCGCGCAGTCGTACACGCTGGGTGACGAAGTCGTGCTGCTGGTCAACCTGATCGACGCCGGTGAACGTTTGTCGGTGGCCGGCAAGGTGGTGTGGATCACCCCATTGGGTGCGCAGGGCAATCGCACTGCAGGCATCGGCATCCAGTTCAACGAATCGCCCGATGGCGAGGCGGCGCGCAGCCGCATCGAGGCACTGCTGGCTGGCATTCTTGGCGCCGAACGCCCCACGCTCACCATGTAATTCGCGACACCCGGCATGATTCGTGCGTGATTGTCGCGTCTTGGTGGCAGTCAAGGCTTGTCGTGTTACCTATTTGCACTGGTACAATGGCGAGATTCCCGAGCTTGTATCGTGGAAATTCGGATGTCCACGCCACGTCATGTGGATGATTCTGGCCGCAAGGCCTGTCCCGAGGTTCCAGACCGTTTCCCCCGACGGTCACTGATGCGCCATGCGGCGCGGAGGTAAGTTTCATCGTGCTTGCCGAATATTGGCCTGTCCTGCTGTTCATCCTTGTCGCCATCGGCCTTGGTATCGCGCTGCTGGTGATCGGCATGCTTGCCGGTCCGCGTCGTCCCGAATCGGAAAAACTTGCGCCTTATGAATGCGGTTTCGAAGCATTCGAAGATGCGCGCATGCGTTTCGATGTGCGCTATTACCTGCTGGCGATCCTCTTCATTATCTTCGACCTGGAAATTGCATTCCTGTTTCCGTGGGCGGTGGTATTCAAGCAGATCGGCCTTGTCGCCCTGATCGAGATGGCATTGTTCCTGCTGCTGCTGGTGATCGGCTTCGCTTACGTGTGGAAGAAGGGAGCGCTCGAATGGGAGTGATGTCCTCCATCGACCGGGTGATGCACAACCCGCAGCCGTTGAACCTGGTGGACGACATCCTGCGTCCAGCCGGCGACAACCCCGTCGTCCAGCGCGGCTTCGTCACCACCAGCGTCGATGCGCTGATGAACTGGGCGCGTACCGGCTCGATGTGGCCGATGACGTTCGGTCTGGCCTGCTGCGCGGTGGAAATGATGCATGCCGGCGCCGCACGACTGGATCTGGATCGCTACGGCGTGATCTTCCGCCCCAGCCCGCGCCAGTCCGACGTGATGATCGTGGCCGGCACCCTGGTAAACAAGATGGCCCCGGCATTGCGCAAGGTCTATGACCAGATGCCCGAGCCGAAGTGGGTGATCTCGATGGGCAGCTGCGCCAATGGTGGCGGTTATTACCATTATTCCTATTCGGTGGTGCGTGGTTGCGATCGCATCGTGCCGGTGGACATCTACGTGCCGGGCTGCCCGCCTACGGCCGAAGCATTGATCCACGGCATTCTGCAATTGCAGAAGAAGATTCGTCGCACCAGCACCATCGCCCGCTCCTGAAGGCGCCGTCATGACCGACCTGCAATCGTCCTCGCTGGCCGAGCGCCTTGCCGCGCGATTCGGCGATACGCTGAAAATCAGCACCGCCCGCAATGAAACCACCGCCGAACTGGCTGCCGCCGACCTGCTTGCGGTGGCCTCCGCGCTGCATGACGAACCCGGCTTCAGCTTCGGCGAGCTGGTGGATCTGTGCGGCGTCGACTACCTCGGCTACGGCCAGACCGAATGGGATACCCAGACCGTTACCGGTACGGGTTTCTCGCGCGGCGTGGAAGGCGAGGCCATGGGGCGCTTCCAGTGGAGCGATCGCCCGCGCAATGTCGACCAGCCGCGCCGTTTCGCCTCGGTGATCCACCTGCTTTCCGTCGAGCACAACCAGCGCCTGCGCCTGCGTGTGTTTTGCGAAGACGATTCGCTGCCGATGCTGCCGTCGGTGAGCGGCATCTGGCCGGGCGTCAACTGGTTCGAGCGCGAGGCGTTCGACCTGTACGGCATCATTTACGACGGTCATCCGGACTTGCGCCGCATCCTTACCGATTACGGTTTCGTCGGGCATCCGTTCCGCAAGGACTTCCCGTTGATCGGCAATGTCGAAGTGCGCTACGACCCCGATCAGAAGCGCGTGATCTACGAACCGGTGACCTCGGTGGAACCGCGCGTGCTGGTGCCGCGCACGATCCGCGATGACGCTGACCTTTTGCAGGCCAAGGCCGAAGCCGCCGACCACTGGCGGGAGAATTGAGATGGCCCAGGAAATTCGCAATTACACGATGAACTTCGGTCCGCAGCATCCTGCTGCGCACGGCGTGCTACGCCTGATCATGGAGATGGACGGCGAAACCATCGTCCGCGCCGATCCGCACGTGGGCCTGCTCCATCGCGGTACGGAAAAGCTGGCCGAGTCCAAGCCGTTCAACCAGTCGATCGGCTACATGGATCGCCTCGACTACGTGTCGATGATGTGCAACGAACACGCCTACGTGAAGGCGATCGAGAACCTGCTGGGGATCGAGGCGCCGGAACGCGCGCAGTACATCCGCACCATGTTCGACGAAATCACCCGCATCCTGAATCATCTGATGTGGTTGGGCTCGAACGCGCTCGACCTGGGCGCGATGGCGGTGTTCCTGTACGCCTTCCGCGAGCGCGAAGAGCTGATGGACTGCTACGAAGCGGTCTCCGGCGCGCGCATGCACGCCACTTACTATCGCCCCGGCGGCGTGTACCGCGACCTGCCGGCGCAGATGCCGCAGTATCGCGAGTCGCCCTGGCACAAGGGCAAGGATCTCAAGCGGCTGAACCAGTGGCGCGAAGGTTCCATGCTCGACTTCCTCGACGCCTTCACCGCGGATTTCCCGACCAAGGTGGACGAGTACGAAGAACTGCTCACCACCAATCGCATCTGGAAACAGCGCACCGTGGGCATCGGCGTGGTCTCGCCCGAGCATGCCCAGGCATGGGGCATGACCGGCGCCATGTTACGTGGCTCCGGCGTCGCCTGGGATCTGCGCAAGAAGCAGCCGTACGCGAAGTACGCCGAGATGGATTTCGACATCCCGGTCGGCGTCAACGGCGATTGCTATGACCGCTACCTGGTGCGCGTCGAAGAAATGCGCCAGTCCAACCGCATCATCAAGCAGTGCGTGCAATGGCTGCGTGCCAACCCCGGCCCGGTGATGGTGGAGAACTACAAGGTTGCGCCGCCCAAGCGCGAAGAGATGAAGGAGAGCATGGAAGCGCTCATCCATCATTTCAAACTGTTCACCGAAGGCTACGGCGTGCCCGCGGGCGAGACCTATGCCGCGGTCGAGGCGCCGAAGGGCGAGTTCGGCTGCTACCTCGTTTCGGACGGCGCCAACAAGCCATTCCGCGTGCATTTGCGCGCACCGGGCTTTGCCCATCTGTCGTCGATCGACACCATCGTGCGTGGCCACCTGCTGGCCGACGTGGTGGCCATGATCGGCACCTATGACCTCGTGTTCGGCGAAGTCGATCGCTGAGCCGGCACGACGGAGATATCCCATGAAAGCCACCGGGCATTACGACCAGGTCAAGAACGTCGATCCGCTCGTCGTCCTGACCGACCACACGCGGCAGCACATCGATCACTGGCTGGGCAAGTTCCCGCCGGATCGCAAGCGTTCGGCCTTGATCCAGGCATTGTTTGCCGCGCAGGAACAGAACGGCGGTTTCCTCACCGACGAACTGATCACCGCCGTGGCGAAGTACCTCGACCTGCCTTCGGTGTGGGCCTATGAGGTCGCCAGCTTCTACTCGATGCTGGAGACCAAGCCGGTCGGTCGCAACAACGTGGCGATCTGCACCAACATCTCGTGCTGGCTCAATGGCGCCGAGGACCTGGTGAAGCATTGCGAGAAGAAGCTGGGCATCAAGCTCGGCGAAAGCACCCCGGACGGCCGCATCTACCTCAAGCGGGAAGAAGAGTGCATCGCTGCGTGCGTGTACGCGCCGGCGATGACGGTCAACGGTCATTACCACGAGCGGCTCACCACCGAGAAGCTCGATGCGATCCTGGACGGGCTGGAGTAAGAACGATGGCGAGCACCACCGGTCCGGTCGGACCCGCACCCCAGGACCATCAGGTCGTCTACACCACGCTGCATTTCGACAAGCCGTGGGCGATGGACAGCTATGTCCAGATGGACGGCTACAAGGCGTGGAAGAAGATTCTCGCCGAGAAGCCCGATCCGGCGGGTCTGGTCGAGGAAATCAAGAAGTCCAGTCTGCGCGGCCGCGGCGGCGCAGGCTTTCCCACCGGTCTGAAGTGGTCGTTCATGCCCAAGGGCGACATGCAGAAGTACATCCTCTGCAACTCGGACGAATCGGAACCCGGCACCGCGAAAGATCGCGACATCCTGCGCTACAACCCGCATGCAGTGATCGAAGGCCTTGCCATCGCCTGCTATTGCACCGGCTCCACCGTGGCCTACAACTACTTGCGCGGCGAGTTCCACCACGAGCCGTTCGAGCATTTCGAGGAAGCGCTGGCCGAGGCTTATGCCGCCGGCCTGCTGGGCAAGAACGTGCAGGGCAGCGGCATCGATGTGGACATCTACGGCGCACTGGGCGCCGGTGCCTACATCTGCGGTGAGGAAACCGCGCTGATGGAGTCGCTGGAAGGCAAGAAGGGTCAGCCGCGCTTCAAGCCGCCGTTCCCGGCCAACTTCGGCCTGTACGGCAAGCCGACCACGATCAACAACACCGAGACCTATGCCTCGGTACCCGCGATCCTGCGCCATGGCGCCGACTGGTTCCTGAATCTCGGCAAGCCCAACAACGGTGGCCCGAAGATCTTCTCGGTCTCCGGCCACGTGGCCAAGCCGGGCAACTTCGAGATCCGTCTCGGCACGCCGTTCTCCGAGCTGCTGGAAATGGCCGGTGGCGTGCGCAACGGACACAAGCTGAAGGCGGTGATCCCGGGCGGTTCCTCGATGAAGGTGCTCAACGCCGAGGAAATGATGGCGGCCACCATGGATTACGACTGCCTGCAGAAGGCCGGTTCGGGCCTGGGTTCGGGGGCCGTGATCGTGATGGACGAAACCACCTGCATGGTGCGCGCCTGTCATCGCATCGCGCGCTTCTACAAGGCCGAGTCTTGCGGTCAGTGCACGCCGTGCCGCGAAGGCACCGGCTGGATGTACCGGGTGCTCACGCGCATCGTCGAGGGCAAGGGCACCGAGGACGACCTGCATCGCCTGAAGGCCATCGCCGGCCAGATCGAAGGCCACACCATCTGCGCCTTCGGCGAAGCTGCGGCGTGGCCAGTACAGGGTTTCCTGGCCAAGTTCTGGAACGAATTCGAATACTACGTGCGCAACGGTCGCTCGATGACCGACGACAAGTTTGCCACCGCCACCAGTGGAGTCGCTGCATGAGTGCGCAGCCCACCAGCAACGCCGCGCCCGACCTCGTCAACATCGAGATCGACGGCAAGCCCACGCAGATCCGCAAGGGCGCGATGATCATCGAGGCGGCCGACGCCGTCGGCATCGCCATCCCGCGTTTCTGCTACCACCGCAAGTTGCCGATCGCCGCCAACTGCCGCATGTGCCTGGTCGACGTGGAGATGGGTGGTCGTCCCATGCCCAAGCCGCAGCCGGCCTGCGCCACGCCGGTGGGCGAGGGCATGAAGGTCACCACGCGTTCGGACAAGGCGCTGAAGTTCCAGAAGGACGTGATGGAATTCCTTCTGATCAACCACCCGCTGGATTGCCCGATCTGCGATCAGGGCGGCGAGTGCGAGCTGCAGGACGTGGCACTGGGCTATGGCCGCAGCGTGTCGCGCTACACCGAGCGCAAGCGCACCATCGCCGATGAAAACATCGGGCCGCTGGTTGCCACCGAAATGACCCGTTGTATCCAGTGCACGCGCTGCATCCGCTTCACCAGCGAGATCGCCGGCACCTACGAACTGGGTGGCATGAATCGCGGCGAGAACCTGCAGATCGGCACCTACATCGGCAAGACGGTGGAGACCGAGCTGTCCGGCAACATCATCGATGTGTGCCCGGTCGGCGCGCTGACCAACAAGCCGTTCCAGTTCAAGGCCCGTGCATGGGAACTGATCGCCAAGCCGTCGGTCGCCTATCACGACGCATTGGGTTCCAACCTGTGGCTGCACGTGCGTCGCGGCGAAGTGCTGCGCACCGTGCCGCGCGACAACGAGCCGGTCAACGAATGCTGGCTGTCCGATCGTGACCGTTACAGCCACCAGGGCATGTACGCCGCCGATCGCCTGCATGCACCGGAAGTGAAGCGCAACGGCCAGTGGCAGGCCACGACGTGGGACGACGCTCTCGCGGTCGCCGCCGAAACATTGAAGAAGGCCCCTGGCAGCGATCTGGGCGTGCTGGTGCATCCGGCCACGACCAACGAGGAAGCGGACCTGCTGATGCGCCTGGCGCGCGGCCTGGGCAGTGCCCATGTCGACCACCGCCTGCGCCAGCTCGACTTCGCCGACAACGCCGTGGCCACGCGCTTCGAGCTGCCGGTTGCCGAGGTGAGCCAGGTGAAGGCCGCGTTGCTGGTCGGCTCCGACCTGCGCCACGAGATGCCGCTGCTCAACCACCGCCTGCATCAGGCCACCAAGGTTGGCGCGAAGGTGTTTGCGGTCAATCCGGCCGATTTCGAATTCAACTACAAGCTCGCCGCGACTTCGATCGTGCCGCCGCAGGGCATGGCCGACGCGCTGCTGGCGCTGGCCAAGGCCGCCGTGGCGGCTGGCGCGAGTGCGCCTGCCGCACTGGCCACGGCCATCGGGGCCGCACAGAGTGATCAGGGCGACAGTGATGCAATCGCTGCGCTGAAGGCTGGCAAGGCGGTGGTGATCCTCGGCGAAGCCGCGGTCACGCATCCGCAGGCCTCCTGGCTGCGCGCCATCGCGCGTTTCATCGCCAGTGCCACCGGCGCCGGTTACAACGAGCTGCCGGTCGGTGCCAATGCACTGGGCCTGTCCCGGCTTGGCGTGGTGCCGGGCGCCGGTGGCCTCGATGCGCAGTCGATGCTGGCGCAGCCGCGCAAGGCTTACGTGTTGTACGGGGCGGAGCCGCCGCATGATTTCGCCGATGGCGCGTTGGCGCTCAAGGCATTGGGCGCGGCGCAAGTCGTGGCCTTCAGTGCTTTTGCCAGCCCGGCGTTGCGCGAAGTGGCGGACGTGATCCTGCCGATCGCGTTGTTGCCGGAAATGGACGGCACGCTGGTGAACGTGGATGGCCTGGAGCAGGGCGTGCAAGCTGGTGCGAAAGCGCCGGGCGAGGCGCGCCCGGGCTGGAAGGTGCTGCGTGCGCTGGGCGGTTCGATGCAACTGGCCGGTTTCGAGTTCGATGACCTCGCGGGCCTGCGTGATGGCATCACCGCTCGTGCCGTGGCTGCGGTCGACGGTCTGGCCGAGCGCAAGCCGGCTGCCGGGCTGACACGCTTGGCCACTTGGCCGATCTACCGCAGCGACGCCGTGCTGCGTCGGGCCACGGCGCTCAATGCGCATCCGCTGAATCGCGCGCCCGCCGTGCGCCTCAACGCGGATGAAGCACAGCGGCAGGGGCTCGCCGAGGGCGTGCAGGTGCGCATTGCCGATTCGACGCTGCCGGTGGTCGTCGACCGCACGGTGCCTGATGGCGCCGTCTGGATCGAGGCCGCGCAGGACATCACCGCCACGCTGCCGCCTTACGGCGCAGCCATTACCTTGAGCAAGGTGTAAGGCACATGGGCGAACAGATCCTCAACCAGCTCATCTGGCCGGTCATCTACATCCTGTGCATCACCATTCCGGTGATTCTCGCGGTGGCGATGTTCGTCTACTGGGAGCGCAAGGTCATCGGCTGGATGCACGTGCGCATGGGGCCGAACAAGATCGGTCCGCTGGGCCTGCTGCAGGCCTTTGCCGACGTGGTCAAGCTGCTGATCAAGGAAGTGATTCTTCCGACCAATGCGAACAAGTTCCTGTACTACCTCGCGCCGATGCTGGCGCTGGTGCCGGCACTCGCTGCCTGGGCGGTGATTCCGTTCAACGACAAGCTGGTGCTCTCCAACGCCAATGCAGGCCTGTTGTACCTGCTGGCGATGACCTCGCTAGGCGTGTACGGCATCATCCTGGCCGGCTGGGCGTCGAACTCGCGTTATGCGCTGCTCGGTGCCATGCGTTCGGCGGCGCAGGTGATCTCCTACGAACTGGCCATGGGCTTGTGCCTGGTGTGCGTGCTGGTGCTGGCCGGTTCGCTGAACCTCACCGACATCGTGCATGCGCAGGCCGGTTCGAAGGGCATCCTCGACTGGTTCTGGCTGCCGCTGTTGCCGGTGTTCGTGGTCTATTTCATCTCCGGCGTGGCCGAGACGAACCGCGCCCCGTTCGACGTGGCGGAGGGTGAGTCGGAAATCGTCGCGGGCTTCCACGTGGAGTATTCCGGTTCGGCGTTCGCGATCTTCTTCCTGGCCGAATACGCCAACATGATCCTGGTGAGCTTTCTTGCCTCGATCCTGTTCCTCGGCGGCTGGCTGAGCCCGTTCCCGGTGACCTGGGGCTTCATTGGCCATGCCAGCTTCTTTTGGCTGTTCATCAAGGCCTTCATGTTCGCCTTCATGTTCCTGTGGTTCCGCGCCACGTTCCCCCGCTATCGCTATGACCAGATCATGCGGCTGGGCTGGAAGGTATTCATTCCCATCGCCATCGTCTGGGTGCTGGTGGCCGGCTGCATGAAGTTCTACGGCATCGCGGGGGCCTGAGAAATCCGATGAAACGCATATTCAACTATTTCAACAGCCTGCTGCTGGCCGAGCTGTTCAAGGGCATGGCGCTGACCATGCGCTACATGTTCAGCCCGAAGTACACGATGCGCTACCCGATGGAGCACATCCCCAAGTCGAACCGTTTCCGCGGCCTGCATGCGTTGCGCCGCTACGCGAATGGCGAGGAGCGCTGCATCGCGTGCAAGTTGTGCGAGGCGGTGTGCCCGGCGCTGGCGATCACCATCGACTCCGCGCCGCGCGAAAGCGATGGCCAGCGTCGTACCACGCGTTATGACATCGATCTGTTCAAGTGCATCTTCTGTGGCTTCTGCGAAGAAAGCTGCCCGGTGGACTCGATCGTCGAAACCAGCATCCACGAGTACCACTTCGAGCATCGTGGTGAGAACGTGGTGACCAAGCCGCAGTTGCTCGCCATTGGCGACCGCTTCGAGGCCGACATTGCTGCAGCCCGCGCTCAAGACGCGGCGTATCGCTGAGGCAGGGCATCATGATCAATCTTCAAGTATTCGAGCTGGTCTGTTTTTACGCCTTTGCCGTGATCACGGTGGGTGCCGCGTTGGCGGTGATCACGCTGCGCAACACGGTGCACGCCGTGCTTGCGCTGGTGCTCACTTTCTTCAGCACCGCCTGCATCTGGATGCTGGCCGAGGCGGAGTTCCTGGCCATCGCGCTGATCGTGGTCTACGTGGGCGCGGTGATGGTGCTGTTCCTGTTCGTGGTGATGATGCTGGACATCGACCAGGAAAAACTGCGCGAGGGCTTCGTGAAGTTCCTGCCGGTGGGCCTGATCGTGGCCGTGGTGATGCTGGTGGAAATGCTGGCGCTGATCGGCGTGCGTGCCATGCATGCGCAAGCGATGGGCGTGAATCCGGCCACGGCGGCGGGGCAGTCCAACACGGCCTGGCTGGGCACCGCGCTGTACACGAATTACCTGCTGCCGTTCGAGATCGCCGCATTGATCCTGACGGTGGGTGTGGTGGTCGCGGTCGCGTTGACCCTGCGCCAGCGTCACAGTGCCAAGTACCAGATGGCCAGCGAGCAGGTCAGCGTGAATCCGCGCGACCGCATCCGCATCGTGAAGATGGACGCCGTGCGTCCCGTCGAACCGGTGGTTGCTGCAGCCCCGGAACAGGAGTCCAAGCCATGATTACGCTTTCGCACTTCATCGTGCTCGGTGCGATTCTGTTCTGCATCGCCGTCGCGGGCCTGTTCATCAACCGCAAGAACGTGATCGTGCTGCTGATGGCGATCGAGCTGATGCTGCTGGCGGTGAACATCAACTTCGTCGCGTTCTCCCGCTTCAACCACGATGTGGCCGGGCAGGTGTTCGTGTTCTTCATTCTCACCGTGGCCGCGGCGGAATCCGCGATCGGCCTGGCGATCCTGGTGCTGCTGTTCCGCAACCGCAGCACGGTCAATGTCGCCGAAATCGACAGCATGAAGGGTTGATCCGATGCCTTTGTCTACATCCATCCTGCTGACGATCGCGCTCGCACCGCTGGTCGGCTGCCTGCTGGCCGGTTTCCTCGGCAAGCAGATCGGTCGGGCCGGCGCGCACTGCGTGACCATCCTCGGCCTGCTGATTTCCTGCGGCCTCTCGTTCTACGTGCTTTACCAGATCGGGTTTGCCGGCGCACCGGCCTACAACCACAACCTGTACACCTGGTTCGAGATCGGTCACCTGAATGCCAGCGTCGGCTTCATGATCGACCGGCTGACCGCGATGATGATGGTGGTGGTGACCTTCGTGTCGCTGCTGGTGCACATCTACACCATCGGTTACATGGCCGACGACGACGGTTACCAGCGCTTCTTCAGCTACATTTCGCTGTTCACCTTCTCGATGCTGATGCTGGTGATGTCGAACAACTTCCTGCAGCTGTTCTTCGGCTGGGAAGCGGTGGGCCTGGTGTCGTACCTGCTGATCGGCTTCTGGTACAAGAAGCCCACGGCGATCTTCGCCAACCTCAAGGCGTTCCTGGTCAACCGCGTGGGCGACTTCGGCTTCCTGCTGGGCATTGCTGCCGTGCTGTATTTCATGGGCACGCTGGACTACGCCACCGCGTTCGCCGCGGCACCGACGCTGGTCGGCAAGACGCTGGCAATTACCCAGGGCACGCATTGGGATGCGGCCACGGTGATCTGCATCCTGCTGTTCATCGGTGCCATGGGCAAGTCGGCACAGGTGCCGCTGCACGTGTGGCTGCCGGACTCGATGGAAGGCCCGACGCCGATTTCCGCGTTGATCCACGCGGCCACGATGGTGACCGCCGGCATCTTCATGGTCGCGCGCATGTCGCCGTTCTTCGAGCTGTCGACCACCGCGCTGAGCTTCGTGCTGGTGATCGGTGCCACCGGTGCGCTGTTCACCGGCATGATCGGCATCGTGCAGAACGACATCAAGCGCGTGATCGCGTATTCCACGCTGTCGCAGCTGGGTTACATGACCGTGGCGCTGGGCGTGTCGGTGTACGCCGGTGCGGTGTTCCACCTGATGACGCATGCGTTCTTCAAGGCGCTGCTGTTCCTCGGCGCGGGTTCGGTCATCATCGCCATGCACCATGAGCAGGACATGCGCTACATGGGCGGCCTGCGCAAGTACATGCCGATCACCTGGATCACCATGTGGGTGGGCTCGCTGGCGTTGTGCGCGGTGCCGTTCTTCTCCGGTTTCTATTCGAAGGACGCGATCATTGAGGCGGTGGGCGAATCGCACCGCTGGGGCGCGAGTTATGCCTACTTCTGCGTGGTCGCCGGTGCGTTCGTCACCGCGCTGTACACGTTCCGCCAGATGTACCTGACCTTCCACGGCAAGGAACGCTTCACCGTCGTCGAGCATCATGGACACGGTCACCACGACGACCACGGCCACCATGAGCCTGGCGTCCTTGCGCACGCGCCGAAAGAATCGCCGTGGGTGGTAACGCTGCCGCTGATCCTGCTGGCGATCCCGTCGGCGCTGGTCGGTTTCTTCACGGTCAAGCCGTTGCTGTTCGGTCACTGGTTCGGCAGCGCCATCCACGTGAATCCGGCCAACGACATCCTCGGCGAGATGGGTGAGCACTTCCACGGTGCGCTCGCCATGGCGCTGGACGGTTTCATCAGCCTGCCGTTCGGTCTGGTCGTGCTGGCCTTTGCCATCACCACGTACATCTATCTGTTCAATCCGGCGATGGCCGACAAGGTCAAGAGCCTGCTGAAGCCGTTGTGGACGGTGCTCGATCGCAAGTACTGGGTCGACAACGTGTACTACGCGCTGTTCGCCACGGGAAGCCAGAAACTTGGCCGCCTGTTCTGGAAGGCGGGCGATACCGCCGTGGTCGACGGCGTGATGGTCAATGGTTCGGCAGCGACGGTTCGACGTATCGCCGCCGGTACGCGCCGGTTGCAATCCGGTTACCTGTATCACTACGCCTTCGCGATGATTGTCGGCCTGATCCTGCTGCTAGGCGGGTACTGGCTGATCGGGCAATAAGGGAAGCGAGCACACATGTTCAATCACTTGCTCAGCCTGCTGATCTGGCTACCCATCATCGGCGCGGTGCCGGTGCTGCTGGCCGGTTCCGGCCGGCCCAACGCGGCGCGCTGGCTCGCTCTGCTGTTCATGGTGCTCACCTTCGTGGTGAGCCTGTTCCTGCTGCCGCAATACAACGCCACGGCGGGCGGCATGCAGCTGGTCGAAAGCCATGTCTGGATCGCCTCGCTCGGGGTGCACTACGGCTTGGCCGTGGACGGCATCTCGGTAGCGCTGATCGTGCTCACCACGATCGTCGGCATCCTGGTGGTGGTCGGCGCGTGGGAGGTCATCAAGGTCAACACGCACCAGTACATGGCCGCCATGCTGGTGCTCGAAGGCCTGATGATCGGCGTGTTCTGCGCCACCGACGCGTTGCTGTTCTACGTGTTCTTCGAGGCCATGCTGATCCCGATGTTCATCCTCATCGGTGTCTGGGGTGGCCCGCGGCGCGTCTATGCCACGCTGAAGTTCTTCATCTACACGTTCCTCGGCTCGGTCTTCATGCTGATCGCGCTGATGTATCTGTATGAGCGCTCGGGCACGTTCGACATGCACGTGTGGGCGTCGTTGCCGCTGACGATGAAGGAACAGACCTGGCTGTTCTTCGGCTTCCTGATCGCCTTCGCGATCAAGGTGCCGATGGTGCCGGTGCACACATGGTTGCCGGATGCTCACGTGGAGGCGCCAACCGGCGGCTCGGTGGTGCTGGCTGCAGTGATGCTGAAGGTCGGTACCTACGGCATGCTGCGCTTCATCCTGCCGATCGTGCCGGACGCGGGTGAGCATTTCACCTGGCTGATCGTCGTGCTCAGCCTGATCGCGATCATCTACATCGGTTACGTGGCGCTGGTGCAGGAGGACATGAAGAAACTCGTGGCCTACTCGTCGATCGCGCACATGGGCTTCGTCACGCTGGGCATCTTCATCGCCTTCATGCTGATTCGCCACGACGGCAACGTCGACGCGGCGCGCCTGGGCATGCAGGGTGCGATGGTGCAGATGATCTCGCACGGTTTCGTCTCCGGCGCCATGTTTACCTGCATCGGCGTGATGTACGACCGCCTGCATACGCGCCTGATCAAGGATTACGGTGGCCTGATCAACGTGATGCCCTGGTTCGGCTTCTTCTACGTGCTGTTCGCGATGGCCAACTGCGGCCTGCCGGGCACCAGCGGTTTCGTCGGCGAGTTCATGGTGATCCTGGCCAGCTTCAGTGCGAATCCGTGGATCGGCCTGTTCGCCGCCTTCACCCTGATCATCGGCGCGGGTTACACACTGTGGCTGGTCAAGCGGGTGCTGTGGGGGCAGATCACCAACCCGCACGTGGCCGAAATGAAAGAGATCAATGGTCGCGAGACCTTCGTGCTGGCCGCCTTTGCCGCACTGGTGCTGTTCATCGGTATCTGGCCCGAGCCGCTGGTCCATCTGATGGACAGCTCGGTGACGCAACTGGTGCAGCAGCTCGCCGTCCACAAGATTTAAGCGGAAACACAGCCAATGCCGACTTTCAACGACATCCTTGTCCTGCTGCCGGAGTTCTATCTGGTAGCTGCGGCGTGCCTTCTGCTGCTGCTGGACGCCTTCATGAAGCCGGAGCAGCGCGGCGTGCTGCACTGGATCTCCATCGCCGTGTTGCTGGTGGCGATCTACCTGGTCATCGCCGGCCAGCCACCGGAAACGGTCACCGCGTTCGGCGGCATGTTCGTCCGTGATCGCGCGGCCGAGATACTCAAGGTGTTCTCGCTGTTGAGCGTGGTGCTGGTATTCATCTACTCGCGCCCGTACCTGGTCGACCGCAAGCTGTTCCAGGGCGAGTTCTACACGGTGATGATCTTCGCGGTGATCGGCGTGATGCTGCTGGTCTCGGCCGGCAACCTGGTGATGATCTACCTGGGCCTGGAACTGCTGACGCTGTCCTCGTATGGCCTGGTGGCGCTGAATCGCGATTCGCCGTTGTCGTCCGAAGCGGCAATGAAGTACTTCGTGCTGGGTGCGTTGTCCTCAGGCATGCTGCTGTACGGCATGTCGATGGTGTACGGTGCCGCCGGTACGCTCGACCTTGCCGCCTTGCACGGTGCCACCGCCCATGCCGGCATGCCGCACCTGATGCTGTTTGGCCTGATCTTCATGCTGGTGGGTATCGCCTTCAAGCTGGGTGCCGCGCCGTTCCACATGTGGATTCCCGACGTCTACCAGGGCGCTTCCACCCCGGTCACCACGTTCATTGCCTCGGCTTCCAAGCTGGCCGCGTTCGGCATGGCATACCGCCTGCTCGAAGGCGGCATGGCTGACCTGGCGCATTACTGGCAACCGATGCTGGCCGTGATCGCGGTGCTGTCGATGGCGATCGGCAATCTGGTCGCCATCGTGCAGACCAACCTCAAGCGCATGCTGGCGTACTCGACCATTTCGCACATGGGTTACCTGATCATCGGCCTGGTCAATGCCGGGCCGGAGGGTTACTCCGCCGCGATGTTCTACGCGATCAGCTACGCGCTGATGGCCACCGCCGCCTTCGGTGTGATCCTGGCGCTGGCGCGTGCCGGTTTCGAGTGCGAGGAGATCGACGACTTCAAGGGCCTGAACCAGCGTTCGCCGTGGATGGCTTTCCTGATGATGCTGGCGATGTTCTCGCTGGCTGGCGTGCCGCCGCTGTACGGCTTCTTCGCGAAGTACCTGGTGCTGCAGGCTGCCATCGATGCGCACATGTTGTGGCTGGCCATCGTCGGTGTGGTGTTCGCCATCATCGGCCTGTACTACTACCTGCGCGTAGTGAAGATGATGTACTTCGACAAGGCCGAAGAGGGCGTGCTGACGAAGTTGCAGCCGGATGCCACGTTGCGCGTCGTGCTGTCGCTGAATGCGCTGGTGCTGGTGGCGCTGGGCATCTACTGGGGACCGCTGCTGGGCTGGTGCAAGCAAGCGTTCGTCGGTTGAGTTTCACGCCGCGATGCGCGGCAAGCAGCAAGAAAGTTTGATGATAAGGCTTGCAAGAAACCGGCCATCTCGTTAGACTTTGCGGACTCTGATGCGGGGTGGAGCAGTCTGGCAGCTCGTCGGGCTCATAACCCGAAGGTCGCAGGTTCGAATCCTGCCCCCGCTACCAGGTCTTTCTTGGACAAGAAAGCCTCCTTAGTGAGGCTTTTTTGTTGGGCGCAAGGATGCGTCGTGTTGTTTGGCTGGCCCGCAGGGCGCCGCAACGCCGGAAAGATGCTGGAGGAGTCGGGACATCGGCGAGATAGGGAAATGGGCCGCTTGAGCCCATTTTTTGTTTCTGGCGACAGCTGACATACAGATCCCACGACGGGCAATACATGGATACACAAGCACTCGCGCAACGCTTTACCGACGTCCTGGGTGATCTGGGCCTGGAATGCATCGGTGTGGAGTTCACCCCGGCGCAAGGGCAGAGTACCCTGCGCGTTTATCTGGACGTGCTTGATCAGACCACGGAGGGCCGCGAGGTCACTCTGGACGATTGCGAAGCAGCCAGCCGCGAGTTGTCGGCGCTGCTCGACGTTGAAGATCCGGTTCCGGGGCATTACGTACTGGAAGTGTCTTCGCCGGGGCTTGATCGCCCGCTGTTCAGCGCGGGGCAGTTCGCGAAGGTGGTGGGGCAGGAAGTGAAGATTCTGCTGAAAGCGCCGATCGACGGGCGTCGCCGGCTTCGTGGCAAGGTGGTGTCGGTGGAAGGCGAGCAGATTGCGCTGGAGGCCGAAGGCAAAGCATTCGGCTTCGAGCATGCCGCGGTGGAAAGTGCACGCGTGGTGCCCGACTGGGCCGGTCTCGGCTACGTGCCGCAGCCCAAGCGTGGCGGCAGCACGCGAAGCAAGAAGAAAGCCGGCAAGTGAATTGAGGCAAGTGAATTGAATGGTGCGGCCATGGACAGGCCGCTTTTTGATCCCAAGCATTCATGGACGGATGCCAAAGTTAACGAGCGGGCGCCGGGTGGTGTCTACGGAGTTGCTGCAATGAGCAAAGAGCTTTTGCTGGTGGTTGACGCGGTTGCCAACGAAAAGGGCGTGCCGCGCGAAGTGATCTTCGAAGCGCTGGAAGCCGCATTGGCTTCTGCGGCGAAGAAGCGCTATCCGGAGGAAGATCCGGACATCCACGTCTCGATCGACCGCGACACCGGCGATTACGAGACCTTCCGTCGTTGGGAAATCATCGCCGACGATGGCGAGATGGAGTCCCCGTTCTACCAGCTGCGCCTGATGGATGCGCTGGACGAACGTGAGGGCGCCGAGGTCGGCGAATACATCGAGACGCAGATCGAGAACGCCGAGTTCGGCCGCATTGCCGCGCAGGCCGCCAAGCAGGTGATCGTGCAGCGCGTGCGCGAAGCCGAGCGCCAGCAGGTGGTCGATGCATACGTCGACCGCGTTGGCGAACTGATCACCGGTATCGTCAAGCGCGTCGAGCGCGGCAACGTGTACCTGGACCTGGGTTCCAATGCCGAGGCCTTCATCCCGCGCGACAAGACCATTCCGCGCGAGTCGGCCCGCGTCGGCGATCGCGTGCGCGGCTATCTTTTTGAAGTGCGTTCGGAAGTGCGCGGCCCGCAGTTGTTCGTCTCGCGCGCAGCCCCCGAATTCATGATGGAGCTGTTCAAGCTCGAAGTGCCGGAAGTCGGCCAGGGTTTGGTGGAGATCAAGGGCTGTGCCCGCGATCCGGGCGACCGCGCCAAGATCGCCGTGCTGGCCCACGACACCCGCACCGATCCCATCGGCGCGTGCATCGGCATGCGCGGTTCGCGCGTGCAGGCGGTGTCCAACGAGCTCAACGGCGAACGCGTCGACATCATCCTGTGGCACGAGAACCAGGCCCAGTTCGTCATCAATGCGATGGCGCCGGCCGAAGTGCAGTCCATCATCATGGACGAGGAAAAGCACTCGATGGACATCGCCGTGGCCGAGGACAAGCTCTCGCAGGCGATCGGTCGTGGTGGCCAGAACGTGCGTCTCGCCAGCAAGCTCACCGGCTGGCAGCTCAACGTGATGACGCAGGACCAGGTCACCGCCAAGAGCGAGGCCGAGCAGGACGCGGCACGCCAGTTGTTCATGGACAAGCTGGAAGTGGACCAGGAGATCGCCATCATCCTGGTGCAGGAAGGTTTCTCCAGCGTTGAGGAAATCGCCTACGTGCCCAGCGCCGAGCTGCTCGCCGTGGAAGGCTTCGACGAGGACATCGTCGAGGAGCTGCGTGCGCGTGCGCGTGATGCGCTGCTCACCGAGGCCCTGGCGGTGGAAGAGGATATCGACGAGCACCAGCCGAGCGAAGAGCTGCTGGCCCTCGACGGCATGGATGAGACGACGGCCTTTGCCCTGGCCGCTCGCGGCGTGGTCACGATGGATGATCTGGCCGACCTTGCGGTCGACGACCTGATCGATATCGAGGGCATGGACGAGGAGCGGGCTGCGGCACTGATCATGGCGGCGCGAGCCCCGATGATCGCTGAACTGGAGAAGGGCGGCTAACCGCGAAACGGCAGCACCCTGGATGGGTGCGCCGAGGGAAGCTCAGGCAGCTTCCCGCCATGGATGGAGGTGGACGTGCAGGCAAGGCCGCACGGACGATAAGCGCGGGAACGGCGGAGAAAGCACACGATGTCGGATGTCACGATCAAACAACTCGCCCAGGTACTGGGCATGCCGGTAGACAAGCTGCTTGGACAGCTTGGCGAGGCCGGCATGAAATTCTCCGATCCGGAGCAAGTCGTCAGCAGCACTGAAAAGGTGAAGCTGCTTGGTTTTCTGCGTCGCACGCACGGCAAGGGCGAAGCCGTGGCCGAGGTCGAGGACAGCTCGCCGCGCCAGATCACCCTGAAGCGACGCAAGGTCAGCGAACTCAAGGTTGCCACGCCAGGCGGCCGCGGCGCGGCCAGCAGCGCCAAGACGGTGAACGTGGAAGTGCGCGCCAAGCGCACCTACGTCAAGCGCAGCGTGATTGCCGAGGAAGCCAGCGCCGAGCCCGAGCGCGAAGAGGCCGTGCGCAAGCTGGCCGAATCGCAGCAGCAGCGCGAACAGGAAGAAAGCGCGCGTGCCGAGGCCGAACATCGCCGCGAGGAAGAAGCGCAGCAGCGCGCACTCGACGAGCAGCACAAGGCCGAGGAAGCGGCACGCATTGCCCGTGAGCAACAGGCTGCGGCACACGCCGAGTCCGCGGCAGAGCAGGCCGAGGCTGTGAAGCCCGCTGCCGAAGATGCACCCGCGAGCCCGGTGGCGGCCGAGCCCAAACCTGAAACGAAGGCCGAGCCCGCTGCCGAGCCGTCCGCTTCCGAATCGACAGCCGCAGGTTCTGGCGGCACCACCGATCACAGCAGCTTTGGCATGATCGTTCCGCGTATTCACGAGCCGCGCAAGCGCGAGAAGAAAGTGGTTGCTCCGGCGCCGGCCCCAGCTCCCGCACCGGCCCCGGCGGCTCCTGCCGCCGACGCCGCTCGTGGTGGCAAGGCGCGCCACGGGCGCGATCGCGACGACACCCCGGGCGGCAAGCGCTTCGCCAGTGGCGAGTTGCATCTGTCCGCCGCCGACCGCGCGCGTCGTTCCAGCCGCCGTGGCAAGCCCGGGCGTGGCGCGAGCCGCGATGCATCGCGTGGCAGCACGGCGTCCGGCCCGCACGGTTTCACCCGACCCACGGCTGCGGTTGTGCGCGAAGTGATGGTGGGCGACGCCAACGTGGTCGCCGAACTGGCGCAGAAGATGGCGGTCAAGGGTTCCGAGGTGGTCAAGGCCCTGTTCAAGATGGGCGTGATGGCCACCATCAACCAGACCATCGATCACGACACTGCGGTGCTGGTGATCGAAGAACTTGGCCATACGCCGGTTGATGCCAGCGCCAATGACGCCGAGGCTGCTCTGGCTGCCCATACCCAGAGTGTCGAACTGGATGGCGAGAAGAGCACCCGTCCGCCGGTGGTCACCATCATGGGCCACGTCGACCACGGCAAGACCTCGCTGCTCGATTACATTCGCCGTACCAAGGTGGCTTCGGGTGAGGCCGGTGGCATCACCCAGCACATCGGCGCCTATCACGTGGATACGCCCAAGGGCGTGATCACTTTCCTGGATACCCCGGGCCATGCCGCGTTCACCGCGATGCGTGCCCGTGGCGCGCAGTCCACCGACATCGTGGTGCTGGTGGTGGCCGCCGATGACGGCGTGATGCCGCAGACGGCCGAAGCCGTGAAGCATGCGCGGGCGGCGAAGGTGCCGCTGATCGTGGCGTTGAACAAGATGGACAAGGACGACGCCAATCCCGACCACGTCAAGCAGGGCCTGGCCAACCTGGAAGTGATCCCGGAAGACTGGGGTGGCGACACCATGTTCGTGCCGGTGTCGGCCAAGACCGGCATGGGCGTCGAGGATCTGCTCGAAGCGATCACGGTGCAGGCCGAGGTGATGGAGTTGACCGCGGTGGTCGACGGTCCGGCCTCGGGCGTGGTGATCGAATCCAGCCTCGACAAGGGGCGCGGCCCGGTGGCTACCGTGCTGGTGCAGCAGGGCACGCTCAAGCGCGGCGACTTCGTGGTTTGCGGCATCGAATACGGCCGCATGCGCGCGCTGGTCGACGAGACCGGCAAGACCGTGCAGGAAGCCGGTCCGTCGATTCCGGTGCAGGTGCTCGGCTTGTCCGGCGTGCCCGAGGCGGGTGACGATTTCGTCGCCGTGGCCGATGAGCGGCTGGCTCGCCAGGTGGCGGAAGAGCGTCATCAGAAGCGTCGCGAGACACGCCTGGTCAGCAAGGCCAACCGTCTCGAGGACATCATTGCGCAGATGGGCCAGGGCAACGAGCAGCAGACGCTCAATATCCTGGTCAAGGCCGACGTGCAAGGTTCGGTGCAGGCACTGCGCGAGTCGCTGAGCGCGATCGGCAACGACAACGTGAAGGTCAACGTGATCGCTGCCGGCGTCGGCGGCATTACCGAGTCCGATGCGACCCTGGCGGCCGCTTCCAAGGCGCTGGTGATCGGCTTCAACGTGCGTGCCGATGCCTCGGCGCGCAAGGTGATCGATACGGCCGGCCTCGACGTGCGCTACTTCTCGATCATCTACGACGTGATCGACCAGGTGAAACAGGCGGCCTCCGGCTTGCTTGGCGTGGAGATCCGCGAGGAGATCATCGGCATCGCCCAGGTGCGCGAGGTGTTCCGCAGCTCCAAGTTCGGCGCGGTGGCCGGTTGCATGGTGACCGAGGGTCACGTCAAGCGCAGCAAGCCGATTCGCGTGTTGCGCGACAACACCGTGGTCTTCGAGGGCGAGCTGGAATCGCTGCGCCGCTTCAAGGATCTGGTGGACGAAGTGCGCAACGGCATGGAATGCGGTATCGCCGTGAAGCAATACAACGACGTCAAGGCCGGCGACCAGATCGAATGCTTCGAACGCATCGAAGTGGCTCGCACGCTGTAAAGCCGGGAGAGAGGAGCGAGAAGTGAGGAGTGAGAGTTTGCTCCCCACGCTCTTCTCTCACTTCTCTCTCCTCTTGACTCACTCCTGGTTTTTGCCATGCCCTCCCGCGATTTCAAACGTACCGACCGCGTAGGCGCCGAACTGCGCCGCGAACTGGGCCTGCTGGTCCACGCGGCCGTGCGCGACCATGGGCTGTCCTCATGCAGCGTGTCGGACGTGGAGGTCACCCGCGACCTTGACTGGGCCACGGTATGGGTGACCGCCTTGCTGCCCGACCAATCGCTGGAATTGGTGAAGGCGCTGAACGGCATGTCCGGCGAATTCCGTCGCTCGTTGTCGCGCAGCATGCGTTTGCGTCGGGTGCCCGAGCTGCGTTTCAAGTACGACGATTCGGTGGACAAGGGCGAGCGCATCGACGCGTTGCTGCGTGAAGGTGCTGCCGGCCATGCACAGGATGAAGGCGACGCCTGAGCGCGTGTTGCCCTGTCGTTTTCCGTGAGCAAGCATCGTCACCGCATCCGTTTTCGCCATCTGCACGGCATCATGCTGCTCGACAAGCCGGCAGAAGTCAGTTCCAGCCAGGCCTTGCAAACCGTGCGCCTCCTGCTGCGCGCGGCCAAGGGAGGGCATGCCGGCGCGCTCGACCCGTTGGCTACCGGCTTACTGCCGCTGTGTTTCGGCGAGGCTACCAAGCTGGCCCACAACCTGCTGGGGTCGCGCAAGGCCTACCTGGCCGAATGCAGCCTCGGCGTCACCACCACCACGGGCGATCGGGAAGGCGAGATCGTCTCCTGCTGCGACGTGCCGGAATTCAGCGACGAACAGTTGGAGGCCGTCCTGGCCCGGTTCCGCGGGCGTATCGTTCAGGTTCCCCCGGTGTATTCGGCGCTCAAGCAGGATGGCGAACGGCTGTATGTGAAGGCGCGGCGCGGTGATGCCGTCGAGGTGCCGCCACGCGAGGTGGATGTGTTCAGCCTGGAGTGCCGGGAACGCTCGGCCCATACTCTGAAGCTGTACGTGGAATGTGGTTCAGGTACCTATATCCGCAGCCTGGCCACCGATCTGGGCGAGGCACTGGGCTGCGGCGCCCACCTGGCCTCGTTGCACCGGCTGTGGGTGGAACCGTTCCATGAACCGGCCATGGTGACGCTGGATCAGCTGCAGGAAGCGGCGGAGCAGGGCGATGCCGCCTTGCTGCGCTGGCTGTTGCCCATCGAGGCGGGCTTGGCGGGTTTGCCGATGCTGCGGCTGGATGCGGCGCAGAGTCTGGCGGTGACGCAGGGGCGCCAGATCGTGCTGGAACACCCCGCGGAGCCGGGAAAATGTGCGCTGCAGGCCGACGATGGTCGCCTGCTGGCACTGGTCGAACGGGACGACAGTGGCCGGATCAGCATCCTGCGCGGGTTCAATCTGCCGCCTCCTTGACCCGGGAACATCATTGCAGGCCCTGCGGTCTTGTTGCCGTGCACCTGCTCTAGCTACAATACGTTGCTTGCACCATATCGTTTCATTCAACTGACGAAGCTTGCGCAACGCCATCGCGCGGTGATGTTGCGCAAGCTTCGTATTCGCTTTCGAGGAAAGGTAACCATGTCTCTCACCGCAGAACAGACCGGCAAGATCCTTGCTGATTACGGCCGCGTGCCGAACGATACCGGGTCGCCGGAAGTGCAGGTCGCCCTGCTGTCCGCCCGCATCGAACATCTCACCGAGCATTTCAAGACGCACAAGCAGGATCATCACTCGCGTCGCGGCCTGCTGCAGCTGGTCAACCGTCGCAAGAGCCTGCTCTCCTACCTGAAGGATCGTGACCTGGCTCGCTATCAGAGCCTGATCGAGCGTCTCGGCCTGCGTCGTTAATCGGAAAGGACATCATAAAGTGGCAAAAGTAACCAAGTCATTCCAGTACGGTAATCACGAAGTCACACTGGAGACGGGCGAAATTGCCCGCCAGGCGTCCGGTGCGGTCATGGCCAGCATGGGCGGTACCGTGGTGCTGGTCACCGCAGTGGCTGCGGCCAAGCAGAAGGAAGGCCAGGATTTCTTCCCGCTCACCGTCGACTACGTCGAGAAGTTCTATTCCGCCGGTCGCATCCCCGGTGGCTTCTTCAAGCGCGAAGGCCGCCCGACCGAGAAGGAGACGCTGACCTCGCGTCTGATCGATCGTCCGGTGCGCCCGCTGTTCCCGGATGACTTCAAGAACGAAGTGCAGGTGATCGCCCAGGTCGTCTCGCTGAATCCTGAAGTCGACGGCGACATCGTGGCTCTGCTTGGTGCCTCCGCCGCGCTGAGCCTGGCCGGTATCCCGTTCAAGGGCCCGATCGGCGCCGCGCGCGTGGGTTACGCCAATGGCCAGTACCTGCTGAATCCATCGGCCACCGAGCTGAAGACCTCCGAGCTGGACCTGGTCGTCGCCGGTACCGCCGGCGCCGTGCTGATGGTGGAATCCGAAGCCAAGCTGCTGTCCGAGGACGTGATGCTCGGCGCGGTGATGTTCGGTCACCAGCAGATGCAGACCGCCATCCGCGCGATCGCCGAGCTGGCCACCGAGGCCGGCAAGCCGTCGTGGGACTGGAAGGCGCCGGCTCGTGACGAGTCGCTGGTTGCCGCCGTCAAGGGTGCGGTCGGCGATCAGCTGGCCGCGGCGTTCTCGGTCCGCGACAAGCTGGAGCGTCGCGACGCGATCTCCGCGATCAAGGCCGACGTGCTGGCCGGTCTCAAGGCACAGGCTGAAGAGAAGGGCTGGGCCACCGCTGCGATGGCGAAGGAATTCGAGGAGCTCGAATACCACACCATGCGCGACAGCGTGCTGAAGACCAAGGTCCGCATCGACGGTCGCCAGCTGGACGACGTGCGCGCGATCACCGCCCGTGTCGGCGTGCTGCCGCGCACCCACGGCTCGGCGCTGTTCACCCGTGGCGAAACCCAGGCGCTGGTCATGATCACGCTGGGCACCACGCGTGACGCGCAGATCATCGACGCCCCCGGTGGCGAGTCGAAGGATCCGTTCCTGTTCCATTACAACTTCCCTCCGTTCTCGGTGGGCGAGGCCGGTCGTTTCGGTGCGCCGAAGCGTCGCGAAATCGGTCATGGTCGCCTGGCCAAGCGCGGCGTGCAGGCCGTCAAGCCGAGCATCGAGGAGTTCCCGTACGTGGTGCGCGTGGTCTCGGAAATCACCGAGTCCAACGGTTCCTCGTCGATGGCTTCGGTGTGCGGTTCCTCGCTGGCGATGATGGATGCCGGCGTGCCGCTGAAGGCGCCGGTGGCCGGTATCGCCATGGGCCTGGTCAAGGAAGGCAACGACTTCGTCGTGCTGTCCGACATCCTGGGCGACGAGGATCACCTCGGCGACATGGACTTCAAGGTGGCCGGTAGTGCCGATGGCATCTCCGCGCTGCAGATGGACATCAAGATCGACGGCATCACCGAAGAGATCATGAAGGTCGCACTGGCCCAGGCCAAGCAGGGTCGCCTGCACATCCTCGGCGAAATGGCCAAGGCATTGACCGAAGCCCGTACCGAGATGAGCGAGTTCGCTCCGCGCCTGATCACCATCAAGATCCACCCGGACAAGATCCGCGAAGTGATCGGCAAGGGTGGTGCCACGATCCGTTCGATCACCGAGGAAACCGGCACCACCATCGACATCAGCGACGACGGCACCGTCATCGTCGGTTCGGTGAATCGTGAGGCGGGCGAAGCGGCGAAGAAGCGTATCGAGCAGATCGTTTCCGACGTCGAGCCGGGCCGCATCTACGAGGGCAAGGTCGCCAAGCTGATGGACTTCGGTGCGTTCGTCACGATCATGCCGGGCAAGGATGGTCTGGTCCACGTGTCGCAGATTTCCAACGAGCGCGTCGAGAAGGTTTCCGACAAGCTCAAGGAAGGCCAGATCGTCAAGGTCAAGGTGCTGGAAGTGGACAAGCAGGGCCGTATCCGCCTGTCCATGAAGGCCGTCGAAGAGGACGAGGGCGCCAACGCCTGAGTCATGCCGCCGCCTGGTGCGGCGACAGCGTCTTCCGCAAGGCCCGGTCATGCCGGGCCTTGCGCGTTTCTGCGGGCAGGCTTTTGCTACGATGGACGCAAGTGAATCAAGGAGGCCGACATGGCCGAACAGGCAGGCGAATTCTTCGGGAACTGGCAAGCGCTGGCCCGGGAATCGTGGGACGCTTGGCTGCGCAAGGCGCAGTCGGCCGCGGGCGCACCGTTCGGTTCGTCGCCTGCGGCAGGCGCCGATGACGTATTCGCCCGCAGCATGAGCGGCCTGAAGGCCTACATGGATTGGATGCAGGGGGCGGCGGCGGGTGCTGCCTCGCCGGCATCGGCGCCGGACTGGTCGCAGTCGCTGCGGCAGATGTTCGAGGGCGCGATGGGCGGCGGCCAACCCTTTGCCCAGGCGTTCGGCCATGCTGGTCCCGCTGCGGGCGGGTTCGCGCCAGCCTGGCAAGCCATGTGGGAGGCAGCCCGCCCGGGCATGCCGGGAGCCGAACCCGTGGCGGCCTTCGGTCATGCGCGCGAGCAGCAGCTGCAGCAACAGGCGCTGGCCGCGGCGATGATGGAATACCTGGAGACCCACGCGCGCTACCAGGCGCTGATCGAGCGCGCCCATGCCCAGGGCATGGAGCGCATGCAGGAGAAGCTGGCGCAGCTGACTGCTGCCGGTCATCCGGTCGAGACGATGAAGGCGATGTACGACGCGTGGGTGGATGCCGCCGAGGATGCCTACGCGGAAGTGGCTTTGTCCGACGAGTTTCGCGAAGTCTTTGGCGCCATGAGCAATGCGCAGATGCGCCTGCGCCAGTTGCAGCAGCAACAGGTCGAGCAGTGGTGCCGCGAACAGGGCATGCCCACGCGCAGCGAGGTGGCCAGCCTTGGCCAGCGGTTGCAGGAAGTCCGGCGCGAATTGCGTGCAAGCCGCGCGGAAAAGGCGAAGGCATCCGACGGCACGTCGTCTGCGCTGCAGGCGGAAGTTGCCGCATTGAAGCGCCGTATCGATGCGCTGGAGGGCGAGCGCCAGCCGGCCGTCGCCACGAAGGCTGCCAAATCGCCGAAAGCGACGAAGACGACATCGGCAAAGCGCAGGGCCGCGCCCGCCAAGACTGTCGCACGCGCGGCTGGTCCGCGCACGTCGAAGAAGTAGGAAGTCCCATGTCCGATCCGTTGCACTTCGATCCGATCCAGGCCATGCAGGAGATGGCCGTCTTCCAGCGCAAGCTGGCGGCTGGCATGACGCAGTTGCGCGGGGTGGGCGAGCCCGAATACGCCAACACGCCACGCGAGCTGGTCTATCGCGAGGACAAGCTCACCGTCTGGCACATGCGCGGTGAGCGCGAGCCGACCGCCAAGACGCCGGTGCTGATCGTCTATGCGCTGGTCAACACGGTGTGGATGACCGACCTGCAACCGGACCGCTCACTGGTGCGCAACCTGTTGGCGCAGGGCGAGGACGTCTACCTGATCGACTGGGGCTATCCGGATGGCGCCGATCGCTGGCTGACCCTCGACGATTACCTCAACGGTTATCTCGACCGCTGCGTCGACGCCGTGCGCACGCGGCACGGGCTGGATGCGATCAATCTGCTGGGCATCTGTCAGGGCGGGGCGTTCTCGCTGTGCTACACCGCCCTGCATCCGGAGAAGGTGCGCAACCTCGTCACCATGGTCACGCCGGTGGATTTCCGCACCCCGGACAATATGCTTTCGCACTGGGTGCAGGGCGTGGACGTGGACCTGTTCGTCGACACCATGGGCAACATTCCGGCCGCCCTGATGAACTGGGTGTACCTCACCCTGAAACCGGTGCGCCTGCTGCAGCAGAAATACGTGAACCTGGTGGACATCCTCGACAAGCCGGTCGAGCTGGAGAATTTCCTGCGCATGGAGCGCTGGATCTTCGATTCGCCCGACCAGGCCGGCGAGGCCTTCCGTCAGTTCATCAAGGATTTCTACCAAGGCAACAAGCTGGTGCGTGGCACGCTGGAGATCGGCGGCCAGCCGGTGGACCTTGGCTTGATCACGCAGCCGGTGCTGAACATCTATGCCGAGCAGGACCATCTGGTGCCGCCGGATGCCTCGCGCGCATTGGCCCGCCACATCGGCACCACCGACTACACCGAGTTGGCCTTCCGCGGCGGCCATATCGGCATTTACGTATCCGGCCGCGCACAACGCGAAGTGCCGCCAGCCATCCACCAGTGGTTGCGTGAGCGCGACTGACCATCACACGGGGAGAACTTCCATGAGCAAGCGCCTGAGCCGTTCGCGTACCGACCGCAAGCTGGCCGGTGTGTGCGGTGGCATCGCCGAATTCCTGGGCTGGGACCCCACTCTGGTACGCGTGTTGTGGATCGTGCTGACCATGCTGGGTGGTTCGGGCATCCTGATCTACCTGGTCCTGTGGGTGGCGATGCCCGAGGATTGACCCCGTGCGCGTCGCAGTGAGCTTCGAATCGCGCTGAACCTTCAAGAGAACCCATGGATTACGAACGTTACGACCGTATTCGCGCCGTGCAATGGCAGCGCGACCATCTGCGCCTGCTCGACCAGCGGCTGTTGCCGCAGGAAGAGCGCTGGATCGACTGCCGCGATGCGGGACAGGTGACCCAGGCCATTCGCGACCTGGCCGTGCGCGGTGCCCCGGCCATCGGCATTGCCGCCGCCTGGGGCGTGGTGCTGGCGGCGCAGCAGCATGTGTCGCTGGACCTGGCCTTGGCGCAATTGCGTTCCGCCCGGCCCACCGCCGTGAACCTGATGTGGGCGCTGGACCGCATGAAAGCGCGCATCGCTGCCGGTGCGGATGCCGCGGCGCTGGAGCGTGAGGCGCAGGCGATCCAGGATGAGGACCTGGCCGCCAACCGCCGCATGGGTGAACTGGGTGCGGCATTGATTGCGCCGCATTCGGGCGTGCTCACGCACTGCAATACCGGCTCGCTGGCAACGGCAGGCTTCGGTACCGCACTGGGTGTGATCCGTGCCGGCGTGGCGGCAGGACGGATCGAGCGCGTGTTCGCGGGCGAGACGCGGCCGTGGCAGCAGGGCGCGCGGCTGACCATGTACGAGCTGGTGCGCGATGGCATCCCGGCAAAGCTGATTGCCGATTCGGCGGCGGCCCATTTGATGAAATCCGGCGAGATCCAGTGGGTGATCGTCGGCGCCGATCGCATCGCCGCCAATGGCGATACCGCCAACAAGATCGGCACCTACCAGCTCGCCATCGCCGCGCACCACCATGGCGTGAAGTTCATGGTGGCGGCGCCGTCGTCCACGGTCGACATGGCGACCGCCACGGGCGAGGACATCGACATCGAATTGCGCGATTCGGCCGAGCTGCTTTCGACGGCCGGGCGGCGCACCGTGGTGGAAGGTGCCGAAGCGTGGAATCCGGTGTTCGACGTGACACCGGCCGGGCTGATCGATGCCATCGTCACCGAGCGTGGCGTGATCGAACGCCCGAGCGAGCTGGCCATGCAGGCAATGTTCGGGCGATGAGGTTGCGCCGCGAGATCGCGCTGTTCGCGGTGGGTGGCGTGATCGGTCTGCTGATCGATGCCTCGGTGGTGCAGATGCTGGTCAGCATCGAAGGCTGGAATCCCTATCTGGCGCGGATTGTTTCATTCCTGCTCGCTGCCAGTTTCACCTGGTGGTGGAACCGCCGGCACACCTTCGCCACTCGCTCCAGTGGCCGTTCGGCGCATGCCGAATGGCTGCACTGGATGGGCCTGATGAGCCTGGGAGCGGTGGTCAACTACGGCGTTTATGCCGTGCTGCTGCTGGCGTTCGCGTGGCTGCATCGCTGGCCTGCCGTCGCTGCGGCGGCAGGTTCCGCGGTGGCTGCGGTGTTGAACTTCTGCATGGCTCGCGGAGTGCTTTTCAGGCACGCCAAAACGTCCTTGTAAGTCATTGATTTTGATGATTTAAATACTGTCAATTTGTAGCCGTTTGTGCTACCCTTCACCGGTTGCCCCGAGCATGCTTGCGCCCCGCGCAAAATGTGCGCGATGAGGCCCTTTTTCACCTCCAGGGAAGCCGATTGATGGCAGAACTCGCCAAAGAAGTCATTCGCGTCAATATCGAAGACGAGATGCGCCAGAGCTATCTCGACTACGCCATGAGCGTGATCGTGGGCCGTGCGCTCCCGGATGTCAGGGATGGTCTCAAACCGGTGCATCGCCGCGTGCTGTTCGCGATGAACGAGCTCGGCAATGCATGGAACAAGCCGTACAAGAAATCGGCCCGCGTGGTCGGTGACGTCATCGGTAAATACCATCCGCACGGCGATGCCTCGGTGTACGACGCGATCGTGCGCATGGCGCAGCCGTTCTCGCTGCGCTACCTGCTGGTGGATGGCCAGGGCAACTTCGGTTCGGTCGATGGCGACAATGCCGCAGCAATGCGTTACACCGAAGTGCGCATGTCCAAGCTCACCCACGAGCTGCTGGCTGATATCGACAAGGACACCGTCGATTTCGGCTTCAACTACGACGAGAGCGAACGCGAACCGCTGGTGTTGCCGGCGCGCGTGCCCAACCTGCTGGTGAACGGTTCGGCCGGCATCGCGGTGGGCATGGCCACCAACATCCCGCCGCACAACCTCAATGAGGTGATCTCGGCCACCATCGCGCTGATCGACGAACCTGCGCTGTCCATCGACGACCTGATGCAGCATGTGCCGGGCCCGGATTTCCCCACCTGCGGCATCATCAACGGCGCCGCGGGCATCGTCGAGGCCTACCGCACCGGTCGTGGCCGCATCCTGGTGCGCGCCAAGGCCGAGATCGAGACTGAGCCGAACGGCCGCGAGACGATCCTCATCCACGAGTTGCCGTACCAGGTGAACAAGGCGCGGTTGATCGAGAAGATCGCCGAGCTGGTCAAGGAAAAGCGGCTCGAGGGCATCAGCGAACTGCGCGACGAGTCCGACAAGGACGGCATGCGCGTGGTCATCGAGATCCGCAAGGACGCGATGGCCGACGTGGTGCTGAACAACCTGTTCCAGCAGACCCAGTTGCAGGTCACCTTCGGCATCAACATGGTGGCGCTGGTCGATGGCCAGCCGCGCCTGCTGAACCTCAAGGAGATCCTCGAGGCGTTCATTCGCCATCGTCGCGAGGTGGTCACCCGGCGCACCATTTTCGAGTTGCGCAAGGCGCGCGCCCGCGCGCATATCCTGGAAGGCCTTACCGTCGCGCTGGCCAACATCGACGAAATGATCGAGCTGATCAAGACGTCCGCGTCGCCGGCGGAAGCGCGTGAGCGCATGCTGGCGCGCAAGTGGCAGCCGGGCATGGTCGGCGCCTTGCTCGGCGCCGCCGGGGCCGAATCCTCCCGCCCGGAGGACATGGACCCGCGCGCCGGTCTCAAGGCCGATGGCTACCAGTTGTCCGACGTGCAGGCGCAGGAAATCCTCGCCATGCGCCTGCATCGCCTCACCGGGCTGGAGCAGGAAAAGCTGTCTGACGAATATCGCCAGATCCTCGAGATCATTCGCGGCCTTATCGAGATCCTGGAAAATCCGGATCGCCTGCTTGAGGTGATTCGCGAAGAGCTGGAGGCGATCAAGACCGAATACGGCGATGGTCGTCGCACCGAGATCCAGCACTCGCAGGAAGATCTCAATGTACTCGACCTGATTGCGCCGGAAGACGTGGTGGTCACGCTGTCGCATACCGGTTACGTCAAGCGCCAGCCGGCCAGCACCTACCGTGCGCAGAAACGCGGCGGCAAGGGCCGCTCGGCTTCGGCGCTGAAGGACGAGGACGTGGTCGAGCAGCTGTGGGTGGTCAACACCCATGACACGTTGCTTGCGTTTACCAGCGTCGGCCGGATCTACTGGCTCAAGGTCTACCAGATGCCGGAAGCGGGTCCGGGCGCACGTGGCAAGCCGATGGTGAACCTGTTGCCGCTGGGCGAGGGCGAAAAGGTGCAGGCGGTGCTGCCGATCCGCGAATACAGCGAGGATCGCTACGTGTTCTTCGCCACCCGCCACGGCACGGTGAAAAAGACCCCGCTGACCGAGTTCGCGTTCCAACTGCAGAAGGGCAAGATCGCGATCAAGCTGGACGAGGGCGATGCACTGGTCGACGTGGAACTGACCGACGGCAACAGCGACATCCTGCTGTTCGCCTCCAACGGCAAGGTGAACCGCTTCGACGAGAACACCGTGCGCTCGATGGGCCGTACCGCCACCGGCGTGCGTGGCATGAAGCTGGCTGACGATGCCGAAGTCGTTTCGCTGATCGTGGCGGCGCAGGGCGACATCCTTACCGCCACCGAGCGCGGTTACGGCAAGCGCACCGTGCTCGACGAGTTCCCGAAGAAGGGGCGCGGCACGCAGGGTGTCATCGGCATCCAGTGTTCCGAACGCAATGGTCCGCTGGTTGCCGCGGTGCAGGTCGACGAGACGCACGAGCTGATGCTGATCTCCAACCAGGGCACGCTGGTGCGTACCCGCGTGGCGGAAGTCTCGCAGCTCAGCCGCAACACCCAGGGCGTCACCCTGATTCGCCTGCCGGCTGACGAGTCGCTGGTCAGCGTGGTGCGGCTGGATGCCGAAGAGGACAACGGCGACGAAGCCGGTGTCGTTGATGGCGGGACCCCGAGCGGTGATGACAGTACGACAGCCACCCCGGTGCCCGAAGCGGAACAGGGCGGCGAGGAAGTGGCTGGCGAGGAATAAGCCGGCTGCCAGCCACCGCCCCAAAAGAGAACCCCGGCATGCCGGGGTTTTCTTTTGGGCGTGACCCGGATTTCGTGCCACTGATCCGCACGGCGTGCCCGGGCGGCCAGCCTGCGCGCCTTGGCGAGAAGATGTGCGCGGGGCAGCTTTTCTAAGCGAGAGAAGCGATGGCTTCCAGCATGGCCTCGGCGGTGGAAACGCGTAGTTCGCCGGGTGCTTCGACCTGCAGCAGGCGCACCGCGCCATCTTCTGCGTACAGGGCAAAGCGGCGTGCGCGGATGCCCATGCCGTAACCGCTGCCGTCAAGTTCCAGGCCCAGCGCACGGGTGAAGCTGGCATTGCCGTCGGCCAGCAGTTGCATGCCGGCCGGTACGTGCTGCGCGCTGGCCCACGCCTGCATCACGTAGGCATCGTTGACGGACAGGCACATCACCTCGATGTCGCGTGCGGTGAAGTCCGTGTAGTGCGTGACATAGCCGGGCAGGTGCTTGTTCGAGCACGTGGGCGTGAATGCGCCCGGCACGGCGAACAGCGCCACCTTGCGTCGGGCGAACAGCTCGCCGGTGCGAGCCGTGCGGATCTCGCCGTCGATGGCGCGGATTTCGATATCGGGCAGCAACTGCCCAGGCTGGATGCTCATGCGGTGCTCTCTGCGGGGGACGCGGGAACACATCGTAATGCTTGTGCACGAGGGTGTCTGGCGTGCCGTCAGCCAAGCCGGGTGGAACGTGAGGGTGTTGCGACCGGTAGCGCCGATGGGCGCCACCGGCCATCAATCAGCTGGTGATCGGCACGTTGCCATCGCTGCAATTGACGTAGTGGCCGGGCGAGATCGTATAACTCTGCCGGGTACCCACCACCTTGTCGCCGTGGATGAGGAACCAGAACGTCTGCGGGCCGGTGTACTCGCCATACGTGTTCGGTGCGCTGATCATGGCGCAGACCGACCAGCCGTAGATCTTCTGCGTGCCGTTGACGACCCACTCCTTGCGAGGTTTGGATACGTGCCCGAACTGCAGCGAGGCGGCATCGCTCAGATTGTTCCGGCTCCACGATTGAACCAGGTTCTTGTAGTCGGGCGGATAGGCTCCGAAGTCGGCCTGGACGCTATCGCCGTGGAATGCGGGACGGGGGCTGCCGACGCTGCTGCAGCCGGTCAGTGCGACTAGGAATAATCCTAAAAACATGCTGATTTTTATCATGTTTTCAAGTTTATCCGGCGGTTTTTGCCGAATTTGAGCATTCCGTCACGGGTACTGCGTGGTGCCTGTTTCCATGTCGATTCTGTGCACTGGATCGCGGGCCGGCGGCATGCTCCCGCGCCGGGGGCATGCCTTGAATCGCGCGGCGCTGCACCTATCTCTGCTGTCAGGCGGCGTCGATGCCGCAAATCCATCAGAGGAGTTTCGAGATGACTACTACTCGTCATATGGCCTGGGGCATGCCGCGCGATGCGCAGGCGTTCCGTCAGGCGTTCGAGCGTTTCCTGGGCCAGGAAGAAAACGACCAGTCCAATGTGGTCACCAGCCAGTGGGCACCGCAGGTGGACATCAAGGAAGAGGAAAAGCGCTTCGTGATCTTCGCGGACATCCCCGGCGTCGATCCGGCCGCGATCGAGGTGAGCATGGACAAGGGCATTCTCACCATCAAGGGCGAGCGCACGGTGGAGAACGGCGAGCAGCAAGGTCGCTTCACCCGGCAGGAACGACTGCACGGCACCTTCCATCGCCGCTTCAGCCTGCCCGACAGCGCCGATGCCGAGGGCGTCACCGCCAGCGGCAAGCATGGCGTGCTGGAGATCGCCATTCCGAAGAAGGCGGAGACCACGCCGCGTCGCATCAATATCGCTACCGGCCACTGAGCCGGCGACAACATTCGAAAACTTGCGGATGCGGTCCACGACGGATGATGATCTGTCGTGGACCGCATGTATTGACTGATCCGGCGGCCGGGGAGTGGCAGTGGAGTTCAAAGATTATTACGACATTCTGGGCGTGAAGCCCGATGCCAGCGAGGCCGAGATCAAGACGGCGTATCGCAAGCTGGCGCGGAAGTATCACCCGGACAAGAACAAGGAAGCCGGCGCCGAGGACAAGTTCAAGGCAGCCAACGAGGCGCAGGAAGTGCTGCTCGATGCCGAGAAGCGCCGCGCCTACGATCAGGTGCGTGCTGGCGGCTACCGTGGCGGCGAGCAGTTCCGGCCTCCGCCGGGCTGGGGACAGCAGCAGGGGCAGCACTTCGAGTTTGGCGAAGGCGGCGGTGACTTCAGCGATTTCTTCGAAAGCCTGTTCGGTCGTGCTGCCGGCGGCGGCCGTGGACAAGGGCACGGACAGCCGCGCGCACGCCGCGGACAGGATGTGCAGGCGAAGGTGCAGGTGCCCTTGCACACGGCGTTTGAAGGAGGCCGCACGCGCGTCGCCCTGCACGATGGCAATGGTGGCGAGCGCGTGCTGGAAGTGAAGATTCCCGCGGGGATCCAGTCGGGGCAGGTGATTCGCCTGGCCGGGCAAGGCCAGCCTGGCGCGGGCGGACCCAACGGCGATCTGTTGCTGGAAGTGGGCATTCGCGACGACGCGCGCTTCAAGCTGGACGGTCGCAACGTGTTGCATGTGCTGCCGATCGCGCCATGGGAAGCGGCGCTGGGTGCCACGGTGCCGGTGCCGACGCTGGCGGGCGACGTGGACCTGCGCATTCCCGCCGGCTCGCAGTCGGGCCGCAAGTTGCGTCTGAAGGGGCGAGGCATGCCGGGGGCGACGCCGGGCGATCAGCTGGTCGAGCTTTCGATCCGTGCGCCCATGGCCGATTCCGACGAGCAGCGGGCCGCTTACGAGGCCTTGCGTGAACAGTTTGCCGAGTACGATCCGCGACGCTGAGCAGCAGGCCCCGCATGCGAAAACGGCGCCGCATGGCGCCGTTTTTTTGACCGCGGGTCGCTGCGAATCAGGCGGGCAGCAGGCCCTTGAGCGTGGCGGTCAGCTCCTCTTCCTTGATCGGCTTGGTCACATAGGCCTTGGCACCTTGGCGCATGCCCCAGACCTTGTCGGTTTCCTGATCCTTGGTGGTCACCAGTACCACCGGGATGTGCGAGGTGGTGGGATCCTTGCTGATCGTGCGGGTGGCCTGGAAACCGTTGAGGTTCGGCATCACCACGTCCATCAGGATCAGGTCGGGCAGTTCGCGCTTGGCGACTTCCACGCCAGCCGCGCCGTCTTCGGCGGTCAGGGTCTCATGGCCCAGTTTTTCGACGATGCGCTTGAGGCCCAGCAGCTGCGACGGGGAATCGTCGACAATCAGGATACGTGCCATAAGGTGTTAGTCCCCTTGTTGTTTCAGTGGATTCTATGCCGCCAGCGCGGCGCTTCCAAGCATGAATGTCTTCAGACGGCCGTAAGCCGCACCACGGTGCGGCCGAACGAGTGGCCCGAAAGCATGTGATCGAACACGTCAGGCAGTTGCTCCAGCGTGACCTCACGGGTGGCGATGCGATCGAGGTGTTGCGGCTTCCAGTCGTCTGCCAGGTGGTCCCAGACGCGTTCGCGCATGTCGCGCGCCGTACCCGCCGAAGCCACGCCCAGCAGGTTCACGCCGCGGATGATGAAAGGCATCACCGTGCTGTCGAAGGCGATGCCGCCGGCATTGCCGCAGATCGCGACGTTGCCGTAGGGCGCCACCAACGGCAGCAGGCCGGCCAGCATGCCGCCGCCGACATTGTCCAGCACGCCGCCGAAGCGGGCCGAATCCATCGGCTTGCCGCTGAAGACGAGCTGGTGGCGATCGATGCATTCGGCTGCGCCCAGCGATTTCAGGTGGTCGAAATGGTCGAGTTTGCCGCTGATCGCGTGCACTTCGTAGCCGACCCGGCTGTAGATGTCGATGGCGAGCTGGCCCACGCCGCCACTGGCGCCGGTGACGGCGATCGGGCCGAGCGTGGGCGTCTGCCGATTGTCCTGCATCTGCAGCAGGCCCAGCGCGGCAGTGAAGCCGGCGGTGCCGAGGATCATGCTCTCGCGCAGGTCCAGGCCGGCGGGCAGCGGAATCGTCCAGCGCGCGTCGAGTCGGGCGTATTCGCCGTAACCGCCATCACGCGTCTCGGACAGGCCGCTGCCGGTGCACAGCACCGCGTCGCCTTCCCTGAAGCCCGCGGCGGTCGAGGCGACGACATGGCCGGCGACATCGATGCCACCGTTGAGCGGGTACTTGCGCAGGATCCTGCCCTTGCCGGTACCGGCCAGCGCATCCTTGTAGTTGACCGAGGAGTACGCAACCTTGACCAGCACTTCGCCGGGCGTCAGCGCATCGCGATCCATCGGCTCGATACCGGCCCGGTAGCCGGCGTCGTCGTTGTGGATGCGGAAGGCGTTGAAACGGTCCATGGCAATCTCCTTTCCGGGTACGGGCTTCAGGCGTCGACGCTGTCGCGGTCGATCCACTTGGGCTGATGGCCACCTTCATAGGCCTGCATCCAGTCGAACAGCGCGGCAATATCCTCGCCGAACCAGATGTTTTCGCGTTGCTCGGCACGCACGAAGCGCTCGCTGACCATGTGCTCCATCATCGCGCGCAAGTCGCGGTAGTAACCGCGCACATCGAGGAAGGCACAGGGATAGCGGTGCAGCCCGAGTTGCGCCCAGGTCAGCATCTCGAACATCTCGTCCATGGTGCCGAAACCGCCGGGCAGGGCGACGAAGGCGTCGGCGAGCTCGTACATGCGCGTCTTGCGCTGGTGCATGGTGTCGACCACGACCAGTTCGGTGAGGCCGGTGTGGGCCACTTCGTGCTCGACCAGCTGGCGCGGGATCACGCCGATGACCTTGCCACCGCCAGCCAGCACCGCGTCGGCGACAATGCCCATCAAGCCCACATTGCCGCCCCCGTAGACCAGCGCAATGCCACGCTTCGCCATTTCGGCACCGAAGGCACGGGCCTGTTCGGCATACTCGGGATGCTTGCCGCTGCTGGAACCGCAGTAGACGCAGATGGCGGTGGGTTGGGTCATAAGGCCAGGAGTGAGTGGAGAGCAGTGAGAAGTGAGAGAGAGCGGCGCGGGGCGGTAGGAATGGTCAAGGTGATGGCGAGTGACGAGGTGCGAGAGGGGGCGGGTGAAGCGGATGCTTGCTCTGGCTTTCTCTCACTTCTCACTCCTCTTCACTCACTCCTGAAGAAGCACGGCCTGCCCATGTCGCCACAAGCAGGCCGCGTCGGTGGTGCAGCGGGCGATCAGTTGCCCTTGTGGATGGCGCGCTTGTCGACCGACAGCGCGGCTTCGTGTACGGCTTCGGACAGGGTCGGATGCGCGTGGACGATGCGCGCCAGGTCCTCGGACGAGCCCTTGAATTCCATCGCCACGACGCACTCGGCAATCAGCTCGGAGACGCCCGGGCCGACCATGTGCACGCCGAGGATACGATCGGTGTCGGCGTGGGCAATCATCTTCACCTGGCCCACGGCCTCGTTCATCGCCACGGCGCGGCCGATGGCGGCAAACGGGAAGTTGCCGACCTTGTACGGCACGCCTTCTTCCTTCAGCTGCTTCTCGGTCTTGCCGGCCCAGGCGATCTCGGGTTCGGTGTAGATCACCCACGGCACGGTGTCGAGGTTGATGTGACCGGCCTTGCCGGCGATCCATTCGGCCACCGCCACGCCTTCCTCGGAACCCTTGTGCGCCAGCATCGGGCCGCGCACGGCGTCGCCGATGGCCCACACGCCGTCCACGCCGGTGTGGTTGTGCTCATCGACCGCGATGCGGCCGCGCTCGTCCAGCTTCACGCCGGTATCGTCAGCCAGCAGGCCGTCGGTGTAGGCGCGGCGGCCCACGGCGACCAGCAGCTTGTCGACCACCAGTTTCTGCTCGCCGTCCTTGTCGGTGTAGACCAGGTGCACGCCGTCCTTCTTCACCTCGGCCTTGTTGAGCTTGGCGTTGAGCTTGATGTCCAGGCCCTGCTTGGCGAATTCCTTGGCGGCGACCTTGGCGATGTCGGCATCGGCGGCGGCCAGGAATTCCGGCAGGGCCTCGATGATGGTGACTTCGGCGCCGAGGCGCTTCCACACGCTGCCCAGTTCCAGACCGATCACGCCGGCGCCGATCACGCCCAGGCGCTTCGGTACCTCGGTGAAGTCCAGCGCGCCGGCGTTGTCGACGATGGCCTTGCCGTCGAACTTGGCGAACGGCAACTCGATCGGCACCGAGCCGGAAGCGAGGATCACATTGGTGGCGCTGATGGTCTGCTTCTCGCCGTCATTGCCGGTGATCTCGACCTGGTTGCCTTTCAGCAGCTTGCCCTTGCCGAAGAACGGCGTGACCTTGTTGGCCTTGAACAGCTGACCGATGCCGCCGGTGAACTGCTTGACGATCTTGTCCTTGCGGCCGATGAAGGTGGCCATGTCCACCTTCGGGTTGTCGACGCTGATGCCGTGAACCGGGAAGTTGTGCGCGATGTTCCAGAACTGGCGCGACGAATCGAGCAAGGCCTTGGAAGGGATGCAGCCCACGTTGAGGCAGGTGCCACCTAGGGCCTGCTTGCCGTCCTTGCCGGTGAAGGCATCGACGCAGGCGGTCTTCAGGCCCAGCTGCGCGGCGCGGATCGCAGCCACATAGCCGGCGGGGCCGGCACCGATGACGATGACGTCGAATTTGTCGCTCATGGTGTTCCTCTTTAGCTCTTTCCTTCTCCCGCCGGGAGAAGGTGGCGCGAAGCGCCGGATGAGGGTGCGGGCGGAGCGAGGCGTGCGGTATCACCGAACCCTCACCCCAACCCCTCTCCCGGCGGGAGAGGGGCTCAGGCGGTTACAGCCCGAGCAGCATCCGCTGCGGGTTCTCGAGCTGGTTCTTGATGTCGACCAGGAACAGCACCGCATCCTTGCCATCGATGATGCGATGGTCGTAGCTGATCGCGATGTACATCATCGGCGCGGCGATGATCTGGCCGTTCTCGACGATGGCGCGTTCCTTGATCGTGTGCATGCCGAGGATGGCGCTCTGCGGCGGGTTCACGATCGGGGTGGACAGCAGCGAGCCGAAGGTGCCGCCGTTGGTGATGGTGAACGTGCCACCCTGCAGGTCGTCCAGCGACAGCTTGTTGGCGCGCGCCTTGTTGGCGTACTCGGCGATGCCCTTTTCGACATCGGCAAAGCTCATGTCCTGCACGTCGCGCAGCACCGGCGTGACCAGGCCCTTGTCGGTCGACACCGCGATCGAGATGTCCTGGTAGCCGTGGTAGATCACGTCGTTGCCGTCGACCGAGGCGTTGACGAACGGGTAGCGCTTCAGCGCTTCGGCGGCGGCCTTGACGAAGAAGCTCATGAAGCCGAGCTTGATGCCGTGTTCCTTCTGGAACGCGTCGCCCAGCGCCTTGCGCATCTTCACCACTTCGCTCAGGTTCACTTCGTTGAACGAGGTGAGCATGGCGATCGAGTTCTTCGACTGCATCAGACGCTCGGCGATGCGGGCGCGCATGCGGGTCATCGGCACGCGTTCTTCCGGACGCGAACCCGGCGTCGGCTTGGCGGCCGGTGCGGCAGCGGCGGGCGCATTGCCACCCTTGCCGTAGTTGACCAGGTCTTCCTTGGTGACGCGGCCGTCGCGGCCGGTGCCGGACACCTTGGCCGGGTCGATGTGTTCCTCGGTGGCCACGCGGCGGCCCGCCGGGGACAGCTCGTCCACGCCGGCGGCAGCCTTGGGCGCTTCGGCCTTGGCCGCTGCCGGGGCTGGCGCAGCCGCCTTTGGCTCGTCCTTCGCGGCAGGGGCGGGAGCCGACGCGGCGGCGCCTTCCTCGATGACCGCAATCACTTCCTGGCTGTTGACCGTGGCGCCGGATTCCTGGCGAATCTCCTTGAGTACGCCATCGACCGGAGAGGGAACTTCCAGCACGACCTTGTCGGTTTCGAGATCGACCAGGTTCTCGTCGCGCTTCACGGCTTCGCCGACCTTCTTGTACCAGGTGGCGATGGTCGCGTCGGAGACGGACTCGGGCAGGACAGGGACTTTGACTTCGGTGGACATAAATGACCCTTGGGTTTGTGCGCCCGTCCGTGAGCGCCGGAATCACGAAGCGGCCATCCTGGCCGCATTGTTCGAAGAAACTTATTCGGCGGAGTGATCGGTGCCGATCGGTGCGGTCAATGCCTGTTCGACCAGCGCGGCCTGTTCGGCATTATGCGTGTTCAGATGCCCCGCGGCCGGTGCCGGCGAACGTGCGCGGCCGGCATAAGACAAGCTGTGCTTGCTGCCGGTGCAGGCCTGCAGGTGGTGGCGGATCTGGAACCAGGCGCCCTGGTTCATCGGCTCTTCCTGGCACCAGATCACTTCCTTGGCGGACGGGTATTTGTCCAGCTCGGCGGAAACCTCGGTGCGCGGGAACGGATAGAGCTGCTCGACACGCACGATGGCCACATCCTTCAGCTCGCGCTTCTCGGCTTCCTCCAGCAGGTCGTAGTAGACCTTGCCGGAGCACAGCACTACGCGCTTGACCTTCTTCGCGGCCAGTTCGCGGTGCTCGCCGATCACCAGCTGGAAACTGCCCTTGGCCAGCTCGTCCAGCGAGGACACCGCCAGCTTGTGGCGCAGCAGCGACTTCGGCGTCATCACGATCAGTGGTTTGCGCACATCGCGCAGCATCTGCCGGCGAATCATGTGGAAGTCTTGCGCCGGGGTGGTCGGCACGCAGACCTGCATGTTGTCGAACGCGCACAGTTGCAGGAAGCGTTCGAGGCGGGCGGAGGAATGTTCCGGACCCTGGCCTTCATAGCCGTGCGGCAGGAACAGCGCAAGGCCGCACAGGCGGTTCCACTTCGCCTCGCCGGAGCTGATGAACTGGTCGATCACCACCTGGGCGCCATTGGCGAAGTCGCCGAACTGGCCTTCCCAGATGTTGAGCGTGTCGGGATCGGTGGTGGAATGGCCGTACTCGAAGGCCATCACCGCTTCCTCGCTGAGCAGCGAGTCGATCACTTCCACGTCCGCGCCGTCGCGCAGGGTGGCGAGCGGCATGAAGGTGTGGCCGTCCTTCTGGTCATGCAGCACGGCATGGCGATGGAAGAAGGTGCCGCGACCGGAATCCTGGCCGACCAGGCGCAGATTGTGGCCGGCATCGATCAGGGTGGCGTAGGCCAGGTTTTCGGCAAAGCCCCAGTCGCCCGGCTGCTCGCCGTCGGCCATCTTCTTGCGGTCGCCGTAGATCTTGGCCACGCGCGACTGCAGGGTCAGGTCGGCCGGGATCTCAAGCAGCTTGTTGGCCAGCTCGACCAGCTTCTTCTTCGGCACGCCGGTGTCGGTCTTGTCCGACAGCTTGCCCTTCTGGAAGCGTGCCCAGTCGATGTGGATATCGCGCTGCGGCGAGGCGTCCAGTTCGGTCATCGGCTCGCCGGCTTCGAGACGGTCGCGATAGGCATCGAACAGTTTCTGCACGTCGCCGTCGGCGATCACGCCTTCCTTCACCAGCTGCTGGCCGTACAGCTCGCGGGCCGGCGGGCGCTTCTTGATGATCTGGTACATCACTGGCTGCGTGGCCGACGGCTCGTCGGCCTCGTTGTGGCCGTGGCGGCGGTAGCAGACCAGATCGATCACCACGTCCTTGCGGAAGGTCTTGCGGAATTCGTAGGCGAGGCGGGTCACCTCGATCACCGCTTCCGGATCGTCGCCGTTCACGTGGAACACCGGCGCGTTGACCATCTTGGCCAGGTCGGTGCAATACATGGTCGAGCGCGCGTCCTGCGGGTTCGAGGTGGTGAAGCCCACCTGGTTGTTCACCACGATGTGCAGGCTGCCGCCGATCTTGAAGCCGCGGGCCTGCGACATGTTGAACAGTTCCATGTTCACGCCCTGACCGGCCAGTGCCGCATCGCCGTGCACCAGCACGGCCATCGACTGCTGGTGGGTGGCATCGTGGCGACGGATCTGCCGCGCATGCACCGAACCGGCCACCACCGGGTTGACGATTTCCAGGTGCGACGGATTGAACGCCAGCGCCACGTGCACGCCACCCTTCGGCGTCTTGACGTCGGCGGAGAAGCCCATGTGGTACTTCACGTCGCCGGAGTGGGCGGGGTCGTCGGGATGCTCGAAGCGGCCCTCGAATTCGTCGAACAGGGTCTTCGGCGGCTTGCCGAGGATGTTGACCAGCATGTTGAGGCGGCCGCGATGGGCCATGCCGATCACCAGTTCCTTGACGCCGTTGTCGCCCGCGGCGCGGACCACGTCGTCGATCATCGGGATCAGGCTGTCGCCGCCTTCCAGCGAGAAGCGCTTCTGGCCGACGTACTTGGTGTGCAGGTAGCGTTCCAGGCCGTCCGCCGCCGTCAGCTCCTCGAGCACGCGCTTCTTGCCAGCCGCGTCCAGTCCGGCGCTGCCGTTGGCCTGTTCGAGGCGGCTGTACACCCAGTTGCGCTGGGTATGGTCGCTGATGTGCATGAACTCGGCACCGACGGTGCCGGTGTAGACCTTCTTCAGACGGGCCCACAGCTCGCGCAACTTGAGGCGCTGGCCACCGCCGGCATAGGTGCCGCAATCGAACTCGGTATCGAGGTCGGCCTCGGTCAGGCCATGGAAGGCCAGGCCCAGGTCAGGCGGCGGCAGCCGCTCGGTGAGGCCCAGCGGATCGAGGTCGGCAGCCAGGTGGCCGCGCGAGCGGAACGCGGTAAGCAGGCGCAGCACGCCGGCTTGCTTGCGGGCATGCTCGTCGCTGACCGGCACCGCCACGCCGCGGCGTTGCTTCTGGGCAGCCTCGATACGCGCAATGGCCGCGGTGTGGGAAACATCTCCCGACTCGCGGCCCTTGAAGGTCTCGAAATAGTGATTCCACTCGGCAGGGATCGATGCGGGATCGGCCAACCAGGCGTCATACAGGGATTCGACGTAATCGGCGTTGCCGCCAGCGAGTTGAGACGACTCAAAGAACTCGCGAATCAGATTTGTGCTCACGTCACCACCGGCAGGGAAGGGAGTCTTGCAGCGGACGGGTATGGGGAAAACGTACCGCTGGCGAAAAATCCCGTTAATTATAGCCCGGGGCTGCTGCGCCGCGGCAACCCGGAGGAACGTCGAATGTCGTGCGGGAAGACCGGTTCAGACTGATCGGGGCCGATCTTGGTCGAAGACGGGTGGTCAAGCGAGAATCTTGCCGGTCTTTTACAAGTCCAGGGTCTGCAATTCGCGGGCCCGGATCGAGCGCTCCCATGTCTCGTCGAACCGCTGCCGCAGCGGAATCTGGGCAGCGCGGTCGCGGCGCGACGCACGGCCTTGCGGGCGCTCGGCATTGGGCAGGAACAGGTAGCCGCCGTTGTCGTTGAGCAAGCAGGCCGACGCGCAGTCGAGGTCGACCGGCTCCACCGGCGTGCGGATCTGCCAGATGCTGGGCAGGCGCTGTGCCAGTGCGATCAGCCGATGGCCGTCGCGCAAGGCCGCTGCCGGTTCGTGCAGCAGCAGGCGAATTTCCGCGCCCCGCCCGGCGGTGGCGATGCGGCGCAGTTCGGCCTGTTCCAGCGGGCTGGCGTAGATGTCGGGCGTCAACCGCGGCAGCTGGATGAACAGTTGCCGGCGGGTATCGGCCAGCAACTGCAGGCGTACCTCGGCCAGCGTGGCGCGGGTGTCCACGAGGGTGAAGCCGTCATCCGGGGCCGCCGGCGCGTTCATCGGCGTCGTGGCTTGTGCAACACCAGGTGCCCGTCGTTCACCAGGCCCAGCAGCAGGGCCTGCCCGGTTTCCGTCAACGGCAGGGACGGGGTGAATATCCGGTGTTCGCATAGCTCCCGCGCCAAGGCCGGCGAGGTTGGCCAGGCCTGGCCGTTGGCATATAGGGTGGCGTCGCCCTTGCCGCGGCTCCAAGCCATGCGCGACCAGGGATGTCGCAGCAGTTGCGCGCCATCCTGCAGACGCCTGGCCAGGGCCGGGGCGCTCAGGGGCTTGGCGACGGGGGCCGGCGTCTGCGCATTGCGGTAGCGGGTGATGAAGCGGCCGAACCAGTCGCGCAGCGTGGCATCGTCGAGTGCGGCCGCAAACGGCAGCGCGGTTTTCAGCCGGCCCAGCGCGGCCTTGTCGATTTCCCCGCCGGCCTTGGCCGGGGTGAGATCAGGGTCGGCATAACGCTGGTCTTCATCCAGACGTTCGGCAAGGTAGTCGGCCAGGTCGCCGGTGAGCTCGGCTTGCGAGGGCGCGCGCATGCCGACCGAAAATGTCATGCAGGGACCGCCGAAGGCCACGCCATCGTGCGCAATGCCCGGCGGCAGGTACAGCATGTCACCCGGCTCCAGCAGCCATTCGTGGGTGGGCTCGAAGTGCGCGAGCTGTTTCAGCTCCACGTCGGGGCGGACATCCTTCGGTGCCTGCGGGTCGGTGCTGATCGCCCAGTGCCGCTGGCCCAGTCCCTGCAGCAGGAACACATCGTACTGGTCGACATGGGCGCCCACGCCACCGCCCGGCTCGGCATAGGAAATCATGATGTCGTCGACACGCCAGCTGGGCAGGAAGGCAAACGGTTCCAGCAGCGCGGCGACGTCGGCGTCCCATTTGTCCACGTCCTGCACCAGCAGGGTCCAGTTCGCGTCTCCGGTGTTGGCGAAGTCGGCTTCGGCAAGTGGGCCGCTTTTCACCTGCCAGCGTTCGCGCTTTTCATCGTGCCGGATCAGGCGCGCGAGCACGCCGTCCTCGCAGGCCAGACCGGCCAGGTCGTTCGGTTCGATCGGTGGCGTGAAATCCGGAAACGCGTTGCGGATCAGCAGCGGGCGCTTCTGCCAGTAATCGCGCAGGAATTGCGTGGGCGACATGCCGAGCGGCAGCCGGGCGGAACCGTGGACCTCGATGGGTACGGACTTGCGGGAAGTGGATGCGATAGCCATGCGCGGCATTGTAGCCGCGAGCCATGACCGCGTGGCCTGAAGCCGGCGCTCAGCGCATCAGGGCGATGGCGTTGTTCACGCCCAGTGCCAGCACGGTGAGGCCGGCCAGCAAGGTGGTGACGCGCGGCGGGATGCGCCGGACCAGCAGCGCACCGACCGGTGCGGCAATCACGCCACCGGCGATCAGGCCGGCGATGACGCTGAGCTTGCCGGTACCCAGGGTCAGCAGGAAGCTGATGCTGGCGACCAGGCTGACCACGCATTTGGCCAGGTGCACGCTGCCGATCACCCGGCGCGGCTCCATGCCGCGTGCTACCAGCGTGGTAACCGTCACCGCACTCCAGCCGCCGCCGCCGATGGCGTCCAGGAAGCCGGCAACGAAGCCCAGTGGCGCGGTGCCCGGTGGCACGTCCGTGCGATGCGGCACGTTGCTGCGCAGGGTGCGCAACAGCAGGAAGATGCCGATCAGCAGCAGGTACGGGGTCAGCACGATGCGGATCCAGCGGGCCGGCAGATGCACCAGCAGCAATGAACCGATCAGTGCGCCGATGACGCCGGTGACCACCAGCGCCATGAACAACTTGCGGCGCACATTGCCGGCCCACAGGTGGCTGAGCCCGGAGGCTCCGCAGGTAAAGGTTTCGGTGTAGTGCACACTGGCGCTGGCCATCGCCGGCGGCATGCCCAGGCTCATCAGCATGCCGGCCGAGGTCACGCCATAGGCCATGCCGAGGGCGCCGTCGACCAGCTGCGCGGCCGCGCCGACCGCGGCATAGGTGAGGAAATCCGCGAACTGGATCAAACGGCCGCCCCCGGTTTTCCAGGGGGCGGCAACACATGAGCGGGCGCGGTGGCCTTCATCAAATCGCGTTGGCCAATTCGGCGGCCAGACCGGTGTAGCCGCCAGGGGTGAGGTCGAGCAGGCGTTGCTTCGCGTCGGCTGGCAACTCCAACTGGCCGATGAACTCGCGCATCGATTCGCGGGTGATGCCCTGGCCACGGGTCAGCGCCTTGAGCTGCTCGTAGGGCTGGGGCAGGCCGTAACGGCGCATCACGGTTTGCACGGCTTCGGCCAGCACTTCCCAACTGGCGTCGAGATCGGCGGCGAGGCGCTCGGCGTTCACCGTGAGCTTGCCCAGGCCTTTCTGCAGCGATTCCAGCGCCACCAGCGTGTGGCCGAAGGCGGTGCCCAACGCACGCAGCACGGTGGAATCGGTGAGGTCGCGCTGCCAGCGGCTGATCGGCAGCTTTTCGGCGAAATGGCCGAGCAGGGCGTTGGCCAGGCCGAGGTTGCCCTCGGCGTTCTCGAAGTCGATGGGGTTGACCTTGTGCGGCATGGTCGACGAACCGACTTCGCCCGCCTTCAGCGTCTGCTTGAAGTAGCCCAGCGAGATGTAACCCCAGATGTCGCGCGAAAGGTCGATCAACACGATGTTGGCGCGACGCACCGCATCGCAGTATTCGGCGACGCCATCGTGCGGCTCGATCTGGGTGGTGTACGGGTTGTAGTCCAGGCCCAGGCTTTCCACGAAGCGCTGCGAGAACGCGCGCCAGTCCAGCTCCGGGTAGGTGATGGCGTGGGCGTTGTAGTTGCCCACTGCGCCGTTGATCTTGCCGGGGACTTCCAGCGCGGCAAGCTGCTTGCGCTGGCGCTCCAGGCGCGCCACCACGTTGGCCAGTTCCTTGCCCAGTGTGGTGGGCGAGGCGGTCTGGCCGTGCGTGCGCGCGAGCATCGGCAAGTCGGCATTGGCGTGCGCCAGCTGGCGCAGGCTGGCGATGATGCGGTCGAACGCGGGCAGCAGCACCTGTTCGCGGGCATCGCGCAGCATCAGCGCATAGGACAGGTTGTTGATGTCCTCGCTGGTGCAGGCGAAATGCACGAATTCCTTGGCCTGGGCCAGCGCGTCATCGGAGCCGATGCGTTCCTTGATGAAATACTCCACCGCCTTCACGTCGTGGTTGGTGGTGGCCTCGATGGCCTTGATGCGCGCGCCTTCCTCGATGCCGAAACTGTCGGCGATGGTGTGCAGTTGCTTGACCTGGGCTGGCGTGAACGAGGGCAGTTCCGCAATGCCCGGTTCGGCGGCCAAAGCCAGCAGCCACTCGATTTCCACGTGCACGCGGCGGTGCATCAGGCCGAATTCGCTGAAGATCGGACGCAGCGGTTCGACCTTGCCGGCGTAGCGGCCGTCCAGCGGCGACAGGGCGGTGAGGGCGTGAGTGGACATCAGTGAACTTCCGGAACCAAAAGGGTGCGTCAGTTTACATGGCCGTGGATGGGCAACGGATGGGCCGGCTTATTCCAAGGTGGCATCACCTCGCGACGGTTTCGCCACAGCGGCATGTCCGCCGATTTGTCGCCAGCTGAACGCCGGCGGGCCTATAGTTGGCCGGCTCCCTCCCCAAAGGACCCGTTTCATGAGCCAGTTCCGCACTGAACACGACAGCATGGGCGAGCTGCAGGTGCCCGCCGATGCCCTGTACGGCGCGCAGACCCAGCGTGCCATCGACAACTTTCCGATTTCCGGCCTGCACCTGCCGCGCCCGTTCATCCGTGCGCTGGGCCTGGTCAAGGCGGCCGCAGCCGAATCGAACCTCGCGCTGGGCTATCTGAAGAAGGGCCAGGCCGCGGCGATCCGCAAGGCGGCCATGGCCGTGGCGGAAGGGCAATACGACGATCAGTTTCCGATCGACATCTTCCAGACCGGTTCGGGCACCAGCACCAACATGAATGCGAACGAGGTGATTGCCCACCTCGCGGCAAAGGCCGGCAGCAAGGTGCACCCGAACGACCACGTCAACTACGGGCAGAGCTCGAACGACGTGATTCCCACCACCATTCATGTCAGCGCCACGCTGGCCACGCACGAGCAATTGCTGCCCGCACTGAAGCATCTGAAAAAGGTCATCGACCAGCGCGCGCGACAACTGAAGAACACGCCCAAGACGGGCCGCACCCACCTGATGGATGCGATGCCGATTACCTTCGGGCAGGAACTGTCCGGCTGGGCGGCGCAGATCGGTGCGGCGATCGAGCGCATCGAGGATGCGTTGAAGCGCATGCGGCGCCTGCCGCAGGGCGGCACGGCCGTGGGTACCGGCATCAATGCCGACCCGAAGTTCGGCCCGTCCATGGCGCGCGAGCTGAAGAAACTCACCGGCGTGCGCTTCGAATCGGCCGACAACTATTTCGAGGGCATGGCCGGGCAGGATGCGGCGGTGGAACTGTCCGGCGCATTGAAGACGCTGGCCGTGGCCATGATGAAGATCTCCAACGACCTGCGCTGGATGAATTCCGGGCCGCTGGCAGGCCTCGGCGAGATCGAGCTGCCGGCGTTGCAGCCGGGGTCGTCGATCATGCCGGGCAAGGTGAATCCGGTGATTCCCGAAGCCGCCGCAATGGTCGCCGCGCAGGTGATCGGCAACGACGCCGCGATCACCATCGCCGGCCAGTCCGGCAACTTCCAGCTCAACGTGATGCTGCCGCTGATCGCGCACAACCTGCTGCAATCCATCGGCATCCTCGCCAACGTCTCGCGCCTGCTCGCCGACAAGGCCATCGCCGGCTTCAAGGTCAACAAGGCGCGCGTCGACCAGGTGCTGGCGATGAACCCGATCCTGGTCACCGCGTTGAATCCGGTAATCGGCTACGAGAAGGGCGCGGCCACTGCCAAGCAGGCCTACAAGGAAAAGCGACCGATCATGGACGTGGCACTGGAAACCACCGGTTTGTCGAAAGCCGAGCTGAAGAAGCTGCTTGATCCGATGGCGCTGACCAAAGGCGGTATCCACGAAAGGTAACAGCCGCGACTGTAGGAGCCCACCTTGTGGGCGATGCTTTTCGTATGCCGAACGAGAACATCGCCCACAAGGTGGGCTCCTACATTATGCGATGGCCTGTCGGGGCCAACGCCATGCGTACCAGACAGCAAGCGATTGCAGTACGACTTCGATGGCGCTGAGAAAAATGTAAAAGGCCCATGAGCCAGGAATGGTCACCAGCACGATGGCGGTCAGAATCGCGCCGACGAGGATATTCAGCCAGCGGCTCAGTGCGGGCGGCAACACCAGCGACAGGAAAATCATCGCGGCCGGCACCGCGACGAGGATGGCGACGACAAGCAGCGACGCTTGACTGGTGGGTCCAAGCAAGCCTTGCCCGTTCAGGATGCCTTTGACGTCACCGGGTCGGTAAAGCCCAAGGAAGTCCCCATAGATGTAGCAGGACATGACGGATGCCCACAGCGCCGCCAGTTTGAATCTGACGTGTACCTTGACATCTTGCAGTGCCGTTCTGGTCGTCGCGTTCATCGCATCATCCCTGTGGTGAGAAAGATCAAGTAATCCGATGGGCGTTCAGCGCATGCTACGTGCTGGATTGCGCGGGCACATGGCTGCGCCGGAAACCACTGCGTGCGCCCATGATCAACAGCCACAGCATGAACACGACCTCACCGAACTGGATCGGCCAGGCGATGCTTGAGAGGGTGTCCTGAATCTGTGGAGATACTGCCCATGCAAAGCTTTGCATCACGTACGCCACGCCGTTGAGGATCAGCCAGTAGCCGAGTACTCGCGGCAGGAAACCGGAACGCAGCACCAGTGCGGCCAGCGGGAACAGCCACAACCCCCACAGGATTTCAGCGGCGCTGACTTCCTGGCCGTGCAGCTTGAGGAACAGCATCGCCAGTGCCTCGCGCTGGCCTTGGCTGAATACCGACAGAAAATCCGCGCCGTGCACCAGCAGTAGTGCGGCCGCGTCATTGAGCACGTTGAAGAAGTAGATTGCCGGGATCAGGATCCCGCTCACGATCACCAGCAGCATGGCCTGCTTGCGGTTCACTTCCTTGAACAACCGGTAGAACGCCAGACCGAGGAAGATCTGGATGACACCGGTAAGCAGGTCGCTGAAGATGCCGAGCCGGAAAATCGTCTCGTGCGCGGCGATGTTGGCGGCCGTTGCGCTCGCGTTGCCGGTGACGAATAGCGCGTTTGGTATATAGACAAGCCGATAGGGCGCAATGAGCACGCATAGCAGGTAGATAAAGCCAGCGATTCGCGCCTTTCTGTTGATCGAGGTCATGCGTCGTCCCTGAGTGGATTGGACTGCGGGCGCCCATTTGTCAGGCGCCCGCAGGTCGGTCTCAATGTGCGGTGATCGAGTCGGTCGCCTTGCTGGTTTCCTTCAGGCAGTCCTGGACATCGTCGGCCGTAATCGTGGCGTAGGGACGGAATGCCTCGACCTGACTGCTGATGGCATCCTGGGCAGTGCGCAGGTCACCAAACGCGTGGCATATCTGCGTTGCCTGTGCGGTGACCTTGCCGGCCCGGGCCTTGATGGTGGGGCCAATTTGGTCCGGATTGCCATGTATCAGCCCGGACACCACGTCGCCGATGGCGTGACCGGCCATGGCCGCGCCAGCCTTGCCGGTGGCGATACCTTCGTCGCGGATACTGACAGCGTCGCCGTAGTACTGCTTGAACAGCTCACGCTGGGGCTCGGTCAGCGTGACGGGTTTGCCGGCGATGCTGAAATCGCCGTTGGCGGCAATCTGGGCCTTGGGCTGATCGTTCGCATGCAGCAGGACCGCGCCATCCTCGAAGTTGATGCTGACCGCACCCTGTCGCACGGTGGTGAAGTCATGGTTGCTGGAGCCGCAGCCCGCCAGCAGAGCGGGTAGAAGCAGCACGCCGGCAAGGTGATGCAGTTTCATGGTGTAACTCCTGTAAGCGGGTCGGAGCAGGGCGATGATTCAGTTGTCGTCGCGCCAACGGCGCAGCCAGATGGCACCGGCGATCATCGCTGCGCCAACGGCGGCCTCGATCCAGATGGAGGGGGTACCCAGCACTTGGTAGGCATGAGCGACATGGAGGAAATCCAGAGCATGCGCCACGCCGCCGTCGCTCAGTTGCATCATGTGGTTCTGCCCCAGCCAGCCCCCGGGGAAAATGCTCAGCAGCACGCGACCGCAGACGTTTTTCCAGTACCAGAGATTGTTCACGCTGATCGAGCCGAGCAGATTGAACCAACCGATCACGACACCCACACCCACGGGAAGTGCAACAGCCCACAGGAACGGCTTGCTGCGCGCCCAGGCCGAACACAACAGCAGCCAGCCCAGCGTGGGAAGCGCCCACAGGACGTATAGCGGGATCGAGCCGACCAGATCGGCGATGACCTGGAACGGATGCGCCAGCGTCAGCAGGCGCCAGGCACTCACGCCATGGAACGACAGCGTGATCACGTACATCAGCAGCATCAGCAGACCGGTCAGCACGCCGCAGATCACGGCAATCACCGGAGCCAGCACGGCCGCCGAAAACACCTTGGACAGGACCGTGGCCGTATCCGAGATCGGCAGTGACTTCCAGAACAGCAGGCTGCGGTCCTTGCGGTCGTCATACAGCGCGCCCAGGCAGTAGAAGAACAGCACGAAGCCGAGCACGATGCTGATGATGATGCTGGTCGAGAACATCATCATGTCCAGCCCGAAACCGATCTTGTCCGTGTCGCCATCGGTCATGGCCTGGTTGAACAAATGCATGTTGTTGCCGGACATGGTCATGCCGTGATGGGCACCGAATGCTTCGCCGACAGCGATCCCCATCAGGTTCAGCAACAGGAAGATGCCGCCAACGATGACCGGGGTCCACAGAAAGCCGCCGCGGTGTTCCCAGAACTCCCGCTTCACGAGCCAATAGAAGGTTTTCATGCGTAGGTTCCCTTCATGGTGGCGACGAACAGATCGCTGACGGAAGGCCGGCGAATTTCGCCCAGCGCCTCCAGCATGGCGCGATCCGCGCCGTCGAACAGAAAAATGCTCTTGCCGAACACCTGGCGCTCGTCCAGCGGCTTCAAGGCGCGTGCTGCGGCCGCGTGATCGGCGCCGACCATCACTTCGATAAAGCGCTCGCCGATCGCTTCCATGTCCGCGTCCAGCACGATCTTGCCGTCGCGGATGAACATCAGGTCGGTGAGGATGTGCTCCACCTCTTCCACCTGGTGGGTGGTGACGATGATGGTCTTGTCTTCGTCGAAGTAGTCTTCCAGCAAGCTCTGGTAGAACTGCTTGCGGTAGAGGATGTCGAGGCCCAGCGTGGGCTCGTCCAGCACCAGCAGACGGGCGTCGATGGCCATCACCAATGCCAGATGCAGCTGCACGATCATGCCCTTGGACATTTGCCGCACGCGCTGATTCGGTTGCAGCTTGGTGCGTGCCAGGAAGGCCTCGCACTTGGCGCGATTGAAGCGCGGATGGATGTTGGCGACGAAATCCACGGCTTCGCGCACGCGGATCCAGCGCGGCAGCACGGCGACGTCGGCAATGAAGCAGACCTGCTCCATCAGCCGGCCGCGTTGTTTGCGCGGATCGAGGCCGAGTACGTCCAGTTCGCCCTGGAAATCGGTCAGGCCGAGAATGGCCTTCAGCGCGGTGGTCTTGCCGGCGCCGTTGGGACCGATCAAGCCCACGATGCGGCCGGACTCGATGCGGAAGCTGGCATTGTCCAGCGCCAGCGAGGCCTTGTAGCGCTTGCTCAATCCATTGGCGGTAATCACGGTGCTCATGACTTGTCCTCTGCCGCCTTGTCGGCTTCGCGCATCAGCGTTTTCAGGTCCAGTCCCAGTCGTTGCAGCCGGGCGTACAACACTGGCCACTCCTCGCGCAGGAACCGCTCCCGCTCGGATTTCAGCAGCGCCTCGCGGGCGCCATCGATGACAAACATGCCCAATCCCCTCCGTTTTTCCACCAATTGGTCGTCGACCAGTTCCTGGTATGCCTTCGATACGGTGAGCGGATTGATCTGGAAATCCGCGGCCACCTGGCGTACCGACGGCAGCGGGTCGCCCTCGTTCAAGGCGCCGTCCAGGATCATCGCCACCACGCGTTCGCGTAGTTGGCGATAGATCGGGACGCTGTCGTTCCAGGTGATGGTCATGGGTTATTCCTTGATGCTGGCGGTGCTGTTGTTCGTGTTGCCAAAGGAATAGTAGGGCATCGCCAACTGCGCTCCGAGCATGCCGGCGCCAGCCTCGACCGTGTGCGGCAGGGCCATGATCGCGGCGCCAGTCCTGGCATCCACGGACAACAGGGCTGCGCGCATTTCGTCGGCGCTGGGGCGCACTTCGACCGGGGCCAGGTTGGTCACCTTGATGCCATCGATCTGGCTGGGGGCCATGTTGCTGGCGCCGTGGCTCAGCGCGAACAGGCCGAAGCCGGTGATGAGCACGGCCGCGATCAGGGAGACCAGTGGCGTGGCATTGATCGGGGCGGATACAAACGCGTCGTCCAGCGGGATGGACGGATTGTTGCTGTGGGTCAACTGGCTGTTCATGACGATTCTCCTTGGTGATCTCGTCTACCGGTGTTGTAGTTAACTATAACACTAGGATTTACGACGTCAATCGGAGAAACGCGTTTTCTGGCATGACTGATGGCAGGGGGTATCTGCCAGGGGAGCTCGCCTGAAGAGCAGGCATAAAAAATCCCCAGTTGATTCAATCAACTGGGGATCGGGTTGGTGGAGGTGGCGGGAGTCGAACCCGCGTCCGAAGGCGCTTGACGCCCGGTACTACATGCTTAGCTCACCGTTGGATCTCGTCCCGCGGCAGCACGGTGTGCGAAGCGCGCCGAAGGACCAGCCTGCTTGATTTAGTCCTGCACCGACAGGCGGCGGCGTTCGGACGATCCCGTGATAATGACCCTACACCGACAAGCACGAGCACAAGTGGGTTCGGGGCTACGCCTTAAGCGGCGAGAGCGTAATTGCTATCGTTGGCAATTATGAGTTTTGCTGCTGGATTAACGAGGAAAGCTGCCCCCTCGGCATGCACCAAGCCATCTCACTACCCCCGTCGAAGCCAGAACACCCCCGGGGAAAACAAAGCTGGTCAGTCGATGGAGTATATGGGGTGGGTTCGCGACACATCAATCGAAATCGTGACTGTCGGTTCAGATCCGGTGTGGCGGGCCAACTGCATCAGACCGTGCGGTTGTGCGAGCGCATGGTGCGCTGCTTCTCGCGTTGCCAGTCGCGTTCTTTCTCGGTGTCGCGCTTGTCGTGCTCCTGCTTGCCGCGCGCCAGGCCGATTTCCACCTTCACCCGGTTGCCTTTCCAGTACATGGCGACGGGCACCAGGGTGTAGCCCTTGCGCTCGACCGCGCCGATCAGCTGGTCGATCTCCTGCTTGTGCAGCAGCAGCTTGCGGGTGCGCCGGTCGTCGGCTATGACGTGGGTGGAGGCGCTGATCAACGGCGGGATCGAGGTGCCGACCAGGAAGATCTCGCCCTTGAGCACGACGGCGTAGCCGTCACCGAAGTTGATCCGGCCGGCGCGCAGCGATTTCAGCTCCCAGCCCTGCAGGGCGATGCCGGCCTCGTAGCGCTGGTCGATGTGGTATTCGTGGCGTGCGCGCTTGTTGAGTGCGATGGTGCCGCCACCCTTGTTGTCTTTGTCCTTGCTCTTGGCCATGTCCGCTAAACTTCGGGCCATCGGGTGGCCGCGTTGCCGGCCTGACCCTGTCCGGGCCATGCCTGTTGAAAGAGGCATCCTTGGATGGATGCTGTTTGATCTCCACGTTCATGGATGAACGCGAAATCCTGAAATGCGCATCCATCGAGCGGATGCTGAAATCGACGAGGCTGCCGTGACCGAAATCCGCCGTACCGCGCTGGTGAAATATTCGCCAGAGCAGATGTTCGACCTGGTCAATGAGGTCGAAGCATACCCAAAGCGCTTCCATTGGTGTTCCGGTGCCGAAGTGCTGGAGCGAGGCGAGAACATGCTGGTGGCGCGGCTGGATCTCAAGTTCGCCGGGTTCCATCACAGCTTTACCACGCGCAACACCGTCGAGCGTCCCAGGCGGTTGCAGGTCAGCCTGGTCGATGGTCCGTTTCGCCGGCTGGAAGGCGTGTGGGACTTCATTGCGCTGGGCGAGGAAGGCTGCAAGATCCTCTTCGCACTGGACTTCGACTATGCCGGGCGTTTCGGTGGGGCGGCGATAAAGTTGGGCTTCCAGGGCCTGGCCAGTCGCATGGTGGACGACTTCTGCCATGAAGCCGAGCGCATCCATGGTTGATCGCATGGCGGTGGAAGTGGTTCTTGCCTTGCCTGATCGCCAGCAGGTGTACCGGGTGGAACTGGGGCAGGGGGCCAGCGTGATGCAGGCGATCGAAGCGTCAGGCGTTTTGCTTGATGCGCCCGGCCTCGTGATTGATCCGGACCGCCTGGGCATTTTCGCCAGGCGCGTGCGTCCGGATGACACGCTTCACGATGGCGACCGGGTGGAGATCTACCGGCCGCTGTTGCTGGATCCGAAGGACGCGCGCCGGCGCCGGGCCGGCGGTTGACCACGGACGACCTGCGCGCGAGGATCAGGGGGTGCCGTTGTCCGGCTTGCCGGTAGTGGCGCCCACGCCGATGACCGGCTTGTCCTTCTTGGTCTCGCTCTTGTCGCCCTCGGTCTCGTTGACCGGGTAGTTCACGTGGTACTTCTGGTTCTGCTTGATGATCTGCTTGGTGTCCTGGGCAAACGGGGTGCCCTCGATGCGCGCCAGCGAGTCGTTGTCGAAATACAGGCTCATGGTGTGCGTGATCCTCTTCTCGCCACGATGCGAGTAGGTCGACACGTAGTCCCAACGGCTGTGATCGAACGGCGACGCCACCGACGGCGTGCCCAGCAGCGTCAGCACCTGTTCCTTGGTCAGTCCGGGCTTGAGTTGATCGACGGCCTTCTGGTCGACGGTCTTGCTGAACAGGTTGCCCTGCTGCACGTCGGGGGTGTACACGAGATGGCAGCCTGCCAGCGGCAGGGCCAGCATGGCGAAACCCAGCGTGCGAATCAGTTTTTGCATGCGTGTTGCGTCCGGATCGTGAAGGTGTCGGATGATACACTAACGGCTTGACCGCACCGTGTATCGGGGAGCTTGCGATGGAACAGGAAACCCAGGAGCTGCGCCGTGTCGGCCTGAAGGTCACGCACCCGCGCATGCGTATCCTGCAGATCTTCGAGGAAGATGGCATTCACCATCTCACCGCCGAGGATGTGTACAAGAAGCTGCTCGCCTACCAGGAAGACATCGGCCTGGCCACGGTGTACCGGGTGCTGACCCAGTTCGAAGCGGCCGGCATCCTCGTCAAGCACAATTTCGAGGGTGGGCAGGCCGTCTACGAGCTGGATCGTGGCCAGCACCACGACCACATGATTGATGTGGACAGCGGAAAGGTGATCGAGTTCGTCAGCGAGGAAATCGAAAAGCTGCAGCACCAGATCGCCGCCAGCCACGGCTATGTGATCGAAGACCATAGCCTGGTGCTTTACGTACGCCCCAAGTCGCGCTCGAAGTAGGCGGAAATGGCTTGGCCCGGCGCGGCCACCGCGCCGGGCAGGGAAACGGGCGAGATATCCGGGTCGGCTGAATGACGCCCATAAAAAAAACCGCGGGAGGACTCCTGTCCACCCAGCGGTTTATCCGTTGCCGTTCGGCGGTGTGATGTATTCGAATTGCTCGAGATACGCACATATCGCCTCTGACATCGGCGGAACAGCATCCTGCCGTCCTTCGGGCCGACCGTCCCCACGGTTGACCCGGCACACCATCTTGCGATGGCGGCTCCCCCACATCGATGGAATGATCCTAACGAAGACTTCACGCGAGCGATATTGGAAAATTTCCTAGTTGGCCTGTTTCGAGCGACCAGGCTCACGGTTTGGCGTGTTGCTTCGCAGCAAAACCCGCAGGTGGACTCCACCATGCCCGGCGCGCAGTCGAAACAGGCCGCCGAGCGAGGTGACCCGGTCGCGCATGCCTTGCAGGCCGCGGCCTTCGCCGGATACCCGCTCGGGCAGGCCGATGCCGTCGTCACGGATATCCAGCAGTGCCAGCGCGACGCCCTGGCGCTCGCCAATGCGCAGGCGCAGGCGGAATTCACTGGCCTGGGCGTGCTTGACCGCATTGGTGGCGCTTTCCTGGGCCAGTCGATAGATCGCGGTGCGGATGTCTTCTTCCAGCAGGCGGGGTTCGCCACGCAAATCGGTGTGGTAGGCCATGCGGGCAGTGGCCAGCAGGTCGCGGATGGGGCCTTCGTCGAGGGCGCGCATCAGGCCGAATTCGTCCAGGACGGCGGGGCGCAGGTCGTCCAGCAGCTGATGCAGGGCGCGGCGCATATGCCCCAGGATGCCGTTGATCGCCGCACCGGTGTCTTCCAGGCCGGCCTGCTGCAGGCGCGACTGGGCCAGCTTCACATGGGTCTGGATGGCGGTGAGGTTCTGGCCCAGCTCGTCATGCAACTCGGCGGCCATGTGCCGACGCAGGTCTTCCTCGGCCTGGAGGTTGCCACGCGCGGCATCGCGCAGCTGGCGCGCGAGGTGATCGAGGCGCCGGTTGACGGCGCCCAGATGCACGTTCTGCTCGGCCACCCGCGCGCTGCTGCGGCGCAGGGCATCCGTGGCCGAGCCCAGCATCAGTGCGCCGGTGCCGGCAACGGCAAGAAACAGATGGGCCGAAGCCGTAGGATCGGCATGGATCATCAGCCGGTCGACCATGGCCATGCCGAGGCTGGAGACCAGCATCGACAGGCTGGCACCGCGCCAGCCATGCCGGAAGGCGAAAAACAGTACAGGTGCCAGCGACAGCACGCGGGCGAACTCCCGTTGCGGCCCGGCCTGCTCGGCCAGGGCCAGCAGGATCACCAGCGAGGGCAGCATGACCAGCAGCCCGTCCATCGACAGCGCGCGCAGTGCCTGCCGCGTGGGGCGAGCGCGAAACAGCAGGATCAGCGGCGGGGTCATCAGCAGCACGCCGACGTAGTTGCCCAGCAGGTCCTGGCCGAGCATGTCCAGCAGCATGTTCGACGAGGGCGAGGAATGCAGCAGCGCCAGCAGCACGGCATCGGCGGCGGTGGCGGCCAGTACGGTGAAGGCCACCGACAACAGCAATCGCGATACGTCTTCGGGATCGCGCAGGCTGGCTTTCAGGTTGGTCCGGCGCAGCAGCCACAGGCAAATCGCCACCACCAGTGGCTGTGGCAGGTCACCCGCGGCAAAGCCGATCCAGCCCAGCGGGATGTGCAAATGGACGTCGATCAGGCCGGTGGCGATCAACTCGCCGCCCAGCAGCCATGGCCAGTAGCGCAGCGGCGCCAGCAGCAGCACGCCGAAGCGCAGGCCGAACGGCAACATCCAGTAGGGCTCGGCGGTGGGCCACAGCAGCAGCCAGAGCAGGGCATAGCCAAGTCCGGCCAGCGGGCCGCGAACGAACGAGGGCAAGGTCATCTGGCGCATGCGCGGATGGTACATGGCCGTCGCGCCAGACAGGCGGCAACACTGATACAGTGAGGCCATGTACAGCATTGTTCTGGTCGACGACCATGCCATCGTGCGGGAAGGCTTCAAGCGGCTCATTGGCATGGAGCCGGACTTGGAAGTGATCGCGGAATGTCGCAACGCCGATGACGCGGTCGAGGCCATCGCCCAGCATCAGCCCGACCTGGTGGCGCTCGACCTGTCGCTGCCGGACGGCAGTGGCTTGCCGCTGATCGAGCATCTGCTCAGCGTGGCGGCGGATACCCGCATCGTGGTGCTGAGCATGCACGATGGCGAACCCTACGTGTCCGAGGCCTTGCGTCGCGGTGCCAGTGGCTATGTCACCAAGGGCGTGGCGCCGGAAGAACTGGTGGCCGGGCTGCGTGCGGTGATGCAGGGCGAACAATTCCTCAGCTCGGACCTGCGCCAGCGTCGCGCCGAACGGCCGGGCGAGGCACTTGATCCGTTCGAACGCCTGACGGCGCGCGAGCGCGAGGTGTTCCTGCTGCTGGCGGCCGGTCGTGCACCCAAGCAGGTGGCGGCCGAACTGGGTATCGGCCAGAAAACGGTCTATATCCACCGCGCCAGCCTGATGGGCAAGCTGGGCGCGGGGTCGGAACTGGATCTGTACCGGATGGCGAGCGAGCGCGGGCTGCTGGATACCGCGCGCAACTGAGATCCGCCCAGACGCCGGGATCAGTCGACCTGGGCCTGCTCCAGCATCTTCTTCGCATGGGCGCGCGTTTCGCGGGTGATTTCCACGCCGCCGAGCATGCGTGCCAGCTCGTCGCGCCGGCCGGCCGCGTCCAGCGTTTCGATGCGCGTGTGGGTGGAGTCGTCCCCGCTGTGCTTGCTGACGCGCAGGTGGGCATGGCCCTGGGCGGCGACCTGGGGCAGGTGGGTGACGCAGAGGACCTGCCGCTGTGCGCCCAGTGAGCGCAGTTTCTGTCCGACCACTTCGGCCACGGCGCCGCCGATGCCGCTGTCGACTTCGTCGAAGATCATGCTGCCCACGCTGTCCTTGCCCAGCGTGGCCACTTCGATGGCCAGGCTGATGCGGGCCAGTTCGCCACCGGAAGCCACCTTGCGCAGCGGGCGCGGCGGCTGGCCGGGATTGGCGCTGACCAGCAGTTCGCAGCGTTCGCGGCCCTGGGCATCCGGCTCGTCGCCCTCCGCCGCTTCCAGCGCAACCTGCAGCACGCCGCCGGCCATGCCCAGCTCGCCCATCAGCGTGCTCACATCGGTACCGAGGCGTGTCGCTGCGATATTTCGGGCCTTGCTTAGTGCGGTGGCTGCGGTGACGTATTGCGCCTGCGTGCGCTCGCGTTGGGCGGCCAGTTGTTCCAGCGCGTCGCCGGCCCCCTCCAGTTCGTCCAGTTCGCTGCGCAGCTCGCCCAGCTTGTCATGCAGCTCTGCCATGGGCAGGCGATGGCGACGACCAAGCTCGTGCAGTCGGGCCAGGTGTTCGTCGATTTCGGTGAACCGCTCCGGGTCGAGATCGACATCCTGGCCGTAACGGCCCAGTCCGTCGGCCGCTTCGCCGAGCTGGATCGTGGCGTTGTCCAGCAGCTCAAGCAGCGGCGCGAGGCGGTCATCCAGTTCGGCCAGCTTGCCCAGCTCGGCGTGGGTACGACCCAGTGCGCGCCGCAGGGCGAATTCGCTGTCACCGTCGAGCAGTTCGACGATGCCGGCGGCGCCTTCGGCAAGCTTGCCGGCATTGGCGAGACGGCGGTGGCTGGTTTCCAGCTCAGCCAGCTCGTCGGCGGGCAGCGCCCACTTCTCGAGCTCGTCGCATTCGTGGCGCAGCAGCTCCAGCCGTTGCTCGCGATCCTCGCCGCCGCTGAGCCGGCGGATGCGCGATCCCAGCTCGCGCCATTGGCCGGCCAGTTCGCGTACTTGCCCGGCCACGCTGTCGTTGCCGGCATAGGCATCGAGCAGGGCAAGTTGGTGCGCCCGCGACAGCAACGCCTGGTGCTCGTGCTGGCCATGGATTTCCACCAGCAGGCTGGCCAGTTCGCCGAGCTGGCCGGCATTGACCGGACGGCCGTTGACCCAGGCACGGGAACTGCCTTCGGCGCGGATGACCCGGCGCAGCTGGCAGGCCTCGTCCTCGTCCAGTTCCTCGTGCTTGAGCCAGGCGCGGGCTTCCGGCAGGTCGGACAGGTCGAATTCGGCGGCCAGTTCGGCCCGGTCGCTGCCGGCGCGAACCACGCCGCTGTCGGCGCGGGCGCCGGCAAGCAGCAGCAGGGCGTCGACCAGCAGGGATTTACCGGCGCCGGTTTCCCCGCTGACGACGGTGAGGCCCGGTCCGAAGCTGATCTCGGCGGCTTCGACGACAGCAAAGTGGCGAACGTAGAGCGAAGTGAGCATGAGTGGGCTGGGTACAGTCCGGGTGGTTGTGTGCAGGATTGTAACGGCTGGCGACCCGCTACAATCGCCGGACAGCCGGGGTGGTTGCCGCTGCCTGCGCTTGCATGTGGGCGGCGCAGACCTTATTTCTTGTGCGTCTCACGGATTGCCACAGCGCATGTCTTTCTTGAACAGCCATCTTGATCTCGATGCCCGCGCCCGGCGGTTGTTGCGCACGCTGATTGCGCAATACCTGCTGGATGGCGAGCCGGTGGGATCGCGCACGCTGTCGCGCTCGTCGGGGCTGGCAGTCAGCCCGGCGACTATCCGCAACATCATGTCCGACCTGGAAGACGCCGGCCTGGTGGCCTCGCCGCATACCTCGGCCGGGCGCGTGCCCACGCCGCGTGGCCTGCGGTTGTTCGTGGACAGCCTGATCGAGCTGCAGCCGTTGCCGCACGAAGACATGGCCCGGTTGCGCCGCGAGTTGCCGCCGCAGCCCACCACCACGCGCGACCTGCTCGGCAATGTCTCGACCCTGTTGTCGGCGATGACCCACTTCGCCGGCGTGGTGACGGTGCCGCGCCAGGCCGATTTCCCGCTGCGCCACATCGATTTCGTGCCGCTGCCGGATGCCCGCGTGCTGGTGATCCTGGTGTTTTCCGACAACCAGGTGCAGAACCGCATCGTGCAACTGGCCAAGCCGCTGGATGGCAGCGAGCTGGAACAGGCGGCGAACTACATCAACGCGCATTTTGTCGGCCTGCGCGTGGACGACATTCGGGCCCATCTGCTGGGCGAGTTGCGCGAGACCGGCAGCGAGCTGAACCGCCTGCTGGCCAGCGCGATGGAGCTGACCACGGCTTCGTTCGCGCCCCAGGTTGGCGGCGACGACGTGTTGGTCAGTGGCCAGACCAACCTGATGGGCTATGCGGAACTGGCCGACCTGGATCGCCTGCGCGACCTGTTCGAGGCGTTCCAGAAGAAAAACGAGTTGTTGCAGCTGATGGAAGTTTGCGCCCGCGCGCCGGGCGTGCGCCTGTTCATCGGCGAGGAATCGGGCTTTACGGCGCTGGATGGCTGCAGCGTGGTCACCGCCAGTTATGGCACGCAAGGGCGGGTGCTGGGCGCGGTGGGCGTGATTGGTCCCACGCGCATGGCCTACGAGCGAGTGATTCCGGTGGTGCAGGCCACCGCCGGATTGCTCAGCGATGCCTTGAATCGCGCCGCGACGGCCTCATAAGAGGCCCCGGGGGCGGGGTTGCCCGCAGATTTTTGGACGGTCGGCAACGTGTGCCGGCCACGGACGAGGTTTGGAGTCACACCATGCAGAACACTGATCCGCAGGCGCCGAACGGTGCGCCCGAAGGCAATGCGGCGGACGAGGCGCTGATCGCCGATCTGGAGGCGTTGAAAGCCCGCGTGGCCGAGCTGGAAGCCGGCAATACCGAGCTGCGCGATACCGTGCTGCGCGAAAAGGCCGAGCTGGAAAACCAGCGCCGCCGCCTGCATCGCGACCTGGAACAGGCGCGTCGTTTCGCCAACGAGAAGTTGTTGAACGAGCTGCTGCCGGTTTACGACGGACTGGAAAGCGGGTTGGCGGTGGAGGGCGGCGATGTCACCTCCATGCGCGAAGGCCTCAGCCTGACCCTGAAGTCGCTGCTCAAGGTGGGCGAGAACCACGGTCTGGCGCAGGTCGATCCGCTCGGCGAGCCGCTTGATCCGGAGCGCCATCATGCGGTGAGCATGGTCGATGCGCCTGGCGCGACGCCGGGCACCGTGGTCAGCGTGTTGCAGAAGGGATATGTGCTGAACGAGCGCCTGTTGCGCCCGGCGCTGGTCGCCGTGGCCAGGGATTGATCGATCGCACACAGCTGAACGCGCGGCATCCGAAGCCGCGCCAGCATTGAATCGCGGGGCATGACCCCCATCTGGAAATCATCGCGGCCGCGGGGGCCGCACCAAGCATCTGGAGCATGAAAACTATGGGCAAGATCATCGGTATCGATCTGGGTACGACCAACTCCTGCGTATCCGTGATGGACGGCAGCACCACCAAGGTCATCGAGAATTCGGAAGGCGATCGCACCACGCCGTCGATCGTGGCGTTCAGCAAGGACGGCGAAGTGCTGGTCGGCGCGCCGGCCAAGCGCCAGAGCGTGACCAATCCCAAGAACACCTTCTACGCGGTGAAGCGCCTGATCGGCCGCAAGTTCACCGATGCCGAGGTGCAGAAAGACCTGCACATCGTGCCCTACGGCATCGTCGCGCATGAGAACGGCGATGCGTGGGTGCAGACCTCCGACGGCAAGAAGATGGCGCCGCAGGAAATCGCCGCCAAGGTGCTGATGAAGATGAAGAAGACCGCCGAGGATTACCTGGGCGAGACGATCACCGAGGCCGTGATCACGGTGCCCGCGTACTTCAACGACAGCCAGCGCCAGGCGACCAAGGACGCCGGCAAGATCGCCGGGCTGGAAGTGAAGCGCATCATCAACGAGCCGACCGCGGCCGCGCTGGCCTATGGTCTGGACAAGAACGGCGGTGACCGCAAGATCGCCGTGTACGACCTGGGCGGCGGTACCTTCGACGTGTCGATCATCGAGATCGCCGAAGTTGACGGTGAGAAGCAGTTCGAGGTGCTGGCCACCAATGGCGACACCTTCCTCGGCGGCGAAGATTTCGACATGCGCGTCATCGACTACCTGGTCGACGAGTTCAACAAGGACCAGGGCATCGACCTGCGCAAGGATCCGCTCGCGCTGCAGCGCCTGAAGGACGCTGCCGAGCGCGCCAAGATCGAACTGTCCTCCAGCCACCAGACCGAAGTGAACCTGCCGTACGTGACGGCCGACGCTTCCGGTCCGAAGCATCTGAACATCAAGCTCACCCGTGCCAAGCTGGAAGCGCTGGTGGAAGAGCTGGTCAAGCGCACCATCGATCCGTGCCGCACCGCGCTGAACGACGCCGGCCTGCGTGTGTCCGACATCAACGAGGTGATCCTCGTCGGTGGCCAGACCCGCATGCCCAAGGTGCAGGAAGCGGTGAAGGACTTCTTCGGCAAGGAACCGCGCAAGGACGTCAACCCGGATGAAGCCGTGGCCGTGGGTGCCGCGATTCAGGGTGGCGTGCTGGGTGGTTCGGTCAAGGACGTGCTGCTGCTCGACGTGACCCCGCTGTCGCTGGGCATCGAGACCATGGGCGGCGTGATGACCAAGCTGATCGAGAAGAACACCACGGTGCCGACCAAGGCCTCGCAGACGTTCTCGACCGCCGACGACAACCAGACCGCGGTGACCGTGCACGTGCTGCAGGGCGAGCGCGATCGTGCCAGCGCGAACAAGTCGCTGGGCAAGTTCGACCTGCAGGGCATCGATCCGGCGCCGCGCGGCATGCCGCAGATCGAGGTCACCTTCGATATCGACGCCAACGGCATCCTGCACGTGTCGGCCAAGGACAAGAAGACCGGCAAGGAGCAGAAGATCGAGATCAAGGCCGGCTCGGGTCTGTCCGACGACGAGATCCAGCGGATGGTTGCCGACGCCGAAGCGAACAAGGAAGAGGACAAGAAGTTCCAGGAGCTGGTGGCCACCCGCAACAAGGCCGATCAGCTGGTGCACGCCACCCGCAGCGCGCTGAAGGAACACGGCGGCAAGGTGCCGTCCGATCAACTCAGCACGATCGAGGGTGCGCTGTCCGACCTGGAGAAGGTGAAGGACGGCGAGGACAAGGCCGCGATCGAGTCGAAGGTCGAGAAGCTGGAGCAGGTGGCGCAGGCGCTGTATGCCGCGGCCCAGGCTGGCGGTGCCGATGCCGGCCCGCAGGCGGCTCCGGGCGGCGGTTCGGCGCAGCCTGACGACGTGGTGGACGCCGAATTCACCGAAGTCAAGGACGACGAGAAGAAGTAATGACGTCACGGCCCGCGTGCCTCGCCAAGGCACGCGGGCCGTTGTCATGCAGGATGTAGGGGAGACGGCATGGGGAAAGGCAGGCTCGAAGCCTTCAGCGATGGCGTGCTCGCCATCATCATCACCATCATGGTGCTGGAGCTGAAGGTGCCTCATGGCAGCAGTTGGGAAGTGCTGGCCGCACAATGGCCGGTATTCCTCAGCTACGTGCTCAGTTTCGTGTACGTCGGCATCTACTGGAACAACCATCACCACTTTCTGCATGTTGCCGAGCGGATCAATGGCAAGGTGTTGTGGGCCAACCTGCACTTGCTGTTCTGGTTGTCGCTGATGCCGGTGGCCACCGGCTGGATGGGCGAAAACCATTTCGCTGGGTTGCCGGTGGCGGTGTACGGTGGCGTGCTGCTGATGTGCGCATTGGCCTGGCAGCCACTGCAGCGCAGCCTGATCACGGCCAATGGTGGCTGTGATTCGTTGCTGGCGCAGGCGGTGGGTGCGGACTGGAAAGGCTGGCTCGCCGCCGCCATGTATCTGTTGGGTATCCTGCTGGCGTTTGTGGCGCCGTGGATATCGTGTTTCCTTTATGCCTCGGTGGCAGCGATCTGGTTCATCCCCGATCAACGCATCGAGTCGCGGATCAAATGATGAGCAAGCGTGATTACTACGAAGTCCTGGGTGTCGAGCGCACGGTCACCGAGGTTGAGCTGAAGAAGTCCTTTCGCCGGCTGGCGATGAAGTACCACCCGGACCGTTGCCCCGACGATCCGGCGGCGCAGGACAAGTTCAAGGAGGCCAAGGAAGCCTACGAAGTGTTGTCCGATGCGCAGAAGCGCTCGATGTACGACCAGTACGGCCATGACGCTTTCGAAGGCGGCATGGGCGGTGGTCGTGCCGGTGGCTTCGGCGACGTGGGTGACATTTTCGGCGATATTTTCGGCGATATTTTCGGTGGTGGCCGGGGGCGCCAGCGGCGTGGTTCCGACCTGCGCTACATCATGGAGCTGGATCTCGAGGAAGCCGTGTTCGGCACCGAGCAGAAGATCGAGATTCCCACCCAGGTGAACTGCCACCACTGCAACGGCACCGGGTCGGCGGACGGCAAGACCGTCACCTGCAAGACGTGCAACGGCCACGGTCGCGTGCGCATGCAGAACGGCATTTTTTCGATCCAGCAGGCGTGTCCGCAGTGCGGCGGCGCCGGCAAGGTCATCGAGAAACCGTGCAAGCCCTGCCATGGTGAAGGCCGGCTGGAAGAGCGGCGCACATTGTCGGTGCGCATCCCCGAGGGTGTGGACAACGGCGACCGCATTCGTCTCACCGGCCAGGGCGAAGCCGGTCCCGCTGGCGCACCGGCGGGTGACCTCTATGTGGAAGTACACGTGCGCGAGCACAAGATCTTCCAGCGTGAGGGCAATGATCTGCACTGCGAGTTGCCGATCCGCTTCTCGCAGGCTGCGCTGGGCGCCGAATTGCCGGTGCCGACGCTGGACGGCGAAGTGCCCATCACGATTCCGCCCGAGACGCAGACTGGCCAGCAGTTCCGTTTGCGCGGTCGTGGCGTCAAATCGGTACGCAACGGGCGCACCGGTGATCTGATCTGTCGCGTGGTGGTGGAAACGCCGGTGCGCCTGACCAAGCAACAGCGCGAACTGTTCGAGCAACTGGAGACCACCTTTGCCGGTGGGGCGGCGGAGAAGCACATGCCGCGCGCCAAGACCTGGGTCGATGGCGTCAAGCAGTTCTGGTCGCGGGTGACCTCGCAGGTTTCCTGATCCGGCCGTTTAGCCTTCTTTTTGTCGCTGCTCGTGCGTCTTGTCCGGCGACGCGTTACGCTGCTGTTTTCACGGGAAACCGGCCATGACCTCCAGCCTTCGCCTTGCCATCAATGGTGCCTCCGGCCGCATGGGGCACGAGTTGCTGCAGCGGGTGCGGGTGGATCATCGCTTCGAGTTGGCGCGTGTCGTGGTCGCCCCCGGCTCGGAACACGACGGTGCCTCGCTGCCGGGTACGTCGCTGCATTACGCGCATGACTGGCGCGAGGCGCCGGTGCTGGATGTGGTGGTCGACTTCAGTGGCCCGGACGGCCTCGCGGCCGCACTCGATTACTGCTTTGAGCGTGGTGTGGCCCTGGTGACCGGCACGACCGGCCTGGATGCGGCGCTTACCCAGCGCCTGGCTATGGCTGCCACGCGCATTCCGTTGCTGCGTGCAGCCAATTTCAGCCTGGGCGTGGCGGTACTCAGCCGGCTGTTGCGCGAAGCATCCGCTGCGCTGCGTGACTGGGACCTGGAGATTGTCGAAGCCCATCACGGTCGCAAGGAAGACGCCCCATCGGGCACGGCGCTGGCGCTGGGTGAAGTGGCTGCCGCCGCGCGCGGGACCACGCTTGAACGTGATGCGGTGTATGCCCGCGAGGGCCGCACGGGTGCACGCCGACACGGCGAAATCGGTTTTGCCGTGGTCCGCGGGGGTGACATCGTGGGAGAACACCAGGCGCTGCTGATCGGGCAGGGCGAGCGGGTGGAGCTGGGACACCGCGCCACCGATCGTTCCATCTTCGCGCGCGGGGCACTGGAAGCGGCGCACTGGCTCGCCGGCAAATCGCCGGGTGCCTACGATCTCGACATGATGCTGGCCGAGCGCAGCGCACGTTGATTCCGTCGCATCGACCCAGCGGCTTTCGCCAGCCATGAATTCGACTTCACTCGACCCGCATCTCCTCCACGGCCGTCGTCAGCGCCCCGACGGCCCGATGCCGGTGGACATCATCTCGGTGCAGTCGCAGCTGGTGTACGGCCACGCCGGCAACAGCGCGGCCGTTCCGCCACTGTTGCGACTCGGTCTGCGCGTGGCCGAGGTGCCGACCACCGTGCTCAGCAATGCGCCGTTCTATGCCACGACGCGCGGGCGCGTGCTTCCGGCTGATTGGCTGGCCGATCTGCTGCTCGGTGTGCGCGAGCGTGGCCTGCACACGCGTGCACGGATGCTGGTTTCCGGCTATCTCGGCAGCGCGGGCAACGGCCACGTGCTGGCCGACTGGCTCGACGCGATACGCCCCGAGACCCCACAGCTCAGGTTCTGCCTCGATCCGGTGATTGGCGACACGCATACCGGTGCCTACGTGGAACCGGAGCTGGAAGCCGTATTCTGCGAGAGGCTGTTGCCGAAGGCGTGGCTGCTTACGCCGAACGCATTCGAGTTGGGACGGCTCAGCGGCTTGCCGGCTACGACGGCTATCGATGGCTTGGCCGCGGCACGCGAGCTGCTCGCGCGCGGCCCGGCCTGGGTCGTCACCCACAGTCTTCGCGGTGCACCGGGTGAATTGCTGACGCTTGCCGTGGGCCGCGACGAAGCCTGGTGCATCGCCTCGCCGGAACTGCCGATCGACGTGGCCGGTACCGGCGACGTGCTCACGGCCTTGCTGGTGGCGGGCCTGTTGCGGGGACTGGCCATGCCGCAAGCACTGGAGCATGCGGTTGCCGGTGTGCACGCGGCACTGGAAGCCACGCTGGCCGCACAGTGCGAAGAACTGGACGTGCTGGCTGCGACGCCGGATTCGACACCGCTCGCCCCGCGTTTCCCCGCCATCTGCGTCGACTGACGTCCACGGCGGCTTGCCGGTGGCGTGTACGTCCGGCTACCATGCCAGCGTTTGTCATTGGGGAGTAGCCATCCTCGCTCCCGACGGGCCTGATGGCTCGTCAATCCAGAGGAATCCGCGTCAACAGACTTGGGGTGATGCCCCATGGTGCGGATGGCCGTCGTCGGAATCTCCGACGAACGTGCCCGGCGAGACCTTTGGCCGCGACGTGCTCACCCCTGGCCGGGCGAGCGGCGTCGCTGCGCCATCGGTATTCCGCTCGCCCGGCCCGGATTCTGTGCATGCTCACCATCTTGCTGTTCCTGCTGTCAGCCGGCGCGATCTATGCCGCCTGCGAGTATTTCGTCAACAGCGTCGAATGGCTGGGACGCAAGCTCGCCCTGGGAGCGACCGCCACTGGCACGGTATTGGCTGCCTTCGGCACGGCACTGCCGGAGAGCGCGGTGACTTTTGTCGCGGTGATCTTTGGTCGCACGCCGCAGGCACGCGACATTGGCGTGGGTGCCGCACTGGGCGGGCCGCTGGTACTGGCCACGATCGCCTATGCCGTGGTCGGCGTGGCCTTGTGGATGAATCGCCGCCGATTGGGGCGCCCGGACGCACAGGTTCGCGTGGACCACCGCCGGCTGGCGCGCGACCAGTCATGGTTTCTTGTCATCTTCGTGGCGAAATGCGCGTTGGGTCTGTTCGCGTTCGCGTTGAAGCCGTGGCTGGGCGTGCTGTTTCTTGCCGCCTATGCGGCGTACGTATGGCGCGAGATCCGGCATGGCGATACCGCGCCGGAGGAAGAGGCGCTGGAGCCGCTGAAATTCCAGCCGCGTGCCGTCGACCCTTCCATGGCGCGCGTATTGCTGCAGGCCACGCTGGCGTTGCTGGTGATTGCGGTGGCCTCGCGTGTCTTCGTGGCGCAGCTCGACGTCATCGGGCTGGCCCTGCACTTGCCGGCGCACCTGGTCGCATTGCTGCTCAGCCCGGTGGCCACCGAGCTGCCGGAAACGGTGAATGCGCTGATCTGGGTGCGCCAGGGCAAGGAGCGGCTGGCGCTGGCCAACATTTCCGGCGCGATGATGATCCAGGCCACCGTCCCCAGCGCACTGGCGATCTTCGCCACGCCATGGTTGTTCGATGCGCCGCTGATCGTGGCCGGAGCCATCACCATCATGGCCATCATCTACCTGTGGTGGCTGTTCCGGCGCGGCTGTGTCGATGCGCGCCGAATCATGCCGGTGGGGCTGTTGTACGGGGTGTTTGCGGCGTTCGTGTGCTGGCATGCCGTCGGGTAGACGGCCGTCCGGTCAGTCGCGGTGCGACGCGTTGCGGTCGCGGCCGGCGCCGAGACGGGCGTCCAGCTTGCCGAAGAGCTTCTTGAAGGAACGCGAGAAATTGCCGCGCTTGGTCTTGCGCAGTTTTTCTTCCTCGCTGGTCAGCCATGCCACCTGGATCACGCGGCGCTCGCCTTCATAGGGCAGGTGGCCGTGGAACGAGTTGTCGCAGCGCTTGAAGATGGCGAACTCGCCGTACAAGGGCGTCAGCTCGGGTGCGACGATGTCGTCGATATCGTCGATGCGGTTGAGGAAGCGCAGGCAGCCTTCGCTGGTGTCCGGCCATTGTGCATTCAGGTAGAGCAGGGCGGTGGCCACCTTGGACTTGCTGTCGGTGTGGATGGTGCCGTGGCGGCGGTTGAGCAGCCGGCACAAAGTGACCAGGGTGGGGTATTGCCCAAGGTCGGCGATACCCAGGCGACGCCCCACCGCGCTGGCGAACTCCGGCGAGGTCAATCGATCGACCAGGGTGTTGATCGTGGCGCCGCAATCGGCCGGGTCGTAGGGGAAGAAACCGGCGCTGGTGTAGCGGGGAAAATCGCGATCCAGGTCGCTGCGCGCCTCGTCGGGAAGCTGCCCGTGGGCAATCATGAACGGGAAGGGTTGCTCTGCGACATGCGTATCCGAACGATCGAGACGGGCAGGGTCAAGCAGGGCAGTGGCGTTCATGGATATCGTGCGGGGCAATGATGCTCCAGTTTAACGTGTGCGACGTGCAGAGTGGATGACGGCGGGATATTTCGCGTGAACCGCCGTTCATTGCAGCAGAGTGTTCGTCACGGTGGACAGAATGGCCGTCCGGGCCTATCATTTCGACCCGCCCGAGAACTCTCATAACCGAGATCCTCAAGCCTGCTTCCTGCGGCTTGCGGATCTTGCTGTATCCGAAAAAAGGCGGCCCATCCCATGCCCATTCCCGCTCTGCTTGCTCTAGAAGACGGCAGCGTGTTCCACGGTCACGCCGTGGGCGCGACTGGCGAAACCACCGGTGAGGTGGTGTTCAACACAGCGATGACGGGCTATCAGGAGATCCTTACCGATCCCTCGTACTCCCGACAGCTTGTCACCCTGACCTATCCCCATATCGGCAACACTGGCTGCAACGCCGAGGATGTCGAGTCCGAAACGGTTCAGGCCGCCGGCCTGATCGTGCGCGACGTGCCGCGTCGAGCCAGCAACTGGCGCAGCTCCGAAAGCCTGCCCGATTACCTGAAGCGCCACGGCATCGTGGCTATCGCCGGCATCGACACCCGTCGGTTGACCCGCATCCTGCGCGACAAGGGCGCGTTGGCCGGCTGCATCCTGGCGGGCGAGCAGGTGGATGCCGAGGCGGCACTGGCCAAGGCGCGCGCCTTCCCCGGGCTCAACGGCATGGATCTGGCCAAGGTCGTCACCACCGCCCGGACCTATGCGTGGAACGAAGGCGTGTATAACCTCGACAAGACGACATTCAGCCAGCCGGCGCGGCGATTCAAGGTCGTGGCCTACGACTTCGGCGTGAAGCGGAACATCCTGCGCCTGTTGGCCGAGCAGGGCTGCGACATCACCGTGGTACCGGCGCAGACGCCGGCCACCGAGGTGCTGGCGATGAAGCCCGACGGCGTGTTCCTCTCCAACGGTCCCGGTGATCCGGCGGCCTGCGATTACGCCATCGCCGCCACCAAGACGTTCCTGGAGGCGAAGATTCCGTTGTTCGGCATCTGTCTGGGCCACCAGATCATGGGCCTCGCGCTGGGCGCGAAGACGCTGAAGATGAAGTTCGGTCACCACGGTGCCAACCATCCGGTGAAGGATCTGGACGACGGCCGTGTGCTGATCACCAGCCAGAACCACGGCTTTGCGGTGGACCCGGCGACGCTGCCGGCCAACGTGCGGGTGACTCACAACTCGCTGTTCGACGGCTCGCTGCAAGGGTTTGCCCTGACCGACCGTCCGGCGTTCTGCTTCCAGGGTCACCCGGAGGCTTCGCCCGGCCCCCACGACATCGGTTACCTGTTTGACCGGTTTGCCCAACTGATGCAGGAGGCCCGCTGAGATGGCCAAGCGTACCGATATCAAGAGTGTCCTCATCATTGGTGCCGGCCCGATCGTGATCGGCCAGGCCTGCGAGTTCGATTACTCCGGCGCACAGGCATGCAAGGCGCTGAAGGAAGAGGGGTACCGGGTGATCCTGGTGAACTCCAACCCCGCCACGATCATGACCGATCCGAATACCGCCGATGCGGTCTACATCGAGCCGATCAACTGGCAGACGGTGGAGCGCATCATCGCCAAGGAAAAGCCCGATGCGGTGCTGCCCACGATGGGCGGCCAGACGGCGCTGAATTGCGCTCTCGACCTGGCTGACCACGGCGTGCTGGACAAGTACAACGTCGAGCTGATCGGCGCCAAGCGCGACGCCATCCGCATGGCCGAGGACCGCGAACTGTTCAAGCAGGCGATGAGCGAGATCGGCCTGGAAAGCCCGCGGTCCGGCGTTGCCAAGAGCTATGAGCATGCGGTGGAAATCCAGGCGGAACTCGGTTTTCCGGCCATCGTGCGACCCAGCTTCACGTTGGGTGGTTCGGGTGGTGGCATCGCCTACAACGTCGAAGAGTTCGAGGCCATCGTCAAGCGCGGTCTCGAGCTCTCGCCGACGCACGAAGTGCTGATCGATGAATCGGTGCTGGGCTGGAAGGAGTTCGAGATGGAAGTGGTCCGCGACACGGCGGACAACTGCATCATCATCTGCGCCATCGAGAACCTCGACCCGATGGGCGTGCACACCGGCGACTCGATCACCGTGGCACCGGCGCAGACCCTGACCGACAAGGAATACCAGCGCCTGCGCGATGCCTCCATCGCGGTGCTGCGCAAGATCGGCGTGGACACCGGCGGCTCCAACGTGCAGTTCGGCATCAACCCCGCGGACGGTCGCGTGGTGGTGATCGAGATGAACCCGCGCGTGTCGCGTTCCTCGGCCCTGGCCTCCAAGGCCACCGGCTTCCCGATCGCCAAGATCGCGGCCAAGCTGGCCGTGGGTTACACCCTGGATGAATTGAAGAACGACATTACCGGCGGCCTGACTCCGGCCTCGTTCGAGCCGACCATCGATTACGTGGTCACCAAGATTCCGCGCTTTGCGTTCGAGAAATTCCCGCGCGCCGACGCTCGCCTCACCACCCAGATGAAATCGGTGGGCGAAGTGATGGCGATCGGCCGCAGCTTCACCGAGTCGCTGCAGAAGGCGCTGCGCGGGCTGGAGATCGGCAAGACCGGACTCAATCCGACCGGCCTGGACCTGACCACGACCGAAGGCCTTGCCACGCTCAAGCGTGAGCTGCGCGAGCCGCGCCCCGATCGCGTGTTCCACCTGGCCGATGCGTTCCGCGCAGGGCTTTCGCTGGAAGACGTGCATGAACTCAGCCGTGTGGATCCATGGTTCCTCGCGGCATTCGAGGACATCGTGCTCACCGAGAACGAGGTGAGCGAACAGGGTCTCACCGCACTCGATGAGCCGCGCATGCGCGAGCTCAAGCGCATGGGCTTCGCCGATGCGCGCCTGGCCGAGCTGGTCGGCACCGACGAGGCCGCGCTGCGTCACGTGCGCCATACGCTGGGCGTGCGTCCGGTGTACAAGCGCGTGGATTCCTGCGCGGCCGAGTTCGCCACCACCACGGCCTACATGTACTCGACCTACGAGGAAGAGTGCGAGGCCGACCCCAGCGATCGCGAAAAGATCATCGTGCTGGGTGGTGGCCCGAATCGTATCGGCCAGGGCATCGAGTTCGACTATTGCTGCGTGCATGCCGCGCTGGCGCTGCGCGAGGACGGGTTCGAGACCATCATGGTCAACTGCAACCCGGAAACCGTGTCCACCGACTACGACACCTCCGACCGCCTGTACTTCGAGCCGCTGACGCTGGAAGACGTGCTGGAGATCGTCGCGCTGGAGAAGCCGAAGGGCGTGATCGTGCAGTACGGCGGCCAGACCCCGCTGAAACTGGCGCGCGCGCTGGAAGCGGCCGGGGTCCCGATCATCGGCACTTCGCCCGACTCGATCGACCTGGCCGAGGATCGCGAACGCTTCCAGCAAATGATCGAGAAGCTGGGCCTGCGCCAACCGCCGAACCGTACCGCGCGCAACGCCGACGAGGCGCTGGCGCTGGCTCGCGAGATCGGCTATCCGCTGGTGGTGCGCCCCAGCTACGTGCTGGGCGGTCGCGCGATGGAAGTGGTCTATGACGACGCCGATCTTTCGCGCTACATCCGTGAAGCCGTGCAGGTGTCGAACGATTCCCCAGTGCTGCTCGACCGTTTCCTCGACCACGCGGTCGAGGTGGACGTGGACATCATCGCCGACACCGACGGCAAGGTGCTGATCGGCGGCATCATGGAGCACATCGAGGAGGCCGGCGTGCACTCCGGTGATTCGTCCTGCTCGCTGCCGCCGTATTCGCTGTCCGCCGAGGTGCAGGACGAAATGCGTCGCCAGGTCACCGTGATGGCGCGGGAACTGAAGGTCATCGGCCTGATGAACACCCAGTTCGCCATCCAGGGCGACACGGTGTACATCCTCGAGGTGAACCCGCGTGCTTCGCGCACGGTGCCGTTCGTGTCCAAGGCCACCGGCATGCCGCTGGCCAAGATCGCCGCCCGCGCCATGGCCGGCATGACCCTGGCGGAGCAGGGCACCACGCGGGAAGTGATTCCCTCGTACTACTCGGTCAAGGAAGCCATCTTCCCGTTCCTGAAGTTCCAGAACGTCGACCCGATCCTCGGGCCCGAAATGCGTTCGACTGGCGAGGTGATGGGCGTGGGCCGCAGTTTCGGTGCCGCATTTGCGCGTGGTCACGATGCCGCCGGCATCGTGACGCCGCAGCAGGGCAAGGTGTTCGTGTCGGTGCGCGATGCCGACAAGGACCACCTGTTGCCGGTAGCGAAGGACGTGGTCTCGCGCGGCTTCAGCCTGGTGGCGACCGCGGGCACCGCGGCCTATCTGACCAGCCATGGCGTGACCTGCGAGCGCGTCAACAAGGTGCTGGAAGGGCGTCCGCACATTGTCGACATGATCAAGAATGGCGATATCGTCTATATCGTCAACACCACCGAGGGCAAGCAGGCGATTGCCGATTCGTTCTCGATCCGTCGCGAGGCGCTGCAGCGTCGCGTTACCTATTCCACCACCGTCGCGGGCGCACGTGCGCTGGTCCATTCGCTGGATTTCCATGGCAGCGAGGACGTGCACAGCCTGCAGGAACTGCACAAGGAGCTGAGCCCATGAGCCGAGCCCCCATCACCAAGGCTGGTTCGGAGCGTTTGCGCATCGAACTGGAGCGTCTGAAGTCGGTCGAGCGGCCGCGCATCATCGCCGCGGTGGCCGAGGCGCGGGCACACGGCGATCTGAAGGAAAACGCCGAGTACCACGCCGCGCGCGAGCAGCACGGGTTCAACGAAGGTCGCATCGCGGAGCTGGAGGCGGGTTTGTCCACTGCCGAAGTGATCGACGTGACCCGCCTCAATGCCGGCACCAAGGTGGTATTTGGTGCCACCGTTGACCTTGAGGACGAGGACACGGGCGCTGCGGTGACCTATCAGATCGTGGGTGACCTGGAGGCCGACATCAAGCAGCGCCTCATCGCGGTGTCGTCGCCGATCGCCCGTGCGCTGATCGGCAAGAGCGAGGGCGACAGCTTCGAATTCACCGCGCCCAACGGGGTGAAGCACTACGAGATCACCGGCGTGCGTTACGAGTGAAGCACGACCGGCTGGAAGGGGAAACCTTTCCAGCCGGTGCGTCCGTGTAGAGGCAACGGACGCAAATCGGCAACCATAAAAATCGGCAACCATAAAAAAAGGGCCGCGATGCGGCCCTTTTTTTCGCGACAGGTCGGCAGCCGGCGCTTAGCGCTGGCGCGCCTTGAAGCGCGGGTTGCTCTTGCAGATCACGAACACCTTGCCACGACGGCGCACAACCTTGCAGTCGCGATGCCGCTGTTTGGCGGACTTCAAAGAGGAAAGCACCTTCACGGCCAGCTCCTGATACCAATAGGGAAAAATCAAGCACGGAATTATAGCTATTCCAAGGGCTTGCCACAAGTCCGTGTGTAGCACGCGATTTCGACCACGGCAGGAGCCGGCCGAAGCACTTCGCCGGCCTCAGTCGGGCACGATTATCGGCACGCCGCGTGCGGCTTTCAGGTCGGCCACAGTCGACAGGAATTGCGCCAGTACCGGCGACGGATCGTCGATGCGACTGGCTACGGCCAGCAGCAAATGGGCATCGGGTTCCTGCAGCGGCACATAGCTGACCCCGGCCAGCCGTACCGCGCGCATCGTGGTCGGGACCAGGGCCAGTCCGATGCCGGCCGAAACCAGGGCGAGCAAGCCGGTCAATTGCTGGGCATGCTGACGGATCTGCGGGTGGAAGTCGGACTTGGCGGCCAGTTGCACCAGCCGGTCGTACAGCGTGGCCGCCAGCTCGCGAGGCTGGGCCACGAAGGGTTGCCCAGCCACGTCGCTCATGCGCAGACGCCGACGGGTGGCCAGTGGATGCCCGGATGGCAGCGCCAGCAGCAGCGGCTCGCGATCGATCACCTCCAGCCGCAAGGCCCGGGCGTCGGCTTCGTGGGCCGGCTCGTTGCGCACGAAGCCGACGTCGATCTGCCCGGCACGCAGGGCGGAAAATTGTGGCTCGGTATACATCTCGCTGAGCTGCATGCGCACGTTCGGCGCATTGCGGCCGAAGCGCAGCAGCGCCTGTGGCAGGGCGGGGTGGAACGACACCGATACGGTATAGGCCAGCCGCAGCTGGCCGCTGAAGCCGGCGGCAGCCTCGCTTACCAGGTGGCGGGCCTCGTCTGCCTGCAGCAGGATTTGCCGGGCCTGCTCCAGGAACAACTGGCCGGGCTCGGTCAGGGCGACGTTGCGTTTGTTGCGCTCCAGCAGGCGCACGCCCAGGTCCTGTTCGAGCGACTGGATCTGCTGCGATAATGGTGGCTGCGAGATGTGCAGGCGTTGCGCGGCCCGGGTGAAGCTCAGCTCCTCGGCGACGGCGATGAAATAGCGCAGTTGGCGGAAATCAAACATATATGGATATCGTATAAGTATCGATCTAAATATATATTTGATTCTGTATTGCGTCGATCATAAAGTAGGCCCTGTCGCGCCACCTACCCCCCTCCCCCCGGGTGGCGCTGACCCTCGCCCCGCAGCGACGCTACTCATGCGGTATCGGTTTCTCTCCCCATGAGCCGATACTGACGCGTCGCTCGCGGGGCGCCTTATTTTGGCTGTATTCGTGCCTTCGTCCGTGAATGGTGAAAGCCAGACGGGCGACCATCCATGGCCGCACTTCTCGTCATGGGCAGGGCAAAGTCAGAGCTGGCTGGCCAGCCGCGTGCCTTGCGCAATGGCGCGTTTGGCGTCCAACTCGGCCGCCACGTCGGCTCCGCCGATGACATGCGCGGGGATGCCTGCCGCCGCGAGTGCGTCGGCCAGCGCGCGATTCGGTTCCTGTCCGGCACAGATCACCAGATTGTCGACCGGCAGCACCTGCGGCTTGCCGTCGACTGTGATGTGCAGCCCTTCGTCGTCGAAACGCTGGTAGCCGATGCCACCGAGCATGGTGACGCCCTTGTGCTTGAGCGTGGCGCGGTGGACCCAGCCAGTGGTCTTGTTGAGCCGGGCGCCGGGGCGGCCTTCACTGCGCTGCAGCAGCCAGATCTCGCGCGCTGGCGATTCCGGCGCGGCCGGTTGCAGGCCGGCGCGGTGGGTCAGTTGCATGTCCACACCCCATTCGCGGGCCCAGCGCGGGATGTCGGTGGTGGGTGAAGGCGCGCGTTCGACCAGGAACTCGGCCACGTCGAAGCCGATGCCGCCGGCCCCGATGATCGCCACGCGGGCGCCCACGGGACGGTCATGCGCCAGCACGTCGAGATAACTCAGCACGCGCGGATCATCGCTGCCCGGGAATTGCACCACCCGCGGGGTGATGCCGGTGGCGATCACCACCTCGTCGTAGCCGCCTTCGCGCAGGGACTCCATCGTGGCCGTCTGGCCGAGGCGCAGTTCCACCCCGGTATCGGCCAGTTGATGGCGGAAGTAGCGCAAGGTCTCGTGGAATTCTTCCTTGCCCGGAATCCGCTTGGCGTAGTTGAACTGGCCGCCGATGTCGTTGGCGCGATCGATCAGGCTGACCGTGTGTCCGCGTTCGGCCAGTGTGGCCGCGCAAGCCATGCCGGCCGGGCCGGCGCCGACCACGGCGATGCGTTTGCGCGTGGTCGCCGGGGTGATGGTCAGCTCGGTTTCATGACAGGCGCGCGGGTTGACCAGACAGCTGGCGCGCTTGTTCTGGAACACGTGATCGAGACACGCCTGGTTGCAGGCGATGCAGGTGTTGATGCGGTCGGCGCGGTCGTTGCGCGCCTTGTTGGCCCAGTTCGGGTCGGCCAGCAGCGGGCGCGCCATCGACACCATGTCGGCTTCGCCGCCGGCAAGGACGGATTCGGCCACCTCGGGCATGTTGATGCGATTGGTGGCGACCAGCGGGATCCCCACTTCGCCCTTGAGTTTCTTCGTCACCCACGCGAAACCGGCGCGCGGCACGCTGGTGACGATGGTGGGAATGCGGGCCTCATGCCAGCCGATGCCGGTGTTGATGATGCTGGCGCCCGCCGCCTCGATGGCCTTGGCAAGGGTGACGATTTCCGCCCAGTCCTGGCCGCCCTCGACCAGGTCCAGCATCGACAGGCGGTAAATGATGATGAAGTCGCGGCCGACCGCTTCACGCGTGCGCCGCACGATTTCGGTGGCAAAGCGCATCCGTCGCGCGGCATCGCCGCCCCAGGCGTCGTTGCGCTGGTTGGTGCGCGCGGCGATGAACTGGTTGATCAGGTAGCCCTCCGAACCCATCACCTCGACGCCGTCGTAGCCGGCGTCGCGGGCCAGTTTCGCGCAGTGCACGAAATCGTCGATGGTGCGCTCCACGCCGCGCGCGGACAGCGCACGCGGGGTAAACGGCGTGATCGGCGACTTCAGTTTCGATGGCGCCACCGACAGCGGGTGATAGCCATAGCGGCCGGCGTGCAGGATCTGCATGCAGATACGACCGCCTTCGGCATGCACGGCATCGGTGAGCTTGCGATGCCGTGGCTTGTGCCATGGCTGGGTGAGGCGCCCACCGAACGGTTTCAGCCAGCCCTGGATGCTCGGTGCAATGCCGCCGGTGACCATCAGCCCCACGCCGCCACGTGCTCGCTCGGCGAAGTACGCCGCCAGCTTGTCGAAATCGCCGGCCTTGTCCTCCAGGCCGGTGTGCATCGAACCCATCAGGATGCGGTTGGGCAGGGTGACGTGGCCCAGGTCGAGCGGGGCGAACAGATGCGGGTAGCTCATGGCGCGGCCGTGTTCAAACGATCGTATGAATGTGCCGGGGTGCCGGGACAAAAGCAAGCACTCTGTGCCGTCCGCCGTGGATCCGGCAGCTCAAGGCGGTGCACGGGAATGTTGCCCGCAAGGCGCGGTGCCTAGCCGCTGACCGTGCCGGAAATGTTACGTTTGATCAGACGTTTGGGCGTGGATGTTGAAGTCGACGCGAAGGTGACGTTCAGGCCAGCAGTTGTCGTACCAGGTCGATATAGCGGCGCATGGCTTGATCGGCCGGCATGCCGCGCAGCGTGGCCCATGCCTCGTGCTTGGCGGTGCCGACGAAATCGAAGAAGCCGGGGCGCTCCTGGCTGGCATCGCCCTCCGCGCCCTGCTTGTACAGCGCATAGAGCTTGAGCAGGGTGTCGTTGTCGGGCCGCTCGCCGAGACGCTTGACGTCGATGGCCGCCTGCTCGAATTCGCGCTGGAGATCGTTCGTGGGCAACGTGGGGAACCAGCAGATGGGTCAGGCAGGCGAGGCCATGCGCGCCTCCGGTCGAGGCGGCGGGTTAAGATAGCAGACTCTTTCGATTTGACTGGAGCCCGCATGAGCCCGAACCCGTCCGCCCCGGTACTGACCATCGACGGACCCTCGGGATCAGGCAAGGGGACCGTAAGCCGGCTGGTGGCCGAACAGCTCGGCTGGCGGTTGCTGGATTCCGGCGCGCTATATCGTGCGGTCGGTTATGCCGCCGGGGCCGCCGGGCTGGACCTGTCCGACGCCGAGGCGGTGACACGTTGTGCGCTGGCCACGAAAATCCGCTTCCACGCGGCCGCTGACGGTGGTGATACGCGGGTGCTGGTCAACGGGCATGACGCCACCGACGAATTGCGCACCGAAACCGGCGCTGCGGCAGCCTCCGCGATTGCCTCGATTCCCTCGGTGCGTCAGGCACTTGTGGAGCTTCAGCTGGGTTTTCGCAAGCAGCCCGGGCTGGTGGCCGACGGGCGCGACATGGGCACCGTGATCTTCCCTGATGCGTCGTTCAAGGTGTTTCTCACCGCCAGCGCCGCCGAGCGGGCGAAAAGACGCTATAAGCAGTTGAAGGAAAAGGGACTCACGGTTACACTTGGCGGCCTTCAGCGCGAAATTGAAGCGCGTGACAGCCGTGATGCATCACGGACGGTCGCGCCACTCAAGCCCGCCGCGGATGCGGTTCTGGTGGACACCACCGGCATGCCCATCGCGGAGGTGGTCGCCAAGGTTCTCGCCGTCGTGCAGCGGTAACGATGCACGGCGGTTTCGCGCCCCTGCCACGGCGGGGGTTTTGGTCAACGGTGCCAAGGGGCTTCCCGCCAAGGGATTTTCCGAGACACCCACAACCGGTGGGCCGTTCCGCCTGCACGCGCCAATCGAACAGCGTGCATTCGGGGAGACGGTCTTTTCTCATTCTGGAATCAACATGACTGAAAGTTTTGCCGAACTGTTTGAACAGAGCCAGAGCGCCATCGCCAAGCTCAAGCCCGGCGCCATCGTCACCGGCATCGTGGTGGAGATCCGCAACGACGTCGTCGTCATCAATGCGGGCCTGAAGAGCGAAGGCATCGTCCCGATCGAGCAGTTCAAGGACGAGAAGGGCGAGTTGGAAGTGCAGGTGGGCGACGAGGTGAAGGTTGCCCTCGATGCCCTGGAAGACGGCTTCGGCGAGACCAAGCTCTCCCGCGAGAAGGCCAAGCGTTCCATGGTGTGGGACACTCTGGAAGACGCCTTCGACAAGGAAGAGACCGTCACCGGCATGATTTCCGGCAAGGTCAAGGGCGGCTTCACCGTCGACATCAAGGACGTTCGCGCGTTCCTGCCCGGTTCGTTGGTGGATGTGCGCCCGGTGCGCGACCCGGTGTACCTCGAGGGCAAGGAACTCGAGTTCAAGATCATCAAGCTGGACCGCAAGCGCAACAACGTGGTGGTCAGCCGCCGCGCCGTCGTCGAGACCGAGTTCTCCGAGGAGCGCGAGAAGCTGCTTGAGCGCCTGGTCGAGGGTGCCGTCGTCAAGGGTGTGGTCAAGAACCTCACCGATTACGGCGCATTCGTGGACCTGGGCGGCATCGACGGCCTGCTGCACATCACCGACATGGCGTGGAAGCGTGTGCGTCACCCGTCCGAAGTGGTCAACGTCGGCGATGAGCTGGACGTGCGCGTGCTGAAGTTCGACCGCGAGCGCAACCGCGTTTCGCTGGGCCTGAAGCAGCTGGGCGACGATCCGTGGGTGAACATCTCGCGTCGTTACCCGGTCAGCAGCCGCATCTTCGGCAAGGTTTCCAACGTCACCGATTACGGCTGCTTCGTCGAGATCGAGCCGGGCGTGGAAGGCCTGGTCCACGTGTCCGAAATGGACTGGACCAACAAGAACGTCAACCCGGCCAAGGTGGTTCAGGTTGGCGACGAGACCGAAGTGATGGTGCTGGACGTGGACGAAGAGCGTCGTCGCATCTCGCTGGGCATCAAGCAGACGCGTTCCAATCCGTGGGAAGCGTTCGCCGCCATGCACAAGAAGAACGACAAGGTCTCCGGTCAGATCAAGTCGATCACCGACTTCGGCATCTTCATCGGCCTGGACGGCGGCATCGACGGTCTGGTGCACCTGTCCGACATCTCCTGGCAGGTGTCCGGCGAAGACCTCGTGCGCAACTTCAAGAAGGGCGACGAGATCGAGGCCGTGGTGCTGGCGGTGGATCCGGAGCGCGAGCGCATCTCCCTCGGCATCAAGCAGATGGAGCAGGATCCGTTCGGTCAGTTCATGGCAGCCAATCCGCGCGGCACGATCGTCAACGGCACCGTCAAGGAAGTCGATGCGAAGGGTGCAGTGATCGACCTGGGCGAGGGCGTGGAGGGTTACCTGCGCGCCAACGATATCGCCAAGGAGCGTATCGAGGATGCCACCCAGCATCTGAAGGTGGGCGACAAGGTCGAGGCCAAGTTCACCGGCATGGATCGCAAGGGTCGCCAGCTGGCGCTCTCGATCCGCGCCAAGGACGAGGCCGACGTGCAGGACGCCATGGCCGAGTATGGTTCCGCCAATGGCGGTGCCACCACCAAGCTTGGTGCACTGCTGCAGGAACAGCTCAACAAGGCTGACTAAGGCCATGCCTGGCATGGGGCGGTGTTGCGCCGCCCCATGCCGTTTCATGTCACGGACATTGGGGACCCATGACCAAATCCGAACTGATCGAGGCGCTGGCACGGCGCCAGACCCATCTTGCGTTTGGCGATGTCGAGCTGGCGGTCAAGAGCGTGATCGAGCAGATGAGCCACGCTTTGGCGCATGGTGAACGCATCGAAGTACGCGGCTTTGGCAGCTTCGCCCTGCATTACCGGCCACCGCGCATGGGACGCAATCCCAAGACGGGCGAAGCCGTGGCGCTGCCCGGCAAGCATGTGCCGCATTTCAAGCCGGGCAAGGAACTGCGCGAACGCGTGAACATGCATCTGGAGCAGACGGCCGACTAAGGGCCTGTTCCAGCCAGACGAAACGAGGCAGGCGGCGACAAGCCGGTCCTGCCTTCTTTTTGCCTGGAGATCGTGAATGACCGCCCATCGGAAGCTGGCAGTGCCTGTGCCGTTCGACGGCAATCGGTTAAAGTCATCCGATGCGACCGATCGTGATCCTCATCCTTCTGCTTTTCATTGCCGCTGGGGTGGTGCTGGGTGCACTCAACGCCGACCTGGTGAACTACGACCTGGGCTTCGCCCGGTTGCAGTTGCCCAAGGGCGCGGCGCTGCTTGGCGCACTCGTCATCGGCTGGCTGCTGGGCGGCCTGACCGCATGGCTGGGCGTGTCGTCGAAACACCGCCGGCAACGCCGGCTGCAGGCGCGCAAGCGCGATCCCAAGGCGTCGGCTGACGCATGACTCCGATCTACCTGTTGGCCTTGCTGATTCCCGCGGCCTTCATCAGCGGCTGGTGGACGGCGCGCCGGGCCGGTGCGCGGCGCTCGGGAGCGCGCGTGAGCGAGCTGTCTTCGGACTATTTCCGCGGCCTGAACTATCTGCTCAACGAGGAGCAGGACAAGGCCATCGAAGTCTTCCTGCGCCTGGCCGAATACAACCGCGATACCGTCGAAACGCATCTGGCATTGGGTAACCTGTTTCGCCGTCGCGGCGAAGTCGATCGTGCCATCCGCCTGCACCAGCACCTGGTGTCGCGCCCCGGCCTGACCGAGGCGATGAAGACGGTGGCCCTGCTCGAACTGGGCGAAGACTACATGCGCGCGGGCCTGCTCGATCGCGCCGAAACACTGTTCTCCGACCTGGTGGCGATGAATGCGCATGCGCCCTCAGCTTTGCGTCACCTGATTGCGATCTACCAGCACGAGCGGGACTGGCACAAGGCGATCGAGCATGCGCGTCGGCTGGAGGCGATGGCCGGCGAGGACGAGTCGACCACCATCGCGCAGTTTTATTGCGAACTGGCCGAGCAATCGCGCCAGCATGGGGCACGAGCCGAAGCGCGCGAATACCTGAAGCAGGCGTTCGAATGCCAACCCGAATGCGTGCGCGCATTCATGCTCACCGGTCGCCTGTATGTGGATGAGGGCCGCCTGGCCGACGCTGTGGATGCTTACGAGCAAGCGGTGAACGCCGACATCGCCTTCGTCCCGGAAATCCTTCCGCCGTTGCTGGATGGCTATGCACGCTCCGGCCAGATGGAGCGTGCGGAACGGTTCCTTTGCGACATCCTGGCCCGCTACAACGGTATTTCCCCGGTACTGGCACTGACCCGGCTGTACCAGCAGCGCGATGGCGAGAAGCCGGCCATCGAATTCCTGACCTCGCAGTTGCGCCAGCGGCCTTCGGTGCGCGGCCTGATGGCCTTGATCGATGCCACCATGGACAAGATCCAGGGCGAGGCGCGCGAGAACTTCCTGATCCTGCGCGACCTGACGCGCAAGCTTCTGGAAGGGCAGGCGATGTACCGCTGCAGCCGTTGCGGCTTCGGCGCCAAGGCGCATCACTGGCAGTGCCCGAGCTGCAAGAACTGGAGCACGATCCGCCCGATCCACGGCGTTGCCAACGAGTGAGGCGCTGATGTCACCTTTCGTGCTGGCGATAGGGATGGTGCTGGCATCGCTGCTGCTGTCGGCTGGCGTGGTGCGCGCGGCCATCGGTTATGCGCATCGTCGCGGCATGCTTGATCAGCCGGGCTATCGTCGCTCGCACACCGTGCCCACGCCGCGTGGCGGGGGCGTCGGCATCGTGGCTGCCGTGCTGGTGACGGTGCCGGCAAGTCTGTATCTGCTACCCCAGGCATGGCCCGTGACGGTGGTCATCGGGCTGGCCGTGGCCTTTGCGCTGGTGGCCCTGGTCGGCTGGCTGGACGACCATCATTCGCTGCCGATCCTGCCGCGATTTGGCATCCAGTTGATTGCCGCCGCGCTGTTTTCGGGCCTGCTGCTGGCCAGCGGTCTGTCATGGGGGTGGTGGGCGCTGTTGATCCTGGCCGGGGCCTGGAGCGTCAACCTGCACAATTTCATGGACGGCATCGATGGCCTGCTGGCGCAGCAGGGCATCTTCGTGGCCAGCGGGCTGGGCGTCATCGCATGGCTGGTCGGACAGCCGGCCTTGTGTGTGGCATGTGCCTGTACGGCAGCGGCCTGTCTCGGCTTCTGGCGCTACAACGTTTCGCCGGCCCGCATTTTCATGGGCGATGCGGGAAGCGGTAGCCTCGGTTTGCTGCTGTTCATGCTGATCGCCATGCTGTGGCGGATCGAGCCCCGTTTGCTCTGGCCGGCCTTGATTCTCTGTTCAGCCTTTGTCGCAGACGCCAGTCTAACCTTGTTGAGCCGGATGCAACGTCGACGCCGCTGGTATAGTGCGCACCGCGAACACCTTTATCAGTGGATGGTGAGAAAGGGCTGTTCGCATACAGGGGGTGTTGCGCGTTATCTGGGATGGAATCTCCTGGTAGCGTTGCCGTTGGCGGCAGCTTCCCTGTTTGTCCCAGGGATGGCGTTGCCGTTCTGCGTCGTGGCCTACCTGGCTGCGGCAGCAACATGGCTGGCGCTGAAACGCCGACTCTTGCGGCGCAATCTGCACAAGGCTCGTCATGTCGCTCCGTAAAACCATCGGCATCGTCCACCCTCGTGTCGCCATCATTGCGCACGACCTTCTGATGACAGCGCTGGCGTGGTGGGCGGCGAAGGAACTTCGCTACGCGCTGGATCCCTCGCTGCAGATCGGCTTCGCCCAACTGGAATTTCCGGTGGTGCTGGCGGTGCAGGGGCTGATCTTTGCCTGGACCGGCCTCTACAAGGGCGTGTGGCGCTTCGCCAGCCTGCCGGACCTGTGGAACATCCTGCGCGCCGCGGTGCTGGGCGCGATTGCCATCTATCTCGCCCTGTTCGTCTACAACCGCCTGGATGGCGTGCCGCGTTCGGTGCTGCTGCTGTATCCGTTCGTGCTGGCGATGTGCCTGGGTACCCCGCGCGTGGCCTATCGCGTATGGAAGGATAGCCGTCTGGCCTTGTTCCCGAACCAGGGAGGGCAGCGCGTGCTGATCCTGGGGGCGGAAAGCGCAGGCGAGGCCCTGTTGCGGGACCTGCAGCGTGACGCCCGCTACGCGGTGGTCGGTTTCGTGGATGATCGACCCAGCCTGCGCGGTGCCCGCATCAACGGCTGCCCGGTACTGGGCTCGCTGGAGCAATTGCCCGACGTGGCGCGCGAGGCAGCCGTGCAAATGCTGCTGATTGCCTTGCCTGCGGCCAGTCCTGCCGACGTGCGGCGCGTGGTCGAACTGTGCGACGGCACAGGCCTGCCTTATCGCACCGTGCCCAAGCTGGAAGACGTCGTCGCCGGGCGCGCGCAGTTCAACGAGATCAAGGAAGTGGCCATCGAGGACCTGCTCGGCCGGGATACGGTCGAACTGGACTGGACGGCCATTCGCGAAACCCTGACCGGGCGCCGCGTGCTGGTGACCGGGGGTGGTGGCTCGATCGGTTCGGAACTGTGCCGTCAGGTGGCGCGACTGGGCGCGCATTCGCTCACCGTGGTCGAGCGCAGCGAGTACAACCTGTACAAGATCGGGCGTGAATTGCGCGCTGCCTACCCGGAAATGATCTTCAACGGGATCCTCGCCGATTGCGGCGACGAGGTGGCGATGCGCCGATTGTTCGCCGAAACCAAGCCGCAGGTAGTGTTCCACGCGGCGGCCTACAAGCATGTGCCGATGCTGCAAGGGCAACTGCGTGCCGGTTTCCGCAACAACGTGCTGGGCACGCGCATCGTGGCTGACCTGTCCGATCGCTACGGCGTGGAATGCTTCGTGCTGATTTCCACCGACAAGGCCGTCAACCCGACCAGCGTGATGGGCGCCTGCAAGCGCATCGCCGAAATCTGGTGCCAGAATCTCAATGCGCATTCGGCCACGCGCTTCATTACCGTGCGCTTCGGCAACGTGCTCGATTCGGCCGGCTCGGTGGTTCCGCTGTTCCGCGAACAGATTCGCGGTGGTGGCCCGGTCACCATCACCCATCCGGAAATCTCGCGCTATTTCATGACCATCCCCGAGGCCAGCCAGTTGATCCTGCAGGCCGCGACGTTGGGCGAGGGCGGCGAGATCTTCGCGCTGGACATGGGCGAGCCGATCAAGATCCGTGACCTGGCCGAGCAGATGATCCGCCTCGCCGGCAAGAAGCCTGGCAGCGAGATCCCGATCGTCTACACCGGTTTGCGCTCCGGCGAAAAACTGTTCGAGGAACTGTTCCACCCGTTGGAAAACTACACCGCGACGCGGCACGCCAAGATCTTCCTGGCGCAGCATCGCCAGGTGTCGTGGGAGTTGCTGCAGGTGCAGTTTGCCAAGGCCGCCGAGGCGGTCGTGGAATTCGATGAAGACCATTTGCGGCAATGCGTATCCGGCCTGTTGCCCTCGTTCCGCTGGAGCGATGCGGTGCAGCCGGACAACGTGATCTCGATGCGCCGTCATGAATCAGGAGAAAGTGTGTGAGCAAACCGTTGCGCAAGGTGGTGTTCCCGGTAGCCGGTCTCGGCACGCGCTTCCTGCCGGCCACCAAGGTGGTGGCCAAGGAAATGTTGCCGGTGCTGGATCGGCCGCTGATCCAGTACGCCGTGGACGAGGCGGTGGATGCCGGCGCCGACACATTGATTTTCGTCACCAATCGCTACAAGCACGCCATTGCCGATTATTTCGACAAGGCCTATGAGCTGGAAGCGAAACTGGAAAAGAAGGGCAAGGACGAATTGCTGGCGCTGGTGCAGGGCACCTTGCCGCGCAACGTGCGCGCCATCTTCGTGACCCAGCCGGAAGCGCTTGGCCTCGGCCATGCGGTGCTGTGCGCCAAACCGGTGGTGGGCGACGAGCCATTCGGCGTGGTGCTTCCCGATGACCTGATCTGGAACAAGGGCCATGGCGCCCTGCGCCAGATGGCCGAACTGGGTGACGCCGAACAGGCTGGCGTGATCGCGGTGGAAGAGGTGCCGCACGACCAGACCGACAAGTACGGCATCGTCGACGCGGAACGCATCGACGAACGCAGCGCACGCATCCGTTTCATGGTGGAAAAGCCGAAGCCGGCCGACGCGCCGTCCAACCTCGCGGTGGTGGGACGTTACGTGTTGCCCGGTCGCATCTTCCAGTTGCTCGAACAAACCACGCCGGGCGCCGGCGGCGAGATCCAGCTGACCGATGCCATCGAAGCCTTGCTGAAGGAACAGGGCAAGGTGCTGGCCTATCGCTTCGAGGGCACGCGCTTCGATTGCGGCAACAAGGCTGGCCTGGTGCGTGCCACCATGCACATGGCGATGCAGGATCCGACCCTGGCACCGACCGTGCGCGAGTTCGTCAGCCAGCTCTGAGCTGACGACCCGCTTCGGGGGTGGCAGGCCCGTCGGGTTCGGTGGCGCGATGGATCGCGCTATGCTCGGCTGTCGCCCGGTCCATTCACCTCACCCATGAAGCAGCCACCGGTTCCTTCGTACTATCGCGCCACGGCCACGCCGTACGCACCGCATGCGCCCCTGCAAGGGCGGCATGAAGCGCGCGTGGTCGTCATCGGTGGTGGTTATGCCGGTCTCAATACCGCATTGGGTCTGGCGGAGCGTGGCGTGCGCGACGTGGTGCTGCTGGAGCGCGAACAGGTCGGTTTCGGTGCCTCGGGTCGCAACGGTGGCTTCGTCTTCGCCGGCTACTCACTGGGCGAACAGGCCCTGCTTGATCAACTGGGCGAGGCCCGTGCGCGGGCCTTGTTCGGATTGACCACGGCAGCGGTGCAGCGCATCCGCGAACGCATCGCCACCCATGCCATTGCGTGCGATGCAGTGGACGAAGGCGTGATCTGGGCCAACTGGTTCCGTGATCCGGCCGTGTTGCGCCGACGCCAGCAACTGCTGGCCGAGCACTACGACACGCACTGGGAATGGCTGGGGCAGGATGAACTGCGCGAGCGCATCCGCAGCCGGCGCTATGCCGACGGTCTGTACGAACGCAACGCCTTGCACCTGCATCCGCTCAACTATGCCATTGGCCTGGCGGCCGGGGCGGTCGGGCAGGGCGTGCGCATCCACGAGAACAGCGAGGTCTGGCGCCTGCGTCGCGAAGGCGCGCATTGGTGCCTCGATACGCCGCACGGTGAGCTGCAGGCCGAACAGGTGGTGCTGGCTTGTGGCGGCTATCTGGCCGGTTTGAATCGGACCATCGACCGCTCGGTCCTGCCGATTGCCACTTACGTGATGGCCACCGAGCCGCTGGGCGATCGTCTGGCGGATTGCCTGCGCACGCGTGCGGCGATCTATGACACCCGCTTCGCCTTCGACTATTACCGCCCACTGCCGGATACGCGGCTGTTGTGGGGCGGACGCATCTCCATTCGCAATCGCTCGTCGCATGCCGTGCAGCGCTTGTTGCGGCGGGATCTGCTGCGCGTGTTTCCGCAGATGGATGGTGTAAAGATCGATTACGCCTGGTCCGGCCTGATGAGTTACGCGCGGCACCAGATGCCGCAACTCGGCAGCGATGGCCAGGGATTGTGGTGGGCGCAGGCCTTCGGTGGCCATGGCCTGGCGCCCACCTGTGCCGCCGGCGAGTTGCTGGCCGCGGCCATTGCCGAGGGTGACGAGGGCTGGAAACAGTTTGCCGATTACGGCCTGGCCAGCACGCACAAACCGCTGGGTTTTCTCGCCGCGCAGGCCAATTACTGGTGGCAGGAAGGCAATGACTGGTTGAAGACGAGACTGGAAGGATGAACCACACAATGACGCAGACAGACTTCGCTGAAATCAGCTGGCACGATTTCGAAAAGGTATTGATCGTGGCCGGTACCGTGGTGAAGGCGGAAGCTTTCCCCGAAGCGCGCAAGCCGGCGTGGAAGGTATGGGCGGACTTTGGCCCTTACGGCGAAAGGAAAACCAGTGCGCAGATCGTCGCCCTGTACAGTGCCGAGGAACTTGTCGGCCGGCAGATCGTGGGCGTGATCAATTTTCCGGAGAAACAGATCGGCCCGTTCCGTTCGCAGTTCCTGCTCACCGGCTTTCCCACCGACGAAGGCGTGGTGCTCACCGCCATCGAGCGCCCTGTGCCGAACGGTACGCGACTGGCCTGAGAGTCTGTTCACGATCTTTCCCTGTTGAACGGGCGCCTACGAGTGGCTCCCGCATCGGAAAGATGAGGGCATGAACGAGATCGTGGGCAGGCTCTGAGTGGCCGCCCGGCGTGTTGCCATGAAATGGCCATTCGATGGCTACGGGTTTTGCTTGCCAGGTCATTCCGCGAGCAGTGATGCGGCCCAGCATGGAGGGTCCTGTCTTTCCGTGGAGTGTACTGTGGCACGATCCGCTCGATTTCTTCTCGCGATGGCATTGCTGTCGATGGCCGGCGCCAGCATGGCGATGGACGCCAGCTGGAGCCAGCCGCGGAAACCCTTCCGCATCTACGCCAATACCTGGTACGTCGGCTCGGAGGGGTTGAGCGCGATCCTGATCACCTCGCCGCAGGGGCATATCCTGATCGACGGGACGCTGACCCGGAACGCACCGATGATCGAGGCGAACATCCGTGCTCTCGGGTTCCATCTGCACGATATCCGCGTGATCCTGAATTCGCATGCCCACCATGACCATGCCGGGGCCATCGCCGCACTGGCGCGGGACAGCGGCGCGCGCGTCGTTGCCAGCGTCGAGGGTGCACGCGAACTTGAAGCCGGCGGCAACGATCCTGGCGATCCCTTGTATGGGGATGTGCCGCGCTATCCTGCCGTCGCGCATGTGGAAACGGTGCGTGATGGCGGTGTCGTGCGCGTCGGACCGTTGGCAGTCGCGGTGCATGACACGCCGGGCCACACACCGGGGAATGCTTCGTTCACCTGGCGCTCGTGCGAGGGTTCGCGTTGTCGGGCGATGGCGTATGTCGGAAGCCTCACCGCGATCGGTCGCCCGGGCTACCGTTTCAGTGCACACCCGCAGGTGGTGGCGTCATTTCGGCATTCGTTCCGGACGGTGGCGGCGTTGCCGTGCGACATCCTGCTGACGCCGCATCCTGACGCCATCGACTTCATGGCCAAGGTGGCTGCGCGTGATCGTGGCGTGCGGCCTGATCCACTGGTCGATGCCGATGCCTGCAAGCGCTTAGCGGCTTCAGCAAGCCGCGCTTTCGATGCAGTGCTGGCGAAGGAACGTGCGGTGCACTGAACCGGATTACGCCTCAGCGCCCCAGCCATACCTCCAGCCCTTGCGCGTTCAACTCGATGTCCATGCCGATCAGCTCGCCCAGCGCCTCACGGCCTTTCGTCCAGCCGTGGGCGGCGGCGCGGCCGGCATAGAAATTGGCCAGATCGTCGAGCAGGACGGCATGCCGATCATGCTTGCTGTTGGCCGCCAGCGCGATGGCCACCATCGCATCGATCTGCGTATGCAGGTCGGCGGCGAGCCGTTCAACGTCTTCCACGCGGCCGTAATGGGTCAGGTACATCGCCGCGGGGTTCAATGCGAGCAGGCGATGGATCGAGGCGTGCAGGGCCTCGGGATCGAACTGCACCGGTGAGGTGGTCGGCAGGATGAACGGGCCGTTCGCGGTGTCGAAATCACGATAGGACAGGCCGAACACGTCGCCGGTGAAGCACACGTTGTTGCGCACGTCGTGCACGGTGTTGTGGTGGCGTGCATGGCCCGGGGTGTCCAGGCAGCGCAGCGTGCGTCCGGCCAGGTCCACCTCGTAACCGTCGGTTGCCTCGATCACGCGTTCGGCGGGAATCGGTTTCAGCCGGCCATAGGTTTTTTCCATCACCTCGTCGCCGTACACCGCACTGGCGCCGGCCCACAGTTTCGAGGGATCGATCATGTGCCGCGCACCACGCGGATGCACCACCAGTTTCGCGTTCGGCAATTGCGCGATCAGCTCGCCCGCGCCGCCGGCATGGTCGAGGTGCACATGGGTGAGGATCAGCCAGTCGACCTGGGCTGGCGTCAGCCCGGCCTTGTCCAGCGCCGCCAGCATGCGCGGTACCGAATGGTTGGTGCCGCAATCGACGAAGGCGCCCCGACCGTTTTCCACCAGCAGATAGGCCGCGTCGAAATGCGGGCGCACGAAACCGGTGTCGATGGTGATGATGTCGGGTAGGGACATGGTCTGCTCGCACATGGGTGAAAGACGAGGATAACAAGGCCAACTGAACCCGAGTGGAGAGTAAGGATTGGCGATAAGTCGAATATCCGCCGTAGCCCGTGCGCGCCTGGTCGGCCCGGCTTGCGTACAAAACCCAAACGACGGTATCTTTCGTGGAGTACGTTTAGATCGATTTAAATTATCCGTTGAAGAGCTGCGGCTGGACGGGCTCGAACGGCATGGGACAGGTCTGGCGGGGCGGGGGAGATCGGATGATGAAGCGCAGTGTGACTGTGGACGGATACCGAAACGGCAACGACGGCCTTGCGCCGCCCGCGTCCACGCAGACTGTCGGACAGCCTGCGCCCGCGCTTGCCGAACGTGGCAACGCCCATGGCCGCTTCGCCTTCGGACGTAACCTGACCCTGCTCGGCGCCATGCTGTTGCTTGCTGCAAGCCTGACCCTTCCGGCCATGGCCGCGACGCAAACGGTTGACCACGGCTGGCAATTCCGTCTGGTGCCCGGGTCGACCGCGGCGGCTGAACACCCCGGCGCCAGCACCTGGCATTCCGCCCAGGTGCCGGGCACGGTGCAGACCGACCTGCTGGCGGCCGGCCTGATCCCGGCGCCGTACTACCGCGACAACGAAGCCAAGGTGCAGTGGGTCGGCCTGGCCGATTGGCAATACCGGACCACGTTGCAGGTGGATGCCGCGACGCTGCAGCAAGGCCACGTGGATCTGGTGTTCGATGGCCTGGATACCTTTGCCGACGTCAGCCTCAATGGCCATCCGATCCTGTCTGCCGACAACATGTTCCGGCGTTGGCGGGTGCCGGTGAAGAAACTGCTGCATGCCGGCGCGAACACGCTTACCGTCACCCTGCATTCGCCGATCAAGCGGCTGCAGCCATGGCTGCTCAAGCAGGCGTATGCGTTGCCCGGCGAGTTCGACTCGGCGTTCGGCGACGAACCCGTGGGCAAGCAGACCGCCAACTACGTGCGCAAGGCGGCCTACCAGTACGGCTGGGACTGGGGCCCGCGCATCGTCACCGAAGGCATCTGGCATGACGTGCGACTGCAGGGCTGGGACAGCCTGCGGCTGGCGGATTTCCACATGGCGCAACCGCACGTCACCGCCGACGTCGCGGAACTGCAGGCACAACTGGACATCGACTCCGACTCAGCCGGTCCGGTGCAGGTGACGCTGCACTGGCGCGCGCCGGATGGCAGTACGCAGTCGTTGCAGCACGAGGTCGTGCTGAAGGTCGGCGACAACCACGTTGCGTTGCCGCTGCGCATCGACCATCCGCAGCGCTGGTGGCCGGTCGGCTACGGCGCACCCAACCTGTACGACTTCCACGTGGATATCGCCCGCGGCGGCAAGATGCTGGCCAGCGCGGATCGCGAAACCGGCTTGCGCAGCGTGGAGCTGCGTCGGCAAAAGGATCAGTGGGGCAAGAGCTTTGAGTTCGTGGTGAACGGTGTGCCGATCTTCGCCAAGGGCGCGAACGTGATTCCGCAGGACATGTTCCCGAATCGCGTCACGCCAGCCCGCATCGACGCGATGCTGCAGTCCGCGCGCGATGCCAACATGAACATGCTGCGCGTCTGGGGCGGTGGTTATTACTTCGATGATGCGTTCTATGCCGAGGCCGACAAGCTGGGCCTGATGATCTGGCAGGACTTCATGTTCGGCGGTGCGATCCCGCCTTACGACGAGGCTTTCCGCGACAACACCCGGATCGAGGCGATCCAGCAGGTGGATCGGTTGCGCGACCATCCGTCCATCGTCGTTTGGGTCGGCAACAACGAGGTCGAAACCGCGTGGGAGTCCTGGGGCACAAGCCTGGATTTCAAGAAAGCGCAGGGCAAGGCCGAAAGCCAGCGCGTCGAGCAAGGCATGCGTGAGTTGTTCGACCACACCTTGCGCGACGTGGTCGCATCGCAATCACCCGACGTGCCGTATTGGCCGAGCACCCCCAGCAGCGACTACGACACCAAGGCCAACGTGCTGGACAACGGCGACTACCATTACTGGAACGTGTGGTCGGGTGACGCGCTGCCGGCCACCGCCTATCTGGGTGTGACACCGCGCTTCCAGTCCGAATACGGCCTGCAGTCGTTCCCCGCGCTGGCGACATTGCGTAGCGTGCTCAAGCCGGCCGATCTCTCCCTCGATTCGCCCGTGTTGCGCGCGCACCAGAAGTTCGACAAGGGCAAGGGCAACCAGCGCCTGCTGATGTACGTCGAGCGCGAGTACGGCAAGCCGAAGAATTTCGCTGCGCTGGTCTATCTCAGCCAGGTGATGCAGGCCGAGGGCATCGAGCTGGCCGCCGAGCACCTGCGCGCCTCGCGTCCGCAGACCATGGGCTCGCTGTATTGGCAGCTCAACGACGTGTGGCCCGGCATCACCTGGGCCAGCATCGACTACGACGGTCGCTGGAAGGCGTTGCAGTACCACGCGAAGCGCTTCTACGCGCCGCTGCGGGTGGTGCCGATCCGCCAGAATGGCCGCACGCAGGTGTCGCTGGTGTCCGATCGCACCACGCCGTTCGATGCGCAATTGCGCACGCGCGTATTGGACATGCACGGCAAACTGCTGCAGCAGCACGTGCAGGATGTGCACGTCGCCGCGCTAGCCAGCACGCGGGTCGCCGACCTGGCCGATGCGCAGCTGCTGCATGGCGCCGATTCGCATCGCAGCATGGCGGTGTTCGATCTGCTCGATCACGGCAAGTTGCTGAGTCGTCACGTGCTGTACTTCGACGTGGCCAAGGCATTGGACCTGCCCGATCCTGGCCTGCACGCAACGCTTTCGTCGGACGGCCATCAGCTTACGGTCAGCGCCAGGAACCTTGCGCGCGAAGTGTGGGTCGATTTCGGCAAGCTGGATGCGCGGCTTTCCGACAATGCATTCACCCTGCTGCCCGGGCAGAAGGTCACCTTGCAGGTCCACAGCGATGCCGATCCAGCCGCGTTGCGCCATGCCTTGCATGTGCGCAGCCTCGCCGGGGCCACGGTAGATACGCGGCCATGATGCCGGTCGGCGCCCTCGCCATGACTTGCGCGTTTGGTTTCGCGCTGGTGGCGGGGTGTGTCGATGCACGGACGCCGGACGCGCATTCACGTGCGGTGGCACTGGTGGCGAAGATGACGCTGCCGGAGAAAGTGGCGCAGATGCAGAACGATGCGCCGGCGATCCCGCGCCTGGGTGTGCCGGCCTACGACTGGTGGAGCGAAGGCTTGCACGGCATCGCCCGCAACGGTTACGCCACCGTGTTTCCGCAGGCGATCGGACTGGCCGCAAGCTGGGACACCTCGCTGCTGCATGCGGTGGGCACGGTGATCTCGACCGAGGCACGGGCCAAGTTCAACGCATCGGGCAGCGGTCATGCCCACGGTCTGTTCCAGGGGCTGACCTTGTGGTCGCCGAACATCAACATTTTCCGTGATCCGCGCTGGGGCCGTGGGCAGGAAACCTATGGCGAAGATCCGTACCTGACTGGCCAGCTCGCCGTGGCCTTCGTGCGCGGCATCCAGGGCGATGACCCGCAGCATCCGCGCGCCATCGCCACGCCCAAGCATTTCGTCGCACACAGCGGACCGGAAGCCGGGCGCGACAGCTTCGACGTCGATGTCTCTCCGCATGATCTGGAAGACACCTACCTGCCGGCGTTCCGCACTGCGGTCGTCGATGGCCATGCCGGTTCGGTGATGTGCGCGTACAACGCCTTGCATGGCACGCCGGCCTGCGCCAATGCGGGGTTGCTGGACACGCGCCTGCGCAAGGACTGGGGCTTTGCCGGCTATGTCGTGTCCGACTGCGATGCCGTTGGCGACATCGCCTCGTACCATTATTTCAAACCGGATGACGTGCAGGCCTCGGTGGCTGCCGTGCAAGCGGGCACCGATCTCGACTGCGGCCACACCTATGCCAGCCTGGCGCAGGCGGTGCGCCAGGGCGACATTGCCGAGTCCGCGCTGGATACCGCGCTGGTGCGCCTGTTCACCGCGCGCTACCGCCTCGGCGAGCTGGGTGGTCGCAGCGATGATCCGTATGCCCGCATCGGTGCGGATCAGATCGACAGCCCGGCGCATCGCAAGCTGGCCTTGCAGGCAGCGCTGGAGTCGCTGGTGCTGCTGAAAAACGCGCATGGCACCTTGCCATTGCATGCCGGCATGCGCCTGGCGGTGATCGGTCCGGACGCGGATGCGTTGGAAACGCTGGAAGCGAATTACCACGGTACCGCGCGCCATCCGGTGACACCGTTGCAGGGGTTGCGTGCACGTTTCGGGGCCGACCATGTGGCCTATGCGCAAGGCGCGCCGATCGCGCTCGGCGTGTCGATACCGGTGCCCGAGACCGCCTTGCGCACGGATGGCGGCGCGGTGGGTCTGACCGGGGCGTACTACGACAACCTCGATTTCAGCGGCACGCCGAAGCTCACACGTACCGATCGCGTGATCGATTTCGATTGGGATCGCGTCGCCCCGGCCGTCGGCCTCGATCCCGATCACTACGCTGTGCGCTGGAGCGGTCAACTGCTTCCGCCAGGGCTAGGCGATTACGTGCTGGCCGTGCATGTCGATCGCTGCTTCGACTGCAGCGGCCACGATCCCGTGCGCCTGTACGTGGATGGCAAGCCGGTGATCGCCGATCACAGCGACGCAAGTGACCTCAAGGTCCAACTGCATTTTGCCGACAGCCATCCCCATACCCTGCGCCTGGAGCTGGTGCATAGCGGCCAGGACCAGGGCGTGCGCCTGCAGTGGCAGGCGCCACCGGCCGCGCAATTGGCGGCCGCGGAACGCGTACTACACGACGCCGATGCCGTGGTCGCCTTCATCGGTCTGTCGCCGGATGTCGAAGGCGAGCAATTGCGCATCGACGTGCCGGGTTTCGATGGCGGCGATCGCACCGATATCGGTTTGCCGGCACCGCAGCGCGCACTGCTGGAACGCGCCAGGGCTTCCGGCAAGCCGTTGATCGTGGTGTTGCTGTCAGGCAGTGCCGTGGCGTTGGACTGGGCGCAGCAACATGCCGATGCCATCCTCGCAGCGTGGTATCCGGGGCAGGCCGGTGGCACTGCCATCGCGCAGGTGCTGGCGGGCGACTACAACCCGGGCGGCCGCCTGCCGGTGACCTTCTACCGGTCGACCCGCGACTTGCCGCCGTATGTCAGTTACGCCATGCAGGGGCGCACTTATCGCTATTTCGATGGCAGGCCGTTGTACCCGTTCGGCTATGGGCTGAGCTATACGCGGTTCACGTATGCGGCGCCGACGTTGTCGACAGCGACGCTGAAAGCGGGCGGCACCCTGCAAGTCAGCGCCGAAGTGCGCAATGCCGGTCAGCGTGCCGGCGACGAAGTGGTGCAGGTCTATCTGGACACTCCGCCATCGCCGCTGGCACCACGTCATGCACTGGTCGGTTTTCGTCGTATCCACCTTGCCGCGGGCGAGCAGCGCCTGGTGCGTTTCACGTTGGCGCCGCGGCAGTTGAGTAGCGTCGATGCGGCTGGTGCGAGGGCAGTCGAGCCCGGTCAGTACCGCGTTTTCATTGGCGCGGGTCAACCCGGGCATGCCGCTGGCGTCGCGGCACATTTTTCCATCGACGGTCGCGAGGCGCTGGCGCCGTGACCACGAAAATCCTCCCACGAGTCCTGCCATGCTTACACGTCGAGACATGCTCAAACTGATCGGCAGCACTGCCGCCACCAGCGCCTTTGCGCTCACCACGCAAGGCATGGCGGCTGCGGTGTCGTCGGCATCGGGAGCGCTGATCAGCCACCGACCGCCGCCGGCCAAGCGCAAGTTCACCAGCGCGGCGGTGGAGCAGGAGATTGCGCGCATCCAGTCGAAGATCGGCGATCCCGAGCTGGCGTGGCTGTTCGGCAATTGCTACCCGAACACACTGGACACCACCGTGCATCTGGACACGCTGCACGGCAAGCCGGACACGTTCGTGGTCACCGGTGACATCGATGCAATGTGGCTGCGCGATTCCTCGGCGCAGGTATGGCCTTACCTGCCGCTGGCGGCGAAGGACAAATCGCTGCGCCGCTTGTTCCAGGGACTGATCCGGCGTCAGGCGCTGTGCATTTCGATCGATCCCTACGCCAACGCCTTCCTGCCCGATCCGCACGGCAAGACCACGCTGGACTGGGCACAGCACGATCTCACCGACATGAAGCCCGGCGTGGCCGAACGCAAATGGGAAATCGATTCGCTGTGCTGGCCGATCCGGATGATGCACGGCTACTGGCAGGCCACCGGCGATCGCACGCCGTTCGACGACGACTGGCGTGCCTCGATGCACAAAGTGTTGGCCACCTTCCGCGAGCAACAGCGCAAGCACGGACACGGCCCGTACCATTTCCAGCGCAGTTCGGCGATCCCCACGGATACCGTGCCGCTGGGTGGTTACGGCAACCCGGCGCGACCGGTCGGGCTGATCTTCTCGATGTTCCGCCCCTCCGACGATGCCTGCATCTATCCGCTGTTTGTACCGGCGAATGCGTTCGCGGTGGTCTCGCTGCACCAGCTCGCACAGATGTCACGCGCGCTGCATGGCGACCACGCTTTCGCCGCCGATTGCGAAGCGCTGGCCAGTGAAGTGGAAACGGCACTGCAGCAGCACGCGTTGATCCGCGATGCGGACGGCACCGACGTATGGGCTTACGAGGTGGATGGCTACGGCAACCAGTTGTTCATGGATGACGCGAACATTCCCAGCCTGTCCGCGATGGCCTACCTGGGCTTCTGCAAACGCGACGATGCGCGTTACCAGCGCACTCGCACGCAGGCCTGGAGCACGCGCAACCCGTACTTCTTCAGCGGCACCGCAGCGCAGGGCATCGGTGGCCCGCACGAGGGGCTGCGCATGATCTGGCCGATGTCGATCATGGTGCGCGCACTGACCAGCAACGACCCCGACGAAATCCGCCAGTGCCTGCACTGGCTCAAGACCACGCATGCCGGTACCGGTTTCATGCATGAAGCTTTCGATCAGGACGATCCGACCCATTTCACCCGGCCCTGGTTCGCCTGGGCCAACTCGCTGTTCGGCGAACTCATCGTCGACCTGGCTGGACGCCATCCCGATCTGCTGCGGCGCGCCTGAGCGCACCACGGTTTCTTCCCCCGATACAACAACCCATCCAGGAACAGGAGAACTCAGCATGGTGACCCGCAGACAATTCCTGCAAGGCGCGGCAGCCCTCACACTGATCGGCGGCGTTGGCCAGCAACGCGCCCTGGCCGCGGCCGTGGCCGGCATGCGCGGCACGTCATCGTCGGCGATACCTGCGGCCCAGGGTGTATCGCACTACGTCGACGTGTTCGTCGGCACCGGTGGCCATGGCCATACCTATCCGGGCGCCACGATGCCGTTCGGCATGGTGCAGCTCAGCCCGGATACCAACGATGCCGGTTGGGATGCCTGCTCGGGCTACCACCAGAACGACGGCTCGATCATGGGTTTCTCGCATACCCATCTCAGCGGCACCGGTGCCAGCGACATGCTCGACGTGCTGGTGATGCCGGCACAGGGGCCGGTGTTGCTGCAGCCGGGCGCACGTGGCCTGCCGGACAAGAACTATCGCTCGCGTTACGACAGTGCCGCGGTAGCCGCTGAACGATTGCCGCCCGACCTCGTCGGCGTTCCCGGTCCCGGTTATCGCTCGCGCTACGATCGTGCCAGCGAGCAGGCGCAGCCGGGCTATTACCGCGTGCGCCTGACCGACCACGACATCCTCGCCGAACTCACCGCCACCTTGCGCGCGGGTTTGCATCGCTACACCTTCGGCAAGAAAGGTTCCGGCCATCTGCTGGTGGATTTCGCGCACGGCTTCCATGACAACGCGAAGGTGCCGTGCAAGGTCACCGATGCCACGCTCAAGCTGGTCGGCAACGACACCCTGGTCGGCAGCCGCCGCGTGCATCAGTGGGCGAACGGTCGCTACATCCACTTCGCGATGAAGCTGTCGCGTCCGTTTACCAGGGCCGAGCTCTTCTCGAACGATGCGCAGGTATCCGGCGGACAGGCCGCCGGCACCCACCTCAAGGCTGCGCTGCATTTCAGCGATGCAGGCGACGCACCGTTGCTGGCCAAGGTCGGCATTTCGGCGGTGGACATCGACGGTGCCATGCGCAACGTCGACGCCGAAATCCCCGACTGGAACTTCGAGCGCGTGCAGCGTGCCGCCGCCGATGCGTGGGAACGCGAGCTGGGTCGCATCCGCTTCGATACCTCCTCCGCAACGGTGCGCAGCACCTTCTACAGCGCGCTGTACCACACCATGCTCGCGCCCACATTGTTCAGCGATGTGGATGGTCGCTATCGCGGCATGGACCTGAAGGTGCACCAGTTGGCCGAAGGCGAGCACAACTACAGCACCTACTCGCTGTGGGACACCTATCGCGCGCAGCATCCGCTGCTCACCCTGTACCAGAGCGAGCGCGTGCCGGACCTGGTCAACGGCCTGGTGCGCATGTCACTGGAAAGCCCGGCCGGTCCACCGGTGTGGCCGCTGCAAGGCGTGGAAACCTACTGCATGATCGGCTACCACTCGGTGGTGGTGCTGGCCGAGGCACACGCCAAGGGCTTCAAGGGCATCGACTACGCCAAGGCGTGGCCGGTGTATCGCAAGCTGGCGATGGACGAGGATTACCGCGGCCTGCCGTATTACCGCAAGCTCGGTTACATCCCCAGCGACAAGGTGGACGAGGCGGTCAGCAAGACCCTGGAATATGCCTACGACGACTGGGCCATGGCGCATCTGGCCGAGGCCGTCGGTGCGCACGATGACGCCAAGGTGCTGCGCAAGCGTTCGCAGAATTATCGCAACGTGTTCGATCGCAAGATGACCTTCACGCGTCCGCGCGGCGAGAACGGCAAGTGGCTGGAACCCTTCGATCCACGTGGCATGGGTCACTCCAGCAAGTGGCGCGATTTCACCGAGTCCAATGCCTGGGAAGCCACCTTCCTCAACCAGCACGACCTGTACGACTACATGAAGTTGTTCGGCAGCGAAACGGCGTTCGAGAAGAAGCTGGACACCTTGTTCACCACCAGCTCCGAGCTGCCGGCCGATGCGCCGCCGGACATCGCCGGCATGGTCGGCCAGTACGCCCACGGCAACGAGCCCAGCCATCACGTGGCTTACCTCTACGCCTACACCGGTGCGCACTACAAGACGCAGTCGCGCGTGCGCATGTTGCTGGACACCATGTACCGCGCAGCTCCCGACGGCCTGGCCGGCAACGAGGACTGCGGGCAGATGAGTGCGTGGTACGTGATCAGCGCGCTGGGCCTGTACGCCGTTGATCCAGTCAGCGCCCACTACGTATTCGGCAGCCCGTTGCTCGACAGCGCCGAGGTTGATTTGGGCCAGGGCCGCAAACTGGCGGTGGTTGCGCATGGCAACGGTCCGGACAAGCCTTACATCCAGTCGATCACCTGGAACGGCAAGCCCTGGACGAAGAGCTGGATCAGCCATGCCGAGCTGGCGCAAGGCGGCACGCTGGCCTTCACCATGGGTGCTACGCCGAACAAGAAGTTCGGCGCCGCACCGGCGGACCGTCCGCCATCGTTCGGTGCCGCCGCTACCGCGTGAATCCCCCGTAGGAGCGCACCCTGTGCGCGAAAAGCTCTTGGCTGGTTATCGCCAAAAGCCTTTCGCGCACAAGGTGCGTTCCTGCAAGATGCGCTTACCTCTGCAACCGATAAACACTGGTATGCAGCGAGCTCACGCCAGCCTCAACGAACTTCGGCTGCGAGACGAGAATGTCGCGTCGTTCGATCAGGCCCACGTTCCAACTGTGACCAAACAGCGCGTCGACGTTGCCGGCATCGACGGAAAACGGCGGCCCATCCATTTCCTGTTGCGGGTAGTCCAGGGTGATCATCAGGCCGCGACAGCCCTTGGGCAATCGGCCGTAAACCTCGCGTGCATAGCGTTCGCGCAAGGGCGGGGGCAGGGCAATCACGGCGGCGCGGTCATACACCGCATGGCAACTGGCGAGGGTGGCGTCATCCAGCGCAAACACGTCGCACTGGATGATCTCGATGCGACCGGCCACATGATGCACACCCAGTGGTGATTCGTGCCGTTCCGGCGTCAGTCGTTGTTCGGCGAAGAACTGTTCGATCGCCAACGGTGACAACTCCACGCCCAGCACGTGGTGGCCTTGCGCCGCCAGCCACGGCATGTCCAATGTCTTGCCGCACAGTGGCACCAGCACGCGGCTGTCCGGCGGCAGTGTCAGGGTCGGCCAATGTCTCACCAGCAGTGGCATCGGCTGGTCGCGATGAAAGCCGGTTTGGCCTTCGCGCCAGCGTTGCAGCCAGAATTCCGCTTGCATGGGTTACTCCGAGGCGTGGGGAAATTGTCGGCCACCTTATCAATGCGTCCGACAAACGCGCGTGTTTGTGTTGATGGGAGACGGGCTTCATTCAGCCCTTCGCCGAAGTCTGCGTCAGGCTTCCCAGGCAAGCATGATCTTGCCGATATGCTCGCTGCTTTCCATCAAGGCATGGGCCTGTGCGGCCTCGCCCGCCGGCAGCACGGCATGGATGACCGGGCGCACCTTGCCGGCCTCCAGCAGTGGCCAGACCTGCGCATGCAGTTGCCGGGCGAGTTCGGCCTTGAAGGTCACCGGACGTGCACGCAGCGTGGAGCCGGTGAGGGTGAGCCGGCGCCGCATGATCGTGCCGGCATCGATCTCGCCCTTGGCGCCGCCCAGCGTGGCGATGAATACCAGCCGCCCGCCTTCGGCGAGGGCATCGATTTCGCGCGGGATGTAATCGCCGGCGACCATGTCCAGGATCACGTCCACGCCACGGCCATCGGTGGCCTGTTTCACCACCTCGGCGAAGTCCTGCTCGCGGTAATTGATCGCCAGCTCCGCGCCCAGCTTTTCGCAAGCGGCGCATTTCTCCGCATTGCCGGCGGTGGCGAACACGCGATGGCCCAGTGCATGGGCCAACTGGATCGCGGTGACGCCGATGCCGCTGGAGCCGCCCTGCACCAGCAGGCTTTCGTGCGAACCGCCTTCGCCATGGCCAAGCTGGCCACGCACGAATACGTTGCTCCACACGGTGAAAAAGTTTTCCGGCAACGCCGCGGCCTCGATCATCGAGAAACCCTTCGGCACTGGCAGGCATTGCACCAACGGCGCAACCGCGTATTCCGCGTAACCGCCGCCGGCGAGCAAGGCGCACACGGCATCGCCGGGTTTCAGGCCGAACGGGTTGGCCGCAGCGAAATCGCCTTCGACCAGCGTGCCCGCCACTTCCAATCCCGGCAGGTCGGACGCACCCGGCGGCGGCGCGTAATGCCCGCGTCGCTGGAAGACATCCGGCCGATTGACCCCGGAGGCTGCGACCTTGATCAACACCTCGCCCGGTCCCGGTTGCGGTCTGGGTCGCTGCACGGGTTGAAGCACGTCAGGTGTGCCGAAGCGGGTGATCTCGATGGCTTGCATGGTGGGCATGGGGATTCCTGGTCGGCTCGGTGATTCAGATCAGTCTGGTGGCAGCGGCGACCGTATCAAGCCCGACATCATGCCGATGTGTCGAACGCTTCGTTTGATGTGCGGGCGTTCATTCTCCTTCCCTGCGCGCAGGGGAGGGTTGGGGTGGGGTAAAACCAGTTCGCCGCAAAGCTCACCCCCTCCCAGCCTCCCCCTGCTTGCAGGAGGAGGGGCGACGGTATCGCAGCGTTCACTCTCCCTTCCCTGCACGCAGGGGTGGGGTTAGGTCATGCTGCCGTATCCACCAGCACCAGTTCGGCATCTTCCAGCGCGGTCACGCGCAACACGGGCTCGTTGCGAATCGCGGCGCCGTCGCGTGCATCGATCCGCACACCGTTGACTTCCACCACCCCGCTGGCAGGTACCAGATAGCCGTAGCGACCTTCCGCCATCGCATATTCGACCGTTTCGCCGGCTTTCAACGTGGCGCCGAGCACGCGCGCATCGGTGCGCAGGGGCAGGGCGTCGGCGTCTTGTTTGAATCCGCTGGCCAGTACCACGAAGCGGCCGGAACGCTCGCCCTTCGGGAACGGTCGCGTTCCCCATGACGGCGGCTGGCCTGCGCTGTCGGGGATGATCCAGATCTGGAAGATGCGCGTGGCTTCCGCTTCGTCGTTGTATTCGGCGTGGGTGATGCCACTGCCCGCGCTCATCACCTGCACATCGCCGGCGACCGTGCGACCGACGTTGCCCAGGCTGTCCTTGTGGCTGATGGCGCCTTCGCGCACATAGGTGATGATTTCCATGTCCGCATGCGGGTGCGGCGGGAAGCCGGTGTGCGGCGCGATGGTGTCGTCGTTCCACACGCGCAATGCACCCCAGCCCATGCGCGCGGGATCGTGGTAGCCGGCAAACGAGAAATGATGCTTGGCGTTGAGCCAGCCGTGGTCGGCTCCGCCGAGGCGGTCAAAGGGGCGACGTTCGATCATGGGAAAACCTCCGTGGATGCTTCGCCACAGCATGGGGCCCGGCGCTCAGCGATGGAACGGACACGGGGCGAACGGATTGTTGCGCGAATGGCGTCATTTTCCTCGCTCTCCTCGATGCGCGGCCATCCCTGGCCTGTTCTGCTCCTTGGGGCTTCCCGCGTCTCCGTCGTCAGTCGTCACCGGCCTGAACGGTGACGGGCGCGAAGCTGGAAATTCCCGCCGCGGAGCCGCATATTCAGAGATCGGCCATTTAGCGTTTTGCGGAGGTTCCCATGGCTACCGGTTGGGCCGGCGACGGCGCCGTACAGGACCAGATCGACGCCACCGTCAGCGATGCGGTGCAGCGCGCGCGGCAACAGCTGCGCCAAGGGCCCGGGCTGGCCCATTGCGAGGAATGCGACGCCCCGATTCCCGAAGCCCGCCGCAAGGCGGTGCCCGGCGTGCGCCTGTGCGTGGCCTGCCAGCAGGCGCAGGATGCCGAGCGCAGTGCCGGCCTCTACAACCGTCGCGGCAGCAAGGACAGCCAGCTGCGCTGAAGCGCTTTCGGGCTTGCTCGGTTCAGCCAAGAGCCAAGTCATGGCTCCTGCATCAGTGAGGCATCAGGCTTTCAGGCCGATCCGCGTGCGGTACGGCGTCCGCGATGCCCGCTCATCTCGCTGCCAGCATCGTGGGCGAACTTGAGGTGCCAGCGCGTGGCGCAGAGCGAGATCAGGGTGACCACCAGGAAGGCGATGGCAAAGTCGCGCTGGCCGAGCTGGCTGTGGTGTTCGGTCGCCATGCTCAGCTTGAGGATCATCGCCCCGCTGCACACACCGACCGACAGCATCAGCTGCTGCAGCGTGGTGTAGAAGCTGTTGGCTGCGCTCATGCGCTCGGCCGGCACCGCCTCGTAGGCCACCGTGTTGTAGGCGCCGAACTGGAACGACATCGACGCACCGCACACCATCAGCAGCACGAACATCAGCGCGAACGGCCAGTCCGGCTGGAAGAACGCGCACACGGCGTAACTCATGCTGGACAGCACGCCGTTGATCACCATGCCGCGCCGGAAACCGGTGCGCTTGAGCAAGGCTGGCGTGGCGCTGCGGATGAGCAGCGCGCCCAGCGATGTCGCCAGGATCAGCTGGCCGCTGCGCACGGCCGACATGCCGAAACCGATCTGGAACATCAGCGGCAGCAGGAACGGTTGCGCGCCCTGGGTGATGCGCATCAGCGCACCGGAAATCACCGACAGCCGGAACGAATCGATGCGCAGCAGCGAAAGATCGATTAGCGGATCGCTGCGGTGCCGTGCATGCCACAGATAGCCCATGCAGGCCGCCGCCCCGACCGTCATCAGGCTCAGCGCATGCGGCAGGTTGGCGCTCTGGCCCACTTCCTCGAAACCGAACAGCAGGCAGCCCAGGCCCACGCTGCACAGCGCGAATCCGCCCAGGTCGAAACGCGACGGACGCGCGGCGCTGGGGATGTACGGAATGAACCGGCGCACCAGCCAGAAGCCGAGCATGCCGATCGGCACGTTGATGTAGAAGATCCAGCGCCAGTCGAGATACTGCACGATGAAGCCGCCCAGCGGCGGACCGATCAATGGCCCGAGGAAGGCCGGCACCAGGGTCCACGACATCGCCGACACGAAATGCTTGCGCTCCACCGCGCTGAGCAACACCAGCCGCCCGATCGGCGCCATCATCGCGCCGCCCGCGCCCTGCAGCAGGCGCGCGGCCACCATCAACGGCAGGCTGTGGGTCAGTGAGCACAGGATCGAGCCCAGCACGAACACGATGATCGACCCGCTGAACACGCGCTTGGTGCCGAAGCGGTCGGCCACCTTGCCGCTGATCGGAATGAGCACGGCCAGCGCCAGCAGGTAGCTGGTCATGGCAATGCTCATGGCCGGGGCGCGCACGTGGAAATCGCGGGCCATCGTGGGCAGCGCCGTGGCCAGCACGGTCGCGTCCATCTGCTCCATGAAGATGGCGCAGGCCACGATCAGGGAGATCACGCGGTAATCGGGAAACGCCGGCGTGGGGAGAGCCGTGGCGTTCGCCTTTTCCTCGGTGTGCAGACTCACGAAAGGTTCCTGGAAACAGCCGCAGACAGCCATCACCGACTGGGGTGGTCGGCATACGGAAACGTGCGAATGCCACAACGCATCGGGGGTGGTGCGCTGCAACATGACGAATTGTCCACCGTTGTCATGGCCGCGACAAGTACGACCAAAGGCGAAGAGGGCATGTTTCAGCAGGGCGTCTGGCTGCCGTTCAGATGGATGGTGCTGGATTGGCTCCTCCCCCTGCCCGCAGGGGGAGGTTGGGAGGGGGTGACGCTTTTATCCCCAAGCCAAAAGCACCCCTCCCCAACCCTCCCCTGCGCGCAGGGGAGGGGGCGTTCAGCTCGCCCTTCGAGGCACGTGGACAGCCTGCTCCGGTATGACAAGCCAAAGCGTGGCGAATGCCGTTTCCAGTGCCAATTCCTTATTCGCCCTCGCTGCCAATCCCATCCAGCTCGGCCAGCACCTCGTCCGCAAGCACCAGTTCGGCCGCCGCAAGGTTTTCTCGCAGATGCCCCAGTGACGACGTGCCCGGGATCAGCACGATGTTCGGCGCGCGTGCCAGCAGCCAGGCCAGTGCCACCTGCATCGGCGTCACGCCCAGCTTTTCGGCCACGGCCGACAAGGTGCCGGACTGCAACGGCGTGAATCCGCCCAGCGGGAAGAACGGCACGTAGGCGATGCCTTGCTGGCCCAGCGTGTCGATCAATGCGTCGTCGTCGCGGTGCGCAAGGTTGTAGTGGTTCTGCACGCAGGCCACTTTGGCGATGCGCTGCGCTTCGGCCACCTGGGTTGGCGTGACGTTGCTCAGGCCAAGCTGCCGGATCAGGCCCTGCTGCTGAAGCTTGGCCAATACCGTGAAGCGTTCCTCGATCGATTCCTCGCTGGGTTCGTGGATGTTCCCCATGATGCGCAGGTTCACCACGTCGAGCACGTCGACGCCGAGGTTGCGCAGGTTGTCGTGCACCGCCTGTGTCAACTCGGCCGGGCTTTGTGCCGCATTCCACGACGCATCGGCACCGCGCGTGGCGCCCACCTTGGTCACGATCACCAGATCGTCCCCATACGGATGCAGGGCTTCGCGGATCAGCTGGTTAGTTACGTGGGGACCGTAGAAGTCGCTGGTGTCGATGTGGTTCACGCCCGAGGCCACGGCCTCACGCAGCACGGCCAGCGCGGTGGCATGGTCTTTCGGCGGCCCGAACACGCCGGGCCCGGCGAGCTGCATCGCGCCGTAGCCCATGCGGGTCACCCGGCGATCGCCCAGGGAAAAGCTTCCGGATTTCGTGAGATCAGTCATGGTGATTCCAGTGTGGGGAACATCGAAAAACCTCCCAATTTGCGTCATCCCGGCGAAGGACAGGATGACGAGCAAATAAAACGGTTACTCGAGGTTCTCTGAAGGGGAAGGGCGGAACAGGTGCAGCGCCACTATAGGCATTGACCGCCTGCACGATAATCCGCTCAAATCGGCACGGGCTGTACGGAAATTCGAACAATGGCAACCGATCTTCAGGAGCTTTTCGCCTTCCTCGCCGTGGTGCAGGCAGGCGGCTTTCGCGAAGCGGCGCGCAAGAGTGGCAGTTCTGCGTCGAGCCTGAGCGAAGCCGTGCGCCGGCTGGAAACGCGTCTTGGGGTGCGCTTGCTCAACCGCAGCACCCGCAGTGTGGTGCCGACCGAGGCCGGCACTCGTCTGGCCGAACGCCTGGTGCCTGCGCTCGGCGAAGTGGATGCCGCGCTGGATGTGGTCAGCGGCTTTCGCGACCGGCCGGCCGGAACCCTGAGGCTCAACGTGCCCACGGTGGCGGCCCGGTTGGTGCTTCCTGGCATCGTCACGCCATTCCTCAAGGCCTATCCCGATATCCGGCTGGAAGTGATTGCGGAAGACAGCTTCGTCGACATGCTGGCGTCGGGCTGCGACGCCGGTATTCGTTACGACGAGCGGCTGGAGCAGGACATGATCGCCGTGCCTATCGGCCCGCGCTTCCAGCGCATTGCTACCGCTGCCGCACCAGCCTATCTCGATGCGCGAGGCCGGCCGGAACATCCGCGCGACTTGCTTGACCACGCTTGCCTGCGCGGGCAGTTTCCCAGCGGGTCCATTCCCACTTGGGAATTCGAGCGCGATGGCAAGGTGCTGCAAGTCGATCCCAGCGGACCGTTATTGGTGCGTATTGGCGCGGCGGTGGATCTCGCCGTTGCAGCTGCCATGGATGGCCTCGGCATCATCCATCTGTTCGAAGAATGGTTGCGACCGCACTTCGACAGCGGCGCGCTGGAACCCGTGCTGGAACCGTGGTGGCAGACGTTCTCGGGCCCGTTCCTCTATTACCCGGGCCGTCGGCATCTTCCGTCGCCGCTGCGGGCCTTTATCGATTTCATCCGATCGCGCTGAAATTTCCTTCGCGGCATGCATGTGAAATCGTCACTGTGCTCGCCATCCCGGCGCAGGCCGGGATTCCGTGGCGACCACGCCTGCTCGGGGCACACCCTCACCGGGTGACCGGATTCGCTTGTCGAAAAGTGCCTCTACCCGGCGCCGTCACGAGGAGCAAGGCCATGCTGTAGCCTTGCCGCCGCGCATTCATGCAGCGCACGGTGCGATTGCGCGACACTTCATTTCTTTGCCCCCACAAGGCGCACGACCTTGCCCCACTTGTTCGTAAATCGGCGCCTGCAACGGCTGTTGGCCGCGGCCGGCTGCATGCTGGCGATCCCTGCCATGGCGAAAACGCCCCCGGGTTTCGCTGGCCCGCTCACCGTCCACCTGCGCAGCGACCGCATGACGCTGCGCATGGCCAAGGCGCCGCAGCTTTATCTTGCGGGCACGATCGATGCTGGCGCGGTAGCGCAGGTGCAGCAACTGTTGCAGTCGGGGCGCTTGTCGCCGGGGACGGATGTCTATCTGGACTCGTCCCATGGCGATGTCGCCTCCGGCATGGCGTTGGGTAAGCTGTTCCGGAATGCCCGCTTCAACACCCATCTGGGCGCCTGGCGCAGCGGGAGTTGGCGCGCGAGCGGATCATCCGCGCTCCCGGCCACCTGTCTGGATGCCTGCGCCTACGCGTATCTCGGCGGTGTGTACCGCTGGTCGCCCAGTGGTGCCGATCGCATCGGCCTGCACGAAAACCTGTTGCCGGATCGCACCACCACCGCGCCCGGCACACCCCCGCCGCAACAGTTGCGCGACTACATGGCGTCGATGGGCGTGCGTCCGGTGTACTTCGCGCAGGTCAGCCAGTTGGTGATGAACGGCATCGCCTGGTGGAACACCGAAAAAATGGCGCCGTGGCTGGTGGCCAATAACGGCCGCCTGCCGCCCACCGCGTCGTACCGGAAAGCCCCCGGCGCGCCGGTGCTGACCTTGACCCAGGAGGTGCGAGGCAATCGCAGCCTGATGGTGCTGCAGTGCGCATCCGGCAAGTTCTCGTTGACGGCCCGCTACGTGCAGAGCGACTCGTCCGCCGAACGCCTCGCTCCACGCACCATGTACGCCTATTTCGAAGTCGGCAAACAGGCGCTGGGCATGCGCCAGGGCGCGCGACCGAAAGCGGATGGCGATGCGCTGGTTTTCACCCGCGAGCTGCCCTTCACGGAGCTGGATACCGTGCTGCGTGCGCCCTTGCTGGCCGCGCGGATCGAGGTGATGGGCAGCCCCGTGCGCCTCGGTTTCTGGTTGGATCCCGCCGTGGTGGAACCGCAGACCCGCGCGTTCTACGCTGATTGCCAGGCACTGCAGCCCGGCTACGTGCCACCTCCGCCGACAGCCAAGCCGGCCAAGCGTTCGCTGTGGAAGCGGATCAAGGGCGTGTTCAAGTAAGTCTGGCCGGGGCGGCCATGTGGACGTCCTGAGCCGTCGTGTGCAGCGCCATCCACGCCCCGAACCTTGCAGAAGCGTCATCCCAGCGGACAGCTCACTGCTGTCCGGAATAATCCCGGGATGTCCTTCGAGAGTGAACACCCGCGCCGTTTGCGCGAGATGCAACAAGGGGGCGACTCCATTTCTGGCAGTGAGCACCTCTCCGGCTCGTCATCCCGGCGCAGGCCGGGATCCAGTAGCGATCACACCTGTCCAAACCATACGGCTACTGGATGACCAGACAGCCGTCTGTTGAAAGGCGCCTCCGGCCTTCGCCGGAATGACAAGCGCTGGACCCTGTTGCCAACGTTCGCAGCACGGGCGACGTCACGCCAATAATGTCGACACCATCACACTTGCGTTATCCTCGACCCGGATTCAGGGGGATAAGGGATGATCAAGCGATTCGGACTGATCGCCGTGGCCCTTGGCTGTGCAGTCGTTGCGGGCTGTAACCAGACGCCACAGGGAAACACGGCGACATTGACGCAGCGCTCGCCGCAAGCCGGGCAGGGCACCAACCCATTGGTCACCGCAGGCCACCTCGTAGCCATCGAGGCCGCCGGCCTGAGCGGTAACCAGCGTGCCGTGCGCGGCCACGTCGAAGCCATGCACCACAACCTGATGCGCGACATGCGCCTGGCCGATACCTCTCGCCCCATCAATCACGAAGCCGCCCGCGCCGCCGTGCGCCCGCTGCAAGGCGTGCGCTCCAGCGCATGGATCGACCGCAGCAATCTTCTGGTGATGGTTGGCGGCGGCCGCTACCGCAACATGGACACCATCGATCGCGTCTGCGACGCACTGGCGCCGCTGGGCGATACGTTGGCCGTGGTCGTCAACGTGCAGGACGTGATGGCGACCACGTCGGAAGGCGCAGATGTGTTGTCGCGGAATTGCCAGCTCGGGGCAGGGGAACGGGCGTTGCTGCAGTCGAAGCGGCGGATGAATGTGTTGGATCCGGAGGTGAGGCGAGTGTTTCGGGGACAGCAGGGTGAGTGATATATGACTGTAATCCATTGATGGATTCAGATTGACAAATTTTTGATTAGTTAAATCTAGGAGCTAAAAATGAATGGATATACGACTTTTCGTGCGTACAGGTATCAACTTCTGCCATTGGATCGTAATGAAACGAAGGATATGTATAACGAGTTGACAGCTGCCGAAATAATCAATCGTAAGAACGAATTTTTTGCTGAGTCGCTCAATTTACTTCCAAGGGTGAGGCACCGTAAATCTGAAATTTTGATCGATGTTAAATCACTTGGTAAAGATGTTTTTTCTATACATCTGGCACCTAGTCGACCTTTGACGAGAGAGACTTCTCAATCCAATTTAGAGAAAGTTGAAAACTGGCCGCATATAACAGCATTTATTTTGAATAAACCGAATGAACAGTATTTGCTCATTCAGGACCGAGTCGCTGCCTTTGCAAACACCGATGCTGTATCAAATTTGGTCAAAGTGGGGACTAGGCATGCGCTTGAAAAATTGGGCCTTAGCTTACACATTGAGCCGCTTTTTGAGAGTGCGTACTTTTGGGATCTGATTGAGGAGTATAGGAATAGGGTTGTAATGGTGGAGTTCGAATTTATCACACCGAATATGTCTAACATATCGAGAACTCTGTCTGAGAGCCTTAAGAGTTTAGGGAAAGACACCAATGCGGTACGTGAAGATCTTGCAATAACATCCGATCCTGCTGTATCACTGGATATTTCGCCTAGTAATGAAACGATTCAGGGGTTGGTTGAATACACGAGTGAGGGTGGCGGTGATATAACCGTCAAAGTTAAAGGCATTAGAAAGCGCTTCCATACGTCAAAGTCATCTCGGGAAGTCAATCTTTCTGGTCTTGAAATTACGGCATCACCTGAGCAAATAATCGCTGTAATTAGAGAGGCTCTGCGGTGATAAAGAGTATTGCGCGAGTGGCACTCACATCTATTGGTGTTGCATGTATTTTTCAGTTCATGCTTCACATAATACAGTCACAATTTGTGTTCTTGTTTCTTAAATCTAATATTACAATTCTTCAAGTTGCACTTCTTGCCATTAACGGAGCGACTCTGGGTATAGTGTTGACTAAGGTTAAGGATATTATAGATAAAAACGGAAAACGCGAAGAGTTTATGTCAGCTAAAAGAGAGATGCTTCTTTCGATCAAAGAGCAGGTGGCTCTTATCATCATTTCTTTGGCTGTTATTTCTCTCGCCACGGCGAAGTGTCCACCATTTAATTTTTCGAATGAGATTTATCAGATTCTTTTGATTGCATCATTTTTATATTCCTTGCAGATACTTTACGACACAACCAAAAGCGTATTCCTGATACTGGATTTCTGATCGACATGGCCCTTCCAAGGGCTGTTATGGGCCAGAATCTCCCTCCACAGCCACCTCCGCAAACCTCTCCCGCAACCACTGATGCCCCGCATCATGCTGCGCGCTCGGATGCCAGGCCATGGCGATTTCGAACGGTTCCATCGCGAAGGGCAGGGGCAGGATGTCGAGCAGGGTGGTGTATTTCTGCAGCAGGCGGCTGGGCAGGGTGGCGATGCAGTCGGTGCTGGAGAGCACCAGGGCGACCTGGTTGTAGCTGGAGACGGTGACCACCACTTTGCGCGTTTTCGACAGCGCGGCCAGCGTGTCGTCGACGGAGCTGCTGAAGTCGCCGTTCTGCGACACCATGATGTGGCGCAGGCCGCAGTAGTCGTCGAGGCTGGCGTGGCCCTTGCCGCGCGGGTGGTGTTTTCCCTGCGCCATGCTGAAGCCGTCGCGCAGCAGAAAGCGCGCTTTCAGTGCTTCGGGCACTTTCTCGGAGGCGCCGATATAGAGATCGATCTCGCCACGCTCCATGCGTGCGGTGAGGTCTTCGCGTGGCGGCGCCACGAAGCTGATGCGCAGACCCGGGGCGTCTTGCGCCAGCATGGTGCTGAGTGCGGTGACGCCGATGATGGTGAAGATGCTGTCGTTGCTGGCGACCACAAAGGTGCGTTGCGCGGTGGCCGGGTCGAATGCGGATTGGGTGTTTACCGCGCTGCGCAAGCTGCTCAGCGCCTGGCTGAGTCGTGGTTGGAGTTCCAGTGCGCGCGGCGTGGCCACCATGCCGCGGCCTTGTTCGGAGGGCACCAGCAGCGGGTCATCGAACAGCTCGCGCAGGCGGCTCAGCTGCCCGGATAGCGCCGGCTGGCTGATATTCAGGCGGCGGGCCGCGCGGGTGACGTTGAGCGTGTCCAGCATGGCGTCGAGCGAGATCAGCAGGGGCAGGTCGGAACGCTTGATATCCACGCGGGTGATACCTCGTATAGGGAATGCCGACTCACGCTGAGGCCGATGGCGCGCCTATCGTTTCGGTGCCGGAGCAGACCGCAGCGTAGTGGGACACACCCCCACGGCACCAATGTCATTCCTTCATGACGCGCTGTGGCGGGCTCCGTACTCCATCAGGGTTTCGAAAACTGCCGTCACCCCAGCGAACGCTGGGGTCCAGCGCCTTCCTGCGCTCTTGAAAGCAAAGGCACTGGGTTCCTGCTTTTGCAGGAATGACGGGAAAAGCGGTTTTTCGAGGCTCTCCTTCTGCCATCTATCGGAACATGCTCATGAATACCTCCAAGCAACATCTCGTTCTTGCTGCCGTGCTGACGCTGTCAGCCGCCATCGGCGGTACCTTTGCGCCTGTCGTCCCTGCTTATGCCGCGCCAGCCAGCACCGCAGTTGCGGCCTCCGTGCCGATGCCGGGTTTCTATCCTTACCGTGTGGGCAATTTCGAGATCGTGGCGCTTTCCGACGGCACCGTGCCGCTGGATCTGCATGCGCTGATGAAGGATGCGCCGAAGGGCGTGGTCGACAAGCTGCTGGATCGGTCGTTCCTCACCAATCCGGTGGAGTCATCGATCAACGGCTTCCTGATCGACACGGACACGCGCTTGATTCTGGTGGATACCGGCGCGGGCGATCTGTTCGGCCCCACGGCTGGCGGCAAGCTGGTCGCCAATCTGAAAGCCGCCGGCTATGACCCGGCGCGCATCGACGATGTGCTGCTCACCCATATTCATCCGGACCACAGCGGCGGCCTGGTTCACGACGGGCAGCGGGTGTTTCCCAACGCCACGGTGTTCGTGGGCAAGCCGGACGTGGACCTGTTCATGGACCCGGCCCACCAGAATGGCGTGGATGGCTACGACAAGTCGTATTTCCACGAAGCGGTGCTGACCTTGGAGCCGTATGCGAAGGCCAGCAAGCTGAAGCCATTCAGCGGTGTGACGCACATCCTTCCCGGCATCGAGGCGATTCCCACGCCGGGGCATACGCCGGGCCACAGTTTCTATCTGGTGCAAAGCCAGGGACATTCGATCGAATTCGTGGGCGACCTGGTCAATTCCGAAGCGGTGCAGTTCCCGCAACCCGGCATCACCACCAGCTTTGATTTCAGCCAGAGCGGAGCGGCCACGCAACGCCTCAAGCAGTTCGCGAACCTGGCCGGCAAGCGCGAGCTGATCGCTGCCGCGCACCTGCCGTTCCCGGGCCTGGGGCATATCCGCAAGGCAGCCTCGGGCTGGGCGTTCGTGCCGGTGGATTACCGCAACCGCGCGGGGAAGTGATGCGGCACACGCGCTTGCCGTGAGGCAGGACGGATGCGTGGAAACAGCAACGGCGCTGCAGCGATACGGCGTCGTTGTTTGTTCTCGCAGAAGTCACTGGATGCCAGCTTTCGCTGGCATGACGGGCGTTACAGCGCCGGGAACATGCCTGACGCGCCCATGTCGGTGCCGTCGAGTTCGATAGATACCGGTTTGCATGGGCGTCGCTGGCAAGCTGGCCTGATCGGTCCGCTTGCGGTCCGCGATGGTGCTCGCCGGCCGCGCGCGCCGTGCCTAGAGTGACCACTCCCTTGTCGATGGAGTCATCGCCCCATGTCTGATATCCCCGCCGTACTTGTGATCGATGTCCAGCAATCGTTCCTGCAAGCGCCGTACTGGCGCGAGGACGATGTGCCTGCGTTCCGCCAGAACTTGTTGAAGCTGCTCGATGCCGCCGCCGTGCGTGGCTGGCCGGTCGTGCGTATCCTGCACGAGGAAAGCACTGGGCATTTTTCGGCAGCGTCCGGCCTGGTGCAGCCGATGGAGTGGATGCCTGATGCGCATGATGTGCTGTTCCACAAGCATGTCCACAACGCCTTTACCGATACCGGTCTTGAGGCATGGCTGCGCGAACGTAGCATCGGCCGGGTCATCGTCAGCGGCATCCGCACCGAACAGTGCTGCGAGACCACGGCGCGTGTGGCTTCCGATCTCGGTTTCGCCGTCGATTACGTGACCGAGGCGACGCTGACCTTTCCGATGGTCCACGCCGGCAGCGGAAGCCACTACGATGCACAGGACATCAAGCAGCGCACGGAACTGGTTCTGGATGGCCGCTTTGCCCGCATCCGCACCGTCGATGACGTACTCGCCGATCACTGAGGTGTGCTTTGTGCTGCCGCCGGCGCTGATCCTGCTGGATCTCGCCGGCGCCGCCGATGCTTTTCGCATTGCCGCGTCGATGGGGCTGCCGGTTCGCCTGCGCATGCTGGCACCGGTGGCGGGCGGCGAGGCTGCCTCGACCGCGCTCGGCGTGGGCCTCACCGGCATCGAGCCGTTGCCGGCGCAACTGGGCGATCACACGCTGATCGTGGTGTGCGGCGCCACCGGCAGTGGCGATAAGGTGTTGTCTTCGCCCGCAAGCGCAGCCTTGATCGAGTGGCTGCGGCGGCATGGCGGCAACGGCCGACCGCTTGCCTGCGTCTGCTCGGGCGCGTTGATGGCGGCTGCCGCCGGCTTGCTGGATGGCCGACGCTGCACTACCCACCACAGCCTGCTCGACGATCTTCGCCGGCTCGCTCCAACTGCCGAGGTGCTGGACAGTCGTGTGTTTGTCGAGGATGGCGACGTATACACCAGCGCCGGCATCACCGCGGGCATCGACCTGGCGCTGCACCTGATTGCCAAGCTCGGCTCGCCGCGCCTGGCTGCCGCAGTGGCACGGGAGATGGCGGTGTACGTGCGACGTGCCGCCGGCGATCCGGCCTTGTCGCCGTGGCTGGAAGGTCGCAACCACATGAACATGGCCATTCATCGCGTGCAGGATGCGCTGGCGCAGGCACCGGAGCAGGACTGGCCGCTGGCGCGCCTTGCCGACATCGGACACATGAGCGTACGTAGCCTGACGCGCCATTTCCGCGAAGCCAGCGGCATGTCGGTCAATCGCTACCACGCCAGCCTGCGGCTGACACTTGCCCGTCAATCGCTGGCTGCAGGCGACAGCGTGGAGCGCGCCGCCGAACGCGCCGGCGTGGGCTCGGCCCGACAGTTGCGCCGATTGTGGTCGACCTATGCCAGCGACAGCCCCGCATCGGCGCGACGCCGACGCTGAGCACGTCATTCCGGCGAAGTGCTTTTCAACAGCCGAATGCCTGGTCACCCAGTAGCGATCACGCCTGCTCAGGCTACACAGTCACTGGATGACCAGACATTCGTCTGTTGAAAGACTCCTTCGGCCTGCGCCGGAATGACGAGCCGGATGGGTTATCGCTAGCAGAAGTGGAGTCGACTTCTCATCGCATCTGATGTGAGCCGCGTGCGCTCTCACCCTTATGGTGCGCGCAGCCTTACCAGTCGGTCGGACGATAATCCTTCAGGAATTGTCCCCACACGTGTTCGCCGGTGTTGATGCCGCTGATGATCGGGTCGACGATGCGCGCGGCGCCGTCGATGATGTCCAGTGGCGGGTGGAAGCGTTCTTCCAGCACTTTCCTCGCGGCCAGCTCGGCCGGATCCTCGTCGGTCACCCAGCCGGTGTCGACGCTGTTCATGTGGATGCCGTCGTTGTGGTAGTCGGTGGCGGAGGTGCGCGTCATCATGTTCAGCGCGGCCTTGGCCATGTTGGTATGCGGATGCCGGGTGGTCTTGAAGTTGCGGTAGAACTGGCCTTCCATCGCCGACACGTTGACGATGTGCTTGTCGCGTTCGGGCGTGCGCAGCATCAGCGGCTTCAGGCGCGCGTTGATGATGAAAGGTGCGATCGCGTTCACCAGTTGCACTTCGAGCAATTCCACCGATGGCACCTCGGCCATCAGCAGTCGCCACGAGTTGCGCTGGCGCAGGTCGATCTGCTGTAGATCCTGGTCGAGCTTGCCTTCGGGGAACAGATGACTTTGCGCCAGCAGTTCCTCTGGCAGCAGCGGCATCTGGGACAGTTCGGCGGCGTGGGTCAGGCCGGGCAGCTCTGATGTGCGGCTGGCCAGCAGGTTCGCCGGGGCACCCGCCTCGGGCAGGATGTTCGAGCCGCGCAGGCCTTCGTAGTGACCGACCAGCTGGCGCACATGTCTGGGCATGTCGTGCAGCGCCGCGGTCTCGCCTTCCATCATGTGCGCGTAGAAGTCCGGTGGACGGCGTACGGTCTGGCAGGCGTTGTTGATGATGAAATCCAGCCGCGGCCGGGTGGCCACCAGTTCCTGGCAGAACGCTTCCACGCTCGGCGTGTGGCGCAGGTCGAGTCCATAGATCTGCAGGCGATGGCCCCATTCGCCGAAGTCCGGTTCCTCGGCATAGCGAGCCGCCGAATCGCGCGGGAAACGCGTGGTGACGATCAGTTCCGCGCCAGCGCGCAGCAATTTCAGGCCGGCCTGGTAGCCGATCTTCACGCGCCCACCAGTCAGCAGCGCGACGCGACCGTGCAGATCGACCAGCTCGGTGCGCTTGGCGTAGTTGAATGCCGCACAGGTGGGGCACAGTTGGTCGTAGAAAAAATGGATCGTCGAATACTTCTGCTTGCACACGTAGCAGTGCTTGGGCTCGATCGACTCACGCGGTTGCGCGGCATCGGCATCCGGCGCGATGTCGTGCGCTTCGAAGCCAAGCGGGGCATGCACATTCGGCGTGGTGAACACCGGCCGGCGGCGCAGCTCGCGGATGCCGGTCTGATTGAGCACGGCATCCTCGGCCTGGATCTTCAGCGCATGCCGCGCTTTCTCGGCTGCCTTCATCTTGATCCGACGCGCGCCAGGATCGGGGTGATAGGCCTGCGCCACAGCTCGGTGCAGGCGCTGGCGGTCATCCGCGGGCAGCCGGTCCAGCGATTGTCGATCGGCGGCGAACGATTCCAGCAGTTCCGCGGCGGCGCGCACACGTTGTAGCAATGCGGTGTCCGCGTCATCGGTGACCGTGTCACCAGACAGTGGCGTGGTGGTGTTCATAAGCATGATCTGTATCGAGTTGGGCAGAGCGATGTGAGATGCCGGAACAGGCGCATCGCATGTAGTTAACCGCTTATTCTGCCTGTTCTGGCCTTGCAGCGGGTATTTCGGCCTTCCTGCTGCCCGTGCGTCGAAGTCTGCGCGTCCGTTCGACAGCGCATGCGGACGCCTCGAATAACCCTGTTTTGTTCGTCATTCCAGCGAGGTGCTTTTCAACAGGCGGGTGTCTGGTCATCCCGTGCTTTTGCATTTCAATGCGTTGAAGGCGCCGGGCTCCAGCCTTCGCCGAGGTGAGGGAGGCTTTTCGATGTTTCCATACAAGAACGGCGCCGTTTCGCAACGGCGCCGTTCTGTTTTGCTGGAGTGGCGTGGCTCAGAGCGCTTCGAACACGCCTGCCGCGCCCATGCCGGTGCCGATGCACATGGTCACCATGCCGTACTTCTGCTTCCTGCGACGCATGCCGTGCACCAGCGTGGCGATGCGCACCGCGCCGGTGGCGCCGAGTGGATGACCGAGCGCGATGGCGCCGCCCAGCGGGTTGACCTTGGCTGTGTCCAGGCCGAGGTCGTGGATGACGGCCAGCGACTGCGCGGCGAATGCTTCGTTGAGTTCGATCCAGTCCAGTTGATCCTGGCTGATACCGGTCTGCTTGAGTGCCTTGGGAATCGCTTCCTTCGGGCCGATGCCCATCACCTCGGGCGGCACGCCGGCGACGGAGAAGCCGACGAAGCGGGCCAGCGGCTGCAGGTTGTATTCCTTGATCGCTTTTTCGCTGGCCAGCAGCACGGCGCCGGCGCCATCGGACATCTGGCTGGAGTTGCCGGCGGTAACGGTGCCGCCGAACTGGCCGTTGCGGAACACGGTTTTCAGCTTGGCCAGCACTTCCATCGTGGTGCCGGCACGCGGACCTTCATCGGCGCTGATGGTACGGCTGTCGGTGATGATCTTGCGGGTGGCCAAGTTCGGGTAGTGATCGTCCAGTGCGAACGGGCTGATCTCGTCGTCGAACTCGCCGGCGGCCTGGGCGGCCAGCGCGCGGCGGTGGCTTTCCACCGAGAACGCATCCTGCTGCTCGCGGCTGACCTTCCACTGCTTGGCCACGTTTTCGGCGGTGATGCCCATGCCGTAGGCGATGCCGATGTTCTCGTCGGTGAAAATCGCGGGGTTCATCGCGATCTTGTGGCCCATCATCGGCACCATGCTCATGCTCTCGGTGCCGCCAGCGATCATCAGGTCGTCTTCGCCGAGGCGAATGCGGTCGGCGGCCATTGCCACCGACTGCAGGCCGGACGAGCAGAAGCGGTTGACGGTGACGCCGGGCACGGTGTCGGGCAGACCGGCCAGCAGCGCGCCGATGCGCGCCACGTTCATGCCTTGCTCGGCCTCGGGCATGGCGCAGCCGATGATGACGTCACCGATGCGGTGCGGATCGATGCCCGGCGCCTGCGCCATCACGGCGCGGATCACGTGGGCGAGCATGTCGTCCGGACGGGTATTGCGGAACACGCCGCGCGGCGCCTTGCCGACCGGGGTGCGGGTGGCGGCGACGATGTAGGCGTCTTGCACTTGCTTGGTCATGGTTCTTGCTCCGTTGCGTCGCGCGATTCGCGGCGACGCGTCTTGGTTTTTGATCGTCATTCCAGCGAAAGCTGGAATCCAGTGTCTTGGGTGTGAGTCTGAAGTCACTGGATCCCAGCTTTCGCTGGGATGACGGTGTGGAGGGCTGCGGTCAGTTCCTGAGTGGCTTGCCGGTGGTCATGGTGTGGGCGATGCGGGCCTGGGTTTTTTCCATCTTGGCCAGTTCCACGAAGTGCTTGCGTTCCAGCGCCAGCAGCCATTCCTCGTCCACCGTGGAGCCGCGCTCGATCACGCCGCCGCAGAGGGTGTCGGCGATGCGGGTGGCGATTTCCACGTCATGCGGCGAGGCGAAGTAGCCGGCTTGCAGGTTGGCCAGCGAGGCCTTGAAGGTGGCGGTGCCGACGTCGCCGGCGACCGGAATGGCACGCTGGTACAACGGCGGGCGATAGCCGGACTCGGCCAGCGCGTTGGCCACCTGCTTGGCGACGTAGAGCAGCTCGTAGGCGTTGAACACGACCACGTCGCTGTCGCGCAGCAAGCCCATGTTCTTCGCTTCCATCGCGCTGGGCGAGACCTTTGCCATGGCCACCGTCTCGAACACTTTCTTCAGCGCCTCGAACGGATCGGACGGGTTGGAATGCGCCGCGCGCACGGCCAGCTCATGCAGGCCGCCACCGGCCGGCAGCAGACCGACGCCAGCCTCGACCAGGCCGATATAGCTTTCCAGTGCGGCCACGGTGCGCGCCGAGTGCATCTGGAATTCGCAACCGCCGCCCAGCGCCAGGCCGCGCACGGCGGAGACCACCGGCACCAGCGAGTGCTTGATGCGCATGCTGGTGCGCTGGAAGTTGGCGACCATGTGCTCGAAGTCGTCGAACTTGCCTTCCTTCAGCAGGCCCAGCGCGCCCTTCAGGTCCGCACCGGCGGAGAACGGTTCGCTGGTCTGCCAGATCACCACGGCCTTGAGCTTTTCCTCGGCCACGCCGATGGCGTGCTGGATGCCATCGAGCACGTGGTCGTTGACCGTATGCATCTTGGTCTTGAACGAAAGGATGCCAATGCCGTCGTCGCCGAGCGTCCACAGGCGCACGCCATCGTTCTCCCACACCGTAGTGCCGGTATCGAATTTCTCGCCCAGGATCGGATCGGGGAACAGCTGGCGCTGATACACCGGATGCTGCGAACGCGGCTTGTCGGCGTTGGCGCTGGCCGAGTACGAACCGTCCTTGCCGTGCACGCCCTTGCGACCGTCGGTGACCCAGGCGGGCAGGGGTGCGTCGCTCATCGCCTTGCCGGCCTTAATGTCTTCGTTGATCCACGCGGCAATCTGCTGCCAGCCGGCGGCCTGCCAGGTCTCGAACGGCCCCAGCTTCCAGCCGTAGCCCCAGCGGATCGCGAAGTCGACATCGCGCGCGGTGTCGGCGATGTCGGCTAGGTGGTAGGCGCTGTAATGGAACAGGTCGCGGAAGCTGGCCCACAGGAACTGCGCCTGCGGGTCGCTGGAGGCGCGCAGCTTGCCGAACTTCTCGGCCGGATCCTTGATCGCCAGGATGGCGGCCACTTCATCGGACGGCTTCTGTTCCGACGGACGGAAGTCCTGCTTGGCCACATCCAGCACCTGGATGTCCTTGCCGACCTTCTTGTAGAACCCGCCACCGGTCTTCTGGCCCAGCGCACCCTTGTCGATCAGGCCCTGCAGCCACACCGGCGCCTTGAAGTACTTGTGCCACGGATCATCGGGCAGGGTGTCAGCCATGGTCTTGATGACGTGCGCCATGGTGTCCAGGCCGACCACGTCGGCGGTGCGATAGGTGGCACTCTTGGGCCGACCCAGTGCCGGGCCGGTCAGCGCATCGACGGTGTCGAAGCCCAGCTTGAACTGGTCGGTGTGATGCATCGCCGACAGCATCGAGAACACGCCGATGCGGTTGCCGATGAAGTTCGGGGTGTCCTTGGCAATCACCACGCCCTTGCCGACGGTGGTGACCAGGAAGGCTTCGAGGCCGTCCAGCACCTTCTTGTCGGTGAGCTTGGTCGGAATCAGCTCGACCAGGTGCATGTAGCGCGGCGGGTTGAAGAAGTGCACGCCGCAGAAGCGGTGGCGCATTTCTTTCGGCAGCGCCTCGGCGAGCTTGGTGATCGACAGGCCCGAGGTATTTGAAGCGATCACGGCCGTCTTCGACAGATGGCCGGCGATCTTCTTGTACAGGTCGAGCTTCCAATCCATCCGTTCGGCGATGGCTTCGATGACCAGGTCGACATCCTTCAGATGGTCGAGATCGTCGTCGTAGTTGGCCGGGATGATCGCGTTGGCCAGAGTCTGGTCGGCCAGCGGGGCAGGGGAAAGCTTCTTGAGGTTGGCGATGGCCTTGAGCGCAATGCCGCTCTTGGGGCCTTCTTTCGCGGGCAGGTCGAACAGCACGGTTTCGACACCGGCATTGGTCAGGTGGGCGGCAATCTGCGCGCCCATGACGCCGGCGCCCAGCACGGCGGCCTTGCGAATGCGCAGTGCCGGGTTGGGTGAGGAGGATGCAGCGGTCATTGGCTTCTCCAAAGTGAGGCGGACACGTAGGGCAAAACGGGTATGGAACAGGGGCGGCGGTTACCCGCCGGTGAAAGATCCGGGGTCAATTCATGGGGAACTGAGGCCTGCTGCCGCGAAGCGGACGAGATGGGCGACGGTTTGCTCGCGATGCGCGGTGGCACTGACGTCCCCCTTGCGCTGGATCATGCCGAAGCCGGACATGGCGTGGGTCAGCGCGCCAGTGACCAGGTCGATGCGCCAGTACAGCTCGGCGCGACTCAGGTGCGGCAGCAAGTGGGTGAATTCGGCGGTGAACTGGCGCATCACGTGGCCGTAGTTCTCCGACAGGAACTGGCGCAGATGGTCGTCGTGCTCGGCGAAGGCGCGGGCCAGTACGCGCATGAACAAGGCGCCGTTGTCGTCGTGGGTCAGCTCCAGCGCGGGGCGGATATACGCCTCGAGCACGTCTTCCAGGGTGGTGCTGTCGCGGCCGGCAACGGTCGCCAATGCGGCCAGTCGGCCTTGGTTCAGGGCGTCCAGACGGCGGCGAAACACCTCGTCGACCAGCTTTTCCTTGGAGCCGAAGTGGTAGTTCACGGCCGCCAGATTGACCCCTGCGGCGGCGGTCAGCTGACGCAACGACGCACCATCGAAACCGCGTTGTGCAAACAGGGTTTCGGCGGCCGCGAGGATGCGATCCTTGGTCGAGGCGGTGCTGTTCGGAGGCGTTCCCGTCGTGGGCATGGTCGGCATCGAATCAAACGATCGTTTGAGCATACGCGCGGGGCTTCCCGAGAGTCAAACGAACGTTTGTTAAGAAGGGCTTGCGACTTGCTTCTGAGTTAGAATCTGTCAAACTTTCGTGAGCTAAATCCGTATTTCGTGTCGGTTTTAGCTCACAATCGGACATCTCGACCGATTCTTCACATTCCTGACGAACCTTCTCCCGGAGCAGATTCCCATGGCGCTGGAGCGCACCCTTTCCATCATCAAGCCCGACGCCGTTGCCAAGAACGTGATCGGCGAAATTTACGCTCGTTTCGAGAAGTCCGGTCTGAAGATCGTGGCCGCCAAGCAGAAGCAGTTGTCGCGCGCGGAAGCCGAAGGCTTTTACGCCGTGCACAGCGAGCGCCCGTTCTTCAAGGCGCTGGTTGAATTCATGATCTCCGGCCCGGTGATGATCCAGGTGCTGGAAGGCGAGAACGCCGTGGCGAAGCATCGCGAGCTGATGGGTGCCACCAATCCGAAGGAAGCCGCGCCGGGCACGATCCGCGCCGACTTCGCCGATTCCATCGACGCCAATGCAGTGCACGGTTCCGATGCCGCCGAGACGGCGCGCGTCGAGATCGCGTACTACTTCGCCGAGACCGAGATCGCGTCCAGGTAAGCATGGTGAACCAGGTAGCCGCCACGACATCCGACCCGACCGCTCCGGCGGACAAGGTCAACCTGCTGGACTTCGATCGCGAAGGCCTGCGTGATTTCTTCACGCAGATCGGCGAGAAGCCGTATCGCGCCGAGCAGGTGATGAAGTGGATCTACCACCACCTGGAAGACGACTTCGAGAAGATGACCGACGTGGGCAAGGCACTGCGCGCCAAGCTCGAGGCCTCGTGCTACGTCGGTCCGCCGAAGACGCTGCTGGAAAAGGTAGCCACCGACGGCACGCACAAGTGGCTGCTGGGCATGGATCGCGGCAACGCGGTCGAGGCGGTTTACATTCCCGAGCCCACGCGTGGCACGTTGTGCGTGTCTTCGCAGATCGGCTGCGCACTGGCCTGCACCTTCTGCTCGACCGGCACGCAGGGCTTCAACCGCAACCTGGCACCTTCAGAGGTGATCGGCCAGATGTGGGTGGCGGCGAAGCAGCTCGGCAACATCACCCACCAGAACCGTCGCATCACCAACGTGGTGATGATGGGCATGGGCGAGCCGCTGCTGAACTTCGACAACGTGACCACGGCGATGAGCCTGATGCGCGACGACCTGGGCTTCGGCCTGGCGTCCAAGCGCGTCACGCTGTCCACCGCCGGCCTGGTGCCGATGATCGACAAGCTGTCGGAAACCATCGACGTCTCGCTGGCCGTGTCGCTGCATGCGGCCAACGATGAGCTGCGCACCGAGCTGGTGCCGCTGAACAAGCGCTACCCGCTGGCCGAATTGACCGCGGCCTGCCAGCGCTGGGTCGCGCGCAAGCCGCGTACCTCGATCACCTTCGAATACACCTTGATGAAGGGCATCAACGACCAGCCGGAGCATGCGCGCCAGCTGATCAAGTTCATGCGCAAGCTGCCCACGTGCAAGGTGAACCTGATTCCGTTCAACCCGTTCCCGGGCACCCGCTACGAGCGTTCGGACGCGCAGGCCATCCATGCATTCCAGACGTTGCTGCTCAACGCCGGGGTGCTGACCATGCTGCGACGGACCCGCGGCGACGACATCGACGCGGCCTGCGGCCAATTGAAGGGGCAGGTGCTGGACCGGACGCGTCGCCAGGCAGCGTTCCGCAAGCGACTGGAAGAGGGGGGCATCCATGCGGCTTGAACGTATTTTGCTGGGAGTGGGCTTTTGCGCCCTTCTCGGCGGTTGTGTCACGACCCACAGCGGCGAAAGCCTGCCGAAGACCAGCAAGTCGCAGAGCGCAGAGGACGCTGCGCGCATCCACACCGAGCTGGGCCAGCACTACATGCAGATCGGTGATCTGCAGTCCGCGCTGGGCAAGCTCAAGCTGGCGCTGCAATTCGACGACAACTACGCGCCCGCGCATACCGTGATCGCGGTGATCTACGAGCGCATCCACGATCTGCCCGACGCCGAAGTGAACTATCGCAAGGCCGAGCAGTTGGAGCCGAAGAAGGGCGCGCCGAACAACAACCTCGGGGCGTTCCTGTGCCGCATCGGCAAATCGGCCGAGGCACTCACCTATTTCCAGCGGGCCGTCGCCGATCCGTTCTATGCCACGCCTGACGTGGCCTGGACGAACGACGGCATCTGCCGCATGCACATGAATGATCGTGTCGGCGCCGAAGCCAGTTTCCGGCATGCCATCGCCATCAACGGCAACAATGACGAGGCGCTTTACCAGCTCGCCAACGTGATGTACCTGAACAACGATCCCTTCCATGCCAGCGCTTTTCTGCAGCGCTACGAGGCATTGGGGAAAGCTACCCCGGCGTCGCTCAAGCTGGGTTATGAGATTGAACTTCGGCTGGGTGACACGGATGCCGCTCGCAACTACAACAAGCGTCTGCAAAACCAGTTTCCTGATTCGGAACAGGCGCAGGCCCTCAATACCAACGCAAAGCCATGAATGTTCAGCCGTCCCACCCGGGGGATATGACGTCTGGAGTCCCCGACCCGACCCTTGATGCTGCCGGGGGGCAGCAGCCTGCCATCGACCTGACCGACTCCGCACCCGGTTTCGGCAGTCGCTTGCGCGCCGCCCGCGAGGCCAGGGGCCTCGATCTGGAGAGTTGCGGCCACGCCATGCATCTGCCGGTGCGCGTGCTGCGCCAGATCGAAAGCGATGACCGCCAGGGTATCGACTACCAGGTCTATCTGACCGGGTACATCCGCAAATACGGTCGTCACCTGGGCGTCGACGACGCCGAGATCGACGCCGAGATCGCGCGCATCAAGCGCAGCGATTCGGTGCAGGCCAGCCCCGAGCTGGTGGTGACCGGCGGCATTTCGCATTCCCGCTACCTGCTTGAGCGTTATGCCACCGCGGCCACCTACGTGGTGCTGACGGTGGTGATTGCCGTACCGACCATCTGGCTCGGCGTGCATGGCACGCTGAGCAGCGACATGAGCCGCCTGGCACCGCTGGATTCCGCTCCGGTCGCGCAGCAGGACGCCGCGTCTCCCGTGCAGAAATCCGGCCATGCGCTTGCAGCGACCTTGCCGCTGCCCACGGTAGAGCCGCCGCAGGTCGACCAGCCCTTGATGGCCTCGATGATGCCGGTGCCCAACCTGGGCGGTGACACGGCAGCGACTCCGGCACCGCCGGCAGCCACGGCCGTTGGCAGCGGCGACCATTCGCTGGTGCTGACGCTGGACAACAACAGCTGGGTCGAAGTGACCAATACCGATGGTGACCGGCTGGAATACAGCCTGCTCCCCGCCGGAACCGTCAAGACGTACCGCAGCAACGAGCCGCTGAACGTGCGCATCGGCAACGCCGCCGGTGCCAAGGTCAGCATTGACGGGCAGCCGGTGGCGCTGGGCGATTACCGCCACGCCAACGTCGCGCACTTCCGCGTGGCCATCCAGGATGGCAAGGCTGCACCCGCCGGCGTCTGAACGGCGATATCGAATGCCCGCATCGGCCCGCGCGGCCGGTGCAATCGGTTATGCTTGCCCATTCTCCGCCCCATGGTTGGGCGGATGATCCCGACTGCGGCCGTGGCTGATCGTCGGGACGGCTTACAACAGCGCCTCCGGGCGTATTCCCCCACACGGTGATTGCATGGCATTTGACGCATACGACGACTACGAACAGGGCGAACGCGTACAGCAGTGGCTGCGCCAGAACGGCTTGTCGATCGTGGTCGGCATCGTGATTGGCCTGGTGGCGATTTTCGGCTGGCAGCAGTGGCGCAAGCACCAGGTCAACCATCAGGCCGCCGCTTCGCAGCTTTACGTGAACCTGCGCACCGCGCAGGCCGCGGGCCAGACCGACCAGGCCAATGCGCTGATCACGCAGTTGATGAAGGACTATGCCGACAGCCCGTACGCACTGTTCGCGGTAAGCGATCGCGCCGTGGACGACGTGCGTGCCAAGCACCTGGACAAGGCACTGGTATCGCTGGACTGGGCGCAGCAACACGCCAAATCGCCTGCGCTGAAGGCGCTGGTCAACTTGCGGATCGCGCGCGTGCAGCTGGCGCAGGGCAACGCCCAGCAGGCCATCACCACGCTCGGGCAGATTTCCGCGAATGATTATCCGGGCCTAGTCGAGGAACTACGCGGCGATGCGCTGGTCAAGCTCAAGCGTCCTGATGACGCGCGCAAGGCATACCAGGCCGCCGAGGCCGCCTTGGGCAAATCCGAGCTGCAGGGCGGTGACCTGCAAATGAAAATCGACGATCTGGCCGTGGCCGGAAAGCAGGGTGCATGAAAGCAGGATTCACGAAACGGGCATGCGCGGTCGCTTTGACGGCTTCCCTTGTGGCGCTGGCAGGCTGCCATTCCTTCAAGAAGGAAAACATCCAGCCGCCGACGCCGCTGGCCAAGGATTTCACGCCCACCGTGCAGGTCACCCGCCTGTGGAAGGACCGGGTTGGCAAGGGCGCGGGCGAAAGCGGTATCCGCATGCGTCCGACCGTGGTCGACGGCGTGCTCTACGCGGCCAGCACCGATGGCACCATTGCCGCGATCGACGCCACCAGCGGCAAGAAGCTGTGGTCCGAGCATTCGCGCCAGCACGGCTGGTTCGGCTGGGGTGACAAGAAGCGCAAGGATTCCTTCTATTCCGGTGGTCCGGCGGTGGCCGGTGACCTGCTGGTGATCGGCACGCTCGACGGCCACGTCTACGGCTTCGATGCGAAGGATGGCAAGCCGCGCTGGACCGCCGCACTGACGTCCGAAGTGATCGATTCGCCGGTGATCTCGAATGGCCTGGTCATCGTGCGCACCCAGGACGGCAACCTGTACGGCCTGGACAGCGCCACCGGCGAGCGTCGCTGGGTCTATGACCAGGGCACCGTGCCCAGCCTCAGCCTGCGTGGCAATGGCCCGATTCTGGCGGCCAATGGCGTGGTGTTCTTCGGCAGCGACAACGGCAAGCTGGTCGCTCTGCGTGAAGACAATGGCGAAAAGCTGTGGGAACAGCCGCTGGCCAGTGGCGAGGGTCGTACCGACATCGACCGCCTCGATGATGCCGACGGCAGCATCCTGCTCGATGGCAGCACGCTCTACGCCGCCGCCTATCACGGCAACCTGCTCGCAGTGGACGGCCCCAGCGGGCGCCCGATGTGGTCGCACCCGTTCTCCAGCTACACCTCGCTGGCGGTGAACGGCAGCGCCGTCTATGGCGTCGACGATTCCTCGCAGGTGTGGGCGTTCGACAAGAGCAGCGGCAGCGACATGTGGAAGAACAGCAAGCTGCGTTATCGCTGGCTCAGCGGCCCGGCGGTGCAGGGCGACTACGTGGTGGTCGGTGACATGTACGGCTACGTGCACTGGCTGCAGACCGGCGACGGTGCGCTGGCCGCGCGCGAACGCCTGTCGCGGAAGGTGGCGATTCGTGCCCAGCCGGTGGTGGTGGGTGATGTGGTGTACGTCGAGGACGTGGAGGGCCATATTGGCGCCTACCGTCTCGGCGGCCACTGATCGCTGCCGCGCTGATTCAAGGAAACATGCCTCCCCATGCTGCCCGTCGTCGCTCTGGTCGGTCGCCCCAATGTCGGTAAATCGACCCTTTTCAATGTACTGACGCGCAGCCGTGACGCCCTGGTGGCCGATATGCCGGGCGTCACCCGCGATCGCCACTACGGCATCTGCCGCACGAACGAGGAACGTCCCTTCGTGGTGGTCGACACCGGCGGCTTGTCCGGTATCGATGACGGTCTCGATGGCCTGACCGCACGCCAGGTGCGCCTGGCCATCGAGGAAGCCCAGGTACTGGTGTTCGTGGTCGATGCGCGCGATGGCCTGCTGCCGCAGGATCGCACCATCCTCGACGAGCTGCGTCGCAGCGGCAAGCCGATCATCGCCGCGGTCAACAAGACCGATGGACTGGACGAAGAGACCGCGCTGGCCGAGTTCGCCGTGTTCGGCATTGCGGCCACCTTGCCGCTGTCCGCTGCGCACAACCGTGGCACCGAAGACCTGGTCGACATGCTGTTGCCGTTGCTGCCGGCCGAGCCGGACGAGGCGGAAGAGCAGGTCGAGGACGGCAGCATTCGCGTGGCCATTGTCGGCCGTCCGAACGCGGGCAAGTCCACCCTGATCAATCGCCTGCTGGGCGAGGATCGCCTGATCGTCTCCGACGTGGCCGGCACCACCCGCGATCCGATCCGCGTGCCGCTGGAACGCGACGGCAAGCGTTACACCCTGATCGACACGGCCGGCGTACGCCGCAAGGCCCGCGTCGAGGAAGCGGTGGAGAAATTCAGCGTCATCAAGACGTTGCAATCCATCGCTGCCGCGCAGGTGGTGGTGATCATGATCGACGCCCGCGAAAACCTGGCCGACCAGGATCTCACCCTGATCGGCCATGCCATGGAAGAGGGGCGGGCGCTGGTCATTGCGGTCAACAAGTGGGACGGCCTGGACGCCTACCAGCGCGAGCAGTGCCAACGTGCGCTGGATCGTCGACTGGTGTTCGTCGACTGGGCCAAGCAGGTGTACATCTCCGCGCTGCATGGCTCCGGCCTGCGTGAGCTGATGCGTGCCGTGATGCGGGCACATGCCTCGGCCACGAAAGAACTGAACTCGTCCGACCTGACCCGCACGCTGGAAAAGGCCTACGAGAGCTACCAGCCGCCGCTGGTGCGCGGCCATGCGCCGAAGCTGCGCTTTGCCCATCCCGGCGGCAGCAACCCGCCCACCGTGGTGATCCACGGCAGCCGCACCAAGCACATCGCGCCGGCGTATCGTCGCTACCTCGAGAACTTCTTCCGCAAGCGCTACAAGCTGGAAGGCACGCCGATCCGCATCGAATTCCGCGAAGGCGAGAATCCGTACGCCGGCAAGAAGAACGTGCTGACCGAAGCCCAGCAGCGCAAGCGCCAGCGCATGATCCGCGAGATGAAAAAGCGCAAGTAACGGCCCGCTTGCTTCCTCTCCCCGCCGGGGAGAGGACCGAGGTGAGGGGCGGGTGCTCGCGATAGCACCCATCGAAACCCGCTTTGAGGTCGACGGAAGAACACGGGAGAAAAGCTACACTTCCCGCTATGTCTCCTCTCCCCGATAGCGAAACCTGGCTGGCCGAGTTGCGCAGCCGCATTCCAGAAGTAGCGCCGACCGCCGCCTTGGCGCAGCAGTCGCAGGGCGCCTTGCTGATCGATGTACGCGAAGACAGCGAACGCGCGACCGGTTCGCCCGCAGGTGCGTTGGGTTTGTCGCGCAGTTTCCTGGAATTGCGCATCGAGCAGGCTGAAGCGGATCGCGAGCGTCCCATTCTCACGTTATGCGGCAGCGGCACGCGTTCATTGTTGGCGGCCGAAACCCTGCAGCGACTCGGTTATCGGCACGTGCAATCGGTCGCCGGCGGTTTCGAGCGCTGGAAGACCGAGGGCTTGCCGGTGGTGCGGGGTGCGCTCGACGCCGACGCCAGCGAGCGCTATGCCCGCCAGTTGCGCCTGCCGCAGGTGGGCGAGGCCGGGCAGGCCAAACTGGCGGCGGCGAGTGTCGTCCTGCTGGGCGCCGGTGGCCTCGGCGCCCCGGCGGCGTTGTATCTCGCCGCAGCCGGCGTGGGCCGCTTGACCCTGATCGATGATGACCGGGTCGAACGTTCCAACCTGCATCGCCAGGTCATCCACGCCGATGCCCGGGTGGGCATGGCCAAGACCGAGTCGGCGCGCCTGGCGCTGCACGCGTTGAATCCGCGAGTGCAGGTGGATACACGCGACGAACGCCTGCGTGCCGACAACGTGGAGCGGCTGCTGGCCGGTCATGACGTGGTGATCGACGGCGCCGACAATTTTCCTGCACGCTACCTGCTGGCCGCGGCCTCGCTGCGGCTGAAGTTGCCCATGGTGTACGGCGCCGTGGAGCGTTTCACGGGGCAGGTGAGCGTGTTTGATCCGCGACGCGACGCATCGCCGTGCTATCGCTGCCTGTTCCCCGAACCGCCGGCTGCTGCCGATGCGCCCAACTGCAGCGAAGCCGGCGTACTTGGCGTGTTGCCCGGCATCGTCGGCCTGCTGCAGGCCACCGAGACGCTGAAGCTGATCCTTGGCCTGGGCGAACCCCTGACGGGCCGGCTGCTGTCCTTCGATGCCCTCGCCATGCACTTTCGCGAGACACGTTTGCCGCGCGATCCGGATTGCCCTGGCTGCGGTCGGCATGCCGCATTCCGTGGTTACGAAGACGTGGCCCGACTCTGCGCAAGCGGCGGTTGAACAAGATCCTCGGGAATCAGCGAGTAGACCAGGGCGTCGGTTGCTCGATTGCGCGCCCACAACCGGTGCCGGGCGAGGCCTTCCAGCTTGGCTCCGGCCTTTTCGGCGGTGCTTCGGCTGGCGTGGTTGTCGGGCAGGACGACGATCTCGATGCGCGCCAGTGCCAGCTGTTCGAAACCGAAGCGCGCCACCGTCGCCGCTGCGCGCGAGGCAATGCCCTGGCCCTGATGCGATTGGCGGACCCAATAACCCAGGCTGGCGATCCGGTGCTGCGGGTTGAACTGGTTGAGTCCGGCGCTCCCTCGTAGTTCACCGCTGTCCCGGTCGCAGATCGCAAACGCGAAATGCCGCTGTTCGAGCCAGCCTTGCCGGCACTCGCGGACCCAGGCCTGGGCTTCTTTCTCGCCGTACCCGGCATGGCACCAGTCCAGCCAATGTCCAAGGCTTGGCAGGGATGCCTGCACGGCTTCCAGCAACGCGGCGGCGTCGGAAAGGCGCCAGGGCCGAAGCAGCCATTCTCCGTTGACCAGTTCCAGTGCGGGATCGATGGGCTCGACCGGCATCGTCGCTCCTTTTTCGTTTGTGTGGTTGGCAGCCAACCGCGATAATGTGCGCCTTTGCAGGACTAGGGCGATCATGAGCGCACGCATTCTCGACGGCAAACGGATCGCACAGGAACTGCTGTCGCGAATCAAGCGACGCGTAGTCGAACGCAAGGCGCAGAACCTGCCCGAGCCTGGTCTGGCCGTGGTGCTGGTGGGCGACGATGCAGCTTCCTCGGTGTACGTGCGCAAGAAGCGCGAAGCCTGCCATCAGGTGGGGTTTCGCTCGTTCGACCACGACTTGCCGAGCAGCACCACGCAAGCCGAGCTGTTCGCACTGATCGACCAGCTCAATGCCGATCCGGCCGTGCACGGCATCCTGGTGCAATCGCCGCTGCCATCGCATATCGACGAGGATGCACTGGTCGACCGCATCGATGCGAACAAGGACGTGGACGGTTTCCAGGCGGTGAACGTGGGCCGCCTGGCGCTGCGCCGATTCGGTTTGCGCCCGTGCACGCCCAAGGGCGTGATGACCTTGCTGGGCCATACCGATCGCCCGGTGCGCGGCCAGCATGCCGTGGTGGTGGGCGTGTCCAACCATGTCGGGCGGCCACTGGCGCTGGAACTGCTGATTGCCGGCTGCACCACCACCTGTTGCCATCGTTTCACGCGGGACCTGGAAGGCTTCGTGCGCCAAGCCGACATCCTGATCGTGGCGGTGGGCAAGGCGGGTCTGGTGAAGGGTGAGTGGATCAAGCCCGGCGCGGTGGTGATCGATGTCGGCATCAACCGGCTCGATGACGGCCGCCTGGTCGGTGACGTGGATTTCAAGCCGGCGGCCGAACGCGCGAGCTGGATCACTCCGGTGCCCGGCGGCGTCGGCCCGATGACCGTGGCCACCTTGCTGGAGAACACGCTGGAAGCGGCCGAGGCAAGCATCCCGTAGGAACCCGCTCGCGGGCGAAGCCTCTGCTCCGGTTTGCATCGAAACGGGAGCATCGCCAGCGAGCGAGCTCCTGCAGAACGCCGCATGTCTGGCGAGAGCACCTGCGAGGCGCGTATAATCCCCTCTTTGCAGGGAACTTTCCGATGCGCATCCTCGCCGAGGCCCTGACCTACGACGACGTTTACCTCGTCCCGGGCCACTCCGTCGTGCTGCCACGCGACGTCGACACCTCCACCCGATTCACCCGCGGCCTGCGTTTGAACATTCCCATCGTGTCCGCTGCCATGGACACGGTGACCGAGGCGCGCCTGGCCATCACCATGGCCCAGCAGGGTGGCATCGGCATCATCCACAAGAACATGACCGCCGAGCAGCAGGCCGCGGAAGTGCGGCTGGTGAAGAAGTTCGAAGCCGGCGTGATCCGCAGTCCGTTCAGCGTGAGCCCGGACACCTCGATCCGCGAAGTGCTCAAGCTCACCCACGCACACAACATTTCCGGCGTGCCGGTGGTCGAGGGCGAGCAACTGGTCGGCATCGTCACCAGCCGCGACATGCGCTTCGAGCGCAAGCCCGATGATCCGGTGCGCAACATCATGACCCGCCAGGACAAGCTGGTCACGGTGAAGGAAGGCGCCAGCCAGGACGAAGTGCTGCAGTTGCTGCACAAGCACCGCATCGAGAAGGTGCTGGTGGTCAACGACGCCTTCCAGCTGCGCGGCCTGATCACCGTGAAGGACATCCAGAAAGCCCGCGACAACCCCAATTCCGCCAAGGACGCCAACGAGGCGCTGCTGGTCGGCGCGGCGGTGGGCGTGGGCGGCGATACCGAGCTGCGCGTCCATGCGCTGGTCGAGGCCGGCGTGGACGTGCTGGTGGTGGACACGGCGCACGGCCATTCGCAGGGCGTGATCGATCGCGTGGCCTGGGTGAAGAAGAACTTCCCGCAGGTGCAGGTGATCGCCGGCAACATCGTTACCGGTGATGCCGCACTGGCCTTGCGCGACGCCGGCGCCGATGCGGTGAAAGTGGGCGTGGGCCCGGGTTCCATCTGCACCACCCGCGTGGTGGCCGGCGTGGGCGTGCCGCAGATCACCGCGATCGACATGGTAGCCACGGCTCTGAAGGACTCTATCCCGCTGATCGCCGATGGCGGCATCCGCTATTCCGGCGACATTCCCAAGGCGCTTGCCGCTGGTGCGTCGTCGGTGATGCTCGGCTCGATGTTTGCCGGCACCGAGGAATCGCCCGGCGAGGTGGAATTGTTCCAGGGCCGCTCGTACAAGAGCTATCGCGGCATGGGCTCGATCGGCGCGATGCAGCTTGGCTCCAAGGATCGCTACTTCCAGGACGAGGCCGACGCCGACAAGCTGGTGCCCGAAGGCATCGAGGGTCGCGTGCCGTACCGTGGGCCGCTGAGCAACATCATCCACCAGCTGATCGGCGGCCTGCGCGCCTCGATGGGCTACGTGGGCGCAGCCACCATCGAGGACGTGCGCAGCAAGGCGCAGTTCGTGAAGGTGACCTCGGCCGGCGTTACCGAAGCGCATCCGCACGATATCCAGATTACCAAGGAAGCGCCGAACTACCGGCTCAATTCCTGACCAGTGCGGGGCGCTTGTGCTCCCCGCGCGTCATTCCGGCGCAGGCCGGAATCCAGTAGCGATGCCGAAGAGGGCCTGCCCGACCGGGCTGGGTACCTCCGGAATACACCCGCGACGAGCGGAGCGTGCAGTCACTGGATGACCAGCTTGCAGCTGTTGTAAAGCACCTCCGGCCTGCGCCGGAATGACGACGACCGAACTCTCCAGCCTTCCGGCCAGCCGCTCATGACCAATATCCATTCCGACAAGATCCTCATACTCGATTTCGGTGCGCAGTACACCCAGTTGATCGCACGCCGTGTACGCGAACTCGGCGTGTACTGCGAGATCTGGGCCTGGGACCACGATCCGGCCGAAATCGCAGCGTTCGCACCCAAGGGCATCATCTTCTCCGGCGGTCCCGAGTCGACCACGCTGGTCGACGCGCCCAAGGCGCCGCAACAGGCGTTCGATGCGGACGTGCCGATCCTCGGCATCTGCTACGGCATGCAAACCCTGGCGGCCCAGCTTGGCGGCGCCACCGAGGCGGCCGAGGCGCGCGAGTTCGGCCACGCCAGCGTGGACATCGTGGCCCCCAGCCAGTTGTTCGATGGCCTCAGCGATCATGCCGACGCCCATCGCCTGGACGTCTGGATGAGCCACGGCGATCACGTCAGCAAGGCGCCCCCGGGCTTCGTCGTCACCGGCACCACCGAGCGCATTCCCGTCGCGGTGATGGAAAACGCGGAGAAACGCTGGTACGGCGTGCAGTTCCATCCGGAAGTGACCCACACCAAGCAGGGCAGTGCGCTGCTCAAGCGCTTCATCACCGACATCTGCGGCTGCGCCACGTTGTGGACGGCGGCCAACATCATCGACGACCAGATCGCCCGCGTGCGCGAACAGGTGGGCGAGGATCACGTGCTGCTGGGCCTGTCCGGTGGCGTGGATTCCTCGGTGGTGGCCGCGCTGCTGCACAAGGCCATCGGTGATCGACTGACCTGCGTGTTCGTCGATACCGGCCTGCTGCGCTGGCAGGAAGGCGACCAGGTGATGGCCACCATGGCCGAGCACATGGGCGTCAAGGTGATCCGCGTGAATGCCGCGGACCGCTACTTCACAGCACTCGAAGGAGAGGCCGACCCGGAAGCCAAGCGCAAGATCATCGGCCGCCTGTTCGTGGAGATCTTCGACGAGGAATCGGAGAAGCTGATCGCCCACGGCGGCAAGGTGAAGTGGCTGGCACAGGGTACCATCTACCCCGACGTGATCGAGTCGGCCGGCAGCAAGACCGGCAAGGCCCACGTCATCAAGAGCCACCACAACGTGGGTGGTCTGCCCGAGCACATGAAGCTCAAGCTGGTCGAGCCGCTGCGCGAGCTGTTCAAGGACGAGGTGCGCCGCATCGGCGTGGCGCTGGGCTTGCCGCGCGAGATGGTCTATCGCCATCCGTTCCCCGGCCCCGGCCTGGGCGTGCGCATCCTGGGCGAAGTGAAGCGCGAATACGCCGAACTGCTGGCCCGCGCCGATGCCATCTTCATCGAGGAATTGCGCAAGGCCGACCTGTACGACAAGACCAGCCAGGCCTTCGCGGTGTTCCTGCCAGTGAAATCGGTGGGTGTGGTAGGTGACGCGCGCGCCTACGAATGGGTGGTGGCACTGCGTGCGGTGGAAACCATCGACTTCATGACGGCCCATTGGGCGCACTTGCCGTATGAGTTTCTTGGCAAGGTTTCCAACCGTATTATCAATGAGATACGTGGCATTTCTCGTGTCGTGTATGACATCAGCGGCAAACCGCCGGCCACGATCGAGTGGGAATAGAAAAATCAGCCACTTGCGCGTATCGAAAAAGCCGGCCTTGTGCCGGCTTTTTCATGTTTGCTCTGTAAATCAATGAAATAAATGGAAAATACTCCTCGCAGGATTGAGGGTGAATGCCCCGGTCTCCCGTGCGGCTGAAGGCTCTTCAGGCGCCCTCGCGGACTGGCCATGCCCACGGCATGGCCAGTCCGGATATCACACCTGCAAGTGGTCGCCTGGGCGAGCCACCAGCCGGTATAGCGTGGGCATCAGGAAGATGCCGATCACCAGGCGCGAGATCATGCCGGCCACGATCACCAGCGCGAACGGGCGCTGCGAGTCGGTGCCCACGCCGGTGGCGATGGCGGCGGGCAGCAGGCCCAGCGCTGCGACCAGGGCGGTCATGATGATGGGGCGCAGGCGCAATACCGCAGCCTCATGCAGCGCTTCGTCGATATCCATGCCGCCGAGTCGCAGCTCGTTCACGCAGGAGATGTAGACCACACCGGTCAGCACCGAGACGCCGAACAGCACGATGAAGCCGATGCCGGAGGACACCGAGAACGCGGTGCCGGTGACCCACATGGCGAATACCGCACCGAGCGGGGCCGACAGCAACACGCCCACCACGGTGATCAGCGGGAACTTGAAGTTGCCGTACAGCACGAACAGCAGGGCAAAGATCAGCAGCACGGTCAACGGCAGGATCACCCGCATCTGGGCCCGTGATGCGGTGTATTCCTTGTACTCGCCGCCCCATTCGAGGTGGTAGCCCTGCGGCAGTTTCACGTTCTTCGCGACCTGCGCGATCGCGTCGTTCACCGCACCGGCGAGATCGCGGCCCTGCACCGAGAACTGGACGCCTGTGTAACGCGAACCGTTCTCGCGGTAAATGAAGGAGGCACCGTTCTCCACCTTGATGCTGGCCAGTTGCTTGAGCGGGATCTCCTGGCCACCGGGCGTGGCCACCGGGATGTTGCCGATCTCTTCCGGGTTGTTGCGGAAGCGCTTCTGCAAGCGCACGAGCAGGTCGAACTGCTTGTCGCCCTGGACCACTTCGGTGGCGACACTGCCGCCGATCGAGGCATTGATCAGGTTGTTGATGTCATCGACATTCAGGCCGTAGCGGGCAATCTTCGCGCGATCGATATGGATGGCCAGATTGGGCTGGCCGAGCTCGTGCACCACCGTGATGTCGGTGATGCCGCGCACCTTTTCCATCACCGCCTTGATCGCCTTGCCTTCCTTCTGCAGTACCTGCAGATCCGGTCCGTAGAGTTTGGCCGCCAACGCGCTCTTCAAGCCGGTTTCGGCCTCGTCCACCGCATCCTCGGCCGGCTGGCTGTAGTTGAACTGGATGCCGGCAAACTTCGCCGTCAGCTTGGCGTTGATGGCCTTGATCAATGCCTGTTTGTCGCGGTACTTGCCATGCCACTCCGAGTACGGCTTCAAGCCCGTGAAGAACTCGTCGTTGTAGAGGCCGGTCGAATCGGTGCCGTCATCCGGGCGGCCGAGTTCGCTGGTCACGGTGGTAACGACCGGGAAGGAGCGCAGCACCTTGCGGATTTCCGGGCTGATCTTGGACGCTTCGTTGAAGTCGATGCTGTACGGCATCGTCGCGCGTACCCACAACGCGCCCTCGTCGAGATGCGGCATGAATTCGGCACCGAGGTTCTGCATCATCACGACGGTGATGACAAACAGCACCACGCAAACGCCTGCCACGCGCCACGGCACCCGTGCGGTCTTGCGAAGCCCGCGGACGTACCACGCCTTGAGCTTCTCGAAGCCAGCATTGCGCCGCTCACGCACACCTTTGCGCATGAATATCCCGCAAAGCACGGGCAACAAGGTCAGCGTGACCAGCAGTGAGCCAATCAACGCGAAGATCATGGTGTCGGCCATTGGCCTGAACAGCGTGCCGGACGGACCGGTGAGGAAGTAGATCGGCAGGAAGCTCGCGACGATCACCGCGACGGCATACACCAGCGGGCGATCGATCTCGGCCGCCGCGGACAGGATCACCTGTTTGAGGTTGTATTCGGTGCCCTGGCGTGCAGCCAGCTCGCGGAAGATGTTCTCCACCATGAAGATCGCGCCATCCACCAGGATGCCGAAATCCACGGCGCCGATCGACAGCAGGTTGGCTTGCGCGCCCTTCAGGTCCAGACACAGGAACGCGAACAGCAAGGCCAGCGGAACCGTGACGGCGGCAATCAGCCCCGCACGCATGTCGTACAGGAAGAACACCAGCACCACGACCACCAGCACCAGGCCGAGCGTGAGGTTGTGCATCACCACGTTCTTGGTCTGGTTGATCAGCGTGGTGAGGTCGTAGAACGGATGGACCTTCACGTCCTTGGGCAGGATCGTGTCGTTGAGTTCCTTCGTCTTCGCCTCGACCTGCTTCAGCACGTCTTCGGTCTTGCTGCCGGTCAGCCCCAGGATCACGCCTTCCACGGCGTCGTTCTGGTTCATGTAGCCGAATTCGCCCAGTCGCGGCGCGGTGCCGATTTTTACATCGGCGACATCCTTGACCAGCACTGGCGTGCCATTGTGTACCGCCAGCACGATGTTGCCGATGTCCTGCAGCGTCTTGATGCGCCCGAGCCCACGCACATAGAAGAACTGGCCGCCTTGCTGGTAGAAGCCGCCGCCTGCGTTGCTGTTGTTGGCCGCGAGCGATGCTTCGACTTGCGAGACGCTCAAGCCGAGCGCGGCAGTCTTCACCGGATTCAGCAGCACCTGATATTGCATGGTGCCACCGCCGAAAGCCGAGTCGTCGGCGACGCCCGGTACGCTGCGGTATTGCGGCACGACCACCCAGTCATCCAGCGTCTTGAGTTCCATCGGCGAGCGATCGGAACTTTGCAGCACATAGCGATAGACCAACCCGGACGGCGGCGACATCGGTGCGACGGACGGCGTGACGCCCGCGGGCAGGGAAATCCCCGACAAGCGGTTGTACACGCGCTGGCGCGGGAAATAGGGATCGGTTCCGTAGCCAAACGTCAGGGTGAGATCGGACAGTCCGTACAGCGAAATCGAGCGTTTGCTGATCAGCCCCGGAATCGCGTTGAGGCCCTGTTCCATCGGCACCGTGATCAGGCGCTCGACCTCCTGCGCCGAATGCCCCGGCCACTGGCTGATGATTTCCACCATCCGCGGTGACAGGTTCGGGTACGCATTCATCGGCAGGACCTTGTAGGCCCATACCCCTGCGGCAGCGAGTGCTGCCGACAGCAATATCACCAGCAAGCGCTGCTCAAGTGCGAACGCAACGATCCGGTTGATGATCGAGGCTTTGTGGGGTGCATTGCCTTCCGGCGTCAATGGCGTACTCATTGGGTTTGCATGAACATGAGGAAGATGCTGCCGTCGATCACGACGCGGTCACCGGGACGCAGGCCCTTGGTGATGACGTACTGGTCGTCGTTGCGGGCGCCGAGCGTCACATGCTTCCGGGCAAAGCTGCCGTCAGGCTGGGCGACGTAGACGAAGGGCAGGTTTTCGTCGTCGCGCAGGATCGCCCCCACCGGGAGACGCAGGCCGGTTTCGGCGTTGGCGGAATGAATCTTCACGCTGACGTACATCTGCTTTTTCAGCAGGCCGCCCGGGTTGTCCACCTGTACGCGAGCGAGCGTCGCGCGGGTATCCGGATCCACTTCCGCCGCGACGTAGGTCACCTTGCCGGCAAGCGGCTTGCTGCCGTCGCCCGTGTCGATTTCGGCGGAGTCGCCGGCTTTCACCAAGGCAGGATCCGACCCGAACAACTGGGTCTTCACCCACACGCGCGACAGGTCGGCGATGGTGAAGCAGGGCGTGCTGCCCGCTTGCAGCAGCTGGCCGACGGTGATCGAACGTTGCACCACGGTGCCGGCGATCGGCGCGCGGATCATGCCTTCGATATGCGCGATCGGCAGACCGGCCTGCACCGCCTTGATGTCCTTCGGATCGACGCCCAGGCCCAGCAAGGCTTGCAGCGCGGCATTGCGATCAGCCTCGGCGTTGGACGCATCGGTCTGCGCCTGCTCGGCCTCGCGCTCGGAGACGCCCTGATGCTTGACCAGGTCCTTGTCCTGATCCGCCAGTTTGCGCGCCGTGCGCGCCGAATCTACCGCCTTGCGGTATGCGCTGATGGCGGCGGCAAAATCCGGTGAAGCCACCATGGCCAGCGGCTGGCCCTTCTTTACCTGGTCGCCAGGGTTGACCAGCAAGCGGGTGACCGGGCCGGAAATCGGCGCCATCACGCTGGTGGCCTGGTTGTCGTCAAAGCCGACCACGCCGGTGGCATCGACCGTGTTTCGATAGCTGGAGGGCGCCACGGTGTAGAAATGGATGCGCTTGAGCTGGGTCTTGGTCAACGTCACGTTCTGGGGTGTCGTCGACGCATCCGCGGCAGCCTGCTTGTCCGGGTGTGAGCAACCGGCGAGTGCGGCAACGGCAAACAAGAGGGCGACACTGAGGGCGCCAGGGCGCGCGGCGTTAGCCAGACCGCGGAAGGTTTCACTTTTCATGGGTGTCCCGGGTTGAATCCTTGCGATGCCACCAGCCACCGCCGAGCGCCTGGAACAGCGCGGCCGAATCGGCGTAACGGTTGGCTTGCGCCTGTACGAGGCTGATTTGCGCCTGCTGCCAGGCCTGTTCCGCATTCAGCAGCGATAGCGGTGCGGCATAACCGTCCTTCACTTGCCGTTGCGCGATGTCGAGCGAAGTCTTGGCCGCGTCGGCGGCCGTCGCGGCGGCCTGCAGACCCTTGGCGTCCTGTTCCAGTGCAGTCAGGGTGTCGGCGACATCCTCGAAGGCCGACAGCACGGTGCTGCGGTATTGCGCAGCAGCCTGCGTGTAGTTGGCCTTGGCGGCGCGTTCCTGGTGCATCAGCGTGCCGCCTTCGAAGATCGGCGCGGTAATTGACGTCGTCAGGTTCCAGAAGCCGGTGCCGGGGGAAAACACCTTGCTGATGGCCAGCGCCGTGCTGCCGGCATCCGCGCTCAGCTGAATCTGCGGCAGCCGGTTGGCGGCGGCAACGCCGACCTGGGCACTGGCGGCATGCAGGTTGGCCTGGGCCTGGCGGATATCCGGGCGCTGCGCCACCAGTTTCGAGGGCAGGCTGACCGGAAGTTGCTCGGGCAAATGCAGGCTTGCCAGGGTGAAATCGGCATCCACGCCCTGGCTGGGAAAGCGCCCGGCCAGCACGGCCATGCGGTTACGCTGCTGGCTCAACTGCTTGACCAGGTCGGGCAGGGCGGACTCGGCCTGTGCCAGCTGTGCCTGCTGAGCAGCGACATCCTGCTGGCTGACCAAGCCCCCGGTCAGCTGGTAGTGCAGGATGGTCAGCATGTGCCGGTTGAGGTCGACCAGTTTCCGGGTGGCGTCGATCTGCGCCTGCAGCGAAGCGATCTGGATCGCCGTGACCACCACGTTGGCGGTCAGGGTGTTGTAGGCGGCGATCATCTGGAAGCGCACGGCCTGTTCCTGCGCTTTCAGCGATTCGACCGAGCGCCGGTTCAGCCCGAACACGTCCGGCGTGTACGACACGCTGACCTGCGGGGTGAACAGGTTGTACAGGTAGGCGTTGTTGCTGGGCACCGGGGCCAGGGCGCCGGCTGGATCTTTCTCGCGACTGCCGGAAAGACTGGCCGATACCGACGGGTAATAGCTGCCGCGCTGGGCCAATACATCTTCATGTGCGGCTTTCAGCGCAGCTTGTGCGGCCTTGAGGTCGGGGTTGTGTGCCAGTGCCTGGCGAATCAGGCGATCAAGCGCCGCAGAGTGGAACAGGGTCCACCAGTCGGCAGTGACATCGCCGGCAGCATCGAAATGCTGCACGCCACCGGCAGCCCCACTTCCGCCGGAAGCTGTTGCTGCGGCGAGCGGCTTGGCCGTGTAGCGATCGACATGGGGAGCGGGTGGCGTCTTGAAATCGGGTCCGGCGGCGCAGCCGGCGATCAGCAAGGTCGCCAGGGCCGCGACAACGCACGATGCGCGGGGCCGGGGCGTGCGGGCATTCGGAGGAACAACCATGGTGGGATGGATTCTCTGTGCGCGCCAGTCGTGACCGGCAGGCGGCCACCTGATGCTTTGGGCGGAAGCCAGGCTCCCGGACTCCCGGCGGTATCCATCGGGCCTGCGTGCAGGCTTGGACCAAGCACGTCAGCGGCCCGTTGCCGGGAGCATTGCGACAACACGTTGGCTTCTACCTTCCCACGCTCGCCCCCTGGCTACTGGTGTCGATCACACGCTGGAATGCTCTTTGCCGGACAGCTGCGGCAGCCCGTCGGCCCGGTAGAAGAAAGCACCGCGTTCGAAAAGTTCCGGAACAGCAACAAGCGCCAACGTGTCGTCATCTGTCGCAAATTCTTGCGATAACGACACCAAGACGCCATCAACATGAAACGTTATTACATAATGTTACAACCTTGCCCCGAGCGCCAGCAGTACGCGACCGATCGGTGACCTGTGCGGCCCGGAGGCGGACAAATCCACGCCAGCGCATGGCCTGATGACGAGCTGTCGGATGACGGGAGTCAACGGGCTGGCAGCGCACCCTGTCGCGCCAGCCGTTCTCGCGTTTCATCCATAATAGATTGATGACGAAAGCTGAAGCCCCGGCGATTGCCGCCGCATTTTCCGAAGCCGACAGGGAGCACATGCAGCGCGCGCTGCAGTTGGCCGCGCACGCCCGTGATGCCGAAAACGAGGTGCCGGTTGGAGCCGTGCTGGTACTGGACGGCGAGATCGCCGGACTTGGCTGGAACCGCAACATCACCTTGCACGATCCCACCGCACACGCCGAGATCATGGCGCTGCGCGCTGCCGGTGAGAAACAGGCGAACCATCGGCTGGTCGGCGCCACGCTGTACGTGACGCTGGAACCGTGTTCGATGTGCGCCATGGCCTTGATCCATGCCCGGATCGGACGCGTGGTTTACGCCGCCAATGATCCCAAGACCGGGGCGGCCGGCAGCGTGTTCGATACCCTGATCGATGCCCGCCACAACCACCGCATCGACGTGCAGGGCGGCTTGCTGGCCGAAGAGGCGTCGACCATGTTGCGCGAATTTTTCCGCTCGCGACGCGGCGCCTGAGCAGGGCGGTCAGCCAGAGGGTGGCCCGTTCCGGCCCCGCCGGCAGCTTCTGCCTCAGTCGAGAAAGGACAACGCCTGCGCGCAGGGCTGTTCGACTTTCAGGCTGAGCAAATCGTCGGCGCGGGTGCGCCCCAGGTTGACTGCGGCAATCGGTTTGCCCGTTTGCGCAGCCGCCCGGGCAAAGCGATAACCCGAATAAACCATCAGCGACGAACCGACCACCAGCATCGCATCGGCTTCGTGCAAGGCCTGCATGCCCGCTTCCACGCGTTCGCGTGGCACGCCTTCACCGAAGAACACCACGTCCGGCTTCAGCATGCCGCCACAACGCGGGCAGGGCGGCACGACGAAATGTGAAAAGTCGCCTTCCAGATCCGCGTCGCCATCCGGTGCGTCCACGGCGTCGACGGCCGCCCATGCCGGATTCTGGCGCAGCAAATCCTCCTGGAACGTCTGGCGTGGCAACTGCAATTCGCACGACAGGCAGCGCACGCGATCCAACCGGCCATGCAGGTCAATCACGTTCACGCTGCCGGCGGCCTGATGCAGGCGATCCACATTCTGGGTCAGCAGCAAGGTGAACTTGCCTCGCGCCTCCAGCGTGGCCAACGCGCGATGCGCTGCATTCGGTTTCGCATGACCGAAGCGGCGCCAGCCGACCAGGCTGCGCGCCCAGTACCGCTGGCGCACGGCGTGATCGCCGGTGAAGGCCTGGAAGGTCACCGGTTGCGCGCGTTTCCACTGGCCGTGCGTATCCCGGTAGTCGGGAATCCCGGAATCCGTGCTGCAACCCGCGCCGGTCAATACGAACAGGCGCGAGTGCGTGGCAATGAACCCGGCCAGCGCCGTGTTGGTGCGGGCGGGCGGGAGGGGTGTTGTCGTCGATGGGGAGTCCTGCATGGAGGCTTTATCGCACTCGATGTGCCGAATTGCCATTCGACGCTGCATGCCATCGCCAGCAGAGTCCTCCCGGGACAATATCCTGAAATGTTGCGATGCAATTCAAATCCTTATTTCTATTTGATGTATTTTTATAAAAATACATATAAAACATTAAATTAAAGTGCATTTACAACCTTGCTTGTAGATGACGCTTTGCAAGTTGACACCGGTGACAATGAATCCCAAGCTGGTGCCCGTTCCAGTGCGGGGAGGCATGGTGAACGCGGCAATCGACCCTCTTGATAGACCAGCAAGCGTCCTGACGTTGCCATTTCTGGCAGCGGATGTCGGGGGAACGTATGCCCGTGTCGCACTGCTGCAGGCCTCGCCGGACAGCGGGCAAGCGCTCCACGTGCTTGCCTATCGCAAGTTTGCGTGCGCGGACTTTCGCGGGCTGGCGGAACTGCTGCAAACATTCATCGAAAACGATGCGCGCACCCTGGTGCGGCACTGCGTGCTCGCCTGCGCCGGGCAGGTCATGGGCGACGAAGTCCTGAACGACAATTTCGCCTGGCCCATCCGCTTGTCAGCCTTGCGCCAGGCCACGGCGCTGGATGACATCGCCGTTCTCAATGATTTCGAAGCGCTGGGGTACGCCCTCGACCACCCCTCCGCTGGCAATGCACGGCTGCTGTGCGGACCGGACAGCCAGCCCGATGGCCCGACGCTGGTGATCGGTCCGGGCACCGGACTTGGCGCGGCGGTGCGCTTGCCCGCTTCCGCAGGTGGCCACGTGCTGACGACGGAAGCCGGCCAGACGGATTTCGCGCCCCATTCGATTCGCGAACGCGAGGTCCTTGCCCACCTGGCACCGGACGGCGGCTACGTGGCGTACGAACGCATCGTCTCGGGCCCCGGCCTGCTGATCCTGTACGCGGTGCTGTGCGCCTTGCTCGGGGAAGCGCCAAGGCTGGCCTCGCCCGAAGCCATCACCGCGGCAGCAGCGGCATGCAGCGATGCGCAGGCCGTGGAAGCGGTGGAGATCTTCTGTGCTGCGCTGGGAAGTTTTGCCGGCAGCCTGGCCATGACCTTCATGGCCACGGGTGGCGTGTACCTCGCCGGCGGCTTCCTCTATTCGATGTTCACGTTGCTTGAGCGCAGCGCTTTCGAACAGCGATTCCTGCATGGGCGCAGCGTGCGTGCGCTGCTGTCGCAGGTTCCGGTACGGGTAACGGAACACGGGCGCAACGGCGTGCTGGGGGCGGCACGCTGGTATCTCCGGCGTAGCGTGGCAGGAGACACGAAACCCGGTCGCGCCGCGGCTGACGGGGTACCCGGATGAACTGCATCACGGAACCGCGCCTGTATGGCTGGACGAAACCAGGTTGTGGCATGCGCAGGGCAGGGCCACGCGGGAGCGTGCACGCGAAAAGCGTGCAGGGACGACGGACCCGCGCGGACGACGCGCACGGTTTCTAGGCAATACGCGGATGTCGGATTCCGCGGGGGAACGCCGGATGGAAGCGGTCGTGGCACGCAGTGTCATGGGTCGCTGCCTCGGGCTCGGCATTGCAGCAGGCGCCACGCATCCGGCGCCAACGGGGCGCGCGCTGACGCATGGCGGAGCTCCACAGATTCGGCAGACATCAACCAAGAGGGAAAGCTCATGTCCACCGTACATCGCAAGCATCCTTTGTCATTTGCCATATCGATGTCGCTGTTCGCCGCGGTGGCGACATCCGCGATGGCATCACCGCGTGCGGGAGTCCAGGTGGACACCTCGGGAGCGCAGGCCAGCACACCACAAAATGCGCAGGCAGCATCTGCGCCCGACGCGAAGAAAGCCAAGCCCGCGACCGGCGATACCGGAACGGACAAGGACGCCAAGCATGCAGCCACGCTGGCGGCGGTCAACGTTGTCGGCGTACGCGCGTCGCAGATGCGTGCGATCGAACTGAAGCGTTCGGCGCCGGATATCCAGGACAGCATCACCGCCGAAGGCATCGGCCAGTTGCCCGACGTGACCATCACCGATGCGCTGCAGCGCGTGACCGGCGTGCAGATCAACCGCGACGCCGGCGTCGGTACCACGGTGGATGTGCGCGGCCTGCCCGAAGTGGGCACCATGTTGAATGGCGAGGCATTCATCACCGCGGACCAGATCGACTCGCAGCAGCCCGACTTCACCATGCTGCCGGCCACGCTGTTCCACGGCGTGGACGTCATCAAGTCGCCTACCGCCAGCCTGACCGACGGCGGCATCAGCGGCTCGCTCAACCTGCACACCTATCGGCCCTGGGATCTTCCCAGCGGATTCACCTACAGCTATTCCGCCGATGGTGAGCGCGGCCGCACCAGCCGCAAGACCGGACCGGAGGCCAACGGCCTCATCTCGTACAACGATGATGGCAAATGGGGCCTGCTGGTTTCCGCCGACTTTTCCAACACCACACGGGAGAATTCGACCGAAGGCCTGGACCAGTACGGCGTCGCCCTGAATGGCGAGAACGCGGCCAGTGCGGGCGGCTACAACGGTTTCCTGACGCCGTGGAACGGTGCGCCGATTCCTTCGCAGATCGTGCAGAACCCCGACGGCAGTGTCGACGTGAACGGCGACGGGAAATCCAACGGCGTGTTCATGGGCAGCCAGAACATCGGCCTGTACGACACCACCACCCAGCGCAAGCGCAAGTCCGGCAATGCTTCGTTCCAGATGGATCTTGGCAACGGATTCACCCTGACCAGCGACTACTTCTACGCGCAGCAGAAGCAGTTCGATCGCGTCGCCGGCATCCAGTTCAACTCCACCAACTGGCAGGGCGCGACCTACGTACCGCTGCAATCGCGCGACACCGGCCGCCCCATCGCCGGCTCGTACGGCACGCCCGAGCCGGGCTGGGACGGCATGCAGCTGTACACCACCCAGGTGTATGAAAAGTGGCCCGGCGACGTGGAGTCGTTCTCGCAGGTGACGCGGAAGGACTCCACCGCGCAGAACTTCAATCTCCAGGTGGACTTCGACAATGGCGGCCCGTTCACGGGAAGCGTGCGCGGCATTCGTGATACGGCGCGTCAGTCGAACGTCGAGACCGACGTCAACATTTCCGATTCCGACGGTGGCCTGTGGCCCAATGTGCTGATGCCCGGCGTGCCCGATGACGCCGTCTCGCCCGGGACCTTCATCTTTCCCAGCCAACTGGGCGGAAACCGCGTGTTCAATGCCAGCGGCATCGCCCAGAACACGCTTCCGATCATTGCGAACTTCGGCGGTCGCAACATCACCGTCAGCATGCCGGCGGCGCTGGCCAACCAATTTGCCAATCCGAATGGCTGGACGATGAAGACGCTGGAATCCGCCGGCGACTACGACCGCTCGGTCGGACTCAGCGCGTTGCGCTTCGATGGACACTACAGCTTCGATGACGGCATCAAGCTCGATTTCGGCGTACGCAACAGCATCCGCAGCGCCGACAACATCGGTTTCACCCTGGTCACGCCGGTATACGCCGGCATGGGCGCCAGCGACCCGAACGGATGCCTGGTGCGCTACGTGGGCGCCGACGTGGTGTTGAACAGCGGTGCGTGTACCGCCGGCAATGCACAGGGCTATTTCCGCGGCGGCCCGATCTCGGCGCTGCAGATGTCGAACACACCGCCACCACTGGCCAACAACTGGAAGCAGTACAACAACCTGCTCGGGTCGGGGATCAACTACTGGGCGATCAATCCCCACGCGATGGACGATCCGGAGGCGTACTGGAAGTCGCTCTATCCGGACACCATGCGGCAGGGCACGCCGGGGCGCACCTGGGCCGTGTGGATGAAGGAAACCTCGGCTTATCTGCAAGCCGATTTCAATGGCAGCATCGGCAACATGCCGTACAGCGGCAATGTCGGCCTGCGCGCGATCCGCACCAATCTCGACGTTACCCAGCATCTTTCCGGTGATCCGGGCGCCTATGGCACGGAGCCGGCCGATGCGGGCACCCAGGTCACGCGCCGCGAGTACAAGGACTACCTGCCGTCCGCGAATTTCGCGCTGGACCTCACCAATGCACTGAAGCTTCGCCTGGCCTATTCGAAGAACATGATGCCGCTTGACCTGAGTACCTGGGGCGGTGGCCTGGAGCTGAATTATTCGCTGGTGGAAACCCCGCAAGGTCCGCTGTACCGCGTGGCGGCGGGCAGCTCGAACGGCAACCCGAACCTCGACCCGTGGCGTTCCACCAACTTCGGCGCTTCGCTCGAGTACTACATCAACGACACCAGCATGCTCAGCCTGGCACTGTTCCGCATCAACGTGCAGAGCTTCATCAAGAGCGGCAGTGTCACCAATTGCACCTTGCCGGACGAGGATGGCGTGGTGCGCAATCATTGCATCACGATCAGCGAACCGATCCAGGGCACCGGCAACAGCATCCATGGTGCAGAGTTCGATTACCGCCAGGGGTTCACCTTCCTGCCGGGCATCCTGTCCAAGACCGGCATGGAGGTCAACGCCACCTACGCGCCGAGCGACACCGGCGAGACCGACCTGGCCGGACACAAGATTCCGTTCCAGGACAACTCGACCAAGTCCGGCAACTTCATCCTGTGGTACCAGGACGACCGCTTCCAGGCGCGCATCGCGTACAACTACCGCTCCAAGCGCGCCGCATCGGAGGACGTGGGCGGCATCACCGGCATGGAAATGTACGAGGCGCCGCAGAAGTACGTCGACGCGTCGGTTTCGTACAAGATCGACAAATACGCCGAACTGTTCGTGGACGGCACCAACCTGGCCAACGAGTATCAGCGCTACTACCTCGTGTGGCCCGACCAGCCCGCGCACTCGAATTTCTCCGAGCGCATGTTCATGGTCGGCATTCGCGGGCAATGGTGATGGAAACCGGATCGACGGCGATGCCCGGCAAAAAGTCCCGTTCGCGCCGAGCGTAGCTTGCGTCAGCAAGTGGAGTCGAAGCGGCCATCGCATGATGCCCTTCGACTCCGGCCCTCTGGGCCTGCGCTCAGGGTGAACGAATCGAATTTCGACGCAAGCAACCATTGCGACAAGGCAAACATGGACTCCAATACGCCCCCACCTCATTTCGATGGCAACTTCCATCGTTCCATCGGCCTGTTCTCGGGCACCGCGATCAACATGACGCAGATGTGCGGCATCGGGCCGTTCATCACGATTCCGATCATGGTTGCCACCATGGGCGGGCCGCAGGCGGTGGTCGGCTGGATCGTGGGCGCCATTCTCGCGATGGCCGACGGCATGGTCTGGGCCGAGCTGGGCGCGGCCATGCCTGGCTCCGGCGGCACCTACGTCTATCTGCGCGAAGCCTTCCAGTACCGCACCGGCAAACTGATGCCGTTCCTGTTCATCTGGACGGTGCTGCTGACGATTCCGCTGTTGATGTCGACCGGCATCATCGGGATGGTCGAATACCTGGAATACTTCCTGCCGAACCTGGGCTGGTGGCCGGTGCATCTGGTCAGCGTGGCGGCGACCGGCCTCGTGACCTTGCTGCTGTACCGGCGAATCGAATCGATCCGCGCGATCACCATTGCGATGTGGGTGATCATGCTGCTCTCGGTCGTTGGCGTGTCAGCGGCCGGCTTCTGGGATTTCCACGCGAGCTTCGCCTTCACCTATCCGGCCGGCGCGTTCGGCGGGCACTTCTTCGTCGGCCTGGGCGCCGGACTCATCATCGGCATCTACGATTACCTCGGCTATTTCACCACCGCCTACATGGGCGACGAATTGCGCAATCCGGGCCGGACCATGCCCGGTTCGATCATCATCTCCGTGGTCGCGATGATGTTTGTCTACCTCATCCTCAATATCAGCGTGCTCGGCGTGGCGCCATGGCAGGAGATCGCCCAGTCCAAGTCCGTGGCCTCGTTCGTGGTGGAGCACAGCTGGGGTCGCCCGGCGGCTTCGGTCATGACCATTTTGATCATCGTGACGGCGTTCGCCTCGGTATTTACCGGCCTGCTCGGCGGTTCGCGCGTGCCGTTCCAGGCAGCGCACGAGAAAGTGTTCCTGTCCGTGTTCGGCAAGCTGCACGCGAAGCACGGCTTCCCGCATGTGGCCTTGCTGACGATGGGCGTGGTGACGGCGATCGGCACGTTCTTCGACCTGACCGAAGTGATCAGCATGCTGCTGGCCGCGACCATCATCGTGCAGTCCATTGCGCAGATCGCCGCGCTGGTGGTATTGCGCAAGCGCCAGCCGACGCTGCAACGGCCGTACAGGCAATGGCTGTATCCGATACCGTGCGTGATTGCGCTGGCAGGGTGGATATACGTCTATCTGTCGGCGTCCGCCATGTCGCTGATCCTGTCCGGCGCGTGGATCGTCGCTGGCCTGGTGGTGTTCGCGATCTGGGCCAGGGTCAACCGGTCCTGGCCGTTTGCGTCACTGGAAATCCGCGAAGCCTATCTCGGGAACGACTGACACCATGCGAATTCTTGCCCCATCCCTGTGCGCGACGATGCTGGCTCTGGCTGCGTCCATGGCCGCCCCGCTTCATGCCAAAACCGCTTTCTCGCCCACCCAGGTGGACGGTGGGGCAGGTTCCACGACGGCCGTGGCCCAATGGCAAATCCAATCCAGCGCCAAGGCGCAGCAAAGCGGCGCCGCGACTTCATCATCGGGCTTTTCCACCCACGGCTGGTATCCGGTGAGTGGCCGCGCGACGGTGATGGCCGGGCTGCTGGAAAACGGCACGTACAAGAACGTGTTCTACAGCGACAATCTGCGCGCGGTGCAGGTGCCCGATGCCAGCGGCAACCTGTTCGTGAATCCCTGGTGGTACCGCACCGAATTCACGCTGGCCAGGAATGCGGCGGGGATGCACACCTTGTTGCGTACCAACGGCATCATCGCGAGCGCCGATGTGTGGGTGAACGGCCATCAAGTCGCCGACCATGCCGCCGTTGCCGGTGCCTATCCCGTGCACCTGCTCGACGTGACGCGCTGGGTGCATGCGGGCAACAACGTTCTCGCCTTGCGCGTGCATCCGTCCGACCCGCGCAGGAGCCTGTCGATCGGCTGGGTCGACTGGAATCCGACGCCGCCGGACAACAACATGGGGCCGTGGCGGGGCGTGGACATCGTGCGCAGCGGGCCGGTCGAGCTGCGCTTCCCGCAGGTGACACCGACGCTGTCGCTGCCGGATCTCACGCATGCCGCACTGACTGTGAAAGTGCAGGCGCGGAACCTCGATACCGTGGCGCACGAGGCAACGATCACCGGCACGGTGGCCGGCGTTTCGCTGCGCCAGACAATCCGCCTGGCGCCAGGCCAGACGCAGACCGTGTCGTTCACACCCGAAACCGACCCCGGCCTCGACCTCGATCATCCCAACGTCTGGTGGCCGATCGGCATGGGCGCGCATCCGATGTACGACTTGCAGATGAGCGCAACCGTCGATGGCGCGGTCTCCGATCGGGCAGAGACCAGGTTCGGCATACGCAGCGTCAGTTCCAGGCTGACGAAGCAGGGCTATCGCCAGTTCGTGATCAACGGCAAGCCGCTGCTGATTCGTGGCGCGGGCTGGGCGCCGGACATGTTCCTGCGCGACAACCCCAAACGCATGGAAGCCGAGTTCAGCTACATCCGCAACCTCGGGCTCAACACCATTCGCAGTGAAGGCAAGCTGGAGAACTCGCGTTTCTACGATCTGGCTGACCGCGACGGCATCATGGTTCTGGCCGGATGGGAGTGTTGCGACAAGTGGGAGTCGGCGGCCAAGACGGGTGGGGCACCATGGGATGCCGCCGACCTGAAGGTGGCCCAAGCCTCCATGGCCAGCGAGGCACGGCTATTGCGCAATCATCCCTCGGTGATCGGCTTCCTGATCGGCAGCGACAATGCGCTGCCGCCGGCCGTCGCGAAGATGTATGTCGACACCTTGCACGCCGAAGACTGGTCGACACCGATCATTGCCGCGGCATCTGCCCAGGCCACCGCCGAGACCGGCCCTTCCGGCATGAAGATGAGCGGGCCCTACGCATGGGTTCCGCCGTCCTACTGGTATGCCGACAAACTGGGCGGTGCGTTCGGTTTCAATTCCGAGACCAGCGCGGGTGCCGACATCCCGCGACTGGAAGACCTCGTCCGCATGCTGTCGCCGCAGGAGCAGGAAGCACTGTGGAAGTATCCCGAGCTGCGGCAATACCACGCCTCAGCCGCATGGTCGCCATTCGCCAGCATCGCGCCGTTCGATACCGCGCTGGCCAAGCGCTATGGCGCGCCCAAGGACCTGGCGGACTACGTCGCCAAGGCCCAACTCGACAATTACGACAACACCCGCGCCCAGTTCGAGGCGTACAACGCGCACATGGACGCGGCCAATCCGTCGACCGGCGTGATCTACTGGATGCTCAACAATGCCTGGCCTTCGTTGCATTGGCATCTGTACGACTACTACATGAATCCGGCCGGCGCCTACTTCGGCGCCAAGAAGGCCAACGAGCCGGTGCACATCCAATACTCGTACGACACCCACGCGATCATGCTGGTGAACCTGACCTCGACCCGCGTGCACGGCTTGAACGCGAGCATTCGCGTGCGCAACCTGGATGGCCGCGTACGCTACCAGCGGCAGCTGCACGACATCGATCTCGCCGGCAACAGCACGCGGCAACTGGCGACCTTGCCGATGCCGACCGGCTTGTCGCCCACGTACTTCGTCGAACTTGCGCTCACCTCCGCCGACGGCAAACCGGTCAGCCGAAATGTGTACTGGCTGTCCACCCAAGCCGACAAGCTCGACTGGGCGCATTCGAACTGGTACCTGACGCCGGTGGCGCAATACGCGGATCTGACCGCATTGCAGTCGCTGCCGGCCGCTGCAAGCGAGGCCAAGGCCACGATGCGCCGCGAAGGGAGCGACAACGTTGTTACCGTCACCTTGAGCGTGCCCGCATCGGCCAGGACCGTGGCATTGTTCCAGCATGTGTCGATCAAGCAATCCGCACACGGCAAGCTCGCGCTGCCGATCCTGTGGAGTGACAATGACGTCACGCTGTGGCCTGGCGAATCGATCACCCTGACCGCGCGTTACGCAGGGCGGGGGACGGCAGCGCCGGTCATCGAGGTAGGCGGCTGGAACGTTCCCACCCGGAGCTTTCCGGTCGTCGTGGGGAGCCAGTCGAACGCTTCGCAAGGGAAACCCCGTTGAACCAGGACGCATTGAATCAGGCCAGACTTTCATGACGCGCGTGACCATCAGCGATGTCGCCCGTGCGGTGGGGACGTCGAAAAAGACCATTTCACGGGTACTCAACAACGATCCGAATGTCAGCAAGTCGATGCGCCAGCGCGTGCTGTCGGTGGTCGCGGAGCTCAATTACCGGCCGCTGACCTCGGCGCGCAGCCTGGCGACCAACCGTTCCTTCATGATCGGTCTGCTGTACGACAACCGTTCGCCCAGTTACATCATGGAAGTGCAGGCCGGCGTGCTGGAGGCGTGCGAGGCGCAGCACTACAGCATGATGGTGCAGCCGCTGGTCTCCACCTCGGCGGATTTCGTCGAGCGGATCGAGGACATTCTCACGCGGCACCAGCCCGACGGACTGATCCTCACGCCGCCGCTCACGGATCATCCGCAACTGCTGGAATGCCTGCGCCAGCACGGTGTGCCGTTCGCCTCGATCGCGCCGCGGCACCCGGAGACATGCATTGGCGTGATACTGCGCGAGCGCGAAGCCGCCGCAGCGATGGTGGATCACCTGGTGTCACTGGGCCATCGGCACATCGCGCATATTCTGGGCGACCCGGAACATGGCGCCGGCATCTGGCGACTGGCGGGCTATCGGGACGGACTCAAGCGCGCCGGACTGAAAGAAGACCCCGCGTACATGGTGCAGGGCCGGTTTTCCTTCGAGTCGGGCGTGGCTGCCATGCGCCAGTTGCTGGCGTTGCCGCAGCGGCCGACCGCGATCTTCGCGGCCGACGACGACATGGCCGTCGGTGCGATCTGGGCCGCTGCGGAAGCCGGCGTATCGATCCCGCGCGACATGTCCATCTGCGGATTCGACGACACGACCATTGCAACCCAGGTGTGGCCACCGCTGACCACCATCCACCAGCCCGTGCGCGAGATGGGCCGGCGTGCCACCCAGGAATTGCTGCTGCGGGTGTTGAACAAGGGCGAGCCGAAGATGGTCGAGGTCGACTACGAAATGTGCATCCGCGCGTCCACCGCGCCCACCGTGTAGCCTGATCGCGTTCCAGCCGACAGACACCCCGAGCGGAACACGATTGCGCCATCCACACCACCGATCCAGAGGAGAGTGCCTGCATGCCAGCCGCATCCGACATCGCGAAACCCGCCCGGAAGTTCCACTTCATCTCGGGGCTGCCACGCTCAGGCAGCACGCTGCTGGCCGCGATCCTCAACCAGAACCCGCGTTTTCGCGCCGGCATGACCAGCCCGCTGGCCGACATCATGGGCGTGGTGATTGCCGAGGCGAGCAGCAAGAACGATTTTTCGTTCGACGTCTCCGACGCGCAGCGTGCCGCGATGTTGCGTGGCCTGGTCGAGAACTTCTACGAAGGGCAGGCGGATGCCGCGGTGGTGTTCGATACCAGTCGGCTGTGGTGCAGCCGAATGCCGATGCTCGACACGCTGTTTCCGGAAGCGAAGGTCATCGCCTGCGTGCGTCAGCTGTCATGGGTGCTGGACAGCATGGAACGCCTGGTGCGCAAACAGCCGGTCGGCGTCAGTAAGGTATTCCGCTTCGACACCAATACCACGGTGTACTCGCGCGTCGAGGCACTGACGGATCCACGCGGCATGGTCGGCTTCGCCTTCCAGGCCACCAAGGATGCGTTCTACGGCCAATACGCGCCAGGCCACTTGCTGTTGCTGACCTACGAAAGCCTGGTGCGCAATCCCGCCGCCGCCATGCGCGCGGTCTACCAGTTCCTCGGCGAACCCTGGTTCGAACACGACTTCGACCACATCGCCTATGCCGCGGACGAATTCGACGCCCGCGTCGGCATGCCGGGTTTGCACGCCGTACGCCCGAAAGTGGAGCCGGTCGAACGCACCTCGATCCTGCCACGCGAAATCTTCGGCCGCTTCGTCAACGAGTCGTTCTGGATGGACCCGAAGAACAACGTCAGCCAGGTGCCGATCGTGTAAGAGACACGAGTGCTGTCGCCTTCCACTTAACCTTGTCATAAGCTGATCGCACCATTGTTCCTTTGAAACACAACGAGTCGATCGCGTGCCTCATCGCCATACGCGATCAAGTGCTTGCACAGCTGCGTACGCGGAGGTCCGGAGTTGACTTGCGAGGGTGAGGGGAGGCGGCGCGCTCCTTCACGTAGGGGTACGCGGTTAGTCCGCAACTAGCTACGGAGCACTAATTGTCCTCCGATCCTTCGCACCAAGAAGCCATCGCAATCCTTCTCAAAATGGAGACCGCAGCATCAAGCGTCTGGTGCTCCTGCGGAGTTACTTGGTTGCGCAAAGCCGCGGCAAGCCATTCGGCACGAGCTCGGCGGTCCTTGATTAGCGCAGCGTGCCCTCTTGTCGTGAGAGTCACCAACTGACTTCGACGGTCGTGGGGGGCCGCAGTCTGTCCGATCAACCCATCTGCCTTAAGCTGAGCGACGACCAGACGCATACTCTGATGCTTGACGCTGCGACGCTCGGCCAGTGCGGCGGTACTCATCGCTCCTTCGCGATCGAGAAGGCCTAGTGTTTCCGCACGGGCTGTACTCGGGGTGTCTGCTTGCGCGCGTGCAGCTCGAACGAAATCGCCCAGCACCTGCCGCATGCGCTCCGCCAACCCGAAGATATCGTCGTCAGGTGCGAAGTTTGTTCCGTGCCGCTTCAAGCCCTGAGTCCCGCCAGCACACTCGACAAGCTGTTGATTCCCCAATGCTCGATATATCGCCCGTCACGTACACGTACGACGTCGATCACATCGATCGAAATCGCGTTACCGGTCGGAGCGATTCCCAGCAGTTGTCCGGTATGAACGCCATGGATGGTCTTGCGCGTACTGACTTTGTCGTCTTCGGCAATCTGTTCGTGAATGATCACGGTAAGGTCCGTCAACGCCGGGTGGAGCATGTTCTTAAACGTGTTCCACATGCTTTCCGCATCGTTGGGTGTGCCGGCCGGTGCCGACCGATTGACGAAATCGGAAGCCATTAACGCGTCAAAGGCCTCACGTCGGCCTTCCTGGATGACCTCGATATTGAAGCGGCGGACGACTTCCTTGTTGGCAATTTCGGACATGGCTTCACTCTAGCTAATCAAAATTATGTTCAGCATTATATACAGTAAAACTGTATACATCTATCTATTGGGACCGCAGACATCAGCCGACCAAGTCATTTTGTAATTTTACATAATATACATTATGCGCAATCGCCAAGACCCCCAGACGGCCCCGCAAGCGCCTCTGGTACATCTCCCCAGGTTCCCCAACTAATCTCGTGATCTAGCCCGCTTGAGAAGCCGCTTTTGTATTGTTTCTAGCTCTGCGCTGCGCAGATCACGACTTCAGTGCTCCGCCCCAAAAGAACCAGACTGAGTCACAACTTTGCTGCGCTGAGGCTCGTAACACATTGATGTGCGCTCTTTTTCAGGCTTTAGCCATGCATTGTGGTCGTACGCTACCTCGACGGAGTCGAGTTCACAACTTTGAGGTAATTGTTCTCCGCAGAGTGACCTCTACACCCACGACACCAAACTCCCTCATTTGGCGCACACAGACCTCGACACTGGGGGAAGCAGCGCATACAAACCTGAGGATCGGCAGGGATTCGTCCAAAAACCGGCAATCTCATCCGTAACCAACCGCCCCCTCTGGGGAAATGGTCGTAGAGTGCTTGCAGTTTTCGCGCGATGGCGTAGGATTTAATCCTACGCTTCTCGAGGAGCCACGTATGCGCACCACACAGCAGTTCAGCATCACCCTTCCGAATGAAATGGCCGACTTAGTGCGATCGAAGGTCGCCGCCGGCGAGTACGCGACCGAAAGCGAAGTCATCCGCGATGGCTTGCGCACGTTGGCTGCCCGCGACAAGGCTGTCGAAGCTTGGTTGCGTGACCAGGTGGTGCCAGCGGCCGAAGCACTTGAAAGTGATCCGTCGCGCGGAATTCCGATCGACCAGGTGCGCAAACACCTCACCTCGAAAAGGGCTGCACGCACCGGCCGCTCGCGGGCGTGAGCTGGCGCGTCATTTTTTCACCCGAGGCGCAAGATCGCCTCGATGTCATCGAGCAGTATATTGCCGAGGCTAGCTCGCCGATCCCGGCGGCCCGGTATGTCGATGCCATCGTGGCTTACTGCGAAACTCTGACGACGTTCCCGGAGCGAGGAACGTCTCGCGACGATCTATTTCCTGGACTGCGAATCACCAACTATCGTGGCAATGCGGTGATTGCCTTTGTCGTGAGCAAGGCTGCTGAGGCGGTGGCCATCGTGGGCGTATTCTACGGTGGCCAAGATTACGAGGCCGTCCTGCAAGAGTCGTAGGACGCCTTGCGGCGGATACAGGCGAACGTGCTCACACGTATTGCCCAAAGCCACCGAGCAACGCTCTGCGGCAGGTAAGGCGGGATAACTCCGGATTATCCCGCCTTAGAATCGACGCCACGAAACTGAACAAGCCCCAATGTTCATTACGTAATGACGCATTATGTACCGTAGTACGAAATACACGGGCACGCGCGACCGCGCCAGTGTTCGACGCCGACACCGAAGGTCAGCGTCGAAGCAAGATCGCAAGGTATATCGCAAACTTACGCGCGAGATTGCCGGTTTTTGGACGAATCCCTGCCGACCCTCAACCTCGAACCAAAGAATGCAACGCAGCGAACCTTACGCAGCGGAGAACGCTTTGTTGGCTACGGAAAAAGTTGAACAGACGACGCAGACTTTCTGTGCAATTGGCCCCGAGAATTCTGGTCAGGCGCTGCGGCGCACGGATCGAGTTGTACAGATTCCAACGCTCGCACGCATTTCTGTCGAGTCACGGTGTTCATTGGAATCGACACTTAAGATTGGGCCGCACGGGTCATACGGAACGTGCCTCTGCGAGCACCGTGGCTCGGAAGCCATCGGGCAAGGCGTTGGGCGACAGCACATCCACCGGCACACCCAACAACTGGCCGAGCTTGTGGCGAATCGCGCCGATGTCGAACAACGTCGTCTCTGGCGTTGAGTCGATGAGGATGTCGAGGTCGCTGTTGTCCGTGTCCAGGCCATGCAAGACAGAGCCGAACACCCGCGCGATACGCCCATGACACACCAGACACCCGATCGAGCTGAGGCCCGCTAATTTTATGATACGGTACCCATTGGCCCAAATCCTAGCTCGCCCCTGACGCACTCCGAGGCTTTCTTTTCCTGACGGCGGCAGGGGTCCTGTTGCCCTTGGCCAGATGATCCAGTTTGGCTTGTAGAATCGTTTCTCGCTGCAGGGCCGCCTGCAGGGACTGCTGAGCCGCCAGCAAGGCTGCAGGAACGCCATCCATCCGGGCCAGTTGCTGCTCGAAGGTTTTGGCGCAAGTCCGTTGTTCGGCGGCCCGGTGCTCGGCCACGCGAGCAGAATCCAGCGCGCGCTCCAGCCGTGCGGCCATGGTTGATGCTTCCCGCTCCTGCCGGCGCAATGTTGCCTGCAGTATTTTGGATTCTTCCCGGGCCCGATCGATTTCGGCGTGCGCCCGATCTTCGACCGCCCGAACATGCGACGCCTGCGACTCACGCTCGGCCGCCACGCTGCCTTTGTGCGCCTCGAACGCATCGTCCAACTGCTCAGCACGCCGCTGCCAGGTATCGCGTTGCTGGGTCAGCTCTGCCAGTTGACCCGCTTGTTGCTCGACGAGACGCTGCATGTCCGCCAGTCGCGTTTCGGCGAGCTGACGAGCCTGATCGGCACTCTGGGCGACCTCCTGGGCTTCGGCGAGCGCGATGTCCCAGAGCTTTCGCTCTTGAGTGAGTGCCGATTGAGCGGCCAGCAGGGCGTTTTGCTCTTGCGCGAGGGCGGCCTGCGCCAGCGACCCCGCCTGGGTCGTGGCGAGGCGCCAGACCTCGGTAAACGCCTGCCCCACATCCCCTGGCAGCTCAGGCAATTCGAGCACCTGGCTCAGCCGCGTGGCTAGTGCGCCCCGCCAGGTGTCCAGCATACGGGTCACGGTATTGGGCGAGCCCGTCCCGAGCCGCGCCCGAATTTTCTCCACTGTCGGCCGCTCACCGGCGGTCACCAGCGCATCGGCGGCGGCGCTGACCTGGTCTTGGGTGATGCCTTTGGCCATCGCGGATGTCTCCCTTGTCGGCGCCCTGCCCGGTTGATTACGTACTGGTGATAAGTGATGATTATCGTGGGTAGGCGCCCTATTTCGTAGTATACATTACACACTATGAACGATATTTTCGCCCTTCCGACCCTCGCGCAACCCGCGTCCAGCCTGGCGTTGCCCGAACAGCTGGCCCAGCAGGCCGCCGACGCGGTGCGCGAACTGCTTGCCGAGGCGGCCGCGGCCAACACCACCCGCAGCTACGCCAGCGCCCTGCGCTACTGGGCCGGCTGGCACGCGGCGCGCTACGGCGTCGAGCTGGCGCTGCCGGTCCCCGAAGCCACCGTGCTGCAGTTCGTGGTCGACCACGTGGTGCGGCGCTCGGCCGAGGGCGAATTGGCGTGGGAACTGCCGCCGGCGGTCGACCAGGCCCTGGTGGCTGCCGGCCTCAAGGCCAAACCCGGTCCGTGGACGCTGGCCACCGTGCGCCATCGGGTCGCCGTGCTCTCGACCGCCCACCGGCTCAAGCAACTGCCGAATCCGTGCGAACAGCCGGCGATCCGCACCGTGCTCAGCCGCGCCGCCCGGGCCGCGGTCAAACGGGGCGAGCGGGCACGCAAGAAGACGGCGATCACCTTGCCTGAGCTCGAGGCGATGCTCGCCACCTGCGACGACTCGCTGGAAGGCCTGCGCGATCGCGCCCTGCTCTGCTTCGGCTTCGCCAGCGGCGGACGCCGGCGCAGCGAGATCGCCGCGGCGGATCTGCGCGACCTGCGCCGGATCGGCCCGCAGGCGTACATCTATCGCCTCGAGCACAGCAAGACCCAGCAAGGCGGCGTCACTGCGGCTTCCACGCCGGACAAGCCGGTGCTCGATCGGGCGGCCGCAGCGCTGGAAGCCTGGCTGAGCGCGGCCGGCATTACCGAGGGGGCCATCTTCCGGCGGCTGTGGAAGGACCGGGTCGGCCCTCCCCTCTCCCCGGCGGCGGTGGGCGAGCTGGTACAGCGGCGAGCGCGGCTGGCGGGGCTGGAGGGGGATTTCGGCGGCCACAGCCTGCGCTCGGGCTTCGTCACCGAGGCCAGCCGCCAGGGCGTGGCGTTGCCGGCGATCATGGCGATGACCGAGCACCGGGCGGCGTCCAGCGTGGTGGGCTACTTCCAGGCTGGGTCGGTCGACAAGAATCCCGCCGCACGCTTACTGGATGATGGGAGCGGCTGATGCCTCGGATGGGCTTTTCCGGTACGGAAATAGTCGTCGGATTCGGTCAAGATGGCAGCCAACCGTGCATCCGAACACCGTATAGTTACGACTGGCGCAAACCCCAATAATTCATGGCCCACGGCGCGGCCTATCGATGGAACGAGGCGGTATGACGTGACGGACTCAGTTGCTTTTATTCATTTGTCGGACATCCATTTTGGCCAGGAGAAGAATGGATTTCTTCACATCAACAATGATGTCAAGGCGCAGTTGATTGAGGACGTCCGCCGATTCGTGGGTACCCTCCCGAACAAAAAAGTATCGGGTGTATTAGTTACAGGGGACATCGCCTTTAGCGGCAAGGCTGCGCAGTACCAGGACGCGGGAACGTGGCTTGATCTGCTAACTGCGGCAGGAGGCTGTGATCGCACAGCAGTCATGATGGTGCCAGGTAACCACGACATCGATCAGGCCACTATCGACAAGGGAGCCCAGTTAATGCTGGACGACATCCGGAACAACGGACAGGCCAGCCTGGAAGGGTTCCTTGAGACCGACCACGACAGGGATACGCTTTACCGGCGATTCGAGGCATATCAGCCCTTTGCGTTGGCGTACAACTGTCCACTCGATCGCGAGGGAGGGCGTCCCGAGGCACAGTCGTATTATCTCACGCCCGATCAAAGTCGTGTACTACGCTTTGTAGGTCTCAACTCCGCGCTTACCTGTAGAAAAAAGGATGAGAAGGGGCATCTGCTGCTTGGACGGCGGCAGTGGCCAATCGCCTGTGAAGATCACGAAGAGGTTGTTGTCCTCATTCACCACCCGCTGGACTGGCTGAAGGATTCCACGGATGCCAAGGGCTACATTCTCAATCGAGCGCGCGTTCTCATTACTGGTCACGAGCATGACCCGAAACTCGAAGTCTTAGATCTCGAGCATGGCGGCCAGCTGATGATGTTGGCGGCTGGCGCTGCAGCACGCCCCGAGAACGAGACCGAAGTAGCCTATACCTATAACGTGTTGGAGTTCGCGTGGGTGGCCGAAGAAGAGGCTCTGGCAGTGACGGTTCACCCGCGGGCCTGGATGCCGGAGCGCAAGCAATTTGGCCCTGATGATACGCGCCTGGGTGGGCGCAATCGCGTGGTCATGTTGCGGCGCCCCACACCACCGGGTGAGGAAGCGATTGAGGTATCGCGAGTCCCTGACGAGGTGAGTCTCCAAGTATCGCCATCAATCGAGCAAGAAATCTTGCGCCCGAACGACGATATGAACAGCGCCCCCGACATCTACCCACAACTGCGTTACCGCTTCTTTCGCGCCCTTTCGCCAAGGCAGCGGGTAGCTGTTCTAGTAGCACTCGACGTTTTGCCCGCTGACTTCAGTCCGCCGCTAACCCATGCAGACGAAACGCGGGCACTGGATAGCTTGAGGCACGGCGACGGGTTAGAGAGGCTCAAGCATGCGATTGACGAGCAGTCGCAAATTTCCAAATCGATTCCGACGAAGGATTCTGGCCGATGAACGTGGCAAGGTACGTCCGAATTTTTAATCTGCAGCCCAGCGATGAACTTGTTGAGAAGCGAAGCGCTGCAATTGAAGGCTTGTGCAAAGCCTACCTTACCGAAGAAACGCCGCTGAGCGCTTTGCAACTTGCGGCCGACCTAGTTCGCGGCGTCCGAGAAGGTAAGCTCCCGAAAAAGCTGGGCGAGCAAACGGCGGGAGTCATCGCGCTGCATAGTCCGTCTTTCTCGATTGAGGATGGCGAGCTGGATGCGTTGGTGTGCAGCTTGGCAGCCGCCCTAAGGTGTTTAGCTAGCACCGCATCAGATGACGCGAGCTTTGATGCACGCGATGCGTTTGCCTGCGCACTGTCATCCGGCCTGCGATTCCAAAAGCCTTTGGCAGAAGCACGGCTTGAAGCTCTGCGAAAGGAAGTTTTGGAGGCGGCCCTCGGCCGAGTGGCACAACGCGCTGAAGCGCTCAGGGAGCGAATCGAAGTCGAAAGCTTCTCAGGTGCGGAGCAAGAAGAGAGTGAGGGCGACGCGCGCCCAGATGCCCTGCTCCAAGCCGTTGACGCGTTGCGGTGGAACGCAGAATTGGACCGGGAGGAGATCGATCTGCTGTGGTGGGTGCTGGCCGACTGGAGTAGTCTCCTGCGGACGCATTTTTCTCGCCGAGATGATCTGGCCGGCTTCTTGGCGGGAGGGCTGGAGATGGCTGGCAAGCTTCGACACCTGCCCGCCGAATCTCATTATCAGATTATTCTCCGCTTCGTTCCTTCCGATTCGAGCTGCACGTTGAGCGGGCTTATCGAGGCGACGGCGGCTGATATAGGGGCCCTGCGTCAGGGTCTCGAACACCTACAAGAGTTGGTGCCAAATCATCGCGCCGTATTCCCCCTGCTCTCTTCGCTGATTAGTGGACAGACAACGGGGAGCGATGACGATTGTGCGCACTCCTTTTCCACATGGGTTAGACGAGTGCTCACGGAGGCCGCCCTGGCCCGCCAAGTGCTCGCGTCGCAGGCCGAGTCGTGAGCGTGGATGGATGCACGCAGCCGGATTGCACCGTCGCGGTGACGGGCATCTGCGTCCTTGGAAATCCGACGGCACAGTGCCCCCGGCGGATAGCGCCAATCTCACCGGCAAATGAAGAAATCGAGGTGGAGACGGGACTCGCACCAGCCCTGCCCACACCGGAAGAAAACCCAAGGTTTCCCGCCAGTACGACTTTCGGATTGGCTGAAGTCGCTCAACTGTCCGCCAACCGCTACTGTCATACGGTGGGTATCTTGGGTGCTCCCGATTCGGGAAAAACAGCGCTACTGGCCAGCCTCTACTTGTTGGTCGCCCATGATCGTCTGGCGGACTATGCGTTCGCTGACAGCAAGACGTTGATGGGCTTTGAACAAATCAGCAAGGGGGCTCGTCACTGGAATAATGGTCGCTTGCCGGAACAGCTAACCGACCACACCCAGATGGCTGATGAGCGAATTCCAGGCTTTTTGCACCTGCGTCTGCGTGCGATGAATCTAGAAAGGGTTGCAGATTTCCTGATTCCGGACTTACCGGGTGAATGGACCGAATCCTTGATTGATGAGGCACGCACGGATCGCTGGGATTTCTTGGACTCGGCGGATGTGCTGTGGCTAATAGTCGACGGACGCGGACTGACCAATGGGCAGCATCTGCTGAAACTGCACCGCCTATCACTGTTGCTTACTCGGCTCCAGTCACTATTAACCCCACCGTACCCCCCTGTTTTCCTTGTGGCTACGCGGCGAGATGTGGTGGACGTTCCAAGGGATATCCTTGATCGCATGAAGACTTTGGCCGAGGAGCGCGGCTTCGAAGCAACTGTTCATTTGGTTGCGTCATTTGCGGGAGAAGACTCCGAGGTTCAGCCGGGCGAAGGCGTTGAGCAGCTGATTCACGCCTCTGCTGCTGAGCGCCCGGCACGTCTCATCGCGAGCGGGTCTGGCCGGCATGACATCGGTGCCCGCGAAATGCTCCGCTATAGGTGCCATGCGGAGGGTGATGTATGAACCCCGTATTGCTGATTGGGCTACCCGATTCGGGGAAAACTAATTTTCTAGCGCGAACCTGGATTGCGCTCACTGAGAAGGGTTGTGCGGTCAAACCGCACGGCACTCCTGATGACATCACGTACGTGGAATCGTTGGTGCTGCATTTGCTCCAGGGGCAGTTTGCGCCGCGTTCCAATCAGAATGAAGAGCCAAGGCCCTTTGTATTAGAGGTAACTGACCCATCGTCCGGCAAGGTGATGCCACTTATGGTTCCGGACGTGCGGGGCGAACTGTGGAAGGCCGCAGTTCTTAACTCCGAACTGCCGAAGGAGTGGATGGACCGACTACATTCAAGCAATGCCGTTTTGCTCTTGCTGCGTGTTCATTCACAAGATGTAGTCAAACCCCTCGACTGGGTGGCAACCAAGCGGAGCATGGAGCATCAGCCTGGTGAACCTGCTGATGCCACCGATACGCCCACGCAGGTCATGCTCTGCGAACTCCTTCGTTTCCTCGAAATCGCGCTCGCGAGGAAAAACGGTGTTGCGCCACGCGTGGCTGTGCTGGTCACGGCGTGGGACTTGCTCTCCCCTGAGGAGCAAGAAGAAGGGCCGGAGCGCTACATCCGGCAACAGTTTCCGATGTTGGCTGGGCGCCTGCGGGACATCACGCGGTTAGAAATCGGCGTGTTCGGCGTGAGCATACTTGGGGGAGATCCCGCCGAAGATCTGCTGTTCAAGGAAGAATTCCTAGCGTCCAACAGCATTCAGGGCCGGGGATACATTGTTCAACAGGCGAATGACGAACTCCAGTACTCCCAAGATTTAACTTCGCCATTGGCATGGTGCATTCGAGCGAAGTAATGGATCTCCCCAGCCCTCACTTTGATGAGCAGATACATGGTTATCGCAGCGGGCACCAGCTGCTGTCGGCGACTATCCGACTTTCCAGGTTGGATCAGGACGTAGTCGATCGCCTGTCAGACATGGCCGGACAACTGCGGCCTGGTGAACGTTTCGCCCCGTATCTCACGGGCTACCCCCTGCCCAGCGGTGAGCATTTTGTCTTGGCCAAGACTTGGCAGGATGAAGGTGCGCCAAGGTCCGGTTGCGTGTGGACACAAAGCTTGCTGATACCCATATGGCAGTGGGTGGAATTGCCTGATATTGCCGCCTTGCTTCCATCTTTTCAGAGGCCGCCGTTTGAGGTCATGGGCATTGTTGAGCATACGTTGCCTTCAGACTCAGTGGTCAAAGATCCGCGGCGATTTGAGCTAGTGGAGGCGCTCTTCCTTGAAGATAGACAGCCGATCGTCATGTTTGACTGCGCAGAGGCGGAACTGATTGCGCTAAGGCTTGAGAGCGCACTCCTTTCGAGCATTCGATCCAACTTCGCATTTTGCACCTACGCTTTGGCGCCTCGATTCATCGAGGGACGTCCTTTCGATCTCTTGTTTGCCCCTTCCGATGCCCGAGCGCGGTTCACTAGCTGGTCCGGACGGAGGATCGATGCAACCAAGACAGGTGCGGAGAAGTCGCGTCACCGTTGGACAGCCGACTTGGTTCGCCGCATCTTTGACAAGGATCGTGCCCGCCTCGAGGTCGATTCCGCATTGGGGTTTGTCCCCGAATTCGAGCGCATAGACGAGAGTTCGTTGCGCATGTCGTTACGTTGGAAGGAGTTAGTGAACAGCGCAGCTGAGTCGCCGACAGCCGTGCTCGGCCTGTTGGATATCCTCCGTGTGCGTGGTCGCCCCCCTCTGGATGGGGCAACTGGAATCTTTCCAGTCATCAAGCAGGCCGCGACGCGGGTGGCGCTTGAGTTTCCCATTGATCAGGCTTGGATGTTTCTGACCGCGCTGCTTACTAAACTTCCCAGGGGGCGTATTCCGTCTTCTCTACGGCGACACCTCCATCAGGCGGTCATCTGTTTGGTGGGCAGGTCGCCGCAAGACTCTCTGTCTCACGTCGTGACGCTTGAGAGCACGGATCGAGACACTCCTCCGCTCGTCGATGCATGGATTGGCGAGGGCCTGGCTCAATCAAACGCTTTCAATCTTACTGAAATATGGCATCTCCCTAGTGCAGTGAGCTCGCGTCTCGTGATCGCTAGCAGGCACCTCGCGCGTGCGCTGGTCGATTACTACGAATCGCACCCGAGCGAGCTGGGCATTGAAGCGCTGACTGACATTGCGCAGACGGCACCTTCTATGAGCAAGCGACGATTGCTGCGCAGTGTCGCCGCGCGATTCCGCTCAGATCGATGGCGCGCGCTGTTAAGTGCCCTGATGCAAGAGCTCGGCTGGAAGGATGTGAAGCGGACCCTCTCTGATATCTGGCTTGCCACGCGCTTCGACCAAATGGCACTGAACAAGGTTTTCATTCAGTGGTGCGACGGTCAGCTCGAGCCCTTGCGAGGAGCGATACTGGAATTTGAGTACACCCCGGAGACAGAGCATTTTCTTTCGTCAACGCTGACGCTGCACGGGCCAGATATCGATTGGCTTTCCAAGGCTCGAGAGCTCAGTGAGCTCCGAAAGATCTCTGTCTTAACAGCTCTCCTTGATAATGCAAGCACTGAGGAGATCGCCACGCTTGCTGGCGATGAAGTCCGACTGGAGAGTGTATTCACAATGCTCGCCAATGAGCCCGAGCTGACCTTTCGAGCCATTGCTGGGTTGCTTGGTGTCAAGGGTATTTCAAACGGGCACGAATTTACGATTGGAATGAAGGTGCTGCCCTTGCTGGATGAGTTCCGGGGATCTGTGTTGCTCGATGCCCTGCTGAAGTATGCGATGACGGATCTGGCAGTGCCTACCGCCCTGATTGAGGATCTCGCATATGCGTTCGTCGAGGCAGGCCAATCAGTAGATAGACTCATGGAGTACGCCTTCCGACAGCGCGGAAGCGAGCAGTTCGTCGGTCGGAATCTTGTAGTGCTCTGCTCCGGGGACAGTCGGCTGCGCGCTCAATTCGTGAGCCGCATAGAGCCGCTATCGTTGTCCCTCTTTCGTTGGCAAGCCAACTATGGCGAGAACGCCTATATCGTGTGGGCTGATTTGCTATCGACTGCATTCGCAAAAGACCCCCAAAGCGCTACTGGCACGGCATTCGAGGTGTTGCAATATGCGCTGCGTTTGGTCCGTTATCCTGCCAGCTCACTTGTAGTAGCCACCTTCCCTGTAGCTTACCAAGCAGCTCGAGCTCGCGAACGAGGTGCTTGGCCTTGGGCGATGAGTAAGGCCAAGTGGATTGAAGGTGACCTTGTCCGCGCCTTCATGGATTCGTCTTGGCCACCGTATGATTTGTTAGTTTGCGCCATGCTTTCGGAAAACCCACAGTCGATCTTCAGGCGCATTAGCGATCGATGGCAGGGCGAACGATATCTTGTGAAGCTAGAGGAAGCCGCACGAGAGTTGCCCAAAGAGCTGCAGATGGACTCGCTACGGCTTCTTAGTCATGCGAAGCGCAAGAGTTAGACTGCTGGCCATCGCACTTGGGCCTGGTGCACGTTGACCCCGGACTCCAAACCGTCCCGCTACTCAAAGCGGGGGGACCTCGCCACCTTGCGTCTAGGGCTGCGGTTGTCGCGTGGTACGCGTGCCCCGGGCCGTAACTCCTCGAAGCTGGCGCCGGCCCATTATTGCATTGGCATGGATGCATTGCGTCGACGCAATCTCACGACTTCCAGGGTCAAAGGAAATGAATACTCACGATAATTGGGTTTCTGGCGAATCATTGAGGCACATTTTAGAAGAGCAAAGCCGCCTTCACTCTGAAGGAGCCATTCATCAGTTAAGCAAACTCGATCGCGGACACACTTGGACTGGATTGCATCAGCTGATCAGGAGTGTGGAAGACCTGATCAACATTGACGAGGTCGCGTCGCACAACGTCGCTCTTGATCGCGCAATGAATGTCGCGTTGGATCGCCTTCAAAGCAAAGACGCTCAAGAAAGCTTTGGGGAGGCTCTTCAACGGCGCTTTGACGAGGCGGCATGTCGGCGCGTAATAGGATTATTTTCACACGTGAGCGTGCTGCGCGAGTTTATTCTCTCGTATCAGGGTGATTTTGACGGGCGATTTTCTGGCTTGCGCACCCCAAGGGATCTGGCTAACTACTTGAAATCAAGACGCCGACATCTCAATACGCTACTGTATGCAGTGTCTGATGTCTGTACTGGTAACGCGAAGTTGTCCGCTGCCGAGCTCTTTAGGCTCGCCTTTCGCATAACCGACTACACACTCGTAACGTTGACAGGCCTCCATCAGAAGCTAGCCAAGATAGATTTGTATAGCGGTTACGGGTGCTGGCATACGGGTAATGGACTGCTAGACGGCAGTCTGCATTGGCAGGAGTTCCTTGATGACAACTATTTGGAGGCAGAGCGCATTGCCATCACAGACCTTCCGTCACAGGAGCTCGATCGATCTCTATTTGACGTGCGAAAGATCATATCAGCGGCGGAGCTTCGCGGGATGCTCTCCCAGATCGAGAACAGTTATCAGGAATTTGATCTGAGGGAGAAAGGATTCTCCGATCTCACATTTTTTATTGAGGAGCTCTTGTCGTATACCAAGGATGACTACTTTGTTCGGGTGCCAGTGGACGCATATAGGTCCATTTCCGCACGGTACGTACACACGTGGTGGCTGCAGCGGGCAGTCTATCGGGCTGATCCGGCGCATCCGTTTCTTGGATCATTTGCCCCCTTTGTCGAGATCGGTGGATCCTTCGAATCCAACCTCTTCCTTTTGATGCGCTTCGCCTACAACACTCGCGATCGAATACTGGAAAAGCATCGCCGTTATCAGATTCGCTCCGGGTTCCTCTTTGAGGATCTTATTAAGAATGACCTCGTTCACCTGGGCTTCACGGTCTTGGGCATCAAGCGCATTCAGCGGAAGGAGTTCGATGTTGTGACAACGCGAAACGGGATAATTCACAACTTCCAGTGCAAGAATGTGCGCTTAGATTATCAGCAGATGGAAAGCGATATAAAGACCTTCATTCGTCATAATAAGCGAATTGTTCGCTATTTCGAGCGCGCGCTGCGCAAGGAGGAGGCGCGTGAGGCATTACTGATTGCAAAAATAGGCCTGAGAGAGATTCGCCATTACGTGATCTCCCGTTTCCCAGTCTTTTCTGAGAACAAGCGAATTATTGCGTTGCGCGATTTGAAGAGAGTCCTGGGGGGGGTATAGCTATCGGGTCCTCCCTGGCCGCTGGCGGGCCACACGATGTCCTCCTGCTATGAGTTCAGGCCCGCCCTTGGATGCGACCTATGCCAGCCCTGAAATGACCGGGCTGCGCGTCCATTTATCGAGTCGCGGCAGGTTCGCTTTCGGATCGACATTGCCGATCTAGGGGTTTGGGGAGCAATGGAACGAAAAACCGGGATAAGGTCTATTTATCCATAGAAACCATATAGATAGCCAAACACCCCTCCGGGGGCACTCATCCTCTCAATCGCCTTCCCTATCGTTGGGATCTCGTAGCGGGCGTAGTTCTCCGCGGGCCACTGCCTCGGGCACGGCAAAGGAATATCGGCCGTGCATGTTGATGTGGTCATGGCTGAGCGGCGACAGCCGTGCGACGTCCTCATCCCGTACGGGAAAACCGTCTTGACGCAACTGATCCAGTGCCGCCTCCATGTAGATGGTGTTCCACAAGACGACGATGTTGAGCACCAGGCCCAGCGCGCCCAGCTGGTCCTCCTGACCCTCCTGATAGCGTTGCCGGAGTTCGCCGCGTTTTCCGTGAAAAATGGCGCGCGCCACACTGTGACGCCCCTCGCCACGGTTGAGTTGGGTCAACGTGCTACGCCGCTTCGCCTCATCGTCAATATAGGTCAGTGTGTGCAGGGTCTTTTCAATCCGTCCGAACTCAGCCAAGGCCTGGGCCAGACGGGTTGGACGGTCGCCGATCTGCAAGGTTCGCATGATGCCGTTGGCTGGTACACGACCCAGTTTCAGCGAGCCCACCAGCCGCAGGATGTCGTCCCACTGCTCCTCGATCAATGGCAGTTTCACCCGCTGGCGGGCAACGGCATTGAGGTCGCCGTAGTCGGCCTCGGGATCGATGCGCCAGAATCGCGTGCCGCCGACGTCCGCCAATCGGGGACAGAACCGGTACCCCAGCAGCCTGAACAACCCGAACACCACGTCGCTGTATGCGCCGGTGTCGGTCATGATCTGCGTCGGCTGCAATTCGGTGGGCTGTTCGAGCACCACGCCCAGCAAGATCAAGCTGTCGCGCAGCGTGCCCGGCACGGTGATGTGGTTGAGACCGCTGAACTGGTCGGAGATCAGGTTGTACCAGGTCACGCCGCGTTCCCGACCGAAATACTTCGGATTGGCGGCCGCATGCACAGTGCGCACGGGCACGACGAAACGCATCCCGTCGGCTGACGCCACGTCGCCACCACCCCACTGATGGGCCAGAATCGACCGGTTCTGAGCCGCCACCAGGATGGCATTGGCCGCAACCAGGGTGTCGTTGCGGAGGTAATTCTGGTCGACCCACGACAGACGCGATCGTTTCAGTGCAGCGATGTCGGCACGAACGAGGGGTTCGAAGCCCGTGTTGCTCGCCTCAGCCAGCAATACGGCACAGAGGCTGATCGGAAGCTCCGCAGCACGAGCAGACCGCTCGGTGAGATGGGTGAAGGCATCGGTGAAACCGGTACGGGCCGCAATCTCCAGCAATACCTCTTCAATGTCCACGCGTGGCAAACGCTCATTAACCGCAGCGCGCAAGGCCAGCAAAGACGCTGGTTCTTCGAGCTTGTCGAGGGAGCTGACGACCAGGTCGTTCTCGCCTTCGAACCGCACCGCAGGATTGTCCGGAAGTCGGGACGCTACCGCGCGGTAGGTCTCATCGAGTTCTTTGGTGATCGCGACGAGTGCCGACGAGGGCGTTGGAGACAAGCTGAGCGTGCGGCAGATGATGGGGCGCGCAGTCTCCCATTCGTTGCCGCTCAACAGCCCTGCGCGCGGGTCGGCATACTTCCAACTGGGGGCGACGAACACGTCGCGCCGGCGTAACGACGTATGCAATTCGTCGAGCACGCAGAAAGTGTAGGCCCGATGATCGATGCTGTCGTCGTCGCGAATCGCGTAGCGCTGCCAGCGTTTGCGAATGACATCACGCGGGACGTCGTCGTCGGCCTTGAATCGCCCGGGATGCGAGCGAAGCCATTCATAGGCGGCGACCACAGCCTCGCCTGCGGGACTCGCGCCGAAACGCAGATTCTCCAGCACAAAGGGGAGAAAGCGCCGGATGCGCCGATAGCGTTCGCTCAGCTCGCTGTAAAACACGTCGTCGGGCGGTCGTACCAGGTTGCTCACTTCCTGGAGCGCCTGGGCGAGGACGTCGCGCGGCACCTTGGCGAACAAGGCTTTGCGTAGTTTCTTGTCCGGGAGCGTGCTGTCCAGCACCACTTGGCAAGCATCGGCCAGCAGCGTGGCCGCACGATCCAGGTCTTTCAGCGTGCGCAAGCGTGTTTTCCGATCCTCCTTGCGCGCTGTGGAAAAAACATCCCGCAGCAGCATTTCAAGAACTTCGACGGCGTCATCATGCGCGGTGGCTTCCAGGCAATGCACAAACGCTACGAGAGTGGCAAGGCGGCGAACGTCGGGCAAGCGGCTCACGGCGCTGGCTTTGGCGGCTCCCGCAAAGCGAGCCAGTGCCATGACGCGACTGGCCGGAAGGTGTGACACCCTGGGCAGGTCGATGCCGAGCTCACGAACCTCCCGTAGTCGCATCAGCGTTTGAATGAGTGCCGGTCCGCTGACGCGCGTGGGGCCCGATCGCAGCTGATCCAGCAGCGAGTAGCGGCTGCCGGCTGGCACGATCAACAACTGTTCGAGGCGTTCGCGCTGCCTGTCCAAGAGACGGGTTCCCAGACGCCGCCAAAGATGCTCTTCGACGCGGGCTTTCACGCGAGCGACAAATCGTTCGAGTGTGCTGCGCCCGGGAAGCAGTACCTTGTGCGTCAACAGCCATGTCATGGCTCGCTCGAACAGGACGCTGGGCCGCTCCGTTCCCGTCCAGCAGAGTGCGTACAGCCAGCGACCCAATCGAAAGCCGATAGGCGGTTCGGTGATTTCGACGAAGCCGTATTGACGACAGATATCGCGCTGATGATCCCACCGGAGTTCACCTGTCCGGTAGTCGTCGAGGGAGGGATCCGTGTCCGTAATATCCAGCTGCCTGGCAACGGTGGATAACACCAGCGCAGGGAGATCCAGCGGATCGTCCAGAAATGTTCCCAAGTAGCGCAGCGTCGTCAGCTGCAATGCGATGCCCAAACGATTCGCATGACCGCGCTTGCGCGCGATGTAGGTGCGATCTGCATCGTCGAGATGGAAGTAGCGTGCCAGTTCGTCGCTGGACGGGTTGCCGTTGTACCGGCCGTAATTGTCGCGTTGTCCCTCGGTAACGTAGCTGACCGGCATCAAGGTTTCCTTCTGCGGAGAGTTGGGTAGAAGGTTCCATCACTGAAAATCAAGCCTTTCGCCCATCACGCCTTGGAGCTGGCGAGGTGGGATCGCCTTCAACCATGTTTCTTGGGTTCTGCCGGGAGGCATTGCATTGGCGGTTTCGCCAAGGTCGAGTACGATACATGAATGATAACGACTCGTATTCGCAGCATATTGCGCAACCTCTCCGTGGCCGCCCTTCTGCTTTGGGCACTCCCACTCCCGCGGGCGCATGCTCAAGACGTCAGTTCAACCGTGCCGCAGACATGGCAGATGATCGACTATCTGGCCACGGATTACGCCGGCGCGGTCAAGAACGGAGCGGTGCTCAGCGCGTCTGAATACGCCGAGATGCGGGAGTTCACAGCCACCGTGCATCGCCGCCTTCAGGCGTTGCCGCCGACGCCCGGTACACCCGCGTTGTTGTCCCAGGCCGACCAGCTCATCGCTTCAGTGGATGCGAAGGCCTCGCCAGCGCAGGTGGCGATCGAGGCACATGCCCTGGCCGATGCCTTGCTGAAGGCGTACCCGATACCCACCGCGCCGGCCCAAGCGCCCGATCTGACGCAGGGCGCAACGCTGTACCAGAACCAGTGCGCCATGTGTCACGGCGCCACCGGGCATGGCGATGGTCCCGTGGGGCTGCAGCTCAATCCGCGACCGGTGGACTTCACTGACCAGGCGCGTGCGGACCAGCGCAGCCCGCTGTCCCTGTACGAAGTGATCAGCCACGGTGTCGAGGGAACGCCGATGGCCAGTTACTCGTCCCGGCTGTCGTCGGACGAGCGATGGGCACTCGCGTACTACGTGGGGTCGCTAGCCTATACCCGCGAAGCCACGACCGGTGCGACCCTCTGGCAGCACGATACGGCCGCGCGTGCGCAGATCGCGGACCTGAAGGAGTTGTCGCAAGCACGCGTGTCGCAACTGGCTCCTGCACTGGGTGCCGAACATGCCCGCGCGATCATCGGTTACCTGCGTGCGCATCCGCAGGCGATGCAACAGGCGTTGACGGGGCTTCCGCTTGCGCGGGGGCGACTTGCTGCAAGCCTGGCGGCCTATCGTGCCGGCGACGCCAAGGAAGCCACACAACTGGCATTGTCGGCCTATCTCGATGGCGTCGAACCCATCGAACCCCAGCTCAACGCACGCGATGGCGCGCTACGCGCCCGCATCGAAACGGCCATGGGCGCCTATCGCACAGCGGTGTCGGGCAAGGCCGCGCTGCCGGCGGTGACCCAGCAGGCCCACGCCGTGGATGTCCTGCTTGCGCAGGCGCAGGAGGTCACGGCGGATGCGGCGGGCGATCCGGCCGCCACGTTCCTCGGCGCCTTCACGATTCTGGTTCGCGAGGGTCTGGAAGCCTTGCTGGTGGTCGTCGCCTTGCTGGCCTTCCTGCGCAAGGCAGATCGACGCGTGGAAGTGCGTTACGTGCATGCCGGCTGGATTCTTGCCTTGGTGGCCGGCGGGATCACCTGGGCACTGGCCAGCTATGCCATCTCGATCAGTGGCGCCGGTCGCGAACTAACCGAGGGCCTGTCTTCGCTGTTCGCCGCCGTGGTGCTGCTCAGTGTCGGCTTGTGGATGCACCAAAAGAGTATTGGTGGACGCTGGCAGGCCTACCTGAAGGAAAAGATGGCCGCGGCACTCGACCGACGTTCGGCGTGGTTCCTGTTCGGCCTCGCCTTCATTTCGGTGTATCGGGAAGTGTTCGAGACGATCCTGTTCTACGCCGCGCTCTGGAACGACGGCCAGGAAGTCTGGCTGCTGGGCGGCATTGCGGCCGGCGCGGTGACCTTGGGACTGATCGCCTGGCTCCTGCTGCGCACCAGTCGGCGTCTGCCCATCGGCAAGTTCTTCGCGGCGAGTTCGATCCTGATCGCCGTGCTGGCCGTCGTTCTCGCGGGTAAGGGCATCGCCGCGTTGCAGGAAGCTGGCTGGGTGTCGGTGACGGTCGCCCCGGTGCCGCACATTGAACTGCTCGGCATCTATCCGACCTGGCAGACGCTGCTCGCACAAATCGCCGTGGTCCTGATGCTGAGTGCGGGTTTCATGTTCAATATGCTTCGTGGCCGTAGCGCTCCCGACGCATTGCCCGCATCCACCACTACACGCCCGGAAGAGGATCGCGCATGAGCGACTGCGGTTGCCACGCCGAAGCCGCCAGCGAGGCGGAACGCCGCATCCTGCGCATCGCGCTCGGTCTCAATGCCACCATGTTCGTGGTCGGTGTCGTGGCCGGCCTGATCGCCCAATCGATGGGCCTGGTCGCTGATTCGCTGGATATGCTGGGCGATGCCTGCGCCTACGGCATCGCCTTGCTGGCGTGGACACGCAGCGCCTATTTCAAGGCGTCGGCCGCGCACTGGAATGGAACCTTGCTGGTGGTTCTTGGCGTCGGCGTACTGGTGGGGGTGCTCTGGCGTCTGGTGACCGGTAGCCACCCGGAAGGCCTATGGATGATGAGCGTTGCCTTCGTTTCCTTGATCGTGAATGCCACGGTGCTGAGGCTCTTGGCGCGATTTCGTCACGGTGAAGTGCATCTGCGCGCCATCTGGATATGCACGCGGGCCGACGTCATCGCCAATCTGGCGGTGATCGTGTCCGGTGTGCTGGTGCTTCTTCTGCACAGCGCCGTGCCTGATCTGGTGATCGGTACGGCCATCGCCTGCTACGTGCTGAAGGAGGCGTTGGGCATTCTGCGCGAAGCGAAGGACGCACGGATCGCCGCCATTGCACCGAACGGCAAGCCATGACGTCGCCGATCTCGGGATTTGGCTCGATGGTTTACGCCGTTGACCTTCGACTGTTCAACGCCATTCATTCGCCGGTGCCACCGTCGCCAGCGATGCTTCATGTGGCGCGCGTCCTGGCCGATGGACCGTTGATCCTGACAGCTCTCCTTCTTGGGTGGATGCTGATGGTTCCTCGCCAGTCGATGCGCTTGATCGCCCTGAAAGCATCGGGTGCCGCCGCTGCAGCATTGCTCGCGAACCTGATCATCGGCTTGGTTTGGGATCGCGCACGTCCCTTTGTCGCTGGAGTCGGTCAAGCATGGGTGTCTCATGCGGCGACCGGCAGCTTTCCCAGCGACCATCTGACTGTGCAATGGGTGGTGGCCGGCATACTGTTGCTGAATCAATGCAGCCGGCCTTGGGGCATCGGGATCGCACTGCTCGGCCTGCCGATGGCCTGGGCACGGATCTACTTGGGCGTGCACTACCCCGGCGATATGCTGGGAGCCCTCGGGATGGGCGGACTGGCCATGCTCAGTGGCTGGCTGTGGTTTCGCCGGTCCGTGACATCAGCCATCGCGCCATTGCCATCTCAGGGATAAGGTTTCGCCCCGCTGCGAAGCGAGGGTCTAGTGCGCTGCGCCGGGTGAGGTGAACGTGCAGCCTGTCGCGCGGGCCGATTCGTCCGTGGTCGCGTGATCGGTTTGCAAGGTGGTGTGCGTGATGGCGAAACGATCATGCAGCATCGCTTCGATCTCTCGGCGCACATCGTGGCAGTCGATGTCGTGATTCACGTAGATGTGGCCCGACAGTGCCGGCATGCCCGAGGTCACTTCCCACACGTGCAGATCGTCCAGCCGAGTCACCGCCGGCATGGCACGGATCGCCTCGGCAATGGATACTGGGTCCAGACCGCGTGGTGCCGCTTCCAGGAAGATGCGGCCCGAGTCGCGCACCAGTCCGATACCGGCTTTCAGCATCAATCCGGCGACGACCAGTGCGGCAAGGGAGTCCACGCGATTCCAACCCGTCCACCAGATGATGGCACCGGCAATGGCAGTGGCGATGAAGGCGTAGAGATCGGTGAGGATGTGCTGGAAGCTGCCTTCCACGTTGAGGCTTTGCCGGTTGGCCTTGCTCATCGCCCACACGGCGAGCAGGTTGACGCCAATACCGACCACCGCGATCACCGTGACCAGCAGACCTTCCACCACCGGCGGGTCGATCAGCCGGCGGATCGCCTCGACGATGAACCAGACCGACAGCAACAACAGCGTCAGCCCGTTCGCCTGGGCGCTCAGGATTTCGACCCGCTTGAGTCCGAACGTGTAGCTGCCACTGGCCGGGCGGCTGGCCAGACGCATCGCGACAAGCGCCAGTCCGATCGAGCCCACATCGGTGAGCATGTGCCCGGCATCGGAAATCAGGGCCAACGACTTGGCCAGGATGCCGACCACCACCTCGACCGCCATGAAGCCGAGCAGCAGCAACAGCGCGATGGTCAGGTACTTCTTGTCCGCATCCGGTGCCACGCCATGGCTATGGTCGTGATGATGGTCATGTTCGTGGGGCTTGGTTGTGCCCATAGGAGTCTCCAGTGCGGCGGCCACTCTACGTGAGCGCCAAAGTGTTATGACATGACATCGGGAAGGACGGGCGGGAGTGACCCGCCCGTCTTCTTCATTCAGCCCCTTGACCGTCGATGGGCCACGCCCGATCCACCGTGCTCTGGTAGACCCAGCCGGCCACACTCTGACCGGTGCGCCCGTGCAGGCGGATCAACTGCACCGCCCGTTCGGCCTGATCGTCCTCACAGAACACTTCGAGCTTGATCTGCCGGGTCACCCGTTCGCCCAGTTCCATCGAATAGACCTGTTCCTGGCCGTTGAGCGCGGTCAGCAGACCTTTGACGTCGCTCACCGACAGGTAACGAAACCCCGCTTCTTCCAGCGCATGGATGACGTCGACCACGCGGCCACGATGGATGAAGGCCTTCACTTCTTTCATGGGGTCTTCTCCTTGGCGAGGCGCCGGGCGGCGCGTTCTTCGATCCAGTCGTAGAGCACCGGCAGCAGCACCAGCGTCAGCAAGGTCGAGGTGATCAGACCACCGACCACCACGGTGGCGAGCGGGCGCTGGGTTTCCGCACCCACGCCACTGGAGAGCAGCATCGGCACCAGGCCCAGGATCGCTACGCTCGCGGTCATCATCACCGGGCGCATGCGCAGGGCCGTACCGCGGATCACTGCCTCGCGCACAGGCAAGCCTTTCTCACGTTGTTCGTTCAAGAAACTCACCAGCACGATGCCGTTCAACATCGCCACGCCGAACACCGCGATGAAGCCGATGGCCGAGGGTACCGACAGGTATTGCCCGGTGATCGCCAAGCCGACGATGCCGCCGATGGTGGCAAACGGCACGTTGGCCAAGATCAGCGTGGCGTGCTTCACCGAGTTGAACGCGGTGTAGAGCAAGACAAAGATGAAGAAAATCGTCGCCGGCACGATCAGCGACAATCGCTTCAACGCCCGCTGCTGGTTCTCGAACGCGCCGCCCCATTCGCTGTAATAGCCAGTCGGCAACTTCACCTGTTGCGCGATGGCCGCATTGGCTTCCTTGACGAAGCCGTCGATGTCACGACCGCGAACATCCATCTGGATCACCGCATAGCGCTGCAGTTGTTCTCGACGAATGAACGAGTAGCCTTCCGCATCGCTGACCTCAGCCACCTGCGACAGCTGCACCAGTGCGCCGCTGGGCGTGCGGATCGGAATGCGCTTGATCGCCGGCAACGAGGCCTTGTCCGCATCGTCCAGCCGCACGGCGATGTCGAAGCGTTTCACGCCGTCGAGTAAGGTCGTCACCGGCTCGCCGCCGATGCCGTTCTTCACCACGGTGAGCACGTCGTCGGCGTTCAAGCCGTAACGGGCCAGCGCATCGCGATCCACCTTGATGCGGATCTGCGGCTTGCCGATGTTCGCCTCCAGCGCGAGATCGGCGACGCCAGGCACCCCGGCCAACACGTTCTTGATGCGACTGCTCAAGCGATCAAGTTCGCCCAGGTCATCGCCATAGATCTTCAGTGCCAGCGTGGCGCGCACACCCGAGATCAGTTCCTCGATGCGCATCTGGATCGGCTGCGTGTAGCTCACCACCGCGGTGGGCAGCGCCGCCGACAGTTCCTTCTGCATCGCTTCCTCGATGCTTTCCAGCGTCTCGCCCTTGCGCCATTGATCCTTCGGTTTCAGCGGCGTGTACACCTCCATGTAGTTCACATCCGCCGTTTCGCCTTTTTCGGCGCGACCGATCATCGCCAGCGTGGTTTCCACTTCCGGAAACTTTTGTTTGACCAGTGTCGACACTTGCTTGGAGATGGCGATCGATTCGTCCAGCGATGCCGACGGAATCGAGGTAATGCGCCACATGATGGCGCCTTCCTTCAGGTTAGGCATGAACTCCTTGCCGAGGAACGGGAACAGCGCGAGGCTGCCGACCAAGGCTCCGGCGGCGATGCCCAGCACTAGCTTGCGGCGCGCCAGCGCCCAGGCGAGCACCGTGGCGTAGTGGCGTTTCAGGAATGCCACCAGCCAGGTGTCCTTCTCTTCCTTCGGCTTCAACACCAGCGCGGCGAGCACCGGTATCAACGTCAAGGCGAGAATCAGCGAGCCGGCCATCGCGAAGCTGATATTGAACGCCATCGGCTTGAACATCTTGCCTTCCAGCCCTTGCAGGCTGAACAGCGGCAGGAACACCACGATGATGATCAGGATCGCGAACGCCATTGGATTGGCCACCTCGCGCGCCGCGGCCAGCACCGCGGACGTGCGATCGACCGGGCCGCCATGCGCCTTGCGCTCGGCCATGATGCGGTAGGCGTTTTCCACCATCACCACGGCGCCATCCACCATCATGCCGATACCGATCGCCAACCCCGCCAGCGACATCAGGTTGGCCGACAGGCCGACCTGATTCATGCAGATGAAGGCGATCAGCATCGCCAACGGCAACGCCACGACGACCACCAGCGCGCTGCGAAACTCACCCAGGAACAGGAACAGCACCAGTGCCACCAGGATCGAACCTTCCACCAGCGCACGCACCGCGGTGCCCACCGCCGCGTTGACCAGTTCAGTGCGCTCGTACACCGGTTTTACGACCACGCCCGGCGGCAAGGATTGCTTCACTGTGTCGAGCTTGGCCTTGACCGCATCGACCACGCTCTTGGCGTTCTCGCCAATGCGAGCCAGCGCTTGGCCCATCACCACTTCCTTGCCATCGCGCGTCACGGCACCGGTGCGGGGCGCACCCGCCTCGGTGATGGTGGCCACGTCACGCACGTAGACCGGCGTGCCGTCTTCGGTCTTGAGCACGATGTTGCCCAGATCCTTCGCGTTCTGGATCAGGCCCAGTCCACGTACCAGGTACTGCTCGCGGCCGACATCGACGAAGTTGCCGCCGACTTGCGCGTTGTTGGCCTGCAGCGCCTCGATCACCTCTTTGAAGCCAAGCTTGTGCGCGATCAGTTTCATCGGGTCGATGCGCACCTGGAACTGCTTTTCCTGGCCGCCCCATGAGCTGACGTCATCGACACCCGGTGCGGTGCGCAGGATCAAACGGATGGTCCAGTCCTGCAGTGTGCGCAGATCCATGTCGTTCGGTGCCGTACCGGCCGTGGCGCCTTTCAAGGTGCTGTCGGCGCGTTCGACGGTGTACCAGAACACCTGGCCGAGACCGGAGGTGTTCGGTCCCATCTCCGGTTTGCCGTAGCCGGCCGGCAAGCGATCGCCCACCTGCTGCAACCGTTCGTTGACCAGCTGGCGAGCGAAGTAGATGTCCATGCTGTCGTCGAAGTAGACCGACACATAGGACAGCCCGAACAAGCTCACCGAGCGGATCTGCTCCACTTTGGGCAGGCCGGCGAGCGCCGATTCCACCGGCGTGGTGAGGAGTTGTTCGACATCCTCCGCCGCCAGCCCCGATGCCTCGGTGTAGACATTGACCTGCACCGGTGTGACATCGGGAAACGCGTCGATGGGCAGCTGACGCACCGCCTGGAAACCGAGGAAGCCGATCACCACGAAAATGATCAGCACCAGCACCTTGTAGCGCAGGGAGAGTTCAACCAGACGTTCCAGCATTATTCTTCTCCCAGCTGCGAGCGCAACAGACGCGCCTTCAAGGCGAACGCGCCCTTGCGCACGTAGCTGTCGCCGGCCTTGAGGCCTTGGGTGATCACCGTCCAGCCATCACGCGTGTCGCCGACCATGACCGATGCTGGCTCGAACGGGCCGTTGCCTTTGGCGAGGAACACCGTTGGCTGGTTCTGCAGCAACACGATCGCTTCGGCGGGCACCGCCAGCTTTTGCACCGCGCTGCCGGCGGCGATGCGCGCCTCTACCAGTTCGCCCGGGTGCAACAGGTCCTTGCGGTTGTCGACTTCGATGCGCACCGGCACGGTGCGGGTGCGCTCGTCGGTCTGATGCGAGCGCTGCACCACCTTGCCGGGGATCGCGGTGTCGTGCACGAGGATGCGGGCGTCGGCATCGGGCTTGACCCGTTCGGCATCGGCCGGTGCCATCTGCGCGACGACCCAGACCGAATCCTCCTTCACCAGGGTAAACAAGGTGCGACCCGGTTCCACCCGCTCACCGACCAGAAATTCATCGGTGGTGACGCGACCAGCGGCCGGCGCGAGCAACTCGAAGCTGCCGTCGGCACCGGCCGAACCCTTGCGCAGCAAGCCGCCGATCTGGCCGTCGGACAAACCGTAGGCACGCAACTTGGCGCGCGCCTGATCGCGCTGCACCTTCGCTTCGTTGTAGCGTCGTGCCGAGACCGCTTGAGGGCCGAGCGACGCGATCCGTTGCCAGTCCTGTTCGGCCACGATGAACGCGCCCTGGGTCTCGGCGACCTGCACGCTGGAGAGCACCACCAACGGTGCACCGGCTTTCACCACGTCGCCGAGCTTGGCCTTGCGGGCCAGCACCTGCGATTCCACACGCGGCGACACCAGTACGGTGGAATACGCGTCGGCCTTCACTTCACCGGGGGCTTTCAGTTCATCGGTCAGGGCGCGCGTGGCGGCCTTGTCGAGGACGATGCCGGCGTCCTTGATCGCCTTGGCGTCCAGCGCCAGCGGATTGGCGGGTGCGGGTTCCTGCGCCATGACGGGACCGGCCAGCGCAGTAAGCAGCGCCATGCCGAGCAGACTGCGTTTCAAAAAAGAGAGATTCATCGGGAGATATCCTGAGTAGGGCCGTCCTGAGTGCGGCCGTCGAGCCAGTCGGTCAGACGGCCCGCAGCGGTGAGGTAGTCGAACCAGGTCTGCCAGGTTTGGGTTTCCAGTTCCTGGCCGGACAGCGCGGTATCGAGGCTCTGTTTGAGCTGTACGAGGTAATCGGAGGTGCTGATTTCACCGGCACGCCAGAGCTTCTCCAGCAACGCGGTGCGATCCTCGAACGCGGCGGCGCGACCGCTGCGAAAAGCCTCGGTGGCACTACGCAAGGCGGCGTAGCGGGCTTGTACTTCCTGCAACCCTGCGCGCAGCACGAACTGGCGCGAACGCACGCCCGCGGCCGCCGCATCGGCTTCCGCACGAGCGGCGTCCACTTCGGCGCGTCCGGTGTTGAGCACGGGCAAGGGAATCGACACGCTCAGGCCGATCACCTGATCGGTGCGCGGTCCGCTGCGTACCTGACCGCCGGTCAGGCTGAGCGTGGGATCGGGGATGCGTGCACGGCGGGCGACCTGCACCCCGGCCTCGGCACTCGCTTGCTGGGCGCGGGACTGACGCAGTTCGGGCAGCTCGTCGACGGGCAACGGCGTGACACTGCCCGCCGCCGGTGACAGGCCCTTGGGCAACGGCGGAAGCGCGGCCCCTTGATCGCCACTGATGGCCAGCAACGCGGCACGGGCCGCCGCTTCGTTGCTCGCGAGCGTGGCTTGTTGCACCTGCGCCTCACCCAGTGCCAGGCCGGCCAGATCGCGTTCGGGACTACTGATGTCGCCGACCTTCAGCCGCTGCGCGGCCAGGTCATCGAAGCGCTGCATCAGCGTGAGGCGACGCTGGCCCAGCTCACTCTGTCGGGCCGCGAGCGCGGCCGTCGACCAGGCTTTCAGCCAGCGGGCGGCGACGTCACGCCGCACTAGGTTATAGGCCGCCTCGGCGGCGCGCAGGTCGGCCTCGCCCTGACTGGCCCGGGCACGACGCTTACCGGACAGATCCAGCGGCAGACTGATGCCAGCCGTACGCCGATTGACGTCGGCGTTCTCCGCATCGAGTGACAGAGAGGGGTTGTACAGCGGCTGCGCGGCGGCACGTGCACGGGCTTGGGCCGCGTCAAGATCGGCCCGCGCGGCCTGCACCTCGGGGCTGGTTTGCCAGATACGACGCACCGCCGCCTGCAACGGTGATGACGCCAATGCTGTCGGCAGGGGAGCTACCGGTGAGGACGGATGAGTTACGGGGGCGGCACTGAGCATGGCCGCGTACAACAGACACACGGCGCCGATCGGCACCGAACGAAAAACAGACATGAAGCGATCTCCTGAAAACGGTCACGAAGCGATGCACCGCACAGGCGGTGGCGTCGCGTAACGGAGCGGTTTCAGGCGATCGGAGGGCGCAGCAGCGAGCCGGTCGTGGCCGGCATGAATCCCGAATGGAAGGTGAGCGGCGCGAAGTGCGCCTCCATCCTGGCGATGGGAAGCGGTGCACTGGCCGGCAACGTCACCGAATGCGCACAGGCACAATGACAGCTGCTCCCTTCACCCAGGAGACAGCTGTTCGCATCGTCAGCCGAGGTCGAGCTGATGGCGGTATCTGTCACCAAGATGGTCGAGGCAGCGGAAGTCGTCGAAGCGAATCGCATCCCGGCCCCATCGGCCACGCAGATCGACCCGCTGACCAGCTTGATCAGCAACACGGCCACGACCAACACCCACAGACCGCGGTGGCGGCGCAGGCGAGTCAGCAGGGATGGCGCGGACCGATACATGCTTCGATCCTAAACGACAGTCGCGCTGTTAGACAATTTCACTTGGCGCCGGTTGTGATGAATTCAGACAGCCCCTACCGGCGCCATATGACCCTATGAAAGATGGTCTACCTGCAGCACGATTTCTGCTGCTGGATCGGCGGACACGGCACGCTGCCGTAGGAGCAGAACACGCAACAGTCGCCGGGTTTGGGCTGCAGCAATTCGCCGCACCCCTCACAGTCGTAGAAGAACTGGCAGGCATCGGTCGGCATGGTCTCGGTGGCCTGGTGGCCGCAATGCGGACAGGTCAGCGTGCTCTGCAGGATGAGTTCGGTCGTCAAGCGTTTCGCCGGAGATAATGAGAGTGGAGTGTTGACAGGGTCTTCGCTATGCCCTTGCCAATCGTGTCGATTCAGCGGGCATCCGCCGTATCGCTGGCTGTGCGACAGGATGCGCTGGGTGCTGGCGCCAGCAGATCGCGGAGGGACACCGCCATCATCAGCAGCAGGCCCGGATAGAGCAGCCATCCGGTGCGATGGTCACTGGCCCGCATCACCCATACCGCCAGCAGCACCAGCAGCGGGCCGAGCACACCGAGCGCGGCACGCGGCCACTGCCGGTGACTGAGCCAGCCCAGCGCGTTGGCAAGCAGCGCGATGGCGGCAAACGCCGGCAGCAGGATGCGGATGAACAGGCCTTCATACGGGCTCAATACGCCCAGCCCGATCGCCGCACCGAGGCCGGCCAGGGCGGGAAAGCAATTCACGCAGGCCGCCGCCGAGACGGCACTGCCGATCAGTCCGGCCTTGTCGGCCAGCCGGGTAAGCAAGGACATGGAGTCTCCTTTCGCGCGGGATGCCGGTGGTCTAAGGTATTCCCGTAGTCAAGTACGGAGTCAAGCCCATGCCATCCAGGCAGGATACGTTTTCCATCGGCGCCTTCGCCAAGGCAGCCGGAGTCAATGTCGAGACGATTCGCTTCTACCAGCGCAAGCGCCTGTTGCCGGAACCCGCCCGTCCGCCGGGCGGCATCCGTCGCTACGGAAACGCGGAGGTAGCACGGGTGAAGTTCGTGAAATCCGCGCAGCGCTTGGGGTTCAGCCTCGATGAGGTGGCGCAGCTGCTGCGACTGGAGGACGGCGCCCATTGCACGGAAGCGGCCGATCTGGCCGCGTTGCGGCTGGCCGATGTACGCAACCGGCTGGCCGACCTCGCACGCATGGAGACGGCCCTCGCTGCGCTTGTCGAGCAATGCGGCACACGTCAGCGCAACGTGTCCTGCCCGCTAATCGCCTCGTTGTATGCCCGCTGAAATGGCGGCTGGCAGGATGCGACAGGCATGACGCCGGTGAACCGCATCGGCTGGATGGTGTAACCACGCCTTGGCCACTCCGCCATGGCCCGTTGCGGAGCATGCAGTCTTGGCGGCCTCGTCGTCGCGCCGGTTCAGGGCATGGGCCGCGCGTGATCGGCCCACTGCGCCGTGCCCTGGATCAGTTCGGCCCGCACGCAATGCGCGTCCGTGATCGACGTTACCGTGGCTTGCCCGCTCGCGGCGAAGTGTTCAATGGGCACGCCTTTGCTGGGAATCACGTAAGCCACCCTCATGACCTGCAGCCGCGTGCCGACGGCGGGCAGTGGCGTAACCCGGTAGCAGATGTCCAGCTGCCGTCCGTTAACATGACCAATCCAGCCGTCGGCGTAAGTATTGTTCGCGTGCGCGATCGTGCCGATGGTCAAGCCCGTGAATAGCAGGGCGGTGCCGAGATACGCAGTGTGCGATTTCATCGGTGTACTCCAAAATCATCGGACTACCGTGGACAGGTGCGGCCACAAACCTCACGATGCACGTGGCCGCACTGCCACCCCCGCCGGTCGGCCCCTGCCGGAGGCAAGCGCCGGTTGGCGGCGGTTCCCGATCAACCTGCCGGGCTGATCGCCGTCACCGTGCTGGCCATGCCGGCCGGATGCAGGGTGAACTTCACCTGCTCGCCCACCTTCACCTTTTGCAGCAGCGCCGGCGGATCGGCCTTGAAGGTCATGGTCATCGCCGGCCAGCCGATCGCGGCGATGGCCTGATGCTGCAGCGTGATCGTGCCCTTGGCCGTATCGATCGCCTTGACGATGCCCACGCCCTGCGCCTGGGTGGGCTTCGCCGCTTGCATGCCGGCCATGCCAGGCATGTTGGGATCCATCTGCTGGGCGAACGCGGCGGTCGAGGCCAAGGCCAGCGCACTGGAGCATGCGAGGGTGAAAACGTACTTCTTCATGGTTGGATCTCCTGGGGTGGATGAAACGTCGGGGTGGATCGCGCTGCTTTGCGCAGCCGGTACCGCATCAGCAGACGGAACGCCGCCGGCAGCACCAGCATGGTCAGCAGCGTCGCGGTGACCATGCCGCCGATCATCGGTGCGGCGATGCGCTGCATGACTTCGGAGCCAGCGCCGTGGCCGAGCAGGATCGGCAGCAGGCCAGCGATGATCACCGCCACGGTCATCGCCAACGGCCGCACGCGCTGTGCGGCCCCTTGGCGAATGGCTTCATCCAGCGCGTCGATACCCGCACGGGGATCCAGCGCAAGTTGCCGATCCCACGCATGGCGCAGGTACAGCAGCATCACCACGCCGAACTCGGCGGCGACGCCGGCCAGCGCGATGAAGCCGATCACCGTGGCTACTGATACCGCATGGCCGAGCAGCCAGATCAGCCACAGACCGCCGACCAGCGCCAGTGGTACGTTGGCCATGATGAGCGCCGCCTCGCTGGCACGTCGGAATACTGCATAGATCAGCGCGAAGATGATCAGCAGCGCGACCGGCACCACCAGCTTGAGCCGCTCCGCCGCAGTGGCCAGGTACTGGAACTGGCCCGACCAGTCCAGCGTGACGCCGGGCGGCAACGTGACCTGTAGCGCCACGGCCTGCTGCAGCCGAGCGACCACGCCGCCGAGGTTGCTGCTGGCCGTGTCGATGTAGACGTAGGTCGCGAGCTGGCCGTCCTCGCTTTTGAGCATCGACGGCCCCGCCGCGACCGTGATGTCGGCGACCTGACCCAGCGTGAGCTGGGCACCGTTCGCGGCCACGATCGGCAACTGCCGCAGCGCCTGTACCGAATCGCGATCCACGCGCGGGTAGCGCACCACGATGGGGAAGCGCTCGCGTCCTTCGATGGACTGCCCGATCGGATCGCCACCCACCACGGTGGCGATCAGCTGCTGGATCTGTTCCTGGGTCAGTCCATAGCGCGCCGCCTCATCGCGGCGGATATGCACGTCGACATAGCGCCCGCTGGTCGGACGCTCGGCCACCGCCGAGCTGACCCCGGACACGGTCTTGGCGACCGCTTCGATGCGGTCGGCCACCGTCTGCAGCGTGGTCAGGTCGGTGCCCAGCACCTTGATGCCGATGGGACTCTTGATGCCGGTGGAGAGCATGTCGATGCGGTTGCGGATCGGCGGCACGAACAGGTTCGTCAGGCCCGGTACGTGCACGGCCTGGTTCAACGCAGCCTTGATCTTGGCCATCGTCATGCCGGGCCGCCATTGGTCCTTCGGCTTGAACGTGATCGTGGTCTCGAACATCTCCAGCGGTGCCGGGTCGGTGGCGGTATCGGCGCGTCCTGCCTTGCCGAACACGTGGGCCACCTCGGGCACGGTCTTGAGCATGCGGTCGGTGAGCTGCAACAACTGCGCGGCCTTGCCGGCGGACAACCCGGGCAGCGCGGTGGGCATGTACAGCAGCGTGCCTTCGTCCATCGCGGGCATGAACTCGCTGCCAAGGCGGCTGAGCGGCACCAGCGCCGTGAGCAGCACCAAGGCGGCCAGCCCCAGCGTGGCCTTCGGAAAACGCAGCACCGTGTCGAGGATCGGCCGGTACAGCGCGATCAGGCCACGATTGATCGGATTGGCGTGCTCGGCGCGCAAGCGTCCGCGCACCAGGTAGCCCATCAGCACCGGCACCAGGGTCACCGCCAGTCCCGCGGCGGCGGCCATCGCATAGGTCTTGGTGAACGCCAGCGGTTTGAACAGCTTGCCTTCCTGGCCTTGCAGCGCGAACACCGGCACGAACGACAGCGCGATGATCAGCAGGCTCACGAACAGCGCCGGCCCCACTTCCACGGTGGCCTCGGCGATCAACGCCCAGCGTGCCTTGCCCTGTGGTTCCGCGCCGTCGTGCGCATCACGCCAATGCTCCAGATGCTTGTGGGTGTTCTCGATCATCACGATCGCCGCGTCCACCATCGCGCCGATCGCGATCGCGATGCCGCCCAGCGACATCAGGTTCGCCGTGACGCCCTGCAGGTTCATCACGATGAAGGCGGCGAGCACGCCCAGCGGCAGGGTGATCACGGCGACCAGCGCCGAGCGCAGGTGACCGAGGAACAGCGCGCAGACCAGGGTGACGACGAGAAACTCCTCCAGCAACTTGCGCCAGACGTTCTCCACGGTGGCGTCGATCAGCTGGGAGCGGTCGTAGGTGGGCACGATCTCGACGCCCGGCGGCAGGCTGCGTTGCAACTGCACCAAGCGCGCCTTCACTGCCGCGATGGTGGCCTTGGCGTTCTGGCCCGAGCGCATCACGATGATGCCGCCGACCACTTCGCCCTGCCCATCCAGCTCGGCGAGGCCGCGACGGAAGATCGGGCCGCGACGCACGGTGGCGACGTCGCGCAATCGGACCGGCACGCCGTTCGCGTTGGCGATGATGGGCACGTTCTCGAAGTCGGCGCGGGTCTTCAGATACCCCTCGCTGCGCACCATCAGCTCGGCCTCGCCCTGCTCGATCACCGAGCCGCCGTTGGCGCCGTTGGCGGCGCGCACGGCATCAACGAGCTGCGCCACGGTGAGGCCGCGCGCGGCCAGCGCCTGCGGATCGGGCACGATCTGCCAGGCGCGGTCCATGCCGCCCAGGGTGGCCACCTCGGCGACACCCGGCACGGTCTTCAGCTGGAAGCGCAGGTTCCAGTTCTGCAGCGCGGTGAGCTGGCCGATGTCGTGTCGACCGGTGCGGTCGACCAGCGCGTATTCGTAGATCCAGCCCAGCCCGGTGGCATCCGGACCCAGTGCGGGATTGACGCCGGCCGGCAGTCGATCGCGCGCCTGGCTCAAATATTCCAGCACGCGTGAGCGTGCCCAGTAGAGGTCGGTGCTGTCGCTGAACAGCACATCCACGTAGGAGTCGCCGAAGAACGAATACGCGCGCACCGTGGTCGCGCCGGGCACCGACAGCATGGTGGTGGCCAGCGGATAGGTCACCTGATCCTCCACCACCTGCGGCGACTGGCCGGGGTAGCTGGTGCGGATGATCACCTGGGTGTCGGAGAGATCCGGCAGCGCGTCGATGGACGTATGCCACGCCGAGAACACACCGACCGCCGCCAGCGCCAGCGCGGCCAGCAGCACGAATACGCGATACCGGATCGAAACGCGGATCAGCGCGGCGATCATCGCCCGTCTCCCATCGGCATGCCCGGCATGGCTGTGCTGGTCGCCGGCGCGGGCACCGACTCGCCCGTCTGCAGGCGTTGCAACGCGCCGGACAAGCTCGCTTCCGAATCGATCAGGAACTGGCCGGACACCACTACGCGCTCATCGCCGGAAAGCCCCGCGAGAATCTCGGTGTAGCCGCCGGACGAATGGCCAAGGCGTACTGCCACCGGCCGGAAGCGTCCATTGCCCTCGGCCACGATCACCCGCGGTGTGTCGCTACCGGTGGCGATCACGGCACCATCCGGCACCACAGGTTCGGGTGCCCCCGCCGTCGGTTGCAACTCCACGCTGACGAACATGCCGGGACTCAGCGCGTGATCCGGATTGGCCAGCACGATGCGCGCACGCTGGGTACGGGTCATGGCGTCGATGTCCGGCAGCAGGGTTTCCACCTGGCCGCGGAACACCTGGCCGGGCAAGGCCGCCGCACGTACGGTCACCGGCGTGCCGGCGCGCACCGTGCCCACTGCGGCCTGCGGCAGCGCCGCCTCCACCCACACCGTGGACAGGCCGTTGAGCGTCATCAGCGTCTGCCCGGTGTCGACCTGCTGACCTTCGCGCACGTCCAGCGTCGTGACCACGCCGTCCTGCGGCGCGTGCAGCGTGATATGACCATCCCGTTCCGAGGCGATGTCCCGTGCGGTCAGGCCCAGCACTTGCAGTCGCTGTCGCGCGGCTGCGCGCAACGCCTGCGCGTCAGGGGACTGCGCGTGTTGCAGGGCGCGGTATTCGGCAATTGCGCTGCTCCACTGCGGTGCCAGCAGTTCGGCCAACGGCTGCCCAGCCTTGACGGCGGTGTACGGCGCGCGCACGTCAAGCCGCTCCACCGTCGCGTCGACGCGCGCGCTCACAGTAACGGCGTCGCGCAGGTTCCAGCTCACGGTGCCCGGCACTTCGAGTTGGGCCGCCAATACCCGGCGCACCACGGGTACGGTGCGCACACCCAGGTTCTGCACGGTGGCCGGGTCGATGCGCACCACGGCTTTGTCGCCTCCTGCTTCGTCGGCGTACTTGGGCACCATTTGCATGCCCATCGGCGACACGCCGGGGTGGTCGAAGTGCTGGTCGGGCACCATCGTGTCGTACCAGTACAGCACCTTGCGTTGCGCACCTTGCGTGTCCGCCGTGGTGCTGGCCGGCATCGATGCAGAGCCAACATGGCGGCCACCGACATAGCCCAAAGCCAGCAGCACGGCGGCACCCGCCAGCGCACCGATCACGATACCGATCCGTTTCATGGCAGGTTCTCCGAAGACGAGGTGGATTCGGGCAACAGATAGGCCAAGGCGGCCCACGCGCGGGCGCGGGCGGCCAGTGCATCGGCGTAGCTCAGACGCAACGCGATCTCGTCGCGTCGTGCATCCAGCCACGGCTGCAGCGTGCCGCCGCCGCGGTAAGCGGCCAGCGCCACCTGGCTGCGATCGCGGGCCAGCGGCAGCAGCGCCGTGCGATCGCGTGCGATCTGCCGCCCCCAGCCCTGCCAGGCGGCGACGTCGCGCGCGACGGTTTCACGTTGCGCACGGCGGGCATCCTCGTGCGCCGACTCGACCGCATCACGTTGCGCCTGCTTCGCGCTGATGTCGCGGTCCTGCCGGTTGCGTGTGAACAGCGGCAGGCTCACGCCGACCTGCACCATCACCATGTCGGACAGATACGGCGCGCGGTGACCGTAGGTCACGTCCACACTCCAGTCCGGATGCTTCGAGGCGCGCGCCTGCGCCAGTGCGGCGTCGGCCACCTGCTCGCGGGCTCGCCACGCCTGCATTGGCGCCTGCCGATCGGTGTGCCGTTCGAGTTGATCCGGCGCGACCGGCAACTGGTCGAAGTCCGGGGCGTCCGCCAGCGCAGTCGGCGCATCGCCCAGCCAGCGCTGCAAGGACGCGTTTGCCGCCTGCAGATCAGCGTCGGCTGCTTCGATCCGGTTGGCCAGCGTCAGCGCCTCGGCCTGTGCCGCCAGCACGTCCACCGCACTGCCGGTGCCGCCGTGCAACCGCGCCGTGGCGACCTGCACCGCGAGGGTACTTTCGTCGCGCAAAGCTTCCAGCAAAGTGCGCTGTTGTGTGGCCGCCCATACGCCGATCCAGGCGTCGGCGATGCGCTCGCGCACATCCTGTGCGGTGGCGGTGCGGTCAGCCTCGGCGGCATCGACCTGCGCCGCCGCAAGCGAACGATCCGCCGCGCGCGCCGCGTGCGAAGGAATCGCCTGCATCACGCCGATCGTGCGCATGGTCATCGTGTCCGAGCGCAGGCTGAAAGCGCCCGGATCGGTGACCGGGTAGTTGGAGACGCCGAAGGTCAACGACGGATCGGGCAAGCGGCCCGCGCGCACCGCCTCGTTGCGCACGGCTTCGAGGTCGGCGTTGCGCGCGGCGAGCAGCGGCGCGCGTGCCATGCCCTGCCGCACGGCGGCGGCGAGCGTCAGGGGTGCGTCGGCGGTTTGGGCCGCGGCGACAGCCACCGACCCGCCCAGGGCGATGAGCAGAGCCCACGCGCAACGGCGCCCGGAAAGACTGGAAAACAGCATGAGGATTCACTCCCGTGATCGAACAGACATCGCACCACGCAGGCACGACGGCACCTCGGCGATGGCCGGAGTGCGCTAGATCAGCAGGGAGCAGAACAGCAGGGTGGCCGGTGGCGGTGGCGCACGCAGCCGGTAGTAGCGTTCGGGAATCGAGGCCGCTGGCGTTGGCGGGACGACGAGCGGCAGGACGGGCGGCAACGCCGCGAGCAGGTTGGGCGGCACCGTCATGGGCCGCGCGTCGCTGGGTGCGGATGCCTGCGAGGCGCAATGCTGGGCGCACAGGACGCGGTCGGCCGCGGCATGCCGCATCTCCGGGCAGGTGCCGCGCATGGCGGCATCCCCTGCGGCCGTGCCCATCGCCATGACCGGCCCCATCAGGGTCGGCGGCATGGTGCAGGCGAAGGCCGCGAGCGCCGTCTGCAGACCCAGCATGAACAGCGCGCCGACCAGCAGCAGCCCGCGTGTCAGGCGGGCGCGACGAAGCTCGCGCAATCGCCATGGGCGCGGTCTGCGTGGCATGGATCGGGCGCGTGCCATGCGAAGTCCGTTACGGATGCGCGTGCCCGTCGCCGGTCGGCTTCGCGCCGACCGTGCCGGCCATCGCGGGCGGGGGTGCGGATGCAGCACCCTGGCCGGACATGTCCATGCCCTTCATGTCCATGCCTTTCATGGCCGCCGCCGCACCGTGGGCATGCGCATCGCTGTCCCCGTGGTTGTGGCCACTGTCTTCGTCCATGTCCATGTCGTCGTCCGGTGGCGCCTTCGCCACGATGGCCTTGTATTCGGCAGGCGTCATGCCGGGCAGTTTTTCAAGGAAGGCCACCATGCTCCAGATGGTCGGATCGTCGTGGCCCGCCTTGCCCCAGGCGGGCATCGCGCTCATCTTGATGCCGTGCTTGATCACCCAGAACGCATCCTGCGGATCGACATGCACTTTGGAGAGGTTGGGCGGCTGTGGGTACATGCCGACCCGCAGCTCGGAGTCATTGACGCCGGGCGACAGATGGCAGCCAGTGCACATCGCCGCGTACTGGCCAGCACCTTTCAGGATCAACTGTGGATCGTCGAGATTCGGCACGGTCAGATCCTCCGAGCGCACGTGGATCGAACGGTCGCGCAGGGTCTGCAGCACGGCGAACACCGGCTTGGTGTGGTGATCGTCCGCACCGATGTTGTATAGACCGGAATAGGCGAACACGCCGGCGCCGATGGCCAATACGCCCAAGGTAACGGCGACCGTGATGACGTGTGCGGTATGTTTTTTCATAAGTGCCCCTCAGAACCAGATGCGGACGCCGGCCACGATCTGCCGGTCGAGTACGGGTTGGTGATCCTGTCGCGCATAATCGGCCGTGGTGCCGACGCGGCGCGTCCAGTTCACGCCGATGTACGGCGCGAATTGACGATGGAACTCATAGCGCAGGCGCAGGCCGAACTGCAGGTCGGACACGCCGCTGCCGATGCGTCGTTGCGGATCGTCCTTGCCGTACAGATTGACCTCGGCCTCGGGCTGCAGGATCAATCGCTGGGTGAATAGCAGCTCGTATTCGGCCCGTAGGCGCGCGGCCGTGCGGCCGTTGGTGCCGACGTAGCCGGTGGCCTCCAGCTCGAACCAGTACGGCGCCAGCCCCTGCACGCCGAACGCGGCCCACGTCCGCTTCGGACCTGCGCCTATGTCTTGGCGAGCACCCAGTTGGGTGCTCCAGTAGGTCGCGATGGCGTGGTTCCAGAAAGCTTCCAGATCACCATCGTCGAGCTTGCCGCGACTGCGTTCGCCTTCCGTGCGGATCCACAGCTTGTTCTCGTCGTTACCGTACCAGCCTCCGGCCTCCCAACTCTGGCCATTGGCATCACGACCGTGAAAGGCTTCCAACTGATCGATCAACACCATGCCCAATGGCGCTTTGTCGGCCATGTCCATGCCCTCCATGGAGCCGTAGCCCACACCGTCGGAATAGTCGGGACTGCGCGCATTGGGTGGTGGGCTGCCACCTTGCATCGGGCCCATCGTCATCCCCGGCATCGCGCCCATGCCGGCCATTTCACCTTGATCCTTCTTCGGCATCGCGCCGTGATCCATGCCGGCCATGCCACGGTGATTCATCCCTTGCATCGCGTCGGAACTCATGCCGGGCATCGACGCGTGATCCATCCCCGACATGTCGCCAGCAGGTGCCGTCGAAGCGGCAGGCTTGGCGGGCATCGGTATGCCCTCCATGTCGTCCATACCGGAGCTGGCGGCAACGGGCTTGGGTGGCATCCGCTTGGCGGGCATCGCAGGGTGGTCCATGCCGGGCATGCCCTCCATGCCGTGAGACGACGGCGTGGGTTGTGTCGGCGAAGGCTTCTTGCCCGGCTTCTTCACCCCCGACGGCATCGCGGACCGGGGCGTGCTGGACGATGCCGCCGGCATGCTCATGCCGGGCATGTTGCTCATGTCCATCGGGGCGGTGCTGCTCGACGGGGGAACGCTTTGCGCGCTAGCTGCCAGCGGCAGCGCCAGCCACAGCGCTACGAGCAACGCGGAGCGATTCCAGCGAGTGGTTCGTGACGTCGGGCTCATGACACCACCACCTCGCGGAACATGCCCGCTTCCATGTGATACAGCATGTGGCAGTGGTAGGCCCAGCGGCTGAGGTTGTCCGCGCTTACCCCGTAGGCGATGCGTTGCGCCGGCTGCACGTTGATGGTGTGCTTGCGTACCTGGAACTGCCCATCCGGGCTTTCCAGCTCGCTCCACATGCCGTGCAGGTGGATCGGGTGGTTCATCATGGTGTCGTTGACCAGCACCAAGCGCAGCCGCTCGCCGCTGCGGAAGTGGATCGGCTTGGCGTCGGAGAACTTCACGCCATCGAACGACCACATGTAGCGTTCCATATTGCCGGTGAGGTGCAGCTCGATCTCGCGACTGGGTTCGCGTGGGTCGATGGAGCCGCCGAGGGTGTGCAGGTCGGCGTAGGTGAGCACGCGGCGACCGTTGTCGCGCAGTCCGGTGCCCGGATCGTCGAGGTTGGTGCGCGGCATGTCCACGTGCATGTCGACGCCGGGGTTGCGGTATTCGGTGCGAGCGTGATGCACCACTGGTGCGGCCGGTGTTGCCGTGCTGCTCATGGCCATGTCGGGCATGTCCTTCATCCCGGCCATGCCTGCCATCCCAGACATGCCGCCGTGTCCGCCGCCTTGGGCCATCGCGCCCATCATGTCCACCATGCTCACGGGCATGCGCGGATCCATCGCCGGCACCGCCGCTTCCATGCCGGAGCGCGGGGCCAAGGTGCCACGCGCGTAACCGGTGCGGTCGATCGACTGGGCGAAGATCGTGAACGCCCGATCCTCCTGCGGCTCGACGAGCACGTCGTAGGTTTCGGCCACCGAGATGCGGAACTCGTCGACCGGCACCGGTGCCACATCCTGGCCGTCGGCGGAGATCACCGTCATCTTCAGGCCCGGAATGCGCACGTCGAAGATCGTCATCGACGAACCGTTGATGAAGCGCAGGCGAACCTTCTCGCCGGGCTTGAACAGGCCGGTCCAGTTGCTGGCCGGGGCGGTGCCGTTCATCAGGTAGGTATAGGTGTAGCCTGAGACGTCGCTGAGATCGGTGGAGTTCATGCGCATCTGATTCCACATCTTGCGCTCGGCCAGCGCCTGTCGCAGACCCTGTTCGCGCACGTCACGGAAGAATTCGGGCGCGGTGGGCTGCGCGAAGTTGTAGTAGTCGCTCTGGCGCTTCAGTGTGGCGAAGATGTGCTCGGGGTTCTGATCCGTCCAGTCGTTGAGCATCACCACGTAATCGCGGTCGCTCGGGTAGCGCTCCGGTCCGGCCGGCTCGATCACCAGCGAGCCGTACAGACCGGTTTGCTCCTGGAATCCCGAGTGCGAGTGGTACCAGTAGGTGCCGCTCTGGCGCACCGGGAAGCGGTAGGTGAAGGTTTCACCCGGTGCGATGCCTGGGAAGCTGATGCCCGGCACGCCGTCTTCTTGGAAGGGCACGATGATGCCGTGCCAGTGAATGGACGTGGGCACCCGCAACCGGTTGGTCACGCGCATCGTGACGTTGGTGCCTTCCTTCCAACGCAGGGTTGGCCCCGGGACGCTGCCATTGACGGTGGTGGCCAGACGTGGCCGGCCGGTGTAGTTCACCGGCGTCTCGGCGATGTCGAGCGCAAAGTCGGTGCCGCTGAGAATGGCAGGTTGCCCCGTAGTGTTCAGTGCCCAGACCTTTGACGGGCGCAGCAGACCGAGGGCGGCGATGGTGCCGCCGAAGGCGACACCCTGGACGAAACGACGCCGCGACAAGTCCATCGCGGGCGGGGGAAGGATTTTCATGGACCTCTCCAAGGCAGGCGGCATCCTCGTGGCGATGCCGATCACAGCCGATGGCTACGAGGGTCGACACGCGACCGTCGTGAGCCATGCTCATCGAAACGATGGGAGAGTCAGACCGCCGGCGGTCGGAGCGGTGGCGCGTTCGTCCCCGAAGGGGCGGTCATGCCCGAGGGCATCGCGTAGGTTGCCGTCAATGCCATCGAGGCCGGCATCAATGCCGCCCTCGACAGAAGCGCCGTGGCACACATCGCGGCACAGGCGCACTGGCCAACCGCACCGTTGCAGCAGTCCGCCGAATGATGGCAGCAGGAATCAGTGGCTGTGGACGTTGCCGCGTGATGGCAATGCATGCCGTGCGCTGCGGCCGCGGCGACCATCGCATGCTCGGCCTGGGCATGCGATGCCATTGGCATGCTCATGGGCGCGGCCGCCACGGATTGGATCACGAGCATCAGCCACGCCAACACGCTCATCGCCCGGAGGCGACGTGAACGCGCAAGCTGACGCAACGAGAATCTCATAGGCCGAGCTTACTCGGGCGATCTGGCCCCCTCAACTCTGGAGGAGGGTTCAAGGAGATTCACGGCTTGCTGAAACCCATATGCAAGGTGATTTTGTCGCCGGCTTTCAGGCCGGCCATGGCGGACGGCGGGAAATGCACCTTCAGGGTCATGCCCTCGGTCGTCACATCAACCACGCCGGTCTTCGCATCCGCTGCCGTCACGGTCGCCGGCATCATGTGCATGCCCATCACGTTGTGGTGCATACCTTTCATGTTCGAGTGCATCGCACCCATCTTGTCCATGCCGCTCGCGGGCGTGCTGTCTTGGGCCACGGCGACACCACAGAGGCCAAATGCGAGTGCCAGGGCGCCAAGCATCGAAAGTAATGATTTGCGTGAAATGGTCATATAGCCGTCCCAACGATGCGTTGCCAGACGCAACAGTGGGAGCGTGCGCCCCATCGTGTGTACGGACGTTGAAATTCCGGCCGATCGTCCACTTTGCTGCAGGCCATGGGGTTACACCTTCAAATAATCCTCGCAGGCCACGATCAGTTCGCGTATCTCGGACTCGGTGGCGTCAGGTCGTGCCCGAAGGATGGTGCACAGTTGCGCAATCTGATCGTTATTCGGGATCAACTCCGACGGACTTTCCCACATCCAGTCGATCACGATCGGCAGGAGCTGGGTGGCCGGCAATGTCGCCACCTCCTGGCGGGTGGGTACGTACATACCCATCCGAAAAACCGGGCTATCCAAACCGTGGCTTTCTCGGGCAGCCTGGAATGCGCTCGCCGGCATGCCAAAGCGGTCGTCGGGGGCTGTCATGGTACGTCTCCGTGAGGCACCGAGGTCCCGATGCGTGTTTTGGTGGTACTGGCATGGCGCGCATCTTCTTCCGCATGAACGTAGATCGACGTCGTGCCGATGGAACTGTGGCGGAGGTTCTGCTGAATGTGATGGATGGGTGTGCCGTCCTCGGCCTGGTGCGTGGCTGCCGTATGCCGCAGCCAATGCGTCGATGCACGGCGCACTCGTGTGGCCTTTACCTCATCCTGCCGTTGCAGCGTCTCGGCTACGCGTCGGAAGGCGTCCTTGACGATCTGGTAGACCGCCGTGGGCGTCAGCGGGGACGGACGTCCGGCGATGCCCAGAATGACCGGGGTGTTGCCGTCGCCCGAGGGCAACGCCGGCAGTCCGTGGAAGCGCCGATAGCGGGCGAAGTCGTCCATGAGACCATCGCCCAGGGGAATGGTGCCTTCGACGCCACCTTTCCCCACGGTATGCAGCCACCACCGCCCCCGGATAGATTGGAAATCACCTTCGTCGGCGGCCGCCGCTTCGGCAGCCCGCAGCGCAGTCTCATAGAGAAAACGAAGCACCCAGCGAGCGCGTTCGTAGCGCTGCCGTTCCCGTGCGGTGCTTTGCGACCAACCGTCGACGACGCGCAGCACCTCTTCCCAGAGAGCACGGTCCAAATAGCGTTCGATCGTGCGTCGGGGGCCGCGGCGCGCCCGTCGTCGCTGCAGCACAAACGGGCTGCCGGCAAGATAGCCCGCACGCACGAGGTAATTGAACAGTCCGGCGAGGATGCCCAACGCCTGCCGGCGACTACGCTCGGCCAACGGACCGACGAACAGTCGCCGATGCTCACCGTGACGGGCGAGACCGGCGTCGCACCAGGTCGCCGGTGGCTGGGCAAGAAACGCCTCATACGCGATCACATCCTCGCGGGTGAGACTGGACACCGGTTTGCCACGCACTTGCGTGGCCCAGAGCAGCAACCGCTCGGCCTCTTTGCGGTAGCTGCGGAAGGTATGCGGCGAGTCGTGATATTCCGCCAGCCACAGACCGATCGCGGCCACATCGTCGTTGGCGGCGATCTGCCGCGCCACGCTGGCCGGGGCTCGGTTGCTTCCGTTACCTCCCGACAGGGCGGGCGGCAAGGTGTGGGGCCACGTCATAAGGCTCAACAAGGGCTCAGTCATGCTTTCCGATGTCCGACACCACGGGAAACGCAGCGTACTGCCAAAAGACTTTCGATTATGGGAGTTATCGTAAATTTCCTGATCTTATCGTTATGAATATAACGTAATACTGTGATATACATGCTGCGAGTTCTGCAAAATTGACCCGCCGAGCGACTGGAGCCGCCATGAGCCGTGTCAGTGATACCCGCCAACGTACCCGCGAAACCGCCGCTGCCTTGGTCGCGGACGGTAGACGCCCCCACGAGCTGACCGTCGACCTGATCTATGCCGCCATCCAGCAAGGTAGCCGCACCACCATCAACGACGAGCTGAAGCTGTGGAAGGACGAACGGGCCAAGGCTGATGCGGTCGGCGCCGATCTACCGCCGGCGATCGCCGATGCCATGCGCTCACTCTGGGTGGCCGCTGTGGAACAGGGGGAGAAGGTATTCAACGAGCACCGCCAGGCGCTGGAATCTGATCTGGACGCACAGAAGCGTGCGTACGATGACGTTGCTGTCGAACGGGATGCGGCACAGGCCACGGTTCATCAGCTGCAGCACGAGGTCAGTCAACTACGCGAGCAAGGCATCGAGGTGCAGCAGCAGCTCACCCGGGAAACCGAGGCCAAGCGCGATGCCCTTGGCCAGGTTCAATCGTTGCAGCACGAGGTGGCGGCCGTTCGTACCGACATGGCTCAGCAACTAGAGGCCGCACGGCAGGCCCACGACCGATTGACCACCGAATTCCAAGCGACCGTTGCAGCCCGCGATGCTACCTTTCAGGTGGAACGGGACAAAGCCAACGCGCGCGTGGAGGCCGCTCAAGCCCGCATGCTGCAAGAAACCGATGCAGCACGGGAAGGACAGCGGCAGGCAGAGCAGCAATTGGCCAAGCTGCGGCAACGTAGCGAAGACCAGCAGACCAGCCTCACGGAATTGCGATTGAACATGGCGCGCATTCGTCGAGAATTGGCCGATGGCGAAGCGCGCTTGGCGGCGATGACCAGCGTCACCGGCGAGCGTGACCAGCTCGCCTTGGAGCTGGCTGCCACGCGAGGACAGGTCAGTGGCCTGACTTTGGCGCTTCAATCAGCGGAAGCCCGCGCAGTGGCCGCAGAGAGTCAGTTGACTGTGGGCCACAAACGCCGTCAATCCAAGCAAAAATGAGAACATGGTCAATACGAAATACTATGATCCGTAACGACTTTTCGTTCTTATCCCGGTTTTCCGTTCCATTGCTCCCCAAACCCCAAACCCAAAGGCTGGCCGGTGCCCGAGCGTTGATCAATGAGGGTCCGAATCACAGCTTCAGTTCGCGCCATGTTTTTGCCGTCGCGACTTCACAACTTTACGTATTGGCTTTGAGCAAATCACGGTATTACTTATTCGCGACGATTGCCGAAGTCGTGAGAAGAAGATGATGCCACTCCATAAAATCATAGAGTTAACATCTTTTCGAGAATCACAACTTTAGCTGTGGAACCTTCCCCCGAAGGCTTCCGTGAGCTGCGTGCAAGCTGCCTGCTGACCCGCTTGCTGCAGGAAATAGATGGCAGGCGATGCGTTCGCCCACAGGCCTGCCACCTGGCAAGCGATGGCGTCAGTATTCAACGGGCACGGGCTCGCCGAACCAGCGCGATGTCGCTCGGGCCGCGTCCTCTGGGTCAAAATCCCCTTTTCCTTCCCAGGCCCAGGCGACAATGCCATCAGGGCGTACAAGTACTGCGTTCAGGCCGAAGCGGTCTTGGACATTGCCTGCTACGTACGTGATGCGATCGCGCCAGCGGCTCGCGAGCTCTCGCCCCGGGGCACGCGCGTCGTCGAAGTCCAGCCACAAGCCTCGCCCCTTGTTGAGCAACATGCCGATTCTTGTGCCGTTGGCGAGCGCGAAGTCGGGAACGCTGCGCCCCACCAGCGGGTGGCTGCTGCCGAGATCGTAGCGAAGAGAAACACCCCACGCGCGTGCAGCGAAGTAAGTCGCGCCGTCATGCGTTTCAATGAGGTCGCTGATGATCGCCCCGAGCGCGCGCGAGCCCGGGCTGGGCCGCATCAGCGCGACCTGTGCGCGCGACCAGTCGAGAACCTGTGCGCCCAGCGGATGTCGTTCGTCCCGATAACTGTCGAGCAGGCCAGCCGGCGCGTCTCCACGAATCGTGGCAGCGAGCTTCCACCCCAAGTTCATCGCGTCGCCGAGCCCAAGATTGAGCCCTTGACCACCCAAGGGGGAATGGATGTGCGCGGCGTCGCCGGCCAACAGCACTCGTCCCCTGCGATAGGCGGTCGCCTGATAAGCACGGTCTGTCCAAGTGGTCGCAAGCCGCAACGAGGTCAATGTCACGTTCGTGCCGGAGATACGACGCAGCACCGCCTGCACGTGGTCGCGCGTGATCGGCCAGGTGCGATGGAAAGCGCCGCCGTCGAAATCGGCCATCGCGACCGTCCCTGGCCGAGCGTAGGTATACATGCCTGTCGGCGTGTAGTTACGTCCTTGTTGCAGCATGCCCGGATCTTCCATCTCGATATCCATCGAATAACCCGTGAACTCGGGATCCGTGCCGACGAAGTCGAAACCGCCGGTTTTGCGCACCGCGCTGCGCGCACCATCGCAGCCGACAAGCCAGTGACCGCGGAAGAACCGGTCGTTGGTGCACACGGTCACTTCTTCGCCTGCTTGCTCAAAGCCTTCCACGGCGACACCACGCCAAATCTCCACACCCATGGCGCTTGCCCGTGCCGTGAGCACTGTTTCGAGCGACTCCATTTCCACCATCAGGCTGGTACCCGCAGGGCTCGGCCGGCGATAGGACCATCGCTCAGTATCGACATGGTCCTGGAAGAACGGGATGCCCGCGAAGTGACCCACCGGACGCCGGGCCTGTTGCATCCAGTGAGCTGCCGCCTTGGTGGCACCCGAGGTGGCATTTGCCTGTTGTGCTTCGGTCACGTCGTCCAACAATCCACGACGATAGAAAGCTTCCAGGGTGGGCGCTGAAAGACCACGCATGCCGAATGGGAGTCGCTTCAACGGTGAACGTGGATCCTCGGCTTGCTCCAGCACCACGACCGACAGGCCGAAGAGCCTGAGCTCACACGCGAGAAACAGACCGACGGGACCGGCACCGGCAATGACAACGTCATAGGGGGCGGAATGGCTGTGCATGAATGGCTCCAATGTCGATGAATGTTCGACCGGAGCGTTTCTCGGGTTCGAGAACCTCACGGACGAATGAAAGGACGCCAGCGGCGTCCGATATTCGTCGTGGGGATCTCAAGCACGAAGCCAAAGACCAGAGCTTTCGTTACCGAAAGGACTTGGGCTTACCAAACCAAGTCTGCCTTTTCCGACGTGACCAAGTTAGCACGGCTATCGCGGAACACACCACCCGCTTTTCTGGTTCCTGTGACGACACGATCCTCGATAACCGACCCCTACCGGCGCAGCCCTCTGCTCTTCGCTCAGCCCTGCTGCTGCCAAGCCGACACGACCTCCTTTTTGACCCTGCGACCGGTTCCGTGTCGTTGAAAGTGGCTTAGAACACGAGAACCACGTAGATTTAGCGGGCCGAACGGCCATCGCTTCATGAGGAGCGGTGCATCGTATGAGACCCAAGATCATGGCTACCAAATCCACTGCCAAGAAGACCACGAAAGCTAAGGCTGCCCCCAAGGCGGCACCCGCCATCAAGCCGATCAAAGACGCTTTCAGCAAATCGGCGCTGATCGCACACCTGGCCGAGCAGGCCAGTGTCGAAACGAAGCACGTCAAGGCCGTGCTTGCGGCACTTGAGCAAACGGTGCTCGGCGCGGTGCACAAGAAGGGTGCTGGCAATTTCACCCTTCCCGGCCTGTTCAAGATCAACGCGGTGAAGGTGCCGGCAAAGCCGAAGCGCAAGGGCAAGAATCCCTTCACCGGCGAAGAGCAGGTGTTCGCCGCCAAGCCAGCGTCCGTGAAGGTGAAGGTGCGGCCGCTCAAGAAGCTCAAGGATGCGGCACTCTGATTTCTGCCCAGGATCGCCTGCAGCCGCCTCGGCTGCAGGTGGTCACGGACGGAAAGTACAGACCCATCGCAACAAAGTGATTTGCTGGTTCTATTCTCGAGGACAAACATGGCTATCAATCTCGACTCGCTCTCCCCTGCCGAACTCCAGGCACTCATCAAAAACGCCGAAGCGCAGATGGAATCTTCCCGAAAGAATCAGATCCAGGAGGTCCGCACCAAGATCGAGGCACTTCTCAAGAGCTCCCGCCTGAGCATTGATGAGGTTTACCCGAGGCGCGGCGGCAAGGCCGCGAAAGGCACGAAGGCCGCGGTTGCACCGAAGTATCGGAACCCGGCGAATGCCACCCAGACCTGGTCTGGCCGTGGCAAGCGTCCGTTGTGGTTTGTCGACGCGCTCAAGAAGCGCGGGGTGACTGCCGAGAGTCTTCTGATCGAGGGAGCAACGAAGAAGGCTCCTGCAAAAGCGGCCAAGAAGGCCGCGCGCAAGACGGCGAAGAAGGCTTCGGCAAGGAAAGCGGCAAAGAAGTAAGCCACGCCTCGCGGTAGGACAGGGCTCCGCAGCGCGTGGCCCTGTCTTGTTCCAGGCCCTGCTGCATTGCGCGGCAAGGCGAAGTGATCACGATGGAAGCCCTGCCGAGTCCTGCGCCGTGATGGCTTTTTCCAGGCGTTCCACCTTGCCGGTGATTTCGTTCCGGTGCCCGGGACGGATATCGGCCTTGATCACCAGGCCGACCCGGGATCCGTAGGCGGCGACGGCTTCGGTCGCCTCGCGAATCACCTTGAACACTTCGTCCCATTCGCCTTCGATGGTGGTGAACATCGCATCGGTGTGGTTCGGCAAGCCGGACGCGCGCACGACGCGAACGGCCGCAGCAACGGCGTCATGCACGGAATCGCCTTCGGAGCCACCGTGCGGCCAAACGGAAAAAGCTGCCAACATATCCATTCTCCCTTCAGGATGATTTCGGATGCACCGGTGAATTATGCGCCGGTCTCACCCGAGGCAAGGTTCAAGGAATGACACCGCATCGATGACTTCCATTCGCGGGACGAGCCTCCCGGGCGCCGCGTGGCCCTACAATGCCCGCCTCCCCTGCCCTGGATTCGGGAACGACCATGAGCCATCTGGATGACTTGCGCCTTGCCGTAGGTGAACCACACGTACTGACCGGCATTGATGCTGCGCCGTATCTGACGGATTGGCGCGAACGTTACAGCGGCCGCGCGTTGGCCGTGGTGCGCCCGGGTTCGACCGATGAGGTGGCTGCCGTGGTGCGTGCGTGCGCCGCTGCCGGCGTGCCCATCGTTCCACAGGGCGGCAATACGGGCCTGTGCGGTGGCGCCACGCCGGATGAGTCCGGTCATGCAGTGGTGCTTTCGCTGCAACGCCTGAATCGCGTGCGCAGCATCGATCCGGACAATGACACGATGGTGGTCGAGGCCGGTTGCGTGCTGCAAACAGTGCAGGAGGCTGCGCACGGCGCGGGTCGATTGTTCCCACTGAGCCTGGGGGCCGAAGGCAGTTGCACCATCGGCGGTAATCTTTCCACCAATGCCGGCGGCACCCAGGTGCTGCGCTATGGCACGATGCGCGAGCTTACGCTCGGACTCGAAGTGGTCACGGCGCAGGGCGATGTCTGGCATGGCTTGCGCGGGCTGCGCAAGGACAACACCGGCTACGACCTCCGTGACTTGTTCATCGGCAGCGAAGGCACGCTGGGCATCATCACCGCCGCCACGCTCAAGCTTTATCCGTTGCCGGTGGCACGCTGCACCGCGCTGCTGGCATTGGCGTCGATCGAGGATGCGATCGGCATGCTGTCGCGCGCGCGCCACGATTTTGGCGCTTCACTCACCGGCTTCGAGCTGATGTCCGGCGACTGCCTGGCATCCGTGGTGCGCTGCTTTCCCCAGCAACGCCTGCCGTTCGAAGGCGAAGCCGCCGCCCTGCCCTGGTATGCCCTGCTGGAACTGTCCGACAGCGAAAGCGAGACGCATGCACGCGAACGTTTCGAAACCGTGCTGGGCGAGGCCATCGAGTCGGGTTGCGTCAAGGATGCGGTGATTGCCGGTTCCGTGGCGCAAAGCAATGCCTTGTGGCATCTGCGCGAAAGCATTCCGCTGGCGGAAAAGGCCTTGGGCAAGGCCATCAAGCACGATGTGTCGATTCCGGTGTCGCGCATGACGGATTTCGTGCGCGACACCAACCATGCCTTGCAGCAGGCATTCCCGGGGATTCGCAACGTGGTCTTCGGCCACCTTGGCGACGGCAACCTGCATTACAACGTGGCGCCTGGCGAAGGCTGGACCGACGCCAGTCTGCTGGCCCGGCAGGACGACGTGTTCGCACTGGTGCACGACAGCGTGCATGCCGTGGGCGGATCGATCAGTGCCGAGCATGGCGTCGGCCAGCTCAAACGCGATGCGCTGGTGCGTTACAAGGAGCCGGTCGAGCTGGCGTTGATGCGCTCCGTGAAGCAGGCGCTGGATCCGCTGGGGATCATGAATCCGGGCAAGGTGCTGGCGGTGACTTCCCGCTGAAGGAAGGCTTCGGGCCTGTTTTCGCCGCGGCGATGCAGGCCGAGTGAGCCGCAGGAATGACGGGAAAAAGCACCCGCACAGGGTCGCGGATGGTTGAAATTATTCCGGACGGCGGTGCGCGTTCCCCAGGGCGATTCGCACCCGATGGGTTTTCCCGTCGTCGACTAGCGCAATACCTGGGCTTTCGCCAGCACCTTGCGATGACACCGCGCCATCCAGTTCCAGCTTGGCAACACCCGAGCAGACATGATCCGGATTCTCGACGGTGATCTCGTAACGCGTGAGGGTGTCCTTGTCGCCGCGACGGCAATAGGTGATTTCGTAGTGTGACCAGTCCATGGGAATGCAGGGATCGATCAGCAAGCGGTCGCCTTGCAGATGGAAGCCGAGAATGGCTTCAAGTCCCGCCCGGTAGATCCATGCCGCCGAGCCGGTGTACCAGGTCCAGCCGCCACAACCCACGTACGGCTTTACCGAATAGACGTCCGCACAGGCAACATACGGCTCCACCCGATAACGCTCGATGGCGGCGGCACTGCGGCTGTGGTTGATCGGGTTGAGCATGTCGAACAATTGGCCGGCACGATTGCCCTGGCCAAGTTGCGCCAGGGCGAACACCGACCAAGTGGCGCCATGGGTGTACTGGCCGCCATTTTCGCGGATACCGGGTGGGTAACCCTTGATATAACCGGGATCCTTCGGTGTGCGGTCAAAGGGCGGCGTCAACAGCAGGGCGATACCCTTGTCGTGCATCACCAGATATTTCTCAACGGCATCCATCGCTGCAGCGGCGTGCTCACGATTGGATGCGTTGGCCAGCACGCTCCACGATTGGGCGATGACATCAATGCGGCATTCCTCGCCGGTGCGGGTGCCCAGCGGCGTGCCGTCGTCGTAGTAACCGCGTCGATACCATTCGCCATCCCAGCCGGCTTCGCCATCCAGTGCGGCTCTCAGATCGCCGGCATGTTGGCGCCATCGTTGGGCGCGGTCGCCATCGCCACGGGTTTCGGCGAAGGGCGCGAAAGCCTCGATGGTGGCCAGCAGGAACCAGCCCATCCAGACACTTTCGCCCTTCCCTTGCGCGCCCACGTTGTTCATGCCGTCGTTCCAGTCGCCGGTACCCATCAGCGGCAAGCCGTGCGTTCCGGTGGCCAGGCTGGAATCGATGGACCGCGCGGCGTGTTCGTACAGGCTGCTCTTGTCGTCGGAGACGCCGGGGAAGAAGAACGCATCGGTGGCATCGGGTTTGACCGCATCACCTTCGAGGAAAGGCAGCGCTTCGTCGAGCACGGCCTGGTCGCCGGTGCTTTTGATGTAATGGGTAGCGACGTAGGGCAACCACAGGCGATCGTCGCGAATCTTGGTGCGGATGCCCTTCCCTGTGGGCGGCAACCACCAATGCTGCACATCGCCCTCGGCGAACTGGCGCCCGGCCGCACGCAGCAGATGCTCGCGCGCGACATCGGGACGCGACACGCATAGCGCCATCGAGTCCTGCAACTGGTCGCGGAAACCGTAGGCACCGCTGGCCTGGTAATAGGCGGTGCGCGCCCACATGCGGCAACCCAGCGTCTGGTAGGGCAGCCAGTCGTTCAGCACGATATCCATGGCGCGGTTCGGCGTGTGCACCTGCACGGTGTCGAGCACCCGGTCCCAGGTGTCGCGTATTCCGGCCAGCACGGCGTCGACATCGGTGTCGCGATACTTTCGTATCAATGCCTGCGCCTCGGCTTCCGATGCGGCATCGCCAAGCATGAACACCAGCTCGATCTGTGCGCCTGCCGCCAGTTCGATACGCGTTTGCAACGCACCGCACGGATCAAGCCCGGCACCGGTGCGGCCCGAGAGCGGCTCGCCACGGATCAGACCATCCGGTCGACCCACGTCGCCATGCTGGCCAAGCACTTCGCGACGATCACCGGAACACGTGGTGCCCTGCCCGCCAAGATCGATGAAGGCCACGCGTTCGCCGAATTCCTCGCGCCACGCATTGCGGGCGAACATGGCGCCGGTGGATTCGTCGCGCGAGGTCACCACATACGGCGTCGTGACGGCACCGTTGGGACCCAAGGCCCATTCGACATAGCCGGTGACCGTCAGATGCCGCGCATGCGCCGAACCGTTGCGCAGACGCAGGCGCGACAACTTCAACGAACCGCTGGACGGCACGCATTGCAGCAGTTCCACCTCGATGTCGTGCGCCCGATGCGTAAAGCGGCTCCAGCCCTTGCCATGCACGGTGCGATAGCGCGCGGAGGACACCCGGATCGGCGAAGCCGTGGCGCTCCACACCTCGCCGCCGTCTTCGTCGCGCAGGTACAGCGCCTCGTGCGGCATGTCAGCCACCGAGTCGTTGGGCCACGGCGTCAGCGCATTTTGCTGGCTGTTGATCGACCATGTGTAGCCGCCACCTTCGGCCGACACCAGGCAACCGAAATCCGCGTTGGCCATCACGTTGACCCACGGCATCGGCGTGCACTGCTCGCCCTTCAGGGTGATGGCGTAACTGCGGCCACCGTCGACAAAGCCACCCAGACCATTGTCGAATTCGCGTGCTTCGGTGTCGTTTTCATCGGGGGATTCGCGCGTGGGAGCGCGCGGAATCGGCGCTCTTCCGGTCGGCGCGCTGTCGATCGACTGCCGACCATAATCGGCTGCGGGCCACGGCTTGGCGGCGTCCAGCTCGATGCGCGCCACGGTGCGAAGGCCATCGCGCACGCTGGCGTCGATGGCCGCGTCGTTCAATGCGAAGCACTCCGCCTTCACGGCGTTCTTTGCCGCTTTCAGCGTGTCGTTCTGCGCCTTGGCCAGCTTGGCCAGCGCGTCATGCTGGTCAGCCGCGCCCAACATCACCACATCGCAAGCCAGTCGTTTCGCCTGCCAATAGCGTTGTGCCCGCAGCAACTCGTGGGCGGAGGCCAGGCCGGCTTCATCCGCAACATGCAGCAACACGATGGGGCGATCGCCGGAAATGCTGGAGCCCCACAACACCGGGGCACCGCCATGACCACGGGTCACGACCTCCGCCGGCGCGCGACAACGACTGTCGGCGCGAAGCAGCGGTCCGATCATGCCGTCGAAATGCGCTGCCTGCGACACATCGATATCCAGTTGCTGACGCCGCGACGCCGCGTGCGCTTGTGCGCTGCGGAGCAGTTGATCGGCAGCATCCGCCGCGCGTAATGCCGCCAGCAACGACAGCACGTTTTCGCGCGAATCGGCCAGCGCGGTCCAGAACATGGCCTGCACGCTGGCGCCGGGTGCAAGTGTCACGCCACGGCGCAGGCTGAATACCGGATCGAGCACGCAGCCGCTGCTGTTCGACAAGCCGATGCCGGGCCGCATGGCGTGTGCGTCGCGCAGCACATGGCCACGCCCGAGAAAGCGCAACCGGCTGGATTCGAATTCGTGCGTATCCGCATCCTGTCCGTCGACAAGCAGCATGTGCGCAGCCCATACGCTGGGCTCGTCCAAACTGCGTTTGCGTCGCGTGGCCAGCAGCCCCCCGCCCTGCTCCACCCATTCGGTCTGCACGAACATCTTGGAGAAGGCCGGGTGCGAGGCATCGGCGCCGGCTGGCCCGAGCACCAGTTCCGCATACGAGGTCAACGTGATCGTGCGCGGGCGATCGCCGTGGTTGGTCAACGTGATGCGCCGAAGCTCCACGTCATGTTCGCCAGCCACCGCCACGTCGAGCACGCTTTCGAGCATGTCGTGGCAACGCTGCACACGCACCGAGCCTTCCTGGAAGTCGACGGCAAATTCTTCCGCTTCGCCACCGCAGGGCTGCTGGGTGGCCGACCACGTTTCGCCACTGTGCTCGTCGCGCAGGAAAATGAAGCTGCCCCAGGCGTGGCCCACGGGATTCTCGTGCCAACGGGTAACCGCCTGCCCCCGCCAGTGGCTGCCGCCTGAACCGGACGCGTCGAGAAAGGTGGAATAGCTACCGTTGGAAAGCCATTGCACGGGATGCGCGACGTTCACGCGTGACGAAGCTTGCGAAGACATGGGTGTGGGAAACTCCTCCGCACGATCCGTTTCGGCCTCGCCGCTACGGTCCCGTGCGCGTCAGACGGGGAAAGCACGAGACTAAGGCCCGCCCGGGGAAATACCGCGTGAAATCAGCGACACGTGGCGCTCTACACATGCTCGATGCACGTCGCGCGGGATGATTCCAAGGATTCCTGCCACTGCCCAGCCCACCATGCCCGAAGAACGATCATCATCGTCCATTCCGTCCAGCGCCGCCGCTGCCGCGGAACTTTGCGCGCTCGCCGATGACGCCATGCTTGATCGCCTCGAACAGGCTGCATTCAACTACTTCATGCAGGCGTGCAATCCGCGCAACGGGCTGGTGGCGGATACCTCGCGCGAGCATTCGCCATCGAGCATCGCCGTGGTCGGCTTCGCCCTTTCCACTTACCCGGTAGCAGTGGAACGCGGTTGGATGAGTCGCGCCGATGCCTTGCAGCGCACCCTTGTCACGTTGCGCTTCTTCCGCAACTCCGACCAGAGCGGCAAGCCCGATGCCACCGGCTACAAGGGCTTCTACTACCACTTCCTGGACATGGACAGCGGTACGCGCGTGTGGTCGTCGGAGCTGTCGATGATCGACACCGCCCTGCTCATCGCCGGCATGCTGGTCGCACACACGTATTTCGACGCGGATTCGCCCCGGGAAAAGGAATTGCGCGACCTGGCCGATGCCTTGTATCGCCGCGTCGACTGGCGTTGGGCACAGGATGGCGGCCCCACGATCCGCCAGGGCTGGAAACCCGAATGCGGTTTCCTGCATTACGGCTGGGAGGGTTACAGCGAGGCGATTCTGCTGTATGCGCTGGCCGCCGGCTCGCCCACGCATCGCATCACCGATGATTGCTACAAGGAATGGACGGCCACCTACCAGTGGGAAAACCTGTACGACCAGGATTACCTCTATGCCGGTCCGCTGTTCGTGCATCATTTTTCGCACGCGTGGATCGACTTCCGTGGCATCCATGACCATTTCATGCACGAGAAGCGGTCGGATTATTTCGAGAACAGCCGACGCGCCACGCTGGTCCAACGCGAATACGCCAGGATCAACCCGCACGAATTCGCGGGCTATGGCGAAAATTGCTGGGGACTGTCGGCCTGCGACGGCCCTTCCGACGACCAGCCGGATGTGGCCAACGAAGAACGCCGGCTGTTCGGCTACGCCGCGCGCGGCGTTCCCTACGGACCGGACGACGGCACGCTGTCGCCGCCGTCAATCCTGGCCTCGCTGCCGTTCGCCCCGGACATCGCGCTCGGCACGCTGCGGCACGTGCTCGGCCATTATCCCGAGGTTCTGCACCAGGATCGTCTGGCGGCCAGCTTCAATCCCTCGCTGGCCGGTGACGATGGCCGCGCCTGGGTATCGCCGGGGCATTACGGTCTGGACCAGGGCATTGTGCTGATGATGATCGAGAACTTTCGCAGCGGCCGGCTCTGGCAATGGATGCGGCGTTGCCAGCCTATTATCGATGGCCTGCACAGGGCGGGCTTTCGTGATGGCTGGCTGGCCGATGCCGCGGAGGATGCGCGCTGATGGCCGGGACGACGAAAAAGGATGCGCCAGCGACACCGCGGGATGACGCCGAGCAACAGCGGCTGGCCAACGTTCGCCCCGAAGGGTGGCGCAATCCGCAGCCGGCGACGCGCTATCACCTGGCCATCATCGGTGCCGGCGCGGCCGGGCTGGTGGCCGCGGAAACGGCGGCCGCGCTGGGCGCCAGGGTCGCGTTGATCGAGCGCGCGCAAATCGGTGGCAGTCGCCTCAATACCGGCTGCGTGCCGTCCAAGGCGCTTATCCGCACCTCACGCCTGTATGCGGAAATGCGCGACGCAAACCACTACGGCGCCCGCGCCCCCGATGACATACCTCCGGACTTCGCCCGCGCCATGGAACGTGTGCGGCATGTGCGTGCCCACCTCAGCGGCGACGACTCCGTGCAGCGGCTGATCGCCGCGGGCGTGGATGTGTTTTTCGGCGATGCCCGTTTCGAAAGCGCCGACTGCCTGCGCATCGGTGAGCAGGCCCTGCGCTTCGACAAGGCGCTGATCGCCACCGGGGCTCGGCCGAGCATTCCGGATATTCCCGGCTTGAAGCAGGCAGGCTACCTGACCAACGAAAACGTGTTCGATCTCACCAGGCTGCCCTCGCGACTGCTGGTGATCGGTGGCGGCCCGCTGGGCTGCGAGCTGGCGCAGGCATTCTGTCGGCTGGGAGCCAAGGTCACCATCGTGCAGGACAAACCGCTGTTCCTGCCACGCGAGGAACGCGACGCGGCGCAACTGCTGTCCGACGCGTTTGCACGCGATGGCCTGGAAGTGCGCTTGAACACCACCGTCACCGAGGTACGCAGCAGCAACGGTTGCAAACAGGTCGACCTGGTCAGCGACAACTATCGCAACACCATCGAAGTGGATGCCATCCTCACCGGCATCGGGCATGTGCCGAACGTGCAGGGTCTGGGACTGGACACCATCGGGGTCGATCACGATGCCGAGCGCGGCATCCACGTCGACGATTTCCTGCGCAGCAGCCAGCCGAACGTCTACGCCGCCGGCGACGTCTGCATGGAGCACAAATACACCCATGCCGCTGCCGCCGCCGCCCGCATCGTGGTGCAGAACGCCCTGTTCCACGGTCGCGAGCGACTGAGCGAACTGGTGATTCCGTGGTGCACCTTCACCGACCCGGAAATCGCCCACGTCGGCTTGTACGTGCGCGAAGCGAACCGCCTCGGCATCCCGGTCCGGACCTTCACCGTGCCCATGCACGAGATCGACCGCGCCGTGACCGACAGCGAGGAACGCGGCTTCGTGAAGATCCACGTCAAAGGCCGCACCGATCGCATCATCGGCGCCACCATCGTGGCCAGCCACGCCGGCGAGATGATCAACGGCATCACCCTGGCGATGGTGGCCGGGCTGGGGCTGCGCGGCCTTGGCCGGGTGATCCACGCCTACCCCACCCAGGCCGAAGCCATCCGACGCGCCGCCGACGCCTATCGACGCACACGACTGACGCCACGCATCCGCGAGCGGCTGGGGCGTTGGCTGGCGCGTTGAGGCTCAAGCCTCCCTCCCTCGCGATGTAGGAGCGCACCCTGTGCGCGAAAGGCCTTCGCAATAGCCGTTACGCGTATTCGCGCACAGGGTGCGCTCCTACGTTGCCATTTCGCCGTTCAGCCCAGCAAGGCTTTCGCGCGTTTGCACACGTTGTCGACGGTGAATCCGTATTCGCGCAGCAATACCTCGGCCGGAGCGGACGCGCCGAAACGTTCCACGCCCAGCATGTCGCCGTGCGGGCCGACGTAACGCCCCCAGCCCTGCGACACGCCCAGCTCGACCGCCAGGCGCGCGGTCACGCCGGGCGGCAAGACCTTGTCGCGCTCGGCCTGCGGCAAGGCGTCGAACAGCTCCCAACTCGGCATCGACACGCAACGCACGGCGATGCCTTCGCCGCGCAGGCACTCGGCCGCCGCCAGGATCAGGGCCACTTCGGAGCCACTGGCGATCAGGATCAGCGACGGCTTGCCGTCCTTGGCATCGCTGAGCACATAGGCGCCGCGACGCAAGCCGTCGGCGCCGGCGTACTGCTGGCGGTCCAGCGTGGGCAAGGCCTGCCGGGTCAGCACCAACACCACCGGGCGGTCACGGGTTTCCAGCGCAACGCGCCAGGCCTCGGCGGTTTCGTTGGCATCGCACGGACGGATCACGGTGAGGTTGGGCACCGCACGCAGGTTCGCCAGTTGCTCCACCGGCTGGTGGGTGGGGCCGTCCTCGCCCAGGGCGATGCTGTCGTGGGTGAACACGTTGACCACGTGCAAGCCCATCAGCGCGGCCAGGCGCATCGGCGGGCGCATGTAGTCGGAGAAGATCATGAAGGTGGCGGTAAACGGGATGAAGCCGCCATGCGCGGCCAGACCGTTGGCAATCGCGCCCATCGCGTGTTCGCGCACGCCGAAATGCAGGTTGCGGCCGGCACGGCTCCAGCCGCCGCCATCGGAACCCTGCTCATCTTCGCCGGGCGATGGCGACGGATTGAAGTCGCCCAGGCCCTTCAGTGCGGTCTTGGTCGAGGGATCGAGATCGGCCGAACCACCGACCAGCGCGGGCAACGCCGGCGCGATCGCATTCATCACCTTGCCGGAAGCCTCGCGCGTGGCCAGTCCCTTGGCATCGGCAGGAAACGCGGGAACGTCCGCATCCCAGCCCGGCGGCCGTTCGCCGCGCAGGCGGCCCAGCAGCTCGCGCGCCAGTTCGGGGAAAGCGCGGGCATACGCAGCCATGCGCTCGTCCCAAGCCGCTTCGTCGCGGGAGCCGCGCGATACGGCCTGGCGGAAATGCTCGCGTGCTTCGTCCGGAACCAGGAACGTCGGCTCGGTGGGCCAGCCGAGCTTCTGCTTGGTGGCGCGCACATTGTCTTCGCCCAGCGGCGAACCGTGCGCCTTGAAGCTGTCCTGCTCGGGCGAACCGAAACCGAGATGCGTGCGCACCAGGATCAGCGACGGTCGCGTGATTTCCTTGCGCGCCGCTTGCAGTGCGGCATCGATCGCATCGAGGTCGTTGCCATCTTCCACGGTCACGGTATGCCAACCGTAGGCCTCGAAGCGCTTGGCGCGATCCTCGGAAAAGGTGATGTCGGTGCCGGCGGACAGGGTGACGTAGTTGTCGTCGTACAGGCAGGTGAGCTTGCCCAGTTGCAGGTGGCCGGCCAGCGAGGCGGCCTCCGATGCCACGCCTTCCATCAGGTCGCCGTCGCTGACGATGGCGAAGGTGTGGTGATCGACCACCTCGTGGCCGGGCCGGTTGTAGCGTGCGGCCAGTTGCGCTTCGGCCATGGCCATGCCGACGGCATTGGCCAAGCCCTGTCCCAGCGGGCCGGTGGTGGTTTCCACGCCTGGCGTGTGGCCGCGTTCGGGATGTCCCGGTGCCTTGCTGCCCCATTGGCGAAACTGCTTGATGTCGTCCAGCGACAAGGCATAGCCGGTCAGGTGCAGCAGGCTGTAGAGCAGCGCCGAGCCATGTCCGGCCGAAAGCACGAAACGATCGCGGTCGGCCCAGTCCGGATTGCGCGGGTTGTACTTCATCCAGCGCGTCCACAGCGCGTAGGCCATCGGCGCGGCGCCCAGCGGCATTCCAGGATGTCCGCTGTCGGCCTTCTGCACCATGTCCACCGACAGGAAGCGGATGGTGTTGACGCATTGCTGGTCGAGTTCGGCGGACATGGTGGTTTTCCGTGTGGTGAAGGGAACGATGGCGCTATGCGTGGCGTGTGAAACTCATGCCGAGCCCAGCGCGGTGTCGACGATCTGTTGCGCCTCCTTGAGGATGGCTTGCAGGTGGTCCTTGTCGCTGAAGCTTTCGGCGTAGATCTTGTAGATGTCCTCGGTGCCGGACGGCCGCGCGGCGAACCAGCCGCTGGCCGCGTTCACCCGGATGCCGCCAATCGCGGCGTCGTTGCCGGGCGCATGGTCGATCACCTTGTCGATCTTCTCGCCGGCCAGTTCGCTGCTTTTCACCTGGTCCGGCGACAGCTTGGCGAGCTTCTTTTTCTGTGCCGGATTGGCCGGTGCCTCGACGCGATCGGCAAACGGCTCGCCCAGTTCGTCGACCAGCGCACGGTACAGCTCACCGGGATCGCGCCCGTTGCGCGCGGTGATTTCCGCGGACAGCAGGGCCGGCACGATGCCGTCCTTGTCGGTGGTCCACACCGTACCGTTGTGGCGCAAGAACGAGGCGCCCGCGCTCTCCTCGCCACCGAAGCCAAGCGAACCGTCGAACAGCCCGTCGACGAACCATTTGAAGCCCACCGGCACTTCGTTCAACGTGCGGCCGAGCCGCTTGGCGACGCGATCGATCAGAGCGGTGCTGACCACGGTCTTGCCCACGCCGGCATCGGCTTTCCAGTCGGGGCGGTTGCGGAACAGGTAATCGATCAGCACCGACAGGTAGTGGTTGGGCGCCATCAGCCCACTGCTGCGGGTGACGATGCCGTGGCGGTCGTGATCGGTGTCGCAGGCAAAGGCCACGTCGTACTGGTCCTTCAGCCCGATCAGCCGCTGCATGGCGTAGGACGAAGACGGATCCATGCGGATCTTGCCGTCCCAGTCCACCGTCATGAAGCCGAACTGCGGATCGACCTCGTCGCTGACCACGGTGAGGTCGAGCTTGTAGCGTTCGGCGATCGGCGCCCAGTAATGCACGCCGGCACCGCCGAGCGGATCCACGCCCATGTGCACGCCGGCGCTGCGGATCACGTCGAAGTCGACCACGTTGGCGAGATCGCCGATATAGGCCTCGCGGTAATCGTGCTCGCGGGTGGTGTCGGCGCGGCGGGCCTGCTCGAACGGCACGCGCTTGACCTCCTTCAACCCGCCTTCCAGCAAGGCGTTCGCACGTTGCTGGATCCAGCCGGTGATGTCGGTGTCGGCCGGGCCGCCATTGGGCGGGTTGTACTTGAAACCGCCGTTGTCCGGCGGATTGTGCGAAGGCGTGATGACGATACCGTCGGCCAGCCCCGCGTTGCGCTTTTCGTTGTAGGTGAGGATGGCATGCGATATCACCGGCGTGGGAGTGAACTCGCCGCGCCTGGCAATCAGCGTTTGCACGCCGTTGGCGGCCAGCACCTCCAGCGCGCTTTCGAACGCCGGCTGCGACAGCGCGTGCGTGTCGAAGCCGATGAACAGCGGGCCGTCGATGCCCTTGCCCTTGCGGTACTCGCAAATGGCCTGGCTGATCGCCAACACGTGCCACTCGTTGAAGCTGCGCTCGAACGAACTGCCGCGATGACCGGACGTTCCGAAGGCCACGCGCTGGGCCGGTACCGAAGGATCAGGGCGCAAGTCGCCATAGGCTGCCAACAGCTTGGAGACGTCGACCAGCAGCGAGGCCGGTGCCGGCTTGCCGGCGAGCGGGCTGACGTGGGTGCTCATGCGAATACTCCCCTGCCCTGCAAAGCGGCGCAATCGACTGGCGGATAAGACGAAATGGCGAATGAAGTCATGAAGGGTCCGTATTCAGCCCGCGCGCGCCAGGGCGGCGCCGCGATCGGCAATGTTCTGCAGGAGGTCCTGCCAGGATTTCACGAAGGCGGCGGCGCCCTCGTGCTGCAGCTGGGTGGCCAGTGCGTCGAGGTCGACACCCGCCTGGGTGAAGCGCGCCAATTGCGCTTCGGCATCGCCGCCGTCCGGTGCCATCACTCCGCCCACTTTGCCGTGCTCGGCAAACGCATGCAGGGTTTGCTCGGGAATGGTGTCTATCGTGTCGGGGGCGGCCAGCGTCTCCACGTACAAGGTGTCCGGCGCGGCCGGGTCCTTGGTGCCGGTGCTGGCCCAGAGCAGCCGCTGCGGATGCGCACCGGCGTCGGCCAGCTTGCGCCAGCGCGGCGACGCCAGCCGTTCGCGGTAGGCGCGATACGTCTGCCGGCTTACCGCGATGCCGAGCTTGTTGTGCAGCTCGGCCGGAACCTTGTCCTTTACCGCCACGTCCCAGCGGCTGACGAACAGCGAGGCGACCGAGGCCACGTCCGGGCTCAGTCCGGCCTCGATGCGGCGTTCGATGCCGCGTGCCCACGCCTCGGCGGCGGCCTGGTATTGCGCACACGAGAACAGCAAGGTGACGTTGACCGGCACCCCGGCGAAGATCGCTTCCTCGATGGCCGGAACGCCTTCGGGCGTGCCGGGAATCTTCACGAACAGGTTCGGCCGCTGGGCCTGCTGATGGATGTCTTTCGCGGCCTTGATGCTGCCCTCGGTATCGCTGGCCAGCAGCGGCGACACTTCCATCGAGACCCAGCCATCGACGTGATCGGTCGCATCGAATACCGGTTTGAACAGGTCGGCCGCACGGCGCAGGTCTTCCAGCGCCAGCTCGATGAACAGTGCCTCGCCGGACTTGCCGGCCAGCACCTTGGCGTGGATGCCGGGATCGTAGGCGTGGCCGCTGCCGATGGCCTTGTCGAAGATGGTCGGGTTGGAGGTCAGCCCGGTCACCGAATATTCGTTGATGTAGTGGGCCAGGCCACCGTCATCGAGCAATTCGCGGGTGATGTTGTCCAGCCACAGGCTCTGGCCGAGATCATGCAATTGTCGGGTCGCTTTCATGAGGCCTCCGGGGCGGCTTCGGTTCGAAGTGAGGAATTCCCTGTGGCATGCGCAAGCGTGCGGATGTCGGACATGGTCAGGTTGCACAGGTCGCCGATGTGCGCAATCGCGTGATCGGGCGGCGGCGTGACGGATGCGTTGTCGCTGGCGGCGGCGTAATGACCTTGCCGCACGAACACCGTGGTGAGGCGATCGCCCAGCACGCGTTTCATCGCGGCCAGCAGTTTCGGCTTGTCGTCCACCATCACGTAATGACTTGCCGGGAAATGCTTTTGCATGGCATCGAGCATGCGCTCCTTGTGCACATACACCAGCACCTTGCCGTCGACGGCATCCCACAGGCCCGCGCGGTGGATCTTGCGCGGCTGGAACACGATGTCGCCATCGGACAGGATGCCGACCGTGCCCAACGTGCGCAGGTGGGCGATGGCCTCCAGCGCAAGTGGATAGAGGCGTTCGGCGAACGGGTAATCAAGCAGGAAGCCGGACATCTGCAGCAGTTGGTCTTCCCGGTCGTTGCCGTCGCGGAACGCCTGCAACGCACCGAGATAATCGGCGTAGCCCACTTCGTCGCGCCGGGCCTCGTAAAGGGCGTGGTAGCGGTCGCGCTCGCTTGCGCCGAAATCCCGCTCCAGCCGCGCGGCCAGGTCATCGCCGAAACGGTCGTTGTCCAGCAAGGTGTCGTCGACGTCGAGCAGGAATACCAGGTCGTCAGGCGTGGACATGGGGCAGTTCCGGCGAAGTGAGGGTGGGTTCGATCAGCCGGGACCGGCCGCGGAAATCTCGTGGTCGCATGGCCTTCATGACGCGTTGTTCGCTCCGGAGTCGATGGAAAAGCTGCAGCATGCCGCCAGGCGACACGGTTTCCAAGCATGCGCGGATCAACGTAAACATCGGGTATGCACGCGGCAGGTGCGACACCACGCCACGTTTACCGCAGCTCGTCCGGTGAGTGGCAAAACACCTCGACCCGATGCTCGTGGCCGTCGTCAACCAGCGTGAGGAAAGGCTCGGCCTGCACCTGGCCGTCGAGGATGTAGCGTTCTTCATCGCTGGGGTGGTCCGCCCGTTGCACGATGACGTGGTAATCCGTCTCCCGGTAACGATAATCCAGCGCGAATGAACGCCAGTCGGCGGGCAGCACCGGCACGAAGCGCAGGCGTTCGCCTTCCACGCGCATGCCGAGCAGCGATTCGACGATCAGCCGGTACATCCAGCCCGCCGAGCCGGTATACCAGCTCCAGCCGCCGCGCCCCACATGCGGTGGCACGCCGTAGACGTCGGCGGTCACCACGTAGGGCTCCACCTTGTAGACATCGATGCCGTCGCCCTGGCCGTGGTTCACCGGGTTGATCATGCGCAGCAATTCCCAGGCACGGGCGCTGTCGCCCAGCTCCGCAAACGCCATCGCGGCCCAGGTGGCCGCATGCGTGTACTGGCCGCCGTTTTCGCGTACGCCCGGCACATAACCCTTGATGTAGCCGGGGTCCAGAGCCGACTTGTCGAACGGCGGGTCCAGCAATTGCACCAGCCCGGCATCGCGGCGTACCAGGTGCGCATCCAGCGATTCCATCGCCTGGCGTTGTCGCGCCGGGTCGCCGGCACCGGAAATCACCGACCAGCTTTGCGCGATGGAGTCGATGCGGCACTCGTCGTTGGCGGCCGAGCCCAACGGCGTGCCGTCGTCGAAATACGCGCGGCGATACCAGGCGCCGTCCCAGCCGTGTTGATGGATCGCCGCCTGCAACGCCGCCGCTTCGCTTTCGCATTGATCGGCGAAAGCCTCCTCACCACGCAGGCGCGCCACCGGCGCGAAACGGTGCAGGACGTGGTGCAGGAAGAAGCCCAGCCAGATGCTCTCGCCCAGGCCGCCCTCGCCCACCTTGTTCATGCCGTCGTTCCAGTCGCCGCTGCCCATCAGCGGCAGGCCGCGCGCACCCCGCGACCGACCATGTTCCAGCGCGCGCACGCAATGCTGGTACAGCGTTTCGTGCAGTTCCGAATGCGCGGGAAGGTCGTAGTAGGACTCTTCGCCGGCGCCAAGCAGCCGCCCTTCGATGTAGTCCACGCGCTCGTCGAGTACCGCATGGTCGCCGGTGACCTCCAGGTAGCGGCACACCGCCAGTGGCAGCCACAGGTAGTCATCGGAGCAGCGCGTGCGCACGCCGCGGTCCAGCGGCGGGTGCCACCAGTGCTGCGCGTCGCCTTCCGGGAACTGGTGCGCGGCGCACAGCAGCAGGTGCTGGCGCACGCTGTACGGCGAGGCGTGGACCATGGCCATCGCATCCTGCAACTGGTCGCGGAAACCGATCGCGCCGCCGGACTGGTAATAACCGCTGCGCGCCTGGAAGCGGCAGGCGATCGTCTGGTACATCAGCCAGCCGTTGACCAGCACGTCGACTGCGGGGTCCGGGGTATGCACCTGCACCTTGCCCAGGGTCCAGCGCCAGTGCATGCGCACCGCGTCCAGCGCCGCACTCGCCGTACCTCGGCGACGGAAGCGTTGCACCAGGTCGCTGGCAGCCTTTGCGTCATGCGCCGAGCCCAGGCGGAAAATGACTTCGTACTCGTCATCATCGTCCAGCTCGAATGCCACCTGCACGGCACCGCACGGGTCCATGCCGGCGCCGAGTTGCCCGGACAGCCGCGCATTCGCCATCGCTGCCGGTTGGCGCAGACTGCCATTGCGGCCGAGGAATTCGACGCGGTCGCCGGTGACGCTGCGCGCGGGGTGATCGACATCGATAAAGGCCACGCGGCCCTGGAATTCCGTATTCCATGTGTTGCGCGCCATCAAGGCGCCGCTGGCCGGGTCCGAGCCGGTAACGACGTGCATGGCGGCCTTTTCGCGCAAGTCGCCGAGCACCCATTCGACATAGCCGGTGGCACTGAGCTTGCGCGCACGCCCGGAGCGGTTGCGCACCTTGAGCACGGAAAACTTCACCGGCGCATCCAGCGCCACGTACACCCACAGCTCGCTGCGAATGCCGTCCTGCTCGTGCTCGAACACGCTATAGCCGAAACCGTGGCGCGTGCGGTAGCTGCCATGGCCGCGGCACGGCAACGGCGTGGGCGACCAGAACGCGCCAGTCTGCTCATCGCGCAAGTAGAACGCCTCGCCGCCGGCATCGGTGACCGGGTCGTTGTACCAGGGCGTCAAACGGAATTCGTGCGCGTTCTCGGACCAGCTATAGGCGCTGCCGCTTTCTGAAATGACGGTGCCGAACTGCGCATTCGCCAGCACGTTCACCCACGGCGCCGGCGTGGCCTGGCCGGGCGCCAGGGTCACCACGTATTCGCTGCCGTCCTTGCTGAACCCGCCGCAGGCATTGCCCAGCTGCAGTTCGCCGGTCGGCGCATTGCCGCTGCCCGTCGCTGCAGGCTCAAGCGTGCGCTCTTCGCTGGGCTTGAACGGCGCCGGCAGCGACTGCATCCGGCGCCGCTCGATCTGTTCGGCCAGGCTGCCGCGGCTGTCAGACAGCACCAGCCGTGCCGCCGCCTGCATCAACAGTCGTTCCTCGCCGGACAACTGTTGCGCCGGCCGCACGTAGATGCCGCCGGGCCGGTCGATCAGGCTGGCCTCGGCGCCGGAGGCGATCAGCCCCATGATCAGGTCCTGCAACTGTTGCCGGTACCCGGCGTGATCCTCGTTCCAGATCACCAGGTCCACCGCCAGCCCCTTCAGCCGCCAGTAGGCGTGCGCCTGGACCAGCTGCCGCACCAGCTCGATCTTCGACTGGTCGGCAATGTGCAGCAGCACGATCGGCAGATCGCCGGATACCGACTGCCCCCACAAGCCGGATTGCCCGCGCCGATTCGCGCGCAGGATGCCGGCATCGGCGCGCAGCGAGGCATTGGCATAGACAATGGACGTGGCCATGTGCTCGTAGAGCTGCGCGTCGGCGAGACTGGCATTGAGCTGGCGCAGCAGCACCTGGCTGTGCGTCCAGGCCAGGTCGAACACGCGGTCGGCCAGGTGGCGGTCGCGGTATTTTTCGATCAGACGCATGCAGCCATCGCGGTCATCGCCCACCCCGGTGACCAGGTCGATCACCGCCGACTGCTCCGGCTCCAGCGTGATGCGGCAGCGGATCGCCACGATGGGATCAAGCACCGCCCCTTCGCTGTCGGACAGCACGCGATGTTCATCGCCCGGGTCCAGCGCCTGCGGCGCGGCCAGGCATCGACCGCGACCGATGAAACGATTGCGATCCGTTTCGTAGGAGATCTCGTCGATGTCGGCGTTGTGCACGGCCAGCAGATGGCACATCCACGGCACCTGCTCGTCGGCCGAACGCGGCCGCCGCGTGCAGACGATGGCCTGCAGCGCACGCACCAGCTCGGTCTGCACGAACAACTTGCTGAAGGCCGGGTGCATCGCATCAGCCATGGCCGGGGCCAGCACCACTTCGGCATAACTGGTGATCTCGATGGTACGGCGCGTGCGCGAGCGATTGGTGATGCGCGTGCGGCGCAGCTCGATGTCGTCCTCCGGCGACACCACGATTTCCGTGTGTGCGTCGAACTCGCGCTCGCGCACGCGGAACTCGGCGCGCGCATCGGAGAAGATCGCCTCGTGGAATGCCGTTTTGCGACGCGTCGGCTGGTGCGTGGTGGCCCAGAACTCGCCACTCTGCACGTCGCGCAGGTAGCAGAACTGGCCGGCGGCATCGCGGCTGATGTCTTCCTGCCAACGGGTGACCGCCAGGCCCTTGCAGCGGCTGTAGCCACCGCCGGCGCTGCTCACCATCACGTGGTAGCGGCCATTGGAAAGCAGCTGCACGGCCGGGCGTGGCCGGTTGGGATCGGCGAACACGCGCAGGCGGGTTTCCGCACCGCGCGACAACGCCTCGGGCGTCGGGAATGGCGCGGTGTGCTGGTACTCGGCGGCGCTGCGTGGCACGCGTTCCTGCAACAGCAGCAAGGTAGCCTGCAGGCCGGGATCGGTGGTGAAGCGTCGCTGCATCGGCTGACCACACAGCACGTGGTCCAGCGCCAGCAGGCTCATGCCCTGGTGATGCGCCATGTACGAGCGGATCACCGCCGAATGCTGACCGGTCGGCAGGCGCGCGGGCGTGTAGTCCACCGCTTCGTGCATGCCGAAGCGCCCTTCCACGCCTTCATCGGATAGTCGCTGCAGGTTGGCGCAGGCCTCTTCGGGCGCCACCATCAAGGCCAGCGCCGAGGCGTACGGCGCCACCACCAGTTCCTCGCCAAGGCCGCGCTTGAGGCCCAGGCCCGGCACGCCGAACGCGCGATACTGGTAATTGAAATGGACGTCCATCGTGTTGTAGCCCGATTCGGACACGCCCCACGGCAGGCCAAGCTGGTGGCCGTATTCGATCTGCCGCGCCACCGCTGCCTGGCAGGTCTGGTCGAGCAGCGTGCCTTCGTAGCTGGGCATCACCAGCATCGGCATCAGGTATTCGAACATCGAGCCGGTCCACGACAGCAGCACCGGCTCGCCGCCGGTGGTGGTGAGCAGCCGTCCCAGCGCAAACCAGCTGGCCTGCGGCAGGCGTTCCTGCGCGATCGCCACGAAGCTGGTGAGCCGTGCCTCGGAGGCCAGCAAATCGTAGAAGCCGCTGTCCAGGCGACGCTCGTCCACGTTGTAGCCGATCGACAGCAGGTCGCGACGCTTGTCGTGCAGGAATCCGTATTCCATGGTGGCCAGCTCGCCGGCCTGGCGCACCAGCCGGTCGATTCTCACCAGCAGGCCGATCGCGCGTCGGCGTGCTTCGAGCAGGGGAATGGATGCCTGCGCCTCGTCCGTTTCCGCAACCTGCCGCAGCGACGGGATCGCCACGCCCCCCTCGTCCGACTGCAGGCCGGCGAACGGATGCAGGTAATCGCGGGCGTCCCGGCATTGCGTGCACAACGACTGCAACCAGAATTCCGCCGCGCTGTCCGGCTCGACCGTCAGTGCTGCAGCGGCCGAATCCGCGCAGTCACGGAGTTTTTCCATGCACGCCGCGGCGGCGGCGAGCGTGCCCGGGGGCTCGGCCAGCGCCGCGTCCAGTTCCCTGCGCAATACGGCCAGTGCCTCGACGCCGGGACCGACCGCCGCCAGCGCTCCCTCGAGAATGTCCAGCGTGTCCACCAGGCCATCGAGCAGGCGCCGTTCGAACAGCGGCACATCGGCCAGTTCCATCAAGCCCGGTCGCAGTGTCAGCAAATGGCCAGCGAGGTTGCCGCTGTCCACGGTGGAGACATACAGCGGCGGCAGCGGCTGCAGCGACAGGGTGTCGTACCAGTTGTAGAAATGCCCGCGATGCCGCGGCAAACCCTGCATGGTTTGCAACGTGGCGTCGGTGCGATCGATCAGGCGCGCGGTGCTGACATAACCCAGGTCCCAGGCCGACAGGTTGGCCAGCAGCGCCAGACCGATATTGGTGGGCGAGGTGCGATGGGCAATCACCAGCTCGGGCGTTTCCTGCCGGTTGTCCGGCGGCAACCAGTTTTCCTGCGGCCCGACGTGGACCTCGAAGAAGGCCCAGGTCTTGCGTGCCAGCTTGCGCAGGTAACGCAGGTCTTTCGGCGTGGCGGCAAAGGTGCGTGGCCGTGGCGGTCGGCTGATCCACCACGCCACGGATGGCGAGACCAGCCACAGCAACAGGAATGGCCACGCCACGCCCAGCGATGCCGGGCGATGCACCGCCATGGCCACGACGCCAAGCACTGCCAGCAGCGGCCCGATCCACATCGACCGCCACAGGGCTGCATGGCTGCTGCCGCTGCGCGCCACCTGCCGCGACGGATTCCATTGCAGCAGGTGCCGTCGGCTGACCAACAATCGCCACAGCGTGCGCAGCACCGCGTCCAGCGTGTATAGAGCTTCGTGCGGCAGCCACACCAGTCCCAGCACGGTGCGCGCGACATGCTGGCCGACCCCGCGCAAGGCCGCGCGCAGATGCTGGTCGAACACCGCATCGCGCGGTTTCTGGAACAGTTCCAGCAAGGAGGACAGCATCAGCGGTACCAGCACTACCAGCAAGGCCGCAAACGTCCACGACGGCTGGTGGGTGTGCGCTGCCAGCCAGCCGAACCACAGCAGCACCAGCAGCGAGGGCGCCACCAGGCTGCGCCGCAAATTGTCCAGGATCTTCCAGCGCGACAACGCCGACAGCGGATTGCGTTGCCAACCGCCCCGCCCCGACGGTGCCCATGGCAACAGCCACGGCAGCAGCTGCCAGTCGCCGCGAATCCAGCGATGGCGGCGTTTCACGTCATCGCCGTAGCGCGCCGGGTATTCCTCGTAGAGCTGCACGTCGCTGATCAGGCCGGAACGCGTGTAACAGCCCTCCACCAGGTCGTGACTGAGGATGTGGTTGTCCGGGAAGCGACCATCGATGACCTGCTCGAACGCATCCACGTCGTAGATGCCCTTGCCGATGAACGAGCCCTCGTCGAACAGGTCCTGGTAGACGTCCGACACGGCGCGCGTGTACGGGTCGATCCCGGCGTCGCTGCCGAACAGCCGGGCGTAAGACGAGCGCGTGGCGCTGGACAGGCTAATGCCCACGCGCGGTTGCAGGATGGCGTGCCCCGCCGTGACACAACGCCTGATCGGGTCGATCACCGGGCGATTGAGCGGGTGCGCCATGGCGCCGACGAAGTGCCGGGCCGAGTCGCGTGGCAATTGCGTGTCTGCATCCAGCGTGATCACGTAGCGCACGCTGGCCAGCGCTTCGGTTTGCCCCACCACCAGCGAGAAGCAGTCATGCGCACCGCCGCGCAGCCACGCGTTCAACTCGGCCAGCTTGCCGCGCTTGCGCTCGCGGCCCATCCATTTGCGCGCCCGCGGGTTCCAGCGACGTGGTCGATGAAACAGGAAGAAGCGATCGGCACCCTCGGCGGCATGAATGTTGTTCAATGCTTCGATGCGCTGCTGCGCCAGCGCGAGCAAGGCATCGTCCTGCGGCAGGCTTTCGCTGTCGGCATCGGTAAAGTCGGTGAGCAAGGCGAAATGCAGGCAGGGATCGCGGTTGCCAAGGAAGCGCACCTCCAGCGCCTCGACCAGGTCATCCACGTCTTCGGGACTGGCGATCAACGCCGGCACCGCGACCAGGCTGCGCATCGCCGGCGGCAATCCGTCGGCGTAATCCATCCGCGGCAGGATGTTGGGACTGGTGGCGATCGTGGCGATCCAGTTCACCAGGCTGATCGCCAACTGGCTGCTTACCAGCACCGCAGGCACCACCAGCAGCGCGAGCAGCCAGCCGTATTCGCCATCGATCAGCATGCCCTCGGCCAGCGGCCACGCCAGCAGCACCGTCAACAGGGCGATCAGCCCCAGATACAGCACCAGCGCCGGTCGCCCGCTCAGCATCCAGCGCGAGGCTCGCGCGCCGACCGCACGCACGCCAAGGCGGCGTTCCAGCGCATCCAGCCCGCCATCGACCAGATAGAAGCCGACATGCGAGCGCGCTTCCGGACGCGGACCGTCGCGACCGGCTTCAGCCAGTTCGACAGCAGCCTTCGCCACCTCGATTTCCGTATGCGGGCAGTGCTTGGCCAGGCGTTCCACCGCGTGCCGGTAATGGTCACGGGTAGCGAAATCCATATGGGCATAGACGCCGGCCGGATCACCACACAAAGCCTGTTCGACCAGGCTGGTGTTTTCGACAAAGGTGGGCCAATCCATCGCCGACAACATGCGCAGGCTGCCGATGCTGTTGCCGATGGACACCTGGTCGGCTGCCTGCTGCTGCGCTTCCATCTGCACCAGGTGCTCGACGCCCAGGCCCGATTCGGAGAGCCGCTGTTCGACCCAGGTCAATGGCAATGCCAGTGCCGGGCCCTGCCCCTGCAGCCGGCGCGCCAATTCGGCCACGAACGAACCGACCATCGGCGGATTCGAGCGCGCCATGTCGGCCACCGCCAGCACCACACTCTTGGGATCGCGCTCGGCGATCTCGGTCATGCGGGTCGCCCAGCGTGCGGCCAGACGGCGGTCGCCCCAGTCGGTCATCACGCGCGCGGCCACGCGGCGCAGGTTTTCGATCAGCGCCAGCCGCAGCATGATCGGAATCGCCCACAGTTCGCCCAGGGTCAGCGGTGCCACCGTCTGGTACGAGGCCACGAAGCGACGCAGGCTTTCGCCGTCCACGCGGCCGTCGCCATGCGCGATGGTTTCCTGGGCAATCTCGTACACCCGCGGCATGTGCGCACACGGGCCGCTCAGCAACACTGGCAGTTCGCGGTTGTAGCCCTTGGGCAGATGCCGCTGCGCAGTGCGGATCTGTTCCTCGATCAGGTAGTAGTTGTCGAGCAGCCACTCCGCCGCCGGCGTGATGCGACGGCCATCGCGCATGGCCTTGGTAAGACGATCACCCGCATGCGCCAGTACGCTGCGATTGCTGGCCAAGCGCGTCAACAGCGCATTGGACCGCGTCAGCGGGCTGATCCGGTGCCGCTCGGCCAGCGCTGCGCCGTGCTGGTCCATCTGGTCGGCACTGAACAATTCCGCGCGCAACGCCGATTCGGGCTCCAGGCGCCGATTGCGCATGGAGCGCAGACGGAACACGGCCCGCAGGCGGTGGAAATTGAGCATGGCGAGCCGATGGCCGATCTTCAACAGCAGCATTCCTCGTGAAAGTCCGGCAAGCCGTCACTACCCGGTAGCGGCGGGGGGATCTGCCGGAACACGGACAGCCTCTGGATTCAGCCCCGTCCCCCATTCATATCGAGCGGAGCGAAAGCGCTGCGTGAAGGCCGACCCCGAAGGCCATCCAATTTGCTCATCCGAACCTGCATCCGGCCGGGCAATCGCTTACCCTCGTCCCATGTTTCCTGCCGTCTGCGCCCCGCCATGCCACGCCCCCTGTCTTTCACATGAATGAGCCGTTGCACACGCTGGCGCAGACAAGCCAGCACGCGCAGGACATCCGCAAAAGCCGCTTCCTGGCCCAGGCCGCGCCGGTAGAGAGCCCCGAGCAGGCGCTGGCCTTCCTGCGCGAGATCGCCGATCCCGCCGCCACGCACAACTGCTGGGCCTGGCGCATCGGCCAGGACTACCGCTTCAACGACGATGGCGAACCCGGCGGCACCGCAGGTCGGCCGATCCTGCAGGCCATCGAAGGCCAGGGCATGGATCATGTGATGGTAGTGGTGACACGCTGGTATGGCGGCATCAAGTTGGGTGCTGGCGGCTTGGCCCGCGCTTATGGCGGCACCGCAGCCGAATGCCTGCGACTGGCCGAGCGTGTTCCGCTGATTGCGATGGCCCACTTGGCCACCCGTTGCGACTTTGCCGAACACGCCTTGTTCCGGGCCCGCCTGAAGGAGCTGGGCGCCGAGATCGAGCAGGAACATTTCGAAGCCGACGGCGTTTCCTTGCACTTCCAGTTGCCGCAGGACCGCGTGGACGAGGTGCGCCAACGCATCACCGATCTCAGTCGCGGACGCAGCGAAGTGCGCGTATTGGAGTGAGCCTCGATTGCTCGTCATTCCGGCCTTCGCCGGAATGACGTAACTTGCGAGGTTTTTCGAAACCCTCCCGAGCAATCCTTACAGAAACATCCAAGTTCAGCCGTGCCATCGAATCGCCAGAAATCCGCCACGCGCCGCCAAGTTTTCCATCGCAGGCTGCCCAAGCCGGGAACACATCCCGGCATGCCGTTATTCGGGGAATCCATGAAACGTCTGCCAGGGCTCGACCTGCTGCGCGCCATCGCCATCGTGTGGGTGATGCTGTTCCATTCGTGGATCGTCGGCGGGCTGGGTGGACCGTTCCAAAGCGTCGCCGACTACGGCTGGATGGGCGTGGACCTGTTCTTCGTGCTCAGCGGCTACCTGATCGGTTTCCAGTTGCTGGAACCATTGAGCCGGGGCGAACCGCTGCGTTTCGGGCGCTTCTACCTGCGTCGGGCCTTCCGCATCCTGCCGGTGTTTCTGGTGGTGCTGGCGATATACACGTGGTTGCCGTCGTGGCGCGAAGCGCCGGGCATGCAGCCGGTCTGGCAATTCCTCACCTTCACCGTGAACCTGCTGATCGATTACCCGCGCAACCAGGCGTTTTCGCATGCCTGGTCGCTGTGCGTCGAAGAGCATTTCTACCTGGTCTTCCCGTGGTTGGCGTGGCTGCTGACGCGGCGGCCGTCGCTTCGGGTGACCATTGCCGTCGGCGTGGGCATCGTGGCGGCCGGCATGCTGATTCGCGGCTACGCCTCACTGCACGACATGGATTTCATCAAGAGCGTCTATTTTCCGACGTGGTCGCGACTGGATGGCCTGCTGGCTGGCGTGGTGCTGGCCACCCTGCAGATTTACCACCCGTCAGGCTGGAAAGCCTGGCAGGCGAAAGCCAACCTCGTCGCACTGGCTGGCCTCGTCGTAACGGGCGCGGCCATCTGGCTGTTCCGGCACCGCGTGTCGTTTGCGGCGGATGTGTTCGGTTATCCGTTGCTGTCCTTCGGGCTGGCGCTGCTTGTCACTGCTGCCGCCAGCCCGCACGGCTGGCTCGGGCGCTGGCGCGTGCCCGGTGCAGGCTGGATCGCCGCGATCTCCTACAGCCTCTACCTCAGCCACAAGCTGGCCATGCACCGGGTCGAAACCCTGCTGGCTGCGCACCCCGGCATCCATGGCCTGGCGGCTTTTGCCGCCTATGCGATCGCCATCTTCGCCACCGGCGCCTTGCTCCACTACACCGTGGAACGGCCCTTCCTGCGCCTGCGCTCGCGGTTGATGCGCCACCAACCTGCCAGCGCAGGCTTGCCCGCGGCCGAGACCCCGCGCGAAGCGCTCGTCGTGAATGATTGAATCGGCACGCGACAGCCCCATGTAGCTTGATTCCGGATTCGCCCGAAACGGTTACCCATGACGACCAAGCCCGCCGCCGAACGACCGAAACGCCGCATCGGCGCCCTCCGCGGCATGTGGCCGTTCCTGAAACCGCACAAGACACTGGCATTCGGCTGGCTGCTTTTCCTGTGTCTCTCGTCGGGCGCCTCGCTGGTGCTACCGCTGGCCTTCCGCTACATCATCGACAAGGGCTTCGGGCATTCCAGCCAGGCGGTGATCAACGAGACCTTCATCGCCTTGTTCGGCGTGGCGGTCGTGCTCGCGCTGGCCACTGCCGCCCGCTATTTCTGCATCACCCTGCTCAGCGAACGCGCACTGGCCTCGCTGCGGCAGACGCTGTATGCGCAAGTGATCCGCCTCGACGTCGGCTTCTTTGAACGCAGCCGCGTCGGCGAATTGCTGTCGCGCCTCAGCGCCGACACCGAAGTGGTGCAGGCGCTGATCGGCTCCGGCATATCGGTGGCGTTGCGCAGCGCGGTGATGCTGCTTGGTGCCAGCGCCATGATGGTGTGGACCGCACCGTCGCTGGCTGGGCTTACCGCGCTGGTGATTCCCGCGGTGATGCTGCCGATCCTGGTCTTCGGCCGCCGCGTGCAGAAGCTTTCGCGTGCCAGCCAGGATCGCCTCGCGGACGCGGCGGCCATCGCCAACGAAACCCTCAACGCCGCCACCGCGGTGAAGGCCTACGCCCGCGAAAACATCGAGAGCACCCGTTACAGCAACGCCATCCTGCGCGCGCTGGCCACCGCGCGTCGGCGCATCGGCATGCGTGCGCTGCTGACCATGGCAGTGATCGTGCTGGTGTTCGGCGCCATCACCCTGGTGCTCTGGGCCGGCGCCCGCCACGTGCTGGCCGGCACGCTGGACCCGGGCGTGCTGGGCCAGTTCGTGCTGTACGCCGTGTTCGCCGCCGGTTCGGTGGCCGGCTTGTCCGAAGTGTGGGGCGACGTGCTGCGCGCTGCCGGCGCAATGGAACGCCTCAGCGAACTGCTGGATGAGCGCCCGGACATCATCGAGCCGGCGCAGCCGCTGGCGCTGCCGCGCCCGCTCAGCGGCGCCCTGCATTTCGATCACGTGAGCTTCCACTACCCCACCCGCCCCGACACCGCCGCCCTGCACGACTTCACCCTGAACGTGCGCCCCGGCGAAACCGTTGCACTGGTTGGACCCTCCGGCGCCGGCAAAAGCACCGTGTTCTCGCTGCTGCTGCGCTTCTACGATCCGCAAAACGGCAGCATCAGCGTCGACGGCATCGACCTGCGCGCCGTGACTCTCAACGACCTGCGCAGCGCCATCGCGCTGGTCCCGCAGGAAACCGTGATCTTCAGCGGCAGCGCCGCCGACAACATCCGCTTCGGTCGCGACGGCGCCAGCGACGAGGAAGTGCACGAAGCCGCCCGCGCCGCCGAAGCCCATGATTTCCTCAGCGCGCTGGAAGACGGCTACCAGTCCGAAATGGGCGAACGCGGCGTACGCCTCTCCGGCGGACAACGCCAGCGCATCGCCATCGCCCGCGCCATCCTGCGCGACGCCCCGCTGCTGCTGCTCGACGAAGCCACCTCGGCCCTCGACGCGCAATCCGAAGCGGCCATCCAGCAAGCCCTGGAACGGTTGGAGAAAGGCCGCACCACCCTGGTCATCGCCCACCGCCTCGCCACCGTGCAACGCGCCGACCGCATCGTGGTACTTGATGGTGGCCGCATCGTGGCGCAAGGCACGCACGAAAGCCTGCTGGCCGAAGGTGGGTTGTATGCGGAGCTGGCAAGGCTGCAGTTTGTGGCTTGAGGACCTGCTCGCCAGAATTCAACCTGTGGGACAGCCACATCATTGACATGCGTATCTAGTTAGATACATCATGAGTCATGAGTGCCGTCCAACAGTCCGATGAATTCAGGGAATGGTTCAAAGGGCTGAAAGATCAGGTTGCGAAGGCCAAGATCCTGGTACGGATCAAGCGCCTTGCTGCAGGCAACATGGGGGATGCAAAGCACTTCGACGGTATCATCGAACTGCGCATCGACCATGGCCCGGGCTACCGGGTCTATGCCGTCAGGAAAGGAAACACGGTGTACCTGCTGTTGTACGGCGGTGATAAGTCGAGCCAGCAAAAGGACATCGAGAAAGCAAAGAAGATACTGGCGGCAAATTCGTCGTCGAATTAGTTGTGTCAGAAGGTCAGGCAGCACCAAGTACTGGCAGTACCAAGAAAAGGAGTGTGTCATGTCCACCAAGTTCTCGGCCTTCGACGCCGCCGAGTATCTCGACAATGACGAAGTCATCGCTGCGTATCTCAACGAGGTCATTGACGAAAACGATTCGGACCTGTTCCTGTCCGCGCTCGCCGATATTGCGCGCGCGCGCAGCATGAGCAAGGTGGCCGAAGATAGCGGTCTCGGGCGCGAAAGCCTGTACAAGGCGCTGCGGCCCGGTGCCAAACCGGGTTTCGTCACCATATCCAGGATCATGGGTGCCCTTGGGGTGCGCATGGTCGCCAAGCCGGTTAAGCTCAAAACCAAGCGCGCCGTGCTCGCAAAAACCGCAAAAACCGCATCCAAGCCTCGTCATGCGAGGGCGCGTGCCAGCACGTGAGCGCGCTGCGCCGTTGCATGCCCTTCGTCTAGGGCATGCAGGCTCTATGTGGTTTTGACTCAATCAACCGAGGAAGTGAACTGGATACTTTTTGCCGACGAATCCAGTGACATGAGTCGCCCACGGTTCGCAAGCCCAACTCCTCCGTTACTAGCAGGCTGTTGAGAATGTCGATTTCAAAGCTGCAGCGATAGAGTTTTTCTATCGCAGCAGGTGCATGTCCGTTTGGGTGAAGACCCTTTTCCAGGTTCCGGGCGCACGCCTCCCGTCGCGGCTCACGTTGGCGATGGATTCCACCACTCGCCAATGCCGCCGAGTCGGATCAGGTTGTATGCCGCAAACGTCCACGTCACCCAACCACGCACCTTGGGCAGCGATACCAGCGGCAACTTGTCCAGCCCGCCAACAGTCTTGATCCAGCCAAAACCCTGCTCGATGCGCTTGCGTACCTGAAGACTCATCGCGTACCCCTTGCCGCGCGCCTTGCGCGCATCGATGGCGCT